>JAJFFF010000033.1 GCA_021776785.1 Planctomycetota bacterium | reverse complement strand
TGTTTGAGTACGACGAGGACTTTCGGATGTTTTTGGCGCTGCTCGCGCGCGAGGTGCGGCGCGGCCGCATCGAGGTCCACGCCTACTCGCTGATGCACACGCACTTTCATCTGCTCGTGCGCAGCGTCAAAGGGCAACTCTCCTTGGCGATGCGGGCCATCCAACTCGGATACTCGCGTTGGTTTAACCGGACGCGCCGGAGCGACGGGCCGCTCTATCGCGGGCGATTTTTGTCGGAACGAATCCACGGTCTCGAATACCGCCGCAACGTCACAACATACATTCACGACAACCCGGTCAAGGCGAAGATGGTCGCGGAGCAGACGGACTTCGGTGACGGTGGAGTACTCCCCGCGTCCATCGGCCGTGAACCGTTGGAACGAACCCAATTCAACACGAGCACCAACCACCGGCGCCCCGCTCGCATCGACCACGCGCCCATGGATGTATGTCGTCACCGTATCTAAAGTAGCCGATTCGACGCGCAAGAATAACGCCATCCGATCGAGAACCACGTCACTCCGTCGTTGTTGAGGCAGGGCGTATTTTTCCATTGAGCGTCAGTGGGCACAGTTTTCTCAATCGCGACTCGGACGATGTCGCGATTCCGCGCGGGTCGTTGACGTTCGAGAGACCCGGTACCGAAAGAATCGGTACTGAAAGACCGGTGCCGAACACCAAGTGCGGCGCTCTACAATGAGTCGATGGGCTATCACGAGGCGTTTTTGATCGCTGAGGGCGTCGCACGCGATCCTGAAGATTGCATCCGCGCGCTGGGCGCGGTCGGATACCAGCGTTCGTCGATGAGTTTGTCGATCGGCGATATCGGCAGCGAATTCGGAATCGGCGTCGCGGCCGTTCAGGGCCATTCGGTTCTCGCGGGGCATGACGTCTTTGACTTCCTCGATGACAACGTAAAGGTCCAAGCGTTGCTTGGCGTTCTAGGTGGGGCGCGCGCGTTGTCATATGCCATCATCGACACGACGAACTCTCAATCATGGGCTCTCCACGAGCGTGGGCAAGACATGGTCGATCGGTTTGTGGAAGAGGACGAACCCTGCGTCTTCGATCCGCATCCCTGGGAGTTGGAGTTGCTCGGCGACGACCCGCCGCGGAACCGACGAGGGGAGCCATGCTTGCGTAAAGACGGAGAGCTACGGCGTCCGCGCGATTGGGCTCATCTGTTCGTCGAGCGTTGGTGCGCAGCCGCGCTGGAAACAAAGCAAATCCCCGAAGACCTGTTCGAGTTGCCGGTGGTTTGGTTCGACTCCCCATAGACCGCGCGCCCAAGGTATCGACCGGCGCGGCGGCGTGTCACGTCGTCTCGTCACGCTCATTTGACGTCAAACAAGAACAGCGTTGCCGCGATTTGGTGTTGTCGTTTCTGCGCGGACTGCGGCAGCGCCTCGTAGTATTCGCGTTCGAAACGGGCCTGATGGGCCGCCACGGTCGCGCGGATGCTGCGCTCGGCCGTCGCGTAGTCTTCGCGCGCGCGGCGGCGTTCTAAGACCGCCTCGTGCGTCCCGCCCTTGCCGGGCTCCCATAGCACAGCGCGTACGGTGTCCTCATCGTGTTTGCGCGCCAAGTCTGTGCGCACGGCGCGAAACTCCTTGTGCATCTTCGCGGCGATCTCGCGTACGCGCCGCCGCGTGTCCGCGTCGATCTCGGACATCATGCCGTCCATAGTTTCTTGCAGCCCGGCCGCATCGACAACACCGAGATGCACCGCCTGCCAGTAGTCGCGCTTCCACAGTGGCGCGAGTACGTCGAGCGCGCGCCGTGCCGTGGCCGGATTGGTCCGCCGCGTAAAGATCTCCTCGGTTTGCGTCAACGCTTTCGCCACGGATGCGAATCGTTCTAAGTCGAGCGCGTCTTGGGGGAGCGCGCTCTCGGCCTGGCGGAGCAGCGCTTCGATTTCGGTTCGGATCTGTTGTTTCGTGGCGGCGCCCAGCGCGGGATTGGCGTCGGCCGCGAGCGCGGCGGCGATCCGACTGCCGACTTCGGGGAGACGCCAGAGGTCTTGCACCATGAACTGGTCCGGCAGATTCGGCAGCGTTGCCAACTTTTCGATTAGCTCGTCGCGCGTCTGCGCCACCGCCGCGTCGAGACGTTTGCCGTCTCTCGGGTCCCGTTTCGCAAGAGCGTGGAGCACGGGCAGGTAGCGCCTCCAGTCGATCGCGTCGAGATCGAGGTTGCCGGACTCCGGCGCGTCCGGTTCTGTGGGCGGCGCCGCTTCGCTTTTGGCGCGCTCGGTCGCGAGTTCACCCCGGAGCGTTTCCACCTCGCGCCGCAGTCGATCGCGTTCGGATTCGAGCTTCGCCGTTTGGGCCAGCACGCCCCGCGAGGTGGCGCGCGGCGGCGGGGCGTTGCGGGCATCCAAGTAGGCGCTGTGGCCGATCACGCCCACGACGCCTCCCAGCAGCGGCAGGGCGACGAGGGCGAGTTTGGTTTTGGTGGTCATGAGTATTCCTCCCGTGATCGTGGCTTTGGCGCCGGCACTTAGGCTGGCCTGGGCCAGGGGCAGCAACGCGATCGACCATGCGCGTCGACCGCCGGCCCATTCGAGGTCGAGTGTTCCCCGGAGCTGGTCGAGGCCGCGTTGCAAACGCGTGCGCACGGTTTCCCAGGGAACCGATTGGCGGCTCGCGATTTCGCGCGGGCTCAGCCCGTCAAAGTAACGAAGCACGATCGTCGTGCAGTACGGCTCGGGCAAGGCTTCGACAGCCGCGACGACGCGGCGTTGCGTTTCGATGCGCGCGGCCGTGTCGACGGTGCTCGACGTCGCCTCGGCTTGCGCCGCCACTTGCTCGCGCCGTTTCCGGCGAGAGTCCGACCGATAGCGGCGGTGAACGAGGTTGCGCACGATCGTCGACAACCACGCGCGCGGATGACGCGGCGGGCGACGGCCTTCGCGCAGCGCGATCACATAGGTCTCCTGCACCACGTCGGCCGCTGCGTCCGCATCGCCGCGAAGCAGCGCGACAGCTAAGCGGTGCACAAACGCCGAGTGCGCGAGAAGTTTCTCGGGACGTTCCATCTATAGGTAGGAGCCCGGCCAAACCAAGACGGGCTCAAGAAAAACAACCGGTCTATTCCGAGCCCGGAGGCGGATGGCGTCAAGAGGGTAGCCGCGATTTGGCCGTCGGGGCGTCATCATGCGGCCGAACCCGGGAACGATCGTTCGACGAATGTGCCGCCGCCCTTGAGAAGAAGCGCTCGTCGTGGCCCGCGGGGCGCCCCTCGCTCAGAAAACAGGGGCCGTCGGAAATAAGAAGGGCGAGCGTGGCAACTCTCCTCTAGATGGCCACTCAATCGCGTCAGATCGGGCACCTACTTCGCCGGGCTGGGTTCGGCGTTTCGCCGGCGGACTTGGACGCGTACTTCCGGCTGGACCTGAAGGGTGTCAAGCGTCGTCTGCTGGAGCAACTGGATCTGCCCCCCGAGACGTCGCGTACGTTTTCGGTCTATGTGCCCGGTGCCATTCAGACCGAGTGGCTCACGCGCATGCTGTCGGGCCACGCCCCGTTGGCGGAGAAGCTGACCCTGTTTTGGCATGGCCACTTTGCCACCAGCGATGCCAAGGTCCGCGACGCCCGACTCATGTGGGCGCAGATGACGCTGTTGCGCTCGCGGGGCAGCGGCAAGTTTCGCGAGCTGGTGGCCGCGATAAGCCGCGACCCCGCAATGATTCGTTGGCTCGACGGCAACGCCAACCGACGCGAACACCCCAACGAAAACTACGCCCGCGAGTTGCAAGAACTGTTCACACTCGGGGTCGGAAACTTCACCGAGCGCGACGTCCGGGAAGCCGCGCGGGCTTTTAGCGGATGGGGCGCGCGTGCCGGTCAGTTTCGGTTCGCCCCACATCAACACGACGCCGGGACCAAGCGTTTTCACGGCAAGGTCGGTAAGTTCGATGGAGACGACATCGTCAAGATCGTGACCGCGCTGCCGCGCTGCCACGAGTATTGGGTCGAGCGTCTGCTTCGTTTCTTTGCGACGCCGCAGCCGCCGCCCAAAGCCGTTCGCAAGCTCGCCGGCGTCTCGCGTCGCACCCGGGGCGATGTGCGGTCTGTGTGCAAGGCGATGTTTGAGCTCGACTGTTTTTGGGAGCCGCGGACGCTGGTGCGCGGCCCCGTCGATTTCTTAGTGTCGGCGTTGCGCGCGTGCGGAAAAAAGGACCTGCCGGAGTGGAGCCACGCGGCGCTGCAACGAATGGGACAAACATTGTTTCTTCCGCCGTCCGTCAAAGGATGGACCAGTGGCGCGGGCTGGCTCGGGACCACCGCCATTCTCGAGCGATTAAAAGTCGCGACCGTCATCGGCCAGACGTACTCCCGCGCGGCGGCGTGGATTCATCGCACGGCGTTCGACGGTGAGCTTCCCGCGCGCGTGGAGCACGCCTTGACGTCGGCGCAAGCCGAAGCCGACCGCGTCGCCATCGTTCTCGCTTCCCCCGAATTTCAACGTGTATGAGGAGCCCTATGAATCTGAATCGACGCGACTTCTTGAGCCAGGGCATCGCCTTTGGTTCGCTCTTGTTTGTTCCGCGCCTGTCGTGGGCGCGCGGCGCCAAAAAAGCCGACGGCGCGCGTACGTTGGTGATGCTGCACCTGCGCGGCGGCAACGACGGCCTCAACACCGTCGTGCCGTACACCGACGCGGAATACAAACGGCTGCGCCCCGGCCTGGCAATCGACCGGCCGCTCAAGATCGGGCGTGAGTTTGGACTGCATCCGCGCTTGGACGGCCTGGCGAAGCTTTACAAAAAAGACCGCGTCGCCATCGTGCACGGCGTGGGCTATCCCAAGCCGAGCTACAGCCACTTTCGCTCGACCGAGATTTACTACACCGGCGACATGGGCGGCGCGACGGCGCACGCGCGCGGTTGGCTCGGACGCGCGTTTGCGCAAAAGAAGAGCGACGCCCCCGTGCGGGCCGTCGCGTTTGAAGATGAGGAGCCGTTGGCGTTCTCGGGTGCGCCCGGCGGCGTCGTCACGATGCGCGATTTCAAGGACTTGAAACTGCCGGCGGCGGCCCGCACGGCCGCGGGTTTGTATCGCGATTACGACAACGACGAGGTGGCCGGTCGCGCCAGCGAAGCGTTGAGTGCCGCCCGGCGCATGGCGTCACTCAAGCCGGCGCGCGGGATGTTTGGCGGGTCGCTCGGCGACGGCCTGAGCAAAGCGTTGGCGTTGCTGCGCTCGGACATCGACGTGGAAGTGATTCACCTGTCGCTCAACGGGTTTGACACCCACGCGAAGCAAGGCGGCGCGCACGCCGACTTGATGTGGCAGCTGGGGCAAAACCTTCACAGTTTTCAGGAAGCGCTCGACAGCACCGACCTCGGCGCGCGCGTTACCACTCTTGTGTTTAGCGAGTTTGGACGCCGCGCGGGCGAGAATCTTTCGGGCGGCACCGATCACGGCGCTGCGTATCCGGCGTTCGTACTCGGCAACGTGCAGCCCGGTTTTCACGGCCGCGCGCCGAGTCTCGACAACCTCGACGACGGGAACTTGCGGTACACCACCGACTTTCGCCGGATCTACGCGACGATGCTCAAGGGCGTGTTGCAGATCGATCCGAAGCCGTTGCTCGGCGCCCACAAGCCGCTGGAGTTGCTCGCGTGAGCGTCGCGGCGCTGTGTTTGGTGCTGTGCGCGCCGCTTGCGACGGCGCACGAGGAGGCGTTGGCGCGCATCGACGAGGAGCAACAGGCGATCGAGCGCGTGCTCCGCCATCCCGAACTCTGGCGCGTGGCGCATCGGCGCAAGCAGGAGCTCAACGAGCGGTACTGGACGCTCGTGCCGCCGGCGCGGGGTGAGGTGGTGCCGAACCAGGAGACCGCGCTGACGCTGCCCGGCGTCACGGTCGCGCAAGCCGGCGCGTTGCTGGCGCTGTTTGCGGAGGAAGAGGAGTTGCGCGATCTGGATCGAGCGCAGCGGCGCGTGTTTATTGCGCAGATCAACGGCGGGCAACTCGATCGCGCCGAGGATGGGCGGGCGCGGACGCTCCTGCGTGCGATCGATGACGACACGCAGGCGCGCGAGGGTTCGTTTCGCACGCGTTTGCGTGAGATGCTTACGTTGCCCCAACGCCGCGCGCTCGCTCGCGTGCCGCCGCGCATGAGTCCGCGGGGGCGTGAAGTCGCGTACGAGCGATTGCTGAAACTTAAACCGCTCCTGGCGGGGCGGTGGAAGCAGCGGCGGTCGATGCGGGGGCGTGCGCCGAAATCTCCCTTTCCGTTGGCGGACCAGATCGCCCGCCACCGGACGATGGGTGTGAAGTTGCAAGAGCTCCACGCGCTGGCGCAACAGATTGTCCAAACGAGCAAGCCCGCCGCGATTGCGGCCTGGTTGCAAGAACCCGCGCCGCGAAGAACCAAGAGAGAGGGAATCGAAATCTGGGTCGTGTCGCCGTACGGCGTACGCGACGTGCGCGTGTCGCTCCATGGCCGAACGCAGGCCTCGTCCCCATCCCCGAGTCCGGATTCGGGGTCAGGGTCGGGGTCGGGGTCGGATCCGGCGCGCGCCCCGGCGCAGGACCTGTCGAGTTCGGTGGCGTGGCGAACGACCGTGCATCATCTCGGGCACGCGCAGCTGGCGAAAGGAACCCACCGGCTCGAGATCCAGATGGAACAGCGCACGTTTAGCGGCCCGGCCACCGTGGGCCGGGCCACCAAGGCGATTTACGTGCTGGCGAAGCCGACCGCGATCGAGATTGTTACGGTAGAGGCGCGATGACCACGAGAGAGCTGTGGCGTTCCTGGCGCAAGGTCCGAAAAGACAGAGCGTTTGCGGAATTGGTCAACCCCGAAGTCAGCCACGCACTGGCTTTGGCGAAACGGATGGGGGCCAACCACGCGGACGCCGAAGACGCCGTGCAGGATGCGTTGGTCGCGCTGTCGAACGAGCGAAGCGACGATCCGCTCACCGTGGGAGTGCGCGCGTGGATTTGTCGGCGCGTGGTGTTGCGCGTGAAGATGAACGTGCGGTCGAGCTCGCGTCGCCGGCGGCGCGAGCGTGCGGTCCGCGTCCGAACCGAATCGCCGGATACGGCCTTGGCGCCCGAAGTCCGTGACGAGGTTGAGCACGCGCTCGCGTTGCTCAACGACGACCAGCGCCATGTCGTGTTGTTGCGGTTTCTCCACGATCTCGACTATCGCGAGATGGCCTATGTGATGGGCGTCACCGAGAACGCGTGTCGTCTTCGGGTGCACAAGGCGCTGCATCTGCTGCGCGGCGCGTTGGGCGGCAAGGCGCCGGCGTTGATCGCGGCGCTGGGCGTCCCGGCGGTGACGGCCGCGGCCGCGAAAGCGGCGGTGCTTCCGGCCCTCGGAATCAAGACCGCGACGTTGCCGTTTGGCGCCAAGACCGCCGGCGTCGTCGGCGCCGTAGCGGTGGCGGCGACCACAACGCTGGTCGTGTTGCCCAAGGACGCGCCCGATGTGACGCCGGTGACGAAAGTCGTCGCGCCGCCGCCCCGAATCGATCCCGCAGAACCAACACCGCCGCCGCGCCGCGGCGGTGGACTGCAACTGCTGCGTGACCACTTTTCCGGCAAGCGGGACGCGCGACCGCTCCTGAAGCGTCCGGCGGAGCTGGCGCGCATGGTCGAACGTGGCCGCGAACGAATCGTGATCGGTCCGGGCGTGCATCGCATCGAGTCGTGGGCGAGCCGCGCGATGACGCAGGGCAGCTTGACGATCGAGGGGGCGGGCGTCGAGAAGACGACGCTCGTGGCGACCAAGCGTGCGATCGTGCAAGTGATCGGACACGCGCGCGGCGTGGTGTTTTCCAACCTCACGTTTGAGGGAGCGGTGCCGGGGCGCGAACGATTTGACGGGAACTTGCTCGATGTGCGCGGCGAAGCGGTCGCGCTGTTTGAAAACGTACGCTTTCGACACTGGGGAACGCGCGCGGGGTACAGCGCACCTGTGGGTGTGATGGGAAGCGCGCTCTTGGTGTTTCGCGATTGCGAATTCGTGGGCGGGTACCGACGGCGTCATGGCGGATACGCGCTTTCGATCCGCGGCGACACGCTGGCCGTGTTTGAACGCTGTCGGTTTTTTGATTTGGACGCCATCGTGGCGCCGTACTGGAAGCGCGATCCGCCGTCGAGCCGGACGGCTCTTCGGGTACACGGATGCGCGCTCATTAACACCGCCCTCGAACACGCACGCACGCAAGCGCCCCCGTATACGGTCAGGATGGAAGCGAGCGAGAAGCGTACAACGCCGCGTCCCACGCTCCGCGATCTGCGCGCGGTTGTGGATGGCTTACCTCGCCACAACGTAAGGGCGGTCCTGTCGATCGCGTGGGAGGGCGCCCCTGAGTTTTACTTCCAGGTCGCGCTCCTGGGCGGCAAAACGATCTTGGTCGTAAAACGACGCGGTGCCATCGTGCCCGTGAGCGAAGCGGGTTTTTCGCTACGGACACTTCACGCGCAAGACGAGGGCCCCGCGCTCGGCGAGATTGCAGAGTGGCCGGACCGAAAATCGTCGGTTCGGTGTGTGCGCGCGGTCAAAGGCACGGTACAAACAGATTCATGAGATGGCTGGCCGTCGTCGCGACTCTTGCGTGCGGCGTCAGCGCCGAAGAGGGCGAGGGCTGGGTCACGCACGCCGTCGCGCTGTCGCCGACGCTTACGACGCTGGTGCGCGGGCGCATGCACGCCGAGCGCGGGACCTCACGCCTGTGGATCGTGGACGCTCCCACCGGCGATGTGCGGCATGAGCTACGCGTCTCGGGTCCCGTGCGGAGCCTCGCGTTTCGCGAAGACGGCAAGCGTTTTGTCGCGACGAACGATCACGGCCCGCTGCGCGTGATCGACGTGGCGCGCGGAACGGTCGTGGCTAACTTGGCGGGGCACCGCGGGTGGGTGTACAGCGTTTCGTTTGCACGAAATCGTATCGCGTCAACGGCACGCGACGAGACGTTGCGTATGTGGGACGCCGCGAGCGGCGCCGAGTTGTGGCGCCAGTCCAACCTACGCCTCGGAGCCGTGGCGCTCTCGCCGGACGCGTCCACGCTCGCGACCTCGGATGCGGCGGGACGCGTGCAACTGTGGGACGCCGCGAGCGGTGAGGCGAAGCGAGTGCTGGATGTGGAGGAGAAGCGTTGGGGGCGTGCGCTCGGGTTCTCGCGCGATGGCAAGCGACTTGCGGCGGGCTCACGGCGCATTCGCGTCTTCGATGTGGCGTCGGGAAAAATACTCGCGACCATCGAATCGAAAATGGGTGTAACCGCGGTTGCGTTCTCTTCCGACGCCACACACCTCGCGTTGGCCGAGACGGGCGGTGCGGTGCGGCTGTGGAGCGTGGCGGACGCGCAATCGCCGCGTCGCTGGACGGCGCCGGGAGCCGTGGGCGCGCTTCGATTTTCGGCGGACGGCCAGGCGCTTGGTGGGGCGCTGTTTACGGGCTCGTGTCACGTGTGGTCGTTGGCGGACGAGTCCGAACAATGGACGAAGCGATCTGCGGGCATCGATTGCATGATGCTCTCGGTTGCGTTCTTCGACGATAAGCATGGTGTTGCCGTGGGCGGGACGAAAGAAAAAGCGCCGTCGGCCATCGCAACGACAAAAGACGACGGGCGGACATGGACACCCGTTCCAAACGCGTGCAAGGGGCGGCTGTACGCCGTCGATGTGTTGGATCGCGACACAGCTATCGCCGTGGGTTTTGGGGGCGCGATGGTGCGAACGAAAAATCGCGGGCGCACCTGGGACGAGATCGGGACGCCGGGTCCGCACTGGTTGGCGTCGGTTGATTTTGCATCGTCAAGCGTCGGTTACGTCGTGGGCGGAAAAGGACAAGGACCCCTGTTGTGGAAATCCGTCGATGGGGGAAGCACGTGGCATGACCTGAGCGGCACGTTGCCGCTGTCCACGCGCACCGCATCGTTGCGCGATGTGGTCTTCGCGAACGAAACGCGCGGGTTCGCGGTGGGGACGGACGGACTCATTTTGGAAACCGACGACGGGGGCGCGTCGTGGACCCAGCGTGAGTCGGGCACGAAAGTATGGCTGCGTTCGATCCGCAGGCGGGGAGCCACCATCGAAATCGCGGGGCGGGGCGTGGTCCTGCGGTCTCGTGATGACGGGCGCACGTGGAAGCCGCTCGGCGGCGGGCACGCCAAGCTCAACGATGTGGCGTTTGCCGATGACGAACGGGGCTGGGCGACCAACTTCGACGGCCAGATCATGGAGACCACGGACGCCGGGCGGACGTGGCGCGAAGTGTTTAAGCAAAGCGAGCTAACGATCGCGATCCACATCCGCTCCAGAAAAGCAGAGGACCGCCTCGTCGTGACGGGAGACGGAGGAGCCATCCTACGCCGCGTCGACAAGCGGGAGCGAAAGCCAAAACGCAGCAAAGCGAAGCAAAACAAGTCCGCAAATCCCGGCTAGACGGGACGCCCTTGCTTCCATCGCTGGACCAAAACGAACCAGACGACGGTGCGTTGTTCGGTTTCGTTGAGGCGCCAGTCGTTCTCCCCGGGTCGCGCCCCGTCGCCTTCGCCCATGCAGGGCGTCCCAGCTGACGCCTAAATGACATGGTGCCGTTGCACCGTGCGCTCGTGCCGTTTTAGACTGAGGTGCGTGCCCCGGAAGAGCCGAAACAGCCGCACGTATCTTGAAGCGCATGCATCGGCGCGCATTTTTGGCGACGCCCTCGACCCGTCCGAGGTAAGCCGGGCCTTGGAGTTGCCGCCGGATGTTGCCGTTCGGCGCGGTGATCCCCACATGACGCGGACATCGAGGAACAAAGTGGTGGTGTACGCACCGTACCCGACCGGGTCCTGGAGGATGTCCTCGGAAAAGTGGGTCCGTTCCTGGCGCCTGTCGACGCACCTCGAATGGCTCGTCGCGCAACTGGAGCCGAAATCAGCCGCGCTCGCTGAGCTACTCGCGCAAGGGGTCGTCGCGGACCTGTTCTGCTTCTCCGTCGGGCGCAGTTCCCGACCGCCACCGGTTCCAAGAAAGCTGCGAGAACGGGCGCTGAAGCTCGGCTTCCCGATCAACATCGATCACTACTGCGACGGCGAAGACTGACGCGGCTCCACGTTGCCTTGAACCGACCGCGTCGCGGAGGTGGCTTTGTCCCTACAGCACGCGCAACCAAACTGCGGAACGATACGATTCGTCGTCGGAGGCGAGCGCGACATGCGCACCTTGTGGAGGCGCGCGCAGTTCTTGAATCACTCCGTGTGACCTTGGAAGGGTTCGTTATCCTTGCGGGCAGCCCTTCACGGCCTCTTGCGTGACCCGGGCTCGGGCTCGCCCCTCCCATGTTCGTTTGTCGCGGGCTTCACGGAGGCGCTATGGCCTCAGGGCACTACTCGAGCACAGCCTACGGCTTGCGGTCGATGAGCGGTGCGCCGCCGCCGGGGCTTGGTTCCCGCGTTAGGTAGCGATGCAGCGCTTGCGCGCCGACGCGATGTCCGCGCTCGTTTAGGTGCGCGATGCCTTTGTTGTGAAGGTGTTCTTTTGTGACCTGATACGACGCGCTCGGCGCCGCCTTGCGAAAGGCCGGGCGCAGCGACAAGAACGGAATGCCTTCCGCGCGGCACAGATCGCCGAGATGCTGGTCCGGATGGTTCGCGTCGTACTCGCCCGGTTTTCCTTCCAACTCCTGGATCAACTTCGCGAAGCCGTCGTCGAACACTTGGCGCGCGGTCGGCACCACCATCTGGACAAAGACGGCGCCGCGGTCGGCCGCCTCGCGCGCCCACGCACGGACCAGCGCGTCGGAGATGGCCCACGCGTGCGCCACGTCGCCGGTCGGGTTGGTGGCGAAGATCTGCGCGGTGTGTTTTGGAATGCCGGCGGCTTTGGAAAAGCGCCGACGCAGCTTGCTGAGCACGCGCTTTTTCCAAACGTACAGACGACTGTTGCGGTTGAGCCACGCGCTCGCCCGCGCCCGCGCTCCCGAGAACGGCTGTTGCACCAGCGCGCCGCTTTCGTCGAGATCAAAGTAAATGCGGGGCGTGTCGGTGAGCCGCGCACAGTTGTCGGAAAGATCGTTCCCCACGAAAAACGCGTTGACGACGATGTCGGGTTCGTAGCGCGCCGCGAGCTTGCGATAGAGCACGAGCGACTGGCCGGGCGACGCACCGCCGATGCCGAAGTTGAACACTTCAAACCGCCGTTGCGGGTGGCTTTTGCGCAGTAATTTCTCAAGCTGACGAACCAGTGTGAGCTCCTCTTCCACTTCGAGTGCGGCGATCATGGAGTCGCCTAAGATCGCGATGCGTGTGACACCGGGGTCTTTGCGGTATGGCCGGTCGGCTCCGCGAAACCCCTCGCGATCAAAGCGCAGCGGAATCTTGCGCTCGGTCTCCCAGTTGTAAACCTCGCCTTTCCAACCGGGGATGTGATGACTGCCGAACTCCGGGTTACGGATCTCGAGTCCAGGCGCCGTTTCGGTGAACAGTCGCACCGCGACCTCGCCGAGCAGCAGTGTCACCGTGATGGACCCGAAGACGAGCCCCGCGCGCCGGAGGATTCGCCGCAGACGACTCGGGTGTCCGGGTGTGCGCTCGGTGTCCGCGGCCGTCATGACGCGTGCAGCCTATTTCGTTTCGCCCCGCTCTGCTACCCGAAATCGATGTCGACTCGACAAAGCGAACGACCCACCGGGCGGTGCCGCGTGGCGCGCCGCGCATGCTATGTTCGCGCCATGCGTCTCGCGAAGCTTTTTGAGCACAACCACTGGGCCACCCGCGTCCTGATTCGCGCGTGCGCGCCGCTGGATGACGCGCTACTGGACGCGGTGGTGCGGCCGGGCCAGTGGAGTATTCGGCAAAACATCGTCCACATGATCGAGGGGCAGCAGGGATATGTTTCCCTGCTCACGCGCGAGACGGTCGATCGCTGCGGCGCGGACGCGACATGGGCCGAACTCGAAGCCGCCGCGGATGCAAGCGGTGAGCGTTTGCTCGACTTGGCGCGCAGGGGGTTCCATACCGAGTCCATCGTCACCGCCGACGGCTATCGCGTAGAGTCGTGGGTCGTCATGCTCCAAGCCATCCACCACGCCATCGAACACCGCAAACAAGTCGCGGGACTCATGCGCGATCTCGAACGGACGCCGCCGTGTCTTGACGGCTGGGGTTACGGCGAGGCGACCGGCACCGTCGTGCGGATTGACGATGAGACGGTCTCCTAGCGCGGGCGGGCCGACGTTGCTCCGTGTCTCGCTCGTCCGCATGTTCAGAAGTGAGATAACGGAACGGTGATGGCGAAAAAACGAGATCGGCGAGCGGTCGAACCGACGTCTACTCTCCGCGAGTTTGGCGAACGCGACCCGGGCGCGCAGTATGTGCTTCGGCCCGGTGGATACGTCGTGTTGCTCCGCGATGAACCGACTCGCGAAGTCGGCGTCGTTGTGACGCCCCTCGGCGTGTGGCTCGCCGGTGGTGGGCTGGACCCGGGTGAGTCGCCTGAGGATGCCGCCATTCGCGAGTGTCTCGAAGAGATCGGAGTCGAAGTCCGGCTCCTGCGACGTATCGGGATGGCGGATCAACTGACGTATGCGGCGGCCGAGAGCACGCACTTTCGCAAGCGTTCCACGTACTTCGTCGGGGAGATCGTGACGACGCAAGGCGACGGCGAGACCGACCACGAACTTGATTGGATGACCGTCGACGAGGCCGCCGCCCGCCTAAAGGACGCCGCGCAACGCTGGGCCGTCCGCGAGGCGTTTGACCTTGAGTGAGCGCGGTCGCCAGCCCAACGCGGTAACTCGTTTGAACTCGCGAGGAACCGGCGGGCCGGACGATCGGTACGTCGACGCGGTGCGCGTCGAACGTCTACGTTTCCGAGGAGCGCCCCAAGCCGCCGTGTGGCGGCGACCTGGAAGCGGCGCCCCTACTTTTTGTCGGTCTTCTTTTTCTTCTTCTCGGACTTGGCCGGCTCGATCACTTCGTCGACTAAGCCGTAGGCCTTCGCTTCTTTGGCGTTGAGGAAGAAGTCTCGGTCCGAATCTTTGGCGATCCGGTCCAAGTCCTGACCCGTGTGCTGGGCGAAGATGCGGTTCATCTCCTCGCGCAACTTGATGATCTCTTCGGCGTGCCTTTCGATGTCGGCGGCTGTGCCTCCGACTCCGCCCGACGGCTGGTGAATCATCATGCGCGCGTGCGGCAATGCATAGCGTTTGCCCGGCGTGCCGGCGGCCAAGAGCAGGGCGCCCATCGACATCGCCTGTCCGATGCAAAACGTCGCGATGTCGCACGTCAAGTACTGCATCGTGTCGTAGATCGCCAAGCCGTCGCTCACATACCCGCCCGGCGAGTTGATGTAGAGCTGGATCTCTTGGTTCTTATTGTCTTTTTGCAAAAACAGAAGCTGCGCGATCACCACGTTCGCCACGGTGTCCGTGATCGGCGTGCCCACAAACACAATGCGGTCTTCGAGCAAGCGCGAATAGATGTCGTACGCGCGCTCGCCGCGGCCGGTGCGTTCGATGACGGTCGGGATTAGGATTCCGGTTTCGCGGCTCATGACTTCTTCTTCTTTGTGGTTTTCTTTTTCGCAGCCGTTTTCTTGGCCGGCTTTTCGGCGTCAGCCGGCTTCTTATCGGCCTTCTTCGCCTTACCTGAAGCATCGGCCGGAGCGTCCGTCACCTGGACCTTTTTGCGCAGCTTGGCGCGCGCTTTCTTTTCACGGAGTTGGTTGCGCAGCCCGCCGAGACGGCCCGAGTCGCGCAGGAGCGCATACATCTGATCGACCGTCTGGCCCTGGTACGCCGCAATCTGCGCCACCGCGTCCCGCACCTCACCCTCGGTCACGATGATGCGCTCTTTCTCGACGATCTTGTCGAGCAGGAAGTACGCCTTGAGCTCGCGGGTCGATTCCTCGGCGCGTCGGCTGCGGATCTCGACAATTTTTTGGGCGATCTCCTCTTCGGACTTGCCCTGCATCTGCATTTCGTACGCCGCGCGACGCGCCATGTCCTCGACTTCGCGCTCGATCAGGTCGTCCGGCAGATCGATCTCGGTTTCGTCGACGAGCTTGGCCAACGCCGCGCTCTCGATGAATTTCTCGCGATCGCTCTCCAGCCGGTTTTCCAAGTCCTTGCGAATCGCGCCGACCAACTCGTCTTTGCTGTCGAAGTCGAACGCTTTTGCGAACTCCTCATCGACTTCGGGCAACTCCGGTCGCTTGGCCTCGATGAGCTCCACGTCCAAGTCCAACTCCATGCCCGCGAGCGGATGGTTGGCGTTGTGCGCGGGGACAAAACCGGTCGTCCCAAACGACTTGCCGGCCTTGGCGCCCAAGAGCTCCTTGTCCATGCCTTCCGTGATCAAGTCAACGAGGCGGTTCGAGCCGACTTCGTAGGGCATGTTGTCGTTGCTGAAATGTTCGGTGTCGCCGATCTTGCCGCGCACTTTGAGCGTGGCGAGATCGTCGTTTTCGATCTTGTTCTTGGCGTCGAGCGGGCGAAACGTGGCCTTGCGCTTGCGCAACTGCTTCAACGCGTCGTCCACGTCATCCTCGTCGATCCCGACGACCGGCACTTCGACCGAGAGCTCCTTAAGCTCGGGAAGTTCGAACTCCGGCTTCACCGTGACCACGAAGTCAAACGCGACCGGCTTCCTGGGCTCGACCGTGACGGATTCGAGGTCCAACTCAGGATCCGCAATCGGCGCTAAGTTGTTTTCCTTAAGCGCTTCGTCGAACGCCGAATCGATCAATGTCTTTTTGACTTCTAATGCGATGTCGGGCCCGAAGCGTTTCTCGACCAAACTGCGCGGCGCTTTGCCTTGACGAAACCCGCGCATCGGAACGGTCTTGATCCATTGCTTGTAGGACTTCTCAAATTCCATCGTCACGAGTTCGGTCGGGATGTTGACCTTGACCCGCTTGCGGCAGGGGCCGGCGGCCTCGACGGAGAACTCCATGGTCTCACTGGTTGCCATAAGGCTATGCCTCTCCATGAGCTGCGCCGACGGGTTCATGTCCTTTGATCCCGCCCCACACACAAAGTGGTGATGGGCGCCGGGATTTCGCCGGGGACAGCTTTGAATCGGCCCAGTTTAGAGAGGGAGTGGGGCCGGTCAAGCGACCGTGAGGGCCGGATTTATCCTTGCCGGACTGCGAAACCGGACCTAAGCTCTTAGTAGACCCAATCGAAGACCCCCGCACCGTTTAGGGTTATGCGCGCGGAGTGGCACGGTTGGGATTCCATTTTGGGAACGGCCCCGAACTTTTTTTAGGGGCGTCGCGCATCTGAGTAGAGCGTGAGCGCCACTGCCGTATGTGGGAGAGCACATGAGCGGACAACAGTCCCGCGGACAGAGTGCATCCCGGCGTCGTCGACGCCGTCGCCGTAGAGGTGGCGGGGGAGGCGGAGGCGGACCGAAATTCGATCCGACGCCGGTCGCACCCGTGACAGGAATTCTCGCCATAGCGCGAGAGGGACACGGTTTTCTTCGAAATCCGAAGCGAAACTGCCAGATTCAGACCACCGATCCCTTCGTGCATCAGTCCCTGATCACGAAGTTGGGCCTGCGTGCGGGTGTGGCCATCGATGGCCACATCGGCAAAAACACGCGCGGCCCGGCCCCCATGTTGGCCACCATCGACAAGGTGGAAGGGATGGATCCCGAAGCGATCCGCGACATCGAGCCGATGGAGGAGTTGATGGTCGTGGACCCGGACGAGGCGTTTTGCCTTGTCGGCGGGGAGCACCAAGACATCACTCTCCGCGTCATCGATCTGGTGACGCCGATCGGGAAGGGGCAACGTGCGCTGATTGTGGCGCCGCCGCGCACCGGTAAGACCGTGATCTTGCAAAAGATTGCGAACGGCATTCACACCTTTCATCCGGACGTGCATCTGCTCGTCTGCCTCGTGGACGAGCGGCCCGAGGAAGCAACGGACATGAAGCGAGCCGTGAAGGGCGAGGTGTACGCCAGCACCAACGACATGCCGGCCGCCAACCACGTCGCCATGACGGAGTTGGTGACCGCGCGGGCCAAGCGCCTGTGCGAAATGGGCAAAGATGTTGTCGTGTTGTTCGACTCGCTGACGCGGCTCGGGCGTGCCTACAACATTGAGGCGCGCGGTTCCGGTCGGACGCTGTCCGGCGGACTCGACGCGAAGGTGCTCGAGAAGCCCAAGGCGCACTTCGGTGCGGCGCGCAACATCGAAGACGGCGGCTCGTTGACCATCATCGCGACCGCGCTCGTCGATACCGGGTCCCGCATGGACCAGGTGATTTTCGAGGAGTTCAAGGGCACGGGCAACATGGAGCTTGTGCTCAACCGTGACCTCGCGGACCGCCGCGTTTGGCCCGCGATCGATGTGACCGCGAGCGGTACGCGCAAAGAGGAAAAGCTCGTCGCCGAGTCCCGCCTCAAGCGCATGTGGGCGCTGCGCAAAGTGCTCACCAAGATGAAGCCTGTCGAAGGTATGGAGACGTTGCTCGATCGTTTGAAGAAGACACAGAGCAACGAGGACTTCTTAGCGCTGTTTGAACAACGGTAGTTCATTGTTGTGAATGCGCCGAGCGAAGCGATCCTCGTCGAACAGCTTCGAGCCGGTTCGGACGAAGCGTTCGAGTCGCTCGTGCGTGAACATGGTGGCGTCATGCTCGCGACCGCCCGTCGCGTACTGGGCCAAGACGCGGACGCACAGGACGCCGTCCAAGATGCGTTCGTGCAAGCGTTTCGCAAGATCGACACGTTTCACGGCGAGTCGAAGCTGCGCACTTGGTTGCACCGCATTACGGTTAACGCCTCGCTCATGAAATTGCGTTCGTCGCGATCGAGGCCGGCGGTATCGATTGACGAACTGCTTCCGCAGTTTTTGGAAGACGGCCACCGGACGGTCGGCGAAAAGCGTTGGAGCGACCCGGGCCTCGTGGCCGCCGAGCGCAGCGAAACGCGTGCGATCGTGCGGGAGATGATCGATTGTTTGCCCGACGACTACCGCGAAGTCGTGTTGCTCCGCGATGTGGAGCAGCTCGACACCAAAGAGACCGCGGACTTTCTCGGCGTCGGGCTCGCGGTCGTCAAAACGCGCCTCCACCGGGCGCGGCAAGCGCTGCGCACACTCTTGGCGCGCCGGTTTGCAGGAGTGACAGGATGTTGACGTGCCGCGAGCTGTTTGAGTTCCTTCACGACTACCTCGCCCGCGATCTCTCGTTGGCGCAGCGGGCGTCGTTCGAGCTGCACCTCACCGTGTGCAAGCACTGCCGGGAGTACTTGGCGACGTACAAGAAGACCATCGATTTGACGTGCGCCGCCTGCGAGCCGGACGATGACGTCCCCGAAGATGTGCCCGAAGACCTGGTCCAGGCCATTCTCAACGCTCGTCGTTCAAAATAGGGCACCCGCCCCGGGACCGGATCTCTTAGGATCGGTGATTCGCTGTAACCAGTTGCTGGAGCAGCGCATCGAACGGATGAGGAACTCATGAATAAGCTAACGATGATCCTGGCCGCAGCAGGCCTCTTCGCAATGGCCGTGTTCGCCGCCGACGGCGATATCGAGCGCGGCAAAAAGATCTTTCACGGAACCGGGGAAGACCTTGACTACCCGTCGTGTGCGCACTGCCACGCCACCGTGTCGGCCGCGGACGAACTCAAGACGGGGATCGTTCACTCGGCGTTTCCTGTCTACAACACGTCGCATCGCGGCGCGTGGAAAAACAAGAAGAAGGGCGGCGTGAAGTCGGCCGCGCATGCCGGTCGCATCTGCACGATCGCATTTCAAAAGCGCAAGAAGCCGGGACTCAACGACGAGCAGCTTGCTGACCTGAACGCGTTCCTGCTGAGCAAGTCACCGAGCAAGGACGTGAAGCCGCGCAAGATCGGCTACGCGCCGAAACTGCCGGCATCCTTGGACGGCGGCGACGCGGCGAAGGGCAAGAAAAACGTGGAGATGTTTTGCTCGACGTGTCACGGGCCCAGCGACGATCACCTTCAAAGTGAGTTGAAGGCGGGTCGCGGCAACAAGCTCAAAATCGCCATGAAAGTCCGCGGCTACGTGACGGACCGCAAGACGAAGAAGAAGAAGTTCAAGGCGAACAACGGCCAGATGGGCTTCTTCGCAGCGAATCGTTTGTCCGACGAGCAGCTTCTCGACATCCTCGCTTACCTCGGTAAGTAGTCGGGGATCCACGCATGGATTTTCGCTGGCGCTGTCCGGTCTGCGGTTACATCCACGACGGACAGACGGAGCCTGACTTCTCCGTCTGTCCGGTGTGTGCGACCCCGGCCGAAGCATTCGTAAAAGAGAATTTGCCTGCTGAACACTTCGGCCTCTGGACGCACCAGGCGCGTCAGGAAGTCGAGGTGATGACGCGCACCGCGTCGTATGCGATACAGGCGAAGGGGTCCACCCGACCATTTCGTCATCTCGAAAACCTGATGATCATGCCGTCGGTGATCGCGCGCCCACCCTTGCTCGACGACGAGCCGGTGGCCATGGAGTTTCGGTTGGGCCCGCGGGCCCAAAAGCCGCTCGTGTGTTCGATGCCGGTCATGATTTCCGGCATGAGCTTGGGCGCGGTGAGCCCCGAGGCCAAAGTCGCCCTCGCCAAAGGTGCGACGTTGGCCGGGACGGCGACAAACTCCGGTGAAGGTGGGTTTTATGAGCCCGAACGCGAAGCCGCGGAGCGATTTGTGTTTCAGCTCTCGACGGGGCGTTTTGGCGCCACACCGGAGAACCTAAAGCGCGCGGACGCGATCGAAATCAAGCTTTCGCAGGGCGCCAAACCCGGTATGGGTGGGTTGCTTCCCGGCGCCAAAGTGACCCCGTTGATCGCGAAGTTACGCGGCGTGAAGCCGGGCGAGACGGTGCACAGTCCGTCGCGCCACCCCGACATCAAGTCTCCCGGCGATCTGGCTCGCAAGATCGAGGAGATGCGTGAGCTCGCAGAGGGTCGTCCCGTCGGCATCAAGATGGCGGGTGGTCACATCCATCGCGATCTTTCCGCGCTGTTTGACGCGGGTGGCAAGCCGGACTACATCGTGATCGACGGCGCGCAAGGCGGCACCGGCGCGAGTCCCGTGTTCACAAAAGATCACGTGGCGCTGCCGTTGCTTTACAGCTTGCCGAAGGTCGTGCGCTTTTTGGAAGAACGCGGCGTGCGCGATGACATCTCGTTGGTCGCCACGGGCGGCTTGCGCAACGCCGTCGATTTTGTGAAAGCGTTGTGCTTGGGCGCGGATGCGGTGTACAGCGCGGGCGCGATGAAGATGGCGCTTGGGTGTACGTACCTGAGGCGCTGTCACTTGGGCGATTGCCCGTACGGGATCGCCACGATGGACCCGGAGTTGCGCACCCGACTCGATGTCGAGAAGCGCGCGCAGGACGTGGCGCAGTTGTTGCGCGCCAGCGCGAAGCTGATCGCTTCGGTTTGTCGCATTACGGGGCGCAACAACGTCGCGGAGTTGTGCCCCGACGACCTCGCCGCGTTGGATCCGGAAACGGCCCGTATCTCGGGCGTGGAGTTGGCCTGATGTTGAGCCCGACGGTCAGTGCGATCCTAGGCGTTACGTGGTTGATCGTCGGCGGGATCGCCGTCGGTTTGATGTTGCGGATCTTTGGACGCAACGTTCCGACGCGCGGCCGCATGAAGGCCGCCGCGATTCACCGCGCGCTGGGTTGGGTCTATATTGGGATCTACCTCGTGTTTTTGTATGCGATGGTGCGCAAAGCGTCGGGCTACGCGGAGTTCAACTCGCTCCAGGTGATGCACTTCACGTTGGGGCTTTCAATCTTCCCGCTCCTCACGATCAAGGTCTTAATCGTGCGGCGGTATCCGCGCCTGCACTCCATGTTGCCGGTGCTGGGCCTCACGGTGTTTACGCTCTCGACGGTGTTGATTCTCTTGGGGGTCGGGCCGTACCTGATTCAGAAATTTAACGCGCCGGACACGTCCGGCAAGAGCGAGACCGAGCTCATCGCGCTTGGTGGACCTTTGGTGGACCAACGCTGTCAAAAGTGTCACGGTCTCGACCGCGTGTTCGACCAAAAGGGCAAGAAGTCGGCGGACCTTTGGGAGTCCACGTTGGATCGAATGATCGGCCTCGATCCGCCGCTGGCTGATGTGCGCGAACCGATCCTGGCGTTTTTGCAAAACGAGCTCGCGGCGGCCGACACTCCGGCCGGCGCCATGCTTACGGGAGCGGCGCTCGTCGATGCGCGTTGTCAGAAGTGCCACACGCTTGACCGTGTGTTTTCGTACACGAAGACGCACGACCAGTGGCGTACAACCGTGCGGCGTTACGCCGAACTCTTGCCCGATCACATTCACGCCGACGAGGTGGAGCCGATCGCGCAGTTCCTGTTTGAAAAACGCGGCAAGGCAGAGAGCCCCGAAGACAAGCAGCGCAAAGTGTTCGAAGCCAACTGTGCGTCGTGCCACAACCTAAGTCGCGCTCTAGATCACGCCCGCGACAACGAGCTTTCTCCGCGCCGGTGGAAGCGGGTCGTGAAGCGAATGGAACGGCTGGCGGAAGAGCGCGAACTAAAAGTGTGGAGCGAAGAAGAACGCGACCAGATCGCGGCGTTCCTCGCGGCTCAGTTCAGCGAGACCCCGATCGACGAAGACGACTGACTCGATTTCCTTAGCCGAGGGCGCGTCAAAATACGTTTGCCGTCACTGAGTTCCAACTCGGAAGGCGGAGGCGTCGAACTTTACGGCGAAATGACAGGTTGCCGACGGTTGATACCACGAAGGTCGCGATTGGCATCATCCACCATCCTTCGAGTAAGCCGATCCAGATCGCGGTGCTGAACATGAGGCCTGTCACGACGAACTGCATGAGAAAGTAGTGGCGGGGGCTGAGGAAGCAAGGCGGCGGTATCGGTATGCCGAGCCGCCACATGACGCGCCACGACAGGGGATCGTGCTGCATGCCGATCGACTGGCACAGCTCGCGCGCAGCATCGAGTCGCAGCCGAAAGGTGTCGTCGAGAGCCATGGCGAGTTCAGTTTAGTGGAGACCGACGCTCAAAAAACGGAATCTGTAATCTGTCGCCAGGGCGGAAATCCGAGCCCGTAGCGGTCAGCCGCCATCCGCAGCGTATCGAATACAGCAAGCGTCGAGGCGATGGTCACGATCAAGGGCCATGTCATGGACCAAGGAACGATCCAGTAGGACAGAATGGCAACGGGTCCGACGGTGAGCCACGAAATGACAAAGTACTGTCGTGTGGTCATGAAGTGGGGCGGCGGAAGGGCCCAGCCCAGTCGCCAAGCCATGCGCCATAGCGGAGGCGCGAAGGCGCGTTCCTTGATGCCGCGCGCCCTACACATTTGCCGCGCTACCTGAATGCGTTGCTGGGTCTCAGTCGAAATGGCCATGGATCAAAGTCGTCGGTGCGAATCGAAATGTGAACGCGGTGTGACCGGCTGTTCATTCTAGCGCGGACCCGCGCTCAACACGCGGACTCCACGACTTCGTCCCAGTTGGGCAGGTTGAGCCGCTGCGCCTTGGTCCGGACGAGGGCCGTACCGGTCATCGTCGCTAACACCGCGGCTACAACCGGCACCCACCAGTAGCTGCCAAGTGGCATCAGAATCATCGCGACGATCACAACGATGGCGAGCTGGAGCCCCGACACCAGGAAGTGGTGTATCGGTCGCATGAAGTAAGGCGGAGGCAGCGCCCACCCGCGACGCCAACAAAACTTCCAAAGCGACGGTGCAAACTCGTGAGGGCGAACTCCCCGGTCCGCGCACAGTCGCCGGGCGATCTCACGTCGGAGTCGAATTGCGTCGTTACGGCGGCCATAGTGTCGCACTCCGTTCACGCGCTCGGGAGATCGCCCGCTTCGCAAAACGTGGTTTCGTGATAGCGGCGCGACTCCGCCAGGATGTGTTTGAGTTTGGGCTCTACGCGGCCCCATTCGTCGAGTTTGCGAAAGCGCGGAACAACCGCGCGTTCGACCCAGCGCCAACGATGGTCGAGGCGTGTGAGGCGCGGCGGGCGTTTCGTCGTCCACAGGAGCGGCATCTGCCGCAAAACCATGTGGCCGTAAAAGCTCGTGAAAAACCCGGCGCGTTCGCGCCAGCCTGAGGCTTCGAAGTTGATGTTGGCGAGCATCGAGAAGGTGCGTGCGAACCCGCGGCTGAACGTGTCGAAGCGCGGCTGCACGACGGCTGCTTGCTCATGCCACAAGAGCTTGACGTTTCCTTCCCAGACCCGGTCCGGATCGTTTTGGCGTCGCCCCTCTTCGATCACGGCAAATCCTTCGAGCATGCCCATGCCGTGCGGCGCGTCCTTGAGCATCGCCGCGGTGCGCGCAAATCCTTCCTCGGTTCCGTCGTACGCAAGATGCGCCCAAAAGATGTCTTCAAAGATCGCGTTGTTGACTTGGCGCACGCGATCGATGTGCGTCATGCCAAACCGCTCGCGGGCCTCGTGAATCGGAACGGCGCCCGCCTCGTTCTTGTGCAGAGCGAGCGGGCGCAGCGCGACACGCGCGTGGTGCGACGCGAATGCCGCCATGCCGGCCCACTTGAACAGTTTTGGGTGGCGCAGGTAGAGCCATGCGTAGAGCGACGAGATTTCCAGGTTGCGGTGGTACACGCACGGCGTCTGCTTGAGCGCGTCATCGACGAGCCGCCGCCAACCCTCGCGCGATTGCGGAGCGGGAAACGCAAGATGCTGTTCTATCCGGTCGACGCCCGGCGCACGCATCATCGGATCGGGTTGCTCGTGTTGTTTCAACCCCGCCAAGATACGGTGCGCGCCGGGTTTTGGCATGTCGATTCGGGCGGTCGGGCCGCGCGGCAAGATTCGACAAGCCGTCGCGGACGGGTGTACCGTAGCGGGCACGGAACGAACGTGAAGCTCTTGGTCATTGACGACGACGCGAAATTTCGGCGCTACGTGCAGCGTGGCTTTGAGGAGAGCGGTATGGACTGTCTCACGGCCGCCGACGCTGAAACGGCGCGCGCCCTGATCGACGAGCCGACGACCGGCCGCCTCGACCTGATCTTGCTCGACGTCATGATGCCGGGTCAGTGGGGCTGGGAGTTTCTCGATGACCTTCGTCGCAGAGGCAACGACACGCCGGTCATCTTCGTCACGGCGCGTCACGCCGTGGACGAGCGGGTGAAGGGGTTGCGGTTGGGTGCAGACGACTACATCGCGAAGCCGTTTGCGTTCGACGAACTCATGGCGCGCGTCGAAGCGGTCGTGCGTCGCCATCGCCCGAACACCATGGAGGTCGGGGACCTCAGCATCGATTTCGAGCGGCGCAGCGTGCAACGCGGCCCGACGCGTATCGAGCTGAGTCCGCGTGAGTTTTCCTTGTTGCAAACGTTGGCGGAGGCGAAGGGGCGGACGTTGTCCAAAGACTCGCTTCTGCAGACCGTTTGGGGCATCCATTTCGACCCGCAAACCAACGTCGTGGAAGTTTTGGTGGCGCGTCTGCGGCGCCGCGTCGATCCGGAACGCCAAGGCCTGATCGAAACGCGATCCGGCGAAGGGTATCGCCTCGCGGTACCGGAGGCGAAACCGTGAGCACGCGCTGGTCGGTTCGGAGGCGCGTCGCGTGGCAACTCGGCGGACTCGTGTTTGTCCTTGTGGTTGGCGTGACCGGTTTGAGCGTGTGGTTCCTCAAGACTACCGTCGATCGCAGCCTGCGGTCGCTCGCCAACGAGGAGCTTGCCGAGATCCGTACGCTGTTTCTCGGGTCGACGCAGACCACGCCCGCGTTTGATCGGATCGTTAGCGATCTCGGCAAGCTCCATCCGACGACCCCGCTGGGCTGGAGGGTGTGGAACGACGACGGCACGGTGTGGCACGAAGTAGCCCGCGCGGAACTCCTCCGTCAAATGCCTCAAACGCTCCCGGAGCCGGGTGTGGAACGCGTTTTGGGCGGAAGCGTCTATTGGAACGCGGCGCGTCTGAACGGGCGTGTGCTCGGGATTGCGGTGGATGGATCCGTCGAGCTGGCGATTGTGCGCAAGCAGGTGGTAATCATCCTGGCCCTCGGGATCGCGCTCGGGCTCGTCACCGTGATGAGCGGTGTCTTGTTCGCGCGCCATGTGTCCAACCTGCTGCGGCGCGTGGCTGCGGACGCGCGCGCCGGTACGACTTTTCCGCAGGCTGCGACGCGCGGAACGATTCCAGATGAGATCCGCGATGTCGCAGTCGCCCTGACCGAAATGCGGAGCGCACTCCGGGGCGAGATCGAACGGCAACAGCTCATGGTGGCGGGCGTGGCGCACGAGTTGCGCTCTCCGATTCAAAACCTCCTGGGCGAAGCGGAGGTGTTGCTCCGTCGCGAACGCGATGCCCACGAGTACCGCGAGGTGATCGAAAGCCAAGTCGATGAACTGCGCGATCTCGGCCGCGCGGTGGACAACCTCGTGTCCCTGTGCGCACCAACCCAGCCGAGAGCCGCTACCGAACTCGAGGCGTTTGACTTAGGGCGCGAGGCCGAACTCCGCCTCACCAAAGAGATCGCGTTGGCTCAAAAGCGTGGGATCCGCGTCGAGTTGAACAAGAGCGGCGACCTGTCCATGCATGGAGATCGGGAGGCGCTGCTTCTCGCGCTTCGTAATCTCGTGAGCAATGCCATCGCCTGGTCGCCCGAAGGGGAAGTGATCCATGTCACGTTGACGGGCAACGCCGAGGGCATCGAAGTCACCGTCGACGATGCCGGACCCGGCGTGCCCCACGAGGAGCACGCCCGTATTTTCGAGACGTTTTATCGCGGGCCCGCCGCCCAAGATCAGCGGGTCGGGTACGGCCTCGGTTTGGCCCTCACGAGAGTCGCGGTCGAGGCGCATCGCGGTTCGATCGAGGTGGCGAAATCACCCACCGGCGGTGCGCGATTTCACCTAGTGCTTCCGTCAGGGCGCACGGCGCGACGGTCGTAGTGGCGGCGCCGTCTCATCGTGTCCATTACAGCTCTGTAATCTTTCAGCTACGGAATCGCACGACTGACGATTAGCGCCGATACTGCTACCGATGAAGTCTCGTTTGGTTCGCCGCACAGCGGCTCTCCTCTTACTCGGATCGTTTCTCGGGGGCTGTCGCGGTCCCGCGTACTACGAGAAAGAAAATCTCGCGCAGCCGATCATGAACCTGAGCGACGATCCCACCGAACTGCACTGGATGCAGAAGGTGCTGTACTCCAACGAGGGGGCCGTCGGTGGTATCGGAAGCGCAGCGGGCGGCGGCTGCGGGTGCTATTAGTGACCCGCGCTGTTTTGGTGTGTGTGCTCTTCGTGGTTGGGTCCTGTCACCGCGGCCGCGTTGAGAGCGATGCGCCTCCGCAGGGACCGTCGCCACAAACACGGCGCGATCAAGATGCGTTGGTGACATCTAGCCAACACAGCGACGCCGTCGGTGCGCAGTCCATTACGACGCGCCTGGGCTTTTATCACTCACCCGATGACGGCGACGGGAACCCGTTTCTCGACGAAGAGCTGACCGTGATCGAGCCGGTGATCTTGTATCAGCGCAACGTGAACGAGAAGCTTAGCCTTTCCGCGCAGCTCTCGTACGACCTGGTCTCGAGTGCGTCGATCGACAGGCTTTCTAAGTTTCCCGAACAGTCCGGCGCGAGCGGCGATTACTACATCGGGCTGGATCTGGGCGCGAACGTCAAGCTGTCCGACTTTGCGCGCTACGGTATCCACGGCGGCTTCAGCGTTGAGTACGACTACACCTCGTTCAATCTCGGTGGGAGCTACTCGTGGGACAGCGAAGACAAAAACTCGACGTACACGACCACGCTCGACACGTTTTTCGATTCCATCGACATCATTCGTTTCAACGGTTTGCAGAACGAAGGCAGCGACGAACGGATTTCGGTGGCGGCCGGGTTCAACTGGTATCAGGCGTTTTCGCCGACGACGCATGGTGAGCTCGGCACGACGATCTCGTTTCAGTCGGGGTTTTTGGAAACGGCGTACAACGCGGTGGTAATCGAAGATCCGACCTTGCCGCCCAATCCCAATCTCGACAACATGGCGCGCGGGCGCGAGATCACCGAGGAGCTGCCAGATTCGCGTGTGCGCGCAGCCCTTCACGGACGCGTTCGTCGCTTCCTGCGACCTGGTCGCGCGGTCGAACTCGGCGGTCGGGTTTATGGCGACTCGTGGGGCATCGTCGCGTTCTCGTTAGAGCCTCGGCTCTATCAGGATCTCGTGCCGGGTAAGCTGCGCTTGCAGGCGGGCTACCGGTTCTACATCCAGAGTGCGGCCGATGACTATCGAAGTAGTTTTCTCGCGGAGATGCGCCATCGGACCCAAGACTCCGATCTCGGCGACTTCATGTCGCACAGCATTCATGGAAAGCTCACGTGGTATCGAACCAAACGGCAGACATGGGATCTTGGACTCGAGTATGTGCTTCGCGATGATGGACTTGATCGTATTCTGATCGGGTTCGGTTGGTCTTATCACTGGTAGGAGTTTGCCTTGCGTTTTGTTTTTTTCGCGCTCTTGGTCGGCGCGTGTGCTTCTTCGAGCGCCACGACACCGGCTGCGAACACGGCTCCGATTGGCGCGTCGTGGCGCGTGACCGACATGGACGGGCGCGACCACGACTTGGCGGCGACTCTCAACAGCGGTCGCTCGGTCGCGCTCGTGTTTTGGCAAAGCTGGTGACAAAGCTGTATCGCAGAAGCGCCCGTGTTGGCGCAGGCCGCGCAGCAAAACAAAGAATCCGTGTCGTTTTTCGGTGTGATCTCCGGTCCGGACGAACGCGTCGATGACGACAAGGTGCGCGCCGTTGCCAAACGCACGCGCATGCCCTATCCGCAGATTCGCGATCGCGATCTGGATCTGACGCATCGCTTTCATGTGCGCGGAACTCCGACGATCATCGTGATCGCACCGGACAAAACGATCGCGCACCACGGCAGCCGTCCGCCCAAGACGTGGCGATGAGGAGCGCCGCTCGCCTTGCCTTTTGCCTGATCGTGTGCGGTGCCGCGTGCGCGCGGCCCGCGGCCAACGAGAGCACATCGCCGCCGCGTGAGCCCGCCGACGCGGCGCACCACATGGTGTTGCGCGAGCGCTCCCTAGGCGTGATGGGGACCGAGCTCGACATCAAAGTGTTCGGTCACGACGCCGCCAAGCTCGACGCCGCCATCGATGCGGCGATTGTCGAAATTCGCCGCGTCGAAGACATGATGACGAGCTGGCGCGCGTCGCCGCTCACGCGTCTCAACGACGCCGCGGGAATGGGAGCGCGAAGCGTTCCGCCCGAACTCGCGGCGTTGGTGGCTGAGAGCGTGCGATTGGGCGAGCTGACCGGCGGTGCGTTCGACATCTCGTTCGCGGGAGTCGGCAAGCTGTGGGACTTCAAGGCGCGCCCGCCGCGTGTGCCGGATGCGGCCACGATTCAGAGCCGGTTGGCGGTGGTCGACTACCGACGCATCGAAGTGGATGTGGAGCGTTCGGCCATCTCGTTGCCCAAGGGCTTTCGCATCGGACTCGGAGGCCATGCCAAGGGCTACGGCGTGGATCGTGCGATGGCGGTCTTGCAAGAGCATGGCGTGCAGCATGCTTTTGTAAACGCGGGCGGTGATTTGAAGGCGCTCGGTCGCAAGGGCGGCGAGCTTTGGAAGATTGCGATCAAACATCCGCGTGACAAGGACCGCGTACTCGCCGTGATTCCCGTGTCGAACACGTGCGTCGTCACATCCGGTGATTACGAACGGTTTTTTGAGCACGAGGGTCGTCGCTATCACCACATCCTGGATCCGCGGACGGGCTATCCATCGCGAGGCTGCATGGCGGCGACGGTGGTGGGGCCTTCGGCGGCATTTTGCGACGGTCTGGCGACAGCACTCTGTGTCCTCAAACCGGAGCGCGGTTTGGCGCTCGTGAACACACTTGCTGGGATCGAAGCGCTCCTCGTCGGGTTGGATGGCGCCGTTCATGTTTCAAGAGGACTACAGTCCTCCGACAAATCTTCGGATTGAGACCTTTCGACAAATTCTTTGTATCCGGGTAGGACAGGCGACCTCCTCTCTCTTCAGAGATGGTGTATGGGTCGATTGTTTTTCTCGCAGCGCTATTGGCCGTTCTCGCGGTCTGGCAGCGGCGCATTGACCGTCGCCACGAGGCGAAGGTTCGGGCGCAACTCCAAGACGCGAAGGATCGCGGCGCGGATCGTCCGATCGCGCAGTACCCACAGATCGACCCGCAGCTGTGCGCGGGTTGTTCAACGTGTATCCGGGCGTGTCCCGAAGACGGCGTGCTGGGCTTGGTCCATGGCATAGCGCACGTCATCAACGCTTCGCGCTGTATCGGACATGGACGGTGCGCCGCCGTGTGTCCGTTGGGTGCGATCACAGTCGGCCTCGGAGATGTTGTGGGTCGATCCGATCTGCCACGTCTCACCGATGCGCTGGAGAGCAGCGTGCCGGGCGTGTTCATCGCCGGCGAGCTAGGCGGCCTGGCCCTTATCCGGAATGCGGTAACGCAGGGCAGCGACGCCATCGACGCCATCGCCGAGCGTGTCCAGTCGTCGTCCAAGGTCGAAGACGTCCCAGATGTCTTGATCGTCGGCGCCGGCCCGAGCGGGATCGCCGCGTCGTTGCGCGCGATCGAGCGCGGCCTTTCCTACGTCATGATTGACCAAGACGACATCGGCGGGACGGTGCGGAAATATCCGCGGCGCAAGCTCGTCATGACCCAGCCCGTCGCGCTCCCACTCCACGGGATGATGAAGCGAACGGAGTATCGCAAAGAAGACTTGATTGAGCTCTGGAGCAACGTCGCATCCGAGCACGGTGTTTCGATCCGCACGCATACGAAGTTTCTCGAAACTAATCGCGACGGCGATGCTTTTGTGTCGCAGACCAGTGGGGGGCCAATCCGAACCCGCTTCGTCGTGCTGGCGATGGGGCGCCGCGGGACACCGCGCCGACTTGGCGTCCCCGGCGAGGAACATGAGAAGGTTCTCTATCGACTCGTCGACGCGGCTACGTACAGGGATCTCGATCTTCTTGTCGTGGGCGGCGGCGATAGCGCGATCGAGGCGGCGACCGGTTTGGCCGATCAACCAGGCAACCGCGTGACCCTGTCTTACCGAAAGGCTGACTTTTTTCGGTTGAAGTCGAGAAACGAAGAGCGCATTCGCCGGTACGCGGACGAGGGGCGCATTCAACTCTACTTCTCCTCGTCGATCGAAGGGATTGCACGGAAGACCGTGGTTTTGGCGACGGCCGAAGGGACTACCGTGCCGCTCGCGAACGATTTTGTGTTCGTCTTCGCCGGCGGCGAACCGCCGTATCCGCTCCTGAAAAAAATCGGCGTACGGATGTGGAACGAGGCGGTCGCGTGAACCGTGCGATTCCGTGGTTCTTTTTTTGGAGCGGGCTGGTTGTATGCAGCGCGAGCGCCTGGGCGATCTATGGTGGCTGGGACTATTACCGGCTGCCGACCGAGCTTCGACCGCGGCATGCGCAGCACGCGCTTTTGCGGTCCTCCGGTCGGTACGGGCTTGTCGCGGGCATCGGCGGCACGGCATTTTTTCTGGGGAGCTTGCTGTATCTCATCCGCAAACGCCTCCACGGCGTTCGGTTGGGGCCGTTGCGGGTGTGGATGGCGTTCCACATCTTTGCGGGGGTCAGCGGCGCGGCCCTGGTCACCGTCCATTCGGCGATGTTGCCGCGCAGCGCGCTCGGTCTTCTCGCGAGTGGCGGGTTGGCGGTTGTCGTGGTCAGCGGCGTGGTCGGGCGGTACATCTATGCCCACATCCCGCGCGCACTGAGCGGGCGCGTCTTGGAACGTGAGGAGCTAGCGCGGCAGCTGGGTGAGCAGCGGGCCCAGCTACGCGCCGCCGGTTTCGATGCAGCGCTGTTGCGTACGCCGGATGCCGGCGACCCGAGCCGCGGCGTGCTTCGTCAAATTGTCGGGCTCGCCGTAGGCGATCGATCGGCGCGCGAGGCGTATGCCAGCCTACGTCGTGCGGTCCGAACACGGTCGGATCTACATCACTCGGCGATCGGGCTACTCCCCTTGGCGCGCCGCCACTGCCGCGACCAAAACCGCCTCGCGCGCTATCGCGAACTGCGCGGCCTCATGCGTTCGTGGCGATTTTTCCACCGTTGGCTTGCGATCCTGATGTTGATCCTCGTCGTGTTTCACGTCGTCATCGCATATCGATTCGGGGACTTGTGGGTGCTTCGATGACGGGAGTCGGTCCGCTGCTCGTCGGAACGATCGCCATCTTGGGTTTGGCGGTCGTTTTGTTCGTAGAAGAACCCGAGCCGGGACCTCTGACGAGCTCTCATGCCGCCATCGAAAACAGCGAGCGGCTGATGGGTTGCGCGGTTTGCCATACCGAGAGAGGACTCACGGCGGGTTGCCTAGATTGCCACACCGAAATCGCCGGCCAACTGCAGGAGAACGCGGGGTATCACGGTTATCTGGCCAAGCAGGGCTCGATGGAATGCGCGGTGTGTCACGCGGATCATCACGGCCGCGCGTTCGACTCTTTGACATTCGCGTGGGACGACAGCGGGCGAGACTTTAAGCATGCCCACGTGACGTTTCATTTGACGGCCGCGCACCAAGACCAGGCGTGTGACGCCTGCCACAAGAAGCAGGGGACCTATCTTGGCCTTGAGCAAACGTGCACGGCGTGTCACGAAAACATCCACGGCGAAGAGCGATTTGAAGAGTGCACGCAGTGCCACGATCAAATCGAGTTCGTGCCCGCGAAGCGTTTCGACCACACGCCTCACCTCTCTTTGGCCCAGGGTCATCGCGGTGTCGCTTGCGACCAATGTCATGGAAAGGACAACTTCGACGTCGTTTTGGGCACGGGTTGCGCCGACTGCCACGAGGATCCGCATCAGACGCCGTTCGGTCAAGACTGCGCCACGTGCCACACATCCGATGCGATTCCGTGGAACGATGCGGCGCGATCGTTTGGCCCGACCGAGCACGCGCGCAGCGGATTCTTGCTCCAAAATCCGCACGATGGCGCCGCGTGCGAGAGTTGCCATCGCGGTGACTCGTACTGGAAGCGCTTTCGCAAGCCGGCGCGGTCCGCTGAAGCGTGCCACGTGTGTCACGCGGATCCGCACCAAGACCAGTTCGGCAACCGCGCGTGCACCGCCTGCCACGACAGCCATCAATTTGCGCCGTCCCAGATCACGTCCAAGAATCACGGCGGCTTCGCGTTGCGCGGAAGGCACAGGCAGGTCGCGTGCGATCAGTGTCACCGCGCGGATGCGACACTTGGAGCGACCCGTTTTGTCGGTACGTCGCGTGTGTGCGCCACGTGCCACGAAGATCCTCACAAGAATCAGTTTGCGGGGCGAACGTGCGACGAGTGCCACAGCGAGACCGCGTTCTTGCCGGCGCGGTACGACCTTAAAAACCACCGCAAGTTTGCGCTGACCGGTGCGCATCAAGCCGTCTCGTGTCGCACGTGTCATATTGAAGACAAGTTGCTCGGCGCGCGACGGTTCACGGGGTTTGACCAAGCCTGCAAGAGCTGCCACAAGACACCGCACGGCGGCCAGTTCCGGCGGGAGTTGACCCAAGGCGACTGCACGACATGCCACGCCAATGATGCCGCCGCGTTTCGTATGCGGCCGTTCGATCACAGGGCCGCTGCGAACTACGTCCTGGAAGGCGCCCACGCGAAAGCGGCCTGCGGCCGTTGTCACGAGACCACAGGCGGGGTGACGCAGTATCGAAACACGCCGACGCGTTGTGCCGACTGTCACGCCGATGTGCACCGCGGGCAGTTCAAACGCGGAGAGCGCGCGGCACGGTGCGACGCATGCCATGCCGCCGGCGCGTCGTTTCAGATCCCCAAGTTCGATCACAAACAGACTCGATTTCCCTTGGACGAGCAGCACAAGGACGTCTCGTGCGACGAGTGTCATCCGAGCGTTCGCCAACGCGACGGTCGCGCCGTTGTGCAGTACCGCCCTCTGGGCCGCCATTGCGGAGATTGCCATGACTTCAAGTAAAGCCTGCGTCGTTGTCTTGCTGACGCTTTTGTCGCTGGCGGTCACATGTGCCGGGCCACAGAGCTACCGGTCCGCTCGAAACGGGTGGGACCACGAGTACGGACCACTCGTTCCGCACGAGACGTTTCCCGCTGACTGCAGCATTTGCCATGTGTCGGAGAGCTGGGAGCAACTGAAGACAAACTTCTCGTTCGATCACGCCCAAGAGACGGCGTTTCCTCTGCGGGCCGCGCACAAGAAAGCGGCCTGTCTGCGGTGTCACAACGACTTTGGTCCCGTGAAGACATTCACGGCGCGCGGTTGCGCCGGATGCCACACGGATCCACATGAAGCGCAACTCGGAAAGACCTGCACGCAATGCCACAACGAATCAACGTGGCGGCCGCAGGGACTGATCGCCGAGCACGCGCGTTCGCGATTTCCGTTGGTTGGATCGCACGCGAGTGTGGCGTGCGCTCGGTGCCACGAGCGGGCGTCGACCGGCGACTACAGTCGCGCGCCGGTCGAGTGCGCGGCGTGCCACCGCGAAGACGCGGTCGCGGCGACGGCGATCGACCACGTTGCAAACAACTGGCTTGCTAGTTGCAACCGCTGCCACTATCCCACTGCCTGGGCCGGGGCCTCCTTCCGGCACGATTTCTTTCCGTTGTCGGGGGGGCACGCGATCCAGGATTGCTCCCAATGCCATGGGCCCACGATCGGACCAATCTCGCGCGCCTGTATCTCGTGCCACCGCGACGACTACAACGGCGCGCCCAACCACGTGAGTTCGAACTTCCCGCAGCAGTGCGAGCAATGTCACAACACAACGACTTGGGAAGGCGCCGTGTTCAACCATCGATTCCCGCTGGTCGGGAACCACAACCTTGACTGTGCGCAGTGCCACATCGGAGGCGACACGCGCACGTTCTCTTGCATCAACTGTCACGAACATCGACGCTCCGAAACGGACGACGAACACGACGACGTTCGCGGCTACACCTACGCCTCCGCGGCTTGCTATCAATGTCATCCCACCGGAAGAGACTAGTCCCGATCCTCCTCCTGTTCGCGTGCTTGGCAGGCGCCGAAGAGGAGCTACGTACGGTTTCCGTGACGTACATCACGGCGGAAGGCGCGTTCGTCGATGCTGGCAGCGATGTTGGTCTGACGCAAGCGTTGTCGGGCATCGTGCGGCGCAACGGATCCCAGGTAGCGCACGTCGAGATCACGGCCGTCACGCGCACGTCGGCGCGCATTCGACGTGTGACGGGGGTGGCGCTTGCCGTCGGGGACCGCGTCGAGTTTCGCGTGGAACGTCGCGCGGCGGAAGCCGACCGTGGCGCGAAACGGAGCGAAGAGAGCGAGAAGTTCGTCCCGCTGTTGGAGCGACAGCGCCACGCGGCGAAAGCAAAACAGAGGCGCAACGTGGTGCACGGCACGGCGACCGTTCGTCATCTCATGCAGCTTGCGGACCAAGCAGCCGCTGACTTTCACATGACGATGCTCTCGTCGTCCGGTGCGGTCACGCGGTTGGCGGGCCGCCGATGGGCGTTGCGATGGAACGGGAACTTGCGCGTGCGCGGCGGCGACGCCTTCGACGGGGGGACGCTCGACGGGGCCGAGCTGCACGTGTACGAACTCGCCTTGCGGATGCACGTGGGCGAGTCCGGCCTGCTGGATGTCGGTCGCGTTGTCGGGCGAGCATTGTCGGCTGTGGGTCGGTTGGATGGGGCGATCTACGAAACGGGTGCTGAGGAGCTTCGGTTTGGCGGCGGTCTGGGATTCCAGCCCGCTCGCGAGGATCTCGCGCCGTCCGTCGATCACCCCACCGCGTTTGGATACGTGACGTTCGGGCAGGACACCACGGGGACCATCGGTCTCCTGAGTCGGCTGTTTAAATCCGACGTGGATCGCGTCGCCCTGCTGGGCGAGATGGCAACGACATCGGGAGCGCTGCATGCACGCACATCGTTCGAAATCGACTTCGACGTCGGCGCTTCCATCGTTCGGAACGACGCGATCCGGCTCACGCGCATGGATGCGATCGTACGTTGGGTGCTCTCACCTCGATCTCGGCTGCGGTTGGGGATTGATCACAACGAACGCTTGGATAACCGAGCCGAGAGAACCGCACTCGGAAGTACCGCGCCCGAGTTTTTTGACGACGGCTTCTGGCGCGGGTTTGTCGGCGGCGCGTTCGACTTGTCGCCCGGACTCCATCTCGATGTCGAACTCGCAGCGCTGGATGGGCCTCAGGCGGACGATCCCCTCCGTTGGCGCGCTTCCCTTACGCGGTCGTTCGACGCCGGTTCCGCTACGCTCACGGTCTACAACCTAGGCGGATCCGATGTCGAGGGAGTGGGCGGTCTGCTCCACGCATACATTCCGTTCGGGCGGTGGACTGTCCTGCCGAGCGTCGGGTTTCGCACGATCGACGGCGCCGGTGGAGACGTCACGGACGTTCGGCTCCGCGTGGAGTATCGCTTTCGATCGCAGTGGTCGGTCGCCGCCGGCCTTGCGCACGTGACCGGCGATTTTTCCGAAGCGACTTCGATCGACTTTGAGCTGCGCACCACTTGGTAAAAACCGGTTATCGGTCGAGTTTTTGGAGTGCTTCGAGCAGCACACGCAGGCTTTTGGGATTCATCTTCGCCATCAGCGGCCACTGGCGCCGGTCCGTATCGGTGACGACCAACGTTACGCGCTGGTCGATGATCGGCTTGCGGTTTGGACCCACGCCGCGGTAGGACGGCATGACATTGATCGAGAGATGATCCTCGAGCTTGAGCTTGCCGCCTTGAAGCGTATACGGACCGAGGTAGGTGCCCGCCTCCATATGGTCGGGGGCGCCGCGCGCCGGCTTGTCCTTGAATCGCTCCAGCTTCTTGCGCAATGCGACCGCCGCCGCCTTGGGAAGATGGATTACCGCCAGCGCGTGTTTGCGCGCTAGGTCCTGCAACGTGACATCGACCCCGTCGGTTGTGCGCTGCACGATCCACGCGGCGCGGGCCGGTTCGACGGCTCGGTGTTGGTTCAGTTTGTAGCCCGTTACGTCCACGGCCAAGGTCACGCGCGGCGGCGGAAACAACGCGGCCTCCAACGTGGCCGTAAGTTGATGCACGTTGGACTTGCCGTTCGACAGCAAAACGATCATGGCGTTTTTTTCGAGGTAGCGCACGACGTTGCAGGCGTAGCCCTCGACGCCGCCGCTGTGCACCGCCTTGCGCGTGCCGTCGGCGGCGCTTTCGATGCGCCACCCGCAAGCGTACTGCGCGGCGCGGCTTGCTTCTACCGGTTCGTATAGGACTTTCCGCGCGTCCGCATCCAGGATTTTGTTGGTGCGGAGTGCCTGATCCCACGCGAGTAAATCGAGCACGTTCGTGACCACGCCGCCCATCCCGCGATAGCCCCAACTCCAGTGCCATTTCGTCGCGATCGCGCCGGCGGTGTCGTTGCGACCGAGACGTGTCGAGATCGAAGCGAGTCCGAGGCGATCATCGCGGATGAATCCCGTGGAGGTAAGGTCCGCGGCGCCAAACAGGTGTTTGCGTGAGTATTCTTCAAACGACTTGCCGGACGCTTTCTCGACAATCGCAGCCAAGATCGCGTAGCCGGCGTTGCTGTATTCGAACTCGGTACCCGGCGTCGAAGCCAGCCGTTTGTCGCAAAACGCCTCGATCGCTTGCTCCCGCGTATGCGGTGCGTTGTATGAGATCCCGGTCCGCTCCGAGATGCCCGATGTGTGCGTGAGCAGTTGATGCACGGTGATTGCGCGATGGGTGCGCGGCAGATCGGGCCAGTACTTGGCCAGCGTGTCGGTGAGTTTGAGTTTGCCCTGCATGCGCAGCTTTAAGATCGCGGCCGCCGTGAACTGCTTGGACGCCGACGCGATCTCGTGGCAGGTCTGTGCGCGGTTGGGCAAGCTGCCGTAGTCCGCGTTGCCGTATCCCTTCGCCAGCACGACCTTGCCGTCGATGGCAACGAGCGCGGCGCCCCAAAACCCGCCGCCGGTGGCGCGCTGGAGCAAGCCATCGAGGCGCTGGCCCAGAGGACCCACCACGAACGCGGCGGGTTGTTCCCGCGCTCCGGCGGTCACGCTCAACATCAGAATAAAAACGGTAAGTCGCATCATCTCTCCCCTCGACGGCGCGTCATCGCCGCCACTCTCATAGACGTCGCCGTCCGCCCCGTCATCCATGCTTTTACAAATCTTCGCCGCGCGGCTTTTGGCGGGCTTGCTTTGTGCGCCCGCGCCGGGTCTTTGATTCCAACCGTTTCAGTCTGGACGCGCGCGTCGGCCGGGTCGGTCGGCGCTTTTTGGGCCGATGGTTGTGCCGCTTAATCGCAGCGGCCAGTCGATGCAGCGCGAGCGTGTAGTTTTGCGGTCGCTCGCGCCGCTCGGTGGCCTGCACGACGATTCCCGTCGGCTTATGCCGAATGCGCACACCGGTCTCGCGCTTGTTGCGATGCTGGCCACCGGGCCCGCTCGTGCGCACAAACGTGACCTCAAGGTCCGCTGCCGGAAATTCCACGTCCCTATTGAAGCCCGGTTTGGTGACGGTGCGAGAAGTATTTCGCGGCCCCGTGGCAGAATGCAAGCCGATGTCCCGTGGCAGAATGCGAACCAATGTCCCGTGGCAGAATGCGAACCAATATCCCGTGGCAGAATGCGAACCAATATCGATGACGCGGGCGCAACTCAAGGCGATCGTTGTTTTGCCGGGAACCGCAATCGTCTATGGGCCGGCGCTCCTCTTGTGGCTGACGGCGGGAACGCGCTACGCCGCGTCCGGTTTGCCCTCCTCGCTAGGGCATCGGATCGATGCACTCTTCCTCGGCGCCGTCGGATGGATCCTCATCATCAAGACGATTGGGCTCTTTCACAGCAAGGGCGGTGGGGGCACGCTGGCCCCGTGGGACCCGATTCAAAACTTCGTCGCGGAAGGTCCCTATCGCCATGTCCGCAACCCCATGCTGCTGGGGGTCCATCTCGTCCTGATCGCCGAAGCGCTCCTGATTGGATCGCTGCCCATCCTGTTGTGGATGTTTGTATTCGCCGCGCTCAACACGGTGTACTTCTGGGCGTTTGAAGAGCCGCAGTTGGCGCGCCGTTTTGGGAAAACCTACCTGGATTACAAACGAGCTGTTCCGCGGTGGATTCCCCGATGGACGCCCTACGCCCCGGAGCCGTGACGAAAAAAGGGAGGTGTAAACACCTCCCTGGATTTCGAGTGAGCGTTTGGCTTACTTCTTTTCGCGACGCTCGCGCGCCTCTTTGAGAATCTCTTCGGCCATCTTGTGCGGGACCGGCTGGTAGCGCGCCGGCTCCATCGAGTACGTGCCGCGACCGGCCGTCATCGAACGAAGCTGGGTCGCGTACGCAAACATCTCGGCGAGCGGGACGTAGCCGTTGACCTGGCTGAAACCGCCCTTGCCCTCTTCGATCGACTCGATCTCAGCGCGGCGCGAGTTCAAAGATCCGATGACGTCGCCGGTGTGATCTGTGGGGGAGTTCACAACGACCTTCATGATCGGCTCGAGTACCGTCACACCCGCTTTGGCGATCGCGTTCTCAAACGCGATGCGGCCCGCTTGCTGGAACGCGAGTTCCGACGAGTCGACCGCGTGCGATTTACCGTCGTAGAGTTCCGCGCGCACCTGCACGAACGGGAAGCCGGACTTGCCGCCGATCGTCATGACGCCCGCGATGCCCTTGCGCACCGCCGAGATGTACTCGCGCGGCACGTTGCCACCGGTGACGGAGTCAACGTATTCGAGTCCCTCTTCTTCATCGCTGACGCCGAACTTCACGTTCACGACACCGTACTGGCCGGAACCACCGGACTGCTTCACGTGCTTTCCTTCGACGTCGATGTCTCGACGCAGGCGCTGCTTGTAAGCCACGCGCGGCGCGCCGACTTCGACGGGAAGTTTGAATTCGCTTTGCAAGCGGTTGACGACGACCTCCAAGTGGAGTTCGCCCATGCCCGCGAGCACAGTCTCTTGCGTTTCGGGATCACTAAAGTGACGCAGCGACGGGTCCTCGCGCGTGAGCGCGGCGAGGGCTTCACCCATCTTGTCGCGGTCGCCGCGGCTCTTGGGCGCGATGGCGACCGAGATCACGGCATCCGGGAAGTCCATCGACTCCAAGATGACCGGCTTTTCCTTGGTGCACATCGTGTCGCCGGTGACGGCGTTCTTGAGACCGATGGCGGCCACGATCTGGCCGGCCTTCGCCTCCTCGACGGGCTCGCGATCGCCGGCCTTCATGACCATCAGGCGACCGACGCGCTCGACCTTGCGCAAGCGCGGATTCCAAAGAGCATCGCCGCGACGCAGCGTGCCGGAATACAGGCGCAGGAACGTAAGGTCGCCCGTGCGGTCATGGATCGTCTTAAACGCGAGCGCCGCGATGGGGGCGCTCGGATCGCACGTGACCTCGACCGGCTGGTCCTTGTCGTCCACCGCCTGGATCGGCGGAACGTCAAGCGGCGACGGCAAGAACGCAGTCATCCCGTCGCAAAGACGTTGGATGCCCTTGTTGCGCAGCGCAGAGCCGCAGAACACGAGTTGAATTTCGTTTTTGACGACGCCTTCACGCAGGGACGCGATGAGTTCCTGGAACGGAATCTCCTCTTCCATCAAGTAGCGCTCGAGGAGATCTTCGCGGCGTTCGGCCGCGGCCTCGATCACCGCCTTGCGCGCGGCCTCGACTTCCTCCTGCATGTCCGCCGGAATGTCGATTTTTTCGCGCTCTTCGAGCGACTTGTAGTTCCACGCTTCCATCTTGACGACGTCCACGATGCCGGTGAAGTGCTCACTCGCACCGATCGGAAGCATCACGGGAACCGGATTCGCACCGAGACGGTCGCGAATGCTCTCGACCGCTTCCGTGAAGTTCGCGCCCGCCTTGTCCATCTTGTTGATGAAGCAGATGCGCGGCACTTCGTAGCGGTCGGCTTGGCGCCAGACCGTTTCGGACTGCGGCTCCACGCCCTCGCTCGCGTCGAACACACAGATCGCACCGTCGAGGACGCGCATGCTGCGCTCCACTTCGACCGTGAAGTCCACGTGGCCCGGCGTGTCGATGATCGTGACCGTATGGTTGCGCCACTCGACGTTGACCGCGGCGGCGGTGATCGTGATGCCACGCTCGCGCTCTTCCGCGAGGTAGTCCATTGTGGCCGCGCCGTCATGGACTTCGCCCATGCGGTGGATGCGCCCCGTCAGCTTGAGAATGCGCTCCGTGACGGTTGTTTTGCCGGCATCAATGTGGGCCATGATGCCGATGTTGCGCTGGAGGCGCAGTTCGTTGTCATCGGACGCGTTTGAGCGTTCGTTGGCGGAGTCGACCACTGTCGTCATACCTTGTCTCACACAAAAGAAACAATGACGGCCGCCAGCAGCCCCAACGATTGTCATCAGGGCAGTCCAGGCGGCCGGAAAAAGCGCATCTAACCACGGTTTTTCCGAATGTCCAGCCGGGCGCCACATGCTTTTTTTTGTGATTTTCGCGGATCGGGAATTCCGTCGCCGCAGCGGGCCCCGCCGGGCGCCCGCGCGCCGCTTGGGGCCCTCCCGATTCGGTCCGTGAGCCCTGCGATAAAGCGTCCATGGTGCGGCGGGAGTATCGGGATCCAGAAGAGCGTCTCGAACGCGCGATCGACGCGTTTTTTGACGGGCAGATCGAGCACGCCCGGACCGAACTCAAAGCCCTGGAGGCCATGGGCTATCGCTGCGCCGAGCTTTACCTCTACCTGGGCCACTGTGCGCTCGCCGACGAGAAACTGGCTCGTGCTCTCCGCCACTACCGCGAGTCCCGGCACCGGGGACCCGAACAGCCCGATGTCTACATCGGCCTGGCGGTCGTTGCGGCCCGGCGCCTGCACTTTCGGCGGGCCATTAAACTGCTCCGCAAGGCGATTCGCCTCCGCTACGACCTGGCCGAGGCGTTTGACAACCTGATTTTGTGCCATGGGGCGGTCGGCGAGCTCGACGCCGCGATGGAGGCGTTCACCGCCTCGGTGAAGCTCGACGCGAAGTCGCCGCACCCCTATTTCAACGCGGGCTACCTGCAGTTCGACCACGGGCACCACGCCCAGGCCAAGCACCTGTGGCTCGAAGTGTTGCGCCGCGCTCCGGACTACCCCGATGTGGCGCGGCTCGTGGCCTGTTGCGATCGGGCCGCGGGGAATCTCGAGGCGGCGCGCCGTCGCCTGGAAAAGACCAAGCGGCGCCTCCCGCGCGACGTGGATGTCCGCGCCGAACTCGGTATGGTCCACGAGGACCGCGACGAGTGGCAGAGTGCGCTTAAGGAATACGAAGCCGCCCTGGAGATCGACCCGAGTCACGCGCGCGTGCGTGCGCGCCTCGGTATCTTGTTGGTGCGGAACGGCCGTCAGGACGACGGCGCTCTGCATCTTGATCGCGCCGCGACGGAGACACCGGGCGATCCGGATGTCGTCGAGCCGTTCGCGTATTGGCTGGTGGAATCGGGCCGCGCCGACGATGCGTGTCGCGTCATGCGCGCGCCGGTCCTGCACGATCGCGAATGTCCTATGGCGCGCGTGGCGCGGGCGCGCGTGCATACGATGACGGGTCGTTTTGGGCGGGCTGCCGCGGGTTACGCGACGGCGTCTCGCCTGGATCCGGACGATCCGAGCTACGCGCGCGAGTGGGCGTCTTCGTTGATCGCGGGGCGCGCGTTCGAGCGGGCCGAGTCCGTGATTTTGGCGGCGCTTGCGCGTTTTGGCCCCGACCCCGAGCTCTACGAGCTGTGGGGGCGTTTGGCGCTCGGCCGTGGGGATCCCGACGGCGCGACGATGCGTTTGCGCGCCGGGCTTGCCGCGTTGCCCGGCGAACCGAAGTTGACCGTTAAGTTGGCGGACGCATACCTGAGTAGCGGCCGGGCGTCGCGTGCGATCGTGACGGCGCGGCGTGTCGCCACGGAGGGCTTTGCGGCCGAACGCGCGGACGTTTTGGGGCGCGCGTTTTTGGCGCTCGGCCGTACCGAGCGCGCGCTCGAAGCGGCGTCGCGGTTGATGGAGCTCAACCCTAACGATCCGCGCGGCGTGTGCTTGCGCGGCCGGGCCGTGTTGGAAGGCGGCGATGCGCAGCGCGCCTTGAGTGATCTGCGATGCTATGTTCGCGCGCGTCCCGGCGACCCTGAGGGGTATCGTTGGTTGGCGCGTGGCTTGGCGGAGTTGGGCGAGAACGAGGCGGCGGATGCGCAGGATCGCATCCGGCGATTTGTGGAGGGCAGTTCTGTGGAGACACAATCGTGAGCGAACGAGTCTTTGCGGTCCCGCGCGCGTCGGTCGCGGGCGGAAACGTACCCCATGGGTATTGGCCGACCCCGATCGATGAATTCGGCCGCTTAGAGCGCGGGGGCGAGTTTCACGAGCGCGCGCCGGTCGAGGTCGACCCGAGCCTCAAGCAACTCATCCCGTACGCCATCGTCGTCCGCGACGCCGAAGTGTTTTTGTTTCGCCGCACCAAAGGCGGTGGGGAGAAACGGTTGCACGGTCTGCGCTCGATCGGCGTTGGCGGACACGTAAATCCGGTCGACGCCCACTCGCCCGCGGGCGCCGGCGGGGCGATTTTGGACCGCGCGCTCGAGCGCGAACTCCACGAGGAGTTGGTGCTGCCGGGTGTCTCGGCCGCCCGCTTCGTCGGTCTGCTAAACGACGACTCGACGGCGGTAGGTTCGGTCCATCTCGGTGTCGTCGCTGTGGTCGAGCCCGCCCCGGGTTCGGTATTGGTTCGCGAGCACGATACGATGACGGGCGGGTTTGTCCATCGCGACGAGCTACGCGCCATGCATCGTGATGAGCGCGACTCGTTCGAGAGTTGGTCGGCCCTGTTGATCGACAAACTCGACGAGGTACTTGCATGTCCGACTCCACACACGCGCACGCTTCCGCTTCTCAAAAGTCCGGGCGCGGCCGATTGGTCTACGCCGACTCCGAGCGAAACGCCGACCTCTACTACCTGACGAACTTTCTCGCCGGCGATCCGTTCCTATTCGTTGAGCAAGGCGGGAAGCGCGAGCTGTTCTTGAGCGATCTCGAAGTGGATCGAGGCAAGAACCAGAGTGCGGTCGATGCGGTGGTGCGCGTTGCCGACATCGTCGAGGCGGCCAAGAAACAACCGGGTGGACTGCCGAGCGCGCGTTGGCAGCGGCTGGCGCACTTGATTCGCCAGATTGCAAGCGAGCGCGGGTTGACGGGCTTCGATGTGCCCGACGTGTTCCCCGCCGCGTTGGCGGACAGCTTGCGCGGGCTCGGGATCGGCGTGTCTTGGGCGCATCCGCCGTTTGTACCGGCACGCGCGATCAAGACGGCAGCGGAGGTTGAAAACATTCGTGGCGCAGTGCGGCATACCGAAGCGGCGATGCAGCATGCGATCGATCGCATTGCGAGCGCGGCGATCGGCGACGACGGGTTGCTTTACGAAGGCGACGAGAAGCTCACGAGCGAGATGGTGCGCTTCGGGATCGACGCGTTGCTCTTGGAGCGCCACTGCTATGCGTACGAAGCGATCGTTGCGGGCGGCGAGCAGGGGTGCGACCCGCATGAACGCGGTCACGGTCCGTTGCCTGCGCACCGTCCCATCATCCTCGACATCTTTCCGCGCGATCTCAAGACGCGATATCACGGCGACATGACGCGCACTGTCGTACGCGGCAAAGCGAGCGATGACGCGAAGAAGCTTTACCGGGCGGTCGCCGACGCGAAAGCGCGCGCCGAGGAACTGCTCCGCAACGGCGTCGATGGACATGACGTGCACGCGGCGGTCGAGAAGACGTTTGAGGATCAGGGCTTTACGACCGGCCAAAAAGACGGGCGCATGGTGGGGTTCTTCCACGGCACCGGTCACGGACTCGGGCTCGATGTGCACGAGGCGCCGCGTCTCGGCAAAGCCCACGACATCATGCGCACCGGTCACGTGGTGACGGTCGAGCCGGGCCTGTACTACCCCGGCATCGGCGGTGTGCGGATCGAGGACGACGTGCTGATCACCGCCGACGGCTGCGAAAACCTGTGCACGATGCCGTCCATGTTCGAGCTGGGCTAAGGGTCTGCGCGAGCGCGGCCGCGCTCGCTATTCGATCAACTCGAATTTTTTGAGCCACGTTCGGACGACGCGGTGGAAGTCCAGGTTGCGTTCGATGTAGGGCGCGTTGTAGCACTCCTTGATCGGTGCGACGAGCGAGCGGCGGAAGTGGCGCTGGATGCGATCGGCGTGACGATGCCCGGAGAAACCGCTGACGCCGCTGTACAAAAATAGCGCCGGTACATCGACCTTGCGATGGCGCGCCCACGCGATGTCGGGGACGGACGCAAAACCCTGCGGGACGCGCGCGCGGCCAAACGTCCAGGCGGCTTCAAGGTCGCCCGCTTCCAGGAAGCTGCGGTTCATGGTGATGCCGTGCATGCGGTTGAGTGTGGCCTTGTTGAACGGGACGCTGTTTTGGCCCATTAACGTCTTGGCGACGAAGCGTTCGTCTTTGGTGCCGCGCGCCGCGGCGCGTTGCAAGATGTCGCGGTACGCCGCCTTGTCGAGTGCCGTGTCGATCAGGATCAGGCCGGCACATTGCTTGGGGTAGTCCAGCGCGTACCGCATCGCGAACCATCCCGACGCGCCCGGGGCGATCAGAACGAAGCGTTCCACGTTGCGTTGCTCGCGAAACTTTTCGAGCGCGCGCACGAGGCGCGCCACCGGATAGGTCGGGAGGTCGTCACCGTACCCGCTCCGTCCCGTGAGTTTTTGCACGGATGGGAGCGTCACCCACGTGATCGTGGCGACCTCGCGCAACGGCGTCAGATACGGCCCGAAGATGTTGGTGTTCCACCCAAACGGGGGCAGGACCAGCAGGTGTGGCGGCGCACGTGTCGGTTTCTTGGTGGGCACCTGCGCCACCGTGCGCGTTTCGAGTCGGACTCCGTCGTACTCCTTGGCGGTGGGCGGTTGGTCGGTGGGTGCGAACCGCGGATCGTGCGCGTGTTTTTTCCACCAGGCCTGCCACGCGCTCGCGTCCATGAGGCACGGGGCAGGGGTCAACGTGCGCAACACGCTCACGATGTGGAGCTTGGTGCGCGCGTCGGTTTCGCTGGCGAGCGCGCCGATGAGGGCGCCGATGGCGCGGCGGTCCTTGAATCGCGCGAGGGCGCGGGCGAGGCCGCGGCGGACGGCCGCGGATTCCTCGCGCTTGATCGCGCTGGCGAGCAACGTCGCGGTCGCGAGGTCGGGCTCGAGCGAGCAGGCCCACGCGATCGCGGCGCGCGCCTCGGGACGCCGGTCGCGCAGCAGGGCCGCGCGCACGGCGAACTGTGCGGATCCGGTCTGGCCGGCCAGGCGCCGCACGGCCGCCCAGCGCTGGGCCCAGCGGCCCGTGGAGGCGGCGTCCAGCAGGGCCGCCACGTCGGTCGCGGCGTCCGCCTGCGCCGGCCGAGGCGCCACGCCGCCGAGCCCGAGTGCAAGCACGGCAGCGAGGATCAGGCTCGGGCCACGGCGACGGAGCGACGGCTGTATGCGGGAATAGCGCATGCCTTGGTGGAAACGCATCTCGGACCGCGATGGTAGGGCACAGGTTCCAACGCGCCCACCTCGAATGGCCGCAACCGACGCGCGGCTCGTTCTGAGCGATTTTGCACGTGACAAATCGCACACCTTTGCGATTTGCCGGAGCAAAGGCGCCGCCCCAAGCGGAACGCCGCCGACGATCGTCGATCTTGGAAAATCCTTACGGAGCGCCGGCTACCGGTAATTCCAACGAGTACCGAGAGATTGGCAAGCCGCGTGCGTATACACCATCGACCTGTGTATCAGGTCCGCGTCCGAGCCGAGAGAGTCAGTGCAGGGGTTTGATCTCGGCGGAGGTCGAAGCAGCGACTGGGGGAGACCCCAGTCGTTTTTTTTGTGCCCAACATCTGACGATCGGTGTCTCTTGGCCCAACATCTGACGATCGGTGTTTTTTGGCCCAACATCTGACGATGTTGGAGCTGGACTTTTGATCTCTCGGTGTCAGGAGTCGGGCTCTGTTTCTTTGGCCCAACATCTGACGATGTTGGAGCTTGACGTTTGGGCTTTCGGTGTCAGGAGTCGGGGCCTCTTGGACGCCTCTGGCGGCGGACGGGCTCTGGTGTCTCTTGGCCCAACATCTGGCGATCGGTGTTTTTTGGCCCAACATCTGACGATCGGTGTCTCTTGGCCCAACATCTGACGATGTTGGAGCTGGACGTTTGATCTTTCGGTGTCAGGAGTCGGGCGTTTTTGGTCGCTTCTGGCGGCTTGGCTGCAACTTGTGCGGGCCCGTCCCTAATCTGGCGACGTGGGAGCCTTTCGGCCATCTCCTGACCGGTGGTTTGGCCTCTTCTTGGGTGTGTGTCGGTTGGGCGTCGCGTGATGGTTTCTTTGGGCCGTCCGTGTTTGACGATGCCGTGTTTTGGCTCATACTTGTTTTTTGATGACGCTTTCGGCGCGGGCCACTTTCCTTGCTTCGGTTTGGCGGCGCTATTCCGGTGGCGTGTTGGTCGCGCTCAGTGGGGGCGTGGACAGTGCGGTGCTTTTGGCGTCCGCGCATGCGGCTTGGCCGGGGCGGGTCGTTGGTGCCACGACGTGTTCGCCGGCGGTTCCCGACGACGAGGTGGCCGTGGCCGCGGACGTGGCGCGCCGTGTTGGCGTCCCGCACGTGGTCGTCGCTACGCACGAACTCGAGCGCGCGGACTATCGACGCAATGGCGGCGACCGCTGCTACTTTTGTCGCGTCGAGATGTATGCGCAGCTTCGCCAAGTCGCGGCCGACCATCATCTCGTGTGGCTGGCGGACGGCTTGCAAGCCGATGACCTCGTCGCCGATCGGGCCGGCGTGCGCGCGGCGGCCGAGGGCGGTGTGATTCATCCGTTGCGGGAAGCGGGCCTTACGAAGGGGCAGGTGCGACGTCTAGCGCGTGCGTATGGACTGCCGTGCCACGACAAGCCGGCGCAGCCCTGTCTTGCGTCGCGGATTCCGATGGGCGTGCCCGTGACGCGCGCACGGTTGGCGCGCGTCGAAGCTGCGGAACGTGCGATCACCCAACTTGGGATTTCGGTCGTGCGCGTGCGTTGCGAACAACAACACGGACGCGTCGAAGTGGGGCGGCCCGAACTTGCGCGCGCTCAAGAGCTGGAGGGGCCGATTCTTGCCGCCGTGCGCGCGGCCGGGTTTGCAACCGCGGCGCTCGATCCACGCGGCTACGGCGCCCCGGTCTAACCCGCTGATCCGGTACGAACCGATCGCTCGCCTACCGCTGAAACAACGGGAGCAATCCATCGGGCACACTCAACGCCAACACCGTGAGTGACGTCGCATACTCTTTGCCGTGTGACGTGCGGCGGTTCGTCGTCGCCGCGTCGTCCCAGAATCCGCGTCGGTTTTGTTCGGCCAGAAAACGCGGCACAACCTCGCGCTTCCAGTACTGCCAATCGGCGGCCGAGCCGCGATAAAACGACTGGGCCGCGTAGTACCGGGCGTAAAACGGCCACGGAATGCCCTGCTGATGCCGATACGCTTTGCGGAGATAGTCCATCCCGCGGCGAATCGCGTCGGTGTAGTACTCGCCAAACCCGTGCATGGCCGTGAGCGCGGCGCCGGTCAGTGCGGCGGTCGATGTGTCGCTTGTGATGGAGTACTTAAACGACCCGTCGCGCTTTTGCGAGTTGCGCAGGTATTTCAGTCCTTTGTCGCGCACGGTCTTGTCGACAACGAAGCCGGCGGTCGCGGCGAGCCGCAGCGCCTGCACGACGGTGACTGTGATCGACCCTTCGTGCGTCGTCGCGCGGTTCGGTTCGTAGCCCCAACCGCCGGTGATCGACTGCGAGTTCTCGATGACGCGCACCGCGCGCTGCACGGCGGTGCGCAATCGCTTCCAGCGCGGCGTCCCTTTTTTGGCCGAACCGTACGCGAGGATCAGCACCTGCGATGCGTAGCCGTGGCCGTGCATTTTAGAATCGGGATCATTGATGTCGAACACGTAGCCCGTGGGTTTGCCGTCCGACGCGGATATCTCCGGATTCACGCGTCCGCCCGGCTGCAAGCTTCGACTCAGCAAGAAGTCAACGCCGCGGCGCAACACATCGCCGCCGCCGGGCCACGACGCGTAGCGGCCGCGTCCTTCCTCGTGCCCCTGCGCCATAAAGGCGAGGAGGCACAGTCCGGTGATGCCCACGCGTCCATTCGCCGGACCAAACGAGCCGTCTTGGGTCTGGTTGGAGGCGAGGTAGTCGAGGCCGCGACTGATCGCGGTCTGACGCCGGTCGTAGCGCTCCCCGGTCCGCGAAGGACGCCGCGGATTACGCGAGTCCTGGCCCTGCGCGGACGGCGTACCGGCCCCTGCAAAAGCGAAAGCGCCCACAGCGGCTATGACCCAAATCTTCACGGGAGCAGTGTATCAGTCAAACCGGGACGCTTGGCGTGCTCCGCTCCTTTTGATATCGAACCGAGAAACGTGCTGCGACAAAATTGCTTAGGTTTGTCACTTCGTTAGGTGAGAGCGAGAGCAGAAACACCATGGGTATTCAAATTGGCTTGTTGAACGTGAGGCGAAGCATCCTGATCCGGGCACCGGCCGCACATGTGTGGGAAGAGTTTGCGTCGCTTGAGCGGATTGGTGTTTGGCTCGGTATCGGCCACGAATTGCACGAGTCAAGCTCGATGGGCGGGTGCTCGTCTTTGATCCGGACCAAGAGGTGAGTTTCGATATCAATTGGGAGGGCCGAATGGCGTGGTCGGTGCCGACCATCTGGACGATCCGACTCACGCCGATCGATGACAGCACGATGGTCGAGTTGTTTCATCACGGCTTTGAGCGATTCGGAGCGGAAGCTGCGGATTACTTGGAGGAGTACGAGGATGGGTGGGATGGCAAGCACCTGAAAGCGCTGCGGTCCTGCGTTGAGTAACGTCGCTTCAGACGGCCTGGAGAACGTCGCGCGCAAGAGATGACGCCGCCGTCGCCGATCCGACACCCGTGAGACCTGATTGAATTCGGGCGTTGATTCGATGGTGCGTCGCGCCTGGCATGGCGCGACATCCGCGCGTACTCCGGGCGTGCGGCGGGGTCGACGGCGTCGCGTCCCGCTGCACGCCCGCCGAATCCCGCCGATGGCGCTCGGTTTGCGAACGCAGATTGTGCGTGCATGCCGTGCAGCCCGGCCGTCGTTCTTGCGTCGCGCTGGAGAAATGCTTGGAATAGCGGGGCGCGCTCGCAGCCCACCGGACTTGCTTCAAGGGGCTGCGAGCGTTGTTTGTTTTAGCGCCCGTTCGACTTGTCTTGCTCGCGTTCCGATTCCCGCTTGGCGCGCGCCTCGGTGTATTGCTGCACCAAACGTCGGTAACGGAGCGGGATCGCGCTGAAGTCGTTGCGGTTGATCCGCTCCTGCACCTCCGGCGGGAGTCGTGTAATCCACGCTTCCAAGCGGGAGAGACGCGCGGCGGCCGCCTCGGCCTTCTTGCGTGCCATCTCTTCGAGTCGCTTCTGCTCCTGCTCGCGTTTCTCCGCGGGAGACTGCGGCTTTTGCGCGTTCTTTTTGTCTTTGAGTTCTTTCTCACGCTCACGGTCGCGCTTGCGCTTTTGTTTGTCCTTGTTCGGGTCCGGTTTGCCCTGACCCTGGCCGGACTGACGCGGCAGACTGCGCAACAGGCGGACGAGTTCTTGCACGGACGCATCGGAAGCGTTGGCCTGGTTCTCAAACAGCTTCTTGATCTTCTCTTGGGTCTCTTGCTGTTTCTTTTCCAGCTCTTGCTTCTTGTTTTGCTCTGCCTGTTTCGCCGCGGCGTTCTGCGGTGGCTTCTTATCCTGCAGCTTGCGCAACTCCTCGACGATCGCCTGTTGGCTCTCGACAACCTTGTCGACCTTGGTCATCTCGTGCAGAAGTTGCTCGCTCTCACGCATGAGGCGTGCAATCTCCTTCATGCGCTTTTCCATCTCTTCGCGCTGCTGCGCCGCGCCCTGCGCCGGCGCGGGCGCCCACGAGCTGAAGAGAAGAAGTGTGCCGAGGACGGCACAGGTGGTTTTGCGTTTTCGGTTCATCGGTTGTCCTCCGCGTCCGACTCTTTGTCCGGGTCCTCGTTCCCGTCGCGCTTTTCACCGTCTTCGGGATCTTGCGGTTCGGGTTCGTCGAACGTGGGCTCGTCGCCGTTCTCCGGCGTGCCCAGGCTCTCGCGCAGTCCATCAAACAGCTCGGCCAGCGAACCCTGATGGTGATACATGCGCTGAATGCGCGCCCGCTCGGCGTCGGTCAACTTGCGACCGCCGACATCCGGGCGAATTTTGAAGAAGTTCTCACGCTCATCGTTGAGCTCTTGCTGCAACACCATGATCATTCGCAACTCGGCGGCCGGCGGCACGAGGCGCTGCTGCCCCTGGTTCTGCTGCTGATTCTGTTGCTGTTGCTGCTGTTGTTGTTGCTGGTCCTGCTGCTCGCGAAGGTCTTTTTCAAGTCCCTTGATCGCAAGGTCGAAGCGACGCACGACATCGGCGAGGAGTTCTTGCGGCACCAGACCGACTTCGCGGTCCTTGAGCTGCGCGCCCACCTCGTTGAGATCGGCGCGGCACCCCTTGAGGATGTAGGTATAGACGATCGCGTTTTCTTTCTCGATCGCGTCCGCCTTCTCGCCGACATCACGGCCGAGGTGCTTCACGCCCGTCGTGAGTGATTTCAGCTCATTGCGACGCATGGCGCGCGTCAAACGACCTGCCTGACGCACTTTGGCGTCGAGCGCCGAGAGCGATTCTCGTTGACCCTGCGCCGTGCGCCGGAATCCTTCGAGCTCTTTCTTGAGTTTGAAGAGCAACTCGAACTGACGCAGGTTGCGGTAACGCCGCTGCTCCTGTTCAAGTTCTTTTTGTGCTTGCTCCAATGCCTTTTGCGCGCGCTGCTGTGCCTTCTCGGCTTCGTCGGAGTCGCCCTCTTCGAGGCGCTTCTCCGCGTCGCGCATGGCGGACTGAGCGTTTTGGACCTGCTCCTGTGCGCCGCGTTGGTTGAGTTTTTTGAGGCGCTCTTCGAGGCGCTTGACGCGTTCGCGCAATTGACGCTGCCGTTCGGCGTTGGTCTTGAGCTGCTCCCGTTGCTGACCCTGCGCTTGGCCCTTGTTCTCGCGAACGCCTTCCAAACTACGCTTCGCTTTTTCTAGCTCGTCGTTGGCTTGACGGCGCTCGGCTTCGGCGCCCTTCGGTTGGGCGGCGCGCAAACGTTCCAGCGAACGCTTCATCGCTTCTTCCGCTTTCTTGGCGGCTCCGGCGGCGTCCTCGAGCTGGCGACGCGCTTCGTCTTCACGCGCCTGCCGCGCACCGTCTTTTAGATCGCGCTGAATTTTCTCTGTGCGCTTGGCGGCGTCTTGCGTGTTCTTTTGCGCGCGATCCAAAGCGGCCTTTTGCTTTTGAGCCGCTCCCTGCGCTTGCTGGTTGGACTGCTGCGCCATCTTCTGAAGCGCGTCCAATGCTTGCTGCTGCGCCACGCTGGCCGCGTCAAACTTGTTTTGGTTGAGCGCTTCCTTCGCCGCATCCGCTTTCTTGGCGGCGTCTTCAAGCTGGGCCTTGCGTGCTCCGTCCTTCGCGCGCTCCGCCATGTTGCGCAGCTCTTGCGCCACGTTGGCTTGACGGCGGGGGAGGTCGCGACCGCCCTGCATTCCTTCGCGCATCTGTTGCCCGGCACGCCGGGCGGCGTCCTCGGCATCTTTCGCGCTGCTGGCCGCCTTCGCGGCGTTGTTCTTGCGCGTCGCGTCGGCCGATTCCTTCATGGCCTTGCTGGCTTGCCGCGCGGCCTTTTCGGCATCCTTGGCCATCGCGCTCGCGCCGGCTTTTTTGGTCTGCGGGTCGTTCGCGAGTTTCTTGAGTTCGTCCGCCAGCGCTTGGGCGCGATCCGCCATGTCTTCGCGGGCCTTCGCCTGCGCTTCACGCTGCTGCGCCGTGCGTCCTTTTTGGTCCTTGGTATCTCCATCGGGCTTGCTGCCCTCTTGGCCTGCGCCCTTCATCGCTTGGGCGGCTTTTTTGAGCTCGTCCGCAGCTTTTTGGGCGTTGGTGGACGACTCGCGTCCGGCCCTCATGTCGTCGCTCGCAGCGCGCGCTTTGGCGGCGGCGTCCTTGAGCGCCTTCCGCTCTTTGGCGCCGTCGGCGCCGTTGCTTTCGAGCGCCTTTTCGATCGCGCGCTCCAGAGCTTCTTGATCGCGGGTCAGCGTTTCCGCCGAAGCGACCTTCTCCATCGCCTTCGCGACCGCCTTGGCGGCCTGCGCCCGACCGTCTTTTTGGTCGAGGTTGGCCGCGGTCTGGCGCATGGATTGCGCGCCAATTTTGTCGCCCTGCTCGTCGGCTTTATCGGCCGCTTTTTGCAACGCGTCTTTGGCTTGCTGTTCGGTGCCCGACTTGAGATCGGACATCGCCCGCTGCATGGCCTCGCGCGCCTTCATTTCGCGCGCGAGACGATCTTGACGCTGGGCGAGATCGTCAATGTGACGGGCCAAGCGCGCCTTGTCGGCGGCGGCCTGTTCCTCGTCCGCGGCTTTGCGGGCCGCGTCCTGAATGCGTTGCAGTTCCGCCAAGGCGCGGTTGATTTTCGGCGTGATGGAATCGGTTTCGCCACCCTGCACCTTCGTCTCGTTGAGGAGACGTTGCTGACGCCGCGCGAGTTCGCTTAGTTGTTGCGCTTGCTCGCGCCTGCGGTCGAGTTCTTTGAGATCGCGCCGCGCATTGCGGTCGATGTCTTCGAGATCCTGCTGCAGCTTCTCGATGTCTTTGAGCGCCTTCTGCGCCGCTTTCTCAGCCTTGGTGTCGCCTCGGGTCTTACGCGTGTTTTTCTTGAGTTTTTCCTGCTCTCGCGCCAGGTCCGCTGCGGTCTTCTTCGCTTCGCGGAGTGCTGCTTCCTTCTTTTCCAGCGACTTCACTTCGTCGCGGTCAGTCAAGATGTCCAACACCTTTTCGAGTGCGCGGACCACGCGGAGACCGAGTTGCTGCACTTCTTCCGTGCGCTTCGCCACGTCGGGAGCGCGTAGTTGCGTGGAAAGCGCGTTGAACGCTTCCTGCAGGTTGCCCAACTGTTCGTTGTCGCCCACGCGGTCGACCACGACGTCCTCTTGACGCACAATCGCCGCCGCTTTGGCGAGGAGGTCCGCTTTTTCGGTCTCCTTGCGTTCGCGCAGCGAGGCGACGAGATCGTCCACGTCCTGGAGCAGACGCTCCAACTGGCGCGACAACTTCGCTTGCCGCGTTGCGAGTTCTTGCAGGACGCGAATTTTTTGGCGCGACGGCTCTTGTGCGGGCAGCGGCGCCACAAGGGCGACGCACAGTCCCACCAAAATGGCGCGACATCGGGATCCGTTGAATTGACGCATTACTTGGACTCCTCGTCGAGATCTTTGATCTCGTTCACCACGCGTTCCTGCGAGTCACGAAGACTGCGGAAGCCGCGGACGAATTCTTCGAAGTTTTGCCACTGTTTCATCCACCGCAGCAGGGTCGAGAGGCCGTCGCGCAAGAGGGTGTATTCCTCGGCGGCGGTCTTGAGCGCGGCGTCAGGGCTCTTTTTGGGGTTCTTGGAAATCTCGCCGAGCGCGCGGTACGCGGCCGGCCCGTGGTCCACCGCGAGTCGATCGGCTAGGTCGGCGATCCGAATCAGTTTGTCGTACGCTTCGCCGACGCGGACCTGACGGTCCTCGACCGCTAAGCGCAACGTGCGATAGAGCGTGCCGCGATACGCTTCCCCGACGGAGCGTGTCGGCATCAAGAGGTGCCGTTCAAAGTAGGGAAGAAGTTGTTCGGCCGCGGACGGATCATCCATGCGGTTGAACACGCGGCGGTTAAAGAGACGCCGCGTGCGTTGGCTTACCGAATCGAGGTCGTCGATGAGGCGCGCTTGCCGGGCTTGGGCGCGTCCTGCCGTGCGGCGCAAGTTCACCGCGTCGCCGAGCGAGTCGCGAATCGATGCTGCTCCTTGTGCCGCGGACTCCAACCGATCGATTGCGCGTAGCACGGCGCTTCGCAGCTCGGTTCGGTCCGTATCGAGATCCTGTTGGAGATTCTCGCTTGAGACAATCGAGATCAAGTAGTCGGTGCGCGCGGACTGTTCGACGCCCGCCGAGTCGGTGACGCGGAAGATGTATCGGACCTTGGCGTCGCGCTCGATTTTTTTGCCGCTATCGGTCCGTAACCGCGCGAGATCCACCGCGAGCACGCCGCGCATCTGGTTGGGCTTGAGACCGGGCGTCAGGAGAAAACGGATGCCGTCAGCGCCCGTGCCTCCGTTTTCGATCGTGTGTTTTTTGGGTTCATCGCTGCCGGGCTTCGCCGAGCTGACGCGGCCAGAATCCACCGTGTACTCAAACGTTACCTTGCCGACGCGGTGGTCATCGCGTGCGACGAAGCCGATGAACACGACGCCGTTCTCGACTCTGTTTGTGTGTGCGCTCGGCGTGTAGATGCGCACGGTCGGCGGCTGATCCTTCAAGACCCGGATCACGAACGTATCCATGCCCGGGTCGTTCTCTTCGCCGCTCTTTCCCACGAGTCGGAGTGAGAAGCGCGTGTCTTTTTCCGCCACGAATTCGATGCGGAAAGCGTCGGGCGCGGATGCCTCCAGCGTTCGCGGTACGTTGGCGCCAAACGTCATGAACGCTTTCGCGAGCGGGATCGTTGATTTCAAGCGCAGGCTGACTTTTGTGCCGGCCGGTAGGCGTTGGTCGCCGCCGACGAGCGTTTCCATCGGCTTGCCGAGATACGACGGATAAGTCACGTCCATCTCGAGCTTGTCGATCGACGGCGGTGTCAGCGCGCGGATCTGGTAGATCGGCTCGCGGTCGTCGTCTCCGCCGCGGATCGTGAATTCGTACGACTTGTAGACGGGGAGCGTGATCGCAAAGCGACCGCGGTCCTCGGCAGCAGGTGTTAGTTCGACGCGTTCCCCGCTGGCGCGATCCGAGCCGCTCTCCCAGTAGCGAAACTCAACGCGATCCGGGATCGAGCCGTCGGCGCGGACGACGATTGTGGTTTCGCGGCCGCGCGTGACGGGGCGCGGGACGCCGGGCACCATGTCGACCACAGACAGTGTGGTCCGGCGTGGCCACGACACATCCTGAAGCAGCAGCGAGCGCTTGATGAACGTGCTGGCCAGATCGGCGCGTGCGGCGCTTCCGAGTAGCAGGATGCCCGCGAGTGCTGCGGCTGCTGTCGCCCAGCGGATCGGGATGTTGCTGCGCGCGACGTCAGCGAAGCGGAGCGACCGCGTCTGTTCGATGGTCTGCTCGACGACGGTGCGCATGAGTTCGGGCGAGTCTTCGTTGTCGGGATCGTCGATCGGAGCGCCGGCGAAGGCCAGGCTGGAACGGAGGCGATCTTGCAGCTCCGGGTGGGCTGCTTCGACGCGGCTCGCGAGCGTTTCGTCGGTGATCTTGCGCGCGAGCGGAGTGAGGAGGCGCCGGATCGCGACGACGGCTGTGATGGCGATCGTGGCGACGAGCAGGCAACCGCGCACCCACAGCGGGAGGCGGAGAGTGTAGTCGAGGACAAAAAACAGGAGCAGGGCCGACGCGAGGACGGCAACGCTGCGCGAAACTCCGAGTACCAAGAGCAGGGACCGAACGCGGCGGCGCAGCGCGCCGAGGCCGCGCCGCAACGGACGTGCGAGTTCTCGCAACTGGCCGTGATCACTCGACCCAGTGCCACTCGGTCCGGAAGTATTACGATGCGCCGTCACTTGCGTTTGGCCTCGGTTGTCACGCCCCAAGTCGGGCATGCAATCAAAAGCGCCTCCCGGTCTCGGAGAGAACGCGGGAGGCGGAGGGTGATTTGGAAGGATTCGCCGGTGGCGAGCGTGCGCGGGCCGGTCAGTAGCGGATTGGTCGACGGCTCGATCGGGAGCGACGAGTCCGCGCCGAGGCGAACAAAGAAGAACGGCTCCCCACCGGTCGGAGGAGCCAAGGTAATGGAATCAGGCATGTGGTTCGTCACCGTGATCGTGGCCGTCGCAAACTTTTCAGCATCACTCATGTCGGCGCTATTCGACGGGTTGCTTCCGACATCTTGGATACGCGCAACGAGGGTCGGGCGGCTAAACCAAAGTCGATTCGCGCCGCCTTGCCGGAGGCCGTCGCTCGCCGACCAAACTTGGCCTTCCGCGACGGTCACGATCGCTTTGTCGGCGCCGTCCGGCTGCGTGCTGAACGCCGTACACCGAACCGAACCGCGCGTGACCCCGACGATCGTGGACGCCCTATTGGGGGTCGCACTCCCGCCAGTCGCACTCGCCGGAGCGCGTTCGACGCTGAAGACTGTGCCCAGCGTTTCGACGATGACGTCGCCCGCTTCGACCACGAACCCCGCCTCGTGCGGCGGGGCGTTGACATGAAGACGGCCCGCGCCAAGCACGAGCCGTTTGTTGCTGAGGAGTTCGAACTGCGTGTCCGCGTCCATCGTAAGGACGGTGCCGCTATCGAGTCGAATGCGTGCGACCGTACGCGCCGTAAACCGGTCGCCGCGGTCTGTCTTCGTGCGCGCAACCGTGCCGTGGAGGCGTTGCGCAGCCACGCGTGCCGGCGGCAGGAATACGGCGAGCATCACAAGGGCGGCGGCCGCGAGCGGCATCCAGAAGCGCCGCCATAGCGCCGGCCGTTCGAGCGGCTCGTGTTCGAGTTGTTCTTGGAGCGCGCGCCATGTCTGCGGGCGCGCGGCGATCGTCGGCACCGCGTCGTGCAACGCCAGATGGTGCTCGATCGCGGCGCGCTCTGCTTGTTCGTCCGCGGTCAGCTCGCGCGCCTGCAATGCGGACGATTCTGCTTCCGACAATGCGCCCAGCGCCAGCGCGACCAAGTCTTCCAGCGCCACCAAGTCTTGATGCAACGGGTTCGTGGTTTCGGACGCGTCGTCGCCGTGCTCACGCGGGGGCTGCGGATTTTCGCTGATCATCCGTTGTTGTTTTCCAAGTGTTCGCGGAGTAGCGCGCGGAGTGTTTTTTCGGCCAGCGCCACGCGGCTCTTCACGGTCCCGACCGGAATGTCGAGGATCGCGGAGATCTCTGCGTACGGCAGTTTTTGATAGCGGGCCATGACGAACGCAACGCGAAGCTTTTCGCTTAGCGTGCTCACCGCGTATGCGATCGCTTTTTCGGTCTCGCTCGCGCTCACCACGTCTTGCGGCTGCGCGTCCCCGCGCCGGTCCGCGAGCTGCCCGAACTGTTCCGCCGCGTCGTCACCGCCGGCGACCGAGTGGAACGGACGCCGCTTTTGTTTCTCGCGCTCGTTAAACCAGTAGTTCTTTCCGATCTGAAACAGCCACGTCGAGACCTTGCCGATGGGGCGGTACGTGCTGCGTGCGCGCCACACCCGCATAAACGTCTCCTGCAGGTGGTCCTCCGACGCGGTCCGGTCGAAACACATCTGATAGAAGAAATTCACGAGCGGGTTGGCGTAACGGGCATACAGCATTTCAAACGCCCTCACATCGCCCGCTTGGATGCGAGCCATGAGCTCTTGGTCGTTTTGGTCTTCGTTCCCACTGCTCATAGAACCGGCTCGCCCGCATCCGGTTCACCGGTGCTGGGCGGAAACTAACACCAACATGAAAAAGCCGCAAATCAAGCCCACAAAAGCACTTAGAGCCCGACCAAGAAAGAAGAGAACAAAAAAAGCCAAAACAGAACCCAATTCCAAACCCACCCAAACCCCACCCTCGACCCCCAATGCGGTACCGGGTTGGATTTTGTCGGTTGTAACTCGTTACCAATGCGTGAGTTACGAGAGTAAGGTGCGGCATTGGTGACGCACTTCGATGGTCTCGTGCCGTGCCGACGCGTCCCGGGTAACTCGGTAACGGGTTGTCCATAAATGAGTTAGAGCCGCGGCGCCGCTCGATCCCTGAATCCGCCGTCGCCGCGTCAGAGTTGGGGGCAGCCGGGTGAGCACCACCACATGTTGGGGGTGCTGGAGAGAGTGCGGCAGCAATGCCGCACTTGGGCGTCATAAGTCTAAGCAGGCCAACAGCTTACGACCGAAAAAATCCAACCCGGTACCGCATTTGATTGGGATGGGGCGGCTTTTTTGGTTTTGCTTTTTTAGCGTTGGAAGATGGGTAGGTAGCTCGTGGGGACCTGCAAGATGATGGCGGCCGTAGCGGTGGCGAACGCGTCCCCGACGTGGTGCGAGCTCCAATGCGTGCGCACGCCGTCGCGGGCCGGTCGCGTGCGGGCAATCGAGAGAAGATTGTCACGCACGCGGCTGTACCAAGCGCGCCATTCCTCGCCGCCGCGGGTGAACATGGCCTGCGCGGCGTAGTAGTTGCCATAATAGTAGAAGTAGTGGTCGTGGTACTCGAGCCAGATCGGCTCGTAGTTGCGCTTCATGTACTGGAGGCACCAGTCGATGCGCGGCCACTTCTTGAGGTTGTGTTTCGCGGCGAATCGTTCGACGTCGCGGTTGGTGTATAGGCCTGCCTGGTACACGGTCGTCAAGCCCGCCGCCGTCAGCGGAAAGCTGTTGCGGTTAAACGGGACATCTTTGTGCTGATAGAGGAACGCACCGCGATCAGGACCGCGATCGACAGCCGACTCGATGACGTATTTGAGTGCGCGTTCGATGGTCTCTTTCGGCACCTTGATGCCGATGTTGCGGGCGGCGCGCAGGGCGACCACCTGGCAGACCGTGATCGACATGTCGGAGTCGCGCGCGGCCGGCGCGTAACGCCATCCACCCTTTTCGTTTTGCGACTTGTAGGTGAATTCGATGGCGCGATCGAGTTTGGCGCGCAGGTCGCGATGCCCCGTCATGCCGTAGATTTCGGCAAGGAACAGGACGCAAAACGCGTGGCTGTACATGCGCGTGTCGTTGAACGTGATGTAACCGTTCGACGTGACCTTGTCCAAGACGAACGAAAGTGCTTTCGAAACGACTTTGCCGTAGCGCCCCTGCCCCGGGAGATGTCCGCCGCTAAGGAACGCCATGCCGGCGAGGGCGGTGACCCCCAAGTGAGGCTTACCGTCGCGGGGCTGCGCCGCCGGTTGCGGGCGGTAGCCGTCGTTGATTTTGAAGCCAACGCGCGCGTTCCAGGACCCGTCCTTGTTTTGCCGCTCCTCCAGCCACTTCAACGCACCGGCCGCGGCTTTTTGGGCGCGCGCGTTGAACAGGCTGCGCGATTTCGCGGGCGCGGCGTTGCGCACTTCCTCCTGCGCTTGACCCGACCCCACGGCAAGGCCCAGGAGAGCCAAAGCGAGCAGGAAACCGCGTCCCAACGGGCGCGCGAAGGTCGCGCGATCGGTACGCGCGCAGGCGAGGACCGGAACCCGGGCCCCAAATTTGCGCGAAGATTTGTCGCGGCTCAAAGAGGTCGAGCCGTTCGTTGCCCAGCGTCGGTGCATGTCCACACGTAGTATACGCGGCTCCACCGTCCCGTGACGGCGCGAGTCTGTGTTTTCCGTTCGAAAGCTGGGCACCTATACCCTTCTTCGGCGTTCACGCGCCACGAGTGGAGTCGCGGGCCGAGATCGGAAAACGCACGCGGTTGAGCTCAGCGCGGGGCGTACGCGAAGACGCGGCCGGTCGAGGTCGTCACCACAAGCAGGCCGCCCTGGACGCTGGCGGTAAAAAACTGCACTTCTTCGACAGACGGCGCGATCTCCTCGACGAGGCGAGCCGTCGTTGGATCGAAGAGACGGACGCGTGGTTTGATCCGGCGCGATTGCCCTTGGATTTTGAAGCCCATCACGCCTTCGGATTCGATGAGAAGTGCGGTCTCGTGGCCGCCTTCGGTCAGGTCGACCATGTAGTTGCGTTGCAAATCGGGCAGGCTGAATGCGGCGAGGCGTGACGGGCGATCGCGGTTGGGTCGCCCGTTCGCGAAGCGGCTCCCGGTCTGCACGTACAACACGGAATCGTCGCGTCCGCGCACTTGACTCAGCTCCGTTCGCTCGCCGGGCGCGCCGAGTTGGAGCTGCTTAAACGCCACTTCGTTGCCGCTCCCCATGTCCACAACCGCGGCGAAGCGATTGCGATCCACGGCAACGGCATACGAACCCATGAGCTCCACCGCGTAGAGCATGCGGCTGTCTTTGCTGTGCTTGCTTTGGCGCGGCTTGTAGCGCCACAACGTCGCGCTCTCCGCCGGCGCGGCCGGATCGACAAGCAGCAATTCGTATGAGTGCTTGAATTGCCAACGATCGAAACGCTTCGCCGTTCCCAAACCAAGGAGCGCGCGACCGTCTCCGAGTACGTGGTGTCGCACGAGGTTGGCGCCTGGATCGACGTCCGGAATCTCGATCTGATTCGCGATCGCACCGCTCGTGGCGTCGATGGCCGTCACACTGACCGGGTGAGTCGCGAACAGCAGGATGCGATCATCGTGGGGGACGGCCTTGTAGTCGGCGGTGCGGGGGTCGCTGCGACCGACCCTGAACAGAACCGACCACAGGATGGATCCGTCGGTCGGATTGATCGCTGCGATGCCCGGACGTCCGCGAATGTCGGACTCGCGATAACTTAAGAACACCTGGCCGCGATGCGCGAACAATCGCCGCGCCTGACCGAAGTGCGGGACCCGCACGCGCGGAAGCGCAATGCGGCGCTCCAAATCGAACACGTGGATCGAACGGTCCGTGATCGCGTGGAGCCGATTGCCGGACAACACGAGCGGGCCCTTCGGCTCGCCGAGCCCGAGTTTGAGGCGATAGCTTTCAGCGCCGGTCTTGGCGTCGAGCACGACGATGTCGCGACCGATGCGCAACAGGACGGTATCGCGCAAAACGTCGGGTCGCTGCCCGACCAGCCGCGGGATGTCCACGTACTGCTCTTCCTCGGCGAACGACACCGCAAACTGCAACGTGAGGTTGGACTGCAAGTCGTTGCGCTCGGCGCTTCGCGCGAGCTTCGGGTAGGGCGCGCGCTTGAGCCACTCCGTCGCGAACGCGCGGGCCGAAACCGACGCGCCGTCCGCGCGCTTCACGGGGGCGTTCGGATGGCGGTTTTTCAGCCGCAGGAGGGCGGCGTACGCCAACCCGTGCGAACCGCTCTCGTGCAACGCTGACACCATCAGCGCCAGCGCGCGCGGGGCATCGTTGGACCCGCCGTGCTCCGCCAAGAACCGCTGCAGGACGCGCGCCGCCTCGCTCGGTTCCTTGCGGGCCAAACGTCGCTCCGCGAGCCGCAGCATGGCCGGCACGGCCGCAACCGCGTTGGAGTAGAGGCGCAAACCCTGCTCGACGGCGAGCAAGTCGTCGCTCTCCAACGCGGTGCGAAACAATCGCGCAGCGCGATTTTCGTAGACCTCGTAGACGCCGCGACCGCGCTCCAGCAGCAGCATGCGAAGGCGTCGTTCCGCCCACCGTCCGTCCTCTCCCTTGGTATCAAACTCGAGCAACTCGTGAAGCACTTCCAACGCGAGCTTCGGTTTGTCCATGGCCAGCAAGAGGTCGGTGATGCGCCGCATGGCGTCGCCGCGCACGGACCGGCGGCCGCCGTCCATGGTCGAGCCGCCGAAGTCGCGCACGAGTGCGCGCAAGTTCCGCAGCCGCCACTCGTTGTGGGTCGGATCCTCGCGCGCGTCCAACACCGCGTCGAGATACAACCGTGCGCGCAGCGCGGTGGTCTCGTCCGGCGCGGCGCGGAAGGCGGCCTCGAAATCCGCGGGCGCGCGATCCGGCGCTGACCGGAGCAAACCGGTCGCGCGTTGCAAGAGCGCACGATGCAGTCCATGGCGCGCGCGGTCCGCTTTACCCGCCGCGCCGGCCGCGACCGCCTTGCGTTCCGCCAAACGGTAACGCGCCACGGCATCCGCAACGGCGCCCGCCGCCAAGAACACGTCCGCGGCCTGGAGCTGCGCGTCGGGATCTTCCGGCGCGCGATCGGACTTACTCTTTGCGCGCTCCATGACTTCGTCCATCGAAAAACGCGCGCTTACGAAATCGCGTCCCGACGTGACGAGCACGCCCGCGCCGGACACCAGATGCAGCGGTGTTCGCGATTGCTCGTCGCGGGAGTGCGCGGCGCGGACGCGTCCGGTCTTCTCTTCGATCTGATAGATGTAGCGTTCGCCCGGCAGCCAGAGTCCGTTCTTGGCCAGGACGCCACGCCCGATCAGCTCCGGCGCGCGCCCCACGGCGAGCTCCGCGGTGCCTCGCAGCTCGGTGTGCCACGCGAGCTTGCCTTGTCGCGCCTGCCGCGATTCGTCGTCGATGAGCCAAAGCGCCATCGCGGTGCCCGGTCCGGACAAGTACACGCGTTCTTTGTCGGCGCCGACAACCGTGCGGACGCGCAAGCTACGTAGCGACCGCCAATGCCAGTGCCACTTTTTGCGTCCTGTCTTTGTGTCGACCGCGAGAACGTGTTCGCCGTCCGACGGGGAAAACACGGCCGTGTCGCCGACGATGACCGGCGGGCCGTTGTCGAGACGCGACGCGCGCCGCGGCGCCTCGAACCAATAAAACGTCGAGGGGATCGTCACGATGGGGTAGGCGGTCGCCCAGAGCGGCGTTCCCAGCAGCGCGTCGATCGCGGCCACGATGCCCATGTTGGTGCCGTAGTAGAGAACGCCGTCGCGCTCGGCGATGGGCGTCGAAAACGCCTCTTGCAGTTGGCGCCCGAACAGATTGAGTTCCTGTTGGCCGTCGCTCACGCTGGTCGCGTAGATCAACTTGCCGCTTCGGCGATCGAGCGCGACGATCCAGTTCTCAAACGTCCCTGTGCTGCGTGCAGCGGGCACATAGATGCGCTCGCCACGCACAAGCGGCGGCCCCGACACGGTGAGGCGGCCCATGTCTTTTGTTTCCGGTGTACTCGCGGCCCATTTTTCGTCGTGCGACCACAACACAGCGCCGGTATCCAGATCGATCGCGACGAGGCGCCGTTCCGGGATGTAGTACGTGATCGGAACGCCTTGCAGCTCCTGGCTATCGTGCGCGACGCGCACCTCAAGGGCGGCGTAGACGACTCCGTCATCGACAACCGGAGTCAGCAACGTGGCCAAATTGGTCCGCCCGCGCGGCAGCACGTCGGTGCGTGACGGAACGACCCATTGTGTTTCGCCGGTGAACAAGTTGACCGAAGAAATCTGCGGGCCGTCGTTCACGATCAGCGAGCCGCGCGCAATCACCGGGTGCAGCGGGTTGTACTCATCCCATTGCTCGGACCACTTGGGCTGCTGCACGCGGCGCACACGCCAATCACGGGTTGGTTTGTTGGGCCGATCCCAGTGGCGTTCCTGAATCGTGAACGACTTCGTGTAGTGGATGGGGTGAAAATGCACCGCGTCCGCCACGCCATTGCGCGCCGCGTTTCCACCCATCATCGGCCACGCATCTCGCGGCGGCACGAGTTGCGGCGGAACGCCGGCGAGGATTTCGTGCTCGCTGGCGGGCGGACCGCCGCGCGAGATGTCTTTTGACACCGCTTCGATCAAACGAGCGCGGACGGCGGGAATCGCGAACGCCGACGTGTGCAAACGACTCAACCGCGCGAGGAGCAACCGCGCCTCGGCGGGCTGGCCACGCAGGAGCGCGCGATCAACCAAAGCCAAAAGGGCATGACGGCCCGCGCGGCTCGGTTCGAAGCGGCGCGCCACCGTAATCAACTCGGTCTGCGAGTTGGTGGCGAGCGCTTTGAGGAGCTCGACTTGGGCGCGGGCCCCAAACATCTCCTCATACAGCTCAAACCCCTTGCGGCCCATGCTGAGGAGTAGTCTTACGGCGGATGCGCGGGCTCCGACGAATCGATCGACGGACTTGTTCGGATCTTTTTGCGGCCGCTCGATGAACGCGTAGTCGAGGCGCTGCCCCGAGCGATCGTCCATGAGCGATTGCAGGCTCCGCACAGCCGACCGCGTGTCCCCCTGAATGAGCGCTGCCTGCGCCGCGTTGATGGGGCTGGCGGCCGGCGGCGGCGTCGAGACCCAGAACGGACGACCGTCCTCCTTGCCCTGCGCGCCGAGCACGCTGACCAGACCTAGGAGCGAGAAGGCGATGATGCGCGGCACGTCTCTAGTTTACGCCCGCGAGACCCCCGGCGTGCGGTTCCAACCGAATTCGGAGGTGTTCGATTGTGGTTCGACGTTCACGCGGCGCCTCGTCGCGACGCTCGGGTGCTCCGCGCGGTCGCGGGCCCACCCAGCAGACCGCTGAAAATGTCCTCGGGAACTACGAGCGCCGCATTGCTTTATCTGGCGAGCCCATCGCTGCGACGCGAATCCTCGCCCTCGCTTGCGGCGCGGTCTCCGGCTCGCTCCTTGATTCGACTCCGAGCCCGCGCTCTCGCCTGACGATTACTTCTTCAACGGCTGCTAGAGCAGGAGGTTCATGCGCCGCAGGATCCACTCCGCGGCCAGCAGGCCGACGAACAGCCAAAGCACCCAGGCGCGATCCCACAGGTCGGTGCGATGCGGTTCGCCCGAGCGCATGATGCTGCCGTGCGGGACGCGCTGGTCTTCGAGCAGCAGATGAAACTCGTGGGGCTGCAAAACCGCGCCGCGACTCGCGGATGCGATCGCCTCCAAGGTCTCGGCGTCCAGCAGCGGATCTTTCGTTTCCGCGGTCGTGTCCTCGACGACGAACGTTTCTTCCGCGGGCTCGTCCTCGCCCGGCGCCAACGCCAGCAAGCTGTACGTGCCGGGCGTGCCGGCCGTGATGCGCGTCCAAAACAACCCTTCGGGGGGGTCGGTGATTTCGGCGTTCAAGACAACGTCTTGCTCGACGCCGTCGGGCCCGCGCAGTTTGATCGTCCGTGTCGCATCGCCGGTCACGTCATCAGGAACGACCGGCTCAAAGTTCTCGTCCAAAAATTTCGCTTCGACGCGGACGGAATCACCGACTTGGTAGCGCCCATCCGCCCGATCGATCCAGATCTTGATGCGCTTGTTGCCGCCAAGCAAACGATACGTCGCGAGGTGGCGAATGACCCCGGACCAAAATCCCCAGTAGTAGAGGTTCTCCACTCCGCGCCGCATCCGCCACAGCTCGTCCGTTCCCAACCACAGCACTTTGCCTAAGCCGTAGTCGAGCAGAGCGATCAGCGGATCCTGTTTGCCCTCAAGACCGCGGCGCACGGCGAGCACGGTGGCGCTCGACTTGGCTTTCTCGACCGCGGCGTACCAGCAATACGTTGTTTCGTAGTCCGAGCCGTCCCAGAACTGGCGCGCCTCGCGCGGATCGGAAAGGACGCGCATCACCGGGTGCGCCGCGCCCGCGTCGGTCAGCGTGAAGCGTTTTTTCTGGCCGATGTCGATGCGTCTTTCCTTGTCGACATCACTCACTACCCGGTGCGGAACCACGGGGAGGAGCGGCATCATCGGCGTGTCCAGGAGGCGGTCTGGAATGTTGCCGTGTCGCCCGGCGTGGAGCACCAGTCCACCGCCTTGCTTCACCCATTCGGCGATGCCGCCCAGGATCTCTTTTTTGACGATCGCGTCGCCGCCGGAGATCCGCGCGTCGTCGGGATCGACATCCATCAGGATGATCACGTCGTACTGCGCGAGCTCGCGTTTGGTGCGCGGGAACACCAGCAACGGTTCATTCGCGCGCGACGCTTCCTGCGGCCACTCGGCTTCCGCACTCAGCAGTAGGATCTGCGCGTCGATGATGTTTTCGGCGCGAAACAACGCTTCTTTGAGGAAGCGGTAGGTGTAGTTGGGGCGCGCGACGACATACAGCACGCGCATCTTGAGCTGCACGATGCGAAGGATGTGCTCTTGATAGTTGTCGCTATGCACCGCCTCGCCGGGGTAGGGATCGACGCCGACGCGCAGTCGATAGCGACCCGGGTCGGAGAACCGATGGCGAAACGAGATCTTTTTGGCGGGCTCGTCTTCGCTGGGCAGCGCGAACGGCTCGACTTCAATCGGAAGCGTTTCGGCCACCGTGCCGTCTTCGTTTAGGACGTGCACGCGCAGGTCCGCCTCGCGTCCGGCCAGCCCGCGCGCGTAAACGCTGACCGTAAACGCCACCTGGTCGCCGGCGAGGGCGACTTCCGGTGCGTCCACGCGCGACACGCCGATGTTGATCGCCGTGGCGGGATCGCCAATCGCCACCGGGAAGATCGGAATCCCGCTCCGCGTTCCCTCGGCGGCGCGGCGCGCTTCCTCGACGGGAAGGGGGGCGCCGCCGGTATGGCGACCGTCGGTGAACATCAAGATGCCCGCGACCGGTTCGTTGCGCGCGTCGAATTGGCGGACGAGTGTTTCGATCGCCGATCCGATGCGGGTCACTTTGCCGGTCGCTTCGCTGGGAACGCGCGCCAGGAACGCCTCCGCGACGGCACCCGGCGTCATGCCCTCTTCCGGCTCGAACAAGCCCGCCACGCCCGAGTCAAATCGGTAGAGGTGCAACTCGAACTTCTCGGAGAGTCGTTCGATGAATTCGGGTTTGCTTTTGAGCACGCCCGCGATGATCTCGATGCGGCGTTTGGTCGCGAGATCGGTCGCCGCACCCATGCCGGCGGCTTCGCGAATCTTGGCGGCCAGCTCCGCGTCGCTCGCATAACCGTTGGCGTCGCGCAAGTGCATCGAGCGGGACGTATCGACGGCGACGATTAGGTGGCGTTTATACTCGTCGCCCTCGATCGTCTCGGCGTACGGCCCGAAAAACGCGGTCAGTGCGAGCGCGATCACGCCGACGCGGAGCGCCATCATCAGAGGGCGCAAGCGTGAAGCCGTGCGCCCGCCTTCGCGGCGATAAATCCAGCGAACGCCCAAGATCACGAGCGGCGCGATGACGAGCACGATGATCCAAAGCGGCGGCAACGCGGTCCAGCGCAGCGTCGTGGAGGAAACGGCGTTCATCATGCGCTTCCCGCCTTTCGTCGGTTACCGAAGTACCAAGCCAAGAAGAGCTCCACGCCAAGCAAGGCGACGACGATGCCGAGGAGCGTGCGCGCGAGTTCACCCGTTGTATCCGTCGCTTCCGGCAGCGCTTCTTCGACGTCGGACGAAAACATGAGTTTCACGCCGCCCGCGCGGTAGGCCTGCTCCAATTCGGAGGCCCCGGCGCGACGCAGGTCGCTCTCGCTCGGATGTAGGTTCACCGCCGCCACGTGACGCTTTTCGGACGGGAGTCCGCTTGTCGCACTCGCCGCGGCCGACTTGATGGCGATCCGATAGATTCCGGGTGCACCCGTACTCGACAACCGATAGGGCGCGTCGGGTTCGGTGATGGGCTCGCGGATCGTTCCACCGGCGCGCTCCGGTTGCTCCACGATGATCTCTTTCGCGCTGGGCGGCAGGGAGACCACGATGGTCTCGCCGACGAGCACGTTGCGCAGCCGCGGGTCCTGCTCGACCAAGAAGTGCGCGGCGTTGAAGAAAAACGCGGCGGGCAGGATCGAGCCGTTCAGGCGGATCGCGCGTTCATCGGGCGTCGTGGTGACGGCAACGACTAACCCGCGACCCAGGCGATGAACCAAGACGGCCGGCTCACCGTTCACGTAGCGCGCTTTCACGTACGCATCGAGATCTTGTGTGTCCTTGCGCAGCGCGCGGAATCCGATGATGTCGGGCGAATAGAAGAGCCCGGGGCTCTCCGCCATTTCGCGAAACAACGGCCCGCGCGCGGATTCGATGTCGATGTGCGTCGGGTTTTCGTCGTCAATCGGCATGTTGTTGCCGTCGGCCAACATGAACGGGAACAAACCCTGGAACGATCCGTCGCGATACTCCTTGAAGAACGCGGCGTTGACTTTGTCGGGGCGTGCTTCGGTCCCGAGGTACGCGAGGAAGGCGCCGCCACCGCGCACGAATTTCTCAAGCTTGGTCGCACCCTCGGCATCTAAGTCGTGAATGTTGGCATCGGCCCACAACACCACGTCGATTCCCGTCAGATCTTCGTCGCTGAGGTCGTTTGGATAAATCGCCTGCTCAAACTCGATGACCTCAATCGTCTCCATGTCGCGCAAGACATTTAAAGCGCCTTCGTAGTTCCGGACGGGCAAGAACCGAACCGGCGGCCGTGCATGGATGGCCAAGAACCGTTGGTTGTCCGACTCCAGCCGATCGCCGGTGCTATCCGGCTCAAACAGCACCTTGATCGGAAGCGGACCCTCGTCCTCCTTGCGAATCGGAAGGTGGAACTGAACTTCTTTTCTTGCGAACTCAGCGGCGGTCGCCGACGCCAGCGTCGGCACGATGTCTTTGACCTCGACGGATTGTTTGCGTTCCCATCCGCCGTCGGCGCGTCCGACAAACAAAGCGATGCGCCCGCTCGCGGGTGCGGTGCCGAAGTTGACGACAGCCGCACTGAGTCCGAGCACGGACGGCGCGAACGCCTCCAGCCCTTCGTCAATGACCAAGTCCGTCACGACGACGTTGTTGAAGTCGCCGCCGTTGACGTCGAGTAACACGACCGGAGGCGATTGTCCCTCGTCGGTCGCAAGCTGACGCAGCGCGCCGTGAAGGTCGTCGTGGCGGGCGCCGCCCGGCAACCAATCGCGTCGCTGCAGGTCGCTTAGGAAGAGCACCATGGCGCGTCCGCGCATCGTCTTGAGCTTGCGCCCCGCGAGGCGAAACACGCTCGCAAGATCGTTCGGACCGTACGCGAGCGTGATGCCGCCCAAACGCGCACGGGCATCGGCCGGCGTGGCGCTTTCGACCAAGACTTGGGGAGCGCCGGACCCGTCGCCGCGCGAGACGAGCAGCGTGACGCGGCTCTCCTCGGGGAGATCGAGCAGCGTTTTGGATGCGCGTTCGCGGGCGCGGTCGAGCATCGGGCGGCCGTTGAGCAGCGCCCCCATCGAGGCCGACGTGTCGATGACCAAAGCGACGGCGCGCGCGCCAACGCCCATCGCGTTAAACGACGAGGCTTCGACGGCCGGACGCGCAAGAGCGAGGCCCAGGAGCGCGATCAGCGCGATGCGAACCAGCAACAGGATGAGGTTCTCGACCTCCATCCGGCGTTTTTGTTTGCGCAGCGCGGCCAACAAAAATTCCATCGCCGCCCAACGGACGACGCGATGGCGTCGCCGGAAGAACAGATGGATCAAAATCGGCACCGAGACGAGCGCGAGGCCGGTCCACATCAACCCGGGGTGCGCGAGTGCGAAGAGCAACGGAAGAGTCATCAACGACGCCTCCCGCGCGACGCGAGGTAAGACGACAACGCGACATCGAGCGGCGTGGACGTATCAATCTCGACAAAGTCCGCGCCGTTGCGCAGGCAACCGCGTCGGAGGCGCTGCGTGAACGCGTTGAGTTCCTTAATGTATTGCGCGCGTAGCGCGGCCGGATCGGCCATCACCTGCGGCATGGACTCCAACCCTTCAAAGCGCGTCATGCGCTCGAACGGAAACGTGCGTTCGTCCTTGTCGAGGATGTGAAACAAAATCACTTCATGGCTGCGGTGCCGCAGGAGCTGCACGGCATCCATGATGCGTTCGGGGGAATCCAGCAGGTCCGACAGGATGATCACAACGCCGCGCCGTCCGATCTGCTCGGACGCCACGTTGATCGCCGACGAGATGTTGGTCTTGCCGCGCGTCTTGATCTCTTCGAGGCGATTGATCAACACGCGTAGATGGCCGCTGCTCGACGCGGCGGGCATGACGTCGCGGACTTCATCGCCAAAGAGGCAAAGTCCGACGGCGTCTTGCTGCTGCGTGATCAAGTACGCGAGCGCCGCCGCGGCGTGGCGCGCGTAGTCGATCTTGTTGAGCGCGCCCGAGCCGTATTCCATCGATTCCGAGAGATCGACCATCAGCCAGGCGCGGAGATTGGTCTCTTCCTCGTACTGCTTGATGTAGTAGCGATCGCTCTTGCCAAACACCTTCCAGTCGACGAAGCGCACGTCGTCGCCCGGCACGTATTCACGGTGTTCCGCAAACTCCACGGAGAATCCGTGGAATGGCGAACGGTGCATCCCGGAGACGAAGCCCTCAACGATCAAGCGCGCTTTGAGTTCAAGCCCGCTGACCGAATTGAGTACTTCAGGATCCAAGTACTTCCGGGAGTTCTCGTTCATCGGCGCCGTCACTGGGAATGGTTTCAAGCAGTCGGTCCACGATCTTGTCCGAGGTGATGCCCTCGGCTTCGGCGCTGTAGTTGGTGATCAGGCGGTGGCGCAACACAGGGTGCGCGACGGCCTTGATGTCGTCGGTGGAAACGTGAAAACGGCCCTTGAGAAGTGCGCGCGCCTTTCCACCCAAAATCAGGTTTTGCGCGGCGCGCGGCCCAGCACCCCAGGCCAGCGATTCCTTGATGAACGCGGGCGCTTCGTCCCCGTCAAAGCGGGTGGCGCGCACCAGGCGCACAGCGTATTGCAAAACCGGATCTGCGATCGGAACCTTGCGAACGGTTTCCTGCAGCTCCTGAATGGTCTGCTGGTCGATGATCGTCTTGAGCTCCGGCGACGTCATCGTTGTCGTGAGCTTCATGATGTCGAGCTCCTCTTCCTGCGAGGGGTATTCGACACGCACGTTGAACATGAAGCGGTCAAGCTGCGCCTCCGGCAGAGGATAGGTGCCCTCCTGCTCGATCGGGTTCTCGGTCGCGAGCACGAAAAACGGATCGTCCAACGAGTGCTTGGTGCCGCCCGCGGTGACCTGACGCTCCTGCATCGCTTCGAGTAGCGCCGCTTGGGTCTTCGGCGGCGTGCGGTTGATCTCATCGGCCAAAATCACGTTGGCGAAGATCGGGCCGCGCAAGAACTTAAACGAGCGCTCGCCGGTGCTCTTGTTCTCCTGGATGACCTCGGTGCCGGTGATGTCGGCGGGCATCAGGTCCGGCGTGAACTGGATGCGCGCAAAGCTCAGCGACAGCGTTTTCGCCAGCGACGAGATGAGGAGCGTCTTCGCCAGGCCGGGCACGCCGACGAGCAGGCAGTGACCGCGGCTGAAGATGCAAATCATCAGCTCCTCGATCACCCGATCCATGCCGATAATCTGCTTGGACAGCTCGGCTCGGATCGAATCGTAGGCCTCCGTGAGGCGTTTTGCGGCTTCGAGGTCGTGGGATTGTGTCGTCATAGAAAGTCTCGACGCCGTGAGGCGCGGAATCAAAATGTCTCACCGCCGTCAGGCGTTGAAGAAAGCGTTCATGCGGTCAGGCGTGGAACCAAAAAGCGTCGACGCTGTCAGCGAGGTGGCCGGCAGCGCCTCAGTATAGGGTCGATCACCACCTTGAATACGCGCCCACACTCGCTGGGGCGGCTGGAAATTTCACGGGGCGCCATGGGGACCCGCTCCGGCGGAACCTAGCGCGGTCCGTAGCAGACCACGCGGTCGGTGGTGACGGCGTAGAGGAGTCCATCGACGGCGATGAGGTTGCCGAACGCCGCGGCGTTTTCGAGCGGTCCGGTTTCGAAGACTCCGGCCGGGATGCCGGGCAGCAGCGGGATTTCTCGGCTCCCGGCCGGGTCGCCGGCGATGTCGAGGGTCGCAAAGCGGTAGGCCCTTTGCTTGGTGGGCACGATCAGGTGGTCGCCGGCCAGCGTCGGGCGCCCATAAATCTCGGGGGGGATCCGGCGGGCTCCGGACGGGTCGCGGATATCGGCGGGAATGAGCCCGAAGCGGAGCGAGGCTTCGTCGTCCAACCGGTGGCTGACAACCGGGCGATACGCGGCAATGTCGCGGAAGGGGTCGCGGCGCCCCACGTAATAGATGCGATCCCGCGTGATCCCACCGACATACTCCAAGAGGGGCGCGCTGCCGTCGCGGCGCCGGTTCCACTGGACCACCAGCAGCGGGTCTTGGGGTCGGCGCGCGCCAAAGAGCCAGCACTTGAACATGTCGTCGGAATCAAACGGTGCGAAATAGACGGCATCCCCGACGATCCGCGGCGGCTCACGCATCCACCCCGAACCGCGATACACCTTGCGCTGGTCCTCGTAGTCCGTCAGGCGCGCCCGTTCGGACGGCTGCTGCCGGTCGTATTGCAGCATCCACAAGATGTCTCCCGTGGCGGCGTCGAGCGTGGCGGCGACGCCGAGGCCGGTCACCACGGCGACGACGCCGGATCGCACGGCCGGAGACAAGCCGCTCAGGGGCGGAAGCTTGCGACCCGCCGCCGTCTCGCCGTAACCGAGATAGCGATGCCACACGAGGCGTCCGCGGCGCCGGTCGAAGCAAAAGATGTGCGCTTCTTCGGAGCGCGTGGGGCGTGTGTCCACGTGCGCGCGCACCGCGCCGTAGACGTAGACGCGATCGCCGACGACAGCGGGGGCGCCCCGAAAGAAAATAGGTTTGCGGAAAACAGGAATCGGATGGTTGGGGTCGAACTGCGTGTACCAGATCGTGCGCTTGCGTTTCACGTCGTACGCAACGAGGCGGTTCGTCGTTGCGATTTCGAGGCGATTTTTCGACGCGAACAGTTGGTTGAAGTACAGGATTCCGTTGTCGATCGTCGCGGCGCGCACGCCGGGGGATTCGACGAGCATCGCTTCCGCGACGTCCGGATCCGACTCCGTCCCTTCGGGCGCGTAGTTCACGACGGCGCCCGTCTTGCGATTTAGAATCGCGACGGTCGTGCCGAGGTGCACATAGAGCTGGTCGCGATCGCAAACCGGATAGAACGGAAGGATCGGACTGTGCGGGGGGTCCTCCGGCAAGTCGTGTTGCGGATCCTGGATCAGCATGACGGTTTGCCACCGAAGTTTGAGCTGGGACGGTTCCGCGAGCGCATCGCCGCGCGCCGCGCGATGGGGGGCGCCGCCGAGCGTCGACCAACCGTCGCGCCGATCCGATGATGTGCTCTGCCGCAGAGCTTCGATGTGCCGGGCGCGCGCTTGATATGCGTCGCTCGCGAGCCACGCTGTCGCTTCGCTGCGCGGGACATATCCCGGCGCCCGCAACAGGAAGCCATGCGCGCTTTCGACGTCGCCGCGTTGCATGGCGCGATCGCAGAGCGCTAACAGCGCGAGGGGCGCCAGCGGAGCAGCGGGAAACCGGGCGAGTAGGGTGAGAACGCGCGCTTCTTCGCCCGCCGTCATCGCCGCCATCAGTTCGAGATCCGCTTGCTTCCCGCGGATCTTGCGCCACTCCGCCAACACGTCGCGCGGAAACAGGCCGCTCTGGTCGAGCAGGTGAATCATGGCCCAGCGCCGCGGGGAGACGTAAAGTTCGCTGCCGCGCAGCGGAAGCACCCCCACGGGCGCGAGATCCAACATCCGGTCGAGGAGTTGTGCGGCGCGCGCGTATTGCTCGGCCTTGGCCGCCTGCGTTGCTTCGTTCTTGAGTTTTTTGGCGTTCTCGTCCTGATGGACAAACGAATTGTTGTAGCGCGGTCGCGCCACGTCCTGCGCGACTAGCGTCGAGCCGGTTGCGGCGAGGGCGCAAGAAATGAGAACAAAGGCGAGACGAGGCCGCAGGAGCACGGCGGCATTGTACGGTGCCGGTCCCGGCGGGGCGGCTACTCGATTTCGGCGTCGTCGTTGTCGGGTTCGGCGTCGAAGAGGACCGCGCCTTGGGGAAGCGCTTCCCATGTCTCGACCAACTTGCGTTCGACGTAGAACGGATCGTCGCGCAGCGCACGAATCTGTAAGACGAGCTTGCGGTTGTGCGTCACGCCGACTTCAATCTCGCGCTCCAACCGGATGCGCTCGCGTTGCAACGTGTGCTTGCGATGGACCGTCGGCAACGCATTGGCGCCGAGCAGGATCAGCGTCGCTCCGGCAAGGAGCGGGGGGACCAATCGAGCGGCTCTCACGAACCGAATGTCGCCTTGGCGCCCAGTTCTTCCTCGATCCGCAGTAAGCGGTTGTATTTCGCGACACGATCGCTGCGGCACGGAGCGCCGGTCTTGATTTGACCCGCGCCCGTTGCGACCGCGAGGTCGGCGATCGTTGTATCCTCCGTTTCGCCCGAACGATGCGAGATGACACTGTGGAACCCGGCGTCGCGGGCCATGTCGATCGCCCGCAGCGTCTCCGTGAGCGTGCCGATCTGATTGAGCTTGATCAAAATGGCGTTGCACGACTTGTGCTCGATGGCGCGCTCCAAGCGCGTGACGTTGGTGACCAAGAGGTCATCGCCGACCAACTGCACGCGGTCGCCGATCTGCGCGGTCAGCGCCGCCCAACCCTCCCAATCGTCCTCGGCGAGGCCATCCTCGATGGAAACGATGGGGTAGCGCGCCGCCCAATCCGCCCAGAGATGGCTCATCTGCGCGCTGGACAGGGTCTCGCCCTTTATCCGGAGGCGGTAGTGGCCGTCTTCGTAGAGTTCTGTGGTCGCCGGGTCCAGAGCGATCGTGATTTGGTCGCCGGGCTCATAACCGGCGCGCTCGCACGCGGCCAAGATGCACTCGAGCGCCTCCTCGTCGTTGGCCAGCGAGGGCGCGTATCCGCCTTCGTCGCCGACCTGGGTCGCGTGCCCGCGTTCCTTCAGTACTTTTTTGAGCGCGTGATAGATCTCGGTGCCCCAGCGGAGCCCTTCACGAAACGTTGGAGCGCCCGAAGGCATCACCATGAACTCTTGAAAGTCGGTGCTTTGCCATCCGGTATGCGCGCCGCCGTTCAGAATGTTCATCATGGGGACGGGCACGACGGTGGCGCGGTCGCCGCCCAAGTGGGCATACAGCGGAAGACCCGCTTCGGCCGCCGCCGCGTGGGCGTAGGCCAAGGACACGCCGAGAATCGCATTCGCGCCGAGTCGGCCTTTGTTCGGTGTTCCGTCGAGGTCGCAAAGCGCGTCGTCCAACGCGGCTTGTGACTGGAAGCTCTTACCGGAAAAGGCGTTGCGGACTTCGCCGTTAACGTGGCCGACCGCTTGCTCGACACCTTTGCCGGCGTAGCGTTCGCCGCCGTCGCGCAATTCGTGCGCTTCGTGTGCGCCGGTCGAGGCGCCCGAGGGCACCATCGCCGAGCCGAGCGCACCGCCCGAGAGCGAGACATCGACTTCGACTGTGGGATTGCCGCGGGAGTCCAGAACTTCGCGCGCAGAAATGGATCGGATCTCGCTCATGATTAACCGTCGCCCCTCCCAAGAGACTAGATCGGCACGCCTGCATCGATCGTCCACCGCTCGACCGGCGTTCTTTCGGAAAAGGTGCGAAATGGTTGCTGGCGCGCTCGCCGGGTACCCTAGCGAACCCCATGCGCATCCCGCTCACTCCCCACGGCACCCGCGAACTGATCCTGTTCGGCGGTGCCTTTGTGCTCGCAGCGATCGCGCTTTGGCAATGGCATCCGGCGGCCGCGATCGTGCCCGCCGCGCTCTTTCTGTTTGTGTTGTCGTTTTTTCGGGATCCGGAGAGGCCGCTGCCCGGCGGCTCGGAAGTCGCGGTCGCGCCCGCCGACGGTTTGGTTGTCGATATTGACGAAGTCGACGAGCCCCACTTCATCGGTGGCAAGGCGCTGCGCGTCGGTATCTACCTCTCCGTGTTCAACGTCCATGTCAATCGCGCCCCGCTGGACGGCGCGATCACGGGCGTGCGGTACACCGAGGGCGCGTTTCACGACGTCCGCAAACCCGAGTGCATCACCGACAACGAGGCCAATCTGGTGGGGTTTTCCGGCCCGCGCGGCGTCTTCGCGGTCCGGCAGATCGCCGGGCTCGTCGCGCGGCGCATCATCTTCCCCTTTCAGGACGGGGCCCATGTCACCCGCGGGCAGCGCATGGGTATGATTAAGTTCGGCAGCCGCACCGAGCTCTTTGTGCCGGCGAATGCGGGTGTCGAGGTCCTGGTAACGCTGGGGCAAAAAGTAAAGGGCGCGGCGACTCCGATGCTGCGCTACCCCTCATGAAACATGTTGGCGTCTTACCCACGCTCGTAACCATCGCAAACGGTTACTGCGGCGTCTTGGCCATCTACAAGGTCAACGATGGGCTCTACTATCCGGCTGCGTTCCTCATCATGTTGGCGATGGTGTTTGACGTTTTGGACGGCAAGGTCGCGCGGCTTGCGGGAACCACGAGCCGCTTCGGCGCGCAACTGGACTCGCTGAGCGACGCCATCAGCTTCGGCGCCGCGCCAGCGTTTCTCGTCAAGGGACTCGTCGAATCGCACGCCGGAAACATCTACGCGCCCAAGTTGCTCACACTCTTGACCGCTGTGTTCTGCATGTGCGCGTTGCTGCGGTTGGCGCGCTACAACGCGGAGTATTCGTCGGGCGAAGGTTCCGACGAGGACGGCAAAGACATCAACGCGTTTTCCGGCATCCCAACGCCGGGTGCAGCGGGCGTGATTGCAAGCCTCGCGTTCTTAGCGACCGAGCCCGGCATGACGGACGAGAGTTCGTTTTATTCGTACGTCATTTTGGCGTTGCCGCCGCTTAGCTTCCTGCTTGGGTTCTTGATGATCAGTCAGGTGCGCTACGTGCACTTCGGCAGCCGCTTCCTGCAGGGGCGGCGCGACTTTCGTTACATCTTCTTGGTCGTGTTGGCGCTGGCCATCGTGACGCGCTATCCCGAAGAGGCTCTCGCCGTCAGCTTTTGCGTCTACGCGCTATCCGGTCCGGTCAGCGCGCCGTTCCTGAAGGCCACCGTCGACAAGGAGTCGGTGGAGATACCCGACCACGTATGAAGGCCGCCATCGGGCTCGGCAGCAATCTCGGGAATCGACGCGCGCACTTAGAACGCGCGCTGCACCGACTCCGGGAGTGCGGGCAGCTACTGGCTGTCTCCGCCATCATTGAAACCGACCCCTGTGGCGGGCCGGCGCAAGGTCGCTACCTGAACGCCGCCGCGATCCTCGAGACCGATCTCTCGCCGGCCGAACTCCACGCTCGCATGGCGGCGATCGAGGCGGAAGCGGGACGGGCGCGCATCGTCAAGAACGGCCCGCGTACGCTCGATCTGGACGTGTTGTTGTTCGAACACGAATCCGTGCAGCGGCCTGAACTCACGGTTCCTCATCCGCGGATGGCCGAGCGCCGTTTCGTGCTCGGTCCTCTCGCCGAGATCGCACCGGACTGGCGTGTGCCGGGCTTCGACAAGAGCGTAGGAGAGCTCCTTGAAGATCTGCAAGACGATCGCTGAGTTTCGTTTGCAGCGGGCCGGCGCGCCGCGGCCCGTCGGATTCGTGCCGACGATGGGGGCCCTGCATGCCGGCCACGCGAGCCTCGTCGCAACGTGTCGCGCGGAGTGCGCGAGCGTGGCGTCGAGCGTCTTCGTCAACCCGCTGCAGTTTGACCAGGCTCATGACTTGGAGCGTTACCCGCGGACGTGGGAGCAAGACGTTGTCCTGCTTGAGTCGCTCGGATGCGATTTGCTTTTTGCGCCCACCGCCGCGGAGCTCTATCCAGACGGATTCGCGACCACTGTGGCGGTCGCCGGGCCAACCCTGGGATACGAGGGCGCGCATCGCGCGGGACACTTCGACGGAGTCGCGACCGTGGTGGCGAAGTTGTTTGGAATCGTCGAACCGGACCGCGCGTACTTTGGCAAAAAAGACGCGCAGCAACTGGCGTTGATCCGGCGCCTCGTCCTCGATCTCGATTTAGACGTGGCGATTGTGCCCGTCGCGACCGTGCGCGACCCCGATGGTCTAGCCCTTTCGAGTCGCAACGTGCGGCTGAGCGCGAAAGAACGAGAGCGCGCGCTCGGCATCGCCGCGGGCTTGCGGCGCGCGGCCACGGCGTGGCAAGACGGCGAACGCGATTTCGATCGCTTAATCGATGTGGCGCGCACCGCGGGTCTGGACTACGAGTACCTGGCCGCGGTGGATCCGCTGACGTTTCAACCGCCGCAACCGCACGGACCGGCCTTGCTCGTCACCGCGGTCCGCGTGGGCGCCACGCGCTTGATCGACAACATCGAGTTGGACGCGCAGCCGTGACCCTGGTCCTGCAGTCCCTGGCCAAGCTCAACCTCTATCTCGACGTGTTGAGCCGTCGGTCCGACGGCTACCACGAGATCGACTCCGTGTTCACCGCGATCGATCTGGCGGACACGGTCACGTTGACGCGGGCGTCCAAGACCACGCTGACGGTCTCCGGCGTTCCCGTGCCGCAAGACGCCACCAACCTGGCGTGGCGTGCGGCTGCCGCCCTGGGGGTGACCGCCGGCATTCATTTGGACAAAGTCATCCCGACCGGAGCGGGGCTGGGGGGTGGTTCGAGCAACGCCGCGGCCGTGCTGCGGGGTCTGATCCAGCTCTATGCTCTCGACGTGAGCGAGGAGCGGTTGCACGATGTCGCCCGATCGCTCGGGGCGGACGTGCCGTATTTTTTACGTGGCGGGACGGCGCGCTGTCGCGGCATCGGAGATCGGGTGGATCCGGTCTTGGGGGCGCCCAGGCGTCGGTTCTTGCTGCTCTTACCCGCCTTATCTCTCTCGACGGCAGCGGTTTATGGCGCGCTGGGTCCGGGGTTGACCGCAAACCCCGAAACCGCTACCGTTTTTACTCGGCGTTATCTCGCGGAAGTGGGCCCAAACCCTGCTCCGTACACAAATGCTCTCCAGGAGCCAGCGGAGCGGATGGAACCGCGCCTGCGGACCCTGCGCGAAGCCGCGGAAGCGGCGTTCGGGACGCGGTTTTGTATGACCGGGTCGGGGGCGGCGTATTTTTGCGAGGTCGGGCCGTGGGTACGGTATAGCGCGCAGTTTGAAGGGACGGCCGAGCTTCGCGCTACCTGCCTTGAGGTAGGGACGAGCTAGTGGACATCACCGAGATTCGCATCAAACTTTTGCCGCAACGGCAATCGTTTGAAGACCGTTTGCGTGCATTTTGCACGGTGACGTTCGAAAACGCATTTGTCGTGCGCGACCTCAAGATCATCGAGGGGCAAAACGGCTTCTTCATCGCGATGCCGAGCCGCAAGTTGACGGGGCGTTGCACGCGGTGCGGTTCCAAGAACAACCTGCGGGCCCGTTTTTGTAACGACTGCGGGAGCCATCTCAAACCGCGCCCCGTGACCGAAGACAACCGTCTGCGTTTCCACGCCGACATCGCCCATCCCATCAACGCCGAAATGCGCCGCAAGATGGAACGGCAGATCTTGGCGGGGTACCACGACGAGCAGGAACGCTCCAAGCAGCCGGGGTACCAGCCGCATACCTTCCCTGATCTCGACTACGACGACCCGCCCCAAGATGGCGACCGTCCGTAGCGTCATACAGACGCTTCTCTCCGCCGACGAGACCCCGGACCCCCGGGTACATGCGGTCGAATGGCGGCTTGACCTCGACCGCGGGTTTTTGAACGCTTCGTCCCCGCGCGACGGTAAGCCGGTGGTGGCTACCGTGCGGCGCGTGCGCGACGGCGGCGCGTTCGCGGGGACGGAACCGGAGCGGCTGGCGCTGCTCGCCTCCGCCGCGCCGTTTGCCGACTGGCTCGACATCGAAGTCGACGTCGCCGACGATCCTGCGTGGCGCGCGTTGCGAGGGCGAAGGGGGCGCGTTGTCAGCCACCACGACCGTGGTTGGCCCGATGTCGACCGTTGCTTTGAACGTTGCTTGGCGACCGGAGGCGACATCGTGAAGGTCGTGGCCACGCCGCCGAGCGAGGCTGCGGCGTTCTTGTTGCGCGCGCTTCCGACACCGGGCTTGGCGATGGGGGAGTTTGGTCACTTCACGCGGCCGCTTGCGCCCTGGACCTACGTCGCGTCCACGCCGGTCGCGCCGGGTCAGCCCACTCCTGCGGAGATGTTTGACGGGTACGGCGTCGAACGGTTGAGTCTCTGGCCCGCCCTCTTTGGCGTCGCCGGAGACCCGATCGCGCACTCGCAGAGCCCGGCCCTGCACAACGCCGCGTTCGCCCGCGACGAAAGCGACGCGGTCTACGTTCGATTTCGTGTCCGTGAACTCGCGCCGTTTTGGGAAGCTTTCTTGACCTACGGCGGGCGCGGGCTTTCCGTGACCGCACCCCTCAAAGAACAGGCCGCCGCCTGCGCAGAGTCCCCCAGTCCCGAAGTGCTGGCGTGCGGGGCGGCCAACACCTTGCTGGCCGATGGGAGGGCGTTCAACACGGACTATGACGCCTATCTGGAGCTGCTGCCGCGTCACCACCGGCGCGCGCTGGTCTTGGGTGCCGGGGGGGCGGCGCGAACGGCGGTCGTCGCGCTGCGCGAACTTCAATACGACGACATTTTGGTGTGGAACCGCACGCCGGAACACGCGCAGCGGTTGGTGGCTCTTGGGGCGCGCGCGGTGCGCACGCGCGAGCGCGCTCCGGTCGTGATCAACACGTCGCCGCTCGACCCGCCCGCGGCGAATTTTGTGCTCGATCTGCGTTACGGACACGGTCCCGGAGCCGGCCAAGACGCGGGCCTCGCGTTCCTGCGCAGTCAAGCCGCTTACCAGATGCGACATTTCGCACAGGTCTTGTCGTGAGCGTGCGTGTGCTCCTGATCGGTCCGCGCGGCGCCGGGAAGTCGTCGGTGGGGCGAGCGCTCGCCAGACTTTTAGAGGTGTCTTTTCGAGATGCGGATCTCGAAGTGGAGCGCGAATGGGGCGCCTCGATCCCTGATTTGATGGCCGCTAAGCGGTTTCGACGGGCCGAGGCGATGACATTGGAGCGGCTGCTGCAACACGGGGACGGCGTTGTTGCGACCGGTGGCGGCGCGGTGGAGTGGGCCCCGTTTGGCGTTGCGGCGGCAGCGTGGCGCGTGATCTGGCTCGACGCCCCGCCAGCGGTGCTGGCCGACCGCGTCCGGCGCGACGCGACCGAGCGTCCGCCCCTGACCGATCAGCCGGCGGCCGACGAGATGGCGACGGTCGTCGCGGCGCGTGCGGGACTCTACGAACGCTTCAGCGAGTTCCATGTTGAAACGTCTAAACACACACCGGCTGAAATCGCATTGAGAATTCAAAAACTTTTGCGGCCAGATCACAAGCGGACGGGGCCAAACGCCGATTAGAATGTCGGAACGCGAGTCGGTTTTGCCACGCAAGCGCCCCGACCGACTCGCTTCTTGGTTTCATGCGTACGACCCTGTTCTGCCTCCTCGCTCTCGCCCTCACGGGCACGCGCCTCCATGCGCAGGGCGTGACGCAGCAAATCGATCAGGCGCTGCGAGCCGACACAGCACCCAAGCAACGTTTGGAACTGATTCGGGACATTGTGGCCACGGACGGCGGCGCCGCCGAGCTCGTGAAGCGCGGCTTGGTGTCGACGCAAACCGGTGAGGTGACGCACGCGATTGCCGAAGCGTTGATTGCAGCGAACAAACATCTGCCGCACATCGTTCCGCTGACGCGTTTGCTTTTGCATGATGCGCATCGCGTGCGTATCAGCCGCCGCATCGCCGGAGCCGGTGAGATGGCCGGGTCGCGCGAAGCGCTGGTCAACGGACTCTCCGACTTGGCGCTCGGCGTCGACGCCGCGTCGAGCGGCAACGCGGAGATGCGAATCGCCGCGGTGCGCGCGCTCGCTGTGATTTCGTGGCGGCCCGCGTTGGAAGCGCTCGTGAAAGCGTGGTCCAAGGAGAAAGACGCCGCCGCGTCGGACGCATGTCGCGAAGCCGTGATGGCCGTGATCGGCGCCGAGACCGCGCCGGAAGCTGTGCGCTATCTCGCAAGCCGTCCGTATGCCACCTACACCGATCTGCTGCGCGAATTGACGCGCCGGTTGACAAAAGAACTCGCGAAGATGAACCGTTACCGCAAGCTTGCGTTGGAGCAAGCGGATGCGGAAACAGCACTCGCTGTATTTTCGAACGGGAACGACCGCGAGGGCACGCGCATCGCTGCGGCGCGGCTGCAACAACTGGCCGCCGACAAGCAATGGGGCAAGCTCACGCCCGACGCTTTCGCGAAGCGCATGTTCGAAATTTTTGTCGACCAGCGCGACCGCGCGCAAAAGGATCCGGCCGTGCTCGCGTCGTTGGCGAGCGCCCTCGGAGAGCTTTGGCGCGGAGACGACAAGGCGCCGCTGCGTCAGGTTGCCAACGCCAAGACGTTTGTGGACGCGATCTTGCCGCTGGCGACCGCCGGAACTGTCCTAAAGGACGCCGGGCGCGCCTGTGTCACGCTTTTGGGGGACGTGGGCGATACCGCGACCGCCGCGCTTGTTGAGTTTGCCCGCGAATTCGGCGATTCCGAGGTCCGCGAGGCCGCCATCCAAAAGCTGGGTGGGTTGGCGGCGACGTCGGAGAAGAGCAGCGACTTTATTGGCCGCTCTTTGGCCGACATGCTCGCGACCGGCGCGCCGGATCCGCGGGTTCGCTCCAAGCTGCTGTTCACCCTCGCGCGCACGCGCAGCTTCAGCGGCGCCGCCTTGGAGCGCTTGCCTGTGCGCGGCTGGTTGGTTGATCCGAAGAACGCACCCAAGTTGACCGCCCAGGATTTGCGCTACTGCGTGATCCTTGTGACCAAGAGTGGCGGCGACGCTTCGCTCGAGGCGTTGATCAAGGTGTCGAAAGATCACCCGGACACGTCGGTTCGCTTGCTGGCGGCGACCGAGGGATTGTTGCGCTGGATGCAACGCGACGCCAAAGTCGCGCCGCGTCTGCGCGCACACATTCAACAACTCGTGTTGGCGTCGGATCAGCCCGAAGCCCTGCGCGTCAAATTGCTCGAAGCCTTGGGCGAACTGAGCGGCCGCGAAATGAACGTCACGCTTCTCGCCATTGAGAGTGCGGCGGACGCGCCTGCAGCCGTGCGCGCGGGCGCACGCAAAGCGCGGTTCGAGTTGGCCAACCGGCTGACGACCGTAACCGGCGGCTCCGTGGCGCGCGAAGATCTCGAAGTGGCGTTGAAGATCCTCGCCACTCTCAAGGACGACAAACAACGCGAGCAAATCGCCGAGAAAATCGTCTACGCCGCGGACAGCGCCAAGCTGCCGGCGGGCAACGCGCGCTACATGTTGGCGCTCATGAAAGCCGCCACGCAAGACGAAGCGACCGTGACTCGCCTGCTCGCTGAGGCGGCCGTGCGCGCCGAGGCGGATGGGCTCGACGTCGCCAGTCATCGTGACTTGCGCAACAACTTGCGCGACCGCGCGGTCACGGGTGGGCGTCACAAAGAAGCGGTCGAGCACTCGCTCGTTCTGGCCAAGTTAACGACGGACAAGCGCGAGATCGCCAAACACTTCACGGAGGCAGCTGAGTTCGCGCTCAAGGCGTCCGACAAGGCGCGCGCCCGCGAGTTTGCGAAATCGGCGCGCGGCACGGGGACGGCGAGCGACGAGATCATGAAGCGTCTCGTTGCGGTCGAAAAGCTGCTCGGTTCCGAATCCGGGAGTTGACACCGCGCCGCATCTGCCTACCTTGGGCGACTGCTCGGGGCAGCTCACTGGTGGGGTAGCTCAGTTGGTGAGAGCACAGGATTCATAACCCTGAGGTCGGCGGTTCAAATCCGCCCCCCACTACCAAAAGGCTCGCGTTTCGGCGCGAGCCTTTTTTCGTCGAGTCGGCGCGACCGGCTGGGTGCGCTGCCTCAACGCTGGAAGACCGGCGACGGATCTTCGTAGGCGAGGTTTACGGCCGCCATCGCCGGAGGCCAGATGCCGGGCGCGTTCATGGCGGGCAGGTAGACACGCGCGGGGTTTTGGGGCGGGCGCACGCAGGACGCATATAGCGAGGGATAACCGCCAGCCTTGAACGCCTCATCGAGCTCGCTGCGGTCACTCTCCGTGCCGTGCCGGTGGAGGACCAGCAGCAGTGTGCTCCGCATGAGCGCGCCCGCCGACTGGTACCCCGCGCGCGCAAACTTCAGCGTGGCCGCCAACCGATCGGCGAGGACCGGGTCGTGCCCCGCCTGCAGCTGACGACGCAGGAGGCCGGCATGGGCCGCCGCGGTGCGAAACAAGAAGTCCTGAAGTTCGGGGTCGAGTCGGTCGAAGTGTTTTTGACCCGGGCGCGGCCAGGCGTCCGCGCCGATCACGACCTTCGCCGCGCGGAGATGCTTCACGTGATACGGCATCTCGACCGGCTGTGCGTTCTCCAAAATCTTGATGAAGTCGGCGTCGCCGCGCATGGCCAGAAGCGCCATCGCGCGAATGCCGGCGATGCCGGAGCCCAGCAGAATATGGTTGTTGCGGTTCGGTGCACGGAGCTTGGCGCGGATCTCTTTGAGCGCCTCGCGAACATCGTCGAGATGCCGATCCAAGAGCTCGGTGCCAACGCCATACACGGATTCGTACCAGAGCAGCGTGTAGCCCGCCTCGACCACGGCCTCGAGTTTGCCATCCGCGAAGTAGTGTTTCACAAGCGGCTCGACCGCCGTCCAGCTCACGGCGTGAATGCGTGCAAACGGAAAGTACTGCGAGAAAAACGGTCCTTGGCGCGTGTAGTCCAGGAGATCGGCCAGCGCTTTCTTATCGTGCTTGGCGACCTGGAACATCAGCACCGAAACGCGCCGATAAAACGCCGACTGATCCGACAGCTGACTGTCGATCCAACCGCGCATCACGCGGCGAAGAAAGCTTCCGTCTGGATCGATCCGTTCCTGATGCTCGAGGTAGTCCTGGACCTGGAGCTGCACCAGTTTGGAGAGGCCTTCGTGTCCGATGACCGTCGCGCCCAGTTGAAACCCGACTCGGATTCGACCCCGATAAAACTCCGCATCGTCCTCGCCGTTGGCGATGAGTTCGTCGTAGCCCGCCAGTTGCAAGCCCAGCGCGCGCTCCCGTATTCCAATCTGGATGCGGTCCCGCGGCGCCGGAACGATCAGGTCGTGGCCGATGCGCGCCGCGACCCGTTTCGCTTTTATTTTGGGGGCGTACCAGGCTGAGGCGGCGAGACCGAGGGTGACGAGGAGGGCAAGAACACGCATGGATGCCGCATTATTCCCGACGCGAGCGCCTCTGCGCAGCCGTCGTCCGGATTAATTCCGGGAACATGCCCCCGATGGGTCCGTCTCCTGTTCCGGATCGGACGCCATCGGGCTCAAGGCGGCGGCGCGCTGCAACCGAAGTAAAGCCACGAGGTATATGCCATGAAACGCGCCACTTGGTTCCTGTTCGGTCTCGCCCTGATTCTCGCCGCCCCCGTCTTTTCGCAGGGCGACGCCGACGACAAGAAGATGAAGGAGCGCATCGAAGCGCTGGAGGAGCTGGTCGAGACACAGGGCAAGACCATCAAGACTCTGGATGGCTACGTGCGATCGGTGAAGGCGCAAGGTGTGGCGCTCACGGCCGCGCTTAAGAAGGCCGAGAAGGACGGGTTCTTGTTCCCGGCTCCCAACACCAGCGCGAAAAAAGCGCTGCTGAAGGGCCTCCAAGGGATGGCGACGACGCTTTCCAGCGGCACCGCGGCCAAGTAGCAGCCTCGGGAAGCGCGCGTCCGTCGCGTTGGGAAGTGGACAGAACGGACGGTTCCGGGTACCACCCCGGAGCGTGTCTGAAGATCTCCGCCAAGTCCGACTCGACAAGCTGCACCGACTCCGCGAGCTCGGCGTTCCGGTCTACCCCGATCGCTTTGAACGGACCCACACGCTCGGCGAGGCGGCGCAACTCGCGCCCGGGACCGGCGGCCTGCGCTTGGCGGGGCGCGTCATCGCCGCGCGGACGTTTGGCAAACTCACGTTCGCTCACCTCTCCGATCTAGGCGACAAGCTGCAGATCGCGCTGGAGAAATCCTCGCTTGACGAAGCCACGTGGAGCTTGTTTCACGATCTCGTCGACCGCGGCGATTTCGTCGGCGTCGACGGGGAGTTGTTCACGACCAAGAAGGGCGAGCTCACGCTGCGTGTGCAGTCGCTCACGTTCTTGGGCAAATCCCTCATGCCGTTGCCGGAGAAGTGGCACGGCATCAAAGACGCCGATCTTCGTCAGCGGCGGCGCTACCTCGACCTCATCATGTCGCCGGAAACGAGAGATCGATTCCGGCAGCGCACGGCGACCATGCGAGCGCTGCGCCGCTTCCTCGATACCGAGGGGTTTGACGAGGTGGAAACGCCGACCCTGCAGACCGTGGCGTCGGGGGCGACGGCCCGTCCGTTCCACACGCATCACAACGCTCTCGACATTCCGTTGAGCCTGCGCATCGCGCCGGAGACGTGGCTCAAGCGTTTGGTCGTCGGTGGGTACGACAAGGTCTACGAGTTCGCGCGTTGTTTTCGCAACGAGGGGATGGATCCCAGCCACCTCCAAGAGTTCACCCTGCTCGAGTACTACTGCGCGTACTGGAACTGGGAAGACAACATGAAGTTCACCGAGCGGCTGATCCGCCAGGTGATTGAAGAGGTCCTCGGCGAGCCGCGCATCACGTGGCGCGGTCGCGAGATTGATTTTTCCGGCGAGTGGCCGCGCATCGATATGCGCGACCTCGTGTTGGAACATGCTGGCATCGACATCGAAGCGCACCCAGACGTCGCGTCGTTGCGAGCGGCCGTGCGGGACAAGGGCCTAGCGATCGAGAAACTCGACCAACTCGGTCGTGGCAACCTCGTCGATGCGATCTACAAGCAAACCGCGCGCGAACAACTGATCCAGCCGTGTTTCCTGACCGGTATTCCCGCCGACACGCTGCCGCTGGCCCGTGCAAACGACACCGCGCCGCACAAGGCGGATTGCTTCCAACTGCTCGTCAACGGTTGGGAGATCGTGAAGGCGTATAGCGAGCTGGTCGACCCCATCCTGCAACGCGAGCGATTCGTCGAGCAGGAGCAGTTGCGCCAAGGTGGCGACGACGAGGCCATGTTGCTCGACGAGGACTACCTCCTCGCCATGGAGCACGGGATGCCGCCCATCAGCGGATGGGGATTGGGCATCGAACGATTTTGCGCCCTGATCAGCGGCGTGGACTCGCTGCGCGAAGTTACGCTGTTCCCGCTGCTGCGGCCGGAGTTCGACGTCCCGCAACCCGCGCCGTCTGCCGCGGAAACAACATCGGCCCCGGCCGAGCGACCGGCGGAGACCGAGGCGGCATCCGCACCGAGCGGCCCCGATCTGTCGGCGGACGTGGGGGACTTCGGATTGACGCGCGACCAGTCGTTGGCGCTGTTCGATGAAAACGTGACGACCGAGGGATTGCGCGCGCACTGCTTCGCGAGCGCTGCCGTGCTGGAAGCGATTGCCGATCGGTTCGGCAAAAACCGCGACACGTATTGGTGCATGGGGCTCCTGCACGATCTCGATTTCGATCGCGTGAAGGAGATGGACAAGCACACGCTGGAAACCGTGGCCATCCTGCGCGAGCGCGGCGTCTCGGACGAGACGATCATCCACGCGATCTTGTCCCACAACGAAGAGGGGCTCGGGATTGCGCGCGAGACCTGGCTGGACTACGCGCTGTCATGCGGCGAAACGATCACGGGTTTGGTCATGGCCACCGCCAAGGTCATGCCCGACAAAAAAATCGCGAGTGTGAAGGCGAGCTCGGTCAAAAAGCGCATGAAGAAAAAAGAGTTCGCGCGCCAAGTCAACCGCGACGCGATCCGCCAGTGCGAAAAGATCGGCATCGAGTTGGGTGATTTTTGCGCGCTTGCCCTCGACGCGATGCAAAAGATCGCGCCGCAACTCGGCCTCTAGCGCTCTTTGCCCTCGTCTTGGTCGCGCTCCGCGGCGCCGGCCTCAGCCTGCCCGAGCTTATCGATCACCATCTCGTGGATGGCGGTGCCCTTGGTACGGCGGGCGAGGTTGCGTAGCTTGGGGACGCGCTCCACAAAGTCCTCCGGCAGGGCTTTCAGTTCGGCCAGCACGGCTGTGCGCACCTGCCTCTCGAAGTGGTGCACCGTGTTGGGGATGCGGCGGTCGTAGATCACGTGGTGGGCCAGGCGCCACGGCACGATCGCCTCGGCATACCGGCCGTCTTGAATCAGTCGCTCCGCGTTCTTACCCAACTTGACGAGGTCGCTGCGCGCGGCGGGTTCGTCCACCAACAACAACGCGTCGAAAGCGGCGCCGGCTTGGATCGGATCGCGATGGCGCGCCGCCGATTTGAAGAGCGAGAGGGAGAGGCGCGGGCGCCGCCACCATGCCAGACGCCGGATATGGTCCGGGTGGAGTTTGCCGGCTTCGCGCTTCAGTGCGCGAAACGCATCGTCTTGACGCTTGATGATCGTCTTGTCGTTGACCTGGATGAAGCAAATGCACGCGTAGAATTGGTACTTGCGTCCGTTCGCCTTCACGTCAAACGGCGGCACTTTCTTCGGGCGCGCGGGCCACGCGACGCCGATCGCCACCTCAACGGTGTTGGGATCCACGGAGCAGATGCGATGCGCCGCCTCGCGTCCGTACGCCCGTTCAAGCATCTTCTCGATGGAGAAGTCGTCGTGTAAGAACACGACCACGTGGTTGCGCACGTCGCTGCTCGGGGACTGCACTTGCGGCGGATCAAACGGGCGCCGATTCGTCAGGCGCGACCACGGCTCCCGCGATCCGGAGAGATCGTCGCCCGAGCCACCCAGCGCAAGCATTTCCTGAATGCTGCCACTTCGTCCGAAGCGGTGCAGTCGCTTCCTGACCTTCGCCATGTTGATCGCGTGCGAGCGCGTGCGCGCCGCGACGGCTTCGTTCCACGCCATCGGGCGCAGTCGGAGCTCGCGCCGCGCCTCGTTTAGCTGTCGAAAGATGCGCGTCTCAATCAACCGGGGATGCAGCTCGCGCGGTACCGCTGGACCATCCGGAAGCGGCGGGGCCTTGTAGTTCGCGGGCTTGCGCTTGCCGTACCACACATCAAAACGCGCGAACGAACGCGTCGTTTTGGGCGCGTGCGCGATCAACTCCATCCGGTAGCGCCCGACCCCGTGTTCGAACCGGACAATGTAGTGAAATCCGGACTCGTTGCTGGTCTCGGGATACACCTTGTAGCAGCGGCGATCCGCCCCAATGATCAGCAATTCGGGGTTTTTGTAGGCGCCCTTGGTGAGGCCCTTGAGCGTGAGCGTGCGACCCCGGGCGACGGCGCGCGGGAATTCGTCGACCAACCCGACTTTGTCAAAAAACAGGTCTTCGGCGGCGGCAATCCCGCAAAAAAGGACCAATGCGACCAAAGTTCGGATCATTTCCTCAGTTTAGGCGGGAATGAATGTGTGACGGACACTCATCGAAGTTCGTCGAAATGTCGATTCTTAAAGAGTATGACGGGCCGGGACAAGCGCCGCCACGAGAGGACCATCGTCCAGTGGGTAGTAGCGATCACCAAGCAAGCCGGAACTACGTTTTCGGGCACCGTGGAAAACCTCGGCGTCTTAGGCGCGTTGGTTTCGACTCCCGAGCTCGAGCCCAGCCTGACGGTGGGCGATCGGGTGGAGCTCGCGATGCATCGGGAGGGGCAAGCGCTCCAGGTCAGCGGCGAAGTGCTGCGCGTCGATCAGGAGTTCTTAGGCGGCGACATCCGCCGCACGTTCGCCGTCAAGTTCGACGAATCGATCGACGTGTAGCCGGGGCCCGGCCGACGCCGCGGTTCACGACTCCGCCGCCGAGCGCGCGCGCCACGCGCATCAGGTCGCAGTTGGGGCCGCCGCGCCTTCCGCACCAAATTCGCGCACGTGAATCTCATAGCGGTCGCCGTCGTCGCGTTCCCGCAGCACATACGCCATGTCAATCGCGCCGCGAAGCAAGGGCTCTTTCTCGGCTTGGCCGAACGCGATGGCGCGGACCGAGCTGCGCTTGGTGCGCGCGATGAATCCGATGTGCTGCTCCTGCGCGCCGCGCCTTCGCGGTCGCCCGGCTACGCGTACGCCGTATGCGGCGAACACGGGTTCTGAGTGCGCGGCGCCAAACGGCGCGAGCGAAGCGATCTCGCCGGCAAGCGGCGCGCTGAGCGCGTCGATCGGCAACTCCGCATCGACGGGAACCGTCGGATCGACAACATGCGCCTGGTCGGTGACCGCTTGCTCAAACAACTCGCGAAACGCATCGACGTTCGCCGGGTCCATCGTGAAGCCGGCGGCCTTCGCGTGGCCGCCGTGCGACCGCAAGACCGAAGACGCCCCCTCCAGCGCTTCGTGCAGGAGCGTCTTGCCAAAGCACCGCGCCGAACCGCGCGCCTCGCCGTTCTCCGTCGTCACCAACGCAGCGGGCCGTTGAAACGTCTCCGTGACGCGGGCCGCGATGATGCCGATGACGCCCGGATGCCAATCGGGATGAAACAGCACGAGCGCGGCCGGATCCCGCTCCGCCATGAGGGCTTCCGCCTGCTCGAACGCCTGCGCCGCCTGCCCTTTTTCGATGCGCTGGCGCTCGCGGTTGCAGGCGTCGAGTTTTTCGGCGAGCGCGGCTGCGACTTCTGGGTCCTCGCACACGAGCAGGTCGTAGGCGAGCTGCGCTGAGTCCAGGCGTCCCGCGGCGTTGATGCGCGGCCCGACGCGGAATCCAATGTCGCGGGGTTGCACGACGCGTTGATCGCACCGCGCGACTTTGAGAAGCGCTCGCAAGCCCGCGTGCTTGGTTGCGTTGAGCGCCTTGAGGCCAATCGCCACGAAGATGCGGTTCTCGTCGACCAGCGGCACGACATCCGCGATCGTGCCGAGTGCCGCATACGCCAAGAGCTCCGGCAACAAAGTGCGAAACCCGGGATCGTCCCACCGGCCGAGTCGCTGCGCGAGCGCGCATACCGTCTTGAACGCAACGCCGCATCCCGCGAGCCCGGCAAACGGGTACGTGGTGTCGCTGCGCTTCGGATTGACGACGGGACAGTCCGGGAGGTCGCCGCCCGGCTCGTGATGGTCGGTGACGATCACGTCGAGGCCGGTTGCGCGCGCCTCCTTGATCACCTCGGCGCGCGTCGTGCCGTTGTCCACGGTCACGGCCAGAGTGCACCCGTCGGCGCGGAGGCGGTTGAGCGCGTCGCGGTTGAGGCCGTATCCGTCCCGGAACCGGTGCGGCAGGAACGGTCGCACGCGCCCGCCAAAGAACGCGAGTGCGCGCGTCATGATCGCGGTCGAGGAAACGCCGTCCACGTCGTAGTCGCCGTACACGGCGATCTCTTCGCCATCGTTTATGGCGCGTTCCAACCGAGCAACGGCCGCATCCATATCGCGAAACAAGCTCGGGTCGTGCAGGTCGCGCAGGTGAGGTTTTAGAAACCGTCGCGCCGCTCCCGTCTCATCGATGCCGCGTGCGACAAGAATCTGCGCGGTCACGGGATGAACACCGATCTCACGACTCAAAGCCGCGGCTTTGTCCGGCTCTGTGGGGCGGGTTTGAAAACGCACGTTGAACTCTCAAGCTGGAGGGCGGACACGGGATGGCCTCGCGAGAGCCCATCTTTGACTCGCGGGCGCGCCAGCGTATCAGGGGCTGCGGACGGGTGCCGCTTGACAGCGTGACCTGGGCTTGGCAAGGTCCGCGCGTGGATACCACCCAACCCGACGACCCGCGCCTCGCCATCGTTCAAAGCTACGCTGCGAACGGAACGCCGCTGCGCGGCCTTGAATTTAACGGCATCACGCTGACGTCGGGCGACCTCGGGTCTGCGGGCGCGCTCGACTTTTCGCAGTGCGACCTGCGAGGGGTCACGTTTGCGCACGTTGATTTATCCGACTGCCTTTTTCGCGAGGCCGACCTGTCCGGCGCGTCGTTCTTGAACGCCAACCTGACGCGGGCGGATTTGCGTGGGTGTTCGGCGCGCGGTGCGGTGTTCACCGACGTCAACTTGGCGTACTCGCAGTTTGCGGAGAGCGATCTGCGCGGGTCGTTGTTCTTCAACGCCAACATGGCGGACATTTCGTTTAAGGGCGCGTCGTTGGACGGCTCGGAAGTGGACGCTGTGCGCTTGAGCCTGAACGGGGGCACGCACGTGCTCGGTCTCAAGGAGGCGCTGCGCGGGCTCGCGGACGAGAGTTCTTATCCCTACATCGCGGGTGTAAGCGGCGATGCGTTCTGGCTGTCTTACTTCCTCAAGATGCGCGACATCAACTGGGGGGGCTTTCCCAAGGACGTCTTGCGCCGCGGTCTGGCCAACTTCGGGTTCCCGTGCGACTTCGTGGACGAGGTGGAGGAAGGCGATGCGTGGAGCCGTCTGACCGAAGCGTTGGCGGAGGGTGCGTCGGTGATCACGCCGCTGCACGTGTCGGCCTCGACGGTTCTCGGCGCCGGGTTCGGGGGCGCGGAGTGGGTGTTCGTCACCGGCATTGATCGCGGCGACGTGTTGGTCAACTGCTTGATGGGGGACGCGCTGCGATTCTCGCGCGAGCGTTTTCTCGCCGGCTGGTGTCAGCATCACCCCGCCGAGGAAGCGGCTGATGACCTCCCCGTCATCTACGCGATGTGCGTCGTGCGACCGCGCGAACACGCCCCGTCGCGCAGCGAAACGACGCGTTCGGGATTGCGCGCGGCCGTCGAAGTGTTGACGCTGCCCTCGACCGAAAAAGTCGCGTTCGGATTCGACGCGTACACGCAGATGCTTGGCGATCTTCAAACGCCGCAGTCCCCGGCGGATCTGCCTCCCGACGAGTCGCGCCGCTTCCTGCCGTGGCTCGGGCTCGGCGTGTTGCACCACCACGGCTCGCGCTGGGCGATCCGCGACTTCTTGGACGAGGTGCTGGAACGCGACGATGGCTTTGGCTCCGACGAGCGCAGCGCGCTGAGTGAGGCGCGCGATCTGTATCACGCGGCGTGCGGCGATCTGCAGAGTCTGTTGGAGTCGATGCCGTGGGGATTTGACGTCCCCGACGAGTCCGAGCGCGTCGCCGCGATTCGCAGCTATGAGGCGAATCGGGAACGTGGCGCGGACCTTTTGCGCTCGGCCGCCGCCCACGAGCGCGACGCCTTGGAACGATTCAAAGCGATCGTCGGACCGCAGTAGTCGCCCTGAGCCGCAGTTTTGGCGCGAAACGGGCCGCTTTGCGCCGAGTTGGGACGGGATAGACCTATGCTTGCGGCGCGATCCCGGCCGATATCAGTCATGTGCGTCTCCTTGTCGCCACGCTGGTTCTAGCCGGCGCCGTTCTCGGCGCCGATGTGTTGCACCTCAAAAACGGCCGCGCTTTGCGTGGGCGGATCGTGCGTGAAAACAGCAAGGAAGTCGTTTTGGACGTCGGCGGGGGGACGATTCACGTCGCACGCGCGCGCATTCGATTGCTCGAACGCGGCGCGGACAAGACGACGGCACCGCGCAAGATCACGGCCAGGGATGAGTGGTTTCTCGTCCTCCATCGCGACAAGTTGGTGGGGTGGCGACGCATCGTTCATACCGTGCGGCCTGACCGCGTTCAGGTCGAAGAGCGCACCGTGTTTTTCCGCCCCGGCGGCGGCGATGACGTTTCGATCCGTCGCGTCGAAACGGTCGATGCACGCGGACGCCCGCTCGACTTCATGCTGATGGAGGCGTACGGGCTGCGCACCGAGCTTGTCAGCGGACAGCGTGCACGCGACGGTTCCTTTACGGTGCGCGTCCGGGGCAAAGACGGCGTGACGCGACGCAAGGTCAAGTTGCCTGACGACTGCACGTTGGCGCTGCCCGCGTGGTCTCGATTCTTACAGACCGCGAAACGCGATGAAGTGCGAACGATCTCCGTCTTGGATCCTCGTAGCGGACGCGTCTCGCCGGTGGTTCTCCGTCGTGGCGCCGATCGCGCGGCTCCCGATGGAACGGTCGAACGCGAACTGCAAGCAACGGGTGCGATCCTGCGCGCCAAAGCCGCGTTTCGTCCCGGGCGCGGTTCCCGCCGCGAAGAGATCAGTGGGCGCACGCTTGTCGCGCGCCGCGTCTCGCGCGAACGCGTCGACCTCGCGCGCAAAGCCCACGCGGCGCCCACGCCGCTAAGCGTCGAGGAAGCGCTGATCTTTCCGTTCTACACCCGTCCGCCCAGCTTGGAGGCCATTCACGCGAGCACCGGCATCACCGTGAAGGCGCCGGACCCCGCCTGGATGGCCACGCGGCACGATCGTTTGAGCGGGACCGTCATCACGTTTGAGAAAATCTCGATCTTCGGATCGTTTGAGGTTTCGAGCTTTGCGCACGAAGGCGCATCGACGTCGGACTGTCTGGCTCGCGCCCTCACTCGACTCGGCCTCACCGCGACATCGCTCGTGCCGGGGAAGCCGGAGCGCCTGATGATCGCCGGCCTCGCCACGCGCCGCGTATCGTTTCGCGCGCGGCATCGCGGCGAACAGTTAGCCGGCGAGATTTACGTCGTCCGCAGCGCCCGGCGCTACATCGTGATGGTTGGGGCGGCCCCCGCGCGGTTCCAGCGTTGGGCGCGTCCCGATTTCAAAGCACTCGCGCAGTCGCTGCGCGTCGCGCGCTAGCAGCCCATTGAAGAAGTGCTTAGCAAAGCTACAGCGAGGATCCGCGACGCAGAGATCGCCTTCGAGGCCCGCTCGTAGCCCATGTGACTTTTTCAAGGGGCTGCTAGACGCGCCTATCGGTAGCGGCGCCGGCGCCGTGAGATCGGCTTGCTCGGACCCGACGAACGGCGTTTGCGTTTCGACACGATGTCGATCTTTTTGGGGCCGTCATCGGGTGCGTCCGCCCCTTCGTCCACCGGTTTCGCGGTCGGAATCGGGGCGAAGCCGACGGAGTCCAGATACTCGTCAATGTCTTTGACGATCGTGGTCGGCTTCTGGTAGCGAATCTCGGGGTCCTTCGCCATCATCTTCTCGATGCAGTAGTGCACGTTGGGCGAGATGTTGATGGACTTCAAGCGGTCGGATTTAAGCGACTGCATGATCTGCTTGCTCATCACTTCGAAATCGTCGTCGCCACTGAACGGTACTTCGCCGCTCACCATGTGGTAGAGCGAAACGCCGAGCGAGTAGATATCGCTGCGCACATCGACCTCGGATCCCTTGGCCTGTTCGGGTGAGATGTATCCGACGGTGCCGACGGTCGTCCCTTCGGTCTCGCTGCTCGCCTGGTTCACGAGGTGACAAAGGCCGAGGTCGATCAATTTTGCATTGAGTCCGTGGTCGACGAGCACGTTGCCCGGCTTGATGTCTCGGTGCACGATGCCTTTGGAGTGCAAGTAGTCGAGTGCACTCGCGATCTGGCGCGTGATATGGAGGGCGGACGGCCCGTCCAGGCATCCGCGCCGGTCGATTTCTTCGAGCACCGTGCCTCCGGGAAACCACTCCATGGAGACGTAGCGGTAGCCGTTGACCTTGCGCACTTCGTAGCCGCGCACGATGTTGGGGTGGCGCAGCTTGCAGAGCAGATGCGCCTCGCGCATGAAACGCTTCATCGCTTTGCGTTGCAGTTCCTGTTCCGGGTGCAGCACTTTGATCGCGACGGCGAGGCCGCGGGTCTTATGCGTCCCGCGATACACACGCGCCGAAGCGCCGTCCCCGACGAACTCGTGAATCTCGTAGTTCTCGAGTGGTTGCGTCTTTTCGAGCGGTTCTTCGCTGAACGTGACCGCGGAATCCTCAGGGATGTGGCCGCGCTCCACGAGCACGTCGATGAGCGAAAGCACTTTGCCCTGGGTCAGGAGCTGGCCCTGATAGCCGAGCGCGGACTGGATTTCTTCCTGTGTCAGGATGCCGGTGCGGAAAAGCAGCGACGCGATTTCGATGTCTCGCTTGGTGGCCATTCGGGTCTGTGCCCCAATCAGCTGGGGCAATCCATTCTGTGGGCCGGACGCAAGGCGTCCAGCGTAAGTCCTCTGGATCGTACCGGAACGGCCCGATGCTCCGATACGACCATCCTAAGATACCGCACAGCTCAGCCAACGACCGGGAGAGGCGCGGCCTGGGGCGGGCGTTACAATGCGCGGATGGCTTTTTTGCGCCTCGTCCTCTTGCTCGTTCTCGCATGCAGCGCCGGAACGGCGACGGCGCAGGATCGCTACCACCGGTGCATTCAGCACGCCGCCGGAATCTTCTGGCGCGGCGCCCCGACGGCGCCGAAACGGATCGATGCGGCCTATCGGCACTTGGCCAAGTGTGCCGGGAGCGCTCCGGATCGCTGGGAAGCGTATTTCGAGCGCGGCCTGAACCGATGCCAGGCGGCGATCTGGGGACAGGCGGCGGTTCGCGAGACGGTGGGTCGGGCGCGGGCGCTTGGCTCATCGATGTCGGAAATCCGCCAGATCGAGCAGCAGCACCGGCAGTTCAACGAAACCTGCTTGCTGGAGGCGCATCGCGGGTTCACGATCGCGATGGAGCGCATGCGCAAGGCGGGCCAGTTCGACCAGAACTACTGGACGTTTGCCGAAGCCTCGCTGAAGTTCGCGGCGCGTGAATACACAAAAGCCCAGGGCGGCCGTCCCGGTGCGATCGATGACTTCAAGAAGTTGATCGGGCGGCGGTTCCTGGTCGAGCTCGCGCAGGAGCAGATCGCGTGGTGCTACTTAGACCTTGGGTATGAGGCGTTTCAAAGAGACGAATTCGAGGAGGCCCACGCGCATTGGGACGAAGCGTTGAACTGGGCGAAGCGCGAGGAATTGCGCCGCATTATCTTCACGAACAAGGCCGGCGCGTACGAAATGGATCAGGAATTCGGCCGCGCCGAGAAGCTCTTGCGCCGACAGATCGACGCGGAGCCGGATCGCGCGGTTCACTGGAAGAACATGGGGTTGGTCCTCGGCTATCAGGCCCGTCTGAAAGAGGCGCTTTACAGCTATCGTCGCGCGCGCGAAGCGTGTGGTCCGGTTCAGGACGAGCGGTCGTTGGCGCGTTGGCATGGTAACGCTTGGCTGCGCGCCGCCACGATTCACAGCAAGCTGCTCGAACAGGACGGCGATGTCGCCGTCGCGTGGCGGTTGTTTGTTGAGTATCGCGACTTGCACGGGGACGACTACAACTTCTGTCTCGCCTTCGGCGATGTCTGTGCGGCGTTCAAGCAGTACGACCTGGCGTGGACGTATCTGCAGCGGGCGAAAGCGCTGCAGCCGCAGTGCCCGGCGACGTACTTGAAGATCGAACAGATTGCGGCGCGAACGAGTGGCACGCGCGACGAAGTGCGAGCACGCATCAAAGAAGCCAAGTTTCAGCGCTCCGAAATCAGCAAGCGCTTTCAAGGCACCGATGAGGCGTCGCACACCAAACGTATCTGCGGCGGTCTGCGCGACATGGCCGACGGCAGTCCGGCGTCGGACGGCTCCCGCTTGACGCCCGATCCGTTGGCGGGATTTAGCAAGGACACGATGCCGCCCTGGCTCGCCGCCGTGGCGACGACGCGCGCGCCGTTCAACGCGTTCGTACCGGACGTCGAAGTGGCGCCGGTCGCGGGGCCGCGCGCGGACAACGCGTCCAAAGCCAGCGTTCCCGCGTGGGTGTGGTGGACGGCGGGCGGTGCGATTCTTGTGTTAGCCGTGGTGGCACTGATGGTGTCGCGCGGCAGTTCGAGTGAGCTCACATCGTGAAGGGTCACCGCTCTTGACAGATCCGGCGGGCGTGGGCGCATCGCAACCGACGTCGAGCGCGGCGTGGTACGAAGACGGTCTGGTGTTTGGGTGCACCGCGTGCGGCTCGTGCTGCAGCGGCGCGCCCGGCTTCGTTTGGGTTTCGCAAGAGGAGCAATCCACGATTGCCGCGCAACTCGGGTTAGACCAAGAAGTCTTTGCGCGGACGTTCACACGACTCGTCGGCGATCGCGTGAGCCTCGTCGAACGTCCGGGCGGCGACTGCGTGTTCTTGGACGACGACGGCCGCTGCACCATTCACGCGAACAAGCCGCGGCAGTGCGTGACGTATCCATTCTGGCCGCGGCTCGTGGCCACGAAGGAAGCGTGGCAGCTCGAAGCCCCGCGCTGCCCGGGCATGACGAGCGGGGAGGGGCATCGATTCTCCGCGGCCGAGATTGACGCGCTGCTCGACAAGACGACGCCGCGCACGACGATTCAGGCGATCATGCGGGAGCAATCGTGAGCGGCTCACCTCAAGGCGACCTTCGTAAAATCTACGAGCAGGCGGCGGCGGAGATCAGTGGCCGGCCCGAGCTGATCTGTGAGCTCAGCGGGCGCTGCTGCCGGTTTCGCGAAGCGGGGCACGAGCTGTACCTAACGGCCCTCGAATTCGAGGAAATGGTGGCCCATGGCGGGTTTCCGGCCGGCCAGGAGGATCGCTGTCCTTGGTACCAGGGCGGCCTTTGCGCCAACCGCGAGGGCCGCGCTCTGGCCTGCCGCTCCTATTTTTGTTCGGACGAGACCTCATCCGCTGCGGTCACCGAGCGCTGGCACAAAGCGATTCGCGAACTGCACGAAGAATGGGATCTGCCCTACGTGTATCAATCTCTGGGGATACATTGGAACCAACGCGAAGAAAGCGCGTCCAAAGAGGTGGAAACATGAAACGTCTCGGACTCCTTCCCGCTGCCATCGCCCTGCTGGCGGCCCCTTCGTTCGCTCAGGGCATCGTGTTGGAACGCCTCTTTGAGGCGGGCCGCACGCCGAACACAACATTGGACGAACGCGTTCGCCTCAACACGGTTGATCGAACCGTGCGTCGAACCGTTTTCCTCAAGACACACCGCGTCGATGTCACCATCGAGGGACGCGTTGCGACGACGAAGATCGAGCAGATCTTTTTCAACCCGCATCGCCGTCAGCTGGAGGGGATCTATCTCTTCCCGTTGCCGGAGGGAGCATCGCTTTCTCACTTCACGATGCGCATGGGCGGCAAGGACATTTCGGGTGAAGTGTTGGACCACAATCGCGCGCGCGAGATCTATCGCTCGATTGTGCACCGGCGCGACGATCCCGGTCTGCTGGAGTTTGCCGGTCGCGGCGTGATCCGCGCGCGGCTGTTTCCGATTCCAGCCCGCGGTGAAACACGCATCACGATGCGTTACGAACAAGTCCTCGAATCCGTGGGCGGTGTGGTGGAGTACGTCTATCCGATGAAGTCGGATAAGTTTGCGGCCGGTCCGGTCCAGATCGCGGGCCGCTTCAAGATTTCGTCGAAGGCCGGCGTCGAAGCTGTTTACTCGCCGTCGCACAAGTTAGAGGTCGTCCGTCAGGACGGCGCGGTCGTTGCTTCGTTCGAGGACAACAAGTCCCCGGCGGATCGTGAGCTGCGCGTGTTGTTCACCGAAGGCAAACGCGGGGTCGGCATGCTGCTGTCCACGCACAAGCCGGCTGGCGAGGACGGCACGTTCATGATGGTCTTGGACCCGAAAAACGGATTCACGGACGCGAAGGTGTTGCCAAAAGACATCGTCTTCGTGATCGATACGTCCGGCTCGATGGGCGATCGCGGCGGATTGAAGCTGAAGCAAGCCAAAGCGGCTGTCGCCTACGCGCTCGGACGCCTGAATGCGGGTGATCGATTCAACGTCATTTCGTTCGCCACGACCGCTCGCAGCTTCCGCGACGGGATCGTCGAAGTAAGCGACGACAATCGCGCCGCGGCGCTCGACTACGTGAACAAACTCGAAGCGACGGGCGGCACGGCGATTCACGAGGCGCTTACGAAAGCGCTCGCACTGAAGCGCGCCGATGGACGCGTGCCGATCGTGTTTTTCCTGACCGACGGTCAGCCGACCATCGGTCTCGCGGATCCCGCGGCCATTAGCAACGCCGCCGCCGCGAGCAACGAGGCGAAAGCGCGCTTGTTCGTGTTTGGCGTCGGCGACGATGTGAACACGCACCTTCTCGGGGACCTGGCGGATCGCAACGGCGGCTCCGGTCACTACGTCGCGGACAACGAAGACATTGAAGTGAAGCTTTCGGCCCTGTACGACAAGGTCGCTTCGCCGGTCTTGACCGACGTAACGATCTCGATGGACGGCGTGGGCGCGTACGACGTTTACCCGCGTCGTCTCGGCGACCTCTTCAAGGGCCAGCAACTCGTGCTCACCGGTCGCTACAAGGCGATGGGAGCACGCGCGGTCACCCTGAAGGGCAAAATCGGTTCGCGCGAAGTGACGTATGTCTACGAGGGCACGTTCGGCAAGGAGAGTGGGCGGGACCATCTCGCGCGTCTCTGGGCCGTACGCAAAGTCGGCTTCTTGATGGAGTCGGTACAGCGCAACGGAGCCAAGGAGGAGCTGGTCGCCGAGATCAAAAAACTCGGCGTCCGCTACGGCATCGTGACCCCTTACACCTCGTATCTGGTTGTCGAAGAGGGTGAGATGGCGCGTCGTCGCATGCGGCGCCTCCCGGCAAGCTCGCCGCGCGCCGAAGACGCGCGCCGTGCCGTCGCGGCGGCCAAGCGGCTTAAGGGCAGCATGGATGACGCGGGTGACGCCGCCGATAAGGGCGAGGCGTCCGGCCGCGGTGCGGCCACCGGTGCGCGCCTGTCCGAGCGTCTGCGCCGCGATGCCGGCTACGGCGGTGGCGGCCAAGCCGACGAAAAAGTCGTCGGCGTCGGCACGCGTCGTCAGTCGGGTAAGAGCTTCCGCTTCGCCAAGGGCGTGTGGGTCGAGCAGGACATGGATCTGCCCGAGACCTATGAAAAGAAGAGCGTGAAGTTCTTGAGCGCGGAGTACGACGAGCTCATGAAGAACGCGACCCTGGCCCGCTGGATGGCGGTAAGCAGCCGGGTGCAGTTCTTCCACGACGGCGTGCTCTACACGATTACAAAATAGACCTTTCCTTCCGTCTTCCTCAGACGAATTTCGAGCCCGCGCGCGAGCGCGGGCTCTTTTCGTGTTCGTGTCGATCTGTGCGTAAGGGCGACCGGGTACGATGACGCCATGGCTGCCGCGGCGCTTGTTCTGATTTTGATGGCGCCGTCGGGCGAACGCATCGACTTTCGCGGCGATGCGGCGGTGCGACTCAAGTTGCTGCGACACAAGCGAGCGCCGGTCCGCCTGCGCGCCGCGCAACTCCTCGGCACGGCGCAACCCGACGAAGTGTTGGCGGGACTCTTAATCGCGTTGCGCGATGTCGATCCCGGCGTCCGCCGCGCGGTCGCGAATTCACTCCGTCGGCTCGAGGATGAACGGGCCGTGCCGTTCCTCGTGGCCCGCCTGCACGAAGAAAAAAATCCGCCGACGATCGCGTACCTTCTGCTCGCCGCCGGCACGTGCGGCCAGGAGTATGTCGGCCGCCACCTTTTGCCGTTTCTCGAACACCCGGCGCGCGGCGTACGGCTCGCTGCAGCAGCGGCATTGGGCCACGTCGGCGACGCGCAGCAGCGCGACGCCCTTTGGGCAGCACTTCGATTCGCACCTGACGATCCGGGCTTCACGGTGCGCTCGGCCATTCTGAGCTCGTTTGTCCGACTCGGTTGGAAAGACGACGTGCGCGGCGCGATCGATGCGTTGATCGAGGCCGGCGCTCGACGACACTGGGCGTCGCGCGCTGCCGTTGTGGCCGCCATCGGCGGGGCGGGCCTGCGCGAGCGCCTGCCGTACGTCCGCGCCGAAATCGAAGCCGATCTCGATGAACGAGTGGTCTCCGCAGCGGCCGGTGCGCTGGCCGCGTTGGGGCAACACGACGAGGTGTATGCACTCCTCCAGCACGAGTCCACTCTCGTGCGCCGTTCCGCGCTGGTGTCGCTGCACGATGCGGCCGATCCGCGCGGCGTGAAGGCGGCGGCTACGCTCGTCAAGAGCGACCCCGACACCCGCGTTCGTTTTGAGGCGGCTTTGGTCCTGGATCGCGCCAATCATGCGGACGCCGACCTCTATCTGCTGGACGCGCTCCGCTCGAAGAACGCAATTTTTTGGATCACGGCGCTTCAAGCGCTGGAGCGTCGTCATCGCCAGACATTTGGGCGCGATCCCGAGGCGTGGTCGCGCTACCTGCGGCGCGCGCGCTGACACGACGCCCACCCGGCGTATAATCCCGGCGGGGGCTGACGATCAAAGGCGAATCATGAACCAACAATTGCGCGTCGTCGCGTGTTTACTCGCGTGCGGCGCGGCCGGCTTCGCGACGACCTACTCCAACGAAACGACAGCTGCCTTGGCCATTCGGGCGACGCAAGTCTGTTGCGTGCGTTGCGAGCGCGTCGAACCGCAGCGCGACCCCCGTTCCAATCTTGTGTTTTCGATCATCACGCTCCGCGTGCTGGAAACGATCGCGGGGACGCATCGCGGCCCAACGCTGAAGCTGCGTCTGATCGGCGGTCGCGCCGACGGCGTCGAAACCAGAGTCGCCGGCATGCCCAAGTTTCGGGTGGGCGGCGAATGCGTGTTGTTGCTTGGCAAAAAAAACCGCGCCGGGTTTCCGGTTGTGCTGCAGGCTGCGCGTGGTGCGATCCCTCTGCGCGCGTCCAAAAATGGCGTTCGATACGTTGAATCGTTCGTGACGGGATTTTCCGGCTTGCGCGGTCCGCGGATGACGCTGGACACGTTCCGTGCTGCCGTGAAAAACGCCGTGCGCCAGGCGCAGAAAAAAGCGGCTCGCGCGAAAGCGGCTCGCGCAAAATCGGCGCGCAGCAAGGCGGCGACCAAATGAGTCGGCTCGCCATGCTTCTCGCCCTCGCGTGTCTGACCACAGCTGCCACGGCGTTTCTCATCTCGAACTCGCGCGTCGGCGCGTCGTTCGTCGAGGAGTCTGTGCCCGACAATTCGCTCCCGGTTGACTTCTTGGTCGACACCGAACCCGTGGGCGGCGTCGCCAACCCGCTTGTCATCGTCCAGGACCTGATGAACCAGTGGAATCTGGTGCCCAATGCCCGCACCGTGTTCGGGAGCGCGTCTGCGGGCGGCCCCTACAACGGCGATACCGTGCGGCAAACGTTCGGCGTGTTTCCCAACGGGCAAAGCGAGGTCGCGTTCGATCCGACCGGCGACATCTTTGCGGAGTTCGGCGTCGGTCCGGGCGTGCTCGGCATCACGCTCAAGAGCGTGGACCGCGGTTCCGGTCGGATTCTCGACGTGTTGGTCGTCATCAACACCTCGGCCGCGGCACTCAATCCGGTTGGGATTTCCGCGTCGCCCACCGAGCTCTTTCGCGCCACGACGCTGCATGAATTGGGGCATGTCGTTGGCCTTGGGCACACAGCGATTGGCATGGTGAGCACGTCCAGCTTCGGCTTCGAGCCGACGGACACGCAGGACGTGCCGACGATGTATCCGTTCCGCGTGCCGCGCAATCCGGAGGAGGGCGGCACGCTCGAGGAAGACGACGCGGTCGCGCTGATCGATAACTACCCGGAGGACACGGCGGGGCTTGGTGCGATTGCCGGGCGTGTCGTCACGGCGGGCGGCCTCCCGATCAATCAACTTCATGTGCGGGTTGTGCGCGTCGGTGGTTCCGAGGCCCATATCGGCGTGTTTACCGATCGCACGGGTCGTGGCGACGGCACGTTTCGTGTGCCGGGCCTGACGCCGGGCGAGTACCGCGTGTTGATCGAGGCGGTCAACGGTCGCAACAACATCGATGCCAGTTCGGTGGGCGGCGACGGATCCGGCCTGGGCTCCACGCCGTTTCAGTTCGCCGCCGACGAGTTTTGGTCGCGTGGCGACACGTTTGACCCCGCTCTCGACGATCGTGCGGTGGCCTCCACCGTGTTTGTGCGCGCGAGTCGGGACACGTCGATCGAGTTCGTGCTCAATGCGGCGCCGCTGGTCCGGGACCAGATCGTGACGGGCGCGACGTTCGCCCAGACCGACGCCCAGTGGGCCGACGCGTCGGGTGCGTTCCACTACATCGACTACTACGTGTTTCACGGAACGGCCGGACAGCAGATCAACCTCCAGGTCACGTCGGCGACTGTCACGTCGCAGTTGCGGTTGTTCGCCAATGACTTTGCGGTTCCGGTCGATGAACATCGGCCCCTGGGCGGGAACGCGCAGCTCACGACGACGCTGCCGACGACCGGCGTGTACACGGTGGCGCTGTCGGCGCGGGCGAGCACGGGCAATCCCGGCGGAACCGGCGTCTACAACCTGCGGTTGCAGGGGGCGGGCGGCGCGTTGCCGGCTGCTCCCGCGGACACGCCGGCCACGGTCGTGCGCGGCGCGGCGGACGCGGGGGCGCAGGACTTCGCGAGCCCGCTTCTTTCCGTGGCGCTGCTGCAAGCCGCCGTGGGGGCTCCCGGCCGGGAGGCTTTGGTGGTGGAGCGCGTGACGCTGCGCGGTTCCGGGACCGGTGACGAGCGCGATGACGTCTCGCAGATCACCCTGCTGGATGATCGCAACGGCAACGGCGCGCGCGATGGCGGTGAGCCGATCCTCGCGACCGGTGGTTTCACCGCCGACGACGGGTCGCTGGTCTTCGACGGCTTGGCCTGGACCATCCCCGCCGGCGAAACCGGGCGCGTTCTCGTGCTGGTTGACGTCGAGGTGACCTCGGTCATGACGGACGCCCTCCAAGCGTCGGTGGGATGGGGCGCATGGTTCCTTTTGGCCTTGGTCGCGCTGCGTCGCCGTCGCCATTGGGCGCTGGCGGTCGTCGCGCTGGCGCTTGTCCCGCTGGGATGCGGTGGGGGCGGCGGCGGCGGTTTCAACGGCCCGTTCAATCCGGATGGCGCCATCGTCAGTTTCCAAGTGACGCTGGACGCCAACAGCATCGAAGCGGTGACGCCGACGACCGATCCGACGACGCCGCTTCGATTCCCGGCAGCACCCATCGCATCCGGCGTGCTGCGAGTATCCAACTGACCGTGGCTGTCGCACGCACCAAGACCGACATCATGGCGCGCTTGGGCGCCGCCGGTTTGGGTCCGCGCAAACTGCGGGGCCAGCACTTCCTGATCGACGCGAATTTCTTGGACGCGATCGTGAGGGAGGCGGCGATCACAAAAGACGATGCGGTCCTCGAGATCGGGACGGGAACCGGCGTTCTTACCGAGCGCCTGAGCGATGCAGCGGGGGCGGTTCTGTCCGTCGATATCGACGCGCGATTGCAGAATTTGGCGCGCGAGAGCGCGGACTGGCCCGACCACGTTTCGTTTTTTTGCGGCGACGTCTTGGAGAGCAAGCGCGTCCTGAATCCGGACATCCTCGCGGAGTGGGATCGAGTCGCCGGGACGCGCCGCCGGCGGTTGATCGCGAACCTGCCCTACAACATTGCGACGCCGCTCCTGGCGAACCTGTTGTGGGCCGGCGATGTGGTGGCCGACGCTTTGGTGCTCGTGCAGCGGGAGGCCGCGGAGCGCTTCGTGGCCGAATCCGGCACGGCCGCGTACGGCCCGATGTCGATCGCCGTCGCCCTTGTGGCCGAGGCGAGGATTGTGCGGCGCGTCGGGCCGCACATTTTCTGGCCGCCGCCGCGCGTCGAGTCGGCCGTCTTACAGCTTACGATTCGCGATCCGGCGCGGGCGCGGCAGTGGCGCGACGATGGGCTCCCGGCGCTTCTCACCCAAGGGTTCATGTGGCGCCGCAAAACGCTGCGCCATTCCGTGGATCCTCGATGGCTGGAGGCAGCCGGCATCGACCCCGGGATCCGACCGCAGAATGTGACGCCGGCGGAGTGGGCCAAGCTCTTGACGGTCCGTCCCATCTGAGACAAACTCTGCGGTTCGACTTCGTGCGGCCGCGAAGTTCCCGGGACACCGATTGGCGCTCATTCCCCAAGAGATCATCCAGTCCATTCAGGACTCCACCGACATCGTTGATGTTGTATCGGAGTTTGTCTCTCTCAAGCGTTCGGGAACCACGTTCAAAGGGCTCTGTCCCTTCCATGACGACAAGTCCCCGTCGTTTCACGTGTGGCCGCACACCGGCACCTACAAGTGCTTTAGCTGCGACGAAGGCGGCAACGCGATTCGCTTCTTGATGCAGCGCACCGGCATGTCGTTTCGTGACGTGTGCCAGCAGTTGGCGGACAAGGCCGGCATCGTCATCCCCGAAGAGGAGCAGACGCCGCAGGCCGCCGAGACCGCAAGCAAGCGGCGCCAAGCCCTGGAGGCGTTGCGGTTCGCCGCTGCGTTTTATCAGGAGGCGCTGCGCCGCGACGTCGGTCAGGATGCGCGTGCGTATCTCGCGGACCGTAGCTTCACCGAAGGCACGTTGGAGACGTTTGAAATCGGCTACTCGTTGGATCGGTACGAGGGGCTCTTTCCGGTCGCCCGAAAGCGCGGCTTTTCCGAGCGCGCTTTGTTCGACGCCGGCCTCGTCCGGCGCCGCGAGCAAGACGGATCGTTTTACGACGCGTTTCGCGGTCGCATCATGTTTCCGATTCACGACTTGCGCGGCGACGTCGTCGCTTTCGGCGCGCGCGCCATGGGCGACGCGCAGCCGAAGTACTTAAACTCCCAAGATGGCCCGACGTTTCGCAAAGGCAGTGAGATGTATGGTCTTCGCTTCGCCCGCGAGGCGGCGCGGAAAACCGGCCGGCTGATTGTGGTCGAAGGCTACACCGACGTCATGCACTGCCATCAAGCCGGTGTTGAAGAGGTCGCGGCGGGTTTGGGGACCGCGTTGACCCCCGCCAACGCCGGGCAACTGCGACGCTTCGCCGTGCCGGTCGTCCTTTTGTACGACGGCGACCAAGCGGGCCGCAACGCCGCCGAGCGCGCGGCCGAGACACTCCTCGCCGAAGGCGTCGAAGGAAGTGTCGCGCTCCTGCCGCCCGGGAAAGATCCCGCCGACTACGTGCGGGCCCACGGCCGCGAGGGGTTGGACGAGGTCATCGAGCAGGCGCAAGACCTCTGGTCGTATCGGATGGAGGCCGGGCTTCAAAAGCACAACGCGGACACGCTCGACGGACGCATGGCGGCTGTGCAAGACATCGGGGGCGCGATCGCCCGCATCCAAAATCCAGCGCGCGCCGAGGCGGCCCTGAAATTGCTTGCGGAGCGAACAGGAATCACCGAGTCCACGTTGCGCAACACGATCCAATCCTCACACCGCCCGGTCCGTTCGGCATCCTCGGTGCCCGCGCGGCCGGCTCCGAGCCGAGATTCCGGCTTTGACGCGCGTTCGGAAGCGGAATCCAGGAGCCCTGGCTTCCCCGAAGACGAGGCCGCCGGCGCCTCGGCCACCCCGGCCTGGCTGCGGATGGAGGAGGACCTCTTGCGGGCCGGCTGGTTCGATCCAGCCCTCTGGCTGCGGATCGTGGATGTCTACCCGCCGCCCCAATGGCAGGACGGGAAGCTCCGCTATTTGTCGATCATGACGGATGATTTGCGTGCCAAGGGACAATCCTTTGGCCGAGAGGCATTGTTGAGCGTGCTAGCGGCGAATGATGAAGCCGTTTCACGGATCTTGTCGTTGGAGCCGTCCGAAGATGCGTGCGAACGATCGTCGCATCATTTGAGTCGGTTGGCGGACCGCGCGCGTAGGCGCGCCGCGATGCACCAGCAACAGGATCCGTTGGCGGCGTTAGTGCGGGCACGCGGCGGCAATTTAGTGGAAGACCGAACAACAGACCGAACAACAGACCGGGCGGCGGAATCGACGCAGGATGCGGAACGCGCAGAGCAACACCCGAGGGAGCTTGACTCCTCGGACGACGGCGCGGCGCTCGATGAAGATTTCGCGCGACGGAATGACGGCGACGGGCATTGGAACGATGAGGAGTTTCACGACTTCGAACGTGGCCCGGAAGCGACAAGAGAAGAATACTGAGCACACAGAAGTGAGCCCTATATATGAGCACTGATAACTTCGACTCCGACGTCAAGCTCCTCATTGAGGAGGGTCGTAAGAAGGGGTACCTTTCCTACGAGGAGATCAACCGTGTCTTGCCCGACGATTTGGTGTCGGCGGACAAGATGGACGCGTTGTTGATGCACCTCGATGAAATCGGCGTCGAACTGCTCGACGAGGCCGAGGTCGTCGCCGCGAACGCCGCCGACGAAGAAGACGACACGACGACCAAACGTTCGTCGCGCATCGACCTGGAAGCGGAGGAGTCCGGACCGCTTCCGGACGAAACCGCCGCCGCCGCCATTTCCGGCGTCGGCTCGGCTGAGAAAATCGACGACCCCGTTCGCATGTACCTCACGCAGATGGGCGAGATCCCGCTGCTGAGTCGCGACGAGGAGATCATGCTCGCCAAGAAGATCGAGCTGACGCGCCGTCGCTATCGCGTGAAGATGCTCGAGAGTGCATACGCGCAGGAACGCGCCGTACGCATCCTCGAAGACGTTTCCGCAGGCGAGCTCGCGTTTGACCGCACGCTCAAGATCAACACGTCGGGTCGGACCGACAAAGAAGACATCGCGTCTCGGCTGCCGGGCAACCTGCAGACGATGAAGCGTCTTTTGGCGCGCACGCGCGAGGAGTTCGCTGAACTCTTCAAAGCGCGAACGTCCGCACGGCGCAAGAAAGACCTCGACCGGTTCATCCGCACGCGTCGGAAGCGCGGTGTGGTGCTGCTTGAGGAACTCGCTTTGCAGGTCAAGAAGGTTCGGCCGCTCAAAGACGAACTCGAAGACGTGCTGGAGGAGATGGACGAACGCGCGGCGCGCGTTCGCGAACTCCGAGCGCGGCGCGGCCACGAGGAGGACTTGCGCTCACACGAGACGCGCCTCAACGAGCTGCAGCTCCGGGTGTGCGAAACGCATTCGCGTTACACGCAACGCATTCGGTCGCTGCAGGACCGCTTTGAGGAGTACGAGGAGGCGAAGCGCAAGCTCAGCTCCGGAAACCTGCGCCTCGTGGTCTCGATCGCGAAGAAGTACCGCAACCGCGGCCTCACGTTCTTGGACCTCATCCAAGAGGGCAACACGGGTCTGATGAAGGCGGTGGAGAAGTACGAGTACCGGCGCGGGTACAAGTTCTCGACCTACGCGACCTGGTGGATTCGCCAGGCAATCACGCGTTCGATCGCCGACCAGGCGCGGACGATCCGCATCCCCGTCCACATGATCGAGACGATGAGCAAGCTGCGCAACGTGACGAAGCGGCTCATTCAGAAGAAAGGTCGCGAGCCCACGATCGAGGAGATCGCGGCCGCCACCGACATTTCCGTCGAGGAGACCAAGCGCGTCCTCAAGATCTCGAAGCACCCGATTTCGCTCGATCGCCCCATCGGCGACAGCGATGACAGCTACTTTGGGGACTTCATCGAGGACGAGCAGGCCGAGTCGCCGGTCACCGCCGCGTCGCACGAGATGCTCAAGGACAAGATCGAGGGCGTCTTGCAGACGCTCACTTTCCGCGAGCGTGAAATCATCAAGTTGCGCTACGGCATCGGAGACGGGTATACCTACACACTTGAAGAGGTAGGTAGGATCTTCAAAGTGACACGCGAGCGAGTGCGACAGATCGAGGCCAAGGCGGTGCGCAAACTGCAGCACCCGGTGCGCGCGCGCAAGCTCGAGGGCTTCCTTGAGGGTGCGGGAGACCGATGATCGCGCCCACGCAACGCCACCGCCAAGAAGTGCGGCACGAAGCGCGACCCGAAGCGCGGCCCGAAGTGCAGCCCGAAGTGCTGGGAGGCCAGCAATGCCGGGAAGCGATTCCGGCCTGCGACGGTCGAGGCGCGCTGCTCGGAGAACGGCCCGCATCCCGGGACGTCCTCATGGAACGCGTGGCTTTGCGATTCCAAGACACAAACTCATTAGGAGGGTCCGCGGTGCGGGCCCTTTTTTCGTCGGCGGACCGTAACGTTCCGCGACAAACGTGGCGACGGTTGACGCAGACTTTTGGACACACGGATGCAAGTCCGTGTTCCGCGACATAACGCCGGGGGGCGAAGAGCACAGATGGAGACAGGCGCGAGAATGGACATCATTGAGAATCTGATTGGGCTGCAACGGATCGACCGCAAACGTGATCGGCTGCAAAAAAAACTCGACGAGGTGCCGGTCAAACTCAAGCGGTACACCGATGCGATAGCGGCCTATGAAACGGCCCACGCGGAGCAGGCCTCGCTCATGACGAAGATGCGCGCGGAGGCGAATCGCGCGGAACTCGAAGTGAAGACGAAGGAAGAGCAGCGCGAGAAGATCAAGCGACAGATGAATGCACCCAAGCTCAGCAATCGTGAGTACGAGGCGCTGCAGGAGGCGATGGCCGCGGTGTTGGCCGACATCCAGTCCATGACCGACACCACGATCAAGGGACTCCAAACGGCCGAGGAAGCCGAAGCCAAGACGGCCGAGATCCGCGCCGACATGGAGAAGCTTCAGGCCGAGTACGACGCCGCGAAGGCCAAGCTAGAAGGTTCGCTGCAAGGCGTTACGGACGAGTTGGCGCAACGCGACGAGGAGCGAGCGGGCTACCTGAACAAGGTTGGCGCCGAGCAGCTCCGCCTGTATGACCGCGTGCGCAGAAAGCACACGGACTGCCTCGCTGTGCTCGACGGCACGATCGATCGCGCCGCCGGCCGGATCGGCAACGATATCCACTGCTCGGCGTGTTACATCTCGATTCCGGCGAACTACGCCGTGCGCGTGCTGGATCGCAAGGAAATGCTGCAGTGCAAGTCTTGTTCGCGCATTCTGTACGTTCCTTAGGGAGTCTTTTGGGGTCGGGGGATTCTGACCCTTCATGGATCTACACTTCCGATCTAGAACGTCAAAACGGGCAGGCGACGGAGGTTGACGATGGTTCGAGCGAACGAATCCCAGGGTGGGCGAACAGTGAAGGCACGGAGTGGGGTCATGGGGTCCCGCATGCGGGGAGATAACGTGTTTCCGATCGACCTGACGGAGTACGAGCCGCTCGTTTTGGATCCGGCGCGCGAGACGCTGACGGATGCGGAGCGTGCGACGCTGCAAAAAAACATCGCGGTCTGTCGCGACGCGATCATCTTTTTCACGGCGGTGGCTGCCGCGAAAGGGCTGGGCGGTCACACCGGCGGTCCGTTCGACATCGTTCCCGAGGTGTTGATCGCCGACGGGTTCATGCGCGGCACCGACCGCGTCGTCCCGATCTATTTCGATGAGGCGGGACATCGCGTCGCGATTCAGTACCTGATGGCGGCGCTCAACGGCGAGCTCGAAGTCTCGAAGTTGTTGCAGTACCGCGAAGCGCATGCGCATTTGCCCGGTCACCCCGAGCGAGGTTTCACGCCCGGCGTGAAGTTCAGCTCCGGGCGTCTCGGCCACCTGTGGCCTTACGTCAACGGCGTCGCCATGGCGAACCCCGGTCGCGTCGTCTTCTTGTTTGGCTCCGATGGCTCGCAGATGGAAGGCAACGACGCCGAAGCGGCGCGGCTTGCGGTCGCGCAGGGCCTCGACGTGAAGCTCGTGCTCGATGACAACGACGTGACGATTGCGGGGCACCCGAGCGAGTACATGGCGGGCTTTACTCTCGCGAACACGCTGGGCGGTCACGGTATCCCGGTGGACACCGGCGACGGCGAAGACGTGAACGCGCTGTACGTGCGGATGCGGCGGGCGCTGCTTGCGCCGGGGCCGCAGGCGCTCATCAACAAACGCAAGATGGCGCCCGGTGTCGAGGGCATTGAGGGCTTGCCGAAGGGGCACGACGTGATCAGCGTGGATCTTGCGCGCACGTACTTGACGGCGCGCGGCCGCACCGAAGCGCTCGCGTACTTGGACACGATCGAGAAGCCGAGCGACCCGTCGACGTACCGCGGCAGTTCGACCAAACAGGCGAAGAACCGCGACCTGTTCGGCAAGATCGTGTGCGAGATTTTGGATCGCATGCCGAAGGCCGAGCGCATCGATTCCGTGCGCGTCTTCGATTGCGATCTCGAAGGCTCGTGCGGTCTCCATCACATCCGCAAACAACACCCCGAGGTGTATGTCGCGGGCGGCGTGATGGAGCGCGGTAACTATTCCGCGGCAGCCGGATTTGGCATGGACGAGGGGCGTCAGGGCATCTTCGGCACGTTTTCCGCGTTCTTGGAGATGGTGATTTCAGAAATCACGATGGCGCGCCTAAATCAGTCGAACGTCCTCGCGCATTTCTCGCACGCGGGCGTCGATTGGATGGCCGACAACACGTGCCACTTCGGCATCAACAACTTCTTCGCAAGCAACGGGCTGCGCGAGCACGACAACACGCGCCTGTACTTCCCGGCCGACCAGCATCAGTTGCGCGCGGTGGTGGAGAAGGTCTACTTCGATGCGGGGCAACGGTTCCTCTTTTCGACACGATCGGGCACGCCGGACATCTTGACCGAGGCGGGCGAGCCGCTGTACGGCGCGGGCTACACGTTTGTGCCCGGCCAAGACGAGGTCGTGCGCGAAGGCACCGCGGGTTGGGTCGTGAGTTACGGCGAGATGCTGTACCGCGCGCTCGATGCGGTCGAGAAGATGCGTGCCGACGGACTCGATGTCGGGTTGATCAACAAGCCGACGCTAAACGTGGCGGACACGGACACGATCGACAAGATCGGCGAGAGCGGATTCGTATTGGTCGTCGAAAGCCAAAACATCGAAACCGGCCTCGGCTCCAAGATGGGAACGTGGCTTCTCCAACGCGGACACAGCCCGAAGTACGACCACCTTGGTACTTGGCGGGAGGGTTGCGGCGGGTTGTGGGAGCAGATTTCTTGGCAGGGGTTGGATCCGGCGTCGATCGAAGCGCGGGTGCGGCACCTCGCATCGCTGTAATTCGGCTCCCACAAATGTCTCTGGCCCAACATCTAACGATGTTGGAGCTTGACGTTCGCAGTGTCTTTGGCCCAACGCCTGACGGCGTTGGGGCGTTTCGGTGCCAGGAGTCCACGCTTGTCGACGCCTCTGGCGGCGTGACCCGGTGTCGATCGAGGCTCGGGTTCGGAGCTTGGCCTCCTCTTGGTTCGTGCTCCCAAGTGTCGCCTTTGGCCGCGTCTGATTTGGGTTGCGTGAGCACGTCTTGATTTCGGGACGCGAACGGCGTTTTGCATTCGGCGAATGAGTCGTCGTTCTCGTTGGTCATGGCCTGAATGGCTTGCGTGTCTGCGATCGCGATTGGTTACATTGCTAGCGAGCGACGGCGCAAGTTGCTCTCGCTGTGAAGCATGAAGTCCATAGCTATTCGACGTCTTCGGATTCTGCCGGTGCCCAAGGGCGACGGCGTTTCGGTCAAGCGCAAGCTTGTGATGCTCTCGGAGTTCGCCAATCTCGGCTACCGCGTGACCAACCCGGAGTTGCTCGACAGTGCTTCGGACGCGCTGTTTCTCGATTACAAGGCGTATGCCGACACACTCAAGGACATGCGCGGTGGGGATGTCGATTACGTACCGCTGTTTGTCGGCTTTCCCGACAAGGTCCCGGATGACGACCAATACTTTTCCGAGCGAGTGCTCGGTTACGTCGGGAATGCATTCCATCTGTTTGAGGACAGCGACGGCACCCGCCTCGAGAGCGGCGTTGTCGTGCCGGCGTGGCTGTTTGATCTCGAGCAGTTCGGTGCAGACCCGATCACACAATTCCAGAGCAAGTCGCTTTGGGACAAGGCCAAAGATCGCATCTCGCGGCGCAAGAGCGACGCACACACCGAGTGGATCGATCTCGAGCTTGTTTGGGCGGATGATGTCCCGACTCGCCTCGGCGAATGGCTCAAGAACTGCCTGTACGCCAAGTCGTCGATCAAGGCGGAACTGCACGACGACATCCGCTCGGTTTTGAAGTTTAGCGGGACCGATCAGCTCGATTTGGATCAGGTGGAGCTGAAGGAGAATCGAGCCCTGCTGAGCCAGATTTCGTGGGCGTCCGGGAACGACGATACTCTGACCGCTCTGGCCAAGACGCCGACCGACGTGCTGCGTCTGTTCGCTGCCCTGACCGAGTCGGACATCAGCCTGGCAGCGCCAATCAAGTTCCCACGCATGAACCGACGGCAACGCCGCTTAATTCTGGGCATCCTCGAGCGGTCCGACTCTCTCGCCGAGGACTTGGTCCGCTACAAGGGACTTTGGCGCGAAATCGGCCGCTTCTTGCATCCCGGCGAGTACGCCAAGGCGTATCCGAAGACCGCGAATGCGTTCGATAACCTGCGCAACGGCACGATCCAGACGTTTGACGGACGCACCGAGAAGCTCATGGGCGATGCCGATGCGGGCGCCGTGCTTCACCACCTGAGCGCCCGACCGGGCGTGTTGGGTCGTAAAGTTCACGAGCTACTGCGGCGCTTTCCGGAATCCAGCGCGGCGATCCTCGAGAGGTTTGGCGCTGTAGCTCAGTCGATGACTGCAAAGACCCTGCTCGTGCTCCGAAGCTACTTCGCGACCATAAACGATGCAGAGTTCCGCACGGTGATCAACAAGCGCGGCAAGATCAAAGTGCTGCCCAACAACAGCCAAGGCGCCATGAGCGCGGCTCAGCGAGGGGCCCTTTCCAAGTTGCTCGAGCAAGCCCTGCTGGGGAAGCTCGCCGAAAAGGAATCGTGGAAGGATCGGAACGTGTGGATCGATCCCGAGCTTGCGCGGTACACGGTTCCGTTGCAGCAGCGTGCTGCATCGGATGGCCTTGTGACCGTGGGCCGGGGCACGCGACTGCCGATCCAGTTCGACAAGGTCCTTCGTTTGTTTGTGTACTGGAAGAACGGGAGCAGGCGCACCGACCTCGATCTTTCGGTAATCCAGTTTGACAAGAAGTTTCACTACGCGGGCCACGTTAGCTACACCAATCTTGCGGCCTCCGGCATTGTCCACTCTGGCGATCTTCAATCCGCGCCTCATGGAGCGGCGGAGTTCATCGACATCACGATGAAGAAGATCAAACGAGGTGTTCGTTATGTCGGCGTGCAGGTCTACCGGTATCACGGCAACAGTTTTCACGAAATGGACTGCCACGCCGGTTGGATGGCGCGCTCGAACGTAGACGCAAACTACAAGTCCTTCGACATCAAGACCGTGACCAACAAGTTCGACCTGAACGGGAACAGCGCGTACTGTCTCCCACTCATTGTGGACCTAAAAAACGCCGAGGTCATCATGACCGATCTCTACATGGGCTCGAAGGCGTTTCACAACCACGTTGAGCGCGAGCACGAAAACGTGGCCATGGCGTCTCGCGAGATCGCGAAGTTCGTAGACACCAGGCCGACCATGAAAGAATTGGCAGAGTTGCACCTCGCAGCCCGGGGTGGCCAGGCGGCGGAACGGGACGAGGCGGATGTCACCATCGGGGTGGATGGGTGTACGATCAGCGCGACAAATCTGGAGGCCGTGCTACACGAACTCCTGTAATACATGGAAGAGGCGTAGAGTCAGCTTCCTTCTCTTTATGTCCTTTAGCGGGCTCACTTTCCTCTTCCTTTCGATTTCGAGAGGCCTAGACTCGGCTTCCTTCTGAAACCATTAGGCAACTACTGGCCTAACTTTAGCGGGGTCACTTTCCTCTCTTTCTGCATGCAGGAATCGAGATCTCGGGTGCGCGGCCATCGTGTTTTGTCGACCGATACAATCGCGCCTTCTTTGAAAACACAAGCCAAGGGCGGGTAGATGGTTGCGGGAGGTGCTCGCAAGGGCCCTCACGAGGAAAGTCCGGGCACCATAGGGCAGGGTGGTGGCTAACGGCCACCGTTCGCAAGGATAGGGAAAGTGCCACAGAGAATAGACCGCCTCGTCGCTTGCGGCGCGGTAAGGGTGAAACGGTGGTGTAAGAGACCACCGCGGGCGATGGTGACATCCCCGGCACGGCAAACCCCACCCGGTGAAAGGCCTCAAATGGAGGTTGGGGCGGCCCGTCCCTCACCTCCGGGTTGGCCGTTTAACGAGTCGGGCAACCGACCCGGTAGACAAATAACCATCCAAGACAGAACCCGGCTTATCGCCCGCCCTTGGCCTTTCAGAGTTTTTGGCCCAACATCGACGATGTTGGAGCTCTGACGCTCGAACGGTTTGGCGCGCCCAAAGGCATGCCAAACCGTTCAAGTATCAAAGTCTCAACGGCGTTGGCCGTTGAACCAATGGGCACGCTAGACGAGTAGCGGCTGGCCGCTACTCGTCTAGCTCGGCCCAACGCTTAGCCTTATTCTTGTTCCACCAACGACGCCATTCCGGCGGGCTGTTTTGCGTCACGTTGGAGAGGAGCTGCATCGCTTTCTCCATCGGCTCTTCGGCGATTTCCCACTTTTTCTCCGCGCGCGAGCGTTCTTTTTTGCGCGCGGGGTCGACGCTGTTTTTGAGGTTCCACGTCGTAACGTAGGCACCCATGATGGTCTTAAACAGCTCTTTGCGCTGCTGATCTTTGGCGTAGCGATACGCACCGGCCGCTTCGGCGGCGGCGGCGATCACGTGATCGTCTGGGTCACGCAACAACTTGATTAAGTCGTCAACGGCCCGGGGATCCGCCGACCCAGAAAACGCGCGGCAGACACCGACGCGGATCACGCGGCTCTTTTTGTACGGCTTGTCCTTGACCAGCGCGCGCAACTTCGGCGTCACCTTCTTGGACGCGATGCCCTTGAGGGCCAAGAACGTGGCCTCCAAGACGTCGTCTGGTTTTTTTGGACGGCTGGTGCGGACCATCTTGATCAGCGCCACCGCTTCGGCGTGATTCTCTTTCAGCTTCGCGATCTCTTTGAGAATGGCGAGCGCACGGTCCTTTTCGCCCCCTTTAAGGGCGACGATTACTTGGGGCGTGAGCTCCGCCTTCGGCTTGGCGGCGGGGGGAGCGAGGAGGAGGAGGGAGAGAAGGATCGCCATGACTCTATTGGAAACGCTTCTGGCGACCCGGTTTGCAGGAATCCCTAGAAATCGCGTGGAATGCGCAGGCAGGGCCGCTTCCTTGACGCAAGATTCAAGGAATCGTACGCTCCCAGCCGAAAATCCAGAGACCCGCTAGGGCCCCGACTGAGGAGTAGTTCAATTGGTAGAACGCCTGATTCTGGTTCAGGAAGTTGCAGGTTCGAGTCCTGCCTCCTCAGTATTTCTTGGTTCAACGGCTGACGCCGTTGAGACCTCGACGTTTGATCGGTTTGGCATGCCTTTGGGACCCTTCGTCGTCTCTGGCGGCTTGTGGGCCGCGCTTGATTTTCGCCCAACATCTGACGATGTTGAGACCTCGACGTTTGATCGGTTTGGCATGCCTTTGGGACCCTTCGTCGTCTCTGGCGGCTTGTGGGCGCGCGCTTGATTTTCGCCCAACATCTGGCGATGTTGAGACGTTGACGTTCGATCGGTTTGGCGTGCCTTTGGGACCCTTCGTCGCCTCTGGCGGCTTGTGGGCGCGCGCTTGATTTTCGCCCAACATCTGACGATGTTGAGACGTTGACGTTCGATCGGTTTGGCGTGCCTTTGGGACCCTTCGTCGCCTCTGGCGGCTTGTGGGCGCGCGCTTGATTTTCGCTCAACATCTGACGGGCCAAGTCTCACCACATAGTCTGCACTTTTGGCCCAAGCGAGTGACAAGTCTCACGACATAGTCAGCGGCCTCGGAATCGTTTCTGGCCATCTGACTATTTGGAGCTTGGCGATTGGGCGGTCGATGCCCCGGAGTTGTCGCCTTTCGCGGCGCGCGTTTTGCGTCTGGATTCGCGTCGGTTTTGGCGCGGTTGGGAGTTGGGCTCGACCGGGAAGGCGCCTCCCGCTTCCGGCCGTTTGGACCGGAAGCGGGAGGCATGACCCCTACGGGAATCGAACCCGTGTCTTAGCCTTGAGAGGGCTACGTCCTAGACCGCTAGACGAAGGGGCCAAAGCGGAGCGATATTGAATCACAAGACTTTGGATCGGCAAGCCATCAATCCCGCATGAGCGGCCCCATGAGGACGCCCCGCATCTTTGGTGGCCCCGGTGCCCATCGGCGGCTAACGGTACACTGAAGCGATGGTGCGCTCTGCTTGGTGGCTCGTTTTGTTGTTGGGATCGATCACTCATGCCGAGGACGATCCGGCGGCCCGGCGCGAAGAGCTCGCCAAGGCGTTTGAGCAGGTCCGCGCGTTTGAGGCCGAGCTCGTCAAAGTCGTCGCCAAGGTAGCGCCGACCGTGGGCGCGGTTTCCAACTTCGGAACCATGCTGGATCCCAAGACGGGACGGGTGCGGATGCAACGTCGGGGCGCCGGGTCGGGCGTCGTCATTTCGCGCGAGGGATTTTTCCTCACGAACGTCCACGTGGTCCAAGGCGCGGGCTACATCACGGTGACGCTGCCCGACGGCAAAATCTATCCTGCCGATCTTTTTGCGGACACGAGCGAGGGGCAGGTCAAGGGCGACATCGCCGTCTTAAAACTGCGTGGTGCGAAGTCATTTCCGTTTGTTGATTGGCGCGCCGCCGACCTCAAACACACACGCCCCGGCGAATTGGTGTTTGCGATGGGCAATCCCTACAGCCATGCGTCCGACGGGACGCCGGTCGTCACGATGGGGATCTTGTCTGGCAAGGGGCGCGCCGCTTCGTCGCGCGGCTACCTTTATGTAGGCGTGCTTCAAACGGATGCCGCCATTAATCCCGGCAACTCCGGGGGGCCGCTGTTTAACTCGTCCGGCGAACTCTTGGGCATTAACGGCCTTATGCAATCGCGCGCGGGACGATCGAACTCGGGCATCGGGTTTGCGATCCCGATGGATCAGGTGCGACTTTTTCTAAAGCGCTTGCTGAGACGGGAAGGCGAGGCGATGGCGTATGGTTCGCACGGCCTCGAAGTCGAGACGGCGGAGGGCGAATCGGGCGCACTGGTCCGCCACGTTCACGGCGATTCGCCCGCGGACCAAGAGGGCATCCGGCGCGGCGATGTCGTGATCTCCGTCAACGGCAAACGCATCCGCAACAAAGCCGACTTCTTGAGCAAAGCTGCAAACCTGCCCGAGAAGACGTTTGTGCGCGTTACGTACATGCGCCGCCGCAAGAAGCGAACGGCTGCCTACCGCGTGGTGGACTCCAGCGAGTTTCGAGTCACGTCGAACCAACCTAAGCGCTATCGGCCGCACGAGGCTGGTTACCTCGGCCTGCACTGGCGCCTCGCGCGCAATCTTGTGTTCGTCGAACGCGTGCTGTCCAACACCGGCGCGGCGAAAGCCAAGTTGGCGCCCGACGATCGGATCGTTTCGATCGACGGTGAAACAGTCGAGAGCGGCAAGCGCATCTTCGAGCTGTTGTCGTTTCGGACGCCCGGCGAGAAGGTCAAGATCGCGTACGAGCGAGGGGGCCGCGAGAAAACGGTGACACTCGTTTTGTGCGACGTCCAAGACGCCGCGGAGATCGAGTGATGCTTCCGCGTGTGTGGTTTTTCGCGTTGCTCCTGGTTGCCCTCTCGGTCGGTCGACCGGTCGAGGCGCGGGAGATCAAGTCGTACGAGCGCCGCATTCAGCGCGCTGTCGATGACGCGCGCGACTCCGTCGTTGTTGTGTTCTCGCGCACGAAAGGCTTCGACCTCACCGGCGTTGTTGTCGGAAATCGCTACACGATCCTGACGCTGCGCGCTCCGTTGCTCAAGAACGGATCGTTGGACGGCGAGTTCGAAGTTCGTTTTCCCAAGAGCAAAAAAACGGTGCGCGCCAGCGTCATCGCGGAAGACAAAGAGACCGGCACCGTCCTCTTGCGCGCCAAGGCGACGGGCAAACCCATCGCGGTACGCCACGCCAGCGATCTCGACTACGGAACCCCGGTTGTTTTGGCCGGCAACGCGTTCGGCGCCGGTAAGGAGAGCGATCCCACGATGGGGCTGGGGTTCGTGTCCGGGTTTGATCGGGTCCGCAAGGATCTGCGCTACTTCCACATCAGTGCGCTCGTCAATCCCGGATCGTTTGGTGCGCCGATCATCGACCTGGATGGGCGCCTGTTGGGCATTGCGTTGCTCGGCGTGACCGCGGCGGGCGGGCAAACCGTCGTGATTCCCTACGAACGCATCCGAGCCAACTACGTGGCGCAAGGGGGCGACGCGCAAAAGGCGATCGGCGCCAAAATCTATCCGCGTCGGCAACGTCCCAAGTTGGCCGAGAGCATCGGGCGCGTGGCGCAGGCCGCCGTGGCCCGCGCGCGCGGCGCGTTGGTTGGTGTGCGCGCGCTTGAGTTGGTGGATCCGCCGTCGCCGGCTCCAAAAACTCCTCCGAGCGGGCCGGGCGTCGTGCCCGGCCTTATCCAAAAACCCAAAAAACCAAAGGGCCCGCCGATGCCGCGCCTCGTGCCCGGCAAGCGCAAGGCGCACGATCGCAGTTCCGGGCTCGTCATCGATGCCGACGGGTGGATCCTTTGCCCGTTGCGCGTGACCGGGTGGCCGGGGCCGCCGCGTGTGATGCGCGTGGATATGCCGGATGGATCGGACCGGCCTGCGACCGTCGCGGGGTACGACGAACGGTTGCGCGTGGCTTTGTTGCGCGTGGAGACATCAGACCTCCATGCGTTGCCGCCTGCGCCAAACGAGTCGTATCAAGCCGGACGGATCGCGATCGCGCTTGGGTTTTCCCACGCGTCCCCGGACGTCGTGACGCCGCAGGTGAACCTGGGCATCGTCTCGCGGACCGACGCGCTCAAGAGTCTGCATCCGGTGTTTGCGGCCGTCCAAACCGATGCCAAGATTTCGGGAGGCAATCGCGGAGGGCCGCTCGTCGATCTTGAGGGGCGTTTGCTCGGGATGATTCTCGATGTGAATGACACCGAGGGAGTGGGGTATGCGCGCCGCGTGCGCGGTCGCTACGTCGGCAACGCCGGATTGGGATTTGCGTTGCCGATGCATATCGTCGAGCCGCTGCTCGCGAGGATGAAGGCGGGCGCGAAACTGAAGGCGGCGTTCTTAGGCGTGCGCACGATTGCGGTGACCGGCGGCATGCAGATCGTGACCGTGACGCCGGACTCGGCCGCCGCGAAAGCGAAATTGCAGCCAGGCGACATCATCGCGAAAGTCGACGGCAAACCGGTCCGCACCGGCGCCGAGTTCGCAAAGAGCATCAGCAAGAAAACAGCAGGCGAGAAGCTCAAGCTCAAGCTAATCCGCAAAGAGAAGACAAGAGAACTCGAACTCGAACTAGGCGAGTTCCCGAGCTAGGCGCGTGGAATCAGCGTGAAAATGGGAAGCGAAGAGGAATGGCACGGCTGGCCATGTTTGTAGGTATGGTCGTCGTCGTCTTGCTTGTGTTGGGCATCCTGTCTTCGGCCATGATGAGCGGATTCGAGTGAAGTCTTGCGTCCGTAAGCCTCGCCGCAACGAGTGAAGGCATTCGTCGCCAGAGGCGTTACAACCAACCGCATCGGTGGCGAACCAATCAAGCGTCGAGGTCTCAACATCGTCAGATGTTGAGACCTTGAAACGCGTTCTCCCACGCAAAGCCGGAGGCAGCATCCGAGCAACCGAATGGGTGCCAAACCGTCCGAACATCAGGGCGGCAACGTCGCCCGCACGTCCAAGCGCCAGAGGCGACACCGAGCGCTCAAGGCATGCCAAACCGTCCGAACGTCAAAGCTCCAACACCGTCGGCGTGGGGCCAAGAAACTCGCTCAGCTCACAGTCAACTTCCCGGGGTAGTCATCATTAAGATGCACTTGATCGACAAACCGCACGAACCGCGGCCCCTTCGACGACATCACAAGGGAGTGCGAGCGGCAGCCGCCGCCGAAGAAGCGGACGCCCTTTAGGAGCGCGCCATCGGTGACGCCGGACGCGCTGAAAACGACCTCGTCCGACGGCGCTAGATCCTCGGTCTTAAACACACGGCTCAGGTCGGGATAGCCCGCGTCGGCGAGCCGTTGTTCGTCGCCCTCGCGCGCGGGAACCAGCCGTCCCAAAATCTCGCCGCCCAAACAGCGCATCGCGGCGGCGGTCAGCACGCCCTCCGGCGCGCCGCCCGCACCCATGACCGCGTGCACGCCGGTGCCCGCAAGGGACGCCGCCACGCCCGGAGCCAAATCGCCGTCGCCAATGAGGCGGATGCGGGCTCCGGCTTGACGGATGTCGGCGATCAACTGTTTGTGCCGGTCACGGTCCAAGACAACGATCAGCAGATCGCTGATCGAACGCTTCAACGCGCGCGCGATCTCTTTGAGATTCTCTTCCACCGTCGCGTCGAGGCTCACTGTCGACTTGGCGTCGGGGCCAACCACGATCTTGTTGAGGTAGACGTCGGGCGCGTGGAGCAAACCGCCGCGGGGCGCCGCCGCGAGAACGGCGATCGAGTTTGGTGCGCCAGTGGCGCAGAGATTGGTGCCCTCCAAGGGATCAACCGCGATGTCGATCTCGGGTGCATCCGGGGCCTGGTTGCCCACGGCTTCACCAATGTAGAGCATGGGCGCTTCGTCGCGCTCGCCTTCGCCGATCACGATGCGTCCGCGCATCGCGACGCTGTCCATCGACTGTCGCATCGCTTCGGTCGCGACGTGATCGGAATGGTTCTTTTGTCCGTAGCCGATCGTGCGGGCACTCGCGATGGCCGCTTGTTGCGCAATGTTGAGGAAATCGTCAGCAAGGCTCATGGTGCAGCAGAGTAGACCACCGAAGGGACCATTCCGCGAGCGCGAAGGCCGATCCGCGGGCTCCTGCGGGCCTCGGCAAAAAAAAGCGCCCCGCACATGAGTGCGGGGCGCTGTAACGAGTGTTTGGAAGCGATCTAGAGGATCTTCGCGATGTACTCGAGGATCTCCCAACCGCCGTACTTGTTGCGGTGGCTGCAGTTTTCGTACGAGCGCGAAAGCGGATCGATCCGGTCGCGCGCCGCCGCATATCCAAGCGCCACGATGGCGATGCCTCGCACCTGCTCGTCGGACGACTTGGCCAGCGCGATGAGAGGTTCGACCGAACCGGTGTCGCGAATCAAAGTCAGCCCAAACGCGGAGTTCGAGACCTTGAAGTTGTCCTTTTTCTTCCAGGAACTGTTGAGGTGCTTGGTCAGCGCGCGGATGTGGTTCTTGTCACCCAAGACGCCGAGTGCGATCGGAAGGTGACGCTCGGCGCGGGCGCTGAGCGACGCGGCCTCGAACTTTGTGAGGTCTGCCATCCGCGTCGTGTCGCCAAGCATGGCCAATCCGATGGCGCCATAGCCGCGTGCGTCGTCTTTCCATGTCCGCGTCTGCAGCAGCGCTCTCGCGATGTCGTTGGCGTGGTCCGTGGAGCGGAGCAGGCCCAAACCGATCGCAGCAGCGCCCGCGGTGTAGTCGGAACCGGTTCGGTCGGTCAGCAGCTTCGCGATCGCGTCGCGCGCCGTCTGGTCGTCCGACATGCCAAGCGCGATGCACGTGGCCGAGCGCACATAGTTGTCCTTTTTCTCCAAAGCTTCCTTGTTCAAGAAGTTGAGAATCTTGGCGCGCGTCTTGGAGTTTGAGTCTAGGCCACGAGCTAAGCCGCCCATGGCGAGAATCGAGAACACCTTGTTTTGGCCGGCGCCGTTTTTGTAACCGGGCTTGCCTTGCAAGGTCTTGAAGCATGCCGCCGCTTCCTTTTCGTCAAACGAGTAGTTCGCGAGAGCGAGAAGGACGTTCCACGCCACGTTTTTGGATGATTTCGCTGCGGCCAATCGCGTCAGCTTGTCGCGGCCGATGTGAAGGCGGCCGGCCGCGATCACGGCTTGTGTGACCACGGCGTCATCTTTGCTACGGCTGCGCTCGATGATCTTGAGGAGCGCTCTCGTGCCGTTGAGACCCTCTTTGTCCATCTCCGCAACGGCGGACGGACCCATGAGGCCGAGCGCATGAATGGCTGCCACTTCGTCGTTGGTGGCCTTGCGGCCCGTGGGAAGGTTCCCGACCAACACCGGCACGGCCGGTAGGTGACGCGCCATGCCGAGCGCGACCATGGCGTACGCCTTTTCATCGCCGGTGCCGAGGTTGCGCAGCAAGTAAGCCGCGCCGTCGGCGTCACCCGAGATTCCCAAACCGAGGCGCGCGCTGTGGCGCACTTCGGCGACCGGATCGGCGCACGACTTGATTAAGGCGCGCACGACCATGTTGTTCGGCTTGTCCTTGTCGATCTGTTTTTCTGTCGCCGCGACGTGGCCCAGACGACCCATCGCGATCGCTGCTTCGGAGCGCACGGCCGCAGACTTATCTTTGAGTGCAGCGGCAATCACGGGATAGACCTGTGTCGCGCGCTGGCTGTTCGAAACCGGAGAGGTCTGACGCGGCGGGAACTTCGCGCCAGCGCCGAACCAGTAGTACGCGCTGCCCGCGTTCACTCGGCCCTTTTCGGTCGCGGCGGCCAAGAAGCGATCCTTGTTGTGCTCCCACCACCATTGCCAAAGGATCTGGCCATCGAGCACGGCGGTTCCACCGCGTCCACCCGGAGCACCGGTGCCACCACCGCCCGGAGGCGCTTCGCTTCCACCCTCACCACCACCTTCGCCTCCGCCATCGCCACCTTGATCCCCTCCGTCGTCACCGGTGTCGGCGCTGCCGCCTGACAGCACTTCGACGGGGCCGCGGTAGGGGGTTCCCACGCGGTCCGCCAGAGCGGAGGCCGGAATGATCCAGGTGATAATGCCTAAGACGAGTAAGGAGTTGGCCAGCGTTCGCGATCGTTTCATGGGGCCTCCAAGCGGCGAGTGGATTCGCAGCGATTGTGCCGAGTATAGCCGCGAACGGCCCGCTCCGGGACGCTTGTTGACAAGTCTTCGGTGGTTCGTGGCGGTCATTTGGGGGTGCGATCGTGCGGCTGCACTCGGCCCAACGGCACGATGGCTCGTCTTCGATCCATTTTGCCGCCATTTTTCCCGGCCAACCGAATGGCGCGGATGCGATACGATGATGCTGCGGGAATCGCTCTCTTCCCCAAAAGCGCGCGCCCCGTGAAACCACTCCGTGCGAGAGGCGAGACATGCGCAATTTGAAAATTCTCCTTGCTCTGCTGGCGCTGATCACAATCAGCGGCGCGCAAGATGATCCTGGAACGAAGGAGGGCGACGCTCCTCCGAATGCTGGTGAAAAGGCCGATCCCGCCGGCAAGGAGGGCGCGGCCGGCGGCGGTGAGGGGAAAGACAGCGCGAAGGACGGCGCGAAGGACGGCGAGAAGGACGGCGAGAAAGACGGCGCGAAGGAAGCGCCCAAGGCTCCCCCCGTTTGGAAGATGCCCGCCAAAGAACTCGGCAAGTTGGAAAAGCTCCTGGCCGACTACCTCAACCCCGGCAAGAAAACGCGCGGCGTGTTCCTCGCTAAGATCGAAAAGCTCCTCGGCAAAAAGATCGACGGTCACAGTGCGTTAGAGGACGTTCACGGCATCGTGGGTATTGCGAACCGACATCGTCCGACGAACAAGCGCCTCAAGAAGGGGCGCGTCCAAGAGATATCAATTCAACCGGACGTGCATGGATTCCCCGGCGGTATCGGTACGGTGCGTTATCACGTGTACCTGCCGAAGGGATACACCGGCAAGCAAGTGTGGCCGCTTTTGTTTTGCATGCCGCACAACCGTACGTGGCCGGAAGGCGCCGACTACATCAAGACCGCTTGGTTGGAGCGCAGCGACGACATCAAAGAGAAATTCATCATCGCGGTTCCGGTTCCGCAGTCGAAGGGTGACGTTTGGACGAAGTCCAAGTCGTGGGCCCGAGCGATGATCGCGTTACGCCACTTGGTGGGTTCCTACGGCGCGGACGCGAAAACGGCCGGTCCGTCGGTGGACGCGCTGCGTGTATATGTCGCGGGCGGAGACGCGGCTGCCTTGGCTGCGGCGCGCTACAGCGAGATGTTCGCGGGTGCCGTCTTGAGCAACGCGGACGGTCGCGCGACGCCGGGGCCGAATCTGCGCGAAGGCGGCGGACTGCACGGCGTCCCCGCATACTTCATCTATCAGGCCAAAAACCGCAATCAGAAGAACTTCGCTACGGACTTAGCGTCCAGCGACGACGCGTGTGTAGCTGTCGAGGCCAAAGACAAAAACGCCATGGGCGATGGCAAGGCCATCGGTGAGTGGCTCTTGAAGACCGGGCCGAAGAATCCGCAGCCGGCCGCGATCGAATACACGGTCTACGACGGTTCGTTCCAGCGTCACCACTGGATTAACGTGTTGGAGTTTGACGCCACAGCGAAGCCGCAGGCGTCGTTTTCCGCCACGGCCGACCGCGCGAAGAACGAAGTGCGAATCGAAGTCAACGGCGTGAACCGCTTCGAGATCTTCTTGAGCGATGCGTTGGTCGACCTGAATCGCTCCTTGAGCGTCGTCGTGGTGGAGGGCGACAAGAGTTACCCGTTCTTCACGACCAAAGACGGTACAGAAACCGTGACGCGCAACCTCGGTCGCGCCCTGGCTGAGCTGGTGGCGAGCAACCACCCCGGTCGCGTGTACACCAACTTCTTGATCGTTGACGTGCCGACGCTGCGCGAAGCAGCGCGCGTACGCGACGAGGCGGCCAAGGATGCCGCGAAGGACAAGAACAAGGGTGCCACCGTCGCGCCGCTGAGAGCGCACCCGGTCGGCCAGAAGTAACACACGCACCGCCTGGTCCGGAGCCCGCGTACGAGAGCGGCGGGTTGGGACTTGGGCCCGGCACGCTAACGCGGGTAAACTGTCCGCATGGCGACCGCTACTGATATTCGTCGAGGCTCCGTGCTTGTTATCGATGGGGGCCTCTTCGTGTGCGTGGACTTTCACCACGGCACGCCCGGCAACAAACGCGGCAACGTGCAGGCCAAGCTCAAGAGCCTGGCGGCGGGCAGCACGGTCACGCGCAAGTTCAGCTCGACCGAACGCATCGAGTTCGCGTTCCTCGAAAAGATCTGGTGCGAATACCTCTATCAAGAAGCCGACGCCTACGTGTTCATGGACACAGAAACCTATGAGCAGCACCACATCAACGCTAGCCAGGTCGCCGATCAGATGCCTTTCCTGGTGGAGAACGCGCGCGTTCAGGTCACGTTCTTTGAGGGCACCGCGGTTTCGCTTGAGCTGCCGGGCACCGTCGAGCTCGTGATCGCTCAGACCGACCCCGGCCTCAAGGGCGATTCCGTTTCGAACGTTTTTAAGCCCGCGACCCTAGAAACCGGGCACGAACTCAAGGTCCCCAACCACATCAACATCGGGGATCGCGTCAAGGTCAGCACCCAGACCGGCGAATTCCAGGGCCGCGTGACGAGCTAGTACTCTTTGCTGTGGCCTGGAGGCCGTCCCGGGCGTGCCGTTCAGCCGAGGCGCATACGCGCGCAACTTTGTGTGCGTCCCCGCCATAGCATTTCCGATCGCCCGTTGGGCGAAACCTGTGGATAACTCGGTGGAAAATCGGCCCGCGCCATCCTAAACGGGCCGCAGCAGGGGACTTGCGTCGCTGGGGCACGATAGCGGGCGATTCAACGCCGATGTGCACTAACGCTGCGGCAAGAGTCGCGCCTCCCGCTCCGTGGGGGGGGAAAACCAGATTCTCAGCGGGGGGTGGGGCGCGGAACTCAACCCGCGAAGCGGACAGGACCAATCTGCGGAGCAGGTACCAAACAATCGCGGAGCAGGAACTAGATCCGCAGAGCGGAAAAGAGCAGTCAGGAAACTTTCGATGAAAAGGGGAAAATACAGGAATGAAGGGGGAAAGTTTTACGCTCTAGAGCAACCTGACCGCCGCTAATAGTTCACATGCAGATGCCGAGGCATGCAAGGCATTCACTCAGCATTTTCTAACCCGCTTCCGTGAGAGCATGGCGAAATAGGTACAACAATCCTGTTTCGCCGCACTTCCATCCCACATCTCTTTCTCGGCTCCATAGCCGGGCAACATGTACGAGAAATTAGGAGGGCTGGCTTAGGGATCGGTCTTCCCGAAAGGTCTCAAGGTCACTTCCGAATTTCCCGATTCTGCGCGATGGCGTGTGCAACACGAGGCCCACAACGAACCCATCCAAACATGTCAGCCAGCGGCCCATCTCAACTCAGCTACGAAACGAGAATAGGCACTCCCGACGACAGAATTGAGCCGATTTTGGCTGCGTACGTGTCACCGCCGGCGTGCAACGCGGCGAGGAGTGACTCGGTGTCTGCCGGATCGACGGCCATCAGGAGACCGCCGGATGTTTGCACGTCCACGAGCAAGCGCCGCGCGCGTTCGTCAACAGAGTCCTGCATTGAAATCTCGTCGGTGGCGAACGCGGCGTTACGTTTGGATCCGCCGCACGTAAACTTGTCATCGAGGTAAGGCAGCGCCGCATCGAGGACAGGCACGGCCTTCGCGTCGATGTGAATGGATACGCCCGCGCCCTTGGCCATCTCGTAGGCGTGTCCCAGCAATCCAAAACCCGTGATGTCGGTGGCGCCGTGCACGCGGTGTTGCGTCATCGCTTCGCCCGCGTTCTTGTTGAGGCGCGCCATCATGCGTTGGCCGGCGTCGATGTGTTCGTCCGAGACCGCGCCCTGTTTGAGGGCCGTGGTCAGGTACCCGAGGCCGACGGGCTTGCTCAGCACAAGGTCGTCGCCGGCGCGCGCGCCCGCGTTTGTGATGATCTTGCTCGGATGCACCACACCGACCACGGCGAGCCCGAACTTCACTTCTTCGTCTTTGATTGAGTGGCCGCCCGCCATCGCGCAGTCCGCTTCTTCGATGGCATCGAACGCGCCGCGCAAGATGGCGGAGAGCGGTTCGGGACCGAGCTTGTCCATGGGGTAGCCGACGAAGTTGACGGCGCTCACCGGGCGTGCGCCCATGGCGTAGATATCGCTCAACGAGTTCGCGGCGGCGATGCGTCCAAACCAGTACGGGTCGTCCACGACCGGCGGAAAAATGTCGATCGTCTGCACGAGCGCGTGGTCGTCGCTGAGGGCCACGACGCCGGCGTCGTCCATCGTGTCCACGCCCACCAGCAGCGAGGGATGGTTCGGAATTTTGATGCTTCCCAGGACCTGGGAGAGCTGCTCCTTGCCGAGCTTTGCTGCTCACCCGCCGGCGCTGGAGAGCTGGGTCAATCGAATGGTCATGCGATTTCCTTGAGTCGATGAAGAAGCGGACGGTCTTCCGTGGGAAGGATCGTTCGCGGGTCGAGACAGACGGCATCGTCGATGATGCGCGTGTAAACCGGCGGCCGCCCGAGGCGTAGTTGACGGGCGATCGCCGCCGCGTTTTGCGTCGTGTGCGTGAGCGCGCACAGCGTCGTGGGGAGGCTCTCCCCGGGCATCGATCCGCTTCCGACTTGGCTGAAGCCGGGAATCGTGTCGACGGTTAGTCCGGGGCATTCCTTCGCGATGCGACGCTTCAGCGCGCGCGCGCGTTTGTCGAGTTCGGCGCCACTCAGGTGCAACATGTGCCACGTCGGATGCGCTGCGCCGGGTCCGCCGGGTAGAAGAAACAGACGCAGGGTCGCTTCGAGTGCGGTCAGCGTCATCTTGTCCACGCGCAGCGCGCGAAAGAGCGGGTTGGTGCGGACCTTGTCCACCCACGCACGCTTGCCCAAGATGATGCCGGACTGCGGGCCGCCGATGAGCTTGTCGCCCGAGCACGTCAGGAGATCCGCGCCGGCGCGAACGCTGTGAGCGACCTCGGGTTCGGGCGGCATGGCGACAAGCGCACCGGCGCCCAAATCGTCGAGCACCGGGAGTCCGTGGCGATTGCCGATCGCGACCAACTCCTCGATGCCCACCTCGCTTGTGAACCCGATGATCTTGTAGTTGCTCGGGTGCACCCGCAGCAGCAGCCCCGTGTCTTCGCCGACCGCGTTTTCGTAGTCCGCGGGTCGTGTGCGATTCGTCGCGCCCACCTCACGCAGGGTGACGCCAGCCGTGCGAAACACGTCGGGCATGCGAAACGACCCGCCGATTTCGACCAATTGGCCGCGACTGATGACGACTTCTTTGCCCGCGGCCATGGTGTTCAGGGTGATCACGGTCGCGGCCGCGTTGTTGTTCACGACCGTGGCGTGCTCGGCGCCGGTCAACGCGCTGAGGATGCCGGCGATCGCGGACTCTCGTCGAATCCGCGCGCCTTCCTCGCGATCGATCGAAACCACGCTGTACCCGCGCAACTCCTCGGCAAGCGCGTCCACGGCGGCGGGCGGTAAGACGGCGCGCCCGAGCCCGGTGTGCAAGACGACGCCGGTTGCGTTGATGCAGTATTCGACACCTTGCGGGAAGCGCGCACCCAGGCGCGCGGCGGCGCGGGCCACAAACGCTTCGGGTTCGAGCGAGCCCACGTCGCGGTCGTCTTGGATCGCACTTCGGGCGTCGGCTACGACCGCACGGATCTCGTCATCCACCATGTCGGCGCGCCAGCGCTTTTTGAGCGCGAGCGCGGCGGGCGTCTGCTGAAGTTTGTCGATCGCCGGTAAACGGCGGAAAAGCTCGGTGCGGTCCAGAGAGTTCATGGTAGCGCGCGGGGAAAGGCCTCCGTGATTTCTAAATCCAACTCTAGTGTTACGCGCCCGCGATGCCGGTTTCCGCCATCCCCTCGCCTTTGCGCGTCATGCGGCGGGCGTTGCCGTCGCGCGCGGTCGCGCCGACGCGGTCGTAATACTCCAGGAGCGGGATCAGCCACTTGCGGCTGATCCCGCCCAGGGCTGCTTTGGCATCGACGGGCTCAAACCCTGCCGGTCGCGCCGCCGCGACACGGGACAGGGCGCGCAGGCCTTCGTCCAAGCGCGTGAGCGGATACAGGAGGCCATTCGCTACCAGCCGGACGGCTCCCTGATCGCGCAGGAACGTGAGGGCGCGTTGGACTTCGGCGCGCTCCAGGCCGGCGGCGTCGGGCAGTTTGTTTTCCGGGGGCGGGGCGTAACCCGCCTCGAGCATCGCATTCAGGATCGCGTTCGAGATCCGCTCAAGCTCCGGATCGACATGGACGCTGTGGTTGGCGGCGCGGATCGTGCGCCCTTCGACGGCGACTCGATCGCCCAGCGCGGCGAGCGTAGCACCGAGAATGGCCTCCGAGATGCCAGCGCGGTCACGCACCTCCGCCAGCGGAAGCGCTTCGAGCAGCGGACGCTCCTTGTGAAGGGCGGCTAAGGCGGCGGTAACCGCGGTCACGCCGCGCTCCACCGTTCCACCCGGCATGATGTCGCCGCCCGGGAGCCGTTCCAGTGCGCCCTGCGCGCACGCCCGATCCACAAGCGCGGTGGTCGCCGTCCGCGAAAGCTGACACGCGCGGGCCAGCGCTGGAATGGCGATGGGCGCTTCCCAGCGTGTCATGGCCGCAATACGATCCTCTGGCGTGGCGAGTGCTTGTTCCCACTCGTGCAGTCGCTTGTGTACGTCTCGGTTTTTGCGCCCCACGGGCCCCTCGTGCGCGCGGACAATCGTGCCGCCGCCCAGCGTTTCTTTCGCGTTGTCGGTGCGCACGATAAACGGCGCGCCGTCTCGCACCGCCGCGGGATCGCGCAGTCGTATCTCGACTAAGGCATCCTCACCCGGCTTCAGTGTGTCGCCCTCGAACAAGAACACCGAAGCCATCTCTTCGAGCGTGCCGGAGAGAAAGCGGACGGCGCCGGCGTGTTTGATCGAGCGCCGCGCGTGGCCCAAGAGCCGCAGACGCGCGACGATATGGCGCGACGGCGGATAGACACCGGGTTCGGCCAGGACCATGCCGCGACCGGTATCGGTGTGCGCAATCCCGGCGATGTTTAGCGCCGTGCGGTGGCCTGCGCGGGCCTGCTCCGCCGGTTCGTGATAGATCTGAATGGCGCGGACGCGCGCCTTTTGGCGCGACGTTAGGAGTTCGAGCTCGTCGCCCGTCGAAACTTGTCCGGCCGCCGGAACGCCCGTCGCAATGCAGCCGAAGCCGGCGGCGGCGAACGTGCGTTGGATCGCCATAAAAAACGCACCGGGGTCTTCGGTGTCGGCGACGGTCGCGACCGCGTCCAGAATCGCGGTGCGCAGCGCATCGATTCCCTCGCCCGTCATGGCCGAGCAAGCGACGACCGGCATGTCATGCAGCGTGGTTTCGGCGAGGTACTCGCGGAGCTCCTCAAAGGCGAGCTCGCGCATCTCGTCGTCCACGGCATCAATCTTGTTGAGCACGGCCACGCCACGGCGGACGCCCAAGAGTTCTAAGATCTCGACGTGCTCCCGCGTTTGCGGCATGACGCCGTCGTCGGCCGCGACGACGAGCAGGGCAAGATCGATCCCGCTGGCCCCGGCCACCATGTTGCGGATGAATCGTTCGTGCCCGGGTAGGTCGACAAACCCGATGCGCCGGTCCCCGTCGCGGAACTCGGCGTAGCCGATGTCGATCGTCATGCCGCGTTCGCGTTCGTAGGGGCGATCCGCGCGCATGCCTGTCAGCTGCTCGACAAGCAGTGTTTTGCCGTGATCGATGTGCCCCGCGGTTCCGATCGTGATCGGCGTCGTGAGTGCGGCGCTCCCGCGCTCCGTCGGAGTGCGTTCGGGGGTGGGTTCGGAGTCAGTAGGTAAGTTCATCGCCGTCCTGGAGCAGGACGAGATGTGGATCGCCCTGCGCCACACATTCTGCACGGACGGCGACTTCGTGCTTGGGCTTGATGTGGGTGACGTACAAATGGCACTCGGCGCCCAGGGCTTCGCGCCATCCGCGGAGGTGGGAGGGCGACTGGTGCCCGTAGAGCTGCGAGATGTCGCGCATCGCGTCGGGGTAAGACACCTCGACGACGCAGGCATCGGGTTTTTGCGCGGCCGCCCAGGCGACCACTTTGTCGGAGTACCGCGTGTCGCCAATGACGACGAGTTTGTGGTCGCCGTGCCCGATGGCGTAGCTCAGGCAGGGCACGGTGTGGTCGGCGGGTCCCACCTCGATGTCGAATTCGTGGACCGCAAACGAGTCCCCCGGCGCCACGACATTCCAGACGGCCCGCGCTTCCAGGTTCGGCCACGTGCGACCGTCCAGAAGGTTCTCGCGGACGGCATCCAGCGCCTCGGCGGCGCCGTAGATCGTGAACTCCGCCTCCGCCAGCAGAAACGGGATGCCGAGCGTGTGGTCTAAGTGCGCGTGGCTCAGCAGGATGGTGTCGAGCTGGGCGCGTTCGGGGACCGTAAGGCCATGCGCGGCCGCCCCCGTATCCAGGACGGTCCGTTTGCCTAGGCGAAAGCTAGTGGTGAGTCGTTGCGGAGCCGGCGCGCCTGCCACACCCAGCGCCGTCACCCGGGATCCCGAATCGGGCACGCGCGGCATTCTACTTGACCGTGGGGACCGGCCGCACCTAGACTTCGCCACGCATGTCGGACCCCGCGCACAACGGAGGCGATTCCATCGACCGTTCCGGGTCGCCGCTGCTGGATATCCGCGGACTCCAGACCTTTTTCCATACGGACGAAGGTGTTGTGAAGTCTGTCAACGACGTCAGCTACGACGCCTACCCCGGCGAAACCGTAGGCGTTGTCGGCGAGAGCGGTTGCGGTAAGTCGGTCACTGCCTTGAGCGTGATGCGACTCATTCCGATGCCTCCCGGCGAGATCGCGGGCGGCCAAGTGGTCTTCGACGGCGAGGATCTCGTCCAGGTCGAAGAGAAGCGGATGCGGCAGATTCGCGGCGGCAAGATCGGCATGATCTTTCAGGAGCCGATGACGTCGCTCAACCCCGTCTTCACGGTCGGCAACCAAATCGAGGAGGCGGTGCAACTGCATCTCGAGTTGAGCCCGCGGGACTCGCGCGAGCGGGCCATCGAAATGCTGGACAAGGTCGGCATCCCGTCGCCGCGTCAGCGCGTCGATGAGTATCCGCACCAGCTGTCGGGCGGTATGCGGCAACGTGTGATGATTGCGATGGCGCTTTCGTGCAACCCGAAGCTGCTGATCGCCGATGAGCCGACGACCGCGCTCGACGTGACCATTCAAGCGCAGATTCTCGACCTTATGCGGCAACTGCAGGAGGACTTGGGGATGGCCGTTTTGATGATCACGCACGACCTGGGCGTGATCGCCGAAACCGCCCATCGCGTGGTCGTCATGTACGCATCGAAAATTGTCGAGCGGGCGCCGGTTAGGAGCCTGTTTGGGCGTCCGCGGCACCCCTATACACAGGGGCTGTTTCGGTCGATTCCGTCGCTGACGGGTGTGCGAACGCGCCTGGAAACCATCGAGGGCTCGGTGCCCAACCCGCTGGAATTTCCGATCGGTTGCAAGTTCCATAACCGCTGCGCCTTTGCGCAGGAGCACTGCATCGACAACGAGCCGCCGTTGCGTGAGATCGAACCCGATCACTTTTCTGCGTGTTGGTTGACGGAGCCGGACGGCCCGATGTACGACCCGGACAAGATCTCTTGAGCGACCAAAAAGGACCCCTGCTCCAGGTTGAGCACCTAAAGAAGTACTTTCCGATTCGGAAAGGCATCTTGAGCCGCGTTGTCGGTCAGGTCAAAGCGGTCGATGACGTGAGTTTTCACGTCAACCAGAGCGAGACGCTTGGATTGGTGGGCGAGTCCGGTTGCGGGAAGACGACCGTGGGTCGTTCGCTGCTTCGGTTGATTGAACCGACGGCGGGCAAGGTGACGTTTGGCGGTCAGGACGTGCTCGGCCTGAACGGGCCCGACATGCGCCAGATGCGCCGGAAGATGCAGATCATCTTCCAGGACCCGTATTCGAGCTTGAACCCGCGCATGACGGTGTTGGATATCGTCGGCGAAGCGTTGACGATTCACGGCATCGCGAAGGGGCGGGAACGCGAGCAGCGCGTAAAGCAGTTGTTGGAGCGCACGGGTTTGTCGTCGCGCTACGTGAATCGCTACCCGCACGAGTTCAGCGGTGGCCAGCGCCAGCGCATCGGCATCGCGCGCGCGTTGGCGCTCAATCCTGAGTTTATTGTGTGCGACGAAGCGGTGTCCGCGCTCGACGTGTCGGTCCAGGCGCAGGTCATCAACCTGCTCATGGACTTGCGCGAGGAGTTCGGGCTGGCGTACCTGTTTATTGCGCACGACCTCTCGGTGGTGCGTCACATCAGCGACCGCATCGCGGTGATGTATCTGGGCGAGATTGTGGAGACGGCGACGGCGGACGACCTGTTCGCGAAGCCGTTGCATCCTTACACGCAGGCGCTGCTGTCGGCGGTGCCGGTTGCCGATCCCACGCGTGAGCGCAACCGGATCGTGCTGGAAGGCGATGTGCCGACGCCGATCAACCCGCCTTCGGGCTGTCACTTCCACCCGCGCTGCGCGTTTGCCGAAGACATTTGCAAACAGGTCGCGCCGGGGACGACGGATGCCGGAGGCGGCCACACGTTCCGCTGCCACGTGGCGGCCCGCGACTTCCCCGATTCCGCAACGACGCCCGCGATCCAGGAATCCGGCGCGGCTTCCTGATTCGCGTCGGCCCGCCGGGCGCGCGGGCGCACGCGGGCTTCTCGACCCACGAACGCGGTACCCCTATGCGAACCTAACGTCGCGTCGCGCGCGGCCCCTCCGCGGCGACGCTTGAACTCGCGCCCATGACGAAAGAAACATCCCGTTCCGCTGAGGATCCGAACGGTTCGCTCGAATCGAGCGAGTCCGCCGGGAGCGCCCGGAGTGCGGTGTCGCGGACTGCGGGCGTCGTGGCCGCGGCCACGATGGTATCGCGGGTGTTTGGATTGGTGCGGGACGCGGTGCGCGCCGCGTTGGTGGGCGCACGCTCGCTGTCGGACGCGCTCAACGTAGCGTTCAAGATTCCGAATCTATTGCGCGACCTCTTTGCCGAGGGTGCGTTTTCGGGCGCGTTCGTTCCGACGCTGGCGGCCGTCCGCGAACGCGAAGGCGATGACGCGGCGTGGCAGCTGTTTAATCGCGTGTGGTCCACGTTGACGGTGTACGTCGGGTTTGTCGTTGTGCTTCTCATCGTCGGCGCGCCGACGCTGGTGGAGTGGATCGCTTCGTATCGATTTGTGCACGACAGCGGTTACTTCGACCTCACGGTGTTGCTGGTGCGGCTGCTCGCGCCGTTTCTTTTGTTCATTTCGCTGGCCGTGGCGGCGATGGGCGCGCTCAATGTATGGGGGCGCTTTTTCGTGCCGGCGCTGGTTCCGGCGCTGCAAAACGTTTTGCTCGTGGGCGGCGGCGTCCTCTTGCTCACCATCGGGTGGGCGGATGCGGAGGCCGCGGTCCCGTGGGCCGTCTTGTTGTTGGCGGGCGGGTTTGTGCAGTGCGCGGCCCAGATCCCCGCGTTGCGCCGGGCCGGTTGGCGGCCGCGTTGGCAACCGGATTGGCGATTGGCCGAAGGATCGGTCCGCGAGATCGTAAGGCGGATGGGACCGGTGGTCGGGGGCATGGCCGCCGCGCACATATGCATCCTGATCAACACGAAGTTGGCCACGCGCGTCGAGGGGGGAGACTCCAATCTCTACTACGCGTTTCGGCTCGTGCATCTTCCGGTGGGGCTCGTGGGCGTCGCCGTCGGAACCGCGTTTCTCGCGCAAGCATCCAAGCTGGCCGCGCGCGGACAGCGCCAGGAGTTGGGAAACACGCTACGCGAGTCGTTGCTCGTTTGCACCGCGCTCGCCGCACCTGCCGCGGCGGGGCTGTGGGCGCTCGGGGAGCCACTCGCGCGTCTTCTGTTTGAGTGGGGGCGCCTCGATGCGGACCAATCCAGAGCGATCGGCACCACGATTCGATACTACGCGCCCGCCGTCGTCTTCTACTCGGCCGTGAAGGTCGCGGCGCCGGGTTTTTATGCGCAAGGGCGCGTGCGCATTCCGCTTTACGCATCGCTGACGGCGGTCGCGGCGAACCTGGTCGTGGCGTTCAGTTTGGAGCCGACGCTGCGCCATCGCGGACTAGCCCTCGCGATCGGGGCCGGCCAAGCGGCGAACCTAGCGGTCTTATTGGCGGTGGCCAAGAAAGACTTTGGATCGATGTCTGCGCGAACCGGGGGCCGCCTGGCCAAGATCGCGTTGGCCAGCGGACTCTGCGGTGCGGCGGCGTGGGGCGCGGCCCGCCTGTGCCCCGACAGCGCGTCGGTGGCGGCGCGGGCCGCCCGGGCGTTGCTCCCGGTCGGCGCGGGCGCGGCGGTGTATTTCGGGGCTGCAACCTGGCTTCGATGCCCGGAGATCAAAGCCATAGCGGACCTCTTCCGGCGCCGTCGAGGCGGGGCGCGTCGGTAAAGTGGCCGAAACCGAGACGATTGATTGGGGGCCGTTTCCCATGGGGCGCGGTGGCCCGCGGGGCGCAAAAAGTCGCTGCGCAAGGCGTGCCGGCGCCCGTCTGGTGGGCAAGACGGCCTGACCGCGCGACGATGAGCAGCGGCTCGGCGCCCGGAAAAGCCCGGTTCCCGGGCGGAGCCGCTTCTAGACTCCGCGGCTTGAGAGGCGTAGTCTGATGGGTTCCGGAGTCGTGGTCCGTTGTGCCCGCGAAGCCGCCTCCGGCAGCTCGATAGATTTTTCGGGGTGGGATTCTGGCGACCGAGCCCCTCCCCAGCGAGAACGAGAACGAGATGGACTTCCGCAAGATCCAAGAAGCACAAGAGCGCTTTGGCGGCCCGTTCGCCATGACGACGATTCTGCAAAAGCGCGTACGCGAATTGGTGCAAGGTTCGCGTCCGATGGTCGAGACCAACATGATCCGACCGATCGATATCGCGCTCGAAGAGCTGTTGGCCAACCGCCTGTCCCTTGAGCACGATGTCGATAGCTCCAGTCCGCAGGCGCCGGAAGACATCTTCTCCGTCGAGCTGTAAGGCCACCTAAGCCCCACGGCACACGCTTCGGCAGGCCCCAGCGGCAACCCGACCGCAACCCAGCGGCAAAAGCTGCGCGCGCGATCGTCTTGCGGCGTGCGCGTTAGGGCTCGAGCAACGTCGCTTTTGTGATCGTGTCGCCGACGCGGATCTTGTCGATGACGGCTAGTCCTTCGATGACTTGGGCGAACACCGTGTAGCGACCGTCTAAGTGCGGCGTATCGATGTGAGTGACAAACACCTGGCAGCCGCCCGTGTCGTCCCCCGCCTTCGGCATGCCCACCGCGCCCCGGACATAGGTGCGCGTGTTGATTTCGTCGGGCAACACATAGCCGGGTCCGCCCCAGCCATCGCCGCGCGGACACCCGCCCTGAATCACGAAGTTTCCAACGACGCGATGCCACTTCTTGCCGTTGTAAAATCCCTGCTCCGCGAGCTTCGCGAAATTCACGCAGTGCGCGGGCGCATCGTCGGCCCACAACACCATGGTGAACGCTCCCCGCGTCGTTTCGAATCGGATGCGCGCGCCACGCAGAGCCGTAGCCTCATGGCGCACCTGCGCTGCGTCGTGGCCGAAAAGCGAAAAAACACTGCGCCGCGCACGCTGCGGCTTCTTGCGGCCGAGTGCTTCGAGTGCCTTGGTCGCGGCATCGCGAACCGCGGCGTCGGGGTCGTCGCTCGCGGCATGGAGGAGCCAAGGATCAAAGTGCTTGAGCTTGGCGAGCGCACCCGCGGCCTCGATCCGGACATCCATCGCTTTGGTTCCGGTCGCCGCGCGCGCGGCAGCCAGGATGGCGCCCACGCGGTCTTTCGCCTGATGTTCGGCGAGCCCGCCAATCGCGATGGTGCGGACGACGTAGTCCGCATCCGCCAGCAACGACAGGAGCACAGGGATCGCGTGTTTGCTGGCGACGCGCTTTTGGCTACACGCAAGCGCCGCCGCCGTGCGTCCCCCGAGCGACGTCGGCATCGTTGCGAACACCTTGTCATCCACGTACGTGTGCACGCGCCATTGCAGCTCCTCAAACTCCTCGTCGGTTCCTCCGAGGGCCGGGCGCGCCGTGACCTTGGGCGCACCGAAGCCGGCAGCGAGTTCGAGCGCGCGGATGCGCTGCGCGACGGGGACTGCCATCTCGGCGCCGATGGCATGCAGCAGCGACGCGGCCTCCGCCTTGTCCTTGTCGCTGGACGCCGCGCCTAAGTGCGTTAGCACTTCGTCGCGCAACACGGAATCGTCGCGCCCACTGAGTGCGGCCACCTGGCGTGCCGTCTCGAGATCCCACGGTTTCGACGACCCGCGCACCGCTTCGAGGACGAGATCGCGGTGCGGGTCGCCTAACAACGTGAGGAGGTGGGGCCGACCGCCCGCGATGCTCGCCAACGCGCGGGCTGCGAAGACACGTTCCGCGTGGGAGCGTTTCGCGTCGATGGACGCACGGGCCAAGCCCAACTCAAACGACCCGACCGCGATCGGCGCCTTTTCCTTGCGCGCTCGATCGCGCGCGAGCCGCCAGGTCCCATACACGATGCGCCACCGCGCCTCCGCATCCGTTTCGCGTCCATACGCGGCCCAGAGTTCGGGCAGCGCCGACGTGTCGCCCATGCGAAAGACGGCGAGTGCGGCGGCACCGCGCACGGAGGCGTCGGCGTGACGCAGGTGCGCGGTCAAGGCGCCGACCGCGCGGGGATCTTGGATCTTGCCGAGCGCTTCGAGTGCGCGCGGTAGGTCGTGGCGAATCATGGCGGGCAATGCACCGCGAATCGCGAACGTCGCGCTGTCGTCTCCGATCTGGCCCAGCGCAAACAGCGTCGCGCGGCGGACCGGACCCGACGTGTCGCGCAGGCGCCCCAAGAGCGCGGGCACGGCGCGCGCATCGCGCAAGCGGCCCGCCATCCGCACCGCGGCGATGCGTACGCTGGCTTCCGTGTCGGCGCAGGCGCGTGTCAACAACGCGGCATCGAACGCGCGATTCCATTCGGCGGCGGCGATCTCGTTGAGGATCGCACTCGGCGTGGCACGGGCGTCGGGGATGACTCCAGCGCCGAACAAGGCCATCCAAAGGACGCACCGCATCCACTGGGGCAGCGATAGCGATAGATGGAAGGAGCGGGACCGGAGGCGATTTGACATGGCGGGCGGATCGTAGCACGCGCGTTGGGGCGGGAATCCAACCATCCACGACGAACGCGTTCGCGGTCATGGTGACCTGCAGGGCCCCGGCGCGCGCCGTGCGAAATATCCACCGGGAGCCATACCGGAGTACCGTCGGTCGGTGTTCGAATTCTTCGCGCCCGGACACGAGCGTTACGGTTGGACGCACGGCATCGCGGAGCATGGGCGCGGACGCACAGGCGCCCCCGTGATGGGGCGCGACGATCAGGTCACACCGCGGCAACCCCCGCCGGACGAGATCCAAGACGCCGTCAGTTTCACGGTCCGCCGGCAAAAGACACCGCGTCTTTCCCACGCGGATGACGAACGCCAACGAGCCGTTGTTGTCCGACTCGGAACGATCCGCGCGCGGGGACGCGATGCAAGAGACCTCGCACGCGGGTTCCAAAAAGACAGAGTCGCCTGCACGCATGATCTCGCATCGAACGCGCGCGCGCTGCGCGGCTCGGCGCACGCGCCCGGGGATGGGCGCGCCGTGCGGTCCCACCAATCGATCCACCGGAACACGCTCCAAAATTCGCGGGATCGCATTCCAGTGATCGGCGTCATCGTGCGTCCAGACGATCGCATCGAGATGACGCACCCCGAGCGCGTGAAGTGCGGGCAAGACGACTCGGTCCGCGAGCTTGCGCTGGCCACCGGAACCCGCATCGATGAAGACGGCGTGCGATCCCGACCGCAGGAGCGCACACTGCCCATGACCCACATCCAACACCGTGAGCGTGACGCGCTCCGGTTCGTTCGGCGGCGTGAGTCTTGCGGTCCAGACCGCGATCGCAACGGTTCCGAAAACCAAACCCCAGCGCGGATGCGCGCGGACTACGCCGAGTGCTAAAGCCGCCAGCGCGAGCACCGCCCAACCCGGCGCCGGCACCAGGCCCAACGCGCCGGGCCACGCACCGATCCCATCAAGCATGCGGCCGAGAGCGGTGCAGAGCAACGTGATCGGCGGGGCGAGGAAAGCGACGCCAGCGCATCCCAAGAGAGCGACGGCGGGCAACAGGAGCGTCAACAGAGGGCCGATCGCGAGGTTGGCGACGACGGCATACGGCGACACGGTGCCGAACTCCTGAGCCACGACCGGCGTGGTCGCGAGCCACGCCGCCAACGCGACCGGCAACGCTTGCCAACCGTAGCTAACGAGCCGCAGGCGGACCACGCGATCGCGCTGCACCGCGGGAAACCGGCGGAGAAAACGATGGCGTCGCGACCAACGCGATCGCCAGAGCGGGGCGAGCCACGCAATCGAGCCCGCCGCCACAAAGGAAAGGGTGAAGCCCAGGCCCAGCGCGTCGCCGGGACTCACCGCCACGAGGAACAGGGCCGCGCCACCCAACGCCGTCGCCGTGTCGGGCGGCCGACCGCGCACCAGCGCGAGTGCGTAGAGCACAAGTGCCGTCACCGCCCGCCGGATCGGTGGGGCGCCACCTGTGAGGGGCAGATAGAGGAGCGCCAACGTGACGGTGGCGCCCGCCGCGACGCGCGGGCCAAGGCCAATCCGACGCAGCAGGGCGTGGAGCGCAGCCGCAAGCAAGACGACGTGCATCCCGGAGATCGCGAGAACGTGGCGTGTCCCCGTTCGCTCAAACCGGCGCTGCCACGCCGGCGACACTTCGGAGCGCATGCCGAGGAGGAGTGCGCCCGCCAAGGCCGCATGTCCTTCGCGAAGGAAACGGCGCAGACGGAGCGCGATCGTCCGGCGCCATTCGAGAAGCGTTCGCGACACACCCGAGGTGGCGGATTCGACCACGACGTTGCTCGGTTCGCGCGCGTCCACCACGAAACTGATCCCGCGCCTCGCGAGCGACACGCGCCAATCGCGCTCGCCGGGGTTGCCCGCGCGCCGGGGTTGGCGCGCGCGTCCCCAGACGGACACAACGGCGCCGGGCCCCAAGCCGCGCGGTCGCGCGCCGTTCCAAGAGCACAACGCGCCGATGCCGCGTTCGTCGCGCCCAAAAAACCAAGCTCGTCCCGAGAACGGATCCTCGCGCGCGTCGAGCACGCGCAGGCGCCATCGCACCAAGGAGGGCGGGACGTGTTGCGCGCCCGCCCGCAGCGCGGCCGCCGTCGTGCGTTCCACCTGCGCCCCCCCGGCGACCCCGATACAAAGACCGGCCGCCGCCAGCCAGCCGGTCGCCGGCCGGCGGTGCGCGACCCATGCGACCAGGGCCGCGGCGACGCCGAAGATCGCGATCGACACCGCGACGGCGCCGCCGGAGTCCCCGGCGGCCGCAGCGATCTTGCGGGCGCGCAAACCGGCGACGGCGAGGGCACCAGCGAGGACAAGCGGTCGGTGAAGGCATGCATGCACACCTATAGAGTCGAAAGTGGTTTCATCCCGGTCCGTTACGGAGCGGATCAAACGCTCCTTCGCCGCCGTCCGCATCCTCGCGTATGCTCGCTGCGATGCGGGGCCAGTGGGCGGTGTTGTGCCTTCTTTGGATCGCCTGGCCGGCTGCAGGTCAGGGGACGGACGAGTCGTCGGGGCCGACCGGAGACGACGCCGCGGGATCCGACGCGCCGCGTGAACGGGTGCTCTATCTCCGCGAGGTCCGGCAGATCGAAGAGCTCAGCGACGATGTTGCCGGCAAAGCGTTCGCCGTCCTTGGGCGCGTCACGCTGGAACTCCCCGGTGTGTTTCGATTGCGCGCTGAACGCGCCGTGATTTGGCTCGATCCCGACGTCGATCAAAAGCTGTTGTCCCTTGTGCGCGAACTCGGCGGGTCGTCCGCGGGAGTGCCGCTGTGGGCGGTGCGCGGCATCTACGCCGAGGGGGGGCAAACGCCCGCCGTGTTTCAGGCGGCCGGTCAAATCTTTCGGTGCGGCTCGCTTTACTTCGACTTCGAACGTTGGCGGGGAACGATCGTCGATGCCGACCTGCGGTTGCGGCGCCGCGGCGATCGCACGGCCATCCCCGACATCGTGTTGCGTGCGCGCGAGTTCAAGACCTCCCAGCCCGGCGTGTGGGAGGGCCGCGACGTCTCGTTATTTAGCTCCAACTACGCGGAGCACGACGTCTTTATCGAAGTGGATCGTGTCGTCTTACGCGATGACAGTCTCGCCAAGGCCATCGGGGAGCTGACGCACCTCCGCCGCAAGGGGGGCGGTCCGGACGGACCGACGCTTGAGGAGTTGCGCGCCACGGCCACTGCACTCACCGCGACCGCCGGTAACTTGGAATCCAAACGTCTGTCGCTTTACGACATCGCAGGGCGCGCATACGGAAGGACGTTTTTCCGGTGGGGCCACGCCGAGGTGGACGGCTCCAACGTGGCGCCGCTGCGCATCGAACTCGAAGCGGGAAGCAACGGTTCGTTGGGGACCGGCGGTCGCGTCGGCCTCGGTTGGAAGAGCAAACCGCTGTCATGGCTCGTCGCGGGGGCGTACTACGACGGGCGCGGTCCGCTCCTCGATGCGGAACTCGAGTGGGACGCTTGGGACGGCGCGTTGCGCGGGCGTAGTTTTGGCGTCTACATTCACGACCACGGTTCGGATCGCGGCATCGTGCCACCGACGCGCGATCGGTTTTGGACCAAGCATCAGTACCGCCTCAAGCTCGCGCCCCGGTGGCGCTTGGACCTCGAATTCGCTGACATCAGCGACGCGCAGTGGCTGCGCACGTACGACGAGCGCGAGTTCAAAGAGGGCAAGGAGCAGGAGACGCTCACGTACTTGCTCTATCGCGGTCGGCTTGCGTACGCCTCGCTCACGGCGAAGGTGCGCACGATCGGATTTCAAGAGACCCTCGAGGAACGGCCACGCGGTGCGGTCGTGTTGCCGGTTTTGACGCTCTGGCGGATTGGCGCGGACGGCCGCGGGCGCCCGGTTCTTTTGCAGGCGGCGGCGTCGCTTGAGGTCGGCAACTTGCGGCGGCGCACGGGCGACGCGTTTTTGCCGCCGGACTTTCGCACGGCGCGCGCCGACTTCGATCCGACGTTGTTCGTTTCGTTCTTCGTCGGTGCCGTCCGCATCGTTCCGTTCGCCGTGTTTCGTTTCACCGGGTACGAGAACGCGTTGGACGGTTCCTCGACGGGGCGATTCGCCGGGAGCGCGGGCGTGCGCGCCGATGTACAGCTATCGCGCTGGTTCGGCGATGTGCGCCACACCATGAATGTGAGCTTCGAATTCGAAGACCTTCATACGTTGACGCGCGCTTCCAGTCGGCTGTTCGCGTTGGACGACATCGACCGCGTGACGCCGTTTGAACGGCTGGGCGTGCGGTGGCGCCACCGGTTTGCGCGGCACACACCCGAGGGCCTCGCCGAGTTTTTGAGCGTCGAACTGTTTGCCGCGTGGTTCCCCGATCGCCAGCAACCGCTGGGGCGCATGGGGGACGGGTTTATCGAATTCGATGCGGAGTGGACGCCGCGCGAAGGCTGGCGGGTTGCGTCCCGCGCCGAGATCGATACGGAACGCGGCAGCCTCGACACGGCGTCCCTGGAGAGTTGGTGGCGGGTGCAGCCCCGGCTGCTGCTGTCGGCTGGGTTGCGCCACCTTGATCGCGAGAGCGACATTTTGACGTTTACCGCTGATTTCGAGCTGGATCGCCGCTGGCGCATCTTCGCGTTCTCGCAGGTGGACTTCAAAAATGGCGACGGCCTCGACCAGGGGCTCTTGATTCAACGGCTGGGGAAGACCGCGGTGATCGGCGTGCGGCTCGCTTTCGATCCCGGCGACGACGACTTCCGCTTCTCGGTCAAGATCGATTTGCTGGAACGTTTCCGCAAGGACCAGCGCAAGCGCGACCAATCGGCGCGCGACCGGATCGGGTGGCGGTAGTAGACTGTGCCCGTGGCGACCGCACTCCTCCCCGGCACATTTGATCCGATCACACTTGGGCACCTCGACGTGTTGCGGCGTGGGCGGCCCCTCTTTTCGAAAGTGATCGTGGCGATCGGCGTTCGGCACGACAAGCGCACGTTGTTTTCGATCGACGAGCGCGTGGCCATGGCGCGCGCGGCGACCGCCGAACTCGACGGGGTCACCATCGAACCGTTCGAAGGGCTGCTCGCGAATTTTGCCCGGGCCCAAGGCGCGCAGTTTTTGTTGCGCGGCGTGCGTAACGCGATGGACTTTGAGTACGAGGCGCAGATGGCGCACGCCAATCGGCATCTCCTGCCCGGACTTGAAACGGTCGCCCTGGTCGCCGATCCCACACTGAGTCACATCTCGTCCTCGCTCGTCAAAGAAGTGCACGCCGCGGGCGGCGACGTCGCCAGTTTTGTGCCCGACGTGGCCGTCGTCGCACTCAACGCCAAACGCGGTTGACCGCGCCGCTGTGGTACCCTGCGCAGATGCGCAAATGGCGTCTTTCCCTCGGACTCTTCGTCTTGATCGCGCTTGCGGTCACCTGGCTTGCCGTCCCGACGACGGCGGACGAGGAGCTCCCGGCATTCGACACGAGTTGGAAGGCCGAGTTCCTCCCCGAGGACGACGGTTGGAAGAAGGCCAAACAAGAGCTGATCTTCAACAACGGCGCGGAGCCGGAGACGCTCGACCCCGCGATCATGACCGGCGTCACCGAGCACACGCTCGCGCTCGCCCTGTTTGAAGGCCTGACGTCGCACCACCCCGAAACGCTGGAGCCCAAACCGGGTGTCGCGGATCGGTGGGACATCTCTAAGGATGGAATCGTCTACACGTTTCGTCTGCGCAAGGGCGCCACGTTCACCAACGGCGTGCCCGTCACCGCGAAGGACTTTGCGTGGAGCTGGTATCGCGCGATCGTGAACCCGGATTGCGACTACGCGTACCTGTTTTTCTACATCAAGGGTGTGGAGAGCGTGTACTACAGCGTGTTCCCCAAGGACAAAGAGCAAACCCCGGAGAAGGTTACCTACGAGCAGTTCATGAAGACCGCTGGGCTTGAGATCGTCTCGCCTCGCGTGCTCAAGGTGACCCTGGCGTCGCCCTGCGCGTACTTCTTGGATCTGGCGTCGTTCGAGACGTACATGCCGGTCCACAAGGCGACCGTCGAGAAACACGGGGATCGCTGGACGATGCCCGAGAACTTTGTCGGCAACGGGCCGTTCACGCTCCAGGAGTGGAGTGCGCGCAAACAGATCGTCATGGTGCCGAACGAGCGCTACTGGGACCGCGCCATCGTGAAGCTCAAAAAGATCACGGCTCTCGCGGTGGACGATATCGATGTGGCGTACAACAAATTCACCAAGGGCGAGGTGCACTGGATTCGCCAGGTGCCGATCGCGAAACTCGATGAGGCGAAACAGACGCCCGAGTACTTTGTGGCCCCGTACCTCGGGTCGTACTTCTATCGTTTCAACACGGAGAAGTTGAAGGACAAAAACATTCGCAAGGCTCTGTCACTCGCGGTGGACCGCGAGTCCATCACACGCGACGTCACGCGCGCGGGGCAGATCCCGGCAACTTGGTTTTGTCCCTCGATTCCGTCGGCCGGCTATGAACCGCCCAAGGGCTTGGCGTACAACCCGGACGAAGCGCGTCGTCTTATGGCCGCGGCCGGTTACCCCGAAGGCAAGGGTTTTCCGCGACTGGAGCTCCTCTACAACACGAACGAGGACCACAAAAAAGTCGCGGAGCGCATCGGTCAGATGTGGCAGGAAACGCTGGGCATCTCTGTTGCGCTGCGAAACGCCGAATGGAAGGTCTACCTAAAGACGGTGGAGTCGTTGGACTACGACATCGCGCGTGCGGGCTGGATCGGCGACTACGGCGATCCGATGACGTTTCTCGATATGTGGGTGACCGGGGCCGGCAATAACAACACGGGCTGGTCGAACAAGAAGTACGACGATCTGATCATGAAGGCGCGCTTTGAGGGCGACCTCAAGAAGCGGCGCGAGTACCTGCAAGCCGCCGAACGCATCGTGATTGAGGATGAGTTTCCGATCCTGCCCATCTACATCTACGTGAACAAAGGCATGCGCAAAGAGAACCTGTTTGGATGGTTCGAGACCGTGCGCGACCTTCACCCGTTCCAATACATGTACTTCGAAGCGGAATAGCCGCGGAATCTTGTCGTAACGCGTGCGAAAACTGTTTCCGTACAATTTCGCCGAACTCGGTTGGGCTGAGTTTGGGTGGATCTTTCTCGCCTTCGGTGGGCTGAGCTTGCTTGCCGTGGGCTGGCAAAAGCGAACCATCAAAGCGCTTGTTTTTGCCGTCGTGGTCGCGCTGTTCGGGTGGCTGCGATCGGGATCGGAAGGCATCGGCGAGGGGCCTTGGAACCGGTGGGCGCCGATTTGGTTTTCGCCGCTGCTCGCGATCGCGGTCGTCATGCTCGACCGCGTGCGTGCGCCGCTCGTCCGAGCCGCCGGAAGCGGAACGCGACTTGGATTCGCCTGGACGGGCGCGCTCCTCGTGTGGACGGTCGCGTTGCGTCCGTTCGACGCGTCGTTCTCCGCGTGGGTTCTGACGACTACGCTCTTGTTCGCCCTTGTGTGTCTGCTCCAGCCTCCGGAATGTGCGCCTCGATCGCTTCTGGGGCGTCGCGGCATCGCGCCCGGTATTGCCGTCGTATTCTTAGCGTTTTGCTATTTCGCAAATCCGGCGGGCGTGGGCGTGTTCGGCGGAGTGGTCATGGTGCTCCTCGTGTGGCTGGGATATGCCGTCAACGAGCAGGGACAGGCGATGCGGCGCTACGTCATGCGGCGCCTGTTGGAAGCGCCGTTCGTCATCGCGGTCGTCGTTGTACTGAGTTTCGTCATCATGCGCGCCGCTCCCGGCGGCCCGTTTGACAAAGAAAAGCCTCTGCCCCCGGAAATCAAAGCCGCGTTGCGCGCAAAGTATCTTCTCGACGAACCGTTGCCCGTACAGATCAAAGCGTACCTCGTAGATGTGGGGTGGTCGGGTGATCTCGGGACGTCGATGAAGTACGTCGGCAAAGAGGTCAACGAGATCATCGCGACGCACGTCAAACCGAGCTACCAACTCGGCGCCGCAGCACTCGCGCTGGCGCTCATTATCGGCGTCGGCGCCGGACTGATCGCCGGCATCAAGCAAAACTCGCTGTTCGACTACTTTTCGATGACGGCCGCGATGCTGGGGCTTGCACTTCCAACGTTTGTTGTGGGCTCGTTTTTGGTGCTCTTGTTTTCGATGCGGCTGGACTGGTTCAACGTGTCGGGCTGGGACGACTTTCCAAGAGACCTGATCCTGCCCGCGGTCACCTTATCGCTTCCGTTCGCGGCGCGACTGGCGCGCCTCACACGCGCCGGCATGTTGGAGATCGTGACGCAGGACTATGTGCGCACGGCGCGCGCGAAGGGTCTGTCGGAGCCGATGATCGTGATGCGCCACACGCTCAAGGGCACACTCCTTCCCGTGATCTCGTTTCTCGGTCCCGCCGTCGCGCAACTCCTAACGGGGTCACTCGTCGTCGAGAAGATCTTTGGCGTTCCCGGCCTGGGAACCGAGTTCGTGCAGGCTGCGCTGAACCGTGACTACACCGTCGCCATGGGACTCGTCGTGTTGTTCGGTGTGCTCTTGGTCGTGTTCAACCTCATTGTCGACATTGCATACGGCTTCTTGGATCCGAGGATTCGCCATGGTTGAGCCGAGCAAAAAAGGAACGTCGCTTTGGTCCGACGCTTGGCGTCGCCTGCGCAAAAACAAGTTCGCGATGGGCGGCTTGGTGATCGTCGTGGTCGTCTCCATCGTGTCGATCTTTGCGCCGGTCATCTTCGAGTTTCAGCCGGACTACGGACAGCCGTGGCTGCGCGCCAACCCGCCCGGGTTCTCGCACCCGGCGGTCCCCGCAGAAGTCCGCCTCGACGTCGGCGAGAAACCGACGATCCCCAGCACGTATCCGGCCACCGTCGCCTCGGTTTTGGCCGACGACGGCGTCGTGGAGTTCACGGTTCTGGAGTCGGTGACGGCGGAATTCCGCATTCGCACCTACAAGGGCAAGGTGCGCGACATCCGCCAATTGGAAGGTGCGCGCTCGGTCAAGGTGATCGAGTCCGCCGGTGGCGGCAGCTACCTCGAGCGCATCGACGCGGAGGGCAAGGTCGTCGGCGAACGCTTGGAGATCGTGAAGGTCGAGCGCAGAAAGAAACTGCCGCCGGGCATTCCGGAACCGCCCAATCGCGTGCTCAACGTTCGATTGGTAAAGCCTCGTACCGCCGCGCCCGAGACGATTCGGGCCGAGATCAAAGACGGTGTTGTGCAGTCCATCACGCGCGATGCCAAGCCCATTGAGCAGTTGCGTCTCCAAGGCCTCTACGTGACCAAGGTCACAAAGGACGGTGAGGAGCGACGCCTGAAGCATCATCTCGGGACTGACCTGGCGGGACGTGACGTCATGGCGCGCGTTTTTCATGGCGGTCGCATCTCCCTGATGGTCGGTGCGGTCGCAACGCTGGTATCCGTGCTGGTCGGCGTCGTGTACGGCGCGGTCGCAGGGTATCGTTCCACCGCACCGATGACCGTTTGGGGATTGATCTCGGTGTTGACTGCGATCGTCGGCGCCGGATTCGCCATATCGGCAACCGATAACATCTTTTGGTCGATCGTCGCGGGTGCCGGCGTGTTCACGTTGACGATCGTGGCATTGGGGAAGATCGCTCCGTTCCTGCCGAAATTTTTGCGCTACCAGTTGACGACCGTAGGCGAGCTGATGATGCGCATCGTCGACATCATGTACGCCTTGCCGTTCATGTTCCTCGTGATCTTGCTCATGATTTCGTACGGGCGTGACCTCCTGACCCTGTTCATCGCGCTCGGCCTCGTTCAGTGGTTGATGATGGCGCGCATCGTGCGCGGCCAAGTGCTCTCGCTGCGCGAGAAAGAGTTCATCGAGGCGGCGGAGATGGCGGGCACCGGTCACCTCGGCATCGTGTTTCGCCACCTGATTCCCAACACGTTGGGTGTGGTCATCGTGTACGCCACGCTTACGGTCCCGGCCGTCATCTTGCAGGAGTCGTTCCTCGCGTTCATCGGCCTAAACGTCGCGTTCCAAGGGCGCACGATCGATTCGTGGGGCGCGCTCGTCGATCAGGGGCGCCAATCGCTCACGAGCGGCGGCGGCAACTGGTGGATTCTGGTGTTCCCGAGTCTCGCGATGGCGATCACGCTGTTCTCGCTCAACTTCCTCGGCGACGGTTTGCGCGATGCGTTGGATCCCAAGATGAAGGGCAAGAGCTGATGGCGCTGCTTGAAGTCAAAGATCTTCAGGTGCATTTCCACACCGACGACGGCGTTGTGCGTGCTGTGGACGGCGTGTCGTATTCGCTCGACGCTGGGGAAACCTTGGGCATCGTCGGGGAGTCGGGTTCCGGCAAAAGCGTCAGCACGATGGCGCTGATGCGGCTTCTGCCCGAGCCGCCGGCACGCATTTTTGGATCGGTAAAGTTCGACGGCGAAGAGGTGTTGGAGCTCCCCAAGCGACGGATGCGCGAGATTCGCGGCAACAAGATCGCCATGATCTTTCAGGACCCGATGACGTGCCTCAACCCGTTTCTCAAGATCTCGACGCAGATCGTGGAGGCGATCGAGCTGCACACGACGCTGCGCGGCAACAAGTCTCGCGCGCGCGCCGTCGAAGCGCTGGAACGTGTGGGCATCCCCGGCGCCGCCGAACGGCTCGACCAGTATCCGCATCAGTTCAGCGGCGGCATGCGCCAGCGCGTGATGATCGCCATGGCGCTTGCGTGCGAACCGCAACTGCTCATAGCGGACGAACCGACCACGGCGCTTGACGTCACGATCCAAGCGCAGATCCTCGAACTCATCCGCGACCTTGTGGTGGAGGAGCAGATGGCGCTCATACTGATCACGCACGCGCTGGGCGTCGTGGCCGGTGTGTGTGAAAACATCGCCGTGATGTACGGCGGCCGTTTTGTGGAGACCGCCGCGACCGGCGATCTGTTCGAGGCGCCACAACATCCGTACACCGAAGCGTTGTTGCGGGCCGTCCCGCGCGTGGATGAGTCGGGGCACCATCGCTTGGTGGCCATCGACGGATTGCCGCCGCGGTTGGATCACGAGCTCACGCAATGCGCCTTCGCGCCGCGTTGCTCGTTGACCGAGGACGTGTGCCGGACAAGTGCTCCCGCGCTGCTCGCGTCCGGCCCCGGGCGCGCCCACCGCTGCGCCTTGCGTCGCGGAGGCTCGGCATGAGTGAACCGCTCCTTTCGGTAACCGGTCTCAAAATGCACTTCCCGACGATGCGTGGCGTCGTCAAGGCTGTGGACGGCGTCGATCTGACGATTCAGGCCGGCGAAACGCTCGGTCTCGTCGGCGAGTCGGGTTGCGGCAAGTCAACGACCGCGCGCGGGATTACGCGACTCCTGCCGCCGACCGCCGGCGAGATCACGTTCGACGGCGTGGACGTGATGCGACTCGACAACACGGGGCTGCGCGAGATGCGTCAGCGCATGCAGATGGTGTTTCAGGATCCGTACGCCAGTTTGGATCCGCGGATGACGGTGCTCGACATCATCGCCGAGCCGATTCGCAACTTTAAGATCGTCCCGCGCGGCGAGACGCGGGACCGCGTGCGCGCGTTGCTGGAACGGGTCGGGCTCGATCCTGATTTTGAACGTCGTTACCCACACGAGTTTTCGGGCGGGCAACGGCAACGTATCGGCGTGGCGCGCGCGTTGGCAGTGGATCCGATGTTGATTCTTCACGACGAGCCTGTGAGTGCGCTCGACGTTTCGATTCAGGCGCAGATCATCAACCTTCTCGAGGATCTTCAGACCGATCTCGGACTTGCGTACCTGTTCATCAGCCACGATCTGGCGGTGGTGCGCCACGTGTCCGATCGCATCGCCGTGATGTATCTGGGTCGCATCGTCGAAATCACGGCCGCCGACAAGCTCTACGCCGAGCCGTTACATCCCTACACCGAAGCGCTGCTGAGCGCGGTGCCGATTCCGGATCCGAAGGTCGAGGCGCAACGCAAGCGGATTGTGTTGACGGGCGATGTGCCGAGCCCGACCGAACACATCGTCGGTTGTCCGTTTCGTGCGCGTTGTTCCAAAGCGTTTGATCGCTGCGCCGTCGAGGCGCCCGTGTTGCGCGAGCACCGGCCCGGCCACGCGGCCGCGTGTTTTCTCCACGAGGACTAGGCGCGCGTCGCCGCGACACCGCGCGCGGGCCCGCGGTCCCAAGTCAAGCGGCGCCACGCGGGCGTGTGGCCCCTGGCAGGCGACTTTTGAGACCGGGCCTTGGGACGGCCAAACGACAGATTCTTGTCATCGATGGTGGCGTGACCGTGGCGCGCGTCTTTTCGAGGGATAGAATCCCCGACATGGATCGCATTGCCACCGACCACGCTCCTTCCGCCATCGGACCCTACAGCCAGGCGATCGCCTGGGAGCGACTGCTTTTTTGCTCCGGTCAGATCGCGTTGGATCCCGCCAGCGGCACGCTGGTGGGGGACACGGCGGCGGATCAGACGCTGCAGGTGATGAAAAATCTAGCGGCGGTCTTGGGGGCCGGCCGCTCGTCTCTGAACAGGGTGCTCAAAACAACGATCTTTCTCGCAAGCATGGATGACTTCGCTGCGGTCAACGAGGTGTACGCGGCGGCGATGGACGATCATCGCCCGGCGCGCGCGACCGTCGCCGTCAAAACCCTTCCGATGAATGCGCTTGTCGAAATCGACGTCATCGCGATTCGAGAGGTTGCATGAGCGAGCCCTCGCAATCCCACGTGCCTGCGGCAGTCGTCGACGCCATGCGTTCGGCGCAGCGTGTCGTGATCGCCACGCACAGCCCGATGGACGGCGATGGATTGGGCTCCGGTCTCGCGTTGCAGCGCGCACTTCACGCGCGCGGCGCAAACGCCGTGTTTGTGACGGAAGCGCCGGTGCCGCGCTCGCTCCGATTCTTGCCGGGTTCCGAAGACATCGTCTTGTTGACGGACGACATGCCCGTCCCGGATGCGGATTGGCTCTTTGGTCTCGATGCGGGCGAAGAGAGTCGTTTGGGGCGTGCGTTCGCGGAGCGCGGCGAGCACGTGCGCGTCCTCAACATCGACCACCACGTTTCGAATCCTCGCTACGGCGACGTCGTTTGGGTGGACGCGGAAGCGGCGGCCGTTGGCGAGCAGATGTACGCCATGCTGCGCGCCGCCGACATGGAACTCGACGTCGTGGCGGCCCAGGCGTTGCTGGTTTCGCTGGTCACCGACACCGGCCGATTCTGTTATTCGTCCACGACCGCACGCACGCTCGAAACGGCGGCGGCGCTTGTGCGCGCCGGCGCGCGACCGGACAATATCCAACGTCGCCTCTATTCCTCGGAGCCGATTGCTGTGCACCGCCTGCGGGCGCTTGCGGTCGATTCGTTGCGATTTTTTGCGGATGGCAAACTCTGCATCCTCACGGTCGAAGCTGGCTTCGGCAGCCAGCTCGGCGTGGATAGCGACGATGTGAAAGACCTCATCGACGTGGCGACTTCCATCGAAGGCGTCGTTGTGGCGGCGATGGTGCGCGGGCTTGCCGAAGGCGGCACGAAAGTCAGCCTGCGGAGCAAGGACGACCGGGCCGACGTTTCCGCGTTTTCGCGGTTGCACGGCGGCGGCGGCCACGTGCGCGCCTCCGGCTTCTCGTCCGATCAATCGCCCGCGGCCACCGAGGACGCGATCCGCCCGGGGCTCGAAAAGCTGGCCGTCGTCGCCAGCGGCTAAATTGAGTCGGCATGGACACGCCGCGTCAACTGGCCTTAGATCTCGCCGCCAACCTGCGGGCGCGGGCGCTCTATCAGGGTCGGACCCGGGTCGGCGATGCGCCTCCGGCCCCCGTGTCCCGGCGTGTCGAGCCGACCGTAGCGGGCGCGCGTTTTCCCATTCCGCTGACCGGTTCGGAGGGCGGCCAGAGCTCGGCCAAGGGCCTGTACAGCAGCCTCTCGTGGGAAGCGCTCGAGGAAAAGGCGCAGGCGTGCCGCGATTGCGGGCTCTGTGAGACCCGCACGCAGGTCGTGTTCGGCGAGGGCGCGCGCGACGCTGACCTCATGTTTGTGGGGGAGGCTCCGGGGCGCGACGAGGACGAGCAGGGGCGACCGTTCGTGGGCCGGAGCGGGAAGCTGCTGACCCAGATGATTGAGGCCATGGGCCTGTCCCGCGAGCAGGTCTTTATCGCCAACGTCCTAAAATGCCGTCCGCCCGCCAACCGCGACCCCGCGGCGGACGAAGTAAAGCAGTGCCGCCCCTACCTGTTGCGGCAGATCGAAGTGATTACCCCCAAGATCATCTGTACGCTCGGGCGTCACGCGCTGCGTACGCTGACGGACTATGAGGGGCCGATCGGGAAGGTGCGCGGGCGGCCGATGGAGTTCGCGGGAACCACCGTGATTCCGACGTTTCACCCCGCCTACCTGCTGCGCAATCCGAGCGCGAAACGCGACGCATGGGAAGACCTCAAAACCGTGCTACGCATGCTCGGAAGGCCGGTTCCGCGCGTTTCTACGAAACGTCCGTAGACCGCTAAAACAGGCGCGCGCGACGCCGCGCAAGCGGCCGCCCGGCGACCTCGTTCCGGCATCGCGGAAACCGCTCGCCATCTTTTACGAAGCGTTTGGTCAAAACCGCGCAGACGGCCCGGGTGGGTGACCCGGCCGTGACACGCGCCGACGACCCTTCAGCCCTCTCGTCAGCCCCCGGTCCTAACCGTGTGCTGGGGAAAGGTGTTGCGGGTTCTCAACCCGTTTTGGTAGTTAGGGCGCTCCGGATCGAGGGCAAGGTCCGGTGTGTGGCAGGTTAGAGGGCTCGTTTGTGGGCTCGCTGACTGCGAAACGCGCGATATAGATCGCGTGGAATCGGCAAAAACAACTGAGGAAAAGCGCATGCGCAAAGTCTTGAGCCTCTCGCTGGTCGCGCTGCTTGTATTGGCGGTCGGATCAGGCTGTTCGCGAAAGCGAATGGTCGAAGATGATTCGTCCACCGGCACGAGCGCCGAAGCGACAGAGGGTTGCACGTGGGAGGCCACCGATGGTGGCTGCGGTGATGAAGGTTGCGGTGACGGCTGTGTCACCGACGGCTGTGTCACTGAGGGCTGTGTCACTGACGGCTGTGTCACTGAGGGCTGTGTCACTGAGGGCTGTGTCACTGAGGGCTGTGGTGGCTGTGCCGGATGCGGTGAAGGCTGCGCCGGCTGTGGTGAAGGCTGCGGTTGCGCTGGCTGTGGCTGTGCTGGTTGCGGCGAGGGCTGCGGTTGCGCTGGTTGCGGCGAAGGCTGTGGCTGCGCGGGTTGCGGCGAAGGCTGCGGCTGCGCCGGTTGCGGCGAAGGCTGCGGTTGCGCGGGTTGCGGTGAAGGCTGCGGCGGCTGCGGATGTGGCGAAGGCTGCGGATGCGCTGGCTGTGGTTGCGGTGAAGGCTGTGGTTGCGCAGGCGGCTGTGGTTGCGCCGAAGGTTGTGGCTGCGCGAGCGGCTGCGGCGACACGACCACGCCCAGCGGTTTCGACATCGAAACCAACATGAACGAGCTGAAGGCCAAGCACAAAGAGGCGGCGGAGCGCGCGTACAAAGCGGGCGACCTCGCCCGGGCGCGCGAAATGTATCGCCGCGTGCTGTTGCTGGACGGCTCCGATGCCGATGCGCGTCAGCGATTCAACCAGATCAGCATGGATCTGGGTGAGCGCGTGCCCGTCGCGCAAGACGTTGTCGAAGAGGCGGGCGCCCGCGTAGCGGCGCGTCGCGCGCAGACGACGATCGAAATTCAGCGCCGCGTCAATGAGGCGGAGCTGGCCGAACAGAGCAAGGACTACAACAAGGCGATCCGCAAGTACGAGGAAGTGATCTACATCCTCGACTACTACAAGTATCAAGCGGATTTCCCGATCGATAGCGCCACCGCGCGCGCCCGCCTCGAGGCGGCCCGCGAAGCGCACAAGACGGCGCGTGCCCGCGATGTTGCGAAGCTCTCCAAAGAGCTCGCAGAAAACGAGGAAGCGCGTCGCGAGACCGAGCGTCAAGAAGAGTTGCGCCGCATGTCGGTGTTCCTCCAGATGGCGTCGGACGCGTACGACCGCGGCGAGTACGAGTTGGCCGAAGCCCACGCGGGCAAGGTCTTGTCTCTCGACCCGCAGAGCCAAGCGGCTCGCGAGTTGATCCGCATCGCTCGTGAAACGAAATACGTCTCGGACCGCAACGAGATTCGCGAACAGTTCAACGACGAATGGCGTTCCGTGATGGAGCGCTTGGAATACGACGCGCTGCCGCAGACCGAGATCATTAAGTTCTCGGACAAGTGGGGCGCGATCTCACAGCGCAAGCCCGTCTCGGCCGGAACCGGCAGCAAGTCCGCTCCGGATCCCCGCGTCGCACAGATCACGAACACGCTTCAGACGACGCGTGTCTTCGAAATCAGCTGGGCGGCCGGTGACATCACGCTCGACGGTGCGATCAAGTACCTGCGCAGCGTGACCGGACTCAACTTCGTGCTGAGCCAAAAGGTCAAAGACGAAAAGGCCGACACGGAAATCGATCTCAAAGTCGACAACGTGAGCGTGCATCAGGTCCTCGAAATCATCACCGAGTCGCACGAGATGGCCTTTAAGGTCCGCAACGGCGTCGTGATGATCCTCTCGAAAGAAGAAGCGCTCGATAAGCCGACGCTGCAGTTCTACGACGTGAAGGACCTGGTCGCGAAGATCAGTGACTTCCCGGGCCAAGAGATCAACTTGGTCCCGTCGAAGTACCAGCCGCCCGAAGAGGGTGACGCGCCGGAGCCGTCTTCGCCGTTCGAGGTGGACCAGCTCATCGAGGTCATTCGCACCACGATCGACGCCCAGTCTTGGGACGAGATCGAAGGCGCGGACATCCAGCCCAAGAACAACGTCTTGGTGGTCACGACGACCCCCGAGGTGCACCAAAAGATCGGTGCCTTCCTGAGCGACCTCCGCAAGAACACCGGCCTGCTGATCAGCCTTGAGGTTCGTTTCCTCACGGCTGAGGACCGGTTCCTCCGTGACGTCGGCGTAGACATCCGCGGCCTGGGCGACCAGTCCGGCGGCGTGGGCTTCCCGGGTCTCGGCGGCGGCAGCAACTTTGATGACAGCTTTGCAGGCGCGGCGGCGAACCCGTCGGGCGCTCCCCAGGGCATCATCCCCGAGCCGAGCTCGATCGGTACCGGCTCCGAGCCGGGCGCGTTCTTCGGTGACGGCTCGGACGGTGAGTACAAGGGTCGTGTCGAGAACCTCTTCGACTTCATCCTGAACTTCGACGAGCCTGGCCGCGCGGTCGCTAACGCTCAGGGCGCAGGCGCGCTCGGTGCGAACTCCGGCGGTTTCACGCTTCAGCACACTTATCTTGACGACACGCAGCTCGAGGTGATCTTGCGCGCGGTTGAGAAGAGCGAGCGTATCGAGCAGATCTCGGCGCCGCGTCTCACCGTGTACGACACCCAACGCGCCAACGTCTCGGTGATGACGCAGAACTCCTACGTACAGGACTTCGACGTTGAAATCGCCCAGGCCGCCGCGATTGGTGACCCGATCATTCAGACGATTCGTGACGGCATCATCTTGGACGTACGTCCGATCGTTCACGCCGACCGCCGCTTCATCACCATGGAGATGCGTCCGACCGTGGCCGACCTCGTGCGCCCGATTCCCACCTTCCAGACGTCACTCGCAACGGGCCCGCCGGTCACCATTCAGGTACCGGAGATCGCGATCAGCCGTGTTCGCACGACGGTCACGATGCCCGATGGCGGAACGCTCCTTTTGGGTGGTATCAAGTTCTTCCGCGACGTGATCGCGGAGTCAGGGATTCCGATCCTTTCCAAGATCCCGGTGGTGAGCTTCCTGTTCACGCGTAAGGCCAAGACGGTCCAGCGCCGCAACCTGCTCATCCTGATCAAGGCGGACATTGTGATTCCGGAAGAACACGCTCCGCGCTAAGCAGAGCTCTTTTGCGAACCGTGGTAACGCTGTAAGCGTTAACCAAGATTCCTATCGAAACGATGGGGCGGGCCAATCGGTCCGCCCCTTTTCGCGTCCATACCCGACATGCATTTCGACTTGCCATTGACGACTCGACGCCCCGTGCTACGCTGCTTGTGTCCATCCCCCTGGACGCGCGAACGCGAATTCGCCGGTTTGAATTGGCATTCTCCAATTCACCCAAAAAGAGCTCTGATCCCTCGTTTGACTCAGCAGCGCGCGTTCGTACACTCTCAGCTTCCCACGACTTGTGCGCGCCCGCTGTGGAAGGGCCAAATCGGGTCAGATCTGCCGTTGCGTCGAACGTGTCGCCTCGGCCTCGACGGGCGAGAGAGAGAATCCGGAGTCACACTATGAAGATCCGTTATCTGCCAGTGATCGTTCTGCTGACGGCGGTGACTGCCGCGCAGAATCCGCAAAAGGAACTGGAGTTCGCGCGCAGTCTCGGACGCCGCGGTTTGTCCGACATGGCGAACCAAGTGCTCGACGGCATGATCAAGCACTCGAGTTCGGAAATGCAGCGCTACGGCCGTTACGGCAAAGCGCTACTGATCAAGGACGAGGCGTCGCTCGCACGTGGGCGTTTTCTTGGGTCTCTCGCACGCGGGACGGTGCCGAAGCAAACTCGCGAAGAAGTGCTCAAGCTTTTCACGGAAGCGAAGCCCGATCTCGAAGCGTTCTCGGACAAGAACGCGACCGATGAGAACGCGCGGTTTGTCCTCGCGGAGCTCCTGATGGAGTACGCGGAAATGCTGATGGGCGTTGGCTATCCCGACAGCATGAAGGACAAGTGGGACGCGTTGAGCACCGAAAATTCGGAGGAAGCCAAGAAGCTCTTTGAAGGGGCGATCAAACACCTGGCAACGGTTCGCAAGAGTGCCGCGGCTCGCGCCAAAAACGATGAGTCGTTGGACAACCCGGACTACGTCGTCGCGACGCGCGCCGGCTACATGAAAGCGGGCGCTCGCTTGCGCATGGCGCTCATGTATCCGAGTGGCACCAACTTTCAGTACTTCTCCGAACTCGCTGCCGAGGAACTCGATGAGTTCAGTGCCGAGCACTACAACGATAGCTTCGGTGCGTTCGCAACACTCGACCTCGGTCGCTGCTACTACGAGCGCGCCGTGCGTCTGGGCGACAGCGACGACATCGAGAACGCGATCAACTACTTCTCGACGCTGTACGAAACGCTGAAAGAAGACGCCGATAACCCGGACATGTCGTCTGCCATCTCGCAGGCGTTTTACTGGCATGCGAAGGCGTGCAACGCAGCCGCGATGGCCGCGGGGAAGCTGAAAAAAGCGGACCCGTCGATGTTTGAGAAGTCCATGCGGACGCTTTCGATCCTGCGGACCAAGGTCAAGCATGGCGCGAACAGTCCCTGGACGCTTTTGGCGATGCTCGAGATCGGTGAGTCGTTTGCTGGATCCGGTCGGTTCACGCAGGCGGTCGGGCTAGCGGGCGACGTCTTGTCGGTCGCGCGCGTCGGCGGCCATCGCGACGTCACCAAGCAGGCGACCGAGAGGTTGACCCGCTGGGTCGGAAGCGTTTCCGGCGCCGGTACGCTCGATGCGGCTTTGCTGCTCGAGGTCGGCGACTCTCTCAGCGCCCAGGAGCGAACCGCGTCGGCCATCACGTTTTACGAGAAAGCGGTTGCGGCTTCGAAGACGGCGGAACAAAAAGAAAAAGTTGCGTACCCCGCGCGTGCTCAGATCGCACGTGCGTATCGTGCCGACAAACGGTACTTCGCTGCCGCCGCGGTAGCGTGGGACCTCGTCGAGGAATTCCTGAAGTCGGGCGAGGAAGAGGAGAGCGAGTTCGGGCAGCACGCTTCGAACGCCTGCAACACCGCGCGCCTCGCCTATCGCACGATTTCTGCGGCGACGAAGCGGTCGAAGGACGAAAGCCGATACGAAGAAGTCAAACGCGTGTTTCGCGACAACTTTCCGGGGCATCCTGAGAACAGTGACGCCGCGTTCGGAAGTGCGCGCGAGACGTACGGCAACAAGGACTACGAGCGCGCGGCGACGGAACTCGCAGAGATTCCCGAGACGTCGAAGAGCTATTGGCGCGCGCAGCGCCTTGTGCCGATGTGCTACTGGCGTCTTGCTGCCGCAGCCGAGCGCAAGGACGACACCGCGGCCGCCTTGAAGTGGTGGACCAAGATGGAAGAGTCCGCCAACGCGCTGATTGATAGCTCGAAAGCGAAGTCGGGCAAAGAAGCGGCGTCGGCGTTGCAGCACGGCATGCTCATGCTGCCCATCGCTCTTAGTTCTGCAGCCAAGTGGCAGCCGTCCTTGGATGCGATGAACGCGTACTTCGCCAAGTACCCGAACAAGTTTGTGCAGCGCGGTCTTGAGATGAAAATCAAGATCGAAGCGCTGATCGAACTCAAGCAGATCGCCGAGGCCGAGAAGGCGTTGGCCGAGTTTCGCGCGAAGCTGTCCGACTCGTCGCACCTCCCGGGAACGCAGTTCAAAGTCATCATGGCGATGCGCGAGTGGTATTCCGGGCTCGACGAGAAAGAACAACGCGACGTAGCTTCGCGAACGGCGGATCTACTCGAAGAGTGGGTCGAGAAACGCGAGAAAGACCCGAATTACCAGTTGATGTACCTTCTGGGCGAAACGCTGAAAGACGCGGGCCGTTGGAAGGACGCATCGACTGCATACGACGCTGCCAGCGGGCTCACCACGAACAAAGCGGTGAAGCAGACTCTGGTTCTGCGTGCCGCCGAAATGGCGTACCGCGCGCTTTTAGAAGACAAGACGATCAAGGGCATCGCCCTTCAAAAGGCGCTGGCCAAGACGCGTCAACTGTTCCTCGACGTAATCATTCCCGACAAGGCCGCACAGGACAAAATCCTCAAGACGCTGTCCAAGCGTTGGATGCGTAAGGATGAATGGTCCAAGGTCAAGCGCAACGCAAGCGCACTCAAGATCTGCGCCGAGTTGCTCGCGCAGACCGCGCCCACCGGCGTCGATGGACGCCAGGTCGCGGTGCGGTTGATCTCGTACATGCACACGTTTACGCGTCCGGTGAAGGATCCTCAAAACAAGCGCTACGACGATTACATCAAGCTCTGGTGGGACGGCGCTGAACTTCAGCTCCAGATCTATCAGAAGATGGGCGCGGCGGGACGCTCCGAAAGAAACAAGAAGGCTGCGCAGACCGGATACTCGGCCGCTTCCAAATGGATCTTTCAGTACCGCGCGATGGATGGCGAAGCGCGCGTCGTGCGCATCAAGGCCTTGGCGTCGGAGCTTAAGCGCCTCCGCTAGGAGAGAACGATCATGCGAAACATCTGTATCCTCCTCGCGTTCGTTGGCATGGCGCTTCCGGCGCAAGCCGCCGACATTTTGGTGTACGTGGACAAAGAAGGCCGCGTCCGCCGCGTTCCCGTCGACTCGGTTTCGCGCGACACCGAAAAAGGGTTCGCCGGCCGCGTCTTGGTGTCGGGTCGCAAGAAATCGATTCGCCTCGAACCGCGACAAATTATCGAGCTCCGACGGGGCGATCCCGACGACGAAAATCAGTGGGCGAAAAAACTGTCGTCCGGTTTGCGCCTGATGCGTGCGGGCAAGTTCGCGACGCAGGGCACGGTCGCCGGCGCCGAAGAGACATTCGTGCGTGTCGCGTACACGACCGAAGAAGGTATCCGCGGTGAGGAGGCTCAGTACGCAGCTCTCCCGTGGCACAACATGTACGCCGTCTTCTATCTCATCGAGACGCGATTGAAGATGGCGCAGGGCGGCATGAAGGACAAGGCCGCCGAAGGATTGAAGACCGTCGAAGAGTTCAAGAAGCGAACCAGGATCAAAGCTCGCAAGAAGGTGGATTGGCAGCTTCCCGCCGAGAAAGGCTCGACCCGCGAGGGCAAAGTCTACGGTTGGGGCGACACCCGCCTATTGAGCGAGGTCAGTTTGCTGGAGGCTCAATTGCACGCGGTTGCGGGCGACATGGGCACTGCCGTTTCGACGTTCGATGAACTCATCGACCACATTGGAAAGAACGATCTCTCGCCGGACTTGTTGACCCGCACGGTGATGGCCAAGGCCAACGCCGAGGCGGCGGGTCAGGATCCGGCCAAGGCGGAAGAAGTCTTTCGCGCGGCCGGCACAAGGCTGGCAACGATGGCGCGCCGGCAGCCCAACGAGTACGGAAAATCGGTTCTCCAGCGCTCAGCCAATCAGGCGTTGCTCCGCGGGGCCGACCTGCTCTTGGAGAGCGCGGCCAAGTCCGACAAGGTCACGTATGACGTGCCGCTGCGCCGCTACCAGCAGCTCCAGGATGCGGAGGGTCGTAAGGATCGATCCGTATACGTTGGGGCGCAGGCGGGCATCGGCACCTGTCTTGTCGAGACCGGCAAAGGCGCGGATGCCTATGCCGCCCTGTTGGAGGTCGTGGTGAAGGGTGGGGACTACCCCAAGGCGATGGCTCGCTCCCTCTACTACCTCTCGCGGGCGTCCGAGCTCTTCGCAAAAGAAATTGAAGCGGGAGGCGGCGACGGGTCGCTTCTCCGTGCAGAAGCGGAACGCTGGCGGCAAGATGTGCGCGAGCGATTCCCGAGTTCTGAGTGGGCAAAGAAGACCCAATAGAAGTAGAATCTGCGGCTCCGATCCCCACCGGGGGGCGGGCCTAGTATGTATACGACGAAAGGAGTGGGACGCATGAAAGCCATGCGTATGGCGACGGTGACGAGTCTGAGTGCGATTGTTCTTGCACTGCTAGCGACTCCTGCGATGGCGCAGGATGCAGAGGCAAGTTCGAAGAGCTGGTTCGAGGCTTATGTCACCGCAGGCGGAGCCATCGGCTTCGTCATCCTCTTCATGTCCTTTATCAGTTTGGCGTTGATCATCGAGCACATCGTCAACATCAAACGCGACAAGATTGTGCCCCCGCAACTCGTCGACGAGATCGAGGGCATGTTCGAAAATTCGGAGTACCAAGAAGCTCTTGAACTCTGCGAGGCTGAGCCGAATGCGCTCACCAACATTCTTGCGGCAGGACTGCCCAAGATTAACGCAGGCTTCGAGACGATGAAGGCCTCCATGGAAGAAGCGGGCGAGGAAGAAGCGATCAAGCTGCAGCAGAAGATCAGCTACCTCTCGCTCATCGGAAACATCGCGCCCATGATGGGTCTGTTCGGCACAGTGTCCGGCATGATCGAGGCGTTCCAGACGATTTCGGCGAAGGGTGCATCCGTCACTCCGGCCGACCTCGCGGACGGTATCTCGAAAGCGCTGGTTACAACGTTCCTCGGACTCTTCGTCGCGATCCCGACGATGATTGCCTACTTCTTCTTCCGCAACAAGGTGGTTCGCATCTCGCTTGAAATCGGCGCGATTGCGGACGAATTGGTCGAACGTTTCCGCGGTCAGAAATAGCCGCGGCGTGTCCCCGCATGCGCGAATCGATTCGACGTTCTCAGCTTTGCCGGCTGGCTCTAGGAGCCGTCGGCGGTTGGGGGCCGGAGAACAATCATGAGTAGCAAAGCAGTTCAAAGAGCGATGGATGACTCGGGCGAAATGGACATGACGCCCATGATCGACATCGTGTTCAACTTGCTCATCTTTTTCATGGTCGTAACAGACCTGAGTCAGAAGGAGCTTGCGGATCTGACCCTGCCCTTGGCCCATATGGCCCAAGAGGACAAGGACAACGATCCGGATGACCGCGTCATCTTGAACGTCGATAAGAATGGCGAAATTAAGTACCGCGGCCGTACGGTCAACCTCGATGAGCTCGGGACCGTGCTCGCAACCGCTCTGCGTAACTACAACCGCAAGATGGCGGAGGACGGCAAGTCAGGGAGCGAAGACATCGGGAACGGCATTAAGGCCTCCAAGCTCTTCGTCTTACTGCGGGCCGACCGCGATACGCCTTGGCAACACGTGCAGTGGCTGATGACCATCATGTCGGAGCAAAAGCTCTACAAGATGCAGTTCGCTACTAAGCGCTTCACGGACGGCTTCTATAACAAGGAAGACTCGAAGATGCTGGCCGGCAAAGTGCAGGGCGAGGAAGAGAGCTAAACGATGGCGAGCAAAGTTGTCGACGAGATGATGGATGAGGAGGTCAAGCTTGAGCTCACGCCCATGATTGACATCTCGTTCCTGATCATCATTTTCTTTATGTGTCTTCCGTTTAAAACGCTGGAAGGCAAACTCCAGGCGTTCTTGCCAACGGACAAGGGGATCAACCCGATTCCCGCCGATCCGCCGAACGAGATCAAGGTCAGCGTGCACATCTTGGCGCGCGGCGAACGCGAGCGTCAGTGGGGGCCGGAAGGCCGCCAGATCACGGTGAACATGCCGGACAAGGCGCAGTACAAGTACGCGGATCGCGACCCCACCAACGATCTAAGCGTCGTCGCGGACTGGATCAAGAACGCGAAGAAAACAGCGGAAGGTGGAGAGTCGAAAGTGATCGGCGAGATCAAGGCTGGCCACAAGGTGCAGCAGAAATTCGTCGTCGCGGTCTTAAACAAGTTCGCGCAAGAAGGCATCACGAAGGTGGACTTCTTCGGGACGGCGTTGCCGAACAAGAAGCAACGCACCGCGAAGCTTTTGCCTTACCCCGCCAAAAACTACGGGACGTCGGACTGATCCGACGAATCTCGCGTGTCTCACAGTCGTAAAAAGGCGGCCCTTAGGGGTCGCCTCTTTTTTTTGCTCGCCGTCGTGCTCGCGGTGGGAGGCGCCGCGTGGTGGTGGAGCAAGCGCCCGCGCGCGCCGACGATCCACGTCCTCGTCATTACCATCGACACGTTGGGCCGCGCCGCCGCAACGCTCGACGACATGCCGGTGCTGCACGAACTGGCCGGTAAGGGAAAGCGTTGGAGCCAAGCGCGCGCCGTCGCCCCGCTGACTTTGCCGGGGCACACGACGTTGTTTTCTGGGTTGGAGCCGCCCGCCCACGGCACCCGCGACAACACGGCCGCCCCGTTGCCGCCGCGTGGCGAACGCGGGTTCTCCTTGCTGGCCGAGGAGTTTCGGGATGCGGGATACACAACCGCGGCATTTGTGGCCGCGTCCGTGCTCGATCGCCGGTTTGCCCTCGATGCGGGATTTGCCGAGTACCGGCAGCCGGCGCAGGCCGCGAACGGTCCTAGTTTTGAGTTTCTCGACGGCACAGAACAGGTCAAACGATTTGTGCAGTGGACGAAACAACGCCCGACCGACCGCCCGTGGTTTGCCTGGGTGCACCTTTGGGAGCCGCATGCGAACTATCGCGCGTATGTGGGCGACGAGGAGCACGCTGGCACGACGGAGGAAGACAGCGCCGAGGAGCTGTACCGCGGCGAAGTACGCAAAGCGGACGCGATGCTGCGTGCGCTGCTCGCCCAGGTCGATTTGGAAACCACGATCGTCGTCGTCACGTCGGATCACGGCGAGTCGTTAGGGCAACACGGCGAAAAAACCCACGGCATGTTGTGCTACGGCGCGACGATGGACATCCCGCTTGTGATCGCCGGCCCCGGTTTTTCGAAAAACGAAATCAACGCCGCGCTGTGCGGCCTCCAAGACATCGCGCCGACTTTGCGCCGTGTGTGCAGGTTGCCCGCGCAGCGCACGGACGGCGCGGATCTCTTGCGCCTACCGACCGAACGCGTGTTGTGCGGCGAAAGCCTGTACGCGCACCGTCGTTACGGTTGGGCGCAGCTAAGCGTCGCGACCGACGGCCGCTACTCGCTGATCGATGCCGGTCCGCGGTTGGAGTTGTTCGACCGTCAGACCGACCCCGGAGAAACCGCGCCCTTGCCCAACCCGACCGCGCACCCGGCGTACGCGCGCCTGGACCGCGCGTTGCTGGCGTATCGGGCTCGCAAGCGCGGCGGGAGAGACGGAGCCCCGCTCGCCGGCGCGCCGATTTACTACGGCGCCCAGGTCATGGCGGCGGGGGACTTCCTAAAGCCCGTCGCCAACCGCAAGCTCAAGGACGTGCGCGACCATCTCGACGACGCGGCGCTCATCAGCCGCGCCGAAGGGGCGATCGCCTGGGCCAAGGCGCGGCCGGGTCAGATCCCCTTCGATATGGATCCGCTGCGTGAACTGACGACGCGGGACCCCCAAAACCCCGCTGCGCGCCTGACTTATGGACGCGCGCTGTTCTATCTCGAGGAGGACGAGGCGGGAGCGGCCCGCGAAATCGAAGCCGCTGTGGCCCTAGGGTTCGACTCGGCGAGCCTTCTCAGACTGCTCGCCGAGGCATACCGGCGCGCCGGCGAACCGGCCAAAGCGGCCGCCGCCGAGAAGCGCGCCGAACGTAAAAAACGCGGCCGGTGACTCCGTCGTGACAGCGGGCGATTGAGGTGGGCCTCGGACGTAAGTACTTCCTATTGAACGGCGAAGGTCGTTTAGGTAGGCTTCGCCCTCCCCATCCACCGGGGGCTCTCTGAAAAGAGCAGGTGGACGGGGGTTTACGGCAACGAAGAGTTCGGGGCAACCGATGGGCAATCGGACCCCTTATCTGGACCAGAAGGGCACAGGATGAAGACGCATCGCCAACGGGGTTTGCTGCTCGCGCTCGGCCTCGCCATGCTGTTTTTCCCGGCTTGCGGCACGCAAAGCCGCACGGGAGAACTAGGTGGGGAAAACGACGCCGGCGGGTTAACCGAGGACACGGCGTTCGACTCGGGCACTGAGACGCTCAGGGCCGATAAGAACAACGCCGCTGATACCGGCACCGAACTCGACGACATCACGATGTCGGAAGACGAGCTCGCTGCTGGTGCGCAAGGTGCCGGACTCGCCAAAGAGTTCGAAGACACCATGTACAAGCGTCACATCGAGAACGCCCGCACGTTCATGAAGATGAAAGACTTCAAGTCGGCGAAAGCGGAAGTTGACCGCGCGCTGAACTACCGTCCCGAGTCGAGTGAAGCGCAAGGCATTCGCGGCGAAATCTTGCGCCTCGGCGGCGAGCGCGCCGGCGATGTGCGCACCGTTGTTGACGATGCGTGGGAGAGCTGGAAGGTCAAGCTCGACGAGCAGAAGGTGACCGTGCGTCGCTTGCTCGGCGAAGGCAAGGCCGCGATGGACGCGAACAACTACGAAGCGGCGCGTCGTGCATACGAAGACGCCAGCTTCATCGTGACCACCGGCAAGATCTCTCCGCTCGGCGGCGATGACGAGCTGGCCCAGCTCGGCGCCGAAGCCGATAGCGGACTCCGGGAGCTCACGCGCCTAGAAACCGACGAAGCGGCGAAGCAAGCCGAAGCGGATACCCGCGAGGCACTCGAAGAGGTCGCGAAGCAGGAAGAAAAGGCGTTGCTTGAGTCGCGCGATCGTCGCGCCCGTCTGCTCAGCTCGGCGATCGACCACTTCAACCGCGAAGAGTTCGATTCGGCGGAGTCGCTTGCGTCGCAAGTGCTCGTCGAAGAGCCGGACAACACGGTTGCCCGCGACATCGTCGACAACGCCCGCAAGGCGAGCCGTCGTTACCTCAACGAACGTTACCTCCGCGATCTCAAGGATTCGTTCCGTCGCTGGCAGGTGGACATTGAGCGCACCAAGGTGCCCCAGGCGGGCATCCTGAAGTGGCCCAGCCAAAAGTTCTGGGACAAGATCACGCGCTTGCGCGCCGTCGGCAATGTTTCGGAAGAAGGCGTCGCGCTCTCCCCCGAGGAGCAGGCGATTTCCAACAAGCTGAAGACGCGCACGCTCGACTTGCCGTTCGAGACGACCGCGTTCCCGCAGGTGGTTGAGTTCCTCACCGCCGCGAGCGGCATCAACTTCGTCATCGACGCCCGCGCCAAGGATGACTTGGAGTCGGCTGAAATCACGCTGCAGGCCAACGGCCTCACCGTGAAAGACAGCCTCGACCTCATCATGCAGCAGGCGTCGGCTGAAGGCGAAGTCATCTATCAGATCAAAGGCAACATCGTGCGCTTCATCAAGAAGGAGCACGTCAAAGCCAACAACCTTCTCCGCATTCACCCGGTCGCCGACTTGACGCTCGGTCTCACCGACTTCATCCCGCCGCAGATCACGCAGATCGGCGTCGACGAAGATTCCGAGACCCCGTTGTTTGGTGGTCAGGCCGAAGAAGCGCCCCAGCCGTACGGCACGATCGAAGAGCTTATGGAGCTCGTTCGCGCGTCGGTGAGCCCGCTCACGTGGGAAGAGGGCGGCGGTCAGCTCAATGCGCAGGGCAAGAACCTTGTCGTGTACGCGCCGGGCCCGGTCCAAAACAACGTCGCGAAGTTCCTCGACGACCTGCGCGCGTTCAGCGGCGTGGTCATCACGATCGAGTCGCGCTTCTTAAGCGTCACGGATGGTTTCCTCCGCGACGTCGGCGTGGATTTCCGCGGCCTGGGCGGCACCAACGGTGGCCCGCTGGCCGTGCTTGATGACGTCACCTCGGGCTTGGACGACAATGCGTCGGCCGGTCTCGATAACGGTGGTCCTGGTGTGAACTCCGGTGGTGCGGCGCTCGCGCCCTCCAGCGGTTTGTTCTTCAACGACGGTTCCGACGGTGACTTCCGCGGCCGTTCGGAGAACATCTTCACCAACCCGCTCGGTTCGATGTTGAGTGCACTCGGCGGCGGCACCTTCCAGGTGACGTTCCTCGATGACTTCTCACTCAGTGCGGTCATCCGCGCCACCGAGAAGTCGGTGCGTGTTCGCGAGCTCACCGCTCCGACGCTGACGGTTTACAACACCCAGCGCGCCAACCTCACCGTCGTCAACCAGATCAGCTTCGTACAAGACTTCGACGTCGAGGTCGCGCAGACCTCGTTCATCGCGGATCCCGTCATCGGCGTCATCCAGGACGGACTCACGCTCGACGTGCGCCCGACCGTGAGCCACGATCGTCAATACATCACGATGGAGCTGCGTCCCACGGTGGCCAACTTGGTCACGCCGATCGCCACGTTCCAGACGCTGCTTGGCGCCGCCATCACCTTGGCCGCTTCGCAGAACCCGGTGACGATCCAGCTTCCCGAAATCAACCTCCGCGTCGCGGAGAGCACGGTCCGCATCCCGGACCGCGGCTCGATCGTGCTCGGCGGTTTGAAGAACATCAACATCGAAGACTTGAAGTCGTCGACACCGATTCTCGGCAACCTCCCGATCCTGAACTTCTTGTTCAGCCGTCAGGGTAAGTCCGAGGAAATCGAACACGTGATGATCATCGTCACGGCGACGATCACGGATCTTCAGGAGCAGGCCGACCGCCAGCTCAACTAGAGACCGTTCGAGTCGAGCCCTGTTTGTGGGGCTTTGCATTTCTCGTAAGCTAGACGGGCTCCGGGGTTTCCTCGGGGCCCGTTTTCTATTCAACTGCTATGGCCCTCCGCGCGATCCTCTTTGACATCGACGACACGTTGTTCGCGACCACCCAGTTTGCGGAGCGCGCGCGCCGTCGGGCTGTGCAGGCCATGTGTCATGCGGGGCTCGAGGTCAGCGAAGACGTGGCGTACAAGGAGTTGCGCCAAGTCGTCGGCGAGTTCTCGAGCAACTACGGCCACCACTTCGACAAGTTGGTGTTGCGCCTTTCGGAGCACATCCGCGCCGGCGTCCATCCCGCCATTGTGATCGCGTCGGGTGTGTGGGCCTATCACGCCACAAAGGAACACATTCGCGCGTATCCCGACGCCGCGCGCGTATTGCACCGGCTCCAATCGACGACCCTAAAACGAGCCGTGCTGTCGAACGGCTTAACGGTGAAGCAAGCGGAGAAACTCGTGCGGTTGGGACTGCAAAACGCGTTCTCACCCGGCGCGATCTTTATCAGCGAAGAGATCGGTGTCGCCAAGCCGCACCCCAAGATCTTTCGCATCGCGTGCGAGGCGTTGGAAGTCGAGCCGTCGGAAGCCATGTACGTCGGGGACCATCCGATCAAGGACATCGACTCGGCGCACGAAGCAGGATTGGTCAGCGTGCTGCGGCGCGGGACCGGCAAACACGCGGGCGCGACCGGCGTGCATCCGCCGCACTTCGCGGTAGACTCGCTCGACGAGCTGATCCCGATTCTCGCCGACCAGTTCGGCGTCGAGTTCTCCGAATAGCATGCGCCTCACGGTGGTCTTGCCGTTTTACAACGAGGAGGCGTTGCTTGCTTCTTTGCCGGGCGTCCTCGATCGCCTTCGCGCCGCGCTATCCGATCACGAAGTGCGCATCCTGGCGGTGGACGACGGGTCGCGCGACGGCACGGCGGCCGGCCTCGACAAAACGCCGGGGATCGAAGTCATCACGCATCCGCAAAACCGCGGCGTCGGCGGCGCGATGCGCACCGGCATCGAGAACGCAACCGGCGACGCGGTCTTGGTCTACGATCCCGACGAACCGTATCCCGCCCCGTCGCTCGCGGAATTGGTCGCCGGTTTGGAACACGGCGATCTCGTGACGCTGTCGCCGTACCATCCGCTCGGTGCAGTGGAAGGCGTGCCGTGGGGGCGCCTGCTTCTGAGTCGCGGCGCGTCGCGGCTGTACCGGTGGCGAATGCGGCAACCGCTGCACACCTACACCTGCGCGGTCCGCGCGTACCGGCTTCCGGGGGCCCGCGAGCTCGTCGCGGGGATGCCGACCGACTTCACCGCGGCGGCGTATCTGGTGGCCGCGGCGGTGGCGCGCGGCTGGAGGATTCACGAGGTGCCCGCCGTTTTGCGGCCGCGTCCGGCGGGACGTAGCAAAATGCGACTGTTTCGGACGATCCGGTCGCATCTGCGGCTCCTGGGTGACCTTCCGGTGACTCCAAAAAACGACAACACGGGGTCGTGAAATCGGTCACTATTCCCGCGACGGGGGAACGCTTCGATCTCGATCAACCCGGCGCTGTCGCCGCGTGGAACCGTGCGCTCAACCAGCGCTACGGGATGGAGAATCTGCGTCAGCACCCGAGTCGCATGGTGCGGTGGATCGAGGCGCGCCGCCGTCGGCGGATTGCCGCGCTCGTCCCGCCGTTTGAGCGCGCGCTCGACTTGGGAGCGGAGGACGGTTCGCTTACCAGCGCGTGGGCAACCAAGGGCGAAACCGTTGTGTTGCTCGACGTGGATCCTGCCATGTTGCGCGGCAGCGGACGCTGCGCGGTCGCGGCCGATGCGGCGCATGTTCCGTTGGCGTCGGGTTCGCTCGACGTTGTCGTGCTGAGCGCCATCTTGGAACATGTTGTGGATCCGGAGGCGACGGTGCGCGAAGCCGCGCGCGTGTTGCGCAAGGGCGGTCGGTTGGTCGCGTATGTGCCGTGGGACGAGGCGGTCGTCTCGGCGAAGCGGTGGGCGCGGCGTCTCCGGTTCGGCCTGGGCAAACTGCATAGCGGGTTGGCGCCGGGGCACCTGCGCGTGTTCGACCGCGCGTCGTTGCGGGAGTTGTTTGTTGCGGTGGGACGCGACGTGCGGGTTCGCCTCGATCCGTTTTCGTTTGGATACTACGTCGAGGCCACGGTCTGATGTGCGGCATCGCCGGCGTCGTCGGTTACGACGACGAGCGGGTCAGGCGCATGGTCTCCGCCATGGCGCATCGCGGTCCCGACGGGCAGACGGTGGCGCGCGCGAAGCGCTCGACGCTGGGCTGCGCGCGACTCGCGATCCGCGGCGGCGCGGCCGGTGCGCAGCCGTACGTCACGGCGCGCGGCACCCTGGTGTTCAACGGCGAGATCTATAACGCCGGTGAATTGGTCAAAGACCTCGCGTGGCACGGCGTCACGGTGAACGGCGGTAGTGATACCGCGATCGTCGGGGGGCTTCTGGACCAGTACGGCGTCGATGCGATCGATCGCATGAACGGCATGTTTGCGTTCGCGTGGGATGACGGTGGGTCGGTTTGGCTCGCGCGCGACCCCGCCGGAATCAAACCGCTGTACTACTCCGGCGATGCGTTTGCGTCCGAGATACGGCCGCTGCTGACGACGGCGCGGGCCGTGAACGAGACCGCGCTCCAACGATGGTTGACATTTCATTTCAGCGTCGGCAACGAAACGATGTTTGCCGGCGTTTCACGGGTTCCCGCGGGCGGCGTCGTCGCGCTGGAGCGCGGCGCGATCGTCCGCGACGACGAGCGCGCGTTTCGGTTCGGCGCGCCCAACCCGTCGCTCGACCCTGCGCGCTTGCGCAAGATTGTGGAACGCGCGATTCAGGACACGCAGCCGGACGAACGGTGCGGCGTGTGTTTGTCGGGTGGCATTGACTCCACGCTCGTGGCGGCGCTCACCGCCGGCGACCGCATCGCGTACCACGGGCGCGTTGCGGCGGAAGGCTGTGACGAGTCGGCCTATGCCAAGGCGGCGGCGGAAGCGCTCGGGTTGCCGCTCGTCATCGTGGACATCACCGCCGAGGCGTGTCTCGACGCGTTGCCGCGCGTTCTCGATGCATTGGAAGAGCCGGTCGCCGGCCCCGGGTCGATGGCGCAGTTCCTTGTCGCGGAACGGGCGGCGCAGGATGTGCGCATCTTGTTTTCGGGCTGCGGCGGCGACGAGTTGTTTGGTGGGTACGCGCGTACAGCCGCAGCGGAACTCGACCATCCGCCCGCGGGGCTCGAAGCGTACGAACCGCTGTTCAGCCGTGTACGCGGACGATCGCCATCCGACCGGATGTTTAAGCTGTTTGATCGGCGCGCGCCCGGCATCTTTCACAAAGAGTTCCTGGCAACAGCGGCCACATCCTTTGCGCACACGACGCCCCCGGGGCTGTCGCCGAGCGCGCAATCCGCCGTGCACGAAACGCATGTCACGCTTCCGGCGCTGCTCCAGGTCGAAGACCGCGTGACGATGGCGCACGGCATCGAGGGGCGCGTTCCGCTGCTCGATCGGCGGTTGCTCCGGTGCGCGGGCAAGCTGGCGCCGCACCATCGCGTCGACGCCGATGGGCGTCTCAAAGCGCTCTTTCGCGATGCGGCGGCGCCCTACCTGCCCGCTCCGATTCGCGCGCGAACAGACAAGATGGGGTTTCCGCTGCCGTTGGCCGATTGGTTCGCGGGGCCGTGGCGCGCGTTTGCGCGCGATGTTTTGTTGGACAAGACCACCCGCGAGCGCGGGATGATCGATCCCGCTGGCGTGGAAGCCGCGCTGCTACGACGGGACCGGTACGATCGTGGGCTCTATGGCGCCCTCGCGCTCGAACTGTGGTGGCGACGGTTTTTCGATTCGCATGAGTGAAAACACATCTCAATCCTTCCGGCACCGCGCTCTGTGGCTGCTGCTTGCTCTTTCGTTGGTGATCACAATCCCCGCGCTCAAGGGCGACGTCTTGCTCTACGACGACATGGCGCTGCTCGCCGGGGATGACGGCGCGCTGGACCGGTCGGCGACGAGCTTTTTCACGGAGACGTATTACTACGCCTATCTTCCGTTTTACGGACTGAGTTATTGGGCCGACGGCAAGCTCGGCGCCACTGTTGAGTCGCCGCTCCTGTTCCACGTGGCCAATGTGTTGTGGCACGCGGCGGCGTGCTTTTTCTTGTTCCTTGTTTTGCTCCGACTCTTGGGCAAGCCAGGACCCGCGCTCATCGGCGCCGCCCTGTTTGCGGTGCATCCGCTTCACGTCGAATCGGTGGCCTGGATCGCGGGTCGCAAGGAAGTGTTGAGCGGGGCGTTCTTCTTTCTCGCGTGGTTGCTGCACCTACGCGCCGAAGAAGGAAGCGCGCGTTCCCGCGTCGGGTCCGTGTTGTGTTTTTGGATTGCGTGCTTCGCGAAAGCGTCGGCGATCGTTTTGCCCGCCGTGCTGTTGTGTGCCGCATGGTTTCTGCCGCGTTACGAGAAAAAGCGCAAGCTGGCGACGTTGCAGGCGTTGCCGATGTTGGTCTTGGCCCTGCTGCCCTTGGCCGTCCACCTGTTGGTCGCGAGCGACAAGGGTATTTTGAGCGAGTCGCTTGCGACGACTGATCGAGCGTTGGCTGCCGTTGTTTCATGGGGCGGCACGCTGTTGCGCGCCATCGTTCCCGTGCGGCTATCCGCCTACTATCCCGAAACCGTCGTGACCGATGCCAGCGCGTTGATGGTTCCGGGAGCGCTGCTTGCGGCGGCCCTGATCCTCGCCATCGCACTGCGTCGCCGCGCGCCGTGGGTGACGTTTGGCGTCGCCGCGTTTTTTGTGTGCCTTGCTCCGTTCAACAACGTCTTCCCGGCCACCGACGTGCTCGCGGCGGATCGCTACGCCTACTTGCCGCTCCTGGGCATCGCTGCGATTGGCGCGTGGGCGGCGTCGCAGCGCTTTGCCGTTCAGGTGGGTCTCGGCGTCGCGGTATTGGCGCTGGCCTCGCTTTCGTTTTTGAGCGCGCATCGATTCACGTCGGACGAAACGCTGTGGACGGCGACGATCGCCGCGCGACCGGACGCACCGCAAGCTCATGTCAGCCGCGGCATCATCGTGACCGATCGCGCGATGCGACATCAGCCGGTGGATCGTCGCGAGCTGGAGAGCGGCGTCGCTGATCTGAGAAACGGTTTGTTGCGCGCGCGCCTCGATGCCCACCGGGCGAAGGCGAACGCGGCGTTGGTGCTGCCGCTCATCCAGCTCGGCGAGGGGGACGAAGCCTTGGAGCGCGCCAGTGCCGCGCTGGATTTAGCGAGTGCGGAGAATGCCGATGCGCGGCGTTTTCGCGCCGACGTACTTTCCCGTCGCGCGATCATTTACAAAGCGGCGTCGCTCTGGCGTTATGCCGCGCGGGACTACCTGGCCGCGGCGAAACTGTGGTCGCGCTACCGCACGTGGATGGACGCGGGCGAGATGGCGCTGAAGGGCGGCGAAGGCAAGATCGCGCGCATGGCGTTCGAGCGCGCGCGCGATCTCAAGCGGGACGACCCGGAGCCGCACGTGTACTTGGCGGAGCTGTGGCGAGCGACGCGCCAGCGCGCGGAGCAAAAGCGCGCGCTCAAGGAAGCGTCGCGGATCGCTCCCGCAAACGTCAAGGTTGTGGAAGCTTGGATCGAGTACTGGCTGGACGGCAAGACGCCGAACTACCAGGAAGCGCAAAAGGCGCTCGCGCATCTGCCGGCCGACGCGCCTGATCGCAAACGCCTTGCCGCGCAAGTCGAAGCGCAGCGCGCCATTTTTCTGTTTCGCCGCAACCGCTTGCAGGACGCGCTGACCGCGGCGAACCACGCACGCACGTTGGGGCTGACGGGCGGGCAAGTGCTCTATGACTTGGGCCACATCTACGTGGACGCGGGTCACTACGACGTGGCCGTCGAGTGCTACCGAGGCGCGGGCGATGTGTTGGAGCAGCGCTCCACGTATCGCGATGCGATTGCGCGCGCGTTCACCCTGAAGGCGTACCGCCTGCTGCGCAAGAAAAACGAATCGGGTGCCAAACGCGCGTTCCGCGCCGCGTTGGACGCGCGTCCGGAGTTGGTGGAGGCGGGCGCCGCTCCGCTCCGCGGCGAGCTCGCGTTCCTGCGCAAGGCGGGCGATGACGACATTCTGTTGCTCGCGACGGCCGTGGTGGCGGGGGACCCTGCTCTCGGCTCGAAGTGGGCCAGTCGATTGCTGGACAGGAAGCCCGGTGACGAACGACGCGTGGAGATTCTTCGCTTGCGCGCGTTGCTCCGCGCGTTTACGCCGCCGCACGATTTTCAAGGCGCCGAGGACGATCTGCGCTTGGTCCTGGCGAAGAGAAAAGACGACCTCTGGGCGCACTACCGTTTGGCCCAAGTATGGGTCCGGCATGGCGTCGGTTGGATTCAAACCGGTGCGCGCATCAAGAGCGAAACGCGTGCTGAGCAGGGCCGCAACCTCGTGCTCAAAGCGGAGAAGGCACTTTCCGAGTTGCTGCTGCTCGACCCGAATTTTCACTACGCGCGGCTTCAGCGCGGCGAAGCGCGGTTTGCCCTAGACGATCTGATCGGCGCCAAGGCGGACTACCTCGCCCTACGCGAGCGCGGCGCGCGCATCAAAGAGAGCCCGCTCAAAGAGGCGGTTGTGCATCGCCTCGAATACGTGCGCACCGGCGAGCCCCAGAACTTGGAGGCGGCGCGTGCGTTGCTCGAAGGTCACGCACTCAAGATGGACCCGAACTACTTTGACGCGCTGTACGAACTCGGCAGCGTGTACCACCACGTTTACGACCGCCAGGATATTGGCCGCAATCAGCGGATTGACGGGTTCAACCGGGCGATCCTTTGGTACCGCCGTGCGATGGCGCTCAACCCGCGTCAGCCGGGGCCGCGCATCGAGTGGGCGCGCATCTGCATCAAAGCCGCGCGGGAGGCGCTCAACGCGCGGCCCGAGCCCAAAGTCAAAGAAGCCCATGCGCTGCTCGTGCGCGTGGAGGCGGACGCGCCCGACGTGGTCAATGTCTGGAAAGAGCGTGTCCGAATCAACCTGCGTCGGGATTTCCCCAAACAAGCCGGCATGCGGCTCGGCGAGGCCATGGAGGGAGCGCGCAAGGCTCTGGCGCTTTCGGCGAAGCTCGCGCCCGGCGATCCCGAGCTCCGGGAGTTACGAGCCCTATACCACCGCACGCGCGGTTGGCACTTCTACCTGCGGCATCTGCAGGAGAAGGATCCGAAAGCCAAAGAGATCGCGCGACAGGCGGCTGTCAAGGAATGGAAGACCGCTTTTGCGTCGTGGCCGAGTGACCCTGAGAATCTACGGATGCGCGATCGGCTGCGTACGATCGCGCCGGGCGAGTTGATGATCGACGCCAAGATGACGGACGAAGCGTTCCGCGAGGGCCAAGCCGCCTACAAGAAGGGGGAATGGAAAAAAGCGGTCTATCATTTTTCGCGGGCCGTACAGATCGTGCCGGAGTCCGTGGATCTTCGGTTCGCCTACGCGGACTCGCTCGCGCGGGCGGGTCTTTTGGATGACGCCCGCAGCAACTTTGAGCGCGTTGCGAACCACACCGACGGGGCGCGCTATCCCGAGGCTTGCTACAAGCTCGGCAATATCTACTATGTGCGGCGCAACCTCTTGGTCGCGCGCGTGTGGTACGAAAAATTCGTCAGACTCATGACCGCTGCTGAGCGCGGCGACGACCCGCTCGTTCTGCGAACGAAACAGGTGCTGGCCGAGATTTCAGGCAAGAAGTGAGCGCGGCCCGGACGTAGGTACTATTGAGGGATCAATGATTCGAATCGTCTGTGACGGCGTTGAGCACAAATTTAAGAATCTTCCGGTGACGATTGGCCGGGACGAAGACAATGACCTGCCGTTAGACGATGCGAAGCTCTCGCGTCACCACTGCCGAATCTCCACGGCGGATGATCAGATCGTTGTCGAGGACTTGGACTCCAGTAACGGAACCTACGTCAACGGTGCCCGCACGCAGCGCCACGTCCTCGGCGCGGGCGACGTCATTTTCATTGGCGTGTCGAACCTAGCTGTCGAGTGGGATCCGGAAGCATCCCCTCCGGCACGGCGTCGACCGGGTCGCGACCCCGAAGTGTTGACGCGCGAGAACCTTCGCCTGCGTCGCCTCCTGCACCTGACCCACGCCGTTGCTTCCGAGCAAAACGAAGAACGCCTCCTCCCGCGCATTCTCGATGCGGCCGTCGAGATTACCGACGCGGATGTCGGCTTCTTGTTTCTCGTGACTCTGCACGGGCTCGACTTTCGGTCCGCGCGCGATAAGCGAGGCAACAACATCGAGTCGCCCGAGGATCGAATCAGCCGCAGCATCGCCCGCGAAGCGGTCGAGTCGGGACGACCCGTCGTCACCGAGGACGCAAGCGGCGACGCGCGTTTCGCCGGCGGCCGTTCCGTGACGCAGATGCGCCTCGGTTCGGTGCTGTGTGTTCCGCTCAAGGTGCCGGACGGTCCGTTGGGCGCGATCTATCTGGAGAACAGCGGCGTTACCGACCACTTCCGCGTGCAAGACATTCCGTACGTCACCGCGTTCGGTGAGTTTGCCGCGCTCACGCTGGCGACCGCACGGCACTTGGCCGCGATCTCAAAACGCGAGGAGCAGCTCAAACAGTCGCGCGAACGGATCGGTCGCCTCAATGCTCGACTCAAGACGTTGCTGCGGCGTCAGTCGCGCGAGCTCGCCGGCGTGCGCGCCGACCTAGACGAGAGCCGCCAAGAGCTCGGATTGCGCTACGACTTCCACGCGATTGTCGGCGAGAGCCCCGCGATGCGGCGTGTGCTCGCGCTGGTGGATCGGGTCATCGAGTCGGAGCTTGCGATTTTTGTGTCGGGCGAGAGCGGCACGGGAAAAGAGCTGATCGCCCGCGCCGTCCACTACAACGGGTCGCGCTGCGAGCAGCGTTTTGTGACGGTGAACTGCGCCGCGATCCCGCCGGACCTGATCGAAGCCGAACTGTTCGGACGCGAAGCGGGCGCCTACACGGGCGCGGATGAAACGGTGCCCGGCCTGTTCGAGCGCGCCCATCTCGGCACGCTCTTTCTCGACGAGATCGGCGATATGCCCCTCGAAACCCAGGGCAAGCTGCTCCGGGTTCTGGAGAATGGGGAGCTGCGGCGCCTGGGTGGAACCGAGACGATTCAGGTGGATGTCCGGACCGTGGCGGCGAGCAATCGGGACCTAAAAGAGCTCGCTCGCGCCGGTGGGTTCCGCGAGGACCTGTATTACCGACTTGCCGGCGTGACCTGCCTTCTCCCGCCGCTGCGGGATCGGTCCGAGGACATTCCCGCGCTCTACGACCATTTTCTGGATCTTTTCTGCGCGGAACAGGACCTGGACCGGCCGGATACCAGCCCGGAGGTGATTGACCGGATGCAGGCGTATCCGTGGCCCGGCAACGTGCGCGAATTGCGCAACGAGATTCAACGGCTGCTCGCGTTTCAGCGCGGCAAGATATCGCCGGACCTTTTGTCGCTGCCGGTCTACAGCGGCGATCCGGAGGCGGCGCCGCCGGTGCATCTGCCTGACGGCGGGATCAAAGAGCTGGTCGAGAACCTCGAAAAGCGGGTCCTGCTCGACACCATGCGGCGCGTGGACGGCAACAAAACGCGTGGGGCCGCGCTTCTGGGGCTCAGTCGGCTGGGGCTGCGCAAGAAGCTGGAACGCTACGGGCTCAACGACATCTTGTAGTGCGGGAGCACCCGAATTGGGTCGCGCGCTCGGCGTCGGCCGACGCGGCACGCATTGGCAACGAGGTTGCCATCGCTGTAAACGATGAAAGCGGCATAGACAGCGACTTTTGGCGGTCTTTCGCTTCGGAATACCAGTTGCGAATGGTCCAAACCGTGAACTATAATCCGCCCCCTATGCTCGCGCGAATAAGCCCAGAATGCACAACGGGTTAGCGCGCCAGCGGGGGTATGCCGGTACGAGCCCAAGGGGCGCCGGCGCCCAATCTCGCATGATCCCTCTGGAAAGGACACATGGCTAAGCTGATAGTCCGCGGCGGAGACGGTTCCGAGCGTGAAGTAACGCTCGACGAAACCGGCTCGGTCAGTATTGGACGCTCACCGGAATGCGACATTCCGATCGATGAAGGCCAGGCTTCACGCCGCCACTGCACAGTGGTCGCGGTGCAATCTGGATTTGAGGTTAGTGACCTCGGGTCCACGAACGGCACAACCGTCAACGGCACGTTGATCAAGAAGCAGCACCTCAATCATGGGGATGTCATTCGAATCGGTGCGTGCGAGATACGGTTTTCCGATCCCAACGCGTCGCCCGTGTCGGCTGGTTCGCACTGCACGCTCGTGTATGCGCGCGGCGACCGTAAGGGCGAGAAGATTGAGTTGCGCGAGCAGCGCACGACGATCGGTCGCAAGGCCAATAACACGATCACCATCGAAGACGTCGTGGCGTCTTCGAACCACTGCGAAATCGTGCGCGGCCTCAACGGCTACACGATCCGCGATCTTGGTTCGACCAACGGCACGCTTGTCAACAACGAGATGATGACCGAGGCACAGCTCACGCACGGTGCCCGGATTCGCGTCGGAAACACCCGCTTCGTTTTCCAAGACCCGACGATGGCCGAGATCGATCTCGAGCTCGCCGGCGCGGACGAGGACGACGAGTGGGGCATGATGCGCGACCTCGACCTCGCGGCGGTGCGTAAGCGCAACCCCGCGACGCTTGTGTACGGCGTGTTGTTCCTCGGGATCCTCGGCGCCCTTGGGTTCTTGCTGACGCGCGAGCCCGGCAAGCGCGACGTGGGCCCTGTGTCGCCGGCGAACAACCGACACGAGCCGTACTCATTCGAGACCGCCGCGACAGCGCTGTCCTGGGATAGCCAGCCGGCCGGCGCGGTGAACCTTTCGGTCACAACCAAAACCAAGGCGAGCGGTAAGTCGGCGCTGGAATTGCGCGGCACAGTCGACGGTGCGCAGGCGTTTTACGCAACGACGTTGCAAGGACGCAACCAGCGCTACAAGGTGACGGCGAAAGCCAAGGGCAGTTCGGCGCGACTCGGTCTCCTGTGGCGCGGCCTCGGTTTGGAACGTTGGGTTTCTGTGCCGCTCGGAGGCGGAATGGGGGCTGTGACGTTGGTGTCCAGCGCGCCGCCCTGGGCGCGTTCGGTTCAGCTCGGCGTGGTGTTCGATAAGCCGGGAACGGCCGTGATCGACGACCTCGTGATGCTGGCGCAGGGCGGATCTTCCGCCGTGACCGAGGCGGAAAACGAGTTCGAGTTCACGGTGACCGACGGGCGCTCACTCGACGTGAAGCACGCCGGCCGCCCGATTCTTGCGCACGGCTTGCCGGTGGCGTTCGACGCGGCGGGACGCCCCGTCGAAGCGGACCTAACACTGTCCGTTTCGACCGCTGACAAAGAGCACTCGCTTCTAAAGATCGATGGCGCAGGTGATGCGGCGACGGTGGGTGTCGTGTTTGAGGCCGTTGCCGGATATCTAACACGCGGCGGATTCCGCGCGTTTGGCGACGCCGAATCCGGCACGTACTACCGCGGTTCGTTTCCCGACGAATCGCGCCTCGATCAAAACGTTCGTAAGCTTTTGGTTGGTCCTTCCGGCGCCGCGTTCGCGGTCGTCGGTGCCGACGACAGCGCGCGATTCGAGAGTCTCGCTCGGGCCGACGGACGCGCGCGAATCTGGACGATTCGCGTTCCGGCCAGAGTGGGCGCCATCCGCCTCAAGCACGATCTCCGCGGGGAGTCGACGCAGGCGCAAGAAGCGCTGCAGAAGGCGCAAAGCCTCTACTCTGAAAAGCGGTACGGGGAGTTTTTGGACTCCGCCAACCGAGCGCTGGCCGAATTCCCGTTCGCGAGTCGCGTTCTGCGCGACCGGTTGCGCGACCGCGTCACCGAAGTGAATAAGGAGTACGGCGAACTCATCAAGGATGCCGACGCCGGGATCACCGACTACGACGAGTTCAAAGACATCAAGAGTCTCGACGACGTCAGCTCGATCCTCGACACGCTTCGGACCCGGTTCCAGGTTGTCCCGGGCGAGGGGCCGCGTGGCGAAAAGGTCGCGCGATTGGCGAAGGCCGCGCAGAGCCGTCTCGGTAAGGCGCTTTCCAAGCGGCACAACAAGCACGCGAACAGCTTCGTCGATCAGGCGGAGTTCATTCACATGCCGGAAAAGGAAATCTACTCCGCCGGCCTCTTGTACTTCAACGTTTCGACGTTCCTCGGCGACAGCGACAAGGCCGCCGCGGCGCGCAAAGCGTTGGAGGAAATTGATAAGAACAATCCCGACTTGTTGCGCGCCCTGCGCAAACTCGGCATCGGAAAGCAGGGAGACTAGTCGTGGCGAGTCAAGCGATCGGCGTCGATATCGGATCCCATTCCGTCAAAGTTGCCGTCATCCAAAAGAAGGGCGGCGTTTCACGCGCCACCCGATTGTTCCGCGCGACCTTGGCTGGCGACCAGGATATGGTTCGCATCCAAGGCGCGCTAAAGCGAGCGGGCGTGTCGGGCGGTCCGGCGCTGCTCGGCATTTCCGGGCGCGACCTGATTATTCGATACACGCACGTGCCGCCGGTCCCGGACTGGCGCCTCAAAGCGTTGATGCAGTTTGAGATCAACGAGGTGAGCGATCAGACCGGCGACGATGTCGCGGCGGACTATAGGCAGCTCGAGTTGCCCGTCGAGATGGACGACAACACCGTGTTGGTCGCGCTCGCGCGCAACACATGGCTGTCGCCGCGCCTCGAGGCCGCGAAATCGAGCGGCATCAAGGCGGCGGGCGGGTGTCCGAACAGCGTCGCGCTGTTTAATGCCTACTTGGCGCACGGCACGTGGAAAGACGGAGAGACGACGTTCCTCGTCAACATCGGCCGCGAAAACATCGATATGGCGATCCAGCGCGACGGCGAGTTGCTGTTCGCGCGCAACATGTCGGGCGGCGGCATGGTGTTGACCGAAGCGATCATGGGCACGTTCGGCCTCAAAGAAGGCAAAGCGGAAAAGAACAAGGTCACGAAGGGCGACCTGACGCCGCGCGCACAGGCTCGCTATCCGGATTCCACTACCGAGAAGATCGCCAACGCCATGCAGGGCGCGGCGGGTCAACTCGTCTCAATGATTCAATCGTCCGTGATGATCTGCCGCGCGCAGACCAAGATCGCGGATCTAAACATCGATCGTCTCGTGCTTGCCGGTGGCACCGCGCGCATGAAGGGCATTCGCGAGTACTTCGCGGACAACATGAACGCGCCGGTGGACATTTTCGATCCGGTCGCCGAGTGCGATCTCAGCCAGCTCAACCCGGAAGACGCAGCGGAGCTCGACGGCAACTCGTCGGACTTCGCAGTCGCCATCGGTTTGGCGGAGAGCATGCTTTCGCCGACGGCGTTCCGCTTGGAAGTGCTGACGGCCAAAGAGAAAAAGAAACGTTTGTTCTCGCAGCGCACGATTTGGGCGCTGCTGGCGGCAGCCGCAGCGGTCGTGCTCGCGGTCATGTTGTTTCAGACGCGAGCGAGCGACATCGAAGCGGTGCAGGCAAGCAACGAGAGGCTCGAGGCGACGTTCCGCACCAACGAGAAGATCCAAAACCGGCAGAACAAAGCGGCGGACGACCAGGAAGACTCGGCCAAACGTGCTGTCACGGTACGGGCGCGTCGTATCCCGGGCGCGTTTGCGCGCGCTGTGACCAAAGCGCTCGACGAAAACCACGCCGCTCCGCACATCTATCTTGAGCAGTCCGTGTTGGAGTCGCTCAAGACGAGTCTGGACATGACCGGCAAACCGGCGGGCACGCGTTCGTCCGGAAGCGACGAAGAGCGCGCCAAAAACGTGCACGAACAGCGCGTGTGGCCGGAATACAAGGTCCGTGGGTCGGTCATGGCCGATGCGCCGAGCCCGGGTCAGACGTTGCAGACGTATTACACGCGCTTAGAAGGCGCGATCAAAAAGATCCGCATCGAGGGCTTCGCCGTGCAGATGGAAACGACCGGCTTGGATGCCAACCGGATGTTCCAGATGACGTTCACGCTGAAGGCGCCTGAGAAGAAAGACCAGGAGAGCTAGCTGTGGATTTTTGGGCCCAACACAAGGACTTCATTCTTAAGGTCCTCGCCGGTTTAGGCATCTTCCTCGTCATCTTGATCGCGCGTGGGATTACCTACGGCGACGACTTGGAAGACGCGATGAAGAAGAACCGCGCCTTGACCTCGAAGATCAAAAAACTCAAGATCGCGCCGATCTCAAAGATCCGTTCGATCGAAAACAACGCAGAGCGTTTGGCGCAAAACGTCAAGACGATCAGCGGGCAGATCGGTTTCGACGCGGCGGACGATTCCCTTGAGGTCACGCTCATTCAGCGAACGCTGGGCTACACACGACGCTTCGCGCCGCAGACCGAAGCCGAACGAGCGACGGAAGCGCGTGCGTTTCTCGGCGCCATTCGCGACAACCTCAACGGTGGTTTCGGGCAACTCCGGTTGCTCGTGCGCGAGGAACTGCTCGATGAAGGCAACGAGCTCGACATCGTTTTCCATGAAGGGATCGGCTTCCAGAACCTGACTCAGGTGAAGGAGTCCGAGCTCCTCCAGTACCTTCTCCAGTTGGAACTCGCCGCGCGCGTGGCGCGATACGCGCTCGATGCGCGCGTCGATACCGTGCGGAGTATGCGGATCACGACTGGCGAAGTGCGCGACCTTATCCCCGGAGCGAACCCGGATTTCTTGCGCGAGTATGTCGTCAAGATCGAATTCATCGGCGACCAGAAGGGTTTGACGTCGATGATGAACCGGCTGGAGGACACGCTCCCGCGCGTGACCGTTCGCCACATCCGGGTGGACCGTTTGCGCCGTCCCGTTAACCACATCCAAGTGCAACTCGAAGTCATGGCCACAGCCATCAACACAGAAGTTCCGTTCAAGCAGGCCGAGGTAGAAGAGAAATGAACCGCGAGCGAATTCTCTTCGTCGGGGTCTTAGCGATCATTGCGCTTTGGGCGTTGGTGATGCGCGAGAAGCCCGACCTCAGCGGTGACCCGAAGCCGAACAAGGCGGTGCTCACTTCGTACGAAGCCGGCAGCGCGGACTACGCGACCGTGAACGTGCGGACGTCGGGTCGCGGTGTGTTCACGCGCATCACGAACGAAGAGCCGCACCCGCGGCCGACACTCCACGATCCCGACGAGAGCAAACCCGACGTGCCGAAGCTAGCGGCTCGCGCGTTGCCGAGCCTGTGGCTGCCGACGTCGCGGAGCGTGAGTGTAGATCGCTACGGAGCGTTGCGTCGTCCTTACACCAAGGCCGGCGAAGACGGGACGCTGTCGCTTCCCGCCGCGCCCAATCGTGCCGCAGTCGGTGCGGCCGGAGACAAGGCCGGCTTGCGCATCGATGAATGGAACGCGTTCGGCCAACAGCAAAAAGGCCGTGTCGTCGCACTGCGCGTGAACGGCAAAGTGCTGGAAACACCGCGCAGCCTGCCGGAGGTTGGCGCCGAGGCGCTGAATTCTGAGTTCCATCGACTCACCGCGATGCTGGCTGTGAATCCGCAAGCGGCCGCCAATGAAGGCGTGACCGAAGTGCAGGTGCGCATTCGGATCGGCGGAAAAGAGCAAGGCAAGACGTGGCTCCAGTTCCCCGCTCAGTTGGGAGGACTGCAGATTGGCCATCCGGAGGGCGGCGAAACGGGTTGGTGGCGCGGCATGCTTGTCGCGGTGCGGCTACCGTCCGCCGGATTTAAGGAGCGCGAGCGCAAGGGCGGCCAGCTCTTGCAAGCGGGCGTGAACGAGAAGAACAACGTGCTCTTGCAGTGGGCGCTGTTTCTCTTGGGTGACGCGAAAGCACGCGTGCCGGAAGCGGACCGCGTCGCGCTGAAACCGATCTTGCTCAAGATGATGGACGCGGCCAACCGGCTGAACCGGCAGGAGCAGGTCCTAAGCCTCGCCATCGAACACTTGGACAAGTTCCCGCAGGAGGAAGACGTCCTTGTCTACCTCGGCAACATCTTGTCGAGTCGTTCGTTCAACTTGCAGCAACTCGCTGCGGCCATGTTCGAACGCGCGCCGCGCAGTGCGTACGCGCAGCGTCGTCGCGTCGAAGTGCTGTTGGCGATGGGGAACGTCGCGGAAGCCGGCCAAGTATTGGCGGCGGGAAGTATCGGCGGCGGCGCCGCGGCCGATCTCCTTCACGCGCGCGTCGCTCTCGCGAAGGGTGACTTTGACGAGGCCGTGCGCCGGGCGCAGGGTCGCACCGGCGGCGAAATGGGTGCCGAGGCACACCAGATATTGGGCGCGGCAGCCTATGCACAAGGGGACGCTGCGGTCGCGGAACGTTCGTTCCTGGAAGCCGTCCGTGCGGATCCCGGGCGTTCCACAGCGTACAGCGATCTTGGCCTCGCGTTGATGGTGCAAGGTCGGCTAAACGACGCCAAGCTGTGTTTCGACCGCGCATTGGAACTCGACGCCGTGGACAACGCGGTGATCCCGCAACTCGCCGTGGCGGTCGGCAAGCTGGAAGCGGGCGACGAGTCCGCCGCAGCGACACTCAACACATTGGCCACGGACACGTTCCCGGCCAACCTCCTGGTTCGCTTCTTCCACGGCTATGCGAAAGAGAAAGCCGGCGACCTCACCGGGGCTGCTGAGTTGTATCGTGCCGTGCTCGATGATGACCACCGCTACCGGGTCGCGATTGCGCGGCTGGGGATGGTGGAGTCACGGCGGGTCGAAGAGGGGGAGAGTGAAGTCAGTACGATCAAAGCGGCGGTTGCGCATCTGCGTAAGGCCGTCGAATTGAATCCGAAGGATGCGCTCCTGCCTTACGTGCTGGGCCGCTTCCTGATGGGATTGCCGCCCGAGCAGTTGGTGCAATCCGGCGTCAGCAACAGCCTTGCGGACAAGATGTTTGCTCGTTCGGCTTCGCTGAAGGCTGCGGGTGACGCCAACCTGCCGCTGTGGGCGGCCGCCGCGCGCGCCGGACTGTCGTATCGCGACAAGTCGGAGGAAGAGCGCAAGGTAAAGGCGAAGCTTCAGGGTGTGCGCCAGTCGGTTGTGGACCTGTCGCCGCCGGGTACGCCCGAGCAGCAGCTTCTTCAGCATCCGGTCTACGCCTACGCGACGCAGTGCCTGGCGATCGTTCGAGAGAACGAAACCAAGGTGGATCTAACGTGGACGTTTGGCGGGACGGCGCGCGATTGGAAGATCAAGCGGATTGCTCCGGCGGACGTGCGCGTCCGCGGCGGAGCATTGGTCTTTGGCGGCACCGTTGATTTCAAGGGCGGCGATATCTCGCCCTGGTTGCCGCTGAACTTCTCGTCCGCGATGTACCCCGCGAAAGGCGGCGGCATCAACGCGAGTCGCTTTTACGAGCTCAAAGTCCAAGGCGCCATTCCCGACGGCCAACACACGGTCGGCGTGGGGCTCCTGGCCAAATCAAGTCGCGACAAGTGGACGGGAATCCAAGTGCGACGCAAGGGCCGCACGGGCAACATGGAAGTGCTCATCGAAGGCGCGGAGCACGACAGCATTAAGAAGGTGCGCGGACGTGCGTACGTCGAGCTCACCCAAGTCAAGTGGCCGACCGGCGACTTCACGTTGCACTTGAAGCTGCAAGGAACGGGACGCGAACGCCGTCAGGGTCGGTTCATCCTGTTGCTTAACGGCGTCAATGTGTTTCAGCAAGAGTTTGGCGATAAGAACCTGGCGGAACGCTCGTCGGTCTTTCGCGGCTCCCGAAGCATGAACATCGTTCTGTGGTCAGAAGGACCCGACGGAACCGATTACCCCAAGGGCCTCAAGGTGACCAAGGTTGTGCTCACCCAGTCCCAATCCAATAAGTGAGATTTTCCATGAACAAGCGCGATCAAGGTTTCACTCTCATTGAGGTGCTCGTCGTTGTGTCGATCCTCGGTGTGCTCATGGGGCTGGTCTCGGTCCTGGTGCTGCGCTCCGCGTCGCATCAGAAAAAGAGCATGTCCGAGAACCTCGTGAAGACGTTTTTGCCCAACTCGATTGAGCGGTACAAGAGCGAGTTTCGACGTCTACCGCCCAGCACCATTGCAGAGCTGAACAAGGCGGGGTCGCGATGGAAGTCGCTGGCGCTCACCGATAACAACGCCGTGAACGAGTCGGCCGAGTGTCTTCTGGTGGCGCTGCGCCATCCCGACTTCTCGGCGCCGCTCGGCGACGGCGACCTCCCCGTGGAGCAACCGTATGCGAACGTAGACGAGGACAGCTGGAACTCGATTCCGGATGGCTCATCGTCCGACGCCGCCACCGAGCTGCTCGATGCGTACGGCAACACCATTGTCTACATCAACAAGAACCGCTACGGCGAGTCCTTCACGATCACCAACCAAAACGGTGAACAGGTGGAAGTGATGGCGCTGAAGAAGCCGGACGGCAGTTGGTACAACGCGAGTTCGTACCAGCTCATCTCGGTCGGCGAAAACGGGATTCAGGATGAGGATCCGAGCGAGGGCGATGACATCGTCAACTTCACGATCGAGTCCGGTGAATAGCGTGCGTCGTCGCGATCAAGCCTTCACGCTCATTGAAGTCCTCGTCGTACTCACACTCGTGGGCGCGCTCATGGGGATGAGTATCGGATTTATCCAGAAGGCCGGGCGCGGCAACCTGTTGCTCCAAACGAGCAATAAAGCGGCGTCACTTCTGGCCAGCGCGCGCGATCAGTCGTATGGCTCGTCGCGAGCGTACTTGACGTTGCGCAACACCAGCGACGGCCGCGTGGTGATTCGTTCCGTTCGCCAGCGCCAAGTGTTTCACTGGCCGTGCGAAGACATGGAGCGCGCGTCCGAGCCGATCGAATTGAAAAACAGCGGCGGCGTTGAAATCTTGGACGATCCCCGTAGCTCAAGCGAGGGGCGTTTCGCTCGCTTCGGCAGCGGAAGCACGATCAACCTAGGCTCGCGGGCCTGGTTGCAGTTCGTCGATGGATTTTCGATCGAGTGCCGCGTCCGGCTTCCCGAGGGCATCGGCCGCTCGGGCACCATCTTTCAAAAGGGCAACCCGCTACGCATCAACCTCACCACGCAAGGCGATGGTCGCTTCGGCATCGAAGCTAAAATCAAGCTGAGCAAAAAAGAGGAAGAAGGGGCCGGGACCGACGACGTGATCTTGCGCACCGGCGCCCGCGACGGAGCCGACGTGCCGGAGTGGGGCGCGCCTTTGATTCCGGGCCGCTGGCACAAGATCCGCATCAGCTACGACCGCAAAGCGTTCACGATTCATGTCGACGGCCGTTTGCGCGGCCAGCGCGTGGACAAGAACACCAAGATGCCGATTAACGACGAGCCGTTCATCATCGGCGGTGGCTTCGGAGGCGACTTCGACAGCCTCGTAATCACCGGCATTTTTGAAGATGACGATGACCGTTTCGTTCTCCCCGAGCAGATCCAGTGGATCGACGAGGAGGAAAACGTGCGCACCGACGGCGAGGACATTTACTTCCGCAACCGGAGCTTGGATCCACGTCATCATTCCAAGCCGTTGCGTCTTTGGTTCAAGATGCCGCGTGACGACGGCACCGGCGCTGGCGCTCGGCGCCTAGTTACGGTTTCCATGAGCGGCGAGTGTTTCGTCAAGACGCCGGACGAGGAATGAACATGCGACGACAACGAAAAGACCGCGGGTTCACGCTGCTCGAGATTCTGATCTCGATGAGCATGTTCACAGCCATCGGGTTTGCCGTCGTGCTCCTCATGAAGAACGGCGTCGACATGTGGATCCGGGGCAACCACGGTGCGCAACAAGAGGATCGGCTCGAACAGAGCCTGCCGCGTCTTGAAGAGGACCTGCGGATGGTTCAGGTTCCGTCGCAGCGCGATCGGCGTCCGTTTGATGCCAAAAATCCGGATCCGGAAAAAGAACCGGACCCGCTTCCGCCGACCAACCGTTTTCTGAGCGGCTATCACGACTACCGGATTCGGGACCAGGTCTACCGGTGCCGGTACTTCGCGTTTGTGCGCGAGATCTCGGGACTGTCCGAAATCGAAACATACGTGCTGCGCGCCGGTCGTAACCCGAAGGCGGAGTCGTACATCGATGGCAAGAACGACGAGGACGAGTTCAAGAAAAACGACCACTTGCCGACGGGCGGCGCCGTCGAAGTGCTGTGGATTTGGTTGCCGGACTTAAAGCGTCCGGGTGTCGGGACCGTGTACCGTGCGTATCGTTCGCCCATCGGCGGCAAGGGCACGCTGCTCGATCCCGCAAACCATGACGAACTGGCCGAGGTCGTGGACAAAATCCAGCCGCAGCCCATGTTCCAAGACGTCTTGTTGTTCGATGCGTACTTCTGGACGCAGTACACGACGAAATGGGAATTTAGCAGCGGCGATCCGACCGTGATCAAGCGGCCCACCGATGCGACCGCACTGAAAGGTCGACGCCCGCCCTGCGGTCCGTCGCGGATCTGGGATTCGACCCGTGGCCTGTTGCCCGAAGGGGGCGACAAAGGGTTCCGTCTGACCCGTGGCAAGACGTCGCTGAACTTCAGCGCGGATGACATCTGGCCCCGTATGGTGCGCGTGGAGTTCGCGTTGGCCGAGGAGACAAACGAGTTGGCCCGAGGGCTCGCTCCGAACGGGCAGGACTTTACGGTCTTGACGGCGGAGTTCGCGACCGGGCGCGGTGCGCTCGAGGGCGTCCTCATGAAGATTGGGCCTGAGTTCGTGGAAGTCGGGCGGCGGGACGGTCAGGCTCGGGATACGTTCCTGATCAGCCGGCGCGGCATGCGCGGGACCACCAAGTTAGACCACGCGGAGGGAGCGAGCGTCCGGTACGGCCGGGTGTTCGACTTCACCATCACGATTCCGTCGTTTCGCGACGACAACAACTGATACGAGCGTCGAGGCATGCCGCCGCGACGAGCTTCAAGCTGCGCCTCAAAATGAGGACAGCTTGGGCCGCGTCCGCCCGGCTTCTCCACGCGAGTTCGTAGTAGAATGGAAATCTTCATGACCCGGAAACCGAGCGTCCGCCACCGTACGGACAACGCAGGCGCCCATGAGGGCGTCGATTCCGTGATCGCTTCGCGCAGCCCGCGCAAGCGTGGGTTTACGCTGCTCGAAGTGCTCATCGCCATGAGCATCTTGGCGATCGGCGCAACCTCGATTCTTTCCGTATTCGTGGCAGCCGCGCGCTTCCACGTGGACCGGGTCGAGAACAACCGCATCACCCAACTTCTCAACCACGCCAAAGATCATGCTCAGATCGTGTTTAACCGCTTCGATCCGAGCAAAGTCAAACCGGGCCAACCCGGTCTGCCGAAATCGATCAAGGCAGACCTCACCGACCTCGACGTCACGCGGCAAAGCGGCGACCCGATGGTGCGTGAGGCGGGCCGGAAGTTTCCGGGCTTCCGGTACGAGGTTACATTTGAAGACAACGAGTTAACGGTCAAGGGATCCAGCGTGGTCGCTACGATCAAGATCTTTCGCTTGAGCGGCAAAAAAGACGAGTCTTTTCCGTTCGACAAGATCGTGCTGACGCGCGACGGGACTCCGGTTCACGAGTATTTCGCGAGTCCTTCCATGGCCAAACGCGACCGAGACAAAGGGCGCGACGACCGGTGACGCGCACGCGCGTCCCACGAGAGAGAGCCGAGTAGATGACCCGATTTCTGATTGCCCTTTTGGTGCCGACACTGCTGCTGAGTGCAGCACCCGGCAAGCCGATCGTCGTTCACCCCAAGAACGGGCCCCGCGTCTACGGACGCATCGTGGAGGCCGAGTGCACCGACGAACACTTGGTCTTGCGCGACCTGCGCAGCAGGGCGAAGCGGACGATTCCGTGGGGCGCGATCAAAGCTGATCAGGCGCGCGAACTCCGCGTGCAGCTCGGGTTTGAGGTCGCCGAGGCCGAAGAAGAAGCGCTCTTGATCGACGGTCATCGCATTCGCAACAAAGCGGGATCGCTGTTCCAGGGCCTTTTGACCAACGCCAAGAGCTGGAAGAGCGAAGGCGTCTGCAAGCTCAAGACGTCCGACGGCGATCGGATCATTCGCGTCTCCGACATCAAGGACGGGCCGGAAGCCATCCGCATCAGCGCGCTTGCCGTGTACACGCCGGAGGAGATTTACGCGGCGAAGAAGAAGGAAGCGGAGCCGCTCGATAGCGCGCGGAAACACTTCCAACTCGCCGAAATCTGCCGCATGGTGGATGCGTTGGAGCCGGCGCTTGAGCACTACGAAAAAGCCGCGTCATACAACGATCCGGCCTACTCGCGCGAAAAGCTCGAGCGACTCGTGAGCAACGTAAAGACGCTGCTCGCGAACCAGTCGGCGCGCGACGAACTCAAGATGATTAAGCGCGCGTACCACTACAACAAGTTCTCCGAGGGAACGCGCCTCGCCAAGGCGTTCATCGAAAAGCACGCCGCCGACAAGAGTTTGGTTTCTGCGGCCGAACGCATTCAAGCCGACGGCGACTCCAAACGCGACAAGTACTACACCACGTCCGTCCCGCGCCTCGTTCGCGATGCCGTGAAAGACGTGTTGCTCAAGCATGTGAAGGAAACCGAAGAGCTCACGCTGCGCCAGGCGCAGGAGTTCGCGGGCGGCGAAGTGTCGGCCGACGAGTCCGCCAGCCGCCTCGCGGTCATGGCTGTGGGCGCGCGCTTGGAGATTCCGGCCGACGACGTTCTTCGGTACTGGAATGCCCGATCGAAAACTTCGATCCAGCGCGCGTTTTATCGCGACGGGACGTTTGTGGTGGTCGCCGACCTCGGCGACGTCATGTCGAAAGCTCCGAAGGTGAAACGGAGCAAGGACGGACCCCGTCCCCCGAAGCCTTCGAAAGCGCTCACGCGTGAAAAGTGGTGGGAGCGCAAGGTCGCCAGCCGCAAGTACAGCGAGCTCGGTCAATGGATGTACGCGTTCTGGGCCGAAAAAAGCGGCATGGTTGAGGTACTCGACCCCAAGGAAAGCACGTGCCAATCGTGCGCCGGGAAGGGGTTCATGATGAAGATTCACCGGTCTTCTGCGGGGACCGTGCCCTACGCCGACCGTTGCCAAACGTGTCACACGGCGAAGCACTTTCGTATTGTGATGTTTAAGTGAGAACGTTGATGAGCAAGTTTGGGATTCTCGCGAGCGTCGTGGCCCTTCTCACGGTCGTGGCGGATGCGAAGCCGCCGGAGACGGACGGCTATGCGCGCTACAACGAGCTGCGCGCACGTTTGGCGGCGCGCGCGAGGCGCGTGCAGGCCGAAGAGGAATTCAAGGCCAAGCCGATTCAGGAAAAGTACCTGATCATGTACTCGCGCAAAGCGGAGACGTTTGAAGGGTTCAAGCTGACCGGCGAGAACGTGGTCAACGAGATTCTGTTCAAGTGGGACGATGTTCAGAAGCCGACCAAAGAGCTGAGTGAAGCACATCTCAAGGTGTTGGAAGACATGCCGAACATTTTGGCGGCACGCTATCAGACCTTGAAATTTGACAAGAAGGATCGCTACAACACCGCGCGTCCGCTCGTCAAAGCGCTGCAGGCGGATCGGCAACACATTCGCCGCGCCGCGATCAACTGCCTAAAACGCATCTACAGCAACGAAGGTTTGTTCTACCAGCCCGACCTTCCGCCGAACGGGCGTAAGGACAAGGCGCGCGACTGGTTGCGCTACATCAAGAAGCGAAGGTGATGGGGCGGCGCGGGCGCGCCGCGTGGACGCTTGTGGCGGCGCTCGCTCTGGGCGGCTGCGAAGCATCCTCTCCGCGCGAAACGGCCTGGCCGGTGGACGCGGCGACTGCACGAGGGAACGCTCGCTCACAATCCGACGCCGTTGGTTGGTTGGACGGTCGACCGCTGACGTATGGCGACGTCGGCCGCTACTCCCGCAGCAAAGACCCCGAGGCGTTTGCGCGTAGCCTGGAAGGGCTGGTGTTGGAGCGCGTGACGCGCACCGAGGCGGAACCGCAAGGCGTCGATGTTCCCGCTGCCGAGCTCGCACGCGCGACGAGTCAGCGCATGGCGGTGTGGGAGCAACGCGTGCGCGCCGCAGCCCAAGCGCAAGGCGGCGCCGCGATCGACCCCGCACTGTGGCTGCGCCGTGTCGCCGGGGTGGGCATGGACGAGTTCCGCTCGTGGGTGCGTCGTCACACCGAAGTTGAGTTGCTCCAGGACCGCTTGCTGCGTTTCGAGCAGTCACGATCGCCGCGCGTCGAGGTGTCGCTGATCGTCGTCGAACGTTCGGAGACCGCCCAAGCTCTGGTCGCCCGCGCGCGGGCCGGGGAGGCGTTTGATGCGCTCGCGCGCCAACAGTCCGTGCACGCCTCGCGCGAGCAGGGCGGTTCGCTACCGTTCCCGCTGCTACCGTCCGACATCAACGATGCGGCCGTGCGCGACGCCTTGTTTCGCGCCGAAGCCGGCACGGTGGTCGGCCCGTTTCCGGTGGACGCCGGCACGGAGACATTTTTCCAGATCTACCGCGTGCGCCGCCGCGCCGTGCCGTCTGAGGGAAACTGGGAGCGGCTCAGGGCATCGGTCGAAGCGGAGTTGCGCGCGCGTCCGGTTGATGTGGGAGAATACGAACGTTGGCGGAGGCGCGTCTTGCTCCGGCACGGATTCGTCGCCGCCGCGCAAGGCGGGAAGGATCCACGTTAGCCAAGTGATGAAACCTGTAGCCCGCAGCAAGCCCATCTCAGCACCCCATTGGGGGGAACCCCGTCTCAGTGAACCCGTTTCAATCGACCCATGGATCCACAACACGTAGACCGCGATGATTCAGTTGCCCGAACACTCCCCACGCTCGTCCGAAGCCGACGACGCACCCCAGGATGCGGGACTGCTCACCCAGTTGGAAGCGGTCCTTTTTGTCGCCATCGAGCCGCTCTCGGCAAAACGTCTGGCCGATCTGCTCGGCGAGGACCTGGCCGCGATCACACAGGGAATCGAGCACCTCCAATCGCGCTACAAGGGCGAAAGTGGCGTCCACTTAGTCGAGATCGCGGGCGGGTATCGCCTCATGAGCAATCCGCTGTGCGCCGACGCGGTGTCGCGGCTAAGCAGCAAAAAAGCGCAGGACCGGCTGAGTCCGGCGGCGCTGGAAACGCTGGCGATCATCGCCTACAAGCAGCCGCTCGGGCGCGCCGAAATCGAGCGCATCCGCGGCGTCGGCGTCGGGCCGATCCTGCGTCATTTGCTCGAGCTTGAGCTGATCAAGATCGCGGGCCGGGATGAGGGGCTGGGCCGCGCCCTGCTCTACGCGACGACGAAATCGTTTCTCGAACGCTTCGGTCTCAAGTCCCCGCGCGACCTGCCGGCGAGTCTCGACGTCTAACCCGTTTACGGGGACGTGGACGGGGGACCTTCACGGGGCAGGAAACGCGAAGCCTTAGGCAAGAGAATCCGGAGTGCGACGGGTGCCCTGCTTGCCTGTTCTCTTTTTACGGTCGATAATGCTCGGTTCTGCGTATTGCAGACCAGGATCCAACTGATATGCGCTCATTTATCAAGAAGTACGAGCGGTCGATGATGCTCGGCCTCGTCATCTTTTTGCTGATCGTCTTTACGGTCACCGCCGACATCCAGACGGTGGCCCGTAGCGGTGGCGGGAACGGCCCGTCGCGCGATGCCATCGCCGGCGAATTCCGTGTCATCCCCGGGAGCGGCGACAAGGTCGAAGTCCCTTGGGGTGAGTTCACCCAAGCCCGCAACCGTCTCAGCATCATCAACAAGATGTCGCAGAGCGGGAAGGTGACCGACACGGCTGCGTGGACGCAGATCTTGCTCCTGGAGACGGCGAAGCGGATCGGGATCACGGTGTCGGATCAGGAATTGGTCACCACCGTCAACCTGTGGACGCGCAACATGGTTCGCGACGACCGCGAGCAGTACAAACTGTGGGTCCGCCGGAGCTTTGGCGTGACCGCGCGCGAGTTTGAAGAGGCGATCCGGGCGCAGATGACGGCGTCGCGCGTCCGCGACCTCTATCGCGACAGCTTCGAGATCGCGCCGCCCGCGTCGCGCAAAGACATTGTCAAAAAGATGGGCGATCAAAAGATCGAACGTCTGCGCGTCCGTTACGGTTCGCTTGGTGCGGCGAAATTCATCGACGCCGAACGCGCCGCGTTTGAAGCGGACGAAAAAGCCCAAGACGCGCTCAAGACGTTTTTCGACAAGGACGCGGCCGTCCAGTCCGAGAGCGCCGGATTTCGCCATCCGCGCCGGTTCAAGTTCGAAGCGATGTACACGCTCCATCACCTGGTGACCGAGGAAGATTACAAAAAAATCGAAGCGCTGTTCAAGCGCGCGTACCCGCAACTCGATCTCGAGAAGTTGGAAGAGACCGAGAAAGAGAAAAAGGCGTTCTTCGGCTACTACACCGACCGTCTCCTCGAACTCGTTGGAAGTTCTTGGGACAAGGTGAAGGCGGCCAACCCGGCCGACAAGCCCGAACCTGGCGCGAAGCCTACGCCGGATCCTCTGGTGACTCCGGAGCAGCGCGCCATCTGGAAAGAGCGCGGCTACGAGATCGCCGAACAGCAGATCGATCGCGAGCTACGCGTCCGCGGCATGTATCGCTGGTTTAAGGACGAAGCGATCAAAAACGACCGCGTGTCGCTCAAGGTCATCTTCGATCACCTGCAGAAGAGCGACGACAAAGACGATCCGATCTGCTCCACCGAGATGGGCAAGGGTTTGATCGTCTACTTCGCGCCGAAAGATCCATTGACCGCCGATGCGATCGAGGATCTCGAAGATCGCGGCGTACGGTTTACGCACAACACGCGCAACCGCGTGACCGGTCTTGCCGGCGGCAGCTTACCGAAGGTCAAGCGCATCGCCGATGTCATGGGCGAAGCGGGCCACGGGCGCATGCTGTTGCGTTTGGTCGATGTTGAGTCCGAGCGCCGCAAGACGTTTGAGGAGCTCGACAAGTCCGAGCGTAAGACGCTGCTCAACGAGTGGTACTTGCCGCACCAGGCGCGCGCGAGCGCCAAAAAGGCGTTTGAGGATCTCCGCACGCAACTCGTCGACGGAAAAGTTGATGCCGCCGCGTTCCAAAAACACATCGAAGATCTTGGTGGCCGTTTCTACGACGAAGAATGGATCACGGCGAGCACGGACTTCATCGGCGAACCGTCCAAGGACGAGTTCTGGCCCCGCGCGTACCGCCACATGAGCGACCGCCATTTTCTGCAGCGCGCGCTGTGGACGGTGCTTGCGACCGATCTCAAAAAGGAGATCAAGAGTGGTGACTACTTGCCAGTGCAGGTGAACTCGCCCCTCGAGGACGAAGACTACGGCGCGGCGTACTTGGTTCAGATGCTGGAACGTCAGCTTCCGGACGAGGGAACCGTCTCGCGGTTGGAGTTCGCGCGCTACGTGTCGAACACGCGTCAACGCCGGAGCATGGAGGAGCGCGACCGTTGGGAGCGCCACATTGACCGCACGCTTGCTGACTTCGAGTTCGAGTTCTTCGGCGACATGGACGGTCGCATGAAGCGGGAGAAAGACGAGCGCACGGAAGCGCGCACGAGCAACCGCTAACACGCTCAAGAAAATCAGACACGCAGGAGTCGCCGCGGCGGCTCCTGCTTCTCATTTGCGAGGGGCGTCGGCGTTCGCTCCAAAAAACGTAGCTCGATCCGGCACCGGATCGACGGGGCCGCGTTTGTAAAACGGATGGCAGCGCAGGATGCGGCGCAACGTTAACCAGGAGCCGCGCCACGCGCCGTGTTGCTCCAGCGCTTGGACGGCATAACGCGAGCAATTGAGGTCGAAGCGGCAAAGCGGAGGCAGGAGCGGCGACATCCAACGCTGGTAGAGGCGGACCGCGCCGATCAAGATCCGTTTCACGAGCCGACCTCGTTGCTGCCGCGGTCTTGTTGTGCGCGCGGCTTGGCCTGCTGCTTCGGCTTCGACTTTCGTTTCTTGGAACGCCGGGGTGTTTTGTTGCGCACTTGGTCGGCCAGGGCTCGGCGCACCAGCGCGTCGAACTCGGACGCGAGTGCTTCCAGTGTGATTCCGTGGGCGGCGCGTCGCGGCACGAGGACCACGTCGAGTGCCGGCCAGGAGTCGCGCAAGCCTCGAAACGCGACGCGCGCGAGGCGCTTGATGCGGTTGCGGACCGGGCTGTTGCCGTACTTGCGCGAGACCGAAAGGCCGAGGCGACACCGCTCGCCGCGCGACGGCAGCACGTAGCAGCCGAACGTGCGCGAGCTGGCGTGGAATCCGCGCTGGTAGACACGGCGGTACTCGCCCACGGTTTGGACGCGGTTTTGTTTACGATATGAGCCGGTGACGGCCGGCTGCGCGGCGTGCCAGTCGCGCCGCTGCGGGGTGGATTCCACCTGCGCACTGTAGACGGACCCCGAAAACGCTACAATGGATCCGGGCCATTCGGGGGAAAGAACCGGCACAAGCTCGGCATAGAGATATTCTTTTCGTGGAAGTAATGTTCGCCAGGCCCTGTCGCGTCCGATGGCGTATCGCAACGGCGGGCGGGGGCGTTGCGAGCACAACCGTGCGAATTCTTATGGCTGCCTTCCTGGTCGCGGGCTGCGCGACCTTTCCCGCCGGACCGCGCGGAGACGGCTCCGTTTTGCGTGGACGGGGTCCGGCCGAGGGTGCGGCGCCGCCGGCATTCAACACCGCGGACTGGCTCAACGACGTCGTCCTCGACCCCAAGAGCGAGCCGCTCCCCCCGGAGTCGGAAGCGGAGTTGGTCTTAGCGCTTGCGGCCCTGCGTTCGCCGAGCTTTGAGACCTATTCGGGGGCCGCCCGCAAACTCGTGCAGATGGGGGCCGTGGCCGTGCCGTATCTCGGCCACGCGGCGGACCGGGAAGCGTCCGCCCTCGCGCGCGAGCGCATTGTGATCGTCTTGCGCTCGATCGCCGAAACGCTCGCTGCCGATGCGATGCGGACAGCGTTGGACTCGGCGTACGCTTCCGTGCGGGCCGCGGCGGCGGAGGCGTGCGGCAAGGGTCGTCTGACGGAGCACGCGCCGCGTTTGGTCGATTTATTGGAAGACGAAAACCGTCCGGTGCGGCAAGCGGCGGTGTCCGCATTGCGTCGCATCTCGACGAGCTTTTTTGGCTATCGCGCGGACCGGTCCGCCAAGCGTCGCGCACCCGCGGTCGCGAAGTGGCGTGCTCTCTGGGGCCCTTCCCGCTAAAACGCCCCTTTTCCACGAGAACGACGATCCGCGTTCGAACGTCGCGTGGCGCGCGGCGCGCGGTCGCGGTGTTGGGGTTGGCTGCGGCGCGGGATAGCATAGGGCGCGTTGGATCCCCTAACAGACGTTTGGCGGCGCGTTCTCGATACGCTGGAGCGCGGCGTGGCCCTTGTGAACGACGCGGCGGACATTGTGTTCGCGAACCGCGCGCTGGCTCTGGTCTGCGGATCGGAACCGGACGCGCTGGTCGGGCGCAGTTTGGCGGACGCTTTGCCCGCGCTCGCCGAAGAGGTCGACTGGTCGCAGGCCGCCCGCAACGCGATTGACCGTGGACGGACGTTGCGCATTGCGCGCTACGAGCTGGGGCCGAGCCTGCACGTCGACTGTCGATTGGGTCCGCTCGCCGACGCCGACGTGGCGAGTCCGCTCGCCTTGCTCACGTTAGACGACGTTACGGAAGCCGTCGGTTTGGAAGCGCGCCTTCTGCGCCAAGCGCGCACGCAAGCGATCGCGAACTTGGGCGACAGCGTGGCGCACGAGATCCGAAACCCGCTGAATTCGATCCACATGAACATGCAGTTGTTGCGCGAAGGCTTGGCGAAAGATCCGCCGGACAAGCCGCGGCTTGAGAAAACCGCCACGACCGTGCAGCGCGAGATCAAGCGTTTAGACGGCGTTGTGCGCGACTTTGTGCAGTATTCACGTCCGCCCGCGCTGCGACTGGAGCTGGGGTCGATTAACCACGTCGTCCGCGCGGCACTGGATCTGTTGGATGCGCAGATTCAGGAGAAGGACCTGCGGGTGGACATCGATCTGCAGTCGTCGCGCCCGATCCGCATGGACCGTGATCGATTGCAGCGCGCCATCTACAACGTGTTGCTCAACGCGGTGCAGGTGACGGGGCGCGAGGGTTCGATCGTCTGCCGCAGTCGGGACGAGACGCGGCGGTGTCTGCTCGAAATCGGGGACGACGGGCCGGGCATTGATCCGAACCAGTCGCGTCACATCTTCGAGATCTTTTACACGACCAAAGCGGGCGGGACGGGCCTTGGCCTGCCGATTGCAAACCGGATTGTCGAGGAGCACGGGGGTCGCATGGCGGTCAACAGCAAGCCGGGCCACGGCGCGACGTTTGCGTTTTTCCTGCCGTACGACGGGCCGCCGTCCTCGATGGACTCGGGGCCGACGGTCGCCGGGAGCAACGCATGAGTTTGCCGCGAATTCTCATCGCCGAGGATGATCCGGGGGCGTCGGAAGCGCTCGGAACCGCGTTCGGCGAGGCGGGGTATGAGGTCGTCTTGGCGACGACCGGGAGCGAAGCGCGCGAGCAGTTTGCGCGCGGCCCCTGGGACTGCGTGCTGACCGACGTCGTCATGCCGGACGTCGATGGACTCACGCTGCTGCGCGAATTCGTCGCCGGCGTGAATGCACCGCCCGTGATCGTGATGACCGCGTATGGATCCGTCGAACGAGCCGTCCAAGCCATGAAGGACGGTGCGTATGACTTCATGGAGAAGCCACTCGACCTTGAGGATCTGCGCACCGCGGTCGGCGGCGCGATCGGACGGACCCGCGCGGAGCCGCAAAACAAGGTTGCGCGGGCCCGCCTGGCCAAGGAGAAAGCGGTCCTTTTGCCCGGCAAGAGCCCGCTCATGCAGCGGGTGTTTGAGCAGGCGCAAAGAGTCGCTCGCACCAACGCCACGGTGCTGATCACCGGCGAGTCCGGGACCGGCAAGGAGCTGATCGCCAAGATGGTGCATCAGGAGTCCTTGCGCGTCCGTGGGCCGTTTGTCCCGGTGAACTGCGCGGGCTTGACCGAGTCGATTATCGAGAGCGAGCTTTTCGGCCACGTCAAAGGAGCGTTCACCGGCGCGGTTAAGGGCAAGAAGGGCAAATTCGAGCTGGCCGAAGGCGGGACGCTGTTTCTCGACGAGATCGGGGAGGTTCCGCCCAACGTCCAGGTGAAGCTTTTGCGCGTGTTGCAGGAGCGCGAGATCGAGCGCGTCGGCGGCGAGGAAGTCGTGAAGATCGACGTGCGGCTCGTGTGTGCGACCCACCGCGACTTAGAAGCCATGGTGGAGCAGCGGAAGTTTCGGGAGGACTTGTATTACCGCATCAAGGTGATCCCGCTGCGCATCCCGCCGTTGCGCGAGCGCACCGAGGACATCTTGGACCTAGCCGAGCACTTCCGCGTGCGATCCAATGAGCGCAACGGTCGAAGTGTGGCCCGCTTCAGTGAGCGCGCCAAGGAGCGGTTGCTCGCCTACCCGTGGCCGGGCAACGTCCGTGAGCTGGAGAACATGGTGGAACAGGCCGTGGTCTTGGCCGAAGGCGACGCCGTGGACCTCGAGGCGATGCCGGAAGAGGTGTCGGGACAGCGCGGTCCGCAAGACGTGTTGCAGATCCCCGTGGGCACAACGCTGGCGCAAACGGAACGCGAATTGATCCTCGAAACCATGCGCAAGGCCGGGGGCAACAAGACCAAGGCGGCGAAAATGCTCGGGATCGGGGTCCGCACGCTATACCGCAAGCTCGAAGAGTACGGCGAGAAGTAACGACAGGGCCGTCCACGAAACGCCACACAATCCGTCTCTCTGGGGGTGAAACCGGGGTTTACCCCCTAGGTTTTGGGGGATAGCGCGGTCGGCACGCCGCGTGAGAGGATTTTCCCCGTGGCCGACGTGCGTCGATATCTCGCAACGCTCCTTTTGGGAGGGTTGCTCGTCTTAGCTGTCACCGATCGCGGTGAGGCGACGCACGACTCCGTGCTTGAGGAACTCGAGCAGGCGATGGCCGTCTCGAAGACCCGTGCGCGCGCTGCGGCGCGGGCCATGCCGTCGGTCTGTTCGATTCGCGCGTTCGGCAAGAAGCGCGACGGGTACGGTGCCGGCGTGTTCGTCTCCGCGGACGGGCACCTGCTGACCGCCCTGCATGTGGTGGAGGGCGCGACGGCGCTTTCGATCGTGCTCAACGACGGCCACGAGGTCCCCGGCAAGGTGATCGCGTCCGAGAAGTCGCTCGATCTCGCGCTCGTTCGCGCCCTTGAACCCGGGCGCGCTTTCGTACCGGCGACGTTTGGACGGGACACAGCACTCGAGCTCGGCGAAGAGTTGCTTGCGCTCGGCAATCCCTACGGCGTCGGCGTGACGGTCACGCGCGGCGTCCTCTCGGCACGTGATCGTCGCCATGTTGTGAAAGACAATGCGGCGCCGCTCCTGCAGACCGATGCCGCCATCAACCCCGGCTCGTCCGGCGGCGCGTTGGTGAACGTCCGCGGCGAGGTGGTGGGGCTGGTGACGGCGATTTTGACCAAGAGCGGCGGCCACGAGGGCATCGGGTTCGCCGTCCCCGCCCGCGTTCTGATGCGGGCCCTGCCCGCGCTGCGAGCCGGTCGACCCGTGGGGCGTCCGTGGATCGGGTTGCACGTGGTTGAGGTCAAGGACTCGCTCAAGGTGACGGGCACGACACCGGGGAGCCCTGCGGCTGCTGCGGGCTTTCTGCCGGGCGATCGCTTGATCATGCTCAACGAGGGCGCGGCGGCGACGATCGCTCAACTGCGCGAAGCGGTGGAGTCCACAGGGGTCGGCGGCAAGATGTCGGTCAAGATCCGCCGCGGCGAAGAGACTTCGTCGTTCGACCTCGAAGTTTTTTCGCGACCGTAGCTGCCTCCCAGGCAAGCACTTAGGCCAATCGGTCCTCGATTCGCCCAAAAAACCTAACAAACCCCTAATGGAACGGGCTATGTTAGTCCGTAGTTAGGGATAACATCCGTTAGGTATCGAGGGTCGGGGCTCCCGGCAAGCCTCACATACCCGCAGGCCGTCCTCCCACCTACGTCCGGGAGTTCCCACCCGCGATACCAACGAGACAAAAGAACGAGACAAAAGAACGGGACAAAAGAACGAGAAAAGAAGAGAGCCGGCGAGATAGCCGGCAAACAAGCCAAAACCAGAAGAACCAGAAGAACCAGAACCAGAAGAACCAAACGGAACCAGAAACAAAGAACCAGATGCTGAGAATCATCCAAACTCGCGAATCCAATTCAGCCCGATCCGAGGTCACGTCCCTGTCGCCGGGAGCTGTGGATTCGTATCAAAACGTGGTCGGCCGAGGTGAAGTCCGCGCGCAGCCTGAGACCAGTTTCAGCGTTGCGAGCGTGCGTGCCATCGAGTCGCACCCGACCAATTCTCAGCGGGTTCAAAACGATGCGAAAAGCTCTCCCGCTCGCACCCGCGGCGGGAGGGCTCGCACGTCCCCGTTCAGCACGCGCACCCGCACCGGCACCCGCACCCGATCCAGCACTAGCACGGCCAGCAGTAGCACGGCCAGCAGTAGCATGGCCAGCAGTAGCACGGCCAGCAGTAGCGCGGCCAGCAGTAGCATTCCGTTGTTTAGGGCGTCCTTTCCAGGCTCTCGCGTGGCGATCGCCGACGACAAGAACGCACGACACCGCGCAGGTTTCCAAGCGGACGTCCAAGCGGATATCCAAGCGGGCGGGCACGTAGTGAACCACGTGGTGTGGCGCGCACGGATTTTGACCGACCTTCCTGTGGTGTTGGGGATGGTGGCGATCTATCTGTTCGCGATCTTGTTTTAAGTTTCCAGAAGCGTCGATTTCGGGCGCGCGCTGTTTTCCATCGATGGGCACGCGCGCCCACAAAGGACCGTCAAGAGATGCCGACCTATACCGCCCGTCAACACGAAGTCTTGGACTTCATCCGCCGCACGCAGCAGGAGCGTGGCATTGCGCCGACGCTGGAAGAGATCGGCGGCGAATTGGGTGGCATTTCCCGCGTTTCGGTTCTGGACCATTTGAGGGCGCTGGAGCGAAAAGGGGCGATTCGGCGCAAGGCGCGGGAGAGCCGTGCGATCGAGATTCTCGATCGTGACTTCGCTCCGTCGAAAGGGATTCCGCTTCAGGGAACGATCGCGGCGGGGCAGCCGATTCTAGAAGTCGCCGATCGCGAAGACGTCGAGCTTCAAGATTTTCTCGGTGTGACCGAGGGTTCGTACTTACTGCGCGTTCGTGGCGACTCGATGATTGATGATCACATTTGCGATGGCGATCTCGTCTTGATCGAGAGCACGCGCACGGCGCGTGACGGGGAAACCGTGGTGGCCGTTGTCGATGACGAGGTCACACTCAAGCGTCTTTATCGCGAGGCCGCCGGGAAGATTCGTTTGCAGCCGGCTAACGGGACAATGGAGCCACGGGTTCTTCCCGAGCAAGCGATCGGGATTCGCGGTGTCTTGCGCGGCGTGATCCGCCGCACGTAAAGCGCCTGGCCTGGAACGCTCCCCGATGATCCCCGGGGCTCCCAGATGCTCCCCGCACTCCCGACGCTGCGCGACGACTTAGAGCGGGCGCTTGCGCCAGTACAGCGGCCGAAATGCCATCGAGCGTTTGCGGGGGAGTCCGTCGGATCGGCATTCGATGGGGCGCCCGCAGTTCCACGCTTCGTAGGACAGCGAGGACCCGCATCCATCGCATACCCAGAGCTTGCCAATTTTGTCCCAGTGGAGGCGTTGGGCTTCGCAGGCCATCGCGACGGGTTCGTCCATCGGTCCCGGGTTCATGTCACTCTCCTTTGTTGTCAGTCTTGTTGGTGTGAGTACGCCGGGAACAAGTCGCAGCCACGGCGCCCGAAGGCGCCCTCACGACAACGCTCGATTCCCCTACGGGCCAAACGAGAAACCGCGATGGTTCGCCTAGCCGCGTCGCCGGTGCATCCAGCGTTGTCGTATTAGTATCCGGCGCGTCGGCGATGGCGTCACCCACAGATCCAGGCCGTCGGTGCGTTCGGCGTAGACTGTGTCGCGTGCGCGCAACATTTGCCCTGCTCCTGGCCGTGATGGCGTGCCGCTCCGGGAGTACGACCGCCCTACGACCGGAACCAGCGGCTTCGGCATCCGCGGTGGCAGCCGTGGCCCGGGCCGATGCGCTGCGCCGACGCGGCGCGTTTGACGAAGCCTTGGCGGCGTACGAGGAAGCGTTACGACAAGACCCGGCGTCGGTGCGGGCCCATGTGGGGCTACAGACGGTGATGGAAGAACTCGGACTCGTGTTCGAGATGCGGCGTTTGTATGCCGACAACCCAACGCACCGCGCTTACGTTCGAGCGCGTCTGTTGCCGCACGGCTCCCGGCGTGAGCGACTCGTGGCGATGGAGTCCGAGCCTTGGCGGAGTCTGGGGCGCGGTTTGTGGGAGGGAAGCACACGCCGTCGCCGTGCCGACCTCGAACGCGCGGTCCGACTCGATCCCGGTTCCAGTTGGGCCCAACTCGCCGCGGTCCCGTTAGCGTCGGGGCGCGACGCCCGGGGTCGCGCGCAGGTGGCGCTGGAGGCAGCCGCGTGGTCGGACCCGGGCCACCCGTTGCCGCACCTCTGGCGAAGTGCGCTCGAAGATCGACGGGGCCGTTTGGACGCGGCACTCGTGCACGCGCTCGCGGCATGGGAGCGTGCGCCCGCCGATCAACGCATCGCACGACGGCTGTTTGATGTGGCGCAGCGCATGGGCCGCCAAGGCATGACGCGCGCGGCGCGTGCGCTGGAACAACGCGCGGGTGCGCTGGGCGGTGTGGCGGCGTGGCAAGCGGCCGAACTGCACGCGCGGATGGGCGACAAGGCCCGTGCCGACGAGTGGTTCGAGCGCGCGCGCACCCTGGGTGTGACCGCGGCCGAAGTTTCGATCGCGCGCGCGCGCCGGGAAGCGCCTGCGGTTGCGAACTTCGTCCGTGCGTTTCGACGCGGTGTCGAAGGGCGCTATCGTCACTATGCCGCGACGGGCGAGGCGGACTCGCTCGCGAAGTTTCGCGATTGGGCGCGCGGCCTGTTTCGTACGACGACCGGGGTCGCACTGGCGCCCCGCGGCAAAATCAAGAGTTTTGCGTTTATCGGCGAGCTCGTCGATCCGTCTGTCGATTCCGACGAACCGCTCGTGCGCGCGCTCGCCCAGCACAACCTATTGCTAATCCTCGGTCGCCGTCGTGGCGGCCCCCCGGAAGCGCTCTTGGCCGAAATCGAGCGCCGCACGCCACGCCGGGACTGGACGGTCCGCGGGGACACGGTGTCCTGCGAGGTCGCATGGATCGGCCGGCGCCTGGTCGATGGCTATCTGGAGTGGGCCGGCGGCGGGGATCTGGCCGGACTCGCGTTGCCGGGCATCGTCCTCGTGGATCTGCATGCGTCCGCGTTGTGGGAGGGCGAGCAACGGCGGCGGCGTGCGATCCTGGCGCGCACGCACGCGCGGTGGCGGGGACAACTCGCTCTGGTGCGCGGCCAAAGGGATGACGTGCGCGCCGTCGATGATCCGGCCGGCGTTGCGGATCGGTTGCTGTACACCGCGGCCCTTGGATTTGCGGACGAAGTGTTGGTCCACGAGTTGGCGCACCTTGTGGATGCGCAGCGCCATCTTCCGGTTCCTCGTCATCCGCTACGCAATCTTCGTCTTGCGGTGGAGCGCGGGTTTAGTCAGCGCGAGATCTTGTCGTTTTTGGAGCGCAACGCGCAACTTGCGGCGATGACCGACGGTCGGACACCGCGGCAAGCGCTTGGCGTTTGCTGCTCGTTCCTCGGCGGCGAGGGCGAGCACGCGCGCGGGTATGCCGAAATCGTGCGCGGCATCGTCAGTGTGATCGTGCGCCATCCGGAGCGCTTCCCGGCGATCGATTCAAGCCGCGTGATCGTGCAGCAGTTGGATCGGCTTACCGATCGTCAGATTCGGTCGGCGGCACAGGCTTTGGCGCGCCGGTGGGGACTGGGCGCAAACGCGCAACCCATGCTTCAACCTCGCGCACCGAGCGCGGAAGCGAACCCGTCAGCACCCGGCACCCGTCCTTCGTGATGACGACCATGTCCTCAATACGAATGCCGAATTTCTCGTCGCGAAAGTAGAGGCCGGGCTCCACGGCGATCACCATCCCCGGCGCGAGTTTTTGCGGGCCCGGATCGTGGACGTGCAGTCCGACGTGATGGGAGACGTCGTGCATCCAACCGGACTTCATGCCTGCCGCAGCCACGACGTGAAACGCGGCGCGTCGCACGTCGCGCAGAGTCGCGCCGGGCCGCGCGGCGTCGATCGCCGCTTTTTGCGCGCGCAACACGACTTCGTAGACATCAGCCTGACGCTTCGTGAACGTGCCGCTCACGGGAAACGTGCGGGTGATGTCGCACGTATATCCGTCCACGCGCGCGCCCGCGTCGATCAAGACAAGGTCGCCGTCACGCAGAGCACCTTCGTTTTCGAAGTAGTGCGGGATGGTTGTGTTGGGACCGGACGCCACGATGAACGGGTACCCCGCCCGTGCGCCCGCACGCCGCATCTGCGACAGGAGCGCCGCATCCACGCGCTCGGCGCGTCCGCCCGCAACGATCGCGGGAATCGCTTCGCGAAACATCAGGGCGGTTTTGGCGATAGCGCGTCGAATCGTGGCGAGTTCGAGGTCGGACTTTACGCCGCGCATCGCCACCATCACGGGCTCGAGGTCACGCCAAGTGATATCGGGGCGCATCTCGCTCAATCGCCGGCGAAGCTTTTCGCGGCGCCAGCGTACGCCCGCATCGTCTCCGCCTCGGTACAGCGGACAATGCACGCGTGCGTCGCGCGGCAACAACCGCGCCAAGGCAGCGGCCAAGTCGAGCTTCGGCAGGGCGAGTGGGCGCACGCCGCTGACACCGAGCAAGGCGGCGGCTTCCGATGTCGCGCGCCATCGAAAGTCGTGAAACCGAAGCCACGACTCGCGGGTGTGCGCCAAAAACGCAATCGCTTCGGTGGCCCGTTTCCCGACGCGATGGGGCGCGCCCTGACCGGGTTCAGGGTTGGGCTTGTTCGGCTCGTTCGGTTTGTTCGGTTTGTTCGGGCCGCGAGGTCCGCCCCGTTCGCCCGGTTGGCCCGGTCCATCGGGGTCCCTGGGTCCGCCGGGTCCTTCGGGTTCTTCGGGTTCTTCGGGTTCGGTGTCGCGGGCGCGTTCGTCGCCGCGGCCGGTCTTGTCCGGCGGGGTGGCCGTCGGCGTGCGCGCGCCGGCGGCGTCCGCCTTTTTTGTGGGCGCGGGGAGCGTGGTTGCGCCGTGGCGGAGCGCCCTCGCGTCTTTGCCGACGACGAGCAACACCGCCAACGGATCGCGGATGCCGGTGAGGTACACCATGTGGCCGTGCGGCGCGTGAATGGCGACGTCGGCCAATGGCTGGCCGAATACTACGGCGAACCCGTCTCCGATGCGGGCCGCCAACGCGGCGCGGCGCACACGATGTTCGCCGAGCGCGATCTGCGGCGCAGCCTGCACCGATGGCGGTCCGAGCGAGAACACGAGGGCGAGCCCCGCCACGCCAACAACCCACGCGGCGCGGCGCGCGCGCGTTTGGGGTTGGGGCGTGAGGAGTCTCAACGGAGCGCGGCGAGGATGGCTTCGACGTCGTCAGCTTCCGTCAGGCGACGGCGCACGGCGGCGTCTTTGAGTTTGAGGGTGATGCGCGCCAGCAACTGCAAGTATCGCTCTTGTTGATCCGTCGGCCCGGCGATCAAGACGATGAACCGGACGGGGTTGCCGTCCAGCGAACTGAAATCGAGCGGCTTGCGCGTCTTGCCAAACCCGACGACAAAGTCCTTAACCGAGTCGATCTTGGCGTGCGGGATCGCGATCCCGAGTCCAATGCCGGTTGACATGATGCGCTCGCGCTCCAGGATCGCTTCGCGCAGCAGGCCTGCATCCGTCACCTCGGGGGCTTCCCCAACGAGGGCGACCAACTCGGCCAGCGCCGATTCTTTCGTCTCGGCGTCCAAGAGCTTGATGCGTTGCGCCGGAATCACGGCTTCGAGGCTAATGCTCATCGCTACCCCAGTTGGATTGAGTACGTTGGTTGGATGCGCCCCGAACAAGAGGGCTCGTTTGCGGCGGGTGATGAAGGAAACTCGCGGCGGCAGGCTGAGCCGGTCGCCGTGATCCCTCCATAAAGTCTCGCCGCCAACGCAAGCTGTGCGCGAGAGTGCGCGCGGGCGATCGCCACGGCCACACGCCGAACGCCGCATGCGCCCGTCGGATCGGCTCGGCATGGGACGGCGCTTGGGGATCGCGCGGGATGTCGGCAGGCTCGCGCAACGGAGCGGAGCCGGCGGTGACGAGATCGAACCGGTACGCCCGCTCCTCGATTCCAAACCGGGCTCGGAACGCGCGCGCGGCGCGTCGCATGCGCCGTCGTTGGGCCGGGCTAACGGGCGGGTGCTGCGCGTCGCGGAATCCGTCCGCCCGCGCCTTGACCTCGACAAACACAACCGTGTCGCCCTCTAAGACCACGCGATCGAGTTCGCCGCCGCCCCCGCGCCAGTTGCGCGCGAGCGTAATGAGTCCGCGACGCGACAGCATGCGTTCCGCGGCCACTTCGGCAGCGCGGCCGAGGCGATGTCTGGCTTCACCCGCGTCGCGGCGGCGGAGAGTCTGTGAGGCGCGGCGAGACGTGCGCAAGCCCGCTACTCCTCCGCGGTCGGCGTTTCTTCGACGGGCGCCGCGGGTGCGGCGGGAGCCGGCGCCGGGGCGGCTTTGACGCCGGCCTTCTTGCGCTGACGCCGCACGCGCGGCTTCTTCTCCGGGCGCGTCCCCATGATCTCTTTGAGGCGCGTCGCCTTACCCGTGCGGTCGCGTAGGTAGTAGAGGCGCGAGCGACGAGTCTTGCCCGAGCGCTTCACGTCGACTTTTTGGATGAACGGGCTGTTCATCGGGAAGGTGCGTTCGACGCCCTGGCTCTGCACGATGCGACGCACGGTGTACGTCTCCGTGAGGCCGCCGCCCTTTTTCCGGATGACAGTTCCGCTAAAGATCTGCACGCGCTCTTTTTCGCCCTCGCGAATGAGCACGTGGACATCCACGCTGTCGCCGACGTTGAAGGAGTGGCCGTGTTCGTGGCTAAACGCCTGTTCGATTCGCTGCATTTTCGACATCGATGTTTACTCCTCTGCGTCCGAGGCGGATTGATTCTGATGGCGCGTCCAAAGATCGGCGCGCCGATGTTGGGTTCGTTGCTCCGCTTGCTGGCGGCGCCACGCGGCGATGTCGGCGTGGTTGCCCGACAACAAAACGTCCGGAACCGCATGTCCGCGAAACTCACGCGGCCGCGTGTACTGCGGTCCTTCTAAGATGCCCTGAGCGAACGAATCGTCGCGCGCCGAATCCTCATGGCCGAGTGCTCCCGGGAGCAAACGCACCACGGCCTCGGTCACCGCCAGCGCCGGGATTTCCCCGCCCGCTAACACGTAGTCTCCCGCGGAGACTTCAATCGGTTGCAACACGTCGCGAATTCGTTCGTCAAAACCTTCATAGCGCCCGCAGATCAGGATCAGCCCGGATCGTTGGGACCACTGCTCCGCCACGCCTTGATCGAAGCGCCGCCCCTGCGGTGTAAGCAACACGGTGGGCGTGTCCGGCCCATGGCCCTCTTGGACACGTTCCACCGCTCTCACGATCGGACCCGGCATGAGCAACATGCCAGGACCGCCGCCGAACGGTCGATCATCAACGTCACGGTGTTTTCCTTCTGCGAAATCCCGGAAGTTGATCACCTCAAACTCGACCACGTTGCGTCGAGCCGCCAAATCCAAGATCGACGCCGAGAGATAGCTCTCGACGACCTCGGGAAACAGCGTAAGGATGGAGATCTTCAACAGGGCCCCCGCAGGGGAATCGCGTATTTGAATCCCCCTTTGGGCCCGCGTCAAGCTGCGCGGACAAACCGGACGCGGATTGCCCCGAAACTGGCTCCGATACCGGGTCAAGTCACCATCGGCGGCGCATCGGCGGCGAAATCGGAGGTCTGAGTGGGCCGGAGCGGCCTCGGTCCGGCGATCCGCGCGTCCCGGATGCTCCCGGCGTGCCGACGGCCCGGAGGTCGCGGCTGCTCCGGAGGTCTAGGGCGCGCGGGTCCGGGCGCGTGCGATGCGTTCGCCTGAGACCTTACACTGGCGCCCCATGTTCACAGGACTGGTGCAAGCGCTGGGACGCATCCACGCGATCGACGAAGTTGCGGCGGGGCGATCGTTTTGGATCGATGCCGGGGAATTGGCGCAGGAGGCGGCCATCGGCGACTCCGTGGCGGTGAACGGCTGCTGCCTGACGGTGGACGAGATCGACCTACCGCGCCTGCGGTTTTGTGCGATCCCGGAAACGCTGCGCCGCACCTCGCTGGGGCAGCGCGACGTCGGAAGTACCGTCAATTTAGAGCTCCCGCTGCGGCCGACGGACCGTCTGGGCGGTCACTTTGTTCAGGGGCACGTGGACGCGTGCACCACGCTGCGCGCCCGGGAAGGCGAGAGCGACGAAGTGTTGATGCGCTTCGAACTCCCCGCGGCCCTGCGCGGTCATGTCGTTGAGAAGGGTTCGATCGCGATTGACGGCGTGAGCCTGACGGTGGCCGCGGCGGATGCGGACTCGTTTACCGTGGCGCTCATCCCGCACACGCTCGCGGTTACGAGCCTTGGCGCGCTGCAAGCGGGCGATCGGGTCAACCTCGAAGGCGACATCTTGGCGAAGTACGTTGCCTCCTTGTTGGAGGCGCGCGCGTGAAGACTTGGATTTTTTTGTGCGTGGTCGGCATCGGTGCGTTTTGGACGTGGGCGCTGACCGCGCGCGGCGAGCGCACGCCGCTTCCCGAAGAGTTCGTCGGACACTACCGCCTCTACCGGTTCGAGCCGCCCAAGGGTAAGCAGATGGCGAACCCGTACGCGGGCAACCAAGTCTGGTATCACGAACTGCGCGCTGACGGCACCTATCGCACGCGCGTCCTCTTGCCGTCGAAGTACGAGATGACGCGCGAAGACGGCGTCGTTGAGATCCGCGACGGTGCGCTCGAGCTTACGCGGATCTCGACCAACCTGTTCGAAGATCGCGGCCGCCCGGCCGATGTGTACCAACCGGAGTGGCGCCAGGACAAGGAAGGTCGCTTCCTGTTGTTGGTGCACAAAGGCGACGGTCACTCGCTGTACTGGCGCCCGATCGACGCACCGCCCGCATTGACCGACAAGCCGTAGCAAGCATCGTCGAACTCAAAAAAAAAGTTAGCAGCAAGCGCAACCAAAAGCCGGACCGGCGCACACATCGAACGCGCACCCCAAAGCCAGAGGCCTCGACGAGGCCGGATTCCTGGCGAGCGTCAGAGCACGGACCGGCGCACACATCGAACGCGTACCCAAAGCCAGAGGCATCGACGAGGCCGGACTCCTGACACCGAAAGCCCGAACGTCAAAGCTCCAACATCGTCAGATGTTGGGCCAGAAGACGCAACTAAGCGCCGCTTCGCGGCGCTTAGTTCAAAACGTTAAAAAACAGCGAAGTAAACGACGTGAGCGAGGAGATCGGAGCGTTCTCCCTCGCGATTTCTCCCGACTCGCGAAAGCTCTCGAGCAAACGCTGCGCTTCGCGGTAGAGGCTGTCGTCGGTGAGCAGGAGCCCCAACGTGCCTTTGCCCGAACGCACCTGTTCCGAAACCGCCTTCAAGTTGTCGGTGAGCACGCGCAGGTTTTCGTAGACCTCTTTGTCGGTCATGAGCAGGCTGAGCGTGCCTTCGCCCGTGTTGATGCGTTCGGCGAACTCGCGGAGCGCCTTGACGCCCGCCGCGAGATCGGTGGCCACCTGGTCCTCTTTGAGCAACTTCCCGAGCGCACCCTCGCCGCGATCCAGACGCACCATGATGTTGCGCAAGGCGCCCGCCGCTTCGGCAAGACTCTCGGCGATGTCGTTCTCCTTGAGCAACCGGCCGACGGTTCCGCGCCCGGCCTGCAGATCATCCGTGACGGTGCGCATGTTCTTCGCCGTGGCGGCGAGGTCATCAAACATCGACGAGTCGCGCAGGAGTTTCCCGATCGTCGAATCGTTGGACTGCAGTGATGCCGAAGCGTCCGCCAGCGACTGACTCATCTTCAACAGGTTGTTGTAGATCTCGTCGTCGGTCAGGAGGCGACCCAGGGTGCCCTTGCCGCTGTTGACCTTTTCCGTGACCTCGGCGAGGTTGCTCGCAATCGCGTCGAGTTGTGTGCGGTTGTCGCTCACGACATCGGATAGCTGATCGAACACACTCCCCTCGACGCGCCCCGGCAACACGGTTCCCGGTTGGATGCGCCGCCTTTGCGGATCGCCCCGCAGCACTTCGATGTTGAAGCCGCCGAGAAGCCCGCGTGCACTCACGATGACCTCGGCGCCTTCCCAGAGGCTGAGCCCTTTCTCAAGCGCCAAGATCGCCTTCACGTAGCGCCCCGGTTTGACTTCCCCATCGGGAACCAATTCGACAGACTCGACGAGCCCGGATTTCTTGCCGGACACACTGATCTCGTAGCCCGACCGGATGAGAGAGTCGGCGCCAAAATAGACGGTCCACTTGTCGCGACCCTTCACGCTGAATCCGGTTAGGTAGAACGTGAGGACCGTCAGCGCGACCAGGCCCACGAGCAAAAACCCACCGAGGATGCTGTTTTTGCGGAGCGATTTGCGTTGCTGTTTGTTCATGGTCATTCTCCGCCCCGTGAGGGGCGACCGTCTTAGCCTCGAATCGGGCCTTCGAGCGCACCGTGCACGAACTGGCGCACGATGGGATCCGCCGCATCCTTAAAGTCATCGGGTGTGCCCGTCGCGATCACGCGTCCGTCGTAGAGCATCGCCACACGATCGGCGACGCGGTAGACGCCCTCCATGTCGTGCGAGACGACCACCGAGGTGACGCCGAGCTTTTCGCGCATGTCGATGATGAGCTGGTCAATGATGTGCGCCGTGACCGGGTCCAGGCCGGTGGTGGGCTCGTCATACAAGATGATCTCGGGCTCGCTCACGAGGCTTCGCGCCAGCCCGGCGCGCTTTCGCATGCCGCCCGAGAGCTGGCCCGGCATCAGGTCGCGGGTTCCGCGGAGGCCGACCAAGTCGAGGGACCGCTGCACGCGCTCTTCGATCTCGTCCGGCGGCGCACGTTTGGTCTCGACGAGCGGGAGCGCCACGTTCTCGCCGACGGTCAGCCAGTTGATCAGTGCGCCGCTCTGGAACAGATAGCCGATGCGGGAGCGCAGCTCGGAAAGTCCGCGCGCGTCGAGTTCGTGCACGTCTTGGCCATCGATGTAGACGTGCCCCTCATCGGGCACGACGAGACCAATCAGCGTGCGCAAAAGTGTCGACTTGCCGGTGCCCGATGCGCCGATGACGACAAGCGTCTCGCCACGTTCCACGCGCACCGTGCAGTCGCGCAGGATCTGGCGGTCGCCATAAGCCTTAAAAACATTCTCAATCGAGATCAAGCGAGACCTCTCCCCACGCGCGCCGCCGATAGCGCCCGCAAAAACACCGCCCGCACGACTGACTCAATCAAACGCACGATACACGATCCAACTGAAGTTGTAGGAAATCACAAGCGTCAACACGATGGAGTTGATCACGGCGCGGCGCACGGCGCGGCCGACGCCTAAGGCGCCTCCTTGCGCGCGCAGTCCTTGCGCGCAGCCGACGCCGGCGATCACAAACCCGGTGAACGACCCTTTCAAAAGGCCCGCGTAGATGTCGCGGGGCAAGCCGAACCACTCCGTGCCGCGCAGGCTGTCGAACGCGCGCTCAAAGAAGATGCCGTACGGCAAACCGAGCTGCGAATGCGCCACCATCGCGCCGCCCAGGATGCCAACCGCGACCGCGGCGAGCGAAAGGAAGAACGCCATGATCGTGAGCGCCAAAATGCGCGGCGCCGCGAGGTAACCCACCGGATCGATCGACATCACTTCGAGTGCGTCGGTCTCTTCCGACACGGCCATCGTGCCGATCTCGGCGGTGTATGCGCTGACGACGGTTCCGACCAAGATGATGCAGGTCATGAACGGTCCAAACTCGCGCGCAAAGGTTTGCGCGACCAGCACGCCGAGGATCTCTTCCTCACCGAAGCGTGCGACTTCGAGTCCGGTCTGCAGGCAGATGATCATGCCGGAAAACAGTGCGACGACCGCGACGACCGGGAGCGACTTCAGGCCGAAGTCGTACATGATCCGCCCGGTCATCGCAGGCCGCGGCTTGCGAATCATGTAGAAGACCGCGCGAACGAGTACACGAATTGTGTACCCCGCCCCTTCGAAGCTATTGGTCAACCAACGCATGCGCTATTTACCCAGGCGCAAGCGTAGCGCCCATAAAAGACGAAGATGGCGGCCCTGGGGCGTGCGATCCCATCCGAGGAGTCCTCCCAGGATGCGGACCTTTTTGGTCTTGGCGACGCGATCGCGCCGCGTTTGCACCAAACCGAAGAGCGCGGACGCTTCGCGCGTGCCGTTCGGTTTGATCTTGCGGTGATACAGGCTGACGAACGGCCGGATGGGTTCCGCGAACTCGCGCAGCTCGGGGGAGTCAAACGGCGAAAGCGCCGGGAAGGCCACTTCCCGCGTCCCGTCGCGCGCCTTTTCCCAGCGCCCGATCGGCCACAGAATTGTCTTTTTCCGGTGCCGGCCGTCCTTGCGATCGACGCCTTCGACGCGCCGGTAAAACGGCGCGACCCAGGTGAGTTTCGCGAACTCGACACCGTCGTCGCGGTACGCGCGACGCCAGATCGGCCACGCGACATACTCTTCGGTGTTCCAGCCAAAGCGGCGATACTCGGTGATCGGCCACGCGCGCCGAATGTCAACCGATTCGCTGCCGCGCGTGCGCCGCCAGAACGGATACACCGCCGTGTCCGTGGCGCCGGTGCGCAGATCCTCGACGCGGTTGTAGATCGGAAACATGATCGACGTCTCGCGCCGCGTTGGCGTGGTTGCTCTTCCGTAGAACGGAAACACAAAGTACGAGCGCGCTTCCCCGTGCTTGCGCCAGTTGTAAAACGGCCACATCACAAAGCCCGACTCCGCCCCGTCGCGCCACTTCTGTTTGCCGTAAAACGGCGCGACGCGAAACTTGCGGCGCCCGCCCGGCTTCCCGTCCGAGCCCCACGCGATGAGCGGAAACATGACGTGGCGCACCGTAAACACGTCGGGATCGGTGGGGTGGTGGCTAATCGTTTTTGTGCGCGCGTAAAACGGCGTCACCAACATGACTTCGTCCAACCCCAAAAGCCCGTGCGACACGCCACCAAAAGGCAACACCAAGAAGTCGTCGTGCCCTAAGAACGCGAGGGGAAACAAAATGAACCACCACATGCGTTCGTCCGCCGGCGAGTGCCGCGCGCTGTAGTGAATGTTGGGCAAGATGTCGAGCCGACGGTACGACGCATTCTCGCGGTACCGGATGAACGGCCCCAAGATGTTGATGCGCGTGCCCCGCGGCCCCTTGCTCTTCCAGTAAAACGGCCGGATCTGGCTGATCTCGTTGTCGCCGTCGCCATACCGGCTCGGCTCGATCCGCCGGTCGTGGAACAGGCTCAACGGCCGGCGCGCTTGCGGTCCGCTCGCACCATCGGAGTCGCTGCCCGCGCCGGTTTTGGGTTGTTGGTCCGCCGTCTCAAGCTCGCCCGGCGCGCCCGATGGGTCCGCCCGCTGCGACGTGGACGCGCACGAAACAGCCGCGAGCGCCAGCAGCAGCGCTAAGAAGGAGAGACGGAGCATGAGTGGGCATTGTCCTTGGGGCTACGGACGGGGACGCGTGGCGCCGAAGGATTAGATGAGGTCTACCATGCTGAACCGAACTTATTTTCTCCTTACGCTTCTGCTCTGCGCTTGCCAAACGACGCCGGACCGCAAGGAGCCTGTCGATACGCTGGACGCGAAGAAAAAAGATCCGAAAGCGGCGGCGGAAGCGGCCGCTGACGAGGACACGGTCACGATTCGGCCCGACGAGCTGGAGCCGGTGCGCCGGTTTGTCTTAGAAACGCGCCGCGTGATCGCCGCCGAGTTCGTGCGGATCAACACGACCGCCCAGTTCTTTGAGCAGCAGTTGGGCTACACCCGCGACCTGCGCTACGTGGACCGCGAGATGAAGCGGCTCAAGGACGGAACGCGCGTCGTGATTCTCAAGAACTCGATCCGCGATCAAAAGACCAATCTCGACCCCAACCTGTTGCCGCGGGTCTATTTCGGCGCGAGTGGACTGGAGATTCGGGCGTACCGAGAGATCCGCATCTATCTACGCAACTCGAAGAACAAAGATCGCCCCATCTACCTCGATGTCTTGGCCAAAAATAGCGTGGGCGACGTCATGATGTGGGTCACAGGGCGCTTGCAGCACAACAAGCCCTCGCTTCACCTGCGTTCCGAGCTGATCTACAGCGAAGAAAAGCAGGAGTACCTGCACCGCACCTCGATCGGATAGCGGAACGGGCCCGGAAGTGGCCCGAACGACTACGGGCCGGCCGACAAAGGGCCGTCGTACCGAGGGCGAAGAGCGGTGGCGCAGCGGGCCGCGCCCGGTCAGATCTTAGACAGCTCCGAGGGGACCGGGGAATTCGCCGGTAGCTTGCCGCGCCCTGGCGGCTCAGTTACCGTGCCCCGGTCCTATGAATATCCACGAATTCCAGGCGAAAAGCCTGTTCCGCGAGTTCGGCATCCCGGTGCCGGACGGCGTGGCCTGTCGCACGCTCAAAGAGGTCGGTGCGGCTTGTGACGAACTGCCGGGCGACGTGTGCGTCGTCAAGGCGCAGATTCACGCGGGCGGGCGCGGCAAGGCGGGCGGTGTCCGCGTGGCCCATTCCAAGGCGGAGGCGCTTGAGCATGCGCGGGCCATTCTCGGCTCGACACTCGTGACGCATCAGACCGGCCCAGAGGGTCGCGTCGTCCGTCGCCTGTTGGTCGAAGAGGGCTTGTCGATCTCGCGCGAGTTTTATGCTGCGATCGCGGTGGACCGCGCGCACGGCGGTCCCGTGTTTATCGCGAGCACCGAGGGCGGCGTCGAGATCGAGAGCGTCCCGCAGGACCAACTGATCAAAGAGCCGCTGCACCCGTACGAAGGCTTACGGAGCTTTCAAGCCAACTCGATCGCGTATCGATTGGGCCTGAGCGGATCCGCGGCCAAGGATTGCGCGAAAGCCGTGCGCAACCTCGCGCGCTTGTTCTTGCACTACGACTGCTCGCTGGCCGAAGTGAACCCGCTCGTGGAACTCGACGACGGGCGCGTGCTCGCGCTCGACGGCAAGGTCAACTTCGACGACAACGCGCTCTATCGGCACCCCAACATCGAGTCGTTGCGCGATGCCGATGAAGAGGACGAGGCGGAAGCGCGCGCGGCCGCACACAACCTGAGCTACGTCAATCTAGACGGCTCGATCGGTTGCATGGTCAACGGCGCCGGACTCGCGATGGGCACGATGGACATCATCCAGCACCACGGCGGCAGCCCGGCCAATTTCTTGGACGTCGGCGGCGGCGCGTCGGTGGAACGCGTGACCGAGGCATTCAAAATCATCTGCCAGGATCCGAGCGTCAAAGCGATCCTCGTCAACATCTTTGGTGGCATTGTGAAGTGCGACCTCATCGCCGAGGGCGTGCTCGGCGCCGTGAAAGCGGTCGATCTCAAGGTGCCGCTCGTGGTCCGGTTAGAAGGAACGAACGTCGAACGCGGCCGGCAACTCCTGGCCGAGTCCGGCTTGCCGATTATCACCGCGACCGACATGACCGATGCAGCGCACAAGGCAGTGGAGGCGGCCCGATGAGCGTCTTGGTTAACAAAGACACCAAAGTGCTCGTGCAGGGGCTTGGCTCCGCGGGCAAGTTTCACACCGCCCGATGCCGCGAATACGGCACCAACGTCGTGGCCGGCGTGAAGCCGGGCGCCGGCGGTTCGGCGTGGGAAGGCGTACCGATGTTTCACGCGGTCGCGGAAGCGCGCGCGGAAACGGGTGCCAACTGTTCGCTGATCTTTGTGCCTGCGCCGTACGCAGCGGACGCGATCTGTGAAGCCGCGATCGCCGGCATCGAGTTGGTCGTGGCCATCACCGAGGGCATTCCGGTGCTCGACATGGTGAAGGTCAAGCGAGTGCTGGCCGAAACCGGCGCACGCTTGATCGGTCCCAACTGCCCCGGCATCATCACGCCGGGCGCGTGCAAAATCGGCATCATGCCCGGCTACATTCACAACCCCGGTCGCGTCGGCGTCATCTCCCGTTCGGGAACGCTGACGTACGAAGCGGTCTGGCAGCTGAGCGCGCGCGGACTGGGCCAGAGCACGTGTATCGGCATCGGCGGCGACCCGATCCAGGGCATGGATTTTGTCGCGTGCTTGGAGCTTTTTCAGAGGGATCCGGACACCGATGCGGTCGTCATGATCGGCGAGATCGGGGGCACGGCGGAAGAGCAAGCCGCCGCCTGGATTGCCGACAACATGGGCGACAAGCCCGTCGTCAGTTTCATCGCGGGCGCCACAGCACCGCCGGGCAAACGGATGGGGCACGCGGGCGCGATCATCGCGGGCGGCTCCGGCAAAGCGGAAGACAAGAAAAAAGCGCTCGCGGCGGCGGGCGTGCGCGTGGTCGATTCGCCGGCCGACATTGGCGCGGCGATGGCGGAATCACTCGGTGCAAAGAGCTAATCGGGTCGCCACCGTCCTCGATAGCGGACGGTGTGGCTCGCAGTCGGGACAGAACACGGGAGCAACGCGCTGCACGGTTGCGCCCGGATCGTCTGGTCTCCTGTTTGCGCAGGCGACCGACCAACGTTTCACGTGTTGGAACTTGAGAGGTGAGGCATGAGAACTCTACTGTTGATGGTGATGGTCGCCGCTTGCGGCACGACGACCGGACAAGTGCAATCCGGCGAAGCGTGGGGCAAGGCGCGCCCGTCGGACTACGAGGCGCGCCACGACGAAGTGGTGACCGCGGTGACCGACTTCTGTGCGAAGCGCAATTTTCAGATGTCTTGGAATTCGGACCAGACGATGTTGCAGGCTTACCGCAAGGGCGACGACATCGGCGAGCAGAGCATCGAGATGCACGTGCGTCTCGAGAAGGCGCCGGCCGAGGGCTACATCCGCGTGACCGCGATTTCGGGTCGCTCCGCTGGCATCCAGTGGAAGGGCCGCCTCGTTCACGAACGCCTGCACAAGCAACTTCGCGTCGACTTCCCGCCGCAATAAAACAGCGAGCGGGGCGTCCTATCGCAGAAGAGCGATTTGGCCTATGCTTCTCGGGCAATGACGACGGCGAGCGGCAGTAGTGGTTCCGAAAGAGACGTCACAGAGCTCTATCGTCACGTTGTGGAGCGGATCGCGCGTCGGGAGCCGCTTTCGCAGATCCTGACAGCGTTATGTCATCTCGTGGAGCAGCGGATCGACGGTTCGATTTGTTCGATCATGCGCCTCGATCCGGAATCAGGCGTGCTCACCATCGAAGCGGCGCCTTGCCTGCCGCCTGATGTGGTCGCAACACTGGACAACATGATGGCGGAAGCGCTCATCGGCGTGTGCGGCGTAGCTGCGTCCACCGGCGAGCTCGTTGTCGCTGAGGACACGAGGACCGACCCGCATTGGGTACAACTGCGCCCACTTGTTGAAAAGTACAACATCGGGTCTTGCTGGTCGGTTCCTGTCTTCGCCGAGGCGCGCGAGGGCGTTCTTGGAACGTTTGGCGTGACACGCCACAAGCCCGGCGCTCCGACGCCGGCCGAGCTTGCGACGTTGAAAACTGCAGGGCACCTCGCGGGCATCGCGCTCAGCTGCGATCGCCTTTCGCACGAAGCCGCGACCAACGCGGCGCTTCTGCGCAGCGTGATCGAGGGCTCCAAAGACCAGGTTTCCGCCAAAGATGCCGAGGGTCGCTACCTCCTCGTCAATTCGACCGAAGCGGAGTCGGCAGGGTGCCCCCAAGCCGACATGATCGGCAAGACCGACGCCGAAATTTACAACCCGACCGACGCCGCGTTCCACGTCAAGAAAGACCGGATCGTGATGGAAACGGGGGAGACCTTGCTCTACGAGCAGGAGTACAGCGGCGCGCACGGAGAGCCGCGGCGTTGCCTCGTGCACAAGAGTCCCCTTCTCGGCCCGACCGGCGCCGTCGAAGGCGTGATTGCGTTATCCCGCGACGTGACGGAGTGGCGACGCGCCGAGGCCGCGCTGCGTCGGCGCCAAAAACTTGAAAGTCTCGGCGTCCTGGCGGGGGGCATCGCCCACGACTTCAACAATCTGTTGACCGGCATCCTGGGCCGCGCCGGCCTCGCGGAGCGGGCCGTGGATGCGGGGTCGCCGTTGCACAAACGGCTGGTTGAGATTCAGAACGCGGCCGAACGCGGCGCGGAGTTGACGCAGCAACTTCTTGCCTACGCCGGGCGCGCGGAAGGGGGGCGCACCGTCGTTTCGTTGACCGATCTCATTGCCGAAGCGATTCGCCTTATTCCCAGCTCGATCGTGAGTGAGGTGGATATTCGAATCGACGCTGCACTCGAGTTGCCCGCGATCGAAGCCGACGAGACACAGCTACGCCAGGTGCTGATAAATCTCATGACCAACGCAGCCGACGCCACGGCGCATCGCGACGACCGTTGGGTCGAAGTGCGCGTGAGGGAATGGCCCGCGCCGAGCCCTGCCTGGTTGCGCGTCGAGGTGTCGGACAACGGGTGCGGGATGGACTCGGCGACCACGGCACGCATCTTCGATCCGTTTTTTACGACGAAGGAGGCGGGGCGTGGACTCGGTCTGGCCGCCGTCGAAGGAATCGTGCTCGGCCACGGCGGCGCGATTGATGTCGAGAGCGAACTCGGGCGCGGTACGACGTTTGTGTTGTCGCTTCCGGCCACGACGCGGGCGGCGTCCCCATCCAACGGCGAGCTTTCGGACGGCGTGGACGCTGGCGCCGGGACCGGGAGATGGACGGGCACCGGAACCGTGCTCGTCATTGATGACGAGGACGGTGTGCGTCGGGTCGTCGAAGCGATGTTGGAACAGGCCGGGCTTCGTGTTCTGTGTGCCGCGGACGGCGCGGAGGGGATCGCACTCCTGCGGTCCCACGGCGTCGGCCGCGTCGATCTGGTTTTGCTGGACGTCACCATGCCGGGCTTGAACGGGGCCGACACGTTCGAGCGTCTGCGTGAGATTGACGCGAACGTGCCGGTGATGGTCATTTCCGGGCACGCCGAGCACGACGCGCGACCCATCGGCGATGGCCGAACACGCTTTCTGGCGAAGCCGTTTCGGCCCGATGCGCTCATCGCCGCCGTCCGTGCGTGCTTAGAACCGTCGTCCCGCTCTGACGTCGAAGTAGGGTAAAATTCGGGGATACCCCCAGGAGCGGCGCGACTTGTCCGCGCTTGGGGCCGTCATAGGTAGTGGATGCGAAGGATTTCGGCTCTCTCCATCCTGATTGCGCTCGGTGTCTTCACGACGATTGGCCTGAGCGGATCGGGAGTCGCCCGGGCCGATTCCATGGGCGATCCGCCCGCCGCCGCTCCCTCCGGTGACACCGACCTGGCGCGCGTGGTCGTGCCGGACCTCCTGTACTTTCATCAGCGCGCCGCGCCATTGCTTCATAGCCACTGTGCGGGCTGTCATTCCGATGCTGAATCCGCGGGCGGATACCTTCTGCGGCCGCTCAAAAATCTAGATCGCCCGTCGTTGGAAACGGTGCGCGAAAACTTTCGCGCGACCCTGCGCTATCTCGATCCGCGCGAACCGGCGGCGAGTGCGCTGCTGACCAAATCGTTGGGGGGGAAGGCTCACGGCGGCGGCGCGATCTTCGCGAACGAAACCCACTCGGATTTCGTGACGCTGCAGGAGTTCGCGCTTGGAGCCTCGCGCTCCAACCGGCCGCCGGATGCCATCTTGCCCAAGCGCATGCGGATGCGAGTCGGCGCGCCGCTGTCGTTGGACGGAACGCTGAGCGCGGACCCCGACGGCGATGGCTTGCAATACACGTGGGCGATTGTCGATCGACCGTCCGGCGCCAGTCCGCGCCTGAAGGCGTCCGACGACGGCCTTGCGCAGCTCCATGTGAACAAGCCCGGTGCGTATCGCATCCGGTTGACGGTGCACGACGACACGCTTTGGTCCGCAGGCGCGGACATGTTGGTCATTGCAAACCTAGCGGGCGGTGTGCGCCCGCCGGTGGTGGCGGGGCCCATGTCCAACGACGGCAAGAAGAAGTTGCCGCCGCTTTGGAAGCGCCGCTTGGTTCCGGAGCGCCTCCGCCTGATTCGTCGGCTGTACATCGACCTCCTGTGGCGCACGCCGCGCCTTGCCGAGGTCGAGAAGTGGTACGGCTCGACGCACGACGAAATGGTCGATGCGTTGTTGAAGCGCGAAGAAGTGTGGGATGCCTGGTACGAACGGCAGCTCTACTTCTTCCTGTTGCTTGATCGTTTCCGTCCCAAGGAAGGAAGATTGGCGTCGTTACCGAAACGTCTGGCCAACGCGCAGGTGACCATTCCGATGGCCGTGCAGGAAATCGTACGCAGCCAATACTTCAACGCGCGTAACCCGGGCAACGACACGTTTGTGACGGTCGTGTTGGAGCAGTGCCTCGGCACGGTCGTTCAGGAGCGTCGCAATCTTCGGGTCCTCAAAGCGGGCAAGAAGATGTACGACGGCTACAAGACGAAGTTGTTTAAGACGACCGGCAGTTCGCAGGCGGACTTTGTACGGATCGTGTTTGCGCAAGATCAGTTCGCGACGCACATGCTCCAGCGGCTATGGAAAGATCTGCACGAGACCGAGATCGACCCGAAGACGCTGAAGGCCGCCGTGGCGCGGGCCGTCGCCGACCCTCGCGCGTACCGCGTCTTGTTCACCGAGTGGTTGAAGGGCGATGCGTACGTAAAGGCCGTGGAGTTAGCCCGCAACAAGCCGGAGATTCCGTACGTCCGATCGCTCTTTGTCGACATCTTGGATCGGACCCCGACGTATGAGGAACTTCGCAACGTCCGCAACGCGTTTCTCAGCCTGGCGGATCCGACCCCGATCCGGCTCGTGATGGGGCGAGTGCTGATGGAATCGGGCCAGGGACAGCTTCCGGCCAACGCGCTGGCGCCGGAACAGTTCGTAAACGAGCAATTTATTCGACTTTTGGCCCGCCAGCCCTCGCCACGCGAGGCCAAGGCGTTTGTGGGTGCGTTAAAGAAAGATGCAGCCGTGACGCCGCGGGTGATATTGTGGACTTTGATCTCCAGCGCCGAATACCAGGGATACTAGAGTGCCGGATCCGACTTCGGTCTTGAGGAGCTGACTATGTGCATCGACTATTCTCGCCGCGGATTTCTCAAGGGATCGGGCGTGGCCATGATGGGCCTGCCTTGGTTGGCCTCTCCGGCGTTTGCGAAAAAGAAGTTCAAGACCAAGCATGTGGTCATGGTGGCGTTCGCGGGCGGCGTGCGTAGCCGCGAGACGATCGAGAAGCCGGCAAACATACCGAATCTCATGCGCATCGCGGAGCAGGGTGTCATCTGCCCCAAGATCGATGTCATGAACAACGGCCACTTCGGCGCGACCATGTCGATCTTTACCGGCAAGCGCGAGTTCCGCGGGATTCGTGAGAACGAACGCGGTGAGAACCCGACTGTGTTCGAGTACGTCCGCAAGGGCGCACAGTTGCCGGCCGACATGGTGTGGTTGTCCACATCCGGCGGCGCGCAACAGCGCAACCTCGTGTACAGCGGTCACGAAGACTTCGGCGAGAAGTACGGCGCGAACCTGATCGATGCCGACGGCGTGTTCAATACCGAGTTTCGCAAAGTGATCGACTCGTTCGGGCGTCCGAGCGTGCCGACTGACAAAGAGATCGAAGTGGTCGGCAAACTGCGCGACGCGATGCAGCCGCCGCCCGCGATGGCGAGCGGCGTCAAGAACGACGCGAAGACGATCGATCGTTTGCAGCGCTACATCCTGCAAGAGATTGCGGGGAAGACCGCGCGCATCACCGGTCCCGGTTCGAGCGACGCACGCGCGATCCAGGTCGCCGTCTCCGTGCTCCGAATTTTTAAGCCGACGATGCTTGGCGTCGTTTTGCAAAACGCCGATATCGCGCACGGTTCGTTCAACGCGTATGAGAACGTGATCAAGCGCGCGGACGAGCAACTCGGCGTGTTGTGGGACTCGGTCCAAGCGGATCCGAGCCTGCGCGACTCGACGACGATCATGGTGCTGCCGGAGTTCGGTCGCGATCGCAACTTAAATCAGCGCAACGGCCTCGACCACGGCGACAACACGCCTCAGCTACGGCAGGTCGCGATGGTCGGTGCGGGTCCCGATTTCAAGCAGGGTCGCGTGATCTCGTCCGCGATGAAGTCGATTGATGTCTGCCCGACCGCGTGTGAGCTTCTCGGCGTCAAGTCGGACCACGTGGACGGCAAGATCATGCGATCGATTCTGTCGTAGCGTGACACGCTTCTCCCAACAAACGGACGGCGCCGCGGTTGCGGGATACTAGAATCGGGGGCGTGGTGCGCTCTCGTTCGTTTCTTCCCGTTCTGATTCTTCTGGCGGCTTCACTCGCCGTGGTGCGCGAGGACGCCGGGGCCGATAGCGCGCGCAAGAAGGCGGAGCGCAAGCCCAATCCCGGTTGTATCTCGTGCCATCAGGGCATCGAGACGATGCACCCGTGGGATCCGTTGTCGTGCACCGATTGCCACGGCGGCGACGGCGATGCGCGCACGATGGAGGCCGCGCACGTTGCGGCACGGCAACCTGTCGCCAACGACGAGCGCACGGTGGGCCTGCGCCACGACCTCGCGTATCGCCGTTTTCTCAACCCGACCGACTTGCGCGTGTCGACGGAGGTGTGCGGCCGGTGCCATGAGTCGGAGTGCAGCAACCTCGAAAAGTCGCTGCACGGAACGACCGCCGGTCACCTGTCCGACGGGCTCTACGAAAACGGCGTCATGCGCGACAAGGCGCAGCGCTTCTCGATTTTCCCGGTGAAGGACACCGACGGCACGGTGCCCGATAACGCGTACAAGAGTATGCCGGGTATCCCGGCCGTGTCCGTCGACGGCGACGACCGGATCGGCAAGCACTTCTCCGACCTGCCGCGCAAGTCGTGTATGCAGTGTCACCTGTACTCGCGCGGCGTGGGTCTTCGTGGACGGCTGGGCCAAGACGGTTGGTATCGCGGCGAGGGCTGCGCGTCGTGTCACGTGCTGTACGCCCATGACGGGTTGTCCCTCACGAACGACCCGACGGTGGACAAGCTCGAGCCCGGACATGCGATCGCGCACCGCATGACGTCGAAGATTCCGACAGAAACGTGCACCACCTGTCACGCCCTCGACGCCAACATCGGTATGAGCTTTCGCGGTCTCGGCCAACTGCCGCCCGGCGTACCCGGCGGGCCCGACGTGCCGGGGACGACCGACAAGTTGTCGAAAGGTCGGTTCTTCTTGCGCGACGAGGCGATCTGTCCGCCGGACGTGCACTACGAACGCGGCATGGCGTGCATCGACTGTCACACCGGCGCCGATGTGATGGGCGACGGCAACATCTATGGATTCATGGAGGACGCCGTCGGGATCCGGTGCGAAACCTGTCACGGTACGTTCAGCGCGAAAGCGACGCTTAAGACCAAGAATGGCGGTCGGCTCGACCACATCAAGATTCAAGACGGGATCGCGTACCTCACGGGCAAGATCGACGGTAAGCGACGGCGGGTCAAGCAAGTCGTGGATGTTCTCAACCCGCGCCACGAGCACCACAACAAGCGTGCGAAAGCCGCGATGGATCCCGTCAAGCACGGTCGATTGACGTGCTACGCGTGCCACAGCGGTTGGTCCGTGAACTTTTTCGGTTTTCACTTCGATCGCAACGAGGCGTTTACGCAGCTCGACATCTTGTCCGGGCAGCGCACGACGGGGCGCGTGACCACGCAGGAAAAAATCTTCGCCACGTTCCGCCATTACTACTTGGGCTTCGACAGCCACGGCAAGATCGCGCCGTACATGGTGGGCTTTTCGACGACCGGGAGCGCCCACGACAAAAACGGCGAAACGTATCTCCGACAGGAGCTACCGGTCACCGCCAAAAACCTGTCGGGGATGACGCTGATTCACCACCAGCTTCACACTGTGCGTCCGGCCGCACGCCGGTGCGTGGAGTGCCACGCGGCGCCCAGCGTCCTCGGGCTCGGCTCGGAAAACTTCCACCTGTTCCGCGACCTGTTCGTGGTCGTGGGAGATGCGGGGTTGGTCGTGTGCGGATTCGACGTGAAGAGTCCGGACAAGAGTGTCGCCATCGCGAACGTCGACCTGCCGTCGTTGCCGCGACACGTCGCGCTCCTAAACAACCGGCTGACCGGTCGTGCCGAAGTGGCCTACGTCGCCTCCCAGGGCGGAAGCGTCCAGATCGTCGACGTGACCAAGCCCGTCCGCCCCAAACGGGTGGGCTCGGTCAACGCGGGTGATGCGCGCCGCGTTCACATCCGCGAAGGGCACATGTTTGTGGCGGCAGGTCGCGATGGCCTGTTGATCTACGACATCAAGAAGCCGCGCCGGCCGCGCTTACTGGCCAAAGTGGCGACGACCGAAGCGCGCGCGGTTTTCATCGACGGCATCTACGCGTATGTCGCGGACGGACCGGCGGGGCTCCGCATCGTGGACGTGTCGCGCCTGGACAAGCCCGCGCTGACGGCGACGTTTGACCTGAACGGCGGCAACGACTCACGCCCGAACGGCGCCAACGACGTGCTCGTGCACTTCACGCCGGCGCGTCCCGATGTGCAAGGTCGTCGCCGGACGCGCGCACGCAACGTCGCGTACGTTGCCGATTCCGAAGGCGGTCTGTATCTCGTGGACGTGTCGCGTCCTGAAAAACCGCGTCGCGTTCCCAACAGCATCGGCTACGGCCGCGCGTTTCAGGCGACGGCGCTCGCTTTTGCGTCAAACTACGACATCGGAAGCGCGGGGGGCGACATCGTCTCGGCCGAGCGCGACTATCTATACGTGGTGTCCACATCGCAAGCGAGCTCGAACGGCGATCTGTTCAAGATGGACGTGACCGATCCGGAGCAGATTCGATTGACCGGGCGACGTCGCACCGTGACCGATCCGCGCGGTGTTCGGATTGCGCGCGTGTACCAGCCGCCGTTCCTCAAGCAGTTTGCGATCGTTGCGGGACGCGCAAACGACAGCGTCGAGATCACCGATGTCTCGGATCGAAGCAATTTGACGGCGGCGGGCGTCGTGGAAGGGACCGGCCGCGTCGTCGGCGTGGATATCGAGAGCTTTCCCCTCGATCGTCTCGTAGGATTAGATGACAAGCCGCTCAAGGATGTGAGCCACCCGCGCTCGCGCTACCTAACGCGCAAGGAGATCGAACGAATCCTGCGCGTGGAGCTCAAGTGATGCGAAACACATGGTTCATCATCGCCGCGCTCGCCGGCACGGCGATCGCCGGCCCCGCCGACGACATTCTCGCGGCGCGCGACAAGAACAAGGATGGCGCGCTCACGCCGGATGAGTTGCCCGATCCCGCAATCTTTAAGAAAGCCGACTACGACAAGGACGGCAAGATCACATTGCTCGAGATCAAGGCGTACTTAAACGGTGGGATTGCGCCGGCTGAAACCGAGGCCGATAAGAAAGCGCAACGCGAAGCGGACAAGAAGCGCGCGGCGCAAAAACGCGAACTGGAAAAAAAACGCGCTTCGCAGGCGGCCATCGTGCAGCCGCGTTCGCTGGACGAACGTGTTGCGGATTTCTTCCGTCGCTTCGACAAGAACAAGGATCAAAAGATCCAGAAGGCGGAGTTTCAGGCGGGCGACGAAGTGTTCAAAGTCGCCGATGTTTCGCGCAACGGCGCGTTGTCGCGCCGCGAGGTGCGTCGCTATATCCGCAACATCTTGACCGAGGCGCGCAAGAACCCCAACCGCGGCAATTTCTTCGAACTCTATGACCTCAATCGCGACAAAAAGGTCACGAAGCGAGAGTACTCCGGGCCGCCTTCGTTTTTCCGCGCGCACGATCACAACAAGGATCGTGTCGTGGACGAAAAAGAGATCAACTTGGGTCCGGGCGGCGGCGAAATGAAGAAGGGCGACGACAAGTTTCTCGCGGACGGACCGACGCGCGCACCGAAGCGTGGATTGCTTGATCGCTACGACGAGGACAAAAACGGCCGCATCACGCTAAAAGAGCTCAAAGGAGCCGAAAGCGTCTTGCGCCGCCTCGACAAGAACGGCGACGGCGTCCTGAGCGGTTCCGAAGTTCGCTGACCGGCACGGGTTCACAGCGAGCCAGTGACGCACAAGGCGCGGGACCTGGAATAGCGTTGCGTTGCGAATTCTTCGAGAAAAACGCATCCACAGCGCCCGCACGGGTACTACTCCCGTGATGGAACTCGAAACGCTTGTGGCTCGGTTTGTTGCCGACGGTGACTCGGCAGCGATGACCGCTGTGGTCGCGCGAACGCGATCGAAGTTGATGGCGGTCGCGCGCCGGATCGGCGCGCCGCAGGATGCAGACGACTCGGTGCAGGCAGCGTATCACTCGCTGCTCCGGCGCGCAACGCGCCCGCTGGACGCACCGGTGCTGCCGTGGCTTTTGACGACGGTGATTCGCATCGCGTACCGGCGCAAGGCGCAACAGGCCAGGCAGACGGGGTTGATGGCTCACTTGGGTCAGGAGGACCGCGAGCGCGACCCTGCAACCACCGCGTCCGAGGCCGAGCGCGCGCATTTGGTTCGCGAAGAAATCGCGAAGCTGCCGGCGAAGTATCGCGACGCGATCGTGCTCCATCATCTCGAAGGAATCTCAACGGCCGAAACGGCGCGCTTGATCGGCGTGCCGCATGCGACCTTGAAAGCGCGGTTGCAACGCGGCCGCAAGCTCCTGCGAGGAAGGCTTCACCCACGGTTGGGCGCGACATTGTTCGCGCTGCCGTGGTGGGTGGCCGATCGAGGGCTCGCGGCCACGGCCGCCGTCGGTGTGGGAGCGTTGGCGATGAAGAAGTGGGCTGCCCTAGTCTTGGTGTTGGCTTTCGTGGGTATCGGGTGGGTCGTCACGCGTGCCGCGCGCGTTTTGCCGCCCGACCGCTCGGCGCGGAGTGGTTTCGAGCCGAAGACGAGGGCCAAAGCCCCGGAACCCGCTCGCGCCGAGGTCAACTCGAAGTCGAAGGTGCCATCAAACTTGGCCGAAGACAAGCCCGCAGCCGCGAGTTCGACCTCTACTCTCGCGAAACTGCGCGTACGCATTGAAGACGAGGACGGAAAGAAAGTATCGTTTGCCAGTGTGCACCTAGTGGGCACGGGTGCCGACGCAAGCGAGCAAGAAGTCGTCACGGAGCGCGATGGTCTCGCGGAGTTTTCAGGTCTCGCGCGGCATGTGACATGGACGCTCCATGTGCGCACTCTGATCTACGCTTCGTATTCGGAGGCAGTATTTTTCGACGATGAACCAATCAAGGTCATTCGCCTTCGAGGGCCACCGAAACGTGAACTCATCGTGCGCGTAACGGACGCAGATGGAGCCGCAGTCGCCGGGTGCGAAATTCATGTTCAGCACGATGGCGGCTTCATGCATGGTCCAACCGATGTGGAAGGTCGTGCCACGCTTCCTGTTCGAGGCGACGTCTGGACGGTTGCCGGGCATCGGGCGGGCAGCGATTTGTTCCGGCTTGACCACGGAAGAGTCGCGCCGCGTGCCACGCTTGTCGAAGTGCGTACGCCGGGCCGGATTCGAGGAAGAGTCCTGAATCCCGACGGCAAAGCACTACCGCTCGCAATGATTCGCGTGGAGCGCAACGGCAAGTTCTTGCAGACCGACCTGGCGAAAAAAGACGGAACGTTTTCGATTCTTGTGCCGGGCGGCTTGGACCCTGTGGACCTCGCATTCGCGGGCTATCACTTTGAGAAGAACGGAATGACGTTTATCCACGACATGGCGCCGTTCGTTGGGCGTGTCGCCAATGTCAAAGTCGGAGCGGAAGGCGTGGTCTTGCGGACCGAAAAAGCGCCGCTTGACAAAATGTTGCTTATCGATGTCCGCGACGAAGCCGGGCGCCCTCTTCCTAAGACGAAAGTCCGTGCCTCGATCGTGTCCGCGTGGCTCGGTCTCCACGAAGGAAAGACGAACGCGAAGGGACAGCTTCAGCTCATTGGCGTGGCGAGGCGAGGATTCGAGGTCGAGCTTACTCCCGCCGACGCTGCGTCGGTGTTGCCGCGGCGTGTCTACGCTCCGGTCGATGCGACGCGTTTAGATATCGTGCTGCCAACGCTGGAGGCATTTGAAGCACGCGTCCTTTTCAGAGGGGAACCTCTTCCGGTCGCGCACGTCAGTGCGCTCGGAGGCGGTAACCCGATTCGCATTCCAGCAAGTGGTCGTTTTCGAATCGGTATTCCTGCTCATTCCGATGCGCCAGCAACGCTGTCTTTTTCGTCATCGAGCCAACGTGGTCTTCGGATCTGGACGTACGTCATTCGCGACCGCCGGCAACGCACGATCGAACTAAGCGAAGATCATTGAACCGAGAGGTTTACGCCCATGCGGCCGGGCGCGAGCTCCACTTCGATCTTTCTTGCGCCGCGGTAGGCGACAATCGCTACGTTCTTGCCCGCCTTGGCCGCGCCCTGAATCGCGGCGCGTAGGTCCGCGAGATTGTTGAGCGGCTTGCCGTCGTACGACGCCAAGTAGTCACCGCGCAAAAGGCCCGCCTTACGCGCAGCACTCCCGCGCGCGACTCCGGTGATGAGCAGCGCGGGCGGCGCCATAAGGCCCTCGGGCTCGCGATAAAACACCAAGTACGAGCGCACGACGTGACTTGCCTTGTTGATCTCTTTTTGCGCGGGCGGCTTCGGTGCTCCGGTGAAGTCATAAGGCTGCGTCTCATACGTCACCGCGGCCAACTGCGCGCCTTCGAGCGCCTTTGTGACATCGAGGATCCATGGCCGCACCACATCGCCCGGCGCCCAGCCGGCGCGCGAAAACTTCCACGTGCCGAACTGCGGTCGGTTGGGGTTGAGATAGCAGTCGTCGCGCCACAGCGTGTTCGTAAACCGCGTTTCGTTGCACACGATCGCGCGCTTGGACGGCGTGAACTCGCCGATCTGCGAGTGGCCGGTCGTCGTCGTGAACAGGCGCGCGCGCTTCATCGAGGCATCGATCGCGATCTCGCGCGGCGTGAAGAAGTCCTGGAAATGATTCTCCGCGGTCTTGTAACGCGCCGTGCCCAGCCAAAGCGGTTCGATGCGATACGGTTCTTGCCGCATGTGTCCGTGGTGGAAGTCGAGCGCCATGCTCATCATGTAGCCGCGGTTCTTGTAAAACGTCGTTCCGGCGCGAATCTCGAACTTCGTCTTGCCCGCCAGCCACGGACGAAAATGCGTGACGTCCACTTGCCAAAAACAGGTCGTGCGATACGACGTGATGAAGGGCACGATCCCTAGCTTTTTCCCGTCTTCCGTGATGAGAGACACTTCGCCGTTGCGATCCCACTCGTCCCAGTTGGGGCCAGCGTCATGGATCTCGATCGTCATGATCACGCGGCCGAACTCCCAGTTGCGCGGCGGCAGCGTGACCGACGCTTCGTACGCGGTTTTTTTGTTGTTGGTCAACACGTGGTTAAACACTTCGAAGTGACTCGGGGCCCGCGGCGCGGGACGTTTGAGCGAGCGCTCGACTTTAAGATCTTTGAAGTCGAACGCGGTCGTCGCATCGGCGCGCGTCCCCGCGCCCACGGCGAGACGCCCGGCGTACGCCTGAACCCCGGGGACGAAGTGCTCATCGAAGACAGCGGCCCCCGCGAGCCGAACCGTAACCAACGCGCCACCCGCGACAAACGTCCAGCGGATTTCGCAGTCCGTCCATTGATCGCGGAACTCTTCGGCAGCCACGCGTTTGACGATCTCGCGCCCGTCCCAGTGAACTGAAACTTCGCGTTCGGGCATTCCGCGGTAGTTGCCCCACGGACCAAACATCTCTTCGTTTTTTGGGTTGTGAACGTCGATGGCGATGGCGAGCGATTGTTTAAGGTTGGGCTCGACCCAGCTCTTCACGAATGGCGCGGGGCCGTCGGCGCCGTACTCACTCGTGTTGAGAAACGCAAACGCGCCGCCATCGCCACCGGAGTTCACGCGCAGCTTGCAACGGACACTGTGTTTAAGGTGGACGTCGCCGTCGAGCGCGGGAAACGCAATGGCGTTCGATTGCGACTTGGTGCCCGCCGCATCCAAGACCCGATACACGCCCTCGGCAACCGAGGGGCCGTCCCCGGCGCCGAACTGCGATAGCCGAACGCCGTCGCCTGCGAAAGCGGGGGGCGGTGTCGCAAGAAGAAGAGAAATCGCGGCCAGAAATACGAGCGAAGGGCGCAGCATGGCCGCCGATTGTACGCCGTACGAATCCAGGTTGGATAGGACTGCCGGTAGGGTGTGTTTCTGCGCGATTCTCTACAATGGCCGGCCTCATGATTACCAAACAACAACTGATCAGCTTGTGCCGGCACGAAACGAATGTCATCCAACATCTGGCGGCGTCGTTGCCGGACGGCGGGGCGGATTGGCGACCGACGCCGGACCAGCGATCGACGCTAGAGCTCTTGCAGTACATGACGTCCATGGCCGAGATCTTGGCCGTGTACCTGGTGAAGGGCGGATTCGAGCATGCGACCGCGATGAGCGAGAAGAGCAAGGAGGTGACCCTCGATACGTTCGCGCACGCGATGGACAACCAACTCGGGCGCGTGTCGGAATGGATGGCGGAGATCGACTTCGATGCGGCGTCCACCAAAATGATCCAGGCGCCGTGGCAAGAGGAGATGGCGCAGTCCGAAGTGATCATGCGCACGGTGTACGGCACGTACGTCGCGTACCGCATGCAGTTGTTCCTGTACGCAAAGCAGGCCGGGAACAAAGATCTCGGAACGTTCGACTGCTGGCTCGGGCGATCGGCGCGCTAGCGGTTTTGACAAAGCCATGCCGGGACGGTGACGCATCGAGTTCCCGGCGATGACAGAGCCATCCTAGAACTATGGCGTGCGGAGCCGGCTTCTCTTTCTCGTGTTGATTGTGCCCTCTGCTTTGGTCGGCGCGGTTTGTTTTGCCAACGGTACGTCGAAGCCGGCAACGCGATCGTTGCGGCCCGATCGGACCCGTGTGCCGATCGCCGTGAATCGGCATCGCGGGGTTCGCGCGCCAAGGACCCGCGCAGAGCGAAAGGCCCGCCCAGGGAACCGGAGGGGCAACGCTTCTCGTCGCGAGCGCGCGTCGCTGGCGACGTTTTTCTGGCTCGCCGCACGCGCGTTCGGACGCGGCGACCACAAACTCGCCTACGCGCACGCTGGTCGTGCGCTGGAGTTCGATGCCCTTCACCTCGGTGCTTGGACACTGCGCGACGCATCCCGGGAGATCGGGCGTTGGGAATCGCCAGACGATGTGCACACCGATCGTTGGCGCGCGGCGTACCGCGACCGCGATCTGGTCGTTGTCATTTTGGTATGGCTAGGAGTGCAGTCCTATCGAGATCGCGAGTACGCCCGAGCCGAACGAATAGCGGAACGTGCGCTGCGTTGGGTCCCCGATGACAAAAAGGCGATCCGGCTGCGGGAACACGCACGGCGGGCCAGAGTCGGAGGGACCCGCGAGCTCATGGAAGGGCTCGAGCAAGAGTGGAAAAAAACGATGCGCGCCGCGGGTACGCGAGTCGGTACGCCTGCTGTGTTCTTGGAGCGCTGAGCCCGAGTACGCCAACACGGTGCCGCATTCGGGACACGCAGTCGGTTCGCCGCCGGGTACCATGGCGCGCGTGGGGACGACGGACGAGGATCTTTACGATGCCTATCTAAATCTTTGTCTTGACGGCGACGCCGAGGCGCCCGAGCTCTACTTCGAGCGGCATCCCGCCCTCGGAGCGGACGCGCGTTCGCGCATCCAAACTCTGTATCGCATGGTTCAAGGAGCGGCACCGTTGGACGCGCGCGTTTCGAAGCATGGCGAAGGCGATGCGAACGGCGCGAACGATCCACCCGACACCATCGACGGATATCGCATCCTATCGATTTTGGGCGAGGGCGGGATGGGGCGCGTGTACCTCGCCGAGCAAGCTTCTCTTGGACGCACGATCGCGCTCAAGGTGGTGCGGCCCGAACTCTTAGGTTCCCCCAAAGCGATCGAGCGGTTTCGCCGCGAGGCGCGCGCCGTCGCACGCCTTAGCCATCCCAACATCGCGCAGGTGTACGCCGTCGGCGATCGTACGATCGCGATGGAACACGTCGATGGCGTAAACCTCGACGCGCTGCGCTCGGCACCGGGGTGGCGCCAAGCCGCGACGTGGGCGCACGCGCTCGCGGGAGCGCTGCAACACGCGCACGACCACGGCATCGTGCATCGCGACGTGAAGCCTTCCAATATTCGATTGGCGTCCGATGGGCGCCCGATGTTGCTTGATTTCGGTATTGCGCAGGATGCCAGCGCTACGGTCGGGCTCACGCAAACGTACGCCGGATCGCCGCTCTACTCCGCGCCCGAACAGATCATGGGCCATGCGATCGATGCGCGGGCCGACGTCTACAGTCTCGGCGTCGTGCTGTACGAACTTCTCCTCGGCCGCACACCGTTCGCGGGCGGCAGCATCGAGCAGGTCGTGCGACGCATTCTCGACGAGGACCCGCTGGCCCCGCGCAAGCTGGATCCGTCGCTTCCGCGCGATCTCGATCTCGTCGTGCGCCACGCGATCGCCAAAGAGCCGCATGATCGCTATGCATCGGCGGAGGCCCTTGCGCATGATCTCGCCGCCGTGCTTCACGACAAACCGATCCGCGCGCGTCCCCCGAGTGTGACGCGCCGCACGCGTCGTTGGGTGCGTCGACATCCCGCCGCGGCCGTCGCGGTAGTCGCCGTGCTGGTCGGACTCGGGGCGGTCGCGTTGCTGCAGTGGCGCGATGGGCGCGACCGGCGGCGATCGGCCGCGCGCCTGGTGCAGCGCGCCGAGCAGACGGCCGTCGCCTTGATCGACGAGTGGAATCAGTCGCGTCGGCTCGAACGCGAGATTCGGCTTTTGGAGTCGTTTGTCGAAAGCAAGTACCACGACGAAGCGAGCGAACAGAGGCTGCTTGAGGGCCGCGCGCGCGTGCGCCGCTTGCGCCTGGAACGAGCCGAGAAGTTTCACTCCGCGTTGGAGTCGCTGCAACGGGCGATGCAACTCGATCCCAACGTCGCTGGCGTCTCCGAGACACGCGCTCAACTCTACGAACGTCGCGCCCTCATCGAACGCGACCCCGCGACGGCCCGGTTTTGGAAAGACAAGGCGCGCGCGGAGGATCCCAACATCGCCATCGGATCCGGCTCGTCGCGGATCCAGTTTGCCTCGGACCCGCCGGGCGCCGACGTGTACTTGTGGCGACTCGTCGAAGAGGTGGACGTCTCGCCCGGGGGCAGCCGTCGACGCGTCGCTGTCCCTTGGAAGGGCGCGCCGCCGGTCGCACCGGATGCGTGGGCCCTGCGCGTGATGAATCGCGATTGGTGGATCCTCGAGCTCGCGGGTCATCCCATCCGCGGCGCTGTGCTGGTGCTTTCGGGGAACGACTCCGTCCATGTCGGCGATCGGCTGATGCGGATCGACGACACGCCGATTCGCTCGGTGTGGAGTGCCCTACACACGAGCGGATCGACGTTTCACTTTGCGCAAGCCGGAACCGTGACGGGCGAAAGCCTCGAGAAGCTTGGTATCGTGGTCGGGGCACCGGAAACCCTTGCCGCGCAAGGGGGCGTCTCGGCGCGCGTGTGGCGGGACCAGGCGTTGGCGACGATCGAGTTGCCGACGGGACTTCGCGTCCGACCGACCGCGACCCTAACGCTCCCAGCACCCGACGCGCACGCGGGGACGACGCCGTTCTCGATCGTTGTGCCGAACGCCCCGTACCTCGCGGAGTACCGGCGACCGGGCCACCACAATGTGTGGCTCCGGTTGGGCTCGAACATTCCATCGGGGCCGGTGTCGCTGCCGCCGAAAACGAAGGTGCACGCGGAGTTTGTGCATGTGGCCGAAGGAACGCCGCCGTTTTGGATGATGGCGCACGAGGTTACGTGCGCGCAATACCTGGCGTTTTTAAACGACTCGCCGGCGACACGCGCGGCACGCGCCCCCCGCGCTCCGCAAAACGTCGCCGACGGTGGGTTCTGGTATCGCGACGAGGACGGCGTGTTTCAGATTCCTGACGATTGGCGTTCGACCTGGCCCGTTCTCGCAATCAGCTGCGACGATGCGCTCGCTTATGCCGATTGGCGCAATCGGGACGTTCCGGAAGGTTGGGTCTATGCGCTACCGACGTTCGACGAATGGAAGCAGGCGGGCCGAGGACACATCACCATGGCGTATTCGTTCGGCAACGCGTTTTGGCCGAAGTGGGTCAACTCCAACTTCTCGCGGGCGAAGCCGGGACTCGAACCGGTAATGTCTTACCCGATCGACTGTACCGTCCATGGCATCTACGACATGACCGGTGGCGTGCGAGAGTGGCTCGCCACGCCGTACCCGTCCGATGCGGATTTTCGGCGTCTGGCGGGTGGGTCGTGGGGGTCGGCCGATCCGCGCGAGTTTCGTTTTGAGAACGGGCTCGGCGGGCACCGATCGCAAGCGTCGACGCAGGTTGGGTTCCGCCTGGTGCTGCGGAGAGCGAAGTGAAACTCGGGGATCTGTTGGAGCAGTTTCGCGGCGACCTCCTCGCGTATGTCAGCGGTCGTGGGGGGCGTGTGCTGCGGTTCGAGTCAGCCGACGACGTCGTGCAGGGCATCCATGTCCGCGCGCTGGAACAAAACTTCGAGTATCGCGGCGAAAAACCGTTTCTCGAATGGATGTACAAGATCGCGCGTTCTCACCTCGCCGATCGTCACGCGTACTGGATGGCCGTACGCCGCCGACCGACCGCGCTCTTTCGCCTCACCCAAAATCCTTCGTCCACGGGCGACGGGCGCGCGGTCGCGGAGCCGGCCCGCGAATCGACGGGCCCCGCGACGTTTGCCGAACGCCGCGAGGAGCTAGAAGTTTTGTACGAAGCGCTCGCCGCGCTCCTATCCCGCGATCAACAGCTCATCCGATGGTCATGCGAGGGCATCGACTTGGATGAAATGGCATCGCGCCTCGACACGCCGTATGAGGCCACGCGGCGCGCACGGTTGCGAGCGTTGGAGCGTTTCCGCAAAGCGCATCGCTTGGTCCAACGCGCGCGCCATTTGGCTCGCACGTGATTATTCGTACGTGATCTCCATATTGATCGGCGTGGCGTCCGCTTCGACTTCGCAGGCCGGGAATCGCCCGAACGTGTCGCGTTGCGCTGCGGGCACGCGTTCGCCGCTGATTTCCTCGATCGCGTAGTAAGCCAGCGCCTCGTCGATCGCGCCGATCGCGTTGCGCGCAAAGCTCGGAGTCTGCATGATCGAAATGTCTTGGTCCAATCGGACACACGATACGATCGTGAAGGCCCGTTGAAACGCCGTCGGCGTCGGAACGAATTGGGTGGTGGCGCTGGCGCGAAAGACGCCTTCGATGTCGCCCTGTTCGATTCGGTAGACCTGACCGACCACGAGATTCGTGAGATCGACCCCGTCGTTGCCCACCCGCGTCACGCGCGGACGCTGTTCTGCGTTGCGAATCCGGAGGGCCGCGTCGACTGTCCCATACGTTCCGAGATAGCGAAGCTTGCCGAACGCGTCTTCTTGCCGCACCACAATCGACAGCGACGCGCCTTCGTAGTCCAACAAATTGACGTCCCAAGCCTGTTGCGGTTCGCCCAGCGGAAGGGCGAGCAGCGACTGACGCGCGCCGTCCACGCGGGGACGCCAAATCTGGTCCGCCGATACCCCGGCCACCGCGCCGTCGAAGTTGAGGCGTAGCGGCCGATCCAAAACCATTTCGTTCAAGGCGCCGGCGTCGGTCTCGCCGGCGGCGAGCGCCGCGAATGCGACACTGAGCGTCCGGCGAAATCCGAGGGGTTTTTGCGGTCCGATTCCTTCGATGCCAAACGTCAAGCCCACCAGGTTGTTCTCCCCGTCGACCCCGGCGATGTTGAACGCGCCGTCGGTGTGCGGGATCAACCGCGTGATGCCACTTGAAGCCGGAATCACGCTGCGCAACTCCGTCGGGCCCTCCATCAACGGTGTGTACGAACCGGTGATCGAAATCTCAAAGTCCCCGCCAGCAGGCGGCGGCGGGGCTGCTGTGAACACACATCCCACCTGCTCGGCAGGGGGCACCTGGTGAAAGAATCGTGTGAGGACCTGACCGATCCCCGACCGTTGAAACTTGAACTGAAACCCGATGTCGATCGGGCCGTCCGGACGCGGAATCGTCAGTCGGCCGGACTTGTTGAGGTAGCCCATGCGTTGTGTGCCCGATCCGTCGGTGTATTGCACGTGCGCGCCGCTCGCCCCTGTCAGCGGCGCGCGGCTGTAGTCGAGTTTCGCAACCACTTGAAACGTCGTCTCCGCGCCGTCCGCGCGCGGCGGGAACGCCTGCGCGGCATAGAAATTTACGGAGTTCGGCGCGCTATCGAAAATGAACGGTTCGCCCATGAACGTGATGTCGCCCTGCCCTGCGGGCGTCAATCCGGCGGCATATCCGTCGTCGTTGGAATGGAGTTGAGTAGAAGCGCCGTCGGCTGTGATGGTGGCGGTTGCCGCCGCTGCAATCTCGCCATCGAACATCGTGAGAATGGCTGCGATCGAACGGTTCCGGGCAATCGGAACTTCACGAACACCGAGGTCTCCTGATCCGTCGATCTCTATTTCGAACGCATTCCCAATGAACGGAGTGAACATCGTGACGCGCTGCACACCACCGGGAGTCTCAAACGTGACGCGCCCGGCAATGTCGGTGAGAGCGCCGGCGCCGTTGTCCAGTAAGACGATCAGATCCGGAATGGGGACGTTGTTTTGATCCACGATGGTCAAGGTCACGTCGTCTCCATTCACGAACCACCCCACCGCATACTCATGGGTCCCGATCGCCGCCCCCGTGAACAGCCAATCGTCGCCGTCGCGCACACCGGCTCCGCGATCGAGCCACCCAAACGTCGCAGTCCACAAAAACACATGCGGCGTGATGCCGCCGGTTACGGCGGCGGCCGCCATGCGAAGGTCCACCCCGGCGGCGCCGTTCGGCCGCAAGAACGTGGCCGGCTGTTCGGCCGCGATCTCCAGTTGAACGACGTGCGCCGTGCCCGGCGCGGGACGGCGGCCTTCCCACGGTTCGCGCGCGGTAAGCTCCAATGTGACAGGCGAAGTGCCTCCGTCTTGCACCTTGGCTCCCACCGGAAAGGACACGGAAGCGTCGCCGTCCGTGAGAGTGTGTTCGACGGTGACGGCGCCGGCCCCGTCGCGCTCCATCGTGGCGGAGTCGTCGGGCGCGCGCAGGACGAGCCCCGGCACGACAACAACGCCGACGAAGGGGACGATGACTTGGCGCGAGATGCGGCTGATGGTTCCATCGCCTTCGTCTTTGCGAATGGTCACGTCCACCGCACCGTCGGGCCCGGCGAAGACAAACCCCAACCCATCCGCATCCGTGACCGTCTCCACGGTCGCGCCGGAAGGACTTTCGACGAGCACGTCGGCTTCGCCGATGGGTGCGCCCGTCCGGTCCACCGCGTGCAGGACCATCATGCGCGTTGCCGCCGCCGCCTCGCGACGCGCCCGCGCCACCGGTTCCCGGCAGCTTGCGGTCCAGCGCAGGAACGGCTGTTGAAACAGCGCGCCCGGGGGATTGAGTTGGGCGAGCGCTTCGCCCGCAAGCTCGGCGACGACACCGATTTTGCCGTTGTTGATTTGTTCGCACCGAAACTCGATGTCTTCGAGCACCGGGCCGCCGAACGGTTGCGCGACGGCGATCGGGTCGGCGCCGGGGAACGCGTACCCGGTCACGGGGGTCCACGTCGGGCGAAGCGTTGCGGAGTCAACGAGCAGCGCGTCCTCGATCGAGAAAAACAAGAACCCAGGTATGGATTCGCCGAGAAGCGCGGTCGTGCCCGCATCAAAGTCGAGGCTGAACGAGATGTCGTTGGCGGACAACCCTTCCAGCCGCGCGAGTTTCGTGAGCTGGCCCGACGCCGTGGCGGTCCCGTCCTCGGCGATGTCGACCACGGGGTCGTCGAGTTGTATGCGCACGCCGTCTTCCGACACCGTCGTCAGAATCGGAAGCGTGTGATGGCCGTCCGCGTTCGGCGGACCGAGGATCCACCGCACCGTGATCGGCAGGTCAAACGTGGTGCCGACCGGGCCGAGTTCGTAGGCCACGACAACGCTCGTTCCGGGCACGTCGCTTGGCGCCGTCACTTTTTTGATCGTGATCTCTTTTTGCGTGGCCAGCGCACCGGCCGGCACGATGAGTGTGACGCTCCCGTCGGGCGCCGTCACCTCGCCGCCGTCGACGCCGACCTGCTCCGAGGTCGAGGGACCGAGTTCGATTCCTCCTCCGGAACAACCGGCGAGGGCGAAAACGACAAAGAGGGCGAAGGGGGCGAAGGGGGCGATCCAACCGGTACGCATGAGACCCCAAACGGCATTCGCGCCGTTAGCGGACACGCCGATTCAAAATGTTTCCGTATGGCGGCCGCGCGATCCCGATCGACCGCCCGCGATCGCGCCGCGTTCCGCGCTGCTTGGTGGGAGTCGCCGCCGCGGTGACGCCCGGTTGACCGACACCGCGTTCGCCAAAGAGCGCGCTACCGAGTCGGCGTCTCTTCGAGAACCAGGGCGACGCGCGCGCCTCGTCCACGCACGGTGACGTCGGCGCGCGCGGCGTAGTATTTCTCGTTGTGGATGGTGTAAGCGACCACCGTCCACGTTCCTTGCGGCACGGCCGGAATCTTGAACCTGCCGTTCAGTTCGACGGAGCCATCGATCATCACGCACTGATCGACCAAGACGGCGACGCTCCCGCCTTCGCAGCCCGCCGGTGTTTGAATCGTCCCGGTGACCGGATATCCCTGGCCCAGTTCGATTTCAGGCCACGGGTGCTCCGAACGGAGCCCTCGCAGCAGCGCGCACCGGTGCGAGTCGCGGTGCCGGACAAACAAGTTGTAGCTCATCCCGGGACGAAGTCCCTCCAGGTGAATGGTGCCGTCGTCCTCGATCCCATGGTGTGACGGCTCGAGGTCTTGTGTCGCGGCGAAGCGTACGTCGCCAGAGAAGCCGCCGTCCCATCCCAGCACGCGGAGTGTGCGTGTCGCACCGACGTCCATCGTGAGCCGAACGCGCGTAGCGTCTGGCTTCACGACAGTCCGCGGCCAGCCGTGGGGCGGAACTACGTACCCGTCGGGCAGCGCGGCGATCGTGATCGTGGAACGAGGAAGATCGCGGAGGGCAACCGGGCTGTCGTACCCCGACACCGCGCTGCCAAAGCGAGGCGCGTCGCTCTCACCCCACCAGACTGTGCATGACTTCAACGGTTGCCCCTGGCCATCGAGCACATCCACCGTGAGTGTGCGAGGCGCCGGAGTCGATGCTTCCGCGTCCGGCGCGCGCGCGTCATCGCGCGCGGAGTCCGAACACGCTCCGAGCAACAGTACGAAAGCCCACGCACGCATCACGCCGCAGCCTAGCACGCCGTTTCGCCTGCGACGCACGTCGTTTACGGAAGCTTGTAGGTGATCGTGAGAATCGGTCCGGCTCGTTTCGTGTCGCGCTCGTGGCGGTGTAACTTGAGTCCCGGCGCGGGCGCGCTGGGCGCCAGTTGCAAGACGTAGCCGTAGTCAACAGCGGGGTTGTCGAACCAGAATCGGAAGGCGTCCAACACACCAGCCCCGGATGCGACGACGCGTTGGTCCATCGACGCGGGCGCGGCCATCGTGTCGGGCGTAAACGCTGTGTCGTTGCCGCCGTTGTATTCGCTTACGAACTGCCCCTCGACGCCGGACGTGCGCTGCTCTGCACCGGCGCGGTTCCACGTCTGCGTCGGGTGGCTGTGGTCGCGCCACGTCGGTCCACCGACCGCGTTTTGGTTCCAGTCGCCGCCGGTCGCCGGGTCGCTCCACGGCTGCAAACAACGGCGAAACTCGATCGCGTGAACGTGGCCCGTCTCCGGCAGCAAGCTCACCGACGCGCCGGTGATCGACGCGGAGCTCGCAACGCCTGTCGCCGCTTCGAACGCATCCTTCCAATCGAACCGCACCCAACCCTTGAGCACAGCACCGTTGCGCGCCAACCACGGCGCGTCGTGACTCCACGTGCGCAGGTTCGGACCCGGCGTACCGGCGTCGTGCACGGCGATCGAGAGGTTCTCGTCGCCGGTCGCGCCGAGCGTGATCGTGAGCTCGGTTCCGATGTCGAACGCGTGGCTGTTTTTGCTGTCGGTCGTGTCGAGCGCGTTCCCCGCGCGATCGAGGATCGCACCCGGCGCCACCCGATAGCTCGTATTCTTCGCCATCGAAACGGCCAGCGTGACGCGATTGCCGCGTTGCGGGTCCAACGTCGCCGCCGTGACGGTGACGGACGCCCCGGCCGCGGTCGTGACGGTCCAGTTCGCGGTCTGCTCCGCATCGCCTAAGTTCATCGGCTCGCTGAACCACACGTCGATGCGTGCGAGCGAAGCCGGTTCGACGCGCGTCGCGCGCGGTGCAGTCGTATCCGCGGCGCTGCGCACTTCGGCGGCCGTGAGGTCGCCGTCGATGCTTAAGAGAAACGCGGCCAGGTCCGTGCGTTCCAAATCATCGAGGTTGCGGATGTCGCCGTGCGTAGTCCGCGACGAGATGTCGTCGAGAAACTTGTCGATGTCTTCGGCGAACGTCGCGACGCCCTCGTAGTTGGGCGTGGCCCACAGTCCGAGCAGCGTTCGCGTGCGCACATGCCACCGGAACGCTCCGCGCGAGCTGTGTCCCAGCTCCTCCTCGTTGTTGGCGCGGCGTTGCCCAACGTCGTGGGAGCGCCCGTCGGCAAACCCGGTTTCGGGGACGTGGCACGTGGCGCACCCGGCCTGGAGAAACAAACCGGCGCCGCGCACCGCGGCCTCGCTCAACGAGCCGTCGGCTTGGCGATACGGGCTGCGCGGCAGCGCCGCGAGTTCTAAAACATACGTGGCGATCGCATCCAGGTCGGCGTCGCGGCCGGCGTTGGGCGCGCCGAGGGACGGCTGCGCGTCCGTGCCCAAGAAGCCGGTTCCGCCCATGGACTCGCCGGCGAAAGTGTGCTCAAAGTCCTGCACTTCGTCGCGATCACCGCTGCGGTGAAGCTGGCCGAATCCGGTTACTGGATCGCGCGGACCGAACGTGAGGCCGAGCCCGAGCATCGTCGGCGTCGCGCGCGGTCCCGACCGGCCGGCGAGTGTATGAAAACCCCAGTCGCGGGCATCGGTCTCCGCGTTGATGTGGCACGATGCGCACGACACCTTCTCGTTGCTTGAAACGCGGGCGTCGTTGCTCGTGTGAAACAAGATCGCACCGGTTAAAAACGCCGCGGAGAACGGCTCGGGCGTCGTGGGGTTTAGGTCGATTTCACCAACGACTGTGCGCGCGCCGACGTCTACGACGGACACCGAGCGCGAATAGCGATTGAGGACGTAAGCGACGCCCGCGGCCGGCGAGTAAGCAACGCCGAGAGGACGGCGGCCGACGCGGATTTCGGTCAGCGGCGCGGCGCCGGCGGGGCGGACATTCGTTGCATCCGTCGGGACGAGCACGAGTTCTTCGCTCTGTTCGCACAAGACCAGCGCGAGCGCGCCGTCTTGCGAGAACGCGATGTCGATCGGGCCGCCGACGCTGGCGTTCCAACCCGGGCCGACGTAGCGGTTGCCGGCGGTTGTGTCGTGAATGTGGACCGCGGACAGGATGATCTTGTCGGCGTTGGTGTTGGGCACGGCGAGCGTGTCCAGGTTGACATGTCGTAGCGTCGCCTGAATCGTGGAGTCGGGCGAAAAGCGATCCTCGTGGATGTTGTTGTATTGCGTCGGCAGCCACAGCTCGTGGCGTCCGGTCGCGCGCGGAATCTGCGCGACGTGGCCGCGCACGGTGAGGTAGCCTCCCTCGGCGATGTCTTGCGGTGCGGTCAGGCGGTTGCTCGAACGCGGGTCGGTCGCAAAGAGCGTGACGACGCCGGCGAGTGCGGGTGCGGCGTCCCAGACGACGCGCGACACGCGCGAGTGTTCGCCGTCGGAGAGGACGTGGCTGATCCAAGCTTCGGTGCCGCTTTCGGTCCACGCGATGCCGAGCGGTGTGCGGAAGACCGCAAGCGTGGAGAGGATGCCGCGCGTGGCGACGTCGATGGCCGCGACGGCGTTGCCGCGATGCAGCGTGACGAGTGCTTTGGTTTGATCCGGCGAAAGCGCAACGGAGTGAGGGCCGCTGCCCCAGGGTAAGTCGATGCGCGCGCGCACGGCGCCGGATGCGCCGTCGAGCACGTACACGCGATCGGAGTCGTGGCACGCCACCCACACCTCGTCGCCGTTCTCGGAGACGGAAAGGCCGCGCGGAAGATCGGCGACGGCCGGTTCCGGCAACGCGAACTCGGTGGCGACGGCGGTGGCTGTATCGATGCGCGTCACGGTGTCGTGATCGGTGTTAACGGCCCAAACGGTCGCGCCGTCCGCGGTGATTTGAAGCGGGCCGCTCTTGAACAGCCGCGCACCGACGGGCCCGGCCGAAGGGGCGGGCGGAGTCGGAGGAGCGGACGGCCCCGGAGAAGTCGCAACCGGAGGCACCGAAGTCTCGGGTTCGCCGCCACTGCCCGAGCAGGCCGCCCCCCAAACAAAAACGAAGAGGACAAAGATAAACCGAGTCCGCATGGTCGCACCTCCACCAAACCCGCCGCGCCGCCCGCACCCACGAACACGCTACGACGCAAGGTATAGGCTGAGAGGACGTCGATGCGGACATGACCCCATCCAGCAGCTCACGATCGACCTTCGTCAGCGGCGGGCTCGGGGTTCCGAGTCGCTCGGATTCGTGGCGCGCTTTACGAGCAGGCGAGCGCTATGCGTGGACCAGCTGTGATTCGGCGTGTCATTCGCCACGGTTTCGATGGGGATGGGGAACAGCCCAAATTCGCGCGCGCGAGCGATCGCGGCGGCATGGGACACCGTGGCCCATTCGTCCGGTCGGCCGCATTCGGCATCTAGTAAGTCTAACGCGTTGAATCGCGCCAGATTCGCGCCAAAGACGTGGGTTCGAACCGACCGGCTTGCGCGTTGCGGAATCGCGGATCCGCTTGGCGTCGCGCCTAGCCGACTGAAATGATTTTGCGTGTAACCTTTCGGCGTTTTTTTCGACTTCTATGTGGTTGTTCGTCGCGGATTGGCTGCGGCGCACCGGTTTGAGATCGACGTGCTTCGCCCGTGTGGCGTATCGCTGGTGGCCACAGCGACGTCCTGTTCGGCCTTCGTGCCCGAGGCGAGAAGCACGTCCCTTCCGAAAGGAATCCCATGCATAGATGGGCGGTAAGCGCCATCGCTCTCTTAGGACTCTGCTCGCTGTCGAGCGCGGACCAGTTGGAGAACACCGAGGGAACCCATGCGTATCTGGGGGACGCGAGCGTCGCGTACGGCGACAGCTCGATCCACTTCCTGAGCATCGTCGGGTCCGACGATGACCAGGATGGGTTCGTGGACACACTCAACGTGCTCGACTTCGACACGCTCGAGTTCAAAGACTTCGTCTACGACGAGGCCAACGATCAGTACGTCGCGGCGGACGGTGACACGCTGCAGTTCAACGACGGCTCGATCACACACGCAAACCATGGAAATGCCGGCTACGGCTCGATCAACTAAGGAGAAAGTGATGACGAAATTATGGAGTGCGGTATTCCTGCTCTTGTGCGCCGACATTGTGAGCGCGTCGAGTTGCGACTGGAGGGTGTCTCAGGTCACAAACATAAATCCGGTTGCGATCGTCCGGCACGGCCAGTCTTCCATGTGGACGGGAGTTCTCCTTTCGGACTGGGTCGATCCGGTGACGGGCACGAAATACAAAGCTGGCTTCGCGCCGGAATGGATCTGGAGCTACTACCTGGACGCTTCGGCTTGGATCATCAACGTGCACGGTGTGGCCATGAGCGCGGACTACGGGTTCTCTTCGCTCTCCAATTCCATTGTTGGAAGTGGGGCGTGGAGAATCACGCGTGAGGCGAGTTGCATCAATCCCAAAGAGGACATCGAAGTGACGATGAGCCACGGATTCCACGCGAACGCGTTTCTCTGCACCGACGAGAAGATGGAGGTGTTGGGGCAACTGAAGTTCTGGATGGTGCAGACAAAAAGTAACAGGCATCCAGGGGCCGTGTTTTCCCAAGCTGCTGGCGGCGTGAGCTTAGATGACGACTACTCCTCAAGTACGTCGAACGTGAGCGTCACGTTGGGCGGCGCCAAGTTCTCGGTTCCGGCCGGAACGGGTGGGTCCAACTCCAAAACCGACGATCCGCACTCGATGGATGTTGGAAACAGAGGCACATCCATCGAGCACTATTACACCTTTACGCAAGCGTCGTTGACGATGGACTTGGATACATGGGATAAGTGTGAAGGGAAAATTCACAAGACCATGTGGAACGTGCGTATCCAGTGCACGTGCGACGGTCACTGCAAACGCAAAGAGTTAGTTACGGCCGTGAACTTCACGATGAACGACTAATGACAGCACAAACAGGCAAGAACAAGGGCCGGCTCCAATGGAGTCGGCCGCTCCTCCTCGCGGGCGTCGCTGCCGCCGTCGTTTTGTGGATGTGGCCACCGGGGGCGGACCGGGGGGCGTCGGATCGATCCGCGCGACAAAACCCTGGTTCGACTCAAACCTCTAAGACGTCGACATCGCCTGAGACCGGCGCGTTGGTTCTGGCCGTGACCCTTAGGCCGGAGAGTAACGCCGAGTGGACCTTGGTCGTTTTAGACAACAGCGGCAAAGAGCACGTGCGCACGCACCGCGGCGCCCAAGACGTCACTTTGCCGTTTCGTGAATGGAATAAACTACAGGCAACGTGCAAGGGACACGTCGGCATTCAGGCGGCTTGGAGCGGCGCGTTTCGTGACGCGCAGCGGATCCCCCTCACGCTGCACAAGTACGGGTCCATTCGGGCGACCGCCTCACTGGATGCACGCGCCGTGCAAAACGTGAGCATGCACTTGCTGCTCCAAAACGCGGGTCGCAACCGGACGCTTCTGGCGGTCGATGCCGACCGCGCGGCCGTGTTTGCGCGCGGTGTTCGACTTGGTCCCGACGAGAGCGGGGAGTTTCTTTTCGACGCACTTCTCCCCGGCCACGCCTATCGCGTCTCGGTGTCGGGATTTCGGTATCTCCCGGTCACGAAGACGGTCAGGGTCGAGCCGGGAGTCCGCACCGATGTTGCGTTCGACCTTGAGCTTGGCGTCCGCATTCGAGGCCGATTCTTGGACGAAAAAGGCAAGCCGATTCCTGGCGCACCGGTCTACGTCATGCGGCAGGTCTCGGTCGGCCGCAGCAAGGGGCTTCGTTCCTCCATCGATCAAATGCACGTCACGGGTTCCGACGGCGCGTTTCAAACAGGTCTTACGGCGGATCGAGACACGGTTCGCGTGCGGTTGCGCACCGAGCACGACGAGAGCACGTACATCATCGACCGGAGGGTGGACCGCACGCGCATCGACAAGGACGGAACGATCGCGGTCGGCGATCTTTCGCCCCTCGATACGGCGATGGCGTTTCAAGTAACGGGCCTCGACGAGTCCAAGCGCTATCGACTCACCGTCAATTCGACCGGGCAGCCGGTCGAGCATCAGTTTCTCGACATCAGTCATGTTGTGCTGGACAAGGCGGGTCGGTGCCGGCTCGTGGGCATTCCCTACGGGGAAGTGCAGTACCTGATCGAGCGCGTGGACATGCAAGATGGCGGAATTGCACGGAGCGAAGGCGTCGCCAGCGGAACGGTTGTGTTCAGCGCGGGCCAAGCGCACTTTGAGGTTGATGCGACACCCGTCGAATCGGAGCGCCGCTTCGGAAAATCGCCGGCGCTTCCGGCGGGCTTTTTGGCCCAAAGAAAAGTCAAGAGAGCGTTTGTCACCAGCGCGAATCGGGTGGAGTATCCGGTCGCCGTGCGCGGAGGAGTAATCAAGCTCTCGCCGCAGATGCTCGTCGGTAGGTACGAACTTGTCGTCTGTACCGACGACGAGTGGGCCTCGACCGCGTTCGAGGTGTCCAGCCCCGATCCGAACGCGGCGCTTCAGCCGCTGACGTTTCAGTCCAGCCGCTCGTTGACGCTGCGTGTCGTTCGCGGCGGAGTCGGGGTGCCGGACGCGGAGGTACGTGTCGCGGGCTTCGATAAGCAGCGTCCCGCCCACGGTGTGGAGTGGGGCCGAAGCGGCAAGGACGGGAGCGTCGTGTTAAAGGGGCTGCCCACCAAATACGCTGCGGTCCTGGTCACCGTGTCCCACGAAAACGTCCTGCGGACGCATCGGATCAGATTCGACGACGACGAAGGCACAGTCGAGTTCGAGATGGACTAGCAGCCCGTTGAAAAAGTCCTCGTGGGCTACGAGCGCCGCATTTCTTTGTTTGGGCTTTGCTTGGGCTTTGCTTGGCGAAGCCGAATCTCTGCGTCGCGAATCCTCGCCCTAGCTTGCGGCTAGGCCGTTGTTCGCTCGTCGAGCTCGACTCCGAGCCCTCGCTCTCGCCCGACGACTACTTTTGCAACGGGCTGCTAGGGACGACGGATGCGCCCTAGCTGTTGAGCTCGGCGTCGGCCGCTTGGACCTTGGCGCGCATCGCGGCGCGGTAATCCACGATCCCCTGCTGCACTTCCGGTTCGGTCTGCGCGATGATCTGGCAGGCAAAAAGCGCCGCGTTCGTGGCGCCCATCTTGCCGACGGCAAACGTCGCGACCGGCACTCCCGGGGGCATCTGGACGGTGGCGAGCAGTGCGTCGAAACCGCTGAGCGGCCCTCCGGCGGCGGGGATTCCCAAGACCGGGAGGTCGCTGTGTGCGGCTAACGCCCCGGCGAGATGCGCCGCGACACCGGCCATGCCGATCAGCACCTTGATGCCGCGGCCTCGGGCGCCGCTTGCGTACTCGGCGGCGCGGCCGGGGGTTCGATGCGCGGAAAGGATGCGTACCTCGTACGGCACGCCCATTTCCTTGAGCAACTTCTGTGCGTTCTCCAGCTGCGGGAGGTCGGACTTGGAGCCGAGACAGATTCCGATTTTGGGGTTTGCCATGTCGCTTTGTATTCTTTCGTTCTCTTCGTTGGTCTCTTCGCTAGCAGCCCGTTGAAAAAGTCACATGGGCTACGAGCGGGCCTCGAAGCCGATCTCTGCGTCGCGAATCCTCGCTGTAGCCTTGCTACAGCTGCGGTTCGCTCCTTGATATCGACTCCGATCCCTCGCTCTCGCTATTCCAAGCACTTCTTCAACGGACTGCTAGTCCATCAACCGCGCCATGATGTCGCGGTAGCGTGCGGCGATCTTGTCCAAGATTTCTTGCGGGATGGTCGGCGGCGGCGGGGTCTTGTCCCACACTTGGGTCTCCAACCAGTTGCGCAGGATCTGCTTGTCGAAGCTGTCCTGGCTTCGGCCCGGCGCGTACGTCTCGGCGTCCCAGTATCGCGACGAGTCCGGCGTCAGCGCTTCGTCCGCCAACACCAATTGGCCGTCTTTGCCGCCTTCGAGTCCGAACTCGAATTTCGTGTCCGCCAAGATGATGCCGCGCGCGCGCGCGTGCTCTGCACCCGCCGCGTAAAGTTGCATCGACACGTCGCGCAGTTCTTGCGCGCGCTCCTTGCCGACAATCGCTTCCATCTCTTCATACGTCAGCGGCTCGTCGTGGCCCTCTTCCGCCTTCGTCGTCGGCGTAAAGATCGGCTCCGGCAACCGGTCGCTTTCGGTGAGTCCCGGCGGCAACGACACGCCGCACACGGTGCCGCTCTTTTGGTACTCCTTCCAACCCGATCCGGCGAGGTAACCGCGCACAATGCACTCGACCGGCACGATGTCTAAGGCGCGCACAAACATCGTGCGTCCTTGGAGATCGTCGCGGTGGTCGGTCACCGGGCTCGGCATCTTGTCCAAGTCCGTCGTGATCAGGTGGTGGGGAAAGTCGAGCTTTCCAAACCAAAACTCCGAGAGCTTGGTCAAAACGACCCCGCGCCCCGGTACGCCCTGATTCATGATTACGTCGAACGCGGACACGCGGTCCGTGCTCACCAAAATGAGTTCGTCGCCGGCTTCGTAGATCTCGCGGACCTTGCCCGACGCACGGTGGGAAAGCGGGGATAAATCGACCCGCAATACGCTCTTCGCCATGGGGCGGCCACTCTACCCGGGGGGACCGGCAACGTACACTCACCGGATGGACGCCCTGGTCCGGCCGGGACGCATGGTTGGCCGGATTCGTGTGCCCGGTTCGAAGTCAATTGCCCAACGTGCGCTGATTCTCGCGACCCGACGCGGGGGGGTCATTCGTAACGTGCCGGCGAGCGGCGATCTCGAACACCTCTGCGCCGGCCTGCGCGCGCTCGGCTTCACCGTCGATGCCGACGGATCCGACCGGCACGTCAGCGGTGCATTCCACGACGAACCGGCCACTATCGACATGGGCGACAACGGAACGGGGGCGCGCTGCCTCACCGCTCTCGCCGCACTCCGCCCCGTCCCGACCACCATCGACGGCACGCCGCGCCTGCGCGAACGCCCGCTCAAACCGCTTTGCGACGCCCTACGCGAGCTCGGCGCCGAAGTGACGGGGGACACGTTTCCCGTCACCGTCCGCGGCCCGCTCACCGGCGGGAAAGTCCGGGTTTCCACAGAAACTTCAAGTCAATTCGCCACTGCGCTCGTCCTCCTCGTAGATAGGGTCAAAGGTCTCCGCGTCAATGTGGTGGGGAAGTGGTCGTTTTCATACGTCAGTTTGACGGCGTTTGTGCAACGGCAGTTTCGAACGCCGTTCGTGGTTGAGCCCGATTGGGGCTCGGCGGCGGCGTTGGCCGTGGGGGCGGCGACGACGCGCGGCGACCTGTACTTGGAAGGATTGAGCCTGAGTTCTCCCCAACCTGACGCCCGTATCGTCCCTTACCTCAACCGAGCGGGGGCGCGCGTGACCGCCGAGGACGATGCCGTGCGCATTCAGGGCGGAAATCTGCGCGGTGTGCGGGCCGACCTCGCCAATGCGCCGGATCTCGCGCCGATCCTGGGTGCGCTCGGTGCACTCGCTTCCGGCGAGACGATCGTGAGCGGCGCTCCGCACCTCGTGCACAAGGAGAGCGACCGCATCACCAGTACGGTCGGGCTCATCCGCGCGCTGGGCGGCGAAGCCTCGGCACGCGATGGCGGTTTCGCGGTTCAGGGGGGGCGCACGCTCCACAGCGGAAAGGTGTCCTCGTGTGGGGATCACCGCATCGCGATGGCGGCGGGTGTCCTTGCTCTTTCCACCCCGGGCGTTACCGTGGCCGAATCCCAGGCCGTGGCCAAGTCCTACCCGGACTTTTTTGCCGATCTGGAATCTCTGACGGAGTAACCGATGCGATTGATGTTGACGACCGCCGTTTTGAGTCTTGTCGCGCTGACCCTCGCGCCCCCTGTGCATGCCGCGCCCAAGAGCTCCGGCATCATTCGAGATGCCGACATGGAGCCGTTCCTGCGTGAGCTGCAAGAGCGGGTCAAACTTGTGCGGGAAGGCAAGACGAAAGCGCAGGTGCTCCTCGACTACTTTAAGTCGCGCGCCGAAGCGAGCGTCAACCCGCGCGAGAAGGCGATGCGCCATTTCGTGTACGGCTACACGCTGCAGATGGTGTTTAAGCGCCCGACCGAAGCGCAAAAAGCGTTCAAACGCGCGCTCGCCAGCTATGCGGCGTTCCCCGCCGCGCACACATCGCTGGCCGCCTTGGCCGAAAGCAAACGCAACCTGCGGCGTGCGCACGAGCACCTCGACCGCGCCATCGCCATCGACAGTAACTACTTGCCGGCCATCATCAACAAGGCGCGCATCTACGATCGCCAGGGCAAACACGACAAAGCCATCCGGTGGTTCAAGCGCTCGATGGGCATCGAAGTCACTGGGGAAGCGTGTATCGGATTGGCGCGCATCTACGTTGTGAAGTACCACGCCGAGATCGACGAGAAGGCAAAAGAGAAATGGGGCAAGAAGGCGATCGGTGCCTCGCGGGCCTACGTCTTCCAGTTCCCGAAGAGTCCGCGCGCGCACTTGTTTCAGGCGAAGGTTTTTAAAGACCTGCGCATGATCGACAAGTCGGTCGCGAAACTCGAGTCCATTCACAATGACACGACGATGGAGCAAGGTGCGCGCGACGATTCGCTGAAGATGCTCGCGCAACTCTATAGCCAGCTCTACGACCTAAAGAACTTAGAGCGCGTGCTGGAACGCCTTGTGAATCAGGAGTCGCTGAAGGCCGAAGAACGCGGCGTGCTCAAGGAACGCCTCGCCGACCTGCGCGAGATGGGCAAAGCGGCGCCCGCCGTTTGGCAGGTCAAATCGATGCTCGACGTCGTCAAAAACAACGGCATCCCGACGGACGCGCGCGTCAAGGCGATGCGGACGCTCTTGCAGCTCTACGTCAATGACGCGCTCTTGGGCAACAAGCACCTCAAGAACCTGGCGCCGTCGATCATTCGCCACATCATGCGCTCGCTCATCAAATCGCCGCCCGAGCTGACGATCGAGGTCCTGCGCTTCCTGCGTACAGACGTGAAAGATCCGCAGCTCGTGCGCATCCTCGTGCATTTTGTGTACCCGTTTGAGGATTCGCAGCGCACCGTCGATGTTCGCAAGGAAGCGGTCCGCGCCGTCGCGGCCTGCGGCGCCGTGATAGCGCTCCCGACGCTCTTTTACTGCCTGGAAGACACCAACGGCGCGGTGATGCGCGATCTCGATCTTTCGCTCGCACGCATCTGCGCGCGTCGTTCGGCTGTTCGCGGCGACGGCGTGGCCGACTACACCGACGAGCAAGTGCAAAAAGCGCGAAAGACTTGGATCGCCTACGCGCGCAGCGAGGATGCATCCCCGCTCTTCGAACAAGCGTTCGCCGGTCTGACCAAAGTCGTCGGCGCCGATCCCAGCCAGGCGCGCACGCAGCGTTCCGCGCCGCTTGTGGATCACACCGTGAGCTTGGTCCTGCTCGACGACGACATGCCGTGGCGCACCTGGTCCGCGGGCTATGAGTTCTTGCGCGTCTACTGGGGCCGCGATTTTCGCGCGCCCGAGCGTCGCGAGAAGCCGGTGGTCGTGGGCGAACGTGCGGCGATCGTGAAAGAGCTCCGCGATTTTTGGTCGCGCCCCGATTCAAAGGACGCCAGCGCCCAGGCGCCGAATACGCCTTCGAAGGAAGACAACTAGTCCGTGCCGAACCCACACCGACTCGTCCGGATGCGTTCGCGCGATGCGGGGCCGAGGAGTCGCGGGCCCCTTCGGACGAGCCGGTGCGCGTTGGGCGTGGCTTTGCTCGTTTTCAGCGCGGCGTGCGCGGGCGTCACGCGTCCGCCGGAGCCGACGCGGCCCGACGAGATCGCCCTGGCTGTTCCGACGCAGATTAAGGCACGGGATGCGCGGCTTGTTATGTCGGAGCGCTTTCGCGACGAGATTAAGCTCACAGGCGTGACGCGCGAGTCGCCCAAGGCTTCGGTCACGATCGTGCGCGGCGACGCCACGCTGCTCCTCCGTGGACTCTGGATCGAGGCGGCGCAATCGATCGAAGTTCGCTGGCTCAAGGATCACGAGAACTTGATGGTCTATGCGACCCAGGTCGCCGTCTTCACGCAGCAGCGCGACGAGCGTCCCTACTCCACCGAGGAGCTGTCCGCGCTGTCGATGGCCAACGACCAAGTCAGCTTCTTTAAGTAGCCCATTCTCTGGACGCTCCGCCCGCTTTTGGGCCCGGGAGCCGATAGAGTAAAGAGCATCGTGTTCTGGATCTCGCTCCTCCTTCTGGCGCCGTCGTTCTCCGGCGAAGTCGACGCCGCGCGCATTGACCGTCGCGGTCTAAGCGTCATGGTCGGGCGCGCGGGCGAACCGCCGCTGCTCGCCATCGCACCGGACACGCCGCGGACACCCGCGAGCAACATGAAGATCTTGACGGGCGCAGCGGCGATGGCGCGTCTCGGTCCAAACTTCCGATTCGTGACCGAGTTCGTGCGCACGGCCGAGGGCGATCTGGTTGTCGTGGGGGACGGCGACCCGAACTGGAGCGGGCGCTTCTTCGGCGGAGACGCCACCGCAATGATGCGCAACGTCGCGCGCGAGCTCAAGGCGCACGGCGTCACGAAGTGCCGGCACCTGGTGCTCGACAGCTCGCGGTTCGACAACGTGACGATCCATCCGGATTGGCCCAAGGACCAGCTCGATCGTTGGTACTGCGCACCGGTCGCCGCGCTCGTCTTTAACGATTCGTGTTGGGATCTAACGGTCAAGCCCGGCGGGCGTTCGGGTGCGCCCGCGCGCGTCGAGATCTTGCCCTCGTTGTTGCGACCGGTGGTACTCAATCGATGCGAGACCACGGCGGGCCGTTCGCACGTCGTGCACGTGGCGCGCGCGGACTCCGGTGAGTTGGCGGTGCGCGGGCGCGTGCAGCTCACCAGCCGCGGCGTCCCGGCCAACCTGACCGTCGCCGATCCGGTGCGGTTTTTCGGCGCCGGGCTGCGCGCGGCGCTGAGAGCCGAAGGCATCGCGGTATCCGGCAAGGTCCTCCGCGGCAAGAAGCCCGCGGAAGCGGAGCGCGTGTTGTTTGTGCGTAGCAAGATCCGCCGCACGATGACGGTGATGTTGACGGACAGCCAAAACCTCTACGCCGAATGCCTGTTTCGACGTCTCGGCAAAGGCTCGTTCGCGTCCGCCGCGAAAAGCGGTGCGGCCGCGCTGGCCCGGGAGGGCGTGTCGATCCAGGGGCTGGACTGGCAGGACGGGTCGGGTTTGGCGCGGACCAACCGCGTCACTGCGCGCACGCTCTACGACGCGATGCAACGCTACCGCGACGAGCCGGTGTTTGTCGAAGCGTTCGCGAAGGGCGGCGAAGGCACGCTGCGCCGCCGCTACCGCGACCTAAAGAGCCGCTTGCGCGCGAAGACCGGAACCATTCGCGGCGTCAGCGCCCTGTCGGGCTATGTCACCGGCCAAAACGGCGGGCGCTACGTGTTTGTGATCTTGTGTAACGGCCGATCGCGGGCCCGTGCGCGCGCCCTGCAAGATCGCATCGTCAAGCGCTTGGCGCGTGAGCGGTAACCCGATGCGCGAGATGGTGATCGATATCGCCGAGGGTGCGGCCGCGCTGCTTCAGGAGTACGCGGGCAAGCTCGGTCGCGCCGATGCCGACCGCAAACACGGCGCGTCGCGCGATCTCGTGAGTGCGGCCGATGTCGCTTCCGAACGCTACATCCTGGAGCGCATTCCTGCGGCCGACGACGTGTTGGCCGAAGAAGGCTCGCTCCGCGCAACCGGCGCACGTCGACAGTGGATCATCGATCCGCTCGACGGCACGGTGAACTTCCTGCACGGCCTTCCGTGTTGGTGCGTGTCGATTGCGCTCGTCGAAGATGGCGAATTGCTCGCTGCCGCCGTGGCCGCCCCGCCCTTGGGCGAAACGTTTTCCGCGGCGCGCGGCGAAGGTTGTTTCGTCGGCGACGCCCCGATGCACGTATCGGCGACCGAGAGCCTGCGCGAAGCGATCCTTGCGACGGGGTTCGCGTATCGGCGCGACGAACTGCCGGATCACAACTTCGACAATTTCGAAACGCTGGGCATGGCGTGCGCCGGCATCCGCCGGATGGGTTCGGCTGCGATCGACATGGCGCTGGTTGCCGCCGGCCGCCTCGACGGGTTTTGGGAACTCCATCTCAACCCGTGGGATGTTGCCGCGGGCGTCTTGTTAATCCGCGAGGCGGGCGGCGTGGTCACCGACTTCGACGGCAAACAAGACCTCGCATCGGTGATCCACAGCGGGCACATCGCGGCCGGCACGCCCGGCGTCCACGCGGCGATCCGCAAAAAACTCCAGCCGCGACGCGGGTAACGCGCTGCCTCCCGGTCCGTCGGTCCGCTAGCTGGCGTCGGGATCGCGCGCTACTATGCCCGGTTCGCGATGATTATTGTTAAGGGCGCGCGGGAGCACAATCTCAAGGGGATCGACGTGTCGATTCCCCGTGACACGTTGACCACGATTACCGGTGTCTCTGGATCCGGTAAGTCGTCGCTCGCATTCGACACGATCTATCGCGAAGGGCAGCGACGGTTTCTCGAATCGCTGTCGAGTTACGCGCGGCAGTTCCTAGGCGGGATCGATCGGCCCAAGGTCGAGCACGTCGAGGGCCTCTCGCCGGCCGTGTCCATCGATCAAAAAACGGTGTCGCGCAACCCGCGCAGCACCGTCGGCACGATCACCGAGATTTACGATTACCTGCGGCTCTTGTTCGCGCGGCTCGGTACGCCCGGCTGCCCGGAGTGCGGGAACCAGGTCGTCGCGCAGACGCCGGAGCGTATCGTCGAGCGTATCCTCGCCGAGTACGACGGCCAACGCGCCGTGCTTTTGGCGCCGCTCATCCGCGACCGCAAGGGCGAGTACAGAAAAGAGCTGAACGACCTGTTGCGCGACGGGTTCGTGCGTGCGCGCATCGACGGCACGATCGTCACGCTCCAACAGGACATGCGGTTGGAGCGCTACAAGCGTCACACGATCGAAGCGGTGATGGATCGCATTGTCGTGAAGCCGTCGATTCGCAGCCGCTTGGCCGAAGGAGTCGAGCGGTCGCTAGAACGCGGCGATGGGTTCATGCACGTGCTTAACAGTGACGGCGAGATCACCGCGTTTTCGCGCCACCTGCACTGCATCGACTGCGGCGTCGATCTCCCCGAACTCGACCCGCGTTTTTTCTCGTTCAACTCGCCGCGTGGCGCCTGCCCGGACTGCAACGGCCTCGGAGTGTGCCGGTCGATCGACCCGAACAAAGTCATCGTCAACGAGGACGCGTCCATTCAGGACGGCGCCCTCGGCATCATGACGAAGACCAAAAACAAGTACCTCACGTACACCGCGATCAAGGTGGACGAACTCGCCGGCATCGTGCCGGTGGACAAACCGTGGCGCAAGCTGAGCGAGAAGCAGCGGCAGCTCGTCCTCTACGGCGCGCCCGGCGCGAAGGTCGGCCGCAAACGAACGTGGGCGGGCAAGTCCTACGACATCTCAATGAAGGACACGGTGACGTTTCACGGCATCCTGCCCGCGATGGAGAAAGCGTGGAAGGTGCGCGGGGCGCGGGGCGTCGAGCGATTCGTGTCCGACATGCAATGCGCGACGTGTGACGGTCGGCGGCTACGACCCGCCGCGTTGGCGGTCTCGTTTTTCGACCGCAACATCGCGGACGTCGTCACGCTTTCGGTGGACGACGCTCTTGCGTTTTTTCGGTCGGTGACGCTGGCGGGCGGCGACGCGCTCGTGGGCGACGAGATCCTAAAAGAGCTCGACAGCCGGCTCGGGTTTCTCGCCGAGGTCGGCCTGGGCTACCTGACGCTGGATCGTTCGGCGGCGACGCTGGCGGGAGGCGAAGCGCAACGGATTCGGTTAGCGACTCAGGTGGGTGCGGGGCTCAAGGGTGTGACGTACGTGCTCGACGAGCCGAGCATCGGTTTGCATCCGCGCGACAACGCCCGCCTGCTGCAATCGCTTAAGCGGCTGCGCGACGCCGGCAACACGGTGTTGGTCGTCGAGCACGACGACGAAACGATGCGCGAGTCCGACTTCTTGGTCGATGTCGGGCCGGGCGCCGGCGTGGAAGGCGGGACGATCATCGCGGCGGGCTATCCCGCCGACGTGTGGCATAACAAGCAATCGCTGACCGCGGCATACCTGCGTGGCGATCGCGTGATCCCGGTGCCGGACGCGCGCCGCGAAGCCCACGGCGAGATCGTGGTGCGCAACGCGCGGCACCACAACCTCCAAGGCGTTGACGCATCGTTTCCGCTCGGTGTGCTCACATGCGTCACCGGCGTCTCCGGTTCGGGCAAATCGTCGCTGGTCAACGACGTGTTGCGGCGCGCGCTCGCCGTCGCCCTTCATAAGTCCGAGGAGGTTCCCGGCGATCACGACAGCGTGGACGGCATCGAGGCCATCGACAAGGTCATCGAAATCGATCAGTCGGCCATCGGGCGCACCCCGCGCTCCAACCCGGCCACGTACACGAAGCTGTTCGACGACGTGCGCGAACTCTACGCGCGTGTGCCCGAAGCCCGCGCGCGCGGCTACAAGAAGGGCCGCTTTAGCTTCAACGTGAAGGGCGGGCGTTGCGAGGAGTGCGGCGGCGCGGGCGTCAAGACCGTCGAGATGCAGTTCTTGCCTGACGTGCAGATCGAGTGCGAGGTGTGCAGCGGTAAACGCTTCAACGACGAAACGCTGGAGATTGAATTCAAAGGCAAAAACGTCGCCGACGTCTTGGATATGCCGGTCGCCGAAGCGTGCGAGTTCTTTACCGATCATCCACGACTGTCGCGCATCCTCGACACCATGCGCGATGTCGGTCTCGGCTACATCACGCTCGGGCAGCCGGCGACGACGCTGTCCGGGGGTGAAGCGCAACGCGTCAAGATTGCGAAGGAGCTCGGACGCCCCGGCACCGGTCAGACCCTGTATGTGTTGGACGAACCGACGACCGGGCTCCACCACGAAGACGTACGTCGTTTGCTCGAAAGCCTCAGCCGTTTCGTCGAGCGCGGCAACAGCGTGCTCGTGATCGAGCACAACCTCGATGTCATCAAGTCGGCGGATTGGATCCTCGACCTGGGCCCCGAAGGGGGGGCGGGCGGCGGCACACTCGTCGCGACGGGCACGCCGGAAGACATTGCGCGTCACAAGACCAGCTACACCGGCAAAGCGTTGCGGCCCGCGCTGAAACCGCGCAAGACGAAAGCGCCGGTCGTCAAAAAGCGGAAAGGCAAAAAGGCGCGCGATCTCGTTGTGCGCGGCGCCAGTCTGCACAACCTCAAGTCGGTGGACGTAACGATCCCGGCCGAATCGTTGACCGTCATCACGGGGCCGTCGGGATCGGGCAAGACATCGCTCGCCTTCGACACGATTTTCGCGGAGGGGCAGCGCCGCTACGTCGAGTCGCTTTCGACGTACGCGCGTCGCTTCTTGGGGCGCATGGACAAGCCGCCGGTCGAGTCCATCCAAGGGCTGGGCCCGGCGATTGCGATCGACCAACGCAACCGCTCGCGCAACCCGCGTTCGACCGTGGCGACGACCACCGAGATTCACGACTACCTGCGCCTGTTGTTCGCGCGGGCGGGAACGCCGCGCGATCCGGTGACGGGTGCCGAACTCAAAGCGCGTTCGGCGTCGGTTGAGGCGGGACGGTTGGCGCGCAAGTATGGCGGTGAGCGGTTGCTCGTTTTGGCGCCGTTGCCTTCGATCGATGCGGCCGGGTTGCGGCGCGACGGCTACACGAAGTTGTACGTGGACAACAAGCAGGTTGCGCTCAAGGATCGAGAAGAGAAGACGTGGCTGGTCGTGGACCGGATCGCTGTGTCCGGTAAAACGCGGCTCGCCGAAGCACTGGAGCAGGCGTATCGCGTGGGTGACGGAATCGCCGGCATCGCGAAGCCGGGCGAGGACGTCGCCATGTTTAGCGAGCGGCCGGGCAATCCCGAACTCGGGATCTTCCTGCCGGTCGGCGGCCTCGCGCCGCGGATGTTTTCATTCAACAGCCACCATGGCGCGTGCGCGCGTTGTCACGGGCTGGGTGTGATCCAGCGCGCGGATCCAAGCAAGGTGATCCGCTACCCCGACGAGAAGTTTCGGAAAGCGTTCGGGAGCGGGGCCGCGGGCTACATCGCGCAGTCGAAGTGGTACCGCGCGCAGGTCGAAGCGGTCGCTGAAGCGCACGACCTTCCGCTGAAAAATCCGATGTCCACATGGACGGCTGCTCAGATGAAGATCCTATTCGACGGGACCGGCGAGCGCGTCTACGAGATCAAGCGACGGATGCGTCGCCCCGGCGGCAAGTCGTATCGGCTGCAATCCAAGATCGCATGGCCCGGCGTCTCGGCCATCCTCGAAGGCTGGTACAAAAAAAGCAGCGGTGGGGCGTGGACCGATCGCATCGCGTCCGTGATGCGGCCGCAGGAGTGTCCGTCTTGTGACGGCGACCGACTGAATCTGCTGTCGTGCGCCGTGACCCTGCCGGGCAAGACGCGCATCGGCGACGTCGCCCGCATGACCGTCGGCGAGGCGTCCGCGTACTTCGACGACGTCAAGCTGACCGAGATCGTCGCCGAACCGCTGCGCGAAGTGCGTGAACGCCTTCGGTTTCTCTGCGAGGTCGGTCTGGAGTACATCACGCTGAACCGGCGCACGGCGACGCTCTCGGGCGGAGAAGCCCAACGCATCCGGCTCGCCACCCAGATCGGCTCGGGCTTGGTCGGCGTGATCTACGTCTTGGACGAACCGACCGTCGGGTTGCATCCGCGCGATACCGGTCGGCTGCTCGATTCGTTGCGCGGGCTTCGCGATCTCGGCAACACGGTGCTCGTCGTCGAACACGACTCCGACACGATTCGCGCCGCGGATCACGTGATCGATATCGGGCCGGGCGCCGGCAAGCACGGCGGGACGATCGTGTTTTCGGGTACGGGCCAACAGCTCGTGCGCAAAAAAGGGCTGCCGACGGCCGACTTTGTGACCGGCCGCCGCACGATCGCGGGCGGTCCCGATCGCACACCCGACGAATTCTTAACGATCCGCAACGCTTCCGCGAACAATCTCAAGCACATCGACGTCGAGATTCCTGTCGGCGCGATGACGTGTATCACCGGCGTCTCCGGCGCCGGCAAGTCGAGCCTCTTGTTCGACGTGTTGTGGGCGGCGTCGGATGAACCCGATGCAAAGACGCCGGGCGACGTCGAAGGGCTTGATCGCTTCGGCACGGTCTACGTGGTGGACCAGCACCCGATCGGAACGACGCCGGCTTCGAATCCGGCCACGTACACCAAAGCGCTCGATCCGATCCGCAAGCTGTTCGCGCAGTTGCCCGAGTCGCGGCTGCGCGGCTACGACGCGGGTCGGTTCTCGTTTAACCGGGCCGGCGGTCGATGTGACGCGTGCGAGGGGCGGGGCGCGGTCAAAGTCGAGATGCATTTTCTCGCCGACGTGTGGGTGCCGTGCGACGAATGCGGCGGGAAGCGCTACAACCGCGAGACGCTGCAGGTGCGCTACAAGGAGCATTCGATCGCCGACGTCTTGGCCATGGAGATCGCGCAGGCCCGCGATTTGTTCGCCAACGTCCCGAAAGTGGCGCGGATCTTGGGAACGCTCGACGATGTCGGGCTTGGCTACCTGAGTCTGGGGCAACCCGCGACGACGCTGTCCGGGGGCGAAGCGCAGCGCGTGAAGCTCGCCGCCGAACTCGCCCGTAAGAGCCGCAACGAAGTCCTGTATCTCCTCGACGAGCCGACCTGCGGGCTTCACCCGACCGATATCGAAAAACTCGTCGCCGTGTTGCACCGTTTGGCGGATCAGGGGCACACCGTGGTCGTGGTCGAGCACAACGTCGAGTTTTTGCGCACCGCCGACTGGCTGATCGACCTCGGCCCGGAAGGCGGCGGGGCCGGCGGCGGACTCGTCGCCCAGGGCCCGTTGTCTACGATTTTGGCCACGCCCGCGTCCCACACGGGTCGGGCGATGCTCTCCTAGAAGCCCGTCGAAAAAGCCACGTGGGCCACGCTCTCGCTATTCCAAGCACTTCTTCAACGGCCTGCCCAGCAGCCCCTTGAAGAAGTCACATGGGCTGCGAGCGGGCCTCGAAGCCGATCTCTGCGTCGCGAATCCTCGCTGTAGCGTTGCTACCGCTGCGGTTCGCTCCTTGATCTCGGCTCCGATTCCTCGCTCTCGCTATTCCAAGCACTTCTTCAACGCACTGCCAGCAGCCCATTGAAAAAGTCACATGGGCTGCGAGCGGATCTCGAAGCCGATCTCTGCGTCGCGGATCCTCGCTGTAGCGTTGCTACAGCTGTGGTCCGCTCCTTGATCTCGACTCCGATCTCTCGCTCTCGCTATTCCAAGCACTTCTTCAACGGGCTGCTGCTAGTCCCGCGTGGCCGTGCCGAAGCAATCGCCGC
>JAJFFF010000032.1 GCA_021776785.1 Planctomycetota bacterium | reverse complement strand
CATGGACTGGAGTTTCGCGTTTTTGGCTGGTTTGGCCGGTCGCTCTGTTCGGCGAAACGAGTGTTGCAACCGATCCAAGAAGGTAGACCACCGCCCACGCACCGGGGGATAGCCCGTGCTGTGTATTCCTTCGCCGGTCCGCTCGCTTCTCGCCCAGTTCGAGTCCTGTTTTACCGCGCCGGGTTTTCGGCACTTCCGTCGGCTGCTCGCGGGGTGGATCTTGCTTCGCGGTTGTCACACGATTAGCCGTGTGTTTCAGGCGTCGTGCGCGCTCACTTCGACGCGACATCACTCATCGTTTTATCGCTTTCTCTCCGAGGGCCGCTGGTCGTTGGATGCGGTCGGTCGGGTCGTGTTTCGTTTACTGCATCCTTGGCTGCCCGCGCGTCTCCTTGTCCTCATCGACGACACACTGTGCGCACGAGTTGGACCGCAGATCTTCGGCGCTGGCGTCCATCTAGACGCCACCCAGTCAAGCTACACCGGCCCAGGACGCCGGTTCGACACCTTCCGTTTTGGACACAACTGGGTCGTTCTCGCGATCTGGATCCCGTGTCCGTGGAAGCGCGAGACTGGCTGGGCAATCCCCCTCCTCTTCCGGCTCTTCCGCCCCAAGAAAAGCACAGCGGCAAGTGCCTATCGAAAGCGGAGCGAGCTCGCAGCCGAGATGATCGCGTGCGTGGCGACATGGCGCGCTCCTGCGCAAACCCTCTATGTGGCTGGGGATGGCGCCTACTGCTGCAAAACGGTGCTTCAGGCGCTTCCCAAGGACGTCTTCTTCGTCGGTCCGGTGCGCCTCGACGCGGCCCTTTACGAGCTGCCGCGTGAGCCCAGCAGACGCGGACGGCCTCGCCTGAAGGGCTACCGCATCGCGAGCCCGCGCCAACGTCTGGCTAACAAAGAAATCTGGCGGGCTGTCGAAGTCAGACTCTATGCAAGCGCCGTGGCGTTGGAGGTCTGGACCGAAGTCTGCTTGTGGTATCCCTCCGCCGGCACGCACGCAGTCCGCGTCGTCGGGACGCGCGATCCGAGAGGCCGCCTTGAGCCACGTGCTTTCGTCTGTACCGATCCGACGCTTGATGTCGACGACGTGATGACGCTGTATGGATGCCGCTGGCAAATCGAAGTGACGTTTCGTGACATCAAGCAAGAGCTCGGCTTTGGAGACGCGCGCAACGGATGGTGGCGACGCCCTCAAGGTCAACGCGCGGACACGCGACGCAACCGACGAGGCCCGCCGAGGAAGCGTGGCGCACGGGCCGCGCAACGGACCGCTCCGCTCGCCGCGATCGCGTACGCCATCGTCGTAGTTTGGTACTTGGAGCATGGCAACCCACAACAAGACGTCGCAGACGTGCGACGACGCGCGCCTTGGTACACAGCGAAGAAACATCCAAGCTTCGCCGACATGCTGGCCGCGTTACGGAGACGAATCTGGCTGAGGCAGTTTCGACGGATGCGCCTCTCGGAGCCGATCCGTCAAAAACTCACCAACCTCCTGGACTACGCCGGCATCGCAGCCTAAAACCGCGAAAATCGAGCATGGACAACCCGCAGCCGTAAGTCCTTGGTGGTTCTCGCTAGCGCAACGGATTATGAGTCCGCTGCTCTAACCGATTGAGCTACGGCTCGTTCGGGCGCGAGTGTAAGGCGTATCCCGGGTCGATGATTCGGAGGGACGGCGCCATCAGCTTGGGCGAAATGCGTTCCTTGAGGCAGATATTCCCGAGTTACAATGGCCAGATGGCGGACTGTTCACAACTAGCCTGCGTTCATGCCGTCTTCTGAGCCGAAGAAGCTCTCTCTTCTGACGAGCTGCGTTCTTGCGGGTGTAGTTTTCACAGTCGCGTTCGGCGTGCCCCTGCTGCTCAAATCTGTAGGGTTTCCCGCCATCCCACTGTTCGGTCGTCGCGCGCTGCCCGACGAAGTGTCGGGTGTGGAGTGGCAGGACGGCACCGTGTACTCGTTCGACGCCACCACGTATCCGGGGAACTACTTGACGGAAATCCGCTGGCGCGGCCCGGACAACATCGACCTGTTGCTGGTTTCGATCGGCGACGTGCCGAGTGCAACGGTCGTAACCGAGGGAAGCGCCCTTGAGATTCGGTGGCGTGCCGGTCGTGAGAACCAGCTGCGTACCGTATCGCGGCGTGAGCTGCGTCGCCTGCATTCGAAGGCGCGGCCTGTCCACGCGCAACGTTAACCACGGTCGGGCGGTCGTCGCGCCGCTGCGCTCTACGCGCACGATGAGGCCACAGGTTAGCCGCCTCACCTTTGCGCGGATTCGACAGGTCCGGCCGACTGCCTGATGCGCATCTGCTACGCTCCCGCGCCCACTCCATGGACTCTGTGGACTACGTGGACAACTCGCAACCGTAAGTCCTTGCGGTTTCTAGCACAGTCCACTCGTTGAGGGCCTGGTTCCATTTATTTGGAGTGGGGGTTCGAATCCCCCCCTCGGCACTTTTCTAAGCTCCGTGTTCTTCGGGGTTTGTGGCAACCGCGCGCACTCCCCCGCAGCGCACACGAACTGATCATCATCTCGCGCTGCTACTCATCTTGATGCGCTTGGGTGACCGATCGCCCGTCAACGGCGGCAGCGCGACAACCGAAACATCCGCATGCGAATAGCGCCTGAGCCTTTGGCTATTGTCACCGATCAAGAACGATCGCAGTCAGGTCGCAACTCCAGTTTCTCTACGTACTCATGCGCTCGCTTCGCCGCGAATTTGGGCCAGGCCCGGAGAGACTCTTCTATGGCAGCCTTCAATGGCTGCACGTCGAACCCCAGCGACTCCCCGACACGCGGCATGATTTGCAAACCAAGGCACCACGCGGCAACTGATGAGCCAGCGCCACAGCAGTCCCGTTTCCAATGGTCATCGTCCATCACGTGCATGCCCCGAGGCGATGGATGTACAAACGAACTCGTTGTTCTGTAGAGCCAGTCGTGGAGCTCCAGCCAACGACCCGGCAAGCCCTCGGCTTGGTCTCGCATCGTAAGCCCGCACCACGTTCTCGCACGTCTGTTTTTGCCGGGCGGCGGGATAGCACGCCTACCGAAACACGCGTCGTAGTCCGGCTTGAGTTCTCTCTTCTGCTCCGCAATCGCTTGGCTACGCTCTGCGTCCGTGGAGTGCTTCTCCAGAACAAGTAGTTCTTGGTACCTCTGGGCGCGGCCGAATCGCCAAAACTCGTTTGTGAGTCGATCACGATCCGTCGCTAGCAGCGCGCTGCTCATTGCACATTCGTAGGTGGTGCGAAGAATCGAATAGGCCTCGCACCACATTCCAGTGAGGAGGAGAAAAGCCTGTGTTGATATCGCGCGTTGTGCACGCGTCGCGAGGCTGAACTGGGCAACCTCATACGTGAAGGCCTCGCCCGGCCGGTTCTTGTCTAAGAGTGCTGCCGATGATCTGGTGAGCACGTGCAACACATCTACATAGCCGATTTCTTCGTTGAGATTCATGTTTTAGAGACTATGCGGTTGGTCCGACCGGCGCCCACAACCAACGGCGGGGCCACTATGGGTGGCCGAATCGCCCTCCTTCGGTACAAGGCGTCGGCTAGTTCCGCGGAGACGTTGCGCGAAGCAACAACACCTTGAGTTACCTTGGTGGGATGACGCTCCCGCCCACGGTTGATGACTTTGTTGATGCGATTCGTCAGGTTCACCGAAGCGGTGTGAAGCCCCGTTCGCGCGAGGCTTCGTGCGTACTTTTTGATGGAGTGCGACTGTCACTCGGGGCGGTCGAAGCCGAAGTTGCGAAGACTGGCAAGTCCGTTGCGCGTGACTCACTGAAATCACTCGGAATCGCACCGCGCTCACAGCGATGGAGTTTTGCCGAGCACTGGATCGTCATTGGCGCATACGACGTTCTTTGCGCCGGCGACATCGATGTCAATTCCGTTTGCGAGTCGCTAGTGCTTCACACTTCCCGACCGACAGAGTCGCTCCGACGTAAGTTGGAACAGATCGCCCTGATCGATTCACAAGACGCCGAGAAAAAGCCCATTCCAGGACGCGGACAGGCATCGAAGGATCTACGAATGGCGTTTGAGCAATACTGGGCGGATCGTGTGGCCGCACGATCCAGGCTACGGCGAGCGTACTACGAGTTCGACTTCGCGACGTCCACGCCTGACCTCCCATACAGTTCTTTCTGCACAATTGGCGAAGCGGCGCCCGTAGGACACTCACAGATGGGAGAACGTGCACTTGAGCTTGAGACTCGGGTACGGCAGGACATCGCATCACAAGCGCAAGACAAAAAGGTCCGATGTGCAGCGTGCGGCTTGGCCGATGACCACGGCGGCGTTGTTCAGCTGCACCTCGCCGGCCCCATCTACTACGAGATCGAAACACTGCAGGTGTCCATCGATGGCACTCCGCCCTACATTCCATACTGCGCAACCTGCCACGCTCTAGCTCATCTCGCATCTCCGCCTCTCGGCAGGGACGCGGTTATCGCGCTCCGCAACGCTCTTGCGCCGGGGCTACGCGATCGCGGCGCTCTGGTTATCGAATCCGCTCTCGCGATTCCCGTTCGCCAAACCGTGGGTGAGCCGACAATCATCACGCGTTCAATCAGCGACAACGGAAACCTAAGGCCGGCGACCTACGACATCCTCAAGAGCTGGCCCGATGAGCTTTGCCACAACCGTGAACATGGGGCACTACATCCATTGGCGATCTACAACCGATCGTGCCGGAGGGTGTTGAGCGCGTTCGGCCCTCTACTCGACGAGATCGACGCGATCGACGACGCTCCGTCTGACGTAGGCGGGTTGCCGACCTATGACCTTCAGCGGCTCATGCCCGTAACGAAGGAACTCCTGGAAGCAATGATTGCCCACATAGATGACGCATATCACATTCTTCGGGCGACGACCCCCAAGTCGAAGGAGCACAAACCCGGCGAGTTCGTTCACCGTTGGCTGAAGCGCGCGCGGCACCCCACATTCAGCGAGTTTGCCGAGTCTGTCCGGGCATACCGCTCACGTGTCGCACCGCTCGTAAATCAGGTCAAACACGACCACAAGCTCTTAAACGGCATCGTCATCGTCGTTGGAGACAAGCGCATTCCGGGGTTCTACGTCGAAGGAGTGCTTAAGTCAGGGGGCATCGGACCGGATCGGGAATGTCACCCAAACGCTACCGGGCGGTCGTATTTTCGATCGGTTCGCGAGCACTTCGTCCACCTCTTCTTGATTGGACGTTGGCTAGGAGATGCACTGATCGCGTCCGCGCGAAACCGGGGGCACAACATCGTCGTGGAGCCGGCGCAAGACGAGAGCAAGGACGTCGCGGAAGTCGCGGCACGAATCGCGCGGCTGCCATTCATCTTTGGAACAGGTGAGGTCCATCTCGACGCGCCGTCGGTCAGCTTCTGCGCGGAGAACCGAGAACTTGTGTTGGAGTACCCAAGTGCCCGGGTGCCGTGGACGCCAACAGGCAAAATCCGGACAACGGCATCGCTTGGAATTGGAGATGGCGTCACCCGTGAGTTTGGGCTTGCTTTTCTATGAGCTCAGTTCCCGCCATTCGTAGTCGCCAGCGCCCACGAGCATGCTCTGGCGGGATCGCGTTCCGAGTGAACTACGCGCTTCGCCGGTCGGACGGCGCTTCGAGCGGGGTCTCAAGGATGTGCGGGATCGAGCAGCTGGGTGTCACCCTTGGACAGCCCTTCGGCAAGCGCGTAGAAGAATCCGCCGGTAGAGGCGTCGGCGGCAGGGTTGACAAGGTGCAAAACCGAAAGCGTCACCCGTAACCCCCTCTCAGGGTCTAGATGGAGATACCGGGCCGTGAATAGTGCGCCGAGAACGCCCGTGGCCGTGCTCGCTTCGACGAGCGGCGGAGAGCGGCTGAGTCGGTCCTCGACGGCGTCTAAGCACGGTTCAAGAATCGCTCGGGTCTGATCGTCAATCCACCCGCGCAGGTCGTTGAATGAGCCATCGAAAAGTGGGCTAACGAGATTCTGGAGTGAGACGGCGACGAGCCCGCGGCCAGTCTGAGTGCGAACCTGCGTCGCGCCCTCTGCGATGGCTTCTAGAATCCCGTTTCTCTTTCGCGGCTGCTTGCACGCGACTGACATTTCCCCAATCCGTAGGTCCGGCTCGGCGATCGTGACTGGGAACGGAAGGCCAAGATGCGCCATCGCGGCGATGTCAAACTGATACGCGCAGTCGACCGCCTGCTGCTCTCCCTGGCTCCGCGCTGTTAGCCGCCAGTGTCTCAGGTGACGGGCCTCAACGCCGAAGCCGGGCATAGCGGACGCGATGTCCAGAGCCGCTGCGGTTTTCTCGACAAGTAGAGCGTCAGTGAAGCCACGGACCGTTCGTTCAGAGTCCCTGCGCCATGCGTCGTGCTCGTCGAACACCGGGCCCGTGCCGCTTGCCAGCCATCTCAAGTCGGTAAGGTCCGCCTTCGCATTCTCGTTGATCGGCGCACCGGCACGCGCCAGACTTGATTCGAGCCGGGTGAGGATCTCGGCACAGTGCTCGCGTGTGAGGCGTCGGGGCGGCGTGGTCTCGGGCTCGCTCAACGGACCGTCAACATAACACCGCTTTCAGGGCTGATAGTTCAACGCCGCCACACTCTCCCTAGTCCGCCGATCCACCATTTTCGCGTAGATCGATGTCGTCGTGAGGCTCGCATGCCCAAGAAGCGCCTGAAGGTCTGTCACCGCAGCGCCAGCGTCGAGGAAGTGACAGGCGAACGCATGGCGCAACACATGAGGCGTGCATCCCTTCCCGTCGAGCCCGGCCCGCTCCACCGCAATCGCCCACGCGCCTTTAAACGTCTTGTACGGTCGTCCGAGGCGGCTCAGGAAAACGTGTTCGTCGTCACGGACCGGTCGCCCTAGCTCTTCTGCGCGCGCCTCCCGAACAGTCTTCAGCTCGCTTGCCAGTACCGGATGCATGGGAATGCGCGACGCGTTCTGCACTTTCGGTCGAAAGAGCGAGATGGCTTCGCCCTCAAAGTCGAGATCGGCCCACGTCAGTCGGAGAACCTCACCCCGTCGAGCACCGGTGTACGCCAACGTCATCACGATCGGCCGAAGGCGAGGACCACACGCTTGAATCAACGCGGCGACCTCGCTCTTAGATAAGACGATGCGCTTCTTCTGGCTGCGCTTCGGTTTGGGCACCTTGCGGACCACATTCTCCACGAGGTCGCCTAGGCGAACCAACCGGTTAAACGCGGCGCACAAGAGTTCGCGATCCCGCCCCACCGTCGATCCGCTCGCTTGACCGCCGTTCACTAAGACGGCCCCGGGCTTCTCGCCGCGGCGCCCCTTGGTGCGCCACACGTGTTTCCTTCTCCACGCCATGTATTGCTCGACCATGCGCACCGTCACTTGCGCGACTCGTTGGTGGCCGAGTCCTTGGCGCTCGATCGCTTTTCGCGAAGTGCCGTAGAGTGCAATCGTCGACTCCGCCCCACCTTGGGCGCGCAGGGATTCGATGTGACCGTCGATCGCCTCCAGGACGGACAGTTGCGTAGCTGTACTCTCCGGCTTCTTCGCCGCGACATAGACTCCATTCGCAACCGTCTCGCGCACCTTGCGAAGAAGCTTCTCGCCCTCGCGCTTTGACGAAACCGTTCGCGTGACGTACTTCGTCCGGCCCGATTTTGCTTTCGCCCCGGAGGGGTCTGGAAACTGGACCAACCAAGCTCCATTTCCATTGCGTTGGAACAGCCGGCCAAACGACCGGCGACGGGTGTTTTTCTTGTTGCTGCTCATGTTGTCCTACTGCCTATAGCGGACTTAGCCCGATGCTAAGTCTTTTCCATGAAATGATTTATGTCCCGGCCCCATCCCTGATCCG
>JAJFFF010000031.1 GCA_021776785.1 Planctomycetota bacterium | reverse complement strand
GCGGTCGTTCTATCATCTCAACGTTCTCGGCTCCGTCGTGGAGATCTCGGATCAGAACGAGTCTATCGTGGCAAGCTACCGGTACACGCCCTACGGCTTCATGTCCATCACGCGGGGCGGCGTTTCGCAGAGTTCGGACCCGCTTGGTCAGCACTGGGGCTTCACCGGGAGGTTCCACGACAGCGAGTCAGGGCTAATCTACTACCGAGCTCGCTACTATGACTCAGAGTTCGGACGATTTATTGAGAGAGATCCACTCGGCTACTCGCATGGCCCGAATCTGTACGAGTACGTTGCGTCATCACCGACAGTTTACACAGATCCCAGTGGTCTATACTTGGTCGGACCGGGTGGAGCAGACACATCCCAGCCTCCAAACAACACGGACCCAAGAAGGCAGGAAATCGTTGACGAGGCGCGTGAAATCATTCTCGAGCACGGCCCAGCGTGGGCGAGGACGCTCCTTCGCTCGAAGCTGAAGATCCTGGCTGATCCGACAAAGTACTGCGGTAAAAGAGGTGGAGTTTACTTCCCCGGCTGGTTTGGCCGCCCTGGCACGATCTGGATCAACTCAGATAATCTAGATTCCATAATCGACCAAGAAGGCAGCGGTCAGGGAGCAGCAGTCGGCGCAGGCGGCGGTCGGCGTGCACACAGTTTTCTTTGGGGTCGTATCATGGTTACCATGCTCCATGAGCTACTGCACGCGCACTTGAATGAGATCTACTTTATCTGGGAGGAGGATCATCCCGCTATTCCCGATCTGGGTGTAGAAGAAGGGGATATGCATTGGGCTGAGTTCACTGTAGAACTGGCAGCAACGATAATGCAGGCAGCGGAAGAGGCCGGCAACACGCCCTGGGCTCCGCTTGGAGGCGGTCGCTAACGCGCGTGGCAATCAAGAAAATCGCCGTGGTTCTACTGGGCGTGGCCATCGTACTTGTTGTGACTGGCGTTGGGCGAAAGGAGGGCTCTGCAAAGGTCCTCGTCGAGTTCACTCTGCTCTCACAGGACGGGAAGGCTCTTCCAAACTGTCTCGTTGTTGGGTCCTGGTCCGATGCCAACCTTCGCAACCGCCCTTGGATTAATCGACAATTGTCGATTCACGAGGCCGAGCCACGACACTTATCCTTGCCGGGGGCAAGCTTTTTTGGAGTGTCAAACAACAGCGGGCGCATCAGTGTGCTATACGCCGTTCCGTACTCCATGACGCTGTGGGATCGGATCACAGTTGGTCGAGCGAAGTACCTCCGCGAAACGATGTCAAAACAAGGCTACGTCTTTCTGCATTCGGGTCGCTTAGCCACTCCGAAGGGTACGTCTGACGCGATTTGGCGGGGCGCTCCGACGTTGCAATCGACGGGCGCGGACGAAGTTTTCCATGTGAGTTTTGGAGAAGTGCGGCTCGACGTGCAGTGAGTTAGGAAAGTCGATGATCATGAACATGCGCGACGAGCTGGAGGATCTTCGTGACGACCTCAAGAAAAGTATCAAGCGACGTAAAGAAGAGGCCAGTGATCTTGGCGAACATGGGCCGCATCGGCGTAGAATCAACGAAGAATCCGCCTACCTGCGGAAGGTCACAAGAAAGCTGTCGGGGTCTTGATGTTGAGAGGCGACGAACTGATCCACGAAATCCTCGTCGCGGAAGATCATGACGCGACGAACAATCTGTTGAAAGAGCGCTTCCGCGGCTATCCGGTTCTTGGGATTCGGCGCCTGCTCAGAGACGACAAGATCACGCCGTAAAGGCAGGCGCTTGGATCGCATCCGAGCTCGGCGAAGCGGCGCGTCCGCTGCTGAACGACCTGGCACGGCTTGCAGCGCATCCCGCAACGTACGTTCGATACTTTGTCCTGGATGCGATTTTGTTGGCTGGAACGTCGGAAGACGGCCGATCGATCGCGGCGGCGATTTGCTTGGTTGAAGACGAGGTCGGGATCGTGCGCTCGAAAGCTTCAAGGTTCTTGGGTGTCGCCACTTCTACCCAGCTTCAAGCCGCGTTGCCGTTTCTTGATAGCGAGGTTTCGGTTCTCGTGGAGTACTTGCTTAAGGCTACCGACGTTTCCGCCGGAGAGATTCGAAAGCTGCTGAACGACCGGGAAAGCGTCCGGCGATTGATTGGTGTTGCTGCCGCCATTCGTAGGTCGGGACGTGACTTGGACTCACTTCGCGAAGCTGCGCAATCAAGTGACAAAGACGTCCGAACGGTCGCCCAGAGAGAGTTGGAGAGCATTATGTGACGCGGCCATCCCCTGGTTTCCGTGTCGGTTAGAGAATTGGCCGCCAAAGCGAGGCTGCTCCGCGAGGAGTGAAGCCGACTGGACCCATTTCACCCATGCGCAGCGTCGATGTCCTCACCGAGGCTGTTGATCGAGCCGACGAGCTGCGCGGCCGAGGATGTCGGTGGCTGGCGCGAGCCCGCGTTGGTTGAAGCGCACGCCCTCAAACGAAACCCGCCGACGATCCCGCGCTGATGTGGCCCCAGCGGAGCATTGCGAAGCCGGGATGCCGCCCAAAGCTGACAAGAAGAACAAGGGCCCTTCGGGTAGGAAAAAGACGAAGGACGACACGAACAGTGGGCGCGAGCGAAACATTGGGCACAGGGAGGGCGAAGAGCACAGCAGGAGGCCAAAGGGGCCTGGCGGACGCGGCGCCCCACGTTGAAATCTCTCACCGATGACAAATAACCCGACATTTAGATGTGGGTTTGTGCAAAGCGCGTGGAAGTGTTTCGCGAAGCGTAGGAAGCCTATTCGTAAGCAGGTCAAGCTTAACGTGCGGTGGTCTATCTCCCAGCTTGGATCCCAATGGTTCGAGTACGACATAGTCTGGCGACCGATGCACATGAGTGTTGTTGTTCATGACGAGCCAGGTATCGATGTGGAGGTGACCTACATGTGGGCACCCATGCGCGGAAAAAAACTAGTCCGAATTCACAACATGCCGGTGTTCCCGGACCCTGCGCCTTTGTTGAGTGCGCTTGAAGCGTCGATCCCCGTTCTACAGTCGGAGGACATCGAGGCTGTTGCTCAACTTGAAGAAACTTGGCTCGGCCTTCGGGCTCGCGCTCTGGACTAAGGCTTGAAGTGGAGCCGGAAACCAAGCTCATGGAGTGCGCGTGTTGCTGCGACGCTGGTCGAGCGCCTGCGTTCGTCTGATTGAAGGTGAGGGTCTGATCGCGACCGGGCCGAGGTTGCGCACGATCTGCTCTGCGCGGTCGAGTTTTCTCCGCATTTCGTCCGCCTCGCTGAGCCACTAAGATACCGTGGTCCTACGTGAATCGGATTCAGAGGACCCAGGCACACGGTCGACGCCGAGAAGGTCAGCGCCGTCGCCTCAAGGGCGGTAGGGGGCACAAATGTCGCAGCAATCCATGTCGCACTATCTGGTCGTAGTCTTGTTTCTTTGTGCGATTGCTCAATCGGACGGGGACCCGACTCCTACGCAGATCAAACTTCACAACACGAACGGAGAACTCATCGCGGCGGTCTCAGCAGTGCGTGGCATTGAGAAAAATCGAGCAACCGTGCTTCGATTGAGAAATGGAGGCGCGCGATGGCCCGTCGAATTGGCCGCCGAAGACGAACACGGACGCCTCCGACTTCTCGGCGCGCGCGGTGCGCGCGCTTCTGTGAGAGCTGAGGGGTCCAACACCGACGTTACCCTCAAGTCAGCGGCCAATGAGATTCGACTCAGCTGCACAGAGGAGGGGTCCGTCGTTCGGGTTTCTCGGAGTGACTCCAAAGCAGGCATCGAAATGATGCTGGACAAGACCGGCGCGTCTCGATTGGTTTTCAAAGACAAGAATGGAGACCCAAAGATTTCCATCGAAGTGGGATCGGATGGGGCGCCTGTGTTTCGGGTCGGCAATGTCAACGTCTTGCCGAAGTAGTGGGCTGCTTCCCAGGAGTGCGCCAAGGTCGTGTCATGCGGCTGAGAGAGTGGCGGAGAGTAGATAGTGAGAATCCTTAGCGTTTGCGTACTACTCGCATCGGCCATATATGCAGAGTCTGAGGCCAAGTTTCAGAGCGCGCTGCGAGCGCGCGAATGGCGGACGGCGTTCGACATCGCGAAGGCTCTACCGACCAAGGTCCGCGTCTCCGCGTTGCACTCGTTGATCGAGGTGCGCTTGTCGAACGACGTTTCGCGGTCGTCTTGTGCGGACGCCGTGGCGTACAGTCAGAGCATCGCGGAAGTGCGCGGGCGAGTACCGGACCTCGTCGCGGAGACGTGCGTCAATTGGCCCGGGTTGTTCTCGAAAGCCTCGCGCACCGAGTTGCGAGTCGCTATCGAGAAATGTGCGGAGACGCCTCGGCGCGCATACTGGCTCGGGATGTTTCATCAATCCGGGATCTCCGTACCGCGGAGCTACCGCCAGGCACGGGCTCACTTCGAGCGTGCCGGACGTGAAGGCGACTCCGACTCGCGCCACCATCTCGCCTTGTTGAAGGGGATGGGCCTCGGTGGGTTCGACGAGGACCCGAAGAGCGCGGTGGAGTCGCTCCAAACGCTCGCGCGCGCAGGACACCCCCTATCCATGTGGCGAGTTGGCCAGGCTCACATAACGGGCCTTGGGGTTGACGAGAACCACGCCACGGCCGCGAAGTGGCTCGGGCGTGCCGTCGAGGCGGGAATCGACTTGGCGCGTTGGGATCTTTACTCCCTCTCGCTGGCCAACAAGTCCGACGGATCGGAGTCCTTGCGGTTGCTCGAACAGGCCGCACTCCACCGCTGCGCACAAGCGCAGGTCGAACTCGGACGGCGCCTTCATGCGGGCACTGGATATGCTCGGTGTCGCTCGCTGGGATATGTCTGGAGCCGACTTGGCTTTGTGGACTTCCAGCTTCAGTATCCGGACCGCGAAGGCGAGTACGAAAAACAGCTCCGCACGATCCACGACGGTCTCTCGGCGGAGGAGAAGAAGGCTGCAGCGGGCCTTTATTCCCTGTCGGTTAGAGAATTGGCCGCCAAGGCAAGACGGCTCCGGAAAGAGTGAGCGCGGATGCGGCACGGCGCCTAGTCTTACATGATCAGAGTTCTTACGATCCTGCTCACGCTCTCCATCGCTTCATGCGCGAAACCCACGAGAAGCTCTACGGCGTCTCTCGTTCTCGTGGGCGGATTTGTTGTAGACCTTGACGCGGGGTTGGTGCGTCGAGCAGACGTGCTTGTCGAGAACCAGAGCATAGTTGCTGTCGGTGATGTACGGACTTCCCGTTCGGCGAGACGCGTTGACGTCACGGGCCACTATCTGTTGCCGGGACTTTGCGATGCCCATGTCCACCTTCGTCATGCAGACGACGCCGAAGCTCTGTTACTCAACGGAATCACGACTGCCCGCGAGATGCGCGGGACCGCAGAGTCACTACCGCTGAGAGAGAAACTAAATCGTCGGTTGCTCGCTGGTCCTGTGCTGGTTGTCGCGAGCGAGTGCCTTGGAGGATCCACAATAGATTCGTTGTTTGCCGGGTTCCGTGAGCTTGATCCGTCGAGTGACGCGCGCGAGATCGTCGAAGCGATCGCTCGGGAGGGCTACGACGGCATCAAGGTCTACGACTACGTCCCCGCAGCCTTCTATCGCCAGCTGCTGCGAGAAGCGCGGCGCAAGAAACTGCCAGTCTGGGGCCACGTCCCGTTCGAAGTGGGATTGCACAAGGCCCTGGAGATGGGCCAAGCGTCGATCGAACATCTTCGCGGTTGGATTGTTGGGCTAGGGCACGCCGCCGCCGTGCCTTACGGCAGCGAGCCTTGGTGGCGGCTGCACGCCGATGTCAAGCTCGCGGCTTCCCAGCCCCTGGTCGAGCTTGCTGCCAAAACCGGCAGCGTACAGGTTCCGACACTCGTTGCGCTTGAGCGAACAATCCGGATTGACGCACGGAAGGAGGCGATTACCTCGTCGTTCCTGAGCCGGTTTGATAGGGCGGCTTTGACGCCTCTGATCGAGGACGTCCCCGATGGTCAGAGCGCTGAAGCCATGTTTCGCAAGCTCCAAGCGCTGGTCGCTCGTTTACACGGCGCCGGGATCCCGATCGTTGCGGGGTCCGATTTCGGTTTTGCATTCGTTGGCCCCGGTGATCTGCACCGAGAGTTGCAGCTGCTCGTGGAGTCCGGGCTGTCGAATCGGGAAGCGCTACAAGCGTGCACAACCGAAGCGAGTAAGCTCTTGCCGATGGCCGGAAAGTTCGGCGTAATCCGGCCTGGATTCCGCGCAGACGTTCTTGTTCTCAAAGAGAACCCGCTCACGGACGTTCGTGCAACGAGAAGCATCGCGGGGATACTCCACCGGGGGAGTTGGATCTCGAGCCGGGATCGCGACACCCGGCTGGTGCGGCTCCGGCGACGATATAGAGCGAGGTCGCTTCTTCGCCCTTACAAAGAAGACCCGGGAGTCGAGAGAGTCCTACGGTTCGACATATTCTCCGCTGGCGTTCTGCGTGGGGAAGAGCGGGTGGTTGTGCCGTCGGGCCAATCTCGAGTTAGCTCGACCCAGGTGCTGGCCAGTCCGATTCGAGAGTCACGATCTATACGGGCTAAGTGGAACAACGGCAAGGTCGCCAGCTTTTCCAGCGTAATCACGCGCGGAAAAACGGAGCATCGGGTTTCGGTCCGGTACAAAGATGGGCGGCTTACGGTTGATGGCGGTGAGGAGATCGATGCGGACTTCGTATGGACCGGAACCGCGCTCGACTGGGTTTCACTAACAACTCTTGGGGCCGCCGGAATCGTGCCAGCCAAGTGCTACGCCATCACTCCAAGCGCGGGGAAGCCGATCGTCGAGAAGATCGCGCTTCAGCTCAGGAGGAATCGTCCGTCAAGCGTCCCAAGCACGTCGCGGGCTCTCCCGTCTCTCTCGATTCAGATTCTCTGCAAAGACTCGTTTCGAATCGACTGTGTCATCTGGCATGACGGTGTGACGCCGGTATACATCAAGCAGATCCTGGACGGTCAGTTCGAAACAGTCCATCAGCTACGAGTCCAGTAACCCCATGCGCAGCGTCGATGTCCTCACCGAGGCTGTTGATCGAGCCGACGAGCTGCGCGGCCGAGGATGTCGGTGGCTTTGGCGCGAGCCCGCGTTGGTTGAAGCGCACGCCTCAAACGAAACCCGCCGACGATCCCGCGCTGACGTGGCCCCAGCGGAGCATTGCGCCGACGCCGAACGTGAGGCGTTCTTTGCCGTCGGCGTGTGGGGCTAGCACCGCTCGCGCCGCGGCGTCGAACGCCGCGCGGGCTTCGTTCGTCATGCGCGCCGGCGAGAAGCCGTTGCGCGAGTGGATCGATGCGATGTAGTCCGTGATCGTTTGCGTGAACGGCGTTGCCGGTAGTCGTGCGCTTCCGCGCTCGGTAAACCGCTTGGCCTGCGCCAGCGAGTCGAGCGCGTCGTACGGCACGAAATCACGGTTCGTCGAGTATTGCGGGATGAGCGTGCGCAGGTCGCCCGTCCACGCGCTCGGATGCTCGATGCGCCCGACGGCGGTCAGCCGCGGGAGCTCCGGAAGCCGATCCCAATCGAACCAGTGCAGCGACTCCCCGACGGTTGTCGTCGCAAACTTCGCCGGGTTCTCGTCCTCGGCGCGCCCGACCACCCACGTAAGGTTCGGCGCGTCGCCGCCGGGCAGCGTGCGTGCGAGCGCGATCATGGGGGCGGCGCGATCGACGGCGCGCACGCCGACCACGCGCGCCGCCAACGGCCGCGCGATGTCGCCGGTGCCGCACCCGAGATCCAACACCGCGCCGCCTTCGGACAGGTCCGCCAAGAGGTCGAAGACCGCCGCCGGATAGGGCGGTCGGCACGGGTACGCCTCCGCCATCGCCGGGTCCTCCCACTGCGACGCGTACTTTTCGGAGAGGCCGCGCGGTTTTTCGATGGAGCGTTTGTCCATGCGGATACTCTACCGCCTGTGAACCTCGCGCTTTTCGACATCGATGGCACCGTCACCGACCACGAGCAGCAATTCGACGGCTTGTACGTCGGGATCGTGCGGGCCGCGCTCGACAACCCGCCGATCGATACGGATTGGGGTGCGTATCCCAACGCCACCGATTCCGGGATCACCGATGCGTTGTTTCGCGAGCACAAGGGGCGGGCGCCGACGGTCGAGGAGCTGGCCGCCATCCGCCGTTCGTACCGCGCCATGATTCTGGACGCGCAGGGAGTCGGCGGCGTGATCGCGGGCATCGCATCGGCCTGGCAAGCGCTTGAAGATGCGGGGTGGAAGGTCGCGTTCGCTACGGGAAACTGGGACCCGATCGGGCGCGCGAAAATGCAGCGCGCGGATCTGACGACCGAGCACTGGCCGCTGGCGGGCGCCGACTGCGGCATGGAGCGCGGGACGATTTTGGAGACAGGCGTTCGACGCGCCGAGGCGCATTACGCCACGACGGCGGAGCGCGTTGTGTATCTCGGGGACGCGTCGTGGGACCTCATCACGACCCGCGCGCTGGCCATGCCGTTTGTGGCGGTCGGCAAACGCTACGCAACGCTGCGGAGCGCGGGCGCCACGCACGGTCTGGCCGACTATGAAGACCGCGACGCGTTTTTTCGCGCCATGCACGAAGCTTCGGCGCCGACGTAGAATCCGCGCGCCATGGCAAACAAGACGCAAGCGACGTTGTTTCTAAAATCGGGGTGAACGAGTTGCCGCACCGTGCGAGGTCTCGTACGGGAACTGGATGACTCGGTCATCGAGCGCGACTACCAAAAGATCGCGCTTACGAAACCGGAAGTCGAGCGCATCGTGAAAGCGGCCGGCGGCGTGGCGCCCGTTCTGAACACGCGCCACGCTTTCGCCAAAGAGAACGGCTGGAAGGATGCGCCGCCGTCACGCGCGACGTTTGCGGCCGCGGTGACAAAAACGCCAAACCTGTTACGCCGCCCGATCCTGTTGGTCGCCGCCGCCGTCGTGATCGGCAAAGACGAGGCCGCCGTTCGTGCGGCGCTCGGATAGGATCTGCCCAAGCGCGGAGCTTACGCGCCGCCCTGTTCCTGCAGTCGGCGCGCTTCGTCGGCGTCGGGGACGTAGTCCGAGTGGCATGTTGCCTTGTCGTCTTCGGCGCCCACGCTTTCTTTGGTCTTGGCCGCTAAGCGGTGGATCTCGGCCGGGCTTAGGACACCGCGCTGCTCCAGAATATGGCGCTGCTCGTCCGTTAACGCCGCACTCTTGATCGCGCCCTCGCGGACGTACTCCGGGTCCTTGCCCGACTGAAACTCCTTGATCTCTTTGCTGATCCGGACGCTGCACCAGTCGTGGCCGCACATCGCGCAAAAGTCCGTATCGACGTCTAAGTCCTCGTCGTGGAGCGCGCGCGCCGTGTCGGGATCGAAGCTCAGCTCGAAGTGCTTTTCCCAGTTGAGTGCGGCCCGCGCTTTCGTCAGTTCGTCGTCGCGGTCGCGCGTGCCGGGGATGCCCAGCGCGACATCGGCCGCGTGGGCCGCGATCTTGTACGCCACGCATCCCTGCTTCACGTCGTCTTTTTTGGGCAGGCCGAGATGCTCTTTCGGCGTCACGTAGCAAAGCATCGATGCGCCGTGGTACCCGGCCGCGGTCGCGCCGATGCAACTCGTGATGTGGTCGTAGCCGGGAAAGATGTCGGTGACCAACGGGCCGAGCACATAAAACGGCGCGCCGTGACACAAGCGGCGCTGCAACTTCATGTTGTATTCGATCTGATCGAACGGGACGTGGCCCGGCCCTTCGACCATCACCTGACAACCCTTGGCCCAGGCGCGCTCGGTGAGTTCGCCGAGCGTTTCGAGTTCGCGCAGCTGCGCCTCGTCGGTCGCGTCCGCCAAACCGCCGGGCCGCAAGCCGTCGCCGAGCGAAAAGCTCACGTCGTACTCGCGCATGATGTCGCAGATGTCGTCAAACAACTCGTACATCGGGTTTTGCTTTTGGTGCACAAGCATCCACTTGGCAAGCAACGAACCGCCGCGTGAGACGATCCCGATCAGTCGCTTCTGAATCAGCGGCAGGTGTTCTTGAAGAACGCCGGCGTGAATCGTGAAGTAATCCACGCCTTGCTTCGCTTGATGCTCCAGCGACTCGAGAATCGTTTTCGCGTCGAGGTCTTCCAGGCGCCGCCCGATAATCATCGAGTAGATCGGCACGGTCCCGATCGGCACCGTCGAGTTCCGCACGATGGCCTCGCGGCAGGCGTCGATGTCGCCGCCCGTCGAAAGATCCATCACGGTGTCCGCGCCCCAGCGCTCCGCCCAGCCGAGTTTCTCGACCTCTTCGTGTGTGCCGCTGCTCACCGGCGACGCACCCATGTTGGCGTTGATTTTTGTCAGCGACGCTCGGCCGATCGCCATCGGGTCGAGCTTGTAGCCAAGGTGCACGCGATTGGCGGGAATGATCATGCGTCCGGTCGCGACCTCGTCGCGCACCTGCACCGCGGTGAGGTGCGGCTCGCGCGCGGCGACACGCACCATCTCTGCTGTGATCTCGCCCAAGCGCGCGCGTTCCAACTGCGTCACAGCCTGTCCGGCCGCTCGCGGCGCCGGGTTGAAGTCCCACGCCGTTTTGTCCGACGGCGGCGGCATCCCGGGCGTGTCGGGCGAGGAGAACGAAAGCGGCCCGCCGATATCCGGTCGGCGCGCGAAACTACCGGGCGATGTGCCCTGTGCGGCCGTCGAGGGGTTGAATGCGCCGTTTTGCGGAAGCGAGTGCGTCATCTAAATCTCCGGCGCCCACTTTACGCGACCGGAGCGTGGAATCTCACTCTTTGCGGTCGCGCTCTTCGGCTTCGATTGTCTGCACCTGTTTGTGGAGGGCTTTGAGTTCGCGACGAATTTTTTTGAGAATCGGTCGCGCGTCGTCGAACCGACGCTCCCGCGTGGCTAGAGCCGCCGCTTCGAGTTTTTTGTCCATGGCGGCCAGCGCTGGGGATTCCATCACTTCGGAGCGAAGGCGTTTGAGCGTGCGTGCAACGACGGAGTTCGGCTTTTTTCCCGAAGCGGCTTGGTCCATCATGATGTGGGTGACCGTCAGTTGCTTGCGGAGAGCGCGCGCGTCGGCCCAATCGGCAATCGCGCGAAAATACTCATCGCTCGATGATGTGCGCTCCCAACGCTCATAGACTCGACGATACGCGTCCGCGGCGCGGCAGTATTCATTCGCGGCTTGTACGTATAGATTGCGGCGAAAGAGATCGTCGCCAATGGCGATCCAACGCGGCGCGTGTTCGATCTCGAGCTCCGCGGTTTCGGCGCGCACCTGATACGCGAGCGCGCGCGCCTTCTCCGACACGGCGGTTGCATACGCGCCCTCGGTCTGCCGTGGCGGGGGCGTCGGTAGTTGCTGATCGCGATCCTTGCAACCAGAGCACGACGCGAAGGAGAGCAGCACCAAAAGAACGAACGCCTGTGTCATTCGATCACTCTGACGACTCGGAATCCGGTCCACGTTTCGAGAGCTTTGTCGGCGAGCGGTCCACGCGCCGCGATCCGCGCGGTTGTCGCGCCGGCCATGTAGCTGCCACCGCGCCACACGCCGTCTTGGCCTTGGGTGTGGAGGGGGTCGGTCCGCGCTTTCGCACTCGTTTTAGCGCCGAATCGATCGGCGACGCGTTCGCGGACGTTGCTGTCGAGGTCGAAAAAGCCCCAAGCATTGGCCGGAAAGCTGCCCACCGGCGCGACGAACCGGTGCTCGTCGCGAAAGAAGAACGAGTCTTTGACATAGCTCCGCAAGGAGTTATCGGCTGTCCGGTCGAAGAAGTTACCCTGGCCGCGGCCGTCTTTCGGGTTGTTGCCCCACGCATAGCGAGTCTTTTGGCCCGCCCGCGCCGCATACTCAAACTCGGCTTCGGTCGGGAGCCGGTAGCCGTAGTGGCGGCAGAATCGATCCACGTCGCGCGCGTCCAAGGCGGTCACCGGCCACGTGGCCTGCGCGACCAATTCCCAGCCGGGGTACGGCTCCATCCAGCACGCATCCCGCATCGCTTCGACGCGCAGCGATGCTTTCTCCCACGTTTGACTCCGGCCGCGCTCCTCGGCGCGCGAGACGTGGCCGGTCGCGCCGACGAAGCGAAACCACTGGCCCGTCGTTGTCTCGTATTGGGCAAGGTAGTACCCGCGTGTGAGCGTGACCTTGTGCTTTACGAACTCGCCCTTGGCGGGCGTGCCCGACAAGACACCCATGTCGAACGTGCCGGGCTCGACGAGGAGGAAGCGGATTCCTGATTGCGGGTCCGCGACGGCGCGACAGTAACCGTTCCATCCCTTGGCGGGATCGAGGATGCGCCAGCCGAGCGGGGCGCGTCCCGAATGCTTGCGCACAACTTCGTCCAGCCTCAGGGCGGCGTCGGCGAACGCATCATTGGCCGGTTTGTACTTGTGCTCTTTCAAGAGTGCATCGCCGCGCGCCAGGGCCGCGAGACCGGCGCTCGCTTCGTCCCGCGTGACCGCGTCGAGAGTCCGCTGGACAAGGTTCCATGTCTCGGCTGACGCGGCAGCACTTGCGCGCACACGCATCGCGGCCTTTTTATGACCGAGAAGCGTATCCCCGTTGCGTCGCGCCGCGGCCGCCTCCTCCGCGACCTGTTTGTAAATCGGAATGGCTTCGCCGTAATTGCGGGCGCTGCGAAGTTCGTGCGCACGTTGCATCTTCGCCTGCACCGGGCCGAGCGCAGCTGTGCTGTCCAACCCCGCGCGGCGGTACCACCCGGCCGCGTCCTGGAGCTTTTGTTTGGCGCCTGTAAACGCGAGCGTCGCGTCGAAGCGCGGCCCCAACGCATTCACTTCGTCCGCAAACGTCTCGTGCGCTTCCTGTGCTTTCGTGAGACCCGCGCGCGCCGCATCGAATTGGCGGGAGCGGATTTGAGTCTCCAATACGCTCAACGTCGACTGCCAACGCCGGAACTCCGCGGTCGCAACCATCTCGTCTAATCCCGCGGCGATCGCGAGCATGCGCTTGCGCGCGGCATCGGTGTCACCTGCCGTCTCCGTACGAATCTTGCTTGCGCGCGCAACCAGATCCTCGCCTTTCATCTTGAGCATGGCGAGATCGACCGACAGCGCCTCCACGCGCGCGTTATCCGCGGCGGTCGCTTGGTTGCTGCGCACGCGTTTCGCCCCCGCCCGGTACAGGTCGGCCGCCATCTCATACGCCACGGCGGCAGCGGCGGTCTCGCCTTCGACCGCGAGCTCCGTCGCTTTGGTCCAAGCGAGGTTGGCCGCCGCGTCAGGATCGACGCTTAGCGCCGTGAAGTCCGCCCGCGCTTGCTTGGCGAGGGCGTGTTGTTTTTTGAGCCGCTCTTGGTCCGCGTCGGCGCCCGTGGTCGATTCGGAGGCGTCGCCGCCACAGCCGGCCCCGATCACCAAAACGAATCCAACGATTGCACACCGTGTCATGGCTCTCATCATAGGATGCGAAGCCATGGACGCATTCGATCCTCTGACGCGCGCATGGTTTGCCGAGCGATTTGGCGCGCCGACCGATGTCCAGGCGCGGGCGTGGCCACGGATCGCCGCGGGGGAGCATCTCTTGGCGACGGCGCCGACGGGAAGCGGCAAGACGCTCGCCGCGTTTTTGTGGGCGCTTGATCGGCTGGTGACGGGAGCGTGGGAGGGCGGTGCGGTGCGCGTGCTTTACGTTTCACCGCTCAAAGCGCTCAACAACGACATTGGGCGCAACCTCTTGACGCCGCTGCGGGAGCTGACCACAGCGCTTGGGGATCGCGCGCGGCCCGTTCATGTGCATGTCCGCAGCGGCGACACGCCGACGAGCGAGCGGCGCCGCTTTGCAACGTCGCCACCGGAGATTTTGGTGACGACGCCGGAGAGCCTGCACCTGATTCTTACGTCGCCCCGGGCGCGGGAGAACCTGCGCACCGTCCGGACGGTGATCTTGGACGAGATCCATGCGGTCGCGGGGACGAAACGGGGTTCGTATCTCATGGCCGGGTTGGAGCACCTGGTCAGTCTGAGTGGCGAGGTGCAACGGATCGCGTTGTCGGCCACGGTCGAGCCGCTGGCGGAGGTGGCGGCGTTCGTCGGCGGGCGCGGGCGGCGCGTTGCGACGGAGCGCGCGACGACAACAAAAGAAGTGCAGTGCCGCATCGACTGGACCGCGCGTGCGCCTGCCGCCGATTCGATCTGGCCGTCGATCGTCGACCACTGCAAAGAGCGTTTGGAACACAATCGCTCCACGCTGTTTTTTGTGAACAACCGCGCTTCGTCCGAGCAGTTGGCGGCGTGGATCAACGAGGGCGCCCCCGAGCCGATCGCGTACTCCCATCATGGCTCGCTTTCGCGCGAGATCCGCGCGCTCGTCGAGGAGCGATTGCGCAAGGGCACGCTAAAGGCGTTGGTCGCGACCAGCTCGCTTGAGCTCGGGATTGATGTTGGGTACTTGGACGAGGTGGTGTTGGTGCAGACGCCGCGCACGCTGAACGCGGCGGTGCAGCGCATCGGGCGCGCGGGTCACGGCGTCGGTGAAGTGAGTCGCGGCCGCATCGTCCCGCTCTATCCGACCGACCTGCTGGAAGCGACGGTCCTTGCGCCTCTCGTCGTCGCGCAACGTGTGGAGCCCGTCCGTCCGGTGCGCGCCCCGCTCGATGTCTTGGCGCAATGCGTGTTGTCGCTTTGCGCGGTCGAAGAGCGCACGCCGGACGACGTGTTCGCGATTGTGACGCGGGCGGCGCCGTATCAGGAACTGCAGCGCGTCGTCTTTGACCGCGTGATCGCGATGCTACGTGGGCGTTATGCCGACACGCGCTTGCGCGAGCTGCAACCGCGCCTCCGTCTGGACCCCGAAACCGGCCGCCTGCGGGCCGCGGGAGGCGTGTTGCAGACGCTCTATCGATCCGGTGGGGTGATTCCCGATCGCGGCTACTTCACGTTGCGCGTGGAGGGGTCGAATACGCGGCTGGGCGAGCTTGACGAGGAGTTTGTCTGGGAGCGCCGCCCCGGCCATCAGTTCGTGATCGGCACGCAGGTTTGGCGCGTGCATCGCATCGACCGCAACGACGTTTTTGTTGTGCCGGGCGGCGAAGGACGCGCCGCCGCGCCGTTTTGGAAAGCCGAAGTGCAGCCGCGGGATTGGCCGCTGTGCGCGGCGATCGCGGATTTTCTCCAGACGGCGGAGACGACGCCGCGTGCGGAGTTGGAGCCGCTCCTGCGCACGCAGTTTGCGTTGGAACAGGAGGCCGCGCAGTCGGTGCTGTCCTTGCTGGACGATCAAAAGCGACGGTCGCGCGCCCCGCTCCCGCACCGCTGGCACGTCCTGATCGAACGCGTCGAGGGCGCGGGCCGTGAGGGCGAACTCACACAGATCTACGTGCATGCGCGCTGGGGCGGTCGCATGCTCAACCCGCTTTCGTTGGCATGGAGCGCGCTTCTCGAAGACATGACCGGGTCGGCGGTCGAGGCGTTTTCTAACGACGACGGCGTGGTGTTGTCGCTACCGGGAGCGATCGACGAAAGTTCGTTGTTCTCCCTGTTGGACGGCGTCTCCATCGCCACGCTGCTGCAGCGCGATCTCGGCGCCAGTGGCTTTTTTGGGACGCGCTTTCGCGAGTGCGCAGGGCGGGCGTTACTGCTCCCGCGCGGCATGCCCGGCAAGCGCGTGCCGCTTTGGCTCACACGCATTCGCGCGCAAAAACTGATGACCGCCGTGGCGCCGTACCAGGACTTTCCGATCCTTGCCGAGACGTGGCGCACGTGTCTCGAAGATGAGTTCGATTTGGTCGGGTTGCGTGAGCGGCTTGATGAAGTGGCGGACGGCCGCATCACGGTGACGTGTGTGACGTCGCCGTCGCCCTCGCCGCTAGCGGGCAACCTCGCGTGGCGCATGACGGATCGGTACATGTACGACCAGATCGAACGTCCGGTCGCGGGCGCGGCGCGGATGAGCGCGGACGTGATGCAGGACGTGTTGCGCGACACGGCGCTGCGCCCGCAACTCGATCCGGAGCTGTGCGCTTCGTTTGCCGTAAAACTCCAACGCACCGCGCCGGGTTACGAGCCGCGTGACGCCGCCGAGTTTGTCGATCACGCGGACGAGCGTTTGTTGATCGCCGCTCCTCCCGACACGCCGGGGCTCCTTGCCCATCTTGACGGGTTCACCACGCGCGGTGTGAAGGCGCGGCTGGAACGCGCGGCGACCGACGACCACGCACTCGTCGATGTCGTGCGTCAAGCGATGGAAGGCTTCGGCCCTGTCACGCCCGCATTTTTGGCGGATCGGTTCAACCTGGCCCGCGCGCGCGTCGCGTTGGCGCTGGAGGAGCTTGTCCGCGAGGAGTGCGTCATCGCCGGGCCGCTCCGCCGCGGGGCGGAAGACACAGAGTACTGCGACGCCGAAAACCTTGAGCGGTTGTTGCGGATGCAACGCAACTCGCGCCGTGCGACGGTGCGGCCGAAGCCGTTGGCGACACTCGCGCCGTTTCTCGCACAGGTCCAAGGCGTCGGGCGCGCCGCCGACGATCTGCGCGCGCCGCTCGAAACGCTGTTTGGTTATCCGTTGTCGGTCGAGCTCTGGGAACAGACCGTGCTCCCCGCGCGTGTCGCGAACTATCAGCCCCAAGATCTCGACGCTTTGTTTGCGCAGGGCGATCTCGTTTGGTTCGGCGCGGGCAAACAAAAAGTCGCGTTCGCGTTTCACGACGAGATCGACCTGTTCGCCGAGCCGCTGCGACCCGAGGATCGTGAGAGCCCGGTGCCCTCTCCGGGACGCTTCGACTTCTTTGAAATTCAGCAGCGCACGGGACTCCAAGGTGACGCCCTCACACAAAAGCTCTGGGAGGGTGCGTGGCGCGGCGCGGTTCACAACGACACGTTTGCGGCGCTGCGACAGGGGGCGGCGGCTCGCTATCGTGCTGCGGGCGCGGCAGGGAAGCGGTCCGGATGGCGTGCGTGGCGATCGTCGCGGCCGCTGAGCGGAAACTGGCGTGTGTTGCCGCGCGGCGACGACGCGCTGGATCGACTCGACGCCCTGGAGCAGGACAAGCGCCGCGTGCGGCAGTTGCTTGCGCGCTACGGCGTGTTGTTTCGCGCGCTCCTAGGCCACGAACTGTCGCCGTCGCGATGGGGCCGCCTGCTCACCGCGTTGCGCTTGATGGAGCTCAGCGGCGAAGTGTTGGCGGGGCAGTTCTTTGACGACATTGACGGCCTGCAGTTTCTCGATCCGCGCTGGATTTCTTGGTGGTCGGCCGCCCCGTCGTCGCGCGTTGTTGCGTTTGCGGCGAGCGATCCGGCGTCGCTTTGCGGGCTCGGTTTGCCCCTCGATCTACCGCCCCGTCTCGCGACCACGCACCTGGTGTACGAAGGATCGTCGCTGGTCCTCGTGGCGCGGCGCAAGGGGCGGGAGATCGATGCGCACAAAGAGGTCACGGTGGAGCACATTCGCGCGTGGCTTCGTTCCAGCGTCCGCGAAACGCGCTATGTCCAAGTTCTCAATGGAGAGCCCGCGGTGGGCCACGCCTTGGAAAACCTCTTTCGCGATGCGGGATTTCAGCGCGATCGCGCCGAGCTTGTCTACGAGCGCCGATTCGACAGCGACGATGACGCGGGTACAGTGCCGACTCTATAGATGAAAAATCAAAGTTACGTTCGTTCTGTCGAAGTGGCCGCCCCGCAAGACGAACTCTTCGCGTGGCACGAACGACCGGGTGCGTTCGAGCGTCTGGTCCCGCCGTGGGAGCACACCAAGCTGATTTCGACGAGTGGCCACCTGCGTCCCGGTTCGCGCACCGAGATTGCGGTGCGCTTGGCGCCGCTCGTATGGAAGCGCTGGCTCGCCGAGCACGACCTCTACGATCCGCCTCACGAGTTTCGCGACGTCCAGTTGTCCGGACCGTTTGCCGAGTGGGTCCACCGCCACCGATTTGAAGCCACGGGCGACGGCGCGTCGCGCTTGCTTGATGAAGTCTCGTACCGGTTGCCCATGGGCCGCCTCGGGCGCTTCTTCGGGAGCGGGACGGCGCGCCGCAAGCTCGAAGCCATGTTCGCGTATCGGCACGCGGTGACCGCCGCCGACGTTGTCGCGCACTACGGCGTGTCCCGCCAGCGCGTGTTGGTCACCGGCGCTTCCGGACTGGTGGGCTCCGCTCTCCTTCCGTTCCTGACGACGGGGGGGCATGACGTCTCCGCGTTGCAACGCCGTGCTGAGACGATTTGGGATCCGGCGCTCGCCACGATGAGCGCGGACGCGGTGGTGCACCTGGCCGGTGAATCGATCGCTGACGGTCGGTGGAACGACGAGAAAAAAGATCGCATTCTGAAGAGTCGCGTCGAGGGTACGCGTCGATTGGCGGAGACGATCAGCGCGTGGCCCCAAAAGCCGCGCGTGTTGATCTGCGCCTCCGCCGTTGGGTACTACGGCGACCGCGGCGACGAGCCCGTCGATGAAACGGCCGCGCCCGGCGAAGGATTTTTGGCCGACGTGTGTCGCGCGTGGGAAGACGCCGCCGCGCCCGCCCGCGCCGCCGGGATTCGCGTCGTTCACATGCGGTTTGGCGTCATCTTGTCGCCACGCGGCGGAGCGCTGCAAAAAATGTTGCTCCCGTTTCGCATGGGAGGCGGCGGTCCGATCGGGGGCGGCAAGCAGCAGATGAGTTGGATCGCCTTAGACGATGTGATCGGCGCCATCCACCACGCGATGACGACGGAATCTTTGAACGGACCCATCAACACCGTCGCGCCGGCGCCGGTTTCCAACCGCGAGTACGCCAAGACCCTGGGTCGCGTCCTGCGCCGCCCCGCCTTCCTTCCGATGCCCGCGTTCGCGGCGCGCCTCGCGTTTGGAGAGATGGCCAACGAGCTGCTGCTGGCCGGCCAGCGAGTCGTTCCGCAAAAGCTCGTTGAAAGCGGCTATCCTTTCCGCTGTCCCACGTTGGAAGGGGCCCTGCGTCATATTCTCGGAAAGACGATCGCGTAACGTCCTCATGCACTCTCAACCGCCGCCGCGTTCGCACGGAACTGTCGTTCTCGACAAGCCGGGTGGCATGACCAGCGCGGCCGCGCTGCGCGGACTCAAAGAGCGCGTGGGCAAGAAGACCAAGGTTGGGCACGCGGGCACGCTGGATCCGTTTGCAACGGGCGTGTTGCTGGCACTGGTCGGAGATGGCACACGCCTCAGCGATCTCGCGATGAGCTTGCCCAAGACCTACCGTGCGACGGTGCAGTTTGGCGTGAGTACCGACACGTTGGATGGGACCGGCACGCCGGTCGGTGACGCGGTCGATGTGAGCGGCGGCCCGCCGGACGGTTGGCTCGACGCGGTCGCGGCGTTTGAAGGGGCCGTCTCGCAGGTGCCGCCCGCGTACTCGGCCCTCAAAGTGGACGGGAAGCGCGCGTATTCGTTGGCGCGCCGCGGTGTCGAGGTGTCGCTGGAGCCGCGCTCGGTCGTGTGTCACGAGATCGAAGTCGAAAGCGCCACTTGGCCCACGGCCGTCGTGCGTCTCACGACCGGCCGCGGATACTACGTCCGTTGTTTCGCACGCGACTGGGGCGAAGCGATCGGGGTTCCCGCCCACCTCACCGCGTTGCGGCGGACGCGCATCGGTCCGTTTGAGGCCGCGGACGGGGTCGATCCCCGCGACGCCGGACCTGACCATTGCGTGGCGCCGCGCGTTCTCGCGCAGGCCGCCGCACTCGACGCGGTCACGTTGTCGCGCGAAGACGCAAGCATGTTTGTGGCGGGCCGCGTGGTCCGTATGGAGCAACCGCGCCGCGGCGTCGCAGCGGTGTACTGGCAGTCTCGCCTCCTGGGGCTGGGTCGATGCCGGGACGACGAACTGCGTGCGCAGGCCGTGTTGTCGGCGTCGCGACAGGACTTGGAAGGATAAGAGCTTCGATGCGTTGGCGCCGTGCGTTGTTTTCTTTGCTGCTTGTGGTGGGCATTCTCTTCGTGGGGCGCATGCTCATGAACGGGTTGCTCGCGAGGCGGCGTCCACCCGTGCAGGCCGAAGCCGAAGTCTCCGCGGTCGCGGTGCGCGTGAGGCCGCTCGTCGCTGAGAACTACCGCGAGCAGCTGATCGGCTACGGTCGGGCGCGCGCACTCCGGCGTGCGCATGTCGCCGCGGAGGTGGCCGGTGTTGTCCGGTGGGTGGCGAAAGAGCTCGAGGCCGGCGCTCTCGTCACGGTTGGTACCGAACTCATCCGCTTGGACGAGCGCGACCTCAAGACCGCGAAGGCGGGCGTTGTCGCGCGCAAGGCGCGCAATCGCGCGGAGGCCAGAAGTCTGGCGAGCGAGCTTGCGACCAATGCGGCCAAGATCACGATCGCTGCCGACGAGCTTGATCTGGCGCAACGCGAACTCCAGCGCGTGAAGGACATGGGCGCCGCCGCGACGCCCAGTGAGTTGGATCGCGAGCGACTGCGCGTGACCGTGCGCCGGACGGCCGTGCTCGACTTACAGGGGCGCGCGCGCACACTCGCGGTCCAGGTCGAAGGCAACACGGCGGAGTTTCAAGAGATCACGGCGCAGGAATTGCGCGCCACGACCGATGTTGAGCGCGCCAAAATCTCCGCGCCGTTCACGGGACAGATTCAGTCGCGGATGGTGGATCAACACGATCGCGTCGGCATTGGAGCGCTGCTGTTCGAGTTGATCGACCCGAGCCAGGTCGAAATCCCGATTTCGCTGCCGGGTTCGCGGTTCGGCGAAGTCCAAGTCGGGGATGTAGCGTCGGTTACCTTTGCCGGAACCGCTCGCGAATGGAACGTCGCGCGCATCGGGCCGTCCGTGCGTTCTGAAGACCGGACATTCGTCGTCTACTTGACGCGCGAGGGCGGTACGATTCCGCCGGGCGCGTTCGTTTCGGCGCGCGTGGGTGGGCGGATGCACGCCGACGTCTTCGTGATTCCGCGCACCGCTTTGATGGGCGAGCAATGCTTCATCGCGATGAACGGCGTGGCCCGCGGGCGCACGCCGCCCATCGAACACGCGCTGGCGCACGCGGTCTTGGTGCGGAGCGGCGTGAAGGCGGGCGAACGCCTTATCGTGACGAACTTGGAAGAGATCGCCGACGGCACGAAGGTGCACGCGCTGGCCGAGGAGCAACCGCGTTGAACCTCGCGCGGTTTGCGGTGCGCAACCCCGTCATCGCTAATTTGTTGATGGCCGCGGTCTTGGTCGCGGGCGCGGTCGCGGCGTTTCAGCTCCGCAAGGAGATGTTTCCCAACGTCGATCCCGAAGCGATCACTGTGACGGTTGCCTATCCGGGCGCGACGCCGGAAGAAGTCGAGCGATTGGTCGCCCGCCGCTTGGAGCGGTCGATCGAGGGCATCGAGGACATCGACGAGGTCGTCACGAACGTCTTCGAAGGCCTGTGCGCGATGCGCATTGACTTGGAGGAAAATTCCGACCGCGATCGCGTCCTGTCCGACGTGCGCGGTGCGATCGACGAAGTGGCGCCTGAGTTGCCCGAGGACGCCGAGGAGCCGGAGATCTTGGCGATCCGGCCGATCCTGCCGGTGATCAGCGTGGTCGTGCACGGGGACGTGGCGGAGGCGCGTTTGCGCGAGGCCGCCAAACTTGTGCGCGACGACCTGCTGGACTTGGATCCGGTCTCGGAGATCACGATCAGCGGCATTCGGGATCGCGAAATCTGGGTCGAGATCATGCCCGAACGCTTGGAAGGGTGGGAGCTCACTCTCGAGCAGGTCGGTCGTGTTTTGCAGCAGTCCAATCTCGATCTGCCGGCGGGCCAGCTCAAGAGCGAGCGCGGCAACATTCGGGTGCGAACGCTTGGCGAAACCGACGACGTCGGCGAGATCGAGGAGATCATCGTCAAGACGCTGCCCGACGGCGCGGTTCGCTTGCGCGACATCGCGCGCGTGCGGGAGACGTTTGAGGACACCGTCGAGCAGGGACGCTTCCAGGGAAAGCCCGCAGCGAACCTCACGGTGTTCAAGACGCCCGAAGAAGACGCCGTCGAGATCGCCGATGCCGTCAAGCGCTACGTCGCGGAGAACCCGTCGCGCTTCGGCGCGGCCGTGACGCTGAGCACGACGCGCGATCTCAGTCGTTTCATTCGCCAGCGCTTGGACCTCATGGTGCGCAACGCGCGCATCGGTCTGGTGCTCGTCGTCATCGTGCTCGGTTTGTTTCTCGAGTTACGCGTCGCGTTTTGGGTGGCGGTGGGTCTGGGCGTTTCGTTCATGGGGACGTTCCTGCTGATGTTGCTCGCCGGCGTCACGATCAACTTGATCACGATGTTTGGATTGATCGTTGTGCTCGGTCTCCTCGTCGATGATGCGATCGTGATCGCGGAGAACGTATTCACGAAACGCCGCGAAGGTCTCCCAGGGCCGCGCGCGGCGATCAAAGGGACGAACGAAGTGGCGGGTCCGGTCGTGGCCGCGGTGCTCACGACGATCGCCGCGTTCTCGCCGCTCGCGTTTTTGCCCGGTCGCATCGGGGCTTTTCTCGGCGTGCTGCCGGTGGTTGTGGTTGCCGCGCTGAGCGTGTCGCTGATCGAAGCGTTTATCGTGTTGCCCGCCCACATTTCCCACGTCAAAGTCGCCGGCGACGGGTGGTTTGCGCGGCTCTCCGCCAAAATCGACAGCGCGCGCCGTCAGGTGCTCGACATCTGGCTCCCAAACGGGTTTGAGCGCGTGTTGCGGTTTCTGCTGCGCTGGCGCTACCCGACGCTGGCCGTCGCGCTTGTCTTTTGGATGGTCGCGATCGGTATGCTCGGCGGCGGGATTGTTCCGTTCACGTTGATCGGGTCGATGGACGCGGAAACGATGGTCGTGGACTTGGAGATGGCGCCCGGAAGCTCGGAGGAGCAAACGCTAGCCGCCTTGCAGCAGGTTGAAGCGCTTGTGCTGGCCGAACCCGAAGTCGCGACGTGTTTTGCAATGCTCGGCGGCGCGTTCGCGGACGGGCGGCGCAAGAACGTCTCGGACCCGGCCACGATCGGGCAGATCACCGTCGAACTGAAAGCCGCGGACGATCGCGCGGAGCAGGGCTTGCGTCGCACGAGCGATGTCGTGAACGAACTTCGCACGAGTTCGAAATTCATCACGGGCGTGCGGCGCTTGACCTACGCACCGCTCGGCGGTGGACCCGCCGGTGCGGATATCGAAATCCGACTGCGCGGCACGGACTTGGAAGACGTGCGCCGCGCGCGCGATCATGTCGTGGCGCTGGTGCGCTCGTTCCGCGGCGTGACCGAGGCCTATGACGATCTCGTCGAGGGCAAGCTCGAGCTGCGGTATCAGTTGCGCGACGATGCGCGCCCGCTTGGTCTGACGACGCGCGATCTTGCGCTGCAGACCCGCTACGCTCTCTTTGGGTTTGAAGTGCAGGACCTCCAGGACGAAGACGAGGAGGTCACGGTCCGCGTTCTCTTGCCGGAAGCGGACCGGCGCGAAGTGGCGGATCTCGCGCGGATGCGCGTGGCGGCGCCGAGCGGCGGACGCGTTCCCTTAGCAGAGGTGGCGCATCTCAAGACCGAGCGCGGGTATGGCGCGCTCACGCGTGTGGACGGCAAGCGTGCGGTCACCGTCTTCGGCGCGGTGGACGAGCGCGTCGGCAACATCCGCGAGATCACACTCGCCTTGGAGGATGCGGTAAGGGAGCTTCCGGGCAAGTTCAACGGCGTGACGGCAGCCTTCGTCGGTTCTAAACGCGACGCGCAGGAGTCGCTCGCCGGACTGCGCGTCGGCTTTCTGACGGCCCTGCTCCTGATCTATTGCATTGTCGCGATCCTGTTTCGCTCGTACACGCAACCGCTGCTGGTCATGGCGGCGATCCCGCTTGCGTTCTCCGGTGTTGTGTTCGGCCACGCGTTCCTCTCGTATCCGATCACATTGCTCAGCATGATCGGGACCGTGGCGCTCGCGGGCATCGTTGTGAACGACAGCCTGATCCTCGTCGAACTCGTCAACCGCAAACGGCGCGAGGAACGCATCCCCTTGTTCGAGGCCGTGGTCCTCGGGAGTCGTGCGCGCCTGCGGGCCATCTTGCTGACGTCGGTGACGACGATCGCCGGCCTCGCGCCGCTGATGATGGAGACGAGTTTTCAGGCGCAGTTCCTTGTGCCGATGGCGATCGCGATTGTCTTCGGCTTGGCCTTCGCCACGGGCCTCATTCTGGTGATCGTCCCGGTGCTCTACCTGATGCTGGAGGACGTCCGAGCCGCGCTTCGCTGGGCGTTTCAAATGAGGGAGGAAACGCGATGAGACTTCTGTTCGTGTGCGTCGAAAACTCGTGTCGCAGTCAAATGGCCGAGGGATTCGCGTCGGCATGGGGAGCCGACGCATGGAGCGCCGGTTCGAAACCGTCCGGCGTCGTGAACCCCAAAGCGATCGCCGCGATGGCCGAGGTCGGTATCGACCTTTCGACGCACCGATCCCAGTCGGTCGAGGACGTGGCGCACGGGACGTTCGACGCCGTGGTCACGATGGGCTGCGGAGACGCGTGTCCGGCCGTTGCTGCAACACGTGTGCGCGATTGGGACCTTCCCGACCCCAAGCACATGGATCCGGTTGCGTTCGGCGCGGTCCGCGATCGCATTCGCGCCGAGGTCGTCGCGTTGATCGAAGAGATCAAGCGGGATCGCGATGCGCGCGATCCAACGTGAACGCCGGAAGGCACACAGCCCAGTAGATGGCGTCGTCGGGCCCACGGTTTTCGTAGTGCACGCGCACGCCCGGTTCGACCCACAGCACTTCATCCGCTTCGAGCAGGACTTCTTCGCCGGCCACGTGGGCTACGAGCTGGCCGGCTTGCATGATCGTCAGCTCGCCGAACTCCGGCGTCTGCGCGGGCTCGCTCCACCCCGGCGGCGCGTCCATGCGCGCGAGGCTGAAGCGGTCCGTGCCCGTGTGCACCGCACCAAAGTACTCCTCGATCAGCTTGCCGCCGGGGACCGGAACGCGCGTTCCGCGGTTGACCTTGCGATAACTCACGCGAAGTATTCTACGATGCCGCGATGAATCTGCGGCAACGCATAATCGCGTGCGAGCGCTGTCCGCGTCTGCGGAGTTACGGCGCGCGTGTCGCGACCGAAAAGCGCAAAATGTATCGCGCGGAAACGTACTGGGGCAAACCGGTTCCGTCGTTTGGGCGTCTCGACGCGCGTCTGTGGGTGATCGGGTTGGCGCCCGGTGCTCACGGCGCGCACCGGACCGGGCGCGTGTTCACGGGGGACGCGAGTGGGGACTGGTTGTATCGCGCACTCCATGAAGAGGGATTCGCGAACCAACCGGAGGCGACGGGGCGCAACGACGGATTGCGACTGATCGATGCGCGCGTGACGGGTGCAGCACGGTGCGCTCCTCCCGCCAACAAACCGAGTCGCGACGAGTTGGAAAACTGTCGTTCTTACCTTGTCGAGGAGCTGCAGCGGGCGCGGCGCCTGCGTGTCGTCGTCGCGCTCGGGCGCGTCGGATTCGACGCGTTCTTAAAAGCCTGGCGCGAAGCCGGACATGAGCCGTGGGCGCCCAAACCGGCCTTCGCGCACGGCGCCGAGTACGAGCGGGACGCGATTACGCTCATCTCGAGCTATCACCCCAGCCGACAGAACACGCAGACAAGACGTCTGACCCGGCCTATGTTCGGTCAGGTCTTTCGTCGAGCGCGTAAGATTCTCGCATCATGAGTGGCCCGATCACGGTTCGTCTGCTTGACCTGTTTCGCATCGGGTTGGGTCCAAGCTCTAGCCATACCGTGGGACCGATGCGCGCCGCCGGCAGGTTTCGCGCGTCGTGTTTGCGCCGCGGCGTCCGCATGGATCGGGTGACGGTTCACCTTAAAGGGTCGCTGAGTGCGACCGGTTTGGGCCACGGCACGCACACCGCGGTTCTTGCAGGCCTGCACGGCTGGGAGCCCGAGACGTGTGACGTCGACGACGTGCAAAATCTTCCGGTCACGCTTGGCCTCGATCCCCTGATTGCGTGGGGTGATGGGCATGTGCGCATGCACCCGGACGACGTATCGTTTCTTCGCTATCACGAATACAAACACGAAGATCTCCCGCACCCGAATACGATTGTGTTTTACGCGCACCAAGGAGATGCGCTCGTGCATCGCGAAACGTGGTGCTCGCTGGGCGGTGGGTTCGTGCGCCGCGCCGGCGAAACCGAGAGCAAGTTTGATAAGGAGCGACCGGCGCCGCCCCCTTATCCCTTTCACGACACGCAGTCGCTGGTTGCAATCGCGATCGCGAATGACATGACGTTGGGTGGGATTGTGCTGGCCAACGAAGCGGCTTGGGAGCCTACGTCCGGTGCGACGGCGCGTGGGTTGGATGCGGTTTGGGCCGCGTTCAAGAATTGCATCTCGCGTGGGTTGGAGCGCGAAGGCGATCTTCCGGGCGGGTTGTTTGTAAAACGTCGCGCGCGCGAACTGCTTTCGCGCGTCGAGAACGGCATCGTGGAGCGTGGGTACGCCCCGGTGGCGCGCGCGCAGGCGTACGCGTTCGCCGTCAACGAGGAAAACGCGGCGGGCGGGCGCGTGGTGACCGCGCCGACCAACGGGGCAGCGGGAATCGTGCCGGCCGTTTTGGTCGAGTTCGCCGAGCGGCAAAAACTCACGCGCGACAAGATCCATGGCGCTCTTGCGACGGCGGGCGCGGTCGGCATGCTCGTGAAAACGCACGCTTCGATCTCGGGCGCCGAAGTCGGCTGTCAGGGCGAAGTCGGGACGGCCACGGCGATGGCTGCCGCCGCGTTGTGCGAGTTGATGGGCGGGACGTGTCGGCAAGTCGAAAACGCGGCCGAGATCGCCATCGAGCACAACCTGGGGCTGACCTGCGACCCGATCAAAGGGCTCGTGCAAGCGCCGTGCATCGAACGCAACGCGATGGGCGTGGCGAAGGCATGGAGTGCGGCGCAACTGTCGCTGCACAGCGTCGTCAGCAACGTCGTGAGCTTAGACCGCGTCATCAAAGTAATGAAGAGAACCGGCGACGACATGCGCCGCGAATACAAAGAAACGAGCGAGGGCGGGTTGGCTGTTAGTTTGCCGGAGTGTTAGTTCGTCCGCCGCCGTTCGACGGCGGACGTGTTGTTTCCTTACCGTTGGAGCGCGAGCAGCATGTTCATGAGCGCCGCGACGTCGGTCGCTTCCGGTCGTTTCGTGCCGATTGCGTGTTGTAAGCGCCAACGTAGCTCCGACAGATCAACGCGCGCGCGCGGCGCGGTCAGCGAGTGAAAATACACGACTTGCAGCACGAGGTTTTGGACTGATTCAAAAGACTCGTCGCTCTCGCGTTTCACGATGGCTCGTACGTCACGGAGAAGCGTGCGCCAGGGTTTGGGATCGCCCACGCGCGCGAGCGCCGCGGCCATGGCCATCTGATTGTCGCTGATCTCGCTGGCCTTGGGCTCGTGTGGGGCCGGTCGCTGCGTCATCGCCCATGCGCGCTGGACCAGGGGCACCGCGTCGCGCCGCCCCTGAAAGCAGAGGTGAAGTGCGGCCAGACTCGATGATTCGCTCAGCCCATGGAGACGTTTGCGCGCGCCGGCATGGCCTCGCACATCGAGCGCGATCAGCATCGCGGGCGTAAACATAGTCGGCGCATCCGCGAACACACGTTCGACGATCCGTTTGCTCGCGGCGTGTTCGTCCCACACCAACAGCTCAAGGATGCGGCGGCGCGTCGCTTTGTCGCGCGGGTCTTGCGGCAGCTTGTGTAGCGTCGCACGGACCGACGCCCACAACGACGGGTCGAAGATCAACGCTTTCTTGAGCGCATTGCTGCCAAGCACCGCCGCGCGAATGACTTGCCGTTGATCGGCGGGAGCGACGTCCGCAAGCGGTTGGACGACGGCATGTGCGTGCGCGACGAGCGCCGCACGGGCGTCGGCGTCACGCGGCGCACTGTGGGCCGCGGGGGCTCCAACGAACGCGATTCCAACAAGGCCGCATCCGACTAGGACGATTTCGATAGATCGATTCATGAGGTCTCCTTTTGGGTTTACTCATGGAGTGCGGTTTTGTGCTCAGAGGGTTCAGCGCACGAATTCGTTTAATCGCGTCATGATGGCGCCGGGCGTTGCCAGCCGCGCTTCGGCTTGGTTCGCGGCCTCCGCAAGTGCCCCCCAGCGCGTCGCGAGCGAAACCGGCTGAATATTGCGTGCCATGGCGTCGAAGCGTTCCACCATCAAGACATAGCGGCGCGCTCCCGCGAGGTCGGACTGCGAAAACCGTTCGCTCGCCGCGCGCAAGGCGAAGTCCATGCCCATGCCCCAAGCCTGGGGATCGCCGCACCGTCGCAAACCGGCCGCGCAGGCGAGATAAAGGGCGGGTGCTTCCAGGTCGCGGCGAATCTCGAACACAAAACGACGTGCGAGCGTGACGCCGCGGCGGTCTCCGCGCAGAACACGTTGGGCCGCAACCGCGACCGCGTCGAGGCTGTCGGGCTCATCGCGGAGGCGACGATCCAACTCCACGTCGATCAGCTCGGGAAGTGCGGCGTCGATCGCGAGTAGCGTTTCCACGGAGAGCAATGCCGCGCGGCGCGGAGCGTTGGTGCGGAGCAGCGTGTGTGCCGCATCGCTGGGTAGCGTTGCCAGGGCATGCAACCACGCGTCCGCCTGAGGGGCCGGAAGGTCCGGTTCGCCGAGAACGGCCGCTACGTACTCGATTCCGCCCGGCGTCGCGCTTACCGAACGCGCCAGCGCGCGTTGCGCACGATCGACCTCCAGTGTGCGTTGCACGAGATCGCTGCGCCTCGCGTCAAACGTGCGGGGACGTTGCGCGATCGTGGCGACCCAAGTGTCCCACTGCGCGAGGATGGACTCGCTCGGACCTGGTGCCGGCTCCGGCGCCGGACTCGAACGCAAGATCAACACCGCGGCGAGGAACGCGGCCGCGGCCACCGCGAAGAGAGCGCCCACGCGTTGCTGTCGCGCGCGCGTACGACGACGAACCGCGTCCAAGATGAGTCCCGTAAGCTCCGGCGGAGGCGTGTGGCCAAACAGCTCGTCCAGCGCGATCTCGAGCATCCGGTCGTGCGGGCTCATGAGAGTCTCCGCATCACGCACTCGCGCAGCGTTGCACGCGATCGTCGAAGCAGCGTCTTCACGCCCTCGACCGTCATCGTCAGCGCCTGCGCCACGTGATCGCGCGACCGCGTTCCCGCATAGAACAGATCCAGGGCCGTACGCGCCCGGTCGCCGATCTCGTCTAAGCAGAGTTGCAGGGCGTCGCGGTACCGGTTCCCTCCGTCGCTACCACAAAAGGACTCCCAAGCCGCTTCGGCCTCGTGGAGGTCTTGAAAGAGCGGACGGACGCGTTGGTGCCGCAGCGCCATGAGGAATTGGCGGCGAGCGGCCTGCCGTAGGTACCGCGCCGTCGCGCGCTCGGAATACTCCCGAAAGGGACGCTCCCAAATGGCTAAAAACGTGTCCTGGACCAGGTCGTCCGCCTGCGCGCCTTCGCATCCCAGGTAGCGAAGGTAGCGCCATAGGGCGGCCTGGTGGCGTGAGACCAGGGCCGCGAAGCGTTCGCGGTCCCATCGGCGGGGAAGCAGAGTCATACGCATAGGTAGTGCGCGGCGCCGCGGAAAGGGTTCTTGAGACTATTCGGGCAACTTGGGGACGGCACGCTCGCTGCTCTGGATCTCGAAGTAGTCCGCTTTTTTGAAGCCGAACATTCCTGCGATCACGTTGGACGGGAACGCTTCGCAGCGCGTGTTGAGATCGCGAACATTCGCGTTGTAAAACCGTCGCGCGGCTTGGATTCGATCTTCGGTGTTGGTGAGTTCGTCGTGAAGATCTGCGAAATGCTTGGACGCTTTGAGGTCCGGATAACTCTCGGCGAGCGCGACGATGCGGCCTACGCCGCGCGTCAACGCGTTCTCTTTCTCCGCGCGGTCTTTCACGGCGTTTCCGCCACGCATCGCTTCGTTGCGTGCTTGCACGACGCGTTCGAACACTTCTTTTTCGTGCGCGGCGTACCCCTTGCACACCTCGATGATGTTGGGGATGAGATCGTAGCGACGCTTGAGCTCCGTATCGATGCCGGACCAACTCTCGACCGTATGCTGACGCAACCGGACAAGACCGTTGTACGTGCCGCCCAGCCAGAGCATGACCAGCAAACCGATCCCTAAGATCACCATCCAAGGCTCGACGCCGCCGCCGCGCCCGGCTGCTTCGATGAAATCACGCATCGATCAAAGTCCTTCTTGCTGTTGCTGCTGTTGTTGTTTTAGGTAGTCGGGGAAGTGGTCCATGAGCTTGGTGGCCACGTCGAGCGCTTCCTCGAACTCCGGTGGCTTCCACCGTCCGGACCCACGCGACACGAACACGCGCGACTCGTCGAAACTGATCGTGTAGCGATGGGGTTGGGCGAGGAGCAATTCGATGACGCGGGCGTGCAACACGTCGTAGGCCCACTTGCGGTCCGGCGATTTCACAAAGAACTTGCGTGAAAACTCCGCGGACTCAAAATCGATATCGTCGAAACCGAAGGCGCCTTTCATTTTGTCGAAGAAGCCTTCCGGCCGAATCTCGAGCGGCTTCAAAGGAATCTTGGCGTCGATGATGAGCGCCGACATGCGGTGGGTATGCGTTTGCCGGTTGCCCTTCGAGTCGGTGGAGTGCGTCTCCCAGTGGTAGTCGAACGCCTTCACGCCGCGTCCGCTCACCTGGCCGCTTGAAATGTTGTGGGCGTACCGATTCGAGCCCTGGCGCAGGTGCGAGAACCCGTAGCGTTCGTCGTACGCGTGGTCCTTGGTCTCAGAAAACCGCCAACCCTTGCTCGACGCCCACGCCTGCAACGCCGCGACCCGCTTGCGTTCCATCTTGTGCGCCATCACGGCGATGACGATGAACAGCGCGATGAATCCAACAATCACAAACGGTAAGAATCCAGGCAATCGAGTCTCTCCCAACAACACGGCAACCCCGCCGCTCTGCGCACGCTACCACGAACCAGGCTTCCCTATTCGTCCATCGCCTTAATCTTGGCGATCAAGTCGTCGCTCATCGAGTCCAGTGTGTACTGCGCCTTCCAACCCCAGTCGTGGCGCGCCGCTGCGTCGTCCACGCGCGCGGGCCAACTGTCGAGAATCGACTGTCGCATTGGATCGGCGTTGTAGGTGAGTTGGACGTTGGGGACGCGGGCGCGCACTGCGTCCGCGAATTCGTCCGCGGTCGGGCTGAACGCGGCGATGTTGTAAACGTGGCGCTTGAGTTTTTCCTTCGGCGCCGCACTCAGTTCGACAAGCGCGCGCAATGCGTCGGGCATGTACATCATCGGGACGGTGGAGTCCGGTCCGACGAAACACTCGTACGCGCCATGGCGCAACCCATGCACGTACATGAACAAAGCGTAGTCGGTCGTGCCGCCGCCGGGCTCGCCGGCGCTGATCAATCCGGGGAATCGCACGCCGCGAAAGTCCACGCCCCACGTGTTGTCGTAGTACTCGCCCAGCATCTCGCCCGCGACTTTGGTGATGCCGTACATCGTGGTCGGGCGGAGCGAAACTTCGTTCGGCACGGGGTCGGGTAGGTGTGGGCCGAACACGGCGATCGTGCTGGCGAACATCACCTGCCGCACGCCGAACGTGCGCGCCGCTTCGAGCACGTTGTGGGTGCCGTCCATGTTGACTTGATACGCCCGATGCGGAAGGGTCTCGCCGGTGGCCGAAAGCAGCGCCGCGAGGTGGTAGATCACTTCGGGCTTGAGCTCTTGCACCACATCGAACACCTCCGAGCGATTGGATACGTCGCCGCGATGCCAGGCCGCGCTGCCCGGAGCCGCGCTCGGACGGCGCGCGATGTCGTACACGGAGAGCTCGTGCCCTTGGCTCGCCAGCACGTGCAAGAGTTCCGTGCCGATCTGACCGCCACCGCCTGTCACGAGTATCCGCATGCCGGGATCATGCCTAACCCGCGCGCACGGGGCAAGAACACGGCGGTCGTTCTCTGGGCGCCCCAGGCTCTGGCCTGAATCCCGTAGAATTCGCGGCCATGCTGTCACGGATCGTGCCCGGATTTATGGTGCGGTGGTTCGCGCGCCCCTATGTGGCGGGCGAGTCACTGGCGGCCGCGCTGGACTTGGCGGCGGCGCGCCATGCTGCCGGCGGGCTGCTCGCCACGCTCGACCTGTTGGGCGAGGACGTCAACGAGCCAGCGCAGGTCGAGGCCAACGTCGCCGCTTACGAGCGCATGATCGAAGCCCTTTCGACTGACGCGCGGTTCGCGGATCCGGCGACGCGTCCCACGATTTCCCTCAAGCCTTCGGCGTTTACGACGTCGAAGCGTGAGGCGGCATGCGATCCCATTCGGCGCATTGCGGCACGGGCGCAACGCGCTGGCGTGCCTTTGACGGTGGATATGGAGGATCGGCGCTGGACCGATCTCACGATTGACTTGGTGCTCGAACTCATCGCGCGCGGAGACAACGTGGGAACCGTGTTGCAGACGCGCCTCCATCGTACCGAGGCCGACCTGGAGCGATTCGACGCGGGCATGCGCGTGCGGTTGGTGATTGGAATCTATCCCGAGCCGAAGGAAGCGGCCATCAGCGACAAACGCGAAATGAAAGAGCGGCTACTTCGTTACGCGAAACGACTGCTCGAGCGCGGCGTGTTCGTCGAGTTCGCAACGCACGACGTGGAGATTTTGGAGCGATTTGCGCGTGAGGTGGCGCCGGCCGCACCGGATCGCTGCGAGGCGCAAATGCTCTTGGGGGTGCCGCGCGCGAAGCTCCAGGCGCGGTTGCGCGAAGGGGCGCTCGGTGTTTCATTGCCCGTGCGCCTCTACATTCCGTTCGCACTCGGCTGGGATCAGGCCACCGCGTACTTACGGCGCCGCATGGCCGAGAGCCCGAGCACGATGTGGCTCGTCTTGCGCAACCTGCTTAAGCGCGGCTCTTAAGTCTTGCGCGGCGCGCGGCTGCCAGGATGATCACGACGATCAAAAAACCAAGGCCCCCGACGATCAGCGACGTGTAGGACCAAGCTTGGCCCGGCACGGTGATTTCGCAATCGACGAACGTGGACGCGTTGCCGAATGGATCGATCGCCTGGATCGACACCACGTGCCGGCCTGGTTTGGCGTCGGCTTGAAACTCGCGGTGGCTGCCTACCGTGATCCAATCCCCGCTGTTCACGCTGACTCGAAAACGGAGCTCGCCGGGGTGTGTCGCAAACCGTGCATCCTCCCCGCGCCAACGCACGTACAGTTGCCCGGCCGCAGCGTCGGAATCCTCGATGATGATGCGCGGCGCATCGCGGTCGGAGATGTCTAAGCGAAACAGGCCGTCCCCGAGCGTGCCGACCAGGAGCGCGTCCCCTTCGTGCAGCATCGGCCAGACCACGCTTTTGGGTCCGCGCATGCACGACCACGCGACGCCGTCGTAGCGCGCCACGCCATTCGCGGTCGCGAACCACATGACGCCCGGGCGTCCTTCGAGAATCGACCAGACCCGGTCGTCGCACAGACCGTCTTTGCGATCAAAGTGCGTCCACTGCCCACCGGCGAGCCGGGACACGCCTGCGCCTCGTTGATACCCGGTCCAAAGCGCCCCGTTACGCGCGGCCATCACGCAAAACACTTTGCCGCCGGGCAGGTCGGGATAGAGGCGGACCTGATCGCCGCCGCCGAACGCCGCCAGCCCTTCGTACGTGCCGAACCAAAGCACGCCGCGCGGATCGCGCGCGACGACGTCGTACACGCGCATCGAGGGCAGCGAGACGTTTTTGGTGGCGGGGAAGAATCGGTTGTCGCGAAAATACCAGGCGCCGCGGCCTGCGGCGGGGCCGTCGTCGAGGGTGGCGAACCACAGCACGCCCGCGTTGTCGCGACTCATGCGGTGCACAAACCCGTCCAGGCCCTGCATTTTTTCCCAACGGCCGCCGGTGAGTCGCCATACGCCCCGAAACGAGGAGCCGCTGCCCACCCAAAGCGCACCCGCGTGGTCGATGCCCAAGGCGGTGACCACGCCGAGCGGCTGGCCGCCGACGTGGTGGATCGATTCGGCCGCGCCGTCCTTTTTGAGATGGAGCAGGCCCTTCTCGGTGCCGCACCACAAGCCGCCCGCGGCATCGCGGACCAGGGAGTGGATGCGACGCGCGTCGGCGGTCCGAATCGGCTCGAAGCCGCTCGTGGCGGATCGTACAGCCAAGCCCTTCGCCGTGGCCGCGTAAACGGCCCCGCGCATGGTGACGGCCGCCAAAACGGTGGCCGGGGCGCCCGGATAATCCGGCGCCGGTACTTCCAGGCCCCATAAATCCGGGGCCTCCACATCGGTCCGCGGGGTCTCTGGGGCTGCGGCGTACCGGTACGCCAGGTTGCCGATGCGGGCTAAGACCGCCCCCGCGGGAGCGGGCGCCACCCGGGTGACCGGCTCGTCGTGGCGCTGGCGAACGAACACCCCCTGCATCTGAAAGAGTCCGGCATCCGCACCGACCCAAATCGTTGTGCCAGAGACACATACGTCATATACCGGACCGTCGGGAAGCCCGGTTTCGGGGCCCAACAATCGCCACGCAGGGCCAGGCGAGGGCTCCGCCCAAGCGCCCCGCAGGGGCCCAAAACTGACCAAGGTGAGGGCGAGAAAAAGTTCAGGTAGGCGCAGAGAAAGCTCCGAAGGGACCCGCTGAGCGGTAAGCCGAAATTCTAAAGAGCTTTATGTGCCCTGCAAAGGCGCCTTACATGGCGGGGCCCGTGTGCCGATGGAAGAATCGGAGGACTTATGTGTGGGATCGTAGCCGTCTTGTCACGGCCCGACGCGCGACCGTTGCCGGTCGTTAGCGAGTGCGCGAGCAAGCTGCAGCAAGCAGCGGAGCAGGTGCGTGGGTGGGGAACCGCCGATGAACTCGGCGATTTGGGCCCCGCCGTCGAAGCGTGCGAGCACGTCGTCTCCGAACTCTCCGGGTTTCCCGGCCTCCGCGCGCTCCTCGAGAGCGAGGGCGATTTGGCCGGCCCGGTTCATCGGTTGGGCGAGGCCGTGCAGCGTTTCGAGCAGCTCCTGGATCAGCGCGCGATCGCGTTGGGAACGGCGCGCACGGAAACGCTCAACGCCGAGTTGGTCCGCCTCAAGGACGCCGCGTTTACGTTGGCGTGCGATCGGCTGGGCAACGTCGACAAGGTGCGCGGGTTGGCCGGTGGCTCGACGCGCGAGGAGCACCTGCGCGCGGCCTACGATCTCAACGTCACGTTGAACTCGTTGGACCGTCTCGAAGTGCGCGGTCGCGACAGCGCCGGATTGCACATCACGGTCCGAGGCAACTTCGGCGAATTGTCGCCGGAGATGCGCGACGAGATCGATGAGCGTTGTGCGTCCTGTAACTTCTCGCACGAGGCCGTTCGACGCGTCGTTAACTCCAAGGACGAGATCGTCTTCAGTTTCGTCTACAAAGTGGCGGCCGAAGTGGGCGAGTTGGGCGACAACGTCCGGACGCTGCGCGCCGCGATCGCCGGCGATCCGTTACTACACGGTTTGCTCGAAACGCCGGGCGTGTCGATTGAGGTCTTGGCGCACACGCGCTGGGCGAGTGTCGGCGTGATCAGCGAGCCGAACGCGCACCCGCTCAACCAGGAGCAGTTTCAGCAAGCTCCGGGCCCGTACGTGACCGCCGCGCTCAACGGCGATGTCGATAACTATCAATCGCTCGTCAAAGAAAACGAGTTCCAGATCGCGCCGGAGATTACGACGGACGCCAAAGTCATTCCGGTGCTGGTCTCGAAGCTGGCGACGCTTGGGAACACGACGCGCGATGCATTTCGCAAGACCGTGCATCGTTTTGAGGGTTCGGTCGCGATCGGTGTGAGTAGCGCGGACGACGCGGGCATGATGTATCTGGCGTTGCGCGGGAGCGGCCAGGCGTTGTACGTCGGTCAAGCGGAGAGCCGTTTTGTCGTCGCGTCCGAGCCGTACGGCATCGTCGAAGAGACGCCGCACTACTTGCGTTTGGACGGGGAGACTCCTTCGGACCCGGATCGTCCGTCGAGCCGCGGGCAGGTTGTGGTGCTCGATGCGGCTCGCGCCGGCGACATGGCCGGCATGAGTCGCGTCGCGTACGACGGGACCGTTTTGCCGATCGACGACAAGGACATCAAGAAGGTTGAAATCACTACGCGCGATATTGATCGCGGCGACCACAGCCACTACCTCCGCAAGGAGATCGGGGAAGCACCCGAGTCGATTCGCAAAACGTTGCGTGGCCGCGTGTCGCAAGTCAACGGGCTGAACTGCGTTTCGCTCGGTGAAGAGAGCCTGCCGAAGCGTGTCTGCGAGATGCTCAAGAGCGGGCAGACCAAGCGCATCGTCGTCATCGGTCAGGGGACCGCGGCGGTCGCCGGAACCGGCGTTGCGGAAGCATTGCGCGACGCATTGCGCGGGCACGACGTCGCGATCGAAGCCGCCCCAGCCACCGAAGTCAGCGGCTTCCATCTCCGCGACGACATGAGCGATACGCTTTTTGTTGCGATCAGCCAGAGCGGCACGACGACCGACACCAACCGCACGGTTGACTTGCTGCGCGCGCGCGGCGCGCCGGTGATCGGGATCGTGAACCGTCGTCACAGCGATCTCACCGAACGCGTCGATGGCGTGATCTACACGAGCGACGGTCGCGATGTGGAGATGTCGGTTGCTTCGACGAAGGCGTTTTACAGTCAGGTGGCCGCCGGCATTTTGCTCGGCGAGGGGCTGGCGCAGTCGTGTGGTTACGGCGATCCCGGACGGCGCAGTCGCCTGCTCGATGCGCTGCAAAACCTTCCGGATCTCATGCGCGAAGTGCTCTCGCGCAGTGACCAGGTCAAGCGAGCGGCGTTTGACCACGCGCCGCAGCGACGGCACTGGGCGCTCGTGGGCAACGGCCGCAATAAAATTGCGGCGCACGAGATCCGCATCAAGCTGTCCGAGCTTTGCTACAAGTCGATCGCGTGCGACGCGACCGAAGACAAAAAACACATCGACCTTTCGTCCGAGCCGCTCATCTTGGTTTGCGCGGCGGGCTTGGAAGGCGGGAACGCCTCCGATGTCGCGAAAGAAGTTGAGATCTACAAGGCGCACAAAGCGTGTCCGATCGTGATCGCCAGCGATGGCGACGGTGACTGGAGCGCGGCGGCTGCCATCATTCGTGTTCCGCAAGCGGAGCCCGAGTTAGCGTTCATTTTGACGACGATGGTCGGCCACCTGTTTGGCTACTTCGCCGCGCAGGCGATCGATCGACTCGCGTTGCCGTTGCGCGAAGCGCGCGGTGCGATCGAGGTCGGCGCCAGCGGCGCGAACGGTGGCGACTTGCGGGACCGATTGCGCGCCGGCTTGGCCGATCCCTTCCGCGACTATCGCAAGGGCTTAGTCGCTGGCCGCTACAACGGCGCGATGGAGGCGAGCACGGCGACGCGCTTGTCCCTTCTGTTCCGCTATGCGACCCGTTCGATCACGCTGGAGCACTTCCCGGACGACTTCGGTCGCGTGGGGACCCCCGGCGCGGCGGTGGAAGAGCTCACCAACGCCCTCACCGAGGGCATCGAAGAGCTCAGCCGGCCGATCGATGCGATCAAGCACCAGGCGAAAACCGTTACGGTCGGTATCAGCCGCGGCGACGAAGCGTTGTTGGCGGTGCCCTTGGCTCGCGCAGCTCTCGATGCCGGTGCGCCGCGCGAACGGATCGCGTATCGCGATCTCAAAGTGCTGCAGGCGCTCGATCCGGCAATCGCCGAGGTTGTTGGTTTCACGCGCTACGCCATCGACGGCATGCCCAACGAGGGCGCCCGCATCCGCGTCGTCGCGCAGGGCGGCATCTGTAAGAACCTGCCTTCGCGCACCCACACCAACCCCGAGCTGCGCGGTACCAAGAATACCGTGGCGACCGAACGCGCCGTGCTGGTTGCGGTCGGGCGTTCCGATCACCGGCCGATTCTGCTTGTGCCCGAAATTCATAAGGGTGCCTGCACGGGGCTCGTGCTCTTGCACGCTCGCTTCCACGATACGCTCGACGAAGCGACCGTGCGTTCGATGCTAACGGGGTATCGCAATCGATACTCGCTCTTGCGCGATCAGATCGCGGAGACCAACGCGATCGTGTCCGACGGCGATCTCACCAAGATCGATCCGTTGACACTGTTGACCGCACCGGTGGAAGTGATTGCCGATCAACTTGCCGGCGCGCACGCCGACGGCAAGTAATCTGACTCGAAACGATGACACGGGTCGTCTCCTCGCAAGGGGAGGCGGCCCGTTTTCGTTTGCGGATGTCGTAACGCGCGTCACCGTCCTGTGACGGTGCACGTCGATATCGCTTCAGCGCGCACGTGGCACACCGTTCGCGTTTTCATCTCACCATGAGAACGACGCGCACACTCCTCTGCTTGTTCTGTATCGCTGGCGCTACTTGGGCGCATGGAGGCGGTGGATTCCGCGGGCCGGGCAACGGCGTTCCGCCTGGACTACGTTCTCGGTGCGATTGCGCGCACGTGGATTGCAACACGTGCGGCCGTCGAGGTTCAACACAGCACGAAACGAAAACAACAGTGTTGAAACGATGGGGTGATGTCGCGCATGTGCGCATGGCGATCACGCACACGACCAAAGACGCGGCTGCCGAGGGCGCGGTCAGCCTCAAGCCGGGACCGATCTTCGCCGCCACACAGGCCGTGTTTTGCCTCGCCTCGGACAAACGTTTCGATCCGGCGGCCTATACCGTTGCGCCGATGCAGCCGTCGAAGCCGGCCCGCCGCAACTACATTTCGCTGCGGAATCGCCGCATCGATCCGCTCGTCGCCGTGCGACACAGCGCGGGGCGCGTTGACGTGCGCGTCTTCCCGGTTGTGAAGGGCAACGCCGTGACCGTCTTCGTGGAGGGGTTCGTGTTGCTGACTCGTCACCACACAGAAACGCGCGTCTACGGTGACGATGCGCGCTGCATGATCGTGGCCAAGGGCGGCGGACTTCGCTTTGTCGATCGCTCTACGGTCAAGAGTGCTGTGATTGAAATCCCGTGCGTGGCGGCATTGGAAACCGCGTTCACGGGCAAAGGAACCGGCGCGGTCAGCTCCGAGGTCTGCCTCGGATACCCGATCGCGCCGCCGACGCCGCCGGCCGTCCATCCTGGGGCGACGCCGGGTGACGTGGAACCGCCTCCTCCGCCGCCCGCCGATCCGCAGGTCAAGCGCGCGCCGTCAAAGTCTCCCCCTCGCAAAGTTGCCGGTTAGGGCAGCACGCTAATCGCATGACCGGACACTCGTTCACGACCCGCCTACTTCTTTGTTTGTGCTGTATCGCCGGTGCCACATGGGCGCACGGTGGTGGTCCGCACCGTCGGGTACGCGGTGTTCCGCCGGATCTATTCGGACCGCCTTGCTATTGCGCGCACGTTGGCTGCAAGGAGTGTCAAAGCCCACGACGCTCAGTCCAGCACGAATCGAAGACGACGGTTTTAGAACGTTGGGGCGATGTCGCGCAAGTGCGGATGGCGATCAAGTTCAAGACGAAAGACGTCGTTGCCGAGGGCGTTGCCAGCCTGACGCCGGGACCGATCTTCGCGGCAACGCATGCCAAGTTCTGCCTCCTGTCGGACCGTATCAAAGATCCAGCGAGTTATGTCCCCGCGTCGTTGCAGCCGTCGAAGTCGACTCGGCGCAAGTATCTCTACTTGCGCGATAGCGGCGTCGACCCGCTTGTTGCGGTCCGCCACAGCGCCGGTCGAGTGGACTTGCGTGTCTTTCCGGTTGTAAAAGAGCACACGGTCACCGTGCTGGTGGACGGTTATGTGCTGTTGACCCGTCATCACACCGGGACTCGTGTTTACGGCGACAATGCGCGCTGCATGATCGTCTCCAAGGACGGCGGCATTCGCTTCGTCGATCGGACAGACGTCAAGGACGCGGTAATCGATATTCCGTGCGTGGCGGCGTTGGAAACCGCGTTTACCGGCAAGGGAGACAAGGCCGTAAGCGCCGACGTTGCCCTCGGATACCTGGTGTATCCGCCGGACGGCATCTTTGAAAGGCCGCGCGGCATACCTCCGCCTCCGCCGCCTCCCGCATCTGTGGACGCACCGGTCAAGCGCAGCCGGGCGAAACCGGCATCGTCTACCGAGGACGGCTAACTCAACGCAACGCCTTGCGAATCGCCTCCGTTGTCAGGGCGTCGCCTTTCAACACGGCCTCGAGCTTGCCTTCCTTGTCGTAAAACCGAATCTCGTTTGAGCGCGCGTGGGAGACACAGTACTGCGATCGACCGATGTCGGGAATCTCGCCCAGCAGATCGTTGAAAAACTCGGTGGAATCGCGTCGGTAGTGCACAACAATCAGCGCTTTTTTCTCCGCCTGCGCGGTGTCGCTCGGGAGCCCGCGCAGGCCGTGAAACACGTGCGCGCCAAAGCGTACGGAGATCACGTTGCCGGCGCCGATCTCGGGACTGGGAAACTCACATGCGACGCTCACCCACGCCGCCATGCCGAGCGCTTTGCACTCCACGCGAACGAGATAGCGCCGGTAACGCCGCCATGTTCGGTCCATGGCTTCTAGGACCGCAACGCCGGGAATTTCTCGATCCGCAAACGTCACCCCGGCGGGGAGCAAGATGGGGGCGACGGAGTCGTTGCGCACGCGGAGCGTTCGTTTCGTGCCGTCGATCACCACATCGATTTCGGGTTGATTGGACGTCCACGTTTTGTCGCCGCATCGAAAGCGCCAGACGCCCAGGACCTTTTCCATCTTGATGCCCGCTTCTTGGAGAAACCACAACCCGGCCATGTTGTCTTGGACCGGCCCGCGATCCGAAACCACGTCGCCGGGAACGCCGTGCTCGGTCGGAAAGAGGAACGCTTGCTTCACGCCTGGACGCGCCTTTCGAAACGCGGCGAGAAGTTGTCCCGGATCCGCACCGAACGCGTGGTAGGTGCCCGACACGAGGGCGTACGGAGTCTTGTCTTGGCGAGCGATGGCCATCGCTTTGCCAAACGCGGCGCCGTCCATGTGTTGCACGCCGCGCGCCCGTACCTGGTCGACCGAGCCGGGAGCGGTCGATGTCTTGTTTTTGTCGGGAACCACCTTGTCCGTGGAATCTTTGTCTGGTCCCGCCGCGCGCTCGGTTTCCGTCGCGTCCGAACCCGGTCGCAACTGGCTCCAGAGAGCGACGGCCAAGAACGCTACGGCGGCGGCGGTCGCAAGCGCGGCGCCCCAAGGGGCACGTCGCGCTTTGTCCGGCGTGCGCGCGAGCGCGAGTGCACGCTGGGCCATGCGGCGCCGCTCGTCAACGGACGGCGTTTCTTCCAAGATTGCTGTGCGCCATTCGTCTTCGAAGTGAGTCATGCGGATTCCTTGAGCAGGGACCGTAAGAGGTCGTGAGCTTTTTCAATACGGCGATGCACGGTGCCGACGCCGGTTCCCAACATCGCGGCGATTTCGCGATGTGTGAGCCCCTCGCCGTAGCGAAGGAGCAAGGGTTCGCGCAGGCGTTCGGGCAGCGTTGCGAGTGCGGCACGGACGCGGCTCCGACGTTCGGCCGCCAGCAGGTGCGCCACCGGCCCCGGCCGCGCGTCGAGCGCCTGGACCTGCGTGAGGTCGTCGTGTCGGCGCCCGCCGCGGTGATCCGAAGCGCAACGCGCGGCGATCCGGCGTAGCCATGCCGGATACGCTTCGGCCGCCTGTAGTTTGGTGATGAAACGGGCGACGCGTGCCAGGGCCGCGACGGCAGCCTCCTGAGCGGCCAGCGAGTCGCCGAGGCGTGCGCGGCACGTCGCCCACGCCAATCCCGCCGAGTGCTCAAGAAGCGACTCCAGGGCTTGTGCGTCGCCGCTGCGAGCACGGGCGGCCAGGCCGATGATCTTATCCATCTACAGGTAAGACCGGGGGCCCGGCCGAACGGTTCCGCTCGCGGTCAAAAAATCGTGAGCAGCTCGTTGGTGGCGATCGTCGTCGCGAAGTAATTGAAATACGCATCGAGCTCAAACAGCATGTCGCGTTCGCGCGGATCGCAGATCAACCCCAGTGCCACGGCCGCCAATTCCCGGACGACACGGCGCTGCGAGGGATCGCGGAGCGTCTCAATCAACGGCGCAATGGTCTCGGTGTTCCCGAGGTGGCCGAGTGCGAGCGTCAGGTGCCCCTGCAGGATCCCGCTGCGCGCCTTGTGCAACTTTTTCACGAGGTCGCGGGCGATGGAACGGTTGCCGAGCAGCCCGAGGGCCAGTGCGGATGTGCCCAGCACCTCCGGCGGGCCCTTGTGAACGCCGTCGATAAGTGCCTTTAATGCGCGCGGATCGCGCTGGCCAATCAGGCCGAGCGCCTCGGCGGCGGCGGCGCGGATCGCGGCCGGTCGTCGCGCAAGTTGAAGCTCCGCGACCAGGTCTTCGATCATGTCTTTGTGGCGGGAAAGGCCAACCGCCAAGCTGAGCGCCGCATGCAGTTCGATCTCTTTCGCCTGCGCCCAACGCTCCGCGAGGTACTTGCGAATCTCTTGCGCGGAGCCCGTGTCGCCAAGTGTGCGCGCCGCGAGCCCGAGCCCCAGCGCGAGATACGGTTTGAGCGTCGCGTCGCCGCCGCGTTCGAATTCGGTCAGCAATTCGGGGATGGCGAGCGGCGTCTTGGCGCCTGCCAGCGAGAGAGCGGCGAATGCGCGTTGCATCGGCTCTTTGCCCTTGCGCAGCACGGCGCGCAGCGCGCGGTGGATACGTTGGACGACGCGTTCGTCTAACTCGAACTCGCGCAACTGCCGACCCAGGCTCATGATGACAGCCCGTTTTGTCTCGCGGCCAGCGCGCCGCGAGCCCAAGATGTCGAGCAGCGTGTCGATGACGAGAGGGTTGCGAATCATGCCAAGCGCGGACGCAGCATGCGCGCGCGCGTTGTCGGTGAGTTTTTGCTGGCCGATGCGGCCCTTACGGAGCGCGTCAAAGAGTTCGGGCAATAACAACGAGTCCTGCGTCAGCCCGCACGCGTACGCGAGCACCGCGGCGTCGTTTCCGCTCTTCACGTCCGCGCACGAACGAGCGAGCGAGAGCGCTGTCACTTTGTCGTGGCGACCGCGCAGCCCGGCGGCCAGGGCGGCGAACCCGCGGACGCGCAACGAGCGCGAGCGGTTGTCGTAGATGTGTTCCAGCTGCGCACGCGCGTACTGATTCACACGTTGGTTCTTGATCGGCGGCAACATGCCGAGCCCAAGTGCCGCGGCCGCCGCGACATCGTCGTCGCTTTTGGCGCGCTCCAGCGGCTTAAGAAACAACATCACGTCGCGGTCGGTGGCCACACGCCCCAACGCGATGTACGCGGCGGCGCGCACCTTGGCGTTGGTGGTTTCGTGCACCGCAATCTCGCGCAGCGCGCCGCGGGCGGCGTCGCGCCATTCGTCGATCGACAGCGTCCCCACGCGCTTGGTCGTCTTGGTCGTCACTACGTTTTGCCGCATGAGGCCGCGCAACCCGAGCAGATACTCGCGGTTGTAGTCCCACCAGATGCGCCAATGGGTTGAGGCGCTACTGCCCCGACGGCTTCCCGGTCGCGGGTTCGTGCGGTGAGGCGAATCGTGGCCCGGGCGCGGTCCGCCGCGCGGCCCTGACGTCGGCGCGCCGGGGCTCTCGGGCGTCGGGGACGGCGGCGGAGGCGGCGGCGTGTCGCCGGGCCGTCGGTAGTCCGGCGGAATCGTCGGCGGCGGCGGGGGAGCGGGCGGCGGTTCCGGTCGCTGCGGTTGTGGCGGAGAAGGAGGAGGCGGCGTGACGCGATGGCCACCGCCGTGCGCGAGCGCTACGGGCGATCCCCATCCCAAGACAACCAACAGGCCCCACGTGGTTAGCCGATTGAAGACGGTCAGTGCACATCGTCGTGCCTGCATGTCTATCCTCTTTCTTGCCCAAACTCGCTAGAGCAAGACTAGCAGGGATCGCATACGCTTCCGTGAATTTCGGAGAAATCCATGTCTCGGAATCGTTCCGGTATATGGCGCATTACGTCGCGGCGATGCGCGTAAAGATCACGTGCGCATTGAGCTTCACATGATGTCACCTTCCGGCATGGACGGCGCCGCTCCCGATGCCACCGCGGCGCCCAAGATTACGCCGTGCTCGTCGATGACGGAACCGGTGGGGCCGGCCAACGCCTGACGCGTTTCCGCGGGCGACGCACCCTGGCGACGCACACGGCGGCTCAGTCGATACACAGCCACGCCTTCGACGATCATCCACGCTTCAAGCGCGAGACCGATCGCCAACACGAGCAGCAGGTGCCAGTTGGCGCCCCAGTCTTCACTGAACTTGGCGAACAGCGCGATCCCGGCCCACGTGACGGTCACGATCAAAAACAACATCGGGACCGTCGTAAAGATCACCGGCTTCCCGCGCTTGGCGAGCCACGTGTTGAGGATCAAGAACGTGAGACACGCGAGCAACTGATTCATGACGCCGAACACCGGCCAGAGCACGAGGCCGCCCGAGCCGCCGCTCCCGGCAAAGATCGCGAGGCCACCGGCGGTTCCGACCGCCAACGCGGTGGCCACGTGCTTGCGCGTCAGGACGCGGATTCCGGTCGCTTCGCCCAACTCGGCGATCACATAGCGCTGGATGCGCGTGGCGGAGTCCATGGTCGTCGCGGCGAACGAAATGATCACGACGGTGATCACGGTTTGAAGCAGCGTGACTTCGACGATGGGGAGGGCGGCGTGCATGTAACCGGCGCCGCCTTGCACAAACCCCTGCAGTTTTGACAGGAGACTGCCGGTGCCGACCCAGTCGCCGGAATACTTGGCGTTCCAGGCCGCGATGTCGGCGAATCCGGCGGCCGAGCAGCAGCACAAGATCACGACGACGGCGAGCCCGGCCTCCAAGATCATGGCGCCGTATCCAATGGCGCGCGCGTCGCGCTCGGTCGCCATCTGGCGCGACGTCGTGCCACTGGCGACCATGCAGTGAAAGCCGCTGATCGCACCGCAAGCAATCGTGATGAAGAGGAAGGGGTAGAGAAACGGAGCCCCGAGATCGTGCGGAATCTGATCGTTGACCGCGGGCGCGACCATCTCCAGCGACGCGGGCGCTGTCACGGCGGAGATCCCGACGCCCAGGAGCAGGACGCCGAGCGCCAAAAAGAGCTGGTGCGAGTTGATGTAGTCGCGCGGCTGGAGCAGTTTGGTGACCGGCATCACGCTCGCGAGATAGCTGTACCCAAACAGGATGTAGAGCCAAAAAATGATCCCGGCTCTCGGATCGCTCCACGTGAACCATCCGCTGACGGTGCTCGTCGCGCCCACAGCGATCGCCACGTACATGAATACGAGCGCAGCGAGGCTCCAGCGGATCATCGAGCCGCGGCGGCCATACACACGGTAGCCCACGTACATCGCGAGCGGCACTTCGATCCAAACGGCGAGGACGCTGGCGGGCACGTTGGCGAACAGCGCGCCGATCACGAACGCGAATACGGCCAGGACCACCCAAAGCGCCATCGCGATGAATGCGAGAAACAGGAGGCGGACGCGCGGCGTCATGATATCGGCCGCAAGGTCGCCGATGGTGCGGCCGCGGTTGCGCACGGACGCGATCAACGCGCCAAGATCGTGGACGGCGCCGATGAAGATCGCGCCGAGGATCACCCACAGCAGTGCCGGGAGCCAGCCCCACGTGACCGCCACAGCCGGGCCAACGATGGGTCCCGCGCCGGCGATCGTTACGTAGTGGTGCCCGAGCAGCACGCTCCGGCTCGTGGGCACAAAATCAACGCCGTCCTCGCGCGCGCGGCTCGGCATGCGCTCGTCCGGCAGATCGCCCGCTCCGTACAGCCGGTGTGCGATGAACCGCCCGTAGATCCGGTAGCCCAAAAACAGCGCCGCCGCGCTCGCCAAGGCGATCGTCAAGACGTTCATGGCGCCATGATGGCAAATGGGAGAGTCGCGGACTATGGGCGAAGGAGGAAGCGGACCTCGCGGACAAACGCGTCCACCGTGCGGCGTTGCCCGTCACCGCGCGACCGCAGCTCTTGGTCAAGAGCGAGCCTGAACTCGGCGCGCGCCCTCTCGAGTACTCGGTACAGAGGGGCGGCGGGAATGTCTTGGTCGCGCGCGAGTACGGCAATGGTCTGCCCGGCAACGACCGCGGCGAACAGCGCGTACGTCTTGGTGGAGACGCGCCTTCGAAATCGAATCGCGGCGCGCATCAGCACGGCGCGCGCCCAAGCGCGATCCAAGCGCTGATCGATCGTTGCGTCGGGGCGGCGCGTCGCGTGCATGCCTGCTTGCCGCCGCCGGGCGTCGCGCGCGGCGCGTTCTTCAAAACGTCGCGCGACGTTGCGCGCGACCGAGAGAAAGTAGGCCCGGTGCGAATCCGAGCGTTCCTCGTATCGTGCAAGCGCGCCGCACGGTTTGAGCGACTCGAGGAAGAACTCCTGAACGGCATCGTCGACGTCGCCACGCAGACTCGTCTTCTTCCAGCGTTGACACAGTACCGAACGTACGAGTGATTCGTATTCTTCGGCCAAGTCGATCGGTGTGGGAAGAGCCGTCCCCATGCTTGCTCTTACAGAAATGGATCGCGCTAGTTTGGGGAATTTTTTTGCGAACGCGGAACCAGGAACGTGCGCAAAGACTCATCTAACGCGAGAGCGATTCGCTGGATACGGCGTGACCAGCAAACCTGCGTGAATTCACTCGATTCGGTGCAGGATCGCACGGGTCAGGCAGGCAGATTGCCGTTTCGGTTTGGTAGTAACCGGGCGCGTTGTTTCCATGGCGTGTCGATGTGGGCCGCAGCGATTTCATTTTTTTTCGCGGGCTGCGGAGCGCACGCGGACATTGAGCATGAACTGGTCGTCGTCATTACGCTCGATACGTTTCGCGCGGATGCCCTGGGACATGGCGATACGCCCGCCCTTGATCGGTTCCTGGCGAGCGCGCGTCGCTTCCCCGGCGCGCGCACGGTCGCGCCCCTGACGTTGCCCGCTCACACGAGCATGTTTACGGGGTTGTATCCATCGCGACACGGTGTGCACGACAACGCGGGCAATCCGATTCCGCCCAAAAACGAGCGACCGTATCCGCTGATCGCGGAACAGTTTCGCGCGGCCGGATTCAAGACGCACGCGCTCGTGGCGCGCGCGGTGCTTGCGCCCGAGACGGGGATCGCAAGTGGATTCGACACGTATCAGTGGAACCGCCAAGTGGGCGCCGATCTGGCGCAGGGTCCTTATACGATCGCCGCGGATCAGGTGGATCAGGCCATCGACGTGCTAAACGCGCGTGCGGGCAAGCTGTTTTTGTGGGTTCACTTCTTTGATGCCCACGAACCGTACCGCCCGTACGCCGGTGACGAATCACGCGCCGCGACCACGTACGCGCATGCGGCGCGCGAGCGGTACCGCGGAGAGATTCGACGTCTCGATGCCGCGCTGGAGCGCCTCTTTGCGACGTTGCCCGACGACGCGCTCGTGCTCGTCGTGTCGGACCATGGCGAGGGGTTAGGCGATCACGACGAGCCCACGCACGGGCCGTTGGTCTTTGGTTCGACCGTCGACGCCGTGCTTGCCGTACGTGGCCCGGGCTGGGAGCCCGGGGTCGACAACGGCCCGCGCACCGTGTGCGACGTGGCTCCGACGCTCCGTGCGGCGTGTCGTCTCGGGACCGTTGTGACGGACGGCCGCGCGTTGCATGAGCCGCCTCACGAAACCGTGGTCTCCGAATCGCTCATGGGGAACCGGATGCACGGTTGGGGACAGTGTTTCGCGGTGACCGACGGACGCTTTACGTTGATGGAAGCCGGGCAGACGTTTGTGCTCTATGACCGCGAGATGGATCCGCAGGAGCGCGAGCCCATGGCGCCGGAAGGGAAGCCGGCCTACGAACGACTCGACCGTGCCTTACAGCGATATCGCGAGTCGAGCGCCCGGGGCGGGACCGACCCCAGTGTCATTGCGTCCGTCGCCCCGTACGCCGCGCCGCGCCGGCCGGTCACGTCGTTTTTGTCGCGCAAGGAGAACGCGCTTCGGCCCGATCCCGCCGCGCGAATCGAGTGGGGGCATCGTTATCACGCCCTTCATTCCGTCGTGTCCGTCGCCGCGATGCGGCACGACCACAGCCTCTTGCAGCGCGCGATCCCCGAGGTCTTGCAGATCGCCGCCGAAGATCGTCTCAGTCCGCTGCCGTATGCAACGTTGGGCTTGGCCTATCGTGCCACCATGCAGCACAAGGAGGCGGGCCAGGCGTTCGCCGAGGCGCTGGAGCGCGGTTTGCGCAGTGCCGCGATGTGGCGCGACGGTCTGAACTCGGCGCGGCAAGCGAAGGATGACGCCACGGCCGTTCGTTTGACAGAAATCGCGCGGCGCGGCGGATTCGTTCCGACCATCGACGCGGCCGAGGAGTTGATGCGAGCCGTGAGTCGCCAGGCGGTCCCGGCGCGTGCAGCGCAGGAGATCATTCGCCGCATGGTCGCGAGCAACGCCGACGAGGCGACTCAGATCGCGGCTTGGTTGCGCTAGGCCTAGGCGGCGCGCCCCAAAAAAAGGGGCGGACCGAAGTCCGCCCCTTAAAGGCTTGTGATCGAAGCGCTGGTTTAGCGCGACGAGTTGCCAAAGATCGCGATGTTACGCGGCGTGGAGCCGAGGTCGGCCATGAAGACCTCCCACAGTCCATCCCCGTTGATATCGCCCGCGCCCAGTCCGCCCTTGTCGACGTCTAGGCCCGGTGAGGTGAGCAAGTTCCACGAACGGCCGGAACTGGTGAGACCACCCTCTCCGTCGCCGAAGTAGACCAAGAACTCGCCCTCGTGGCGCGACACGGCGAGGTCCATATGACCGTCTCCGTTGAAGTCGCCCTTCGCGGCGTAGTTGAACTCACCAAACGTCTCGATGTAGTCGTCCGCCTCAAGATCGAGCGGCGAGAGGATGATGGCGATGCCGGGGTTCTTAAAGTCCTCGGTGAACAGGTCACCGTGGGCGCGGAACCCGACGATCACAAACGCGTCGTCCTCGCCGTCGTCGTTGGCGTCAAACACTTCGATGTCTAGGACCTCTCCACCCGTGAGGTTGGAGATCGGATCCTGGCTGACGATCGTGGGACCGGCCGAGTCAATCTCGACCACGATGATCTCGCTCTTCTCGGTGTCCCCGATGAAGTTCGATGCCAGCTCGAAGAACTGGGCGTAGATCAGGTCGTCGTCCCCGTCGCCATCGAAGTCGCCCGCGTTCAATTTGCTCGGAACGAATTCTTCCGTGCTCTCCGGCAGCGTGGCTTGAATCTCCTCGAAGTCGAACGGTCCATCCGGCGAGGTCACCACGTGCAGGCGGCGGTCGTCCACGTCGTCGTGTTCGGTGATGAACGCGAAGTCGGTCCGATCGTCCCCGTCGAAGTTGCCCACGGCCAGGTTGAACGTGTCGTTGGAAGAGGAGAGGTCGGGCTCGAAGAACTTGGTGTCTGCGATGCCCGTTTCGTCCATGTCAAGAATCATGATGCGCGCGCGGTTCGAACCCGGCTCGATCAGACCCGGGATCAAGATCTCGAGTTGATCGTCGTCGTCCAGTTGCGCCAAACGCACGTTCTTGGACTGACGCATCGTTGCGATCTTGACCAAGAAGTCGTCGTGCTCGATCGTCGTCACCGTGTAGGTGCCGGCGAAGTCCGGAGACTTGCCGTCGCCGTTGATGTCGACGCCGTCGCCGAACGTGTCGGCAATCATGATCCAGCCGACCACGTCGCCCTGACCGAGCTGCACGATGTCTTGAACGCCATCCGCGTTCACATCGCCCGCAACCATGGTCGTGGGAATGACCGGCGCGAACTGCTCGCCACCCGACTTGGGCAACGTGAAGCTCGTTTGCGTAAATCCGATGAGAGCCGGCAGGTACCGGAAGCACTCCGCATCGGTGGCCGAGCGGCCCGCCGCATCCGTGTAGGACGCAACGACCAAGCCGACCGAGCCGCTGCCATCGACAAAGTTCGGCACCGACGCGTTGAACACGTTCGGCACAGTGAACTCGATCTCCGTCTTGCTGACGACGCGGAACTGACCGCCTGCCGTCAACGCAGCAACTTCATTCATGATGACAGGATCGCCGCTGCGCGGTTTCAGCGTCAGCGAACCACCTTCGGCGAAGTTGCCGCCTGTGAGCGTGCCCTTCACCAACTTACCTTCGTGCACGCCCGTGGTCGGAGCGGCCGCCGAATTCGGCGCGTAATCCGTCTCGCACGCGGTGAGGAACGGCGCGAGTGTGATCGTGAGATCGCACTTCTTGGCCGCCGTACCCTGGTTCGTCAACACGGTCAGCGAGACCGCGATCGGACCCACCGTACCGGCGGGACGCGTCGGCGCGGTGTACTCGACGGACAGCGTGTTGAAGTCATGCACCGTTACGGAGCCGACTGTGCCCTCGGTCGCCGTCACCATGGTGTTGTCCGGGATGAACCGGTCGCCCAGGATGACGATCGTGTGCTTCTCGCCCCCAGCCATCGTCTCCGGCGAGCAGCTCTCGACGACAGGCGCTTCGGGGTTGAACGTAAACGCGTCCTTCACAACGGCCCAGCCGCCCTGTGTGAACACGGCCACATCGACGGTCTCGCCCGCTACGGGGAGGTTGTCGAGGGCCACGCCCGGCGCCGGCAACGTGACCGGCAGGGACGGTGCGATGGCGAGAAGACGACCGGCGTTGTCGAAGACAACTGCTTTGGCCGGCATCGTGCCGAAGAGCACCTGGCTGTTAGGCGTGAAGAATGTGCCGGTGAGCTCCACGATCTGGCCGCCGAACGACCCGCCGATGGCCGGCGAGAGTGTCGGAGCGATCGTCGGAGGTCCGGCGAACGTGACTCGCAACGCGCCCGGGAGCGTGTTGGAGGTTAAGACGGCGCCGTCGACGTCTTTCTCAGCGAAGACATCTAAGACATCGCCGGCTTCAAACGTTCCGGAGAGATCCGGCATCGTGAAGACGCGGAAGTTGTCGTTGATGACATTGAACGCCTCCACCGGAATGGTAAACGTCTTGGAATCGGTCGGGCGACGCAGCAATACGCGATCCACCTCGGTTAGGAAACCGCCGGAGATCAGGTGCGACGTGCCGCCGCTCAAACGCGACTCGTTCGGTGTGAACCCCCGCAGGAACGGAGTGCGAACAGCCGGCGTGTTTTGGTAGGAGTATCCGCCCTTCAGCATGGAGTTGCCGCGGATGGACGTGATGATCACGTCCGTTGCTGCAACTTCCGTCTCCGGGGCGATCGCCGCCCGCGAATTCGTGATGAGCAGAATCTGGTTGTCGTTTAAGACAACGAATTTGCCACGGTCGAGCGGATCGAGTGAGTCGAGCGGAAGCTCTGTGAGATCGGCTTGTGTGTAGTCGCCGATATCGTCCAACACGCTGTCCACGAAGCGCACATCCGAAATGTTGGATGCGCCCGTCGCCGTGAGGAAGTTGGCGCCGATCAACAGCACCTGTTCGCCGCCGTTGATCGAGCCGTGGTCAGCGACCACGCCCAACAGCACCGGCGCCTCATCGTTGACAACCGTGAAAATGTCTTCCGTGACGGTGAACTTATCGCCGGCAATCTTGTTGCGCAGCGTCGCGTCCGTCTCCTCGGCGCGCGCGTCACCCGAGACGCCGACCGGCGGCATGCCGCCCGGGAGTCCCGGCATGATCACAATCGCAACCGTGTCGGAAATGTAGACCGTGTCGAGAACGTCGTTGAACACGCCCGGCGCCATCGCCTCGGTGCGGACGGCGAACTCGGTGGTATCGGTGAAGCCGCGACCGAAGAAGATGCCCTCTTCGCCGCCGCTGCTCTTGAATACGGTGGGGAACACGCCATCGACCACGGGCGGCTTGGGGCCGACCAGTTGGAACACCGGCTCGCCGACGTCGTTTTCGAAGGATGCTTCGCCGAACTCGGTGGAAACCGTGATCGCCAACGGGCCCTCGCAGAACGTGTCCGCGGGGATGTTGACGCCGATCAAGTGGTCTTCGACCACCGTGACATCGGTGTCCTTGAGCGTGACCGTGACCGTGGTGGTCTGATCGGAAATGTCGCAGCCCGTCAGCGTGACCGTGACCGGATCGAAGAAGTTGTCACCAAAGATCAAAAGACGATCGTTGGCATCAATCGAGGAGTCCGTGGTGCCGCTTGCGAGGTTGCGAACGTCGAGAATGTTCGGGGGACCCGGCTCGACGTACTCGACGGTGAAGTCGGGCGAATCGCCGAACTGGTTGTGAGCGGCGAGATCCGCCAGCCCCGGTTGGCCGTCCGGCGAAGCCGGCGACGTCATCACGGCCAGGTTGGGCGTAAGCACCTCGACAGATATCGTCTCGGAAGTTTCGCCGCCCTTGGTGATGTCGAACGTCGTCATCTGGTCGAAGTTGCGACCGACCACAAACATACGGTCGCCGCCGCCCACGTTGAGCGCCGGGAAGTCCGTCGGTGTGACCGGGACCTCGACCGTTGTGTCGACAAAGAGAATCTCAGGTGCGGCCTCTTGCGCCGCGACATACGTGAACTCAACCGTGCGGAGCACGTCGTTGCAGCCGCCGAGCGGGTCGGTGGCGCCCACGTTGACGGTCGCGCCGATCTGTTCCGGCAAGGCCTCGGGGACCTCGATGCGGATGAGCAGATCGCTAATGAAGTTGATGTTGTGAGCGAAGTTGCCGTCGTCGGCGCCGAACTCGAAGCGCGTCGTCGGGGTGAGACCCGCACCGTACGCCAAGATCGTGTAGCCGCCGGTCGCCGAACCGGAGTTCGGATCGAGCACAGCAATTTCGGGGCAGCGCTTCAGCGCCGCTTCGTCGTACGTGTACGTCTGGCCGACGGTGGTTTCGCCATCGTCAACGACGGTGACGGCTACCGCACCAGCTACACCGGCAGGCGCCGTTGCAATGATGAGTTCCGAGTTGACGAACTGCACGTCGGTCGACTCGTTGTCGCCGAAGAACACTTGCGTCGACGTGTCGAAGTTCTCACCGAGGATGAGAACCTTTTCGCCGCCTTCGGGCTTGCCCGCGATCGGCGCGATCTCGCCGAGCGTCGGCGTTGCGCCGGCATCCGGCGTAGCCGCGAACACCATGATGTTCGTGAAATCAGCGTGGCCGATGACGTTGCGCACGCGCACGCTGGCCGTCATGTCTTCCGTGAGCGGGTAGACCGCACTCGGAAGACGCTTCGTGTAGATCTCAACCAAGTTGCGGTTGTGGAAAATCGTGCGTTGCGTTTGGACAATCTGTCCGCCCGGAAGCAAGAACTCCACGCCGCCGTTCAGCGCCGTTTCCTGGTCAAACCAGTCGCCGACCACCATGAGGCGCTGCAGACCGAAGTCATTCGCGAGACCCTGGGGCGGGCTGGCATCGTTGGCCGGGAAGATCGCCGTCACGACCGGCGGAGCGATCGGCGGGATGGGCTGATACGTGTAGATGTCCTCGAAGATGACGCACGTGCCGTTGCCGACAGCGCCGTCGCCCGTGATCGGGTTGTCGATCGAGAACTTGTTGCGCAGGCAGAAGTTGACCGTCTCGGGGATGTCCACCGCGCAGGCGGGCATCTTGATGACCAGCGTCTGTCGATCCACCAGCGTGGCTTCGATCGGCGCAATGTACTGACCCGAATCCGGCGGGCACTCGATGCCGATGCCGGGGTTCTCCGGGTCGGAGAGGTCAGCCGTGAACGCGTCGAACTGCGCGCCCTGAATGACCACGGTGTTGCCGCCCGCTTCGCTGCCGAACTCCGGCGTGATGCCGGCGATCGACGGGAAGTCGGTGACGCCCGTGGGTAGGAACGTAAAGGCGCCGGGCTTCTCGGAGTTGCGCACGCCGTTGGGCTGCAACGGTGCTTCCGGGCTTTCCGGGCGAAGATGATCGCAGGGGGCAACGCCGCCGTGCTCGGGCTCCAACGTGATGTTGCCGCTGATGGCGTCGATGCTCTCGAAGAGCAAAAGGTCCGCTTCCAGCTCCGCCGCAAGGCCGAGTGTGGTGTTGGGGACAACGCCGGGCCAGTCCGGGATCACCAGCGTGTGGCGATCGACGAACAGCTCTTCGATGTCGGTGTCGGGCGTGTTGCCGACGACGACGGTCTCGTTCGTGGCCGGATCCGTGTAACGGAACGCAACCTGCGTGTGGCGCGAAAAGCTGTCACCGTGGATGACAACCGCGAAGCCGCCGATGTCGAGGCCCTTGTTGGGCGTCATCGCGATGCAGCGCGGGCCAATGACGTGATAGATGTCGGTGATCGCCGGACCGGAGCCCGCGTCGCCAAACAAACGCACGATCGGATTCGTGAACGCGGGGTGGCAAGCCACGCCGGCGGGAATCTTGATGCGCGCCTCGTCGAGGCGGGAAAATTCGACGTCTGCTTCGATCTCGAGCACGGTCTTTTGACCGGAGACGGGATCGGTGTAGACGAAAGGCTCACCCGGCATCAAGTGACGGGGAGTGGTCATGATCGAGTCGGGACGCTGCGCGAGTTGGATGTTGAGACCCAAAAACGCTTTCATGTCCTCTCGGAAGTGGATACCGCGAATGACGACTACGTCACCAACGAATGTGGCTTGCACGCCGTCCGGAACTCCGCCGCCGATGTTGGCGAACTGTTCACTGACGGTTGATGTTCCACCGTTGTTGAAGTGAATCGTGGGAATCGCGAGCTCGTTGCTCGTGTCCCCAAGACAGCCCGTGACAAATAACACGAGCACACTCGCGGCCCAATGGGCCAACTTGCGAGCCATAATTACCCTCCTGTGTGGCTCGGGGTCTCTGGGCCCGGCCACTCCGCATGGTGTGCGGAATTGATTCTTCTCACTGGCTTTGGCACCCGATAACTACGGCCGCCCTAGCTCCTCTGGTTCTTCAAGGGTAGTTATAGGGGACTGTCCCAGATTGAAGCAAGCGCTATCAGCGGGGAGGGACGGTCTGAGCGCCGTTTTTGCCGAAATGCAGAAAAATCCGTCCGGCTACCGTCCACGCTCCGGTTTCATAGACCCCCGCGGGGTCCACGATCGGCCGATGCTCTCCTTCGGCGCCGCGGACGGCGAGTAGTTCGTGGCCGGTGCGCGCGTCCTTGAGCAGCACGATCGCTCCGGCGGGCGCGTCCGCGGTGCGGCGCACCAAAAACAGGTCGCCCGCGTCCCAGCCGCGCGACGCCTCCGGCGGCGCCAACACGGGGAGCGCGATCGATTGCCAAACCGGGCTTGCGGTGAGATACACGCCCAAGATGGCGCCGGTCACGCCGACGCACGAGCCCACGAGCGCGCGCCCGTATTCGCGCTCGCCGGTGGGATCGACGACGCCGATGCCGGCTACCGCGCCCCAAATCAGCACGCCGAAGCCCGCGCCGAGTACGCCCAGTGCCGTGGCGCCCGCCATCCGCGCTCCAGCAAGCAACAACATGAACAAAACGACGGTCCACGCGCCGAACACGAGGCAGGGGCCCAGTTTGCCGGTCAGCGGTTCGCCGGCGCCGACCACGTGACCGGCGAGCCGCGCTCCCAACGCACCGCCGGCGCCCAGCCCGAGCGTGATCAGCGCCACGCCGCCGGCGGTCGCGCCCGCGTCCGCCAACGCGACATCGTGCAACATGAGGTAAAGCCCGGTCAGGAGTCCCGGAAGAAGCGCGACCAGTCCAGCGCCTGCCGTGCGATTCAGCGCAAGCGTCGCGTCCGCGGGACGAAAGGGAAACAGGAGTGCGGCGCGGCAAAATCCCATGGGGCCCGATGATAAGCTCGCCCCCATGCGCTTGGCGCCGCTGGTTTCTTGCGTGGTTGTCGCGGCGGCGCTGGCTGCGGCTAGGGGGCTACCGCGCCTGACGTTTGACCACGACACGCGATCGCTCCTTCGCGCCGATGCGGATGCCGACGCCGTCGAGCAAGAACTCCGCGCCGTGTTTGGCGCGGAAGACATCTTGTTGATCGCTTGGAGCGCCGATGTTTTGGCGCCGGAAACGTTCGCGTTGCTGGTGGCTCTCACGACCGAGCTCGAAACGGTGCCCGGGCTCGAGGAGCTCTACAGCCTCGCGAGTCCCCAGGTGAAGTTTTCGATCCGCGGACAGTTGCGTGCGCTGCAGGCCGAGGACTTGGAGACCGACGAGGGGCAGGCGCTGGCCCGCGCCGCGTTGCGCAGTGCGCCCGTTTACCTGAAGACGATATACAACGATGAGCTCGATACCGTGGCGATCGCCGGCAGCATCGCGCCGGGTCCAGCGTCCGCCCGTTGGGAGACGCTGCGCCAAGTGCGCGCCGTCGTGGTCGGTATGGAGCCGAAGGGCGTGACGCTCCATGTCGCGGGCGTCACGGCGTTTCAGATGGACGCGGTCGCCTATTCGATCGTGGACCTAAAACGCATCGGAACGTGGGCCACGTCGATCGCGCTCATCGTGTTGTGGTTTCTTTGTCGCTCGTGGCGCGCGACGCTGGCGGCGGTGCTGGCCACGGCTCTGCCGCCGCTCCTGGCGCTCGGATTCGCGGCGTGGTTTGCCATTCCGATCACCGCGCTGGCCACGGCGCTGTTCCCCGTGCTCGTGGTGGTCGGCGTGACGAGTACGGTGCATCTCCTTCACGCATATTCAGAGGACCGGGCGAGCGGGCTCGACCACGCACGGGCCGCTCACGGCGCCGCACGCCGACTCGCCGCGCCGGTGACCCTGAGCCTTCTCACCACGGCCGCCGCGTTTGCATCGCTCCAACTCACCGGGGTCCCCGCGTTTCGTCGCGCCGGCCCGTTGGTCGCGGCGGGGCTGCTCAGCGCCATTCCCGTGTTGCTCATCTTTTTTCCGGCCGTGTTGGCGCGCTGGCGGCCGCCGGGTGTCCGGCGCGGGACCCCTCGACTCGCACATTTGTTTTCCCTGCGCCGCGCCCCGTTGCTCTGGGCGATCGGTGCGCTCTTGGTCGCTGTGTCTTGCGCGTTCAAAATTCGCAGCGCGCAGGTGGAAGTCAACGCGCTGCAGGCGTTTCAGCCCGACAGCGAGATCGCGCGGACCTACCGGTACTTAGAAGACCGCCTCACGGCCGCCGTTCCGGTGGACTTGATCCTGCATGCCGACGAGCAAAGCGACGTCGCCGCCGTGTTGCACGACCTTCGCACGTTTGCACGCGCCGCCGCCGCGATCGACGAGGTCGATAGCACGCTGAGCCTGGAGACGTTGGTCGATTACGGGAAGACCGTGAGTCCATTACCCGTCGGCGACACCGGCGCTCTTGTTTTCTTGCGTACTTTTTTTCCGGAGATCACGCGCCGCTTTGAGCACGTGCCGACGCGGCGCTACCGGGTCAAAGTTCGCGTGCGGGAAGCCGCGCCGCCCCGCGTGCTCGATGAGATCGCCGCCGCGGCTACAAAAACGAAGAGCGGTCGCGCCGAACTCACCGGTCTCTATGTGCGCGCGGTCTCTACGACGCGCCACCTGTTGCGTGACGTGGCTCGCGGAACGCTGTGGATGGTGGCGCTCGTCGGGCTCGTCGTGACACTCGCGCTGCGCTCGTGGCGGCTGGGACTCGTGTCGCTCCTGCCGAATCTGCTGCCGCCGCTCCTCGTCGGTGCGGGCGCTGTGGTTTTGGACATCGGCTTCGACGTGGCGGTGGTGGCGGTGGGGGCCGTGGCCGTCGGCCTCGCAGTCGACGACAGTTTTCATGTCCTGTTTCGATACAGGCGCGAAAGGCTCGCCGGGAGCGATGTCCGCACCGCGTTGGAGGCAACCGTCCGAGGCGTCGGACCGGCGCTCAGCGTGAGCACGACGGTGCTGGTGGCCGGGCTTTGCTGCCTCGCCATGTCCTCGTTCTTGCCGACCGCCCGGTTCGGATTGTTTTGCGCCGCGGCGAGCGCTGTCGCGTTGCCCGCCGACCTCTGGCTCCTCCCAGCCCTCGTGCGCCTCGCATTCCCCGATAGAATGAAGCGATGACACGAGTTTGGATCTTTTTGGCGCTTAGCCTGACGGCCGCGTGCGACGAGTACACACCCACGTCGGGGGACACGGCAACGAAACCGCCGACCGACAAGGTCAAGGAAGTCGTCAGCGCCGTCACCGGCATCTCGAAGATTCAAGATCATCACGAGGATCTCAAGGCCGAGATTGCCAAAGCCGAGGCGGCCAAGGGGACCGGGAAGCCGTCACCGGAGTGGATGGTGCGCAATCAACTCAAAGGCGTGGATCAGCTGATTCAGGCTTGCGAGCGCGCGCGCTTGGAAGAGGCGCGTCAACGGACGAAGTTCTCGGCCGACAAGATGCTCGCCGATCAGGGCAAGCTTCACAAAAAGCGCGGCGAGTTGTTTGAGGAGCGCAAAGAGATCGAAGGCACGATCCAGGCGGCGCGCCTCGGCACCGGCAAGATCCCGCGCGGTTTCACCGAAGCCGAACTGCGGGACCGCGTCGGCGACATCGCCCTCAAGATCAAAGAGATCGAAAAAGAGATCGATTCGATGCAGCAGCGCTTGCTGGGCGCCAAGGATGCCGTCGAAAACGACAACTACGATTTTGGCGATTCCCTCTTCACGCGCGAGCTCGATGAGCTCAAGAAGACGCGGAAGCGGGCTACTCGTCTTCTGGAGAAGCCGTAACGTCGCGGTGGACAATCGTCTTGGGCGACTCGGTTTGGGCGTCGGCGTCCTCGCCGTCCTCGCCGGGGTCAGCGCGTCCGGCGGCGAACTCACGCTTTAGAACAGCCGCCGATTCGCGCAGCTTGCGGGATCGCTTGTCGCCGAGCAATCCGCGCAGAAGGCGCATGAACCCCGCTCCCGCCTTGCGAGCGGTGCCCGATTCGGGCATGTTGGAAGAGTCGTCTTGTCGGTTCGGCAACGTATGTAAGAGTACCTGGATCTAGTAGTGATCGGGCCGATAGGACACGGAGGAAAGCATGAGCGAAAGTGGGCAGGAGCGACGCCGTGCGCCGCGTATCCCCGAGCGGCTCGAGGTCGCATACCGTCGTCTCCGGGATGGAGGCGCCGATCCGAAGTCCCATGCTGCCTCGACGCTCAACATAAGCGCCTCCGGATTGTGCATGTTGGCGAGCCACGAGCTGGAGCGCGACGCGCATGTCGCGCTGGAGCTCACGGTTGCCCACGAGGACGCTCCGTTGATGGCCGTCGGGCGCGTTGTTTGGTGTGATCGCACCGACGACGGATTTCGCGTCGGCATCTGTTTCACATGGTTGCGCGAAGAGGATCGCAAGTCGCTGAGCGTGATCGCAGATTTCGTGCAGGCGCGGCTCTGATCGACGTGCCGTACAACTTTAGCTGGATCGAAAAAGACCAGCTCGCGGGCATGGCGCGGCCGCGCCGTGAAGACGGGGCGTGGCTACGTGAGCAGGGGATCACCGTTGTGATTTCACTGACGGAGCGTGCGGCGGATCTCGACGAGATCGAAGTGTGCTCCATTCCCGTGCGGGATATGACGGCCCCGTCGCTGGATCAGATGCATGCCGCGGTTGAGTACATCGCGAAGGCGATTCAAGACGGAGGCGCTGTTGCTGTGCATTGCGCGGCGGGCATGGGACGGACCGGCACCATCTTGGCTGCTTATCTCATTGCGAAGGGCGCCACGGCGCGCGACGCCGTACGCATGATCCGGCAGCAACGGCCCGGCTCGATCGAAACACGGGATCAGATGGACGCGCTGACGCAGTACGCCGAACTCGTGGGAGGAACGTCATGACACGCGTGATGGTCGTCGGCGCCAAAGGGCGCGTGGGGCGATGCATTGTGGCGGGCGTCGAGGCCGCCACCGACTTGACGCTGGCGGGTGTGATCGATTTAGGCGACGACCTCGGCGCCGCGATCGCGTCCGAGAAGCCCGACGTCGCCGTTGATTTCACGCAGCCGAGCGCGGTGTTCCAAAACCTGCAGACGTTATTGGCGCGTGGCGTCCACGGCGTGGTGGGCACCACCGGATTGGCGGAGAGCGAACTCGTGCAGATCGACACGCTGGCGCGCGAGCACAACGTCGCGTGCATGGTCGCGCCGAATTTTGCGCTCGGCGCCGTGTTGATGATGCGTTTTGCCGAGGAAGCGGCCCGTCACTTTCCTTGGGTCGAGGTGGTCGAGCGCCACCACGAACATAAGCTCGACGCGCCGTCGGGAACCGCGTCGGTCACGGCGCAGCGGATCGCGCGCGTGCGTGCCGAAATCCCGCGTGACCCCACGGAGAAGGAAACGGCGCCCGGCGCGCGCGGTGGCACCATCGACAATGTGACCGTGCACTCGCTCCGCCTCCCGGGTTCGGTGGCCCATCAGGAAGTGTGGTTTGGCGGTACCGGCGAGACGCTCGTCATCCGCCATGACACCGTGGATCGCAACGTGTTTGTTCCCGGCGTCTTGGTTGCCGTTCGCGGCATCGCACAGCACAGTATCACCCAGCCGGGGCTGGTGCGTGGACTGGAGCCGATTCTGTGGCCGCAAGGCTGAACGCCGTTTTGATCACGGAGCCGACCGGCGAGCCGGACACGACGCTCGGGATCGCGGGGCGCGCGCTGCAGGGCGGCGTGAGCGCGATCGTCGTGCGGCGTCCCGCGGCGAGCGCGCGCGAAGTGTTTGAGTTCACGCGACGGTTACGGCCGGCGACGCGCCAGCTGGGTTGCTTGTTGCTCGTTAGCGACCGCGTCGACGTGGCGATCGCGGCCGACGCGGATGGCGTCCATCTCGGACGTCGTTCGTTACCGATTGCGGCCGCGCGGCGCGCCCTTGGAGCGGGCAAGCTGATCGGTGCCTCCGCGCACAATCTCGACGAAGCCGGGCAGCTCGAACTGGACGGGGCGGACTACTTGTTTTTGAGTCCGATCTTCGCGACGGCATCGCATCCCGAACGGGCGCCGCTCGGGTTGGCGCCGTATCGCGAAGCGGTCTTGCGCGCCAAGATCCCGGTCATCGCGCTGGGTGGGGTCACCACCGAGAACGTGCGGCTGATTGCACAGGCCGGCGGTCGCGGGGCCGCCGGCATCAGCTCGTTTTACGGGGTCGAAGACGCGGCGGAGGCGGCGCGCACATTTCGCGCGGCGTTTGTCGATTGAAGCGCAACAACAAGATCCTGCGCGTCGTGCGCCTGCTCGTGATCGGCGCGGCGTTGGTCTTGGTCGCGCGGTACTGGCGCACGAATCAGAAGATGTCCATCCCGGCGGTGGATCAATCCATGGCCCCGCAGTTTCCCGGCGGGTCCGTTGTGGTTTTTGAGCCGATGGACGCCGACGACGAACTCGCCCGCGACAGTGATGTCGTCTACGTCATGGAACGCGACGGCGTGAAGTACAAGCGCTTTGGTCGCGTCCGCGCGTTACCGGGTGACGAAGTGGGAAGCAAAGCGGGAAAAATCACGGTCAACGGCACGCGCGTGGGGCCCATCGCGATGCGCGGACCCGCCGCGGGTGTCGTGCCAGACGCGCACGTCTACATCCTGGCCATCAACCCAGCCGAAACGCGCTACCCTGACTCCCGCCAACTCGGGTTCATCCCCCGCCGTGACGTCATCGGCGTGATCCGCTATCGCTTCGGCGGTTGACGCGCGGGCCGGTTCGTGGCTGGTTCGCGGCGGCGCGGCCGTGCGTTCGGCGGCATGCGGACCGCGGTGCCCGCGGACGGGCCGATGGTGGACGACGTGGCGCCTGGCGTTCTCGCGATCCCATCACGATCGGTCGCGAGCGATGACTAGCTGTTGCCCGCCCGCGCTAGGATGGCGCCGTGGAGCCATCGTTTGTTTCTTGGATCCGTGCGCGCGCGCCCGCGACCGGTGACGACTGCGCTGTGTTGCCGTGTGCGCCCTGGGGCGACTTGTTGGTCACGGTGGACTCTGTTTTGGACGGTGTTCACCTCGACGCGGCGCGACATGGCCTCGACGTGTTTGGCTACAAGGCCGTGGCGCGCGGTCTAAGCGACATCGCGGCGATGGGGGGCGAACCGCTGTGGGTTGTGCTCGCGGCGACCTTGACGAGCGAGCACACGATCGCCGACGCACAGCAGGTGTTTTTGGGCGCGGAGCGCGCGGGGTGTTCGATCGTCGGCGGCGACACGGCTGTCGGTCCGGCGTTGGGCGTGACGGCCACGGTTATCGGCCGCGCCGACGCCGGCACGGCCTGGCGGCGTTCGGGCGCCCGCGTCGGCGATTCGATCGTCGCGACCGGGTCGTTTGGACGCTCGCTTCCGACCGATCACCACGCGACGTTCATCGCACGCAACGACGCCGCGAAGGCTCTGCGCGAACAGGCCGACGTCGGCGCCGCCATCGATGTGAGCGACGGTTTGTCCACCGACCTCTTACACATCCTGACGGCGTCCGGCGTCGGATGCGAGCTGCACGCGGACGCCATTCCCCGTCGCGACGAGGCGACCCTGGAGGAAGCGCTGGGCGACGGCGAGGACTACGAGTTGCTCGCCACGATTCGTCCGGGACCGATACCGGCGGGTTTCACGCGGTTGGGGGAGATCACGTCAGGCGACCCCGTGTTGGTTTGCGACGACGCGCGCTCGCGGTTGCGCGCAAAAGGCTGGGAACACGGTGCGTGAAGTCGTGACGCAGAGCGCCGCCGAGACCATCGCGCTCGCGCGCGAATTCGGTCTGACTCTACGCCCTGGCGCGGTCGTGCTGCTGACAGGCGAACTCGGCGCCGGCAAGACGACGTTTGTGAAGGGCGTCGCGCTGGCGTGCGGCGTCACGGCCGGCGTCACGAGCCCCACATACTCGTTGATGCAGCGCTACGAGGGTTCACCCGACGTCGTTCACATCGACCTGTTTCGCGAGACCCAAGCCGCCGGCTTGGAAGACTTCGAACTCGACGAAATCCAAGATCAGGTGATCACGCTTGTGGAATGGCCCAAGCACTTGGCGTCCTATCTGTGGTCGGACACGATTTCGGTCGTCATGGAGCATGTCGGCGAAACGTCCCGCCGCATCCGATTACCCTAGACGCCATGCGCACGCTGCTGGCCCTGTTCCTTTTGGCATGGTGCGCCAGCGCTGCCGACGTGTTGGTGCGCGTCACCGATGACGATCATCCGGTGGCGGATGCGCGTGTTGTCGTCTTAACGGCCGACCAGGCGGTGGTGTTCGACCCCTCGAGCTTTCTGCCGACGGCTCGCACCGACGCGGCGGGCGTCGTATTGGTCGAAGCGAGACCGGGCGCGCGCGTGCTTGTCTACCGAGCTGGCTTCGCCGTTGTGATCCGGTCCGTGCAAGCCCCGATCGTCGATGTTGCGTTGCGATGGGAGACGCCGTTCTCCGGAACCTTGGAAGACGAGGAAGGCCAACCGGTTGCCGGTGCCGACGTCGCGCTCAAAACTTCAGTCAACGAGACGATCACGTTTGTCGCGCGGTCCGACGGCAAGGGGAAGTTTGCGTTTTTCGGACTGATTTTCGACACGTACGAGTTGGCCGTGAAACACGACTCGTTTCTCGACTACTTCGCGGAAGCCAAGCCCGCCGATTCGCGGACGACGCACACGCTCACGCGTCCCGGTGGATTGCGCGGACGCGTTGTGGATCGTGCGGATCAACCTGTGGCCGATGTGTCGATTCTGATTGACGCGGAGGAGCATGCGAAGACCGATGCGGAAGGCCGCTACACGATCGAAAAGATCGAGCCTGGCGCATACATGGTGAGCTTGCGGTGGATCTACGGCGACAAGTCCATCGAGGCGACGGTCCTGGCCGGGAAAACGGTCGTCGTCGCGGATCTTGTGTTCACCCCATCGGCCATCGTCGTCGTGCGCGTGCACGACGCGAACAAGACGCCTCTGGAGGGCGTGCAGGTCGCGAGCTTTCCGACCAACGCGACGACCGACAAGGAGGGAGTGGCGCGCGCCGCCGCCCGCGCGGGAGTCGCCGGAAAAATCCGGATATCGGCGGAAGGGTATTACAGCGACGACGTCGCGCACGGCGCGCTCGAACCGGGTCGCGAACACACTCTGGACGCGGTCGAGCTCATTCCGTACGAATCGCTCTCCGTGCTCGTGCGCGGCGCCAATGGACTTCCGATTCCGGAAGGCACTCTTCGCTCACGTGGGGGGCAAACCGTGACGCTAAAAAACGGTGCAGGCGAAGTGTTTTACGGAGATTGGACGCTGTTGATCCCGGGCGCGCCGCCGCGCGAGATGTTTGTGCGCGAAGAGACCGTGATCGATCTTCCTCCGCTCACGGTGTTGCGAGCGAGACTTGTCGACGAATTCGGCGAACCGGTGACCGACTTCTTGTCGCCCGTCACGGACAAAGACGGGCGTTTCACCGCGGGTCCGATCTGGGGTCTTGAGCACTATGTTTCGGTTCGCGCCAGCGCCATGGAGCGACGCGAATCCTTCATCGCGGCGCAAGCGAGCGAGCAAGAAGTCGAGCTCCGCGTCGTCCGCCCCCAGCGCGAACTCTTGTTCGGGCGCGTCACGCGTGATGGCAAGCCCGTCACGCACTTTTCCGTATTCGCCGGGGAGTTCCAAAACTTCGTCAACGAGGACGGACGCTTCGCGATCCGGATCGATCGCAGCAAAACTCACTCGGTGCGCATCGGAGCGTCGGGTTTGGACGATTTCACGTTCGCGATTCCAGCACGTGGCGATGAGCTTCTAGCGGAAATCCCGGAACGCACGCTCATCGTGGTGTGCGAAGGCGTGGGAGAAGGACACCGAGTGCGTTTGTTGCGCCACGGGAGTCGCTCGCTTCCCAGCAAGAGCACCGACGCCAGCGGCGTGGCGCGGTTCGTCAATTTGGAACGCGCGACGTACCACGTGTCCGCGCAGGGAATGAAAACGGCTTGGGTCGCTGTGAAGGACTCGTCTTTGACCGTTCGTTTGCTTGGCGATCCTTCGAAGCCTCGTTGGACCATCCGTCCCGCCGCGTGGCACGTTGTTTCTTTGAAATGGGGCGTGGCGAAGCTGCGCGACACGCCTTACGACATAGCGTTTCTTACCGTCGCGGAGCCGGAGCGCGAGCAAGTGATCGACCTCGACCCGACCGGCGGCGGATGGTTGGTTGTGAGGGCATCGGGGACGCCCTACGTCAGCGTTACGCGCATCGAGCAAGACTACACGACGTACTTTGCGGACCCGATGGGTGCGAAGAGTCGCATGCCGTTGCGTGCCGGCACATACGCAGTCGAAGTCGATCAATCCAAACACGAAGTCACGATCCGGGCGGGCGAGGAGACACGGCTCGACCTCTCGGCGCGCCCACGCTACGACGCCACGATCGCGGTGCGCTTCGCGGACGGCAAGACGGTCGCGGGTGCGACCGGGACGCTAGGGCCGGAGGGCGTCTCCGTGGTCGCTGACGAGCGCGGCGTCCTGCGGTTTGTTGGGTTGTTTTCCGGGACGTATCTGTGTCGCGTCGAGCGGGACGGCTGGCTTCCGGCCTCGTCCCATTTGACGGTGAGCGACAAAGGGACGACATCTTGGTCGCGGCCGATGGTGCTGCGCCGCGCGACCGGGCACATTCGGATCGTCGATGACTCCGGCGGCGGGCTCGCCATCGCGATCCAAATGCCCTGGGGCGAGATCTCTTCCGATGACGCTGGCTTTGCCGCGATCCACGGTCCGTCGGTGCGCCTCTCCCTCGCGCGAGCCCCCTGGGTCCGGATCGACGATCGTCGCGTGGACGCCGGCGCCATCCTTGCGTTGCGCCGGGCGGGGGATCTGGATCTCCTCACCGACGCTGCGCCCGATCGCGTCACCGTCCGCGCCGAGGGCCGGACGTGGCCGCCGAGTCGTGTCGAAGCGCGGGGACGCTTGTCGTTCGAACTGCTGCCCCCCGGCCCGGTGGAGATCGAGATCGTGCCGAAAGACTCGGAAGACCGTGATTCCGAAGCCGCCGAGCCGGTCCGAAAGACCGCCGAGATCGCCGTGGGCCGTCTAACAACCGTCGATTTTCGAGATTCCTAAATCCGAACTCTTCTGGGGCGCTTTCGTTTGCGATCCTAGTGGACGTATGCCCCGGTCGGATCGCGAACTTATGGTCGCCTATCAAGGAGGCGATGACGATGCCTTTACGCCGTTGTACGACCGCTACCAAAGACAGCTCACAAGCTACTTCTACCGAAGGACTTACGACCGCGAGCTGGCAAGGGACCTTTGCCAGAACACGTTCTTGCGGATTGTAAAATCCGCGCAGCGATATCGACCCGAAGCGACCTTCCGCACGTTTCTCTACACCGTGGCCAGAAACCTCTTAATTGATCACATCCGCAGCAAAAAATCGGCGCCCAAGATGGTGTCGGCGGACCTCCGTATCGGTGAAGACGGCGCGACGATCGGCGATCTGGTCGAGAGCGGGGCCCGCGGCACCGTGGACACCTTAGGAGACAAGGAGGCGGCGGAATTGATCCGCCAGACCGCTTCCACGCTGCCCGATGTTCAGCGCGAGGTTTACGAACTGGTCTATGCCCAGGGCCTCAAGCAGCGCGAGGCGGCTGCCGTTCTGGGGATTCCGGTCGGCACGGTGAAATCACGCATGAACGCCGCGATCACAAGCCTGCGCGGCCTTTTGGGGCGAGTGGTTCGATGAGACAAGACTTAATCGATCTCTCCTTGGGTGAACTCGAGCCCGCCGCCGAGATGGCGTTGCGCGAAGAGATGCGCAACGACCCGGCGCTGGCGCAGGAGTTCGCCGATCTTTGTGCGCTGCGCACTTTTTTGGAGCGTCGGGACGAACTCGACGCGGGCGACGCGGTCCGAACGCATGTGCTGGCGGCCGCCAAGGTCGCGGTGCGACCGTCCTGGACCGAGCGTCTCGCGCAGATCCCCGGCCTGATTCGGTATCGCTTCCGCCACTCGATCGCGTTTCGCGCGGCGGCGGTCGCGCTTGGGATTCACTTAGTCGTCACGGGCGTGCTGCTTTCGAACTCGGTGCGCAGTGGTCGCAAGACCGGCAGCAACGGCACCGTCGCCGTGGTCCACGAGCCCGACATCGAAGCGCTTGCCGTCAAGCCCGCCGCCGATTTCGTGTTGCGGCTGCAGCGGCGACGCGTCCCGCACGCGGGCCGCCTGCGCCGATTCGGCATCGCCGACCAGGGCAAGATCATTCGTGCGGGGTTGAGCGCGCTGCTCGATTCGCAGCGCGCCGACGGCAGCTTCGGCTCGCCCGTCCGTACCGCGTGGGCTGCGACGGCACTGCTCGCCGAGGGGCACTCTTCGATCAACCAGACACGTTCGGGACAAGCGCTGCGACGCGCCCGTGATGGACTGCTCGCCGCCGCGCAAAACGGGCGGGGCGGTGGGGCCGTGCTGACGGCGCTGGCGGAGGACTACGCGTTCGCTTACGCCGAGCTTTTCGATGTCGAGCGGCGCGAGTACGTGCTGGCGATCGACACGCTGATTCGAAGCGCGCCGCGGAGCGACACGCTCAACCCCGCGTGGAGCGAAGCTTTGACCGTCGCGCACATGATCGGCTTTCGCGTCCCGGCCGACCGCGTCCAAGCGGCCGCCCAGACGTTTGACCTGGCGCAGGCCGCCACGGTCTTACAGGTTCCCGCGACGCGACTGGCCGTGACGGCCGTCTTGGCGCAGGGGCCGACGAATGTTCCGCTCGATCAGGTGCGCGCCTGGGCCGCGCCGCTGTTTGAACAGGCGAAGGCCCGACTCGCCGCCGAGGCTGGCGATCCGCGCCAGCTCTTGGTGCTGCAGAGTCCCTATCGGTTCTAGGGGTCCCTATCGGTTTTAGGGGCGGCCGTCCGGCTTCCGGGTCCTTGGGGTCGCAATCCCTCTACCGGTTCGAAGTGCCTTGGGTCTGCTCCTGGTCCCCGTTCGGCGTCACCTGTGCGCCCCAATCGCGTCACTCCGAGCGGTTCCGTAACACCGAATCGAGGCACCGGCGGGCGAGACCGTGAATCGAGAAAGTTTCAGATTTATTCGAACTTCAACGCAAATGTCTTCGTCAAAAGCGTTTAGAAGCGTGAGCAAGGCTCCGGCGTCCCTGCTGTTTCCGATAAAGGCAACGCAGTGGCCTGCGCTTTGCGAAGGATACAACCGACCTATAAGGGATAAGGCTCCCCTGCCCGACCGCCCAAGACGGTGATTGCTATGGAAATTCGATTTTACTGCGTCCACAACGGCAAGAAATTCTTCAAGGTGATCCTCCACGGAGAGGACATCTTCTGCGGAAACAAAGGCGAGTGTCAGCGCTTCATCAAGATCCACAACGACAAGGTGCAGCGCAGTCTCGTTGAGACCTCGCCGCGTCCGAAGTCCGGTCGGGTCCGCGTGTACAAGCGCCGCGCCGGTGCGCCGGCTCTCTAAGTTTCCCAAGGATTGAACTTCGAACCGCTAAATGCACTTTACAAGTGCGTGAAGTAGGTTTCCGCCTGCAGGGGAAGCTCGCCGGGTGACTACCCGGTTACACGAATCCAGTCCACTTGTACGGCCGCCTGGAAGGGCGGCCTTTTTCGTGACGCGGCCTCTTTGTGACCATGCAGCACGCAGTTCCGTTTCTCCTTGGCTGGTTGGTGTTAATCGTTCCTGCCGGCGCGCAGGTGCGACGGGCGTACGTGACGGAGCTCGGTCGCCGCGCGCTCACCGGCACCGACCAAATCGTGGAGGGCAAGGTCGCCAAGATTTTGCCTCCGTTTCGCGGTGTATCGGCGGCGCGGGTGGCGGTGGCGACGCGCATCCACGGATACGACCGCGCGAAGACGTTGACGGTGTTGTACGTCAACGATTTTGTCGCGCCGGACGCGTTCCGCGCCACGCTGGAACGGGCGTCGGTGCGATACGAGCGGGATCGCAAGCGCGGGCTTCGCGGGGCGAACGCGGGCCAACCGGACGGCACCACGGGCCGCGAGCGGAGCAACAAGACCCAGGCCGAGGCCGCCGATCTCCGGCGCGGGCACGGCGTGCGTCTTGCCGAAGGCGAGAGCGGTCTCTTTTTCCTCAAACGGCGCGGCGCTTCGTACTCGCTGTTTGCGCTGCTGCCCAAGCGTGACCCGTTCTATACCGCCAAGCGCCGCCGCCTCGTGGCGACCCTCGACTTGGAGCGGGGCGGCTCCATCGTGGCGCGCGCGAAACGGGCGAAGACGTACTTCCTGGCGGCGCTTCGCTCCAGCGATGTCTGGGAGCGCGGGCACGCGGCGCGCGAAGTGCGCGCCTTGTCCGAACGCTACCGGGACGTGTTCACCCGTGCCGAAGGGGAGCGACTCGTCAAGATGCTCTACAAAGAGAACGAGCCGCCGATCCTCGCGTCCTTGGAGCGCGCTGTCCGCGCGATCGACCCAAACTTGGCGGGCGACTGGGCGCAACGCGTAGAGCGCGAGCAGACGAAAGCAGCGGCGCCGTCGCTCAAGGTGGCCCGTGCTCGGCTCCAGCGCACCGCGATTGCCGAGGCGCGGGCGGCGGACCTCGCGGCCGTGGCCCAGCGATGGCGGCGGGGCGCAACACCGCTGCTCATTGAGTATCTAAAAGACCCCGCGCCGATCGTTCGGGAGCGGGCGGCGCAGGCGATTGCGGAAATCGGCGGACCGTCGGCGAACAAGCCTCTGCGCGAAGCGTTGCGCGAAGAACGTGACGAAAACGCCGTGGTCGCGATGATATACGCGTGCGGAGTCAAAGGCGATACGGATGCGGTCCCGCTTCTCGAGGAGCGACTCAACGAGCCGCGGTACCAGTCGCCGGCCCTTACGGCGTTAGCGCGCGTGGGATCCGAACCGGCCCGCAAAGCGTTGCTCATGTTTCGGCGCACGGCCGACGAGCCGACCCAAAAGCTCATCGATCGTATGATCGAAGAAGAGTTTCCCGACCGATCATGAACCGCATCGCTTCGCTGGCGGTGGTCGCGCTCGTACTCGCGACGCCCGCGCTTCACGCCGCGCCGAACCCGTCCCCGCGCGGTGCCGCCGATCCGGTGCGCTCGATCTCGTTCCAAGAGGCGGTCGACTTAGCGTTGGCGTACAACCTCGGACTGAAATCGACGCGGCTGGATGCGTTGTTGGCGCGGCTGTCGGTGGACATCGAGGACGCTGCCTGGGATCCGGTGTTGACCGGTTCCGTCGGTGGCGGCGAGTCTCTTTCACCCTCGCGGTCCTCGCTTGCGGGCGCGGATGTGGTGGACACCGACAACTTCAACTTCGCGTTGGGTGTCACGAAGCCCACACGCCTGGGGCCGTCGGTGGGCGTGAACTGGCGCGCGGATCGGTTCTTCTCGAACTCGACATTCAACACGCTTAACCCGGCGTACGACACAGCCATCGATGTCACGTTGACCGTACCGCTGCTCCAGGGGCGCGGGCGCCGCGTGCAGGAGTCGCAGTGGCGTTCGTCGCGTGCGGGCGCCGCGGCCGCGCGCGAAGGGCTCGTGGTCGCGGCGAACGATCTCATCCGAAACGTGTCCGCGGCGTACTGGGTGCTCGTGTCGCAGCAGAGCAACCTCGCTGTGCTGCAGAAGTCCGTCGAACTGGCGCGCGATCTCGAAGCCGCCGAGCGACGCAAGCTGCGGCCTGATGTGGGGCGCTCGACCAAGCTCGACGTGACGAAGGCGGAGGCGGAAACGAAACGGCGTGAGGTCGCTTTGATCCAAGGCCGTCTCGAGTTGGACAACGCGTCCGACAGCCTCCGCCAGTTGATCTTGCCGTTTACGGGCAGCAAGGAGGATGGGGTCGTCTTGCGCGCGATCGATCCCGCGCGTCGCACGGCGAAACTTCCCCAACTGGACGCACTCGTGCGCCAGGCGCTCGAGGCGCGGCCGGATCTCAAACAGACCGACTTCAGCATCGACCAGTTGCAGGAGAGTGTGATCCAGGCCCAGAACACGCTGCGTCTCAAGCTCGATTTTTCGAGCACGCTGACGCTTCGCGGCGTCGACAACCGCTTTCAGGGGAGTGCTGGCGACACGCTGTCGGGCGACACGCCGTCCGCGTCCGCGGCGATCACGTTGACGTGGCCGTTTGGACGCCGCGCGGCGCGCGCGGGACTCAAGCGCGCCGAACTCGAACTGCAACGGGCGCGGCTCCGGCGGCGCGACCAAGTCAACGGTATCATCGTCGAGGTGCGCCAAGCTCACCGGCGGATGCGAACCGCGTTGGAGGAAATCGCCGCCACTCGTCAGGAGTTGGTCGCGGCACGGGAATCCGTTGTGGGCGAGCGTAAGCGTTTGGGGCGCGGCTCGACCACGCTGCTCGAGGTGGCGCGTTTGGAGGAAAACCAAACGGCCGCCGAGTTGCGACTCGTGCAATCGCAGACGGAGTTGGAGACGGCACGGATCGACATTTTGCAGGCGACCGGCACGCTGTTTTCGGCGTACGGCATCTCATGGGACGACGCGCTGGAGCCGTCGCGAGCAAAGCGTTGACGCCGTTTCGTGTCTTGCTCGGCGCGCTCATGATTTTCGGCGCGCTCTGGGGGTGGACCCGGCTTGCCGATCAACCGGAGCGCGAGACGGCGCTGCGCCAACCGCCGACGCTGCCGCAGCCCAGCACGCAGGACCGCGTCCTCTTTTTCTTCGACATGGTGAAGCGCTCGGCGACCACCGAGGTCGGTGGCAAAATGGTACGCGACTGGCACGTGATCGCCGAGCGCGCGTTGCGCGAACTCGGGACACCGACGTTTGATCACATCTTGGCCAAAGATCGCTATGCGGAGTACGGCCGTTCGCCGACGCTGGTCTCGAACGTGTTCCGCTTCATCGGGGATTCGCCGGCGGTGCGCGACCACCCGCTCTTTCCCCAGTTCGTCCAGGATTGGTTGGATCCCAAGCAACACCCGAAGCCGCGGCCGGGCAACAACTGGACCCCTGGGTGGAAGCGCGAGCTGTTTCGAATCATTGCCCGCTACCCGCGCGTCGAAAACGTGGCCCTGTGCTTGGCGGAACTCAACGATCCCGCGCCCGACCCGGACATGCGTGGCTTCGCCCTTGATGTGTTGTTGTATCTCGGCGCGGATGTCGAGTTGTCGCAGGTGTGGCAGAAGCTTCCGCGCGACGAAGAAGACCAGGACTACCCGCTACGGTCGCGCCTGCTCGCCTATCTCCTGGAGTTTTCGGAACCCGGACAGGACAGCAAGAGAAAGGATACGGTCGAAGCGATGCGCGCGTTCTTGCATGACGCGCGCGGGTCGGCGTTGGCGCTGGAACGCATGCGCGCCGAAGCGATCCTGCGCCGCTTGGGGGACCCGAGCGCGGAGCCCGCGTTGCTGGCGGAACACAAACGTCTTACGAGCGAAAACGAGTCGCTTGCGTGGAACGTTTTGCGACTCCTTAACGCCGATGCGCCGCACCCGTACGTGAAGGAGGTGGCGCTGACGTACGCAACGCAACCCGACAAACCGTTTAGCTACTTTTGGGCACTCCGTCTCCTGGCGCGTTGGTGGCTCGACGATCCGCAAGTCGTGGCGCTGGCTTGGGAGGCCGTGCGCGAACACGCGGACCAAGCAAACCCCCTCGTGGTGCTCCACGAACTGCAGCGCGTCGATCGCCCCGCCGTTATCGAACACCTCATCACGGCCGTGAAATCCGGCGACAACGAGCGCATCCACGCCGCCGTGCGCTTTGCGATGAAGAACAAGATGACCGAGATTGGCCCGGCGATCTTCGACGCCCTCGCCGGCGCGACGGCGAGGCAACGCCCGTATTATTTTCGCGCGCTCACTGAGTTACGGATGCCGCGCGTCATCCCACTACTCAAAGCCGAGCTCAAGAGTAGCCGTCCGAATGAAGTCCGCAACCTGGCCGTCAGCGAGCTTCTGACGCTCGACGCCGGTCTGTCCGAGGTGGCGGACCGCCTGCGGGCGGGCGACAACGAGGCGTTCGACGCCTTGCACCGGCGTGCGCAGGCGGGAGGGCGCGATGGCGTTCCCGACGCACTTGTCGATGCGTTGCTCGAGTCCCTCGACACGTTGACGGGCGAAGACGCCAAACTACGCGCGCTGTTCATTCTTCGTTGTCGGGGTACGCTTGAGGGTGTGCGGGACGGACTGTTGAACGCCTACCGGAAAGAGCCCAGTCGTCGTGTGGCCCGTGCGATCCGCGAGGCGCTGATTGAACTCTCTCACCGCTAGATCATGTTTGGGCAGCGATCCCAAAACGGGACAGCCGCCGCCGACCCGTTTCCATCCGCTGGGTGATTTGGCGCGCGGCTTGCGCCACCCCCGTCATGAGTTCGGCGACGTTGCAGAAACTAAACACCCTCATGGGTGACGAGCACGAAGCCGACCGGCGCGACGCGGACCGGCGTAGTCAGCCCACACGCGTTTTCTCGCGCTACAGCTTCTTCGGGCGCCGTCGCGGCGGGCGTCGCGACGACGAATCCTCCAACATCTACGTGGATCGTTACACCGGCAAAGAGTGGTTTTTGATCCTCGGCGTGTTGGTGCTGTCCGTCCTCGACATGGTGTTCACGCTCATTCACTTGGACGCGGGCGGAACCGAAGCCAATCCGATCATGGATTGGACGCTGCAGACCGGTGGGTACTCCCTGTTTAAGGCCGTGAAGCTAATCACGACGGTGCTCGGACTCAGCGTACTGCTCTTGCACGTTCGCTTTCGCCGCGTGCGCGCGCTGCTCACGTTCACGTTCGTCGTGTACGCAGCGCTGTTTGTGTTCCACCTCTACCTCGTGTTCATGCGCCACAACCCGGCGCTGTAGAACGGTAGGCTAGCGCCGCTCCTCCTCAACCGCATCTGACCTAGCTCGCCCGACTATCCTTCGTCGCCTGCGGCGGCTTGGGAGAGAGGCGGCGCCACGTCATCGGTGATTTCGAAAAAGCGCAGGACGCGCGGCAAGAACTCGCTTTCTTGGTCGCGGTCTTCCCAGTTGAAGATGCGTGCCGGGAGCGGTTCGATGGGTGCGTCGAAGAGATGGCGCAGTAACTTGCGATAGAAGTTCACGGCGGTCTCATCGTCGTCGAACACAGGCGCGTTCGCGCCGGGGACGAACAACGCACAAAAGATGCCTTGGCGCACACACAGGCGTTCCGCGGGACTCAGGTCCCAATCGCGCCCGCGCAGGTACGGTCCCTCCTCGGATTGCAAGAGGATGACCGGGGGGCGTTTGGTGTCTTGGAGCAGGCGTTCGACCAGCCGGCGAACCAACGTGTTCGTGTAGCGAGTCTGCTCCACGAACGGCGCTTTCGCTTCTTCGCTAAATCCTGCCTCGGCCCGCGCGATACGGTTTCCGTTGGCATCCATCACCATGGGCGAGTGGGGCAGGAGAATGTGCGCGAACACGTACTTGGGGCCCGGCGCGTCTGCAAGCTCGTGGAGTTTGGCGAACTGGAACTCGCCGATGTCGCCGTGGATTTTCGGCTTCAGGGGGCCGAAGCCACCAAACCGCGCGCGAAGCGGCGTCAGGTTGAGAAGCCGGCGCCAAAAACGGGACGGGTTGCGTGGCAGGAATGGGGCTTCGTCGGCGGCGGCGTTTCGCGTGAGCGGGCCGTGGTGGCTGCCGAGGTGGATGTACCGATAGCCGCGTGTCCGGACGAAGTCCGCGACCGCGTGTCCGTCTTGGATCGACCGCATCGCTTCCGCGCGATGGACGACGTCGGGAAAGTACCGCATGTTCAGCGTGGACCAGACCGACAGTGTGGTCGAGGCGTAGTTGCACTGAGCGCTGTCCGCGACGTGAAAGCCGCGCGCGCGCAGCCAACGAAGAAATGGTGTGTTGTCGAACCCGTACGAGGAGCGTAAGACGTCGCCACGCGGGTAGCGATCGAGCACCAGGTGGTAGATGTCGGGGGCGGACGCATGCTGTTCGGATGTCGGTGCCGAGCGTGTTGCGGCGGCGGGCCAACCGGCGCGCGCGGCGGCGACAATCACGAGAGTGAGCGCGACCACGTTGACGACCGGCGTCCAGCGGCGACAATCGCGCCGCGAGAGAACGAATAAGAGCGAGACGCCGCCCCACGCGAGCAGCCAGACCGGAAGCACGTGTCGATGGCGGACGAAATCGAACTGGCCGATCAGCGCTTCGACCCGGAAGGTGCGGTTGAGTTTGGCAGCGAGGTCGTAGCCGGGTCCATAGAGGAACGTGGCGGCGAGCAGCGCCGACGTCCCCAACGCGGCTCGGGTCCGGTCCCGCGTCCAGAGACGCCCCACCCAAACGAAAACTGCGGCGCAGCTGAGTCCGGCCGCGAGCGCGATGCAGACGCCGAGGGCCGAAGCGTCGCCGCCGGGAAGTGCCAGCAATGCGGGAACGACGCCGAGAAGCCAAGGGTGCCACGCCTGGCTCAAGCGCCTGGTGTTCGCGGCTCCATCCTCCATAACGGTGCCCAAGATGCGACGAAGTATACGGAACCACCACCACACGGGCCTCGTACGCCAGTCGTTGGTTTGGAATTTTTTGTGTCTTTGGCTTCTCCGCAGTTTGGGGCCAAGGGAGAGGGTCAGCTCGTTGCCAATCCGCGGGCTTTTCGTCCCTGACTGTCCATGGCGGCGGGCGGCGGCCCGATCAGGTCAACGAGGCGCAATCCGTCATACGGACCCAAATCCACTCGGCGCGGATGGCCGCGGGGGACGAATCAAGCGGCGCTAGGCGGGTTCCGCTGGCTCGCGATCTTTCTCTTTGGCGTGCGCCACAACCGCTTCGGCAAACCCGTGCTCCTTGACGCCGCGCCCGAGTAAGAACACGCCGATGCCGGCGAGCACCACAAAGATCGAGATCCACTGCGACGTCGAGACGTAGTTGGGAGGCACCGGCAAGTCGCTGCCGTACCAGCGCGACGAACCCGGTGCGGACACCGTGACGCCCGTGGTGTCTTTCAAACTCGCGATCTTGTCGATCGGCCACTGGGGTGCGCCGACGAACCGGCCCTGCGCTTCCGGCTTGGCGCGCTCGTCCGAGATTGCCCACACCGACGTGTGTCCTTCGCCCGCGGGTAGCGTGACATCGGCGAGCAAGCGGCCGGTGCGGTCGTTGCCCGTCACTTCATCGCCCGCCTTCAGGCTCAACGCCGGGGAATTCTCGCCCTTAGACAGCGAGAGTTCGGCGGCGACGTGGCGGCCGTACGCCGGGTTGCGTTCGACGAAATCACCGCGGAAAGGTTCGATCCAGAGCGCGCGGCTGACGGCGTACATCACGAGCATCGCGGCGAACGCCTGACCCGCGAACTTCGCGCGACGGCGTACCCACTCGATCATCCAAAACATCCACAAGCAGTTGATGCTCATGTAGAGCTGCGTTGGATGAAGTGGCATCCCGCGCAGCGAGGCCGGAACCAGCGCGCGGTCGTTATAGAAGCGGATGCCGTACCAGGCGTTCTCATCGACGACGCGCCCGTAGTCATCCCCCGCCATGAGGCACGCCCAGCGTCCGATGCCGAGTGCCAAGATCACAGCCGCCGCACCGACGTCTAAGACATGGAGCACAGGAAGCTTGTGGCGCAGCAGCAAGAAGATGCCGACCAAAATCGCCGGGATCATCCCGCCGTACCAAACCAAACCGCCGTTCCAGATGCGTAAGACTTCCATCTTGTTGTCGGCGAACTGTTCGTAGTTGAGGAACGCGTACAGCAGACGCGCCCCGATGATGCCGACCACCAACATCCAAAACGCCCAGTCGAAGACCTTCTTGCGGTCGAGCCCGAGCTGATCGGTTTGCCCCATCATGAACCGCGCGCCCGCCAAGAACCCTAAGATGATGATCACGCCAAACGAGTAGATCGTGATCTCGCGTCCCGGCTCCATGAAGTGCGAGAGCGCAAGGTGCAAGACGACCAACACGGCGACCGTATTGAGGTTGGCGGCCACCCAGTCGCGCCGCCCCTTGAGGTGGAGCGCGAGCCACGCCAGGAACGCGACGAGGCCGATGACGATTTCGATCGTGAGGGCCGAGCCGGCCATCTCCCAGGCGTTGGGGATGTCGAACAGGACGGGAAACAAGGTGAACTCCTCAGGGACGCGTTGTGCGGCAACTTTTCGTCGCGTGCGGCCGCGGCCTCGTCAGATCCTATCCGGGGTCTGCGGACTCGAGATGTTTTTCGTACGCGGCGAGGTCCATGAGGCTCTCGAGCGCGCTCGCATCGGAGACGCGGATTTTGATGAGCCAGCCGCCGCCGAACGGCTCGCTGGCCAGGGTCGACGGGTCGTCGGCCAATCCTTCGTTGACGGCTTCGATGGTCCCCGCGACCGGCGCGTACACTTCGCCGACGGCTTTCACGGACTCGATTTCACAGGCGGTCTCGCCGACATCGAGTTCGGTGCCCGCTTCGGGCAGATCCACGAACACGATGTCCCCGAGGTGCTCGACGGCGAAATCGGTAATCCCTAAGGTGACGATGTCGCCGTCCAGCTGAGCCCACTCGTGGCTCTCGGTGTAACGCGCGGTATCGGGTCGACTCATGTCCTGCATTTCCTTCTATGGTGAGCGAGAGCGCGGGTGGGGCCGTCCGAGAACAGGCGTGCGACGGCCTATTCTCAGACGGACCCTAGGCACCCGGTGCTTTCTTCTTTCGTTTGCGGCTGTAAAACGGCATGCCTTCCGTCGTGGCCGGGATCGTTTTGCCGGCGCGGAGCTCGACGTCAAGCGACACGCCTTCGCGCGCCAGATCCGACCGGACCAGCGCCATCGCGATGGGGCGATTCAGTGTCGGACTAAACGTGCCGCTGGTCACGATGCCGACGGTCTCGCCCTGGTTCATGACCGTACATCCCTCGCGCGGAACGCGGCGCCCCTCGACGCTGAGACCGACGAGCGATCGCGCCACACCTTCTTCGCGCTGATTGCGCAAGGCGTCCGCGCCAATGAAGTCTTTTTTGAGATCCATGCCGAACTCGAGTCCGGCTTCGAGCGGCGAGATTTCGCGGTTCATCTCGTGTCCGTAGAGCGGCATCCCCGCCTCGGTTCGGCAAACGTCGCGCGCGCCGAGGCCGCACGGCTTCGCGCCCGCTTCGACCAGCGCGTTCCAGATCGTGACCGCATGATCCACGTCGAAAAACAGCTCGAATCCGTCTTCGCCGGTGTATCCGGTGCGGCTCACCATGACCTCGACGCCGTTGTGGAGATGGGCGCGTGCGAAGCGGTAGTACTTGAGCGTGCTGAGATCGACGTCGCACACGGCGGGCAACACGTCCTTGGCCTTCGGGCCCTGGATGGCGATCATCGTTTGTTCGTCGGAGACGTCTTCAAGCTCCACGTCAAACGCGCCGATGTGCTCGCGGAAGTGCGCCGGATCGGTGATGCGACCGGACGCGTTGATCACGACGTGGATCGCGTCCGCCTCCTTGTAGACCAACACGTCGTCGATGACGCCGCCGTCGGGCGCGCAGATCAGCGCATAGCGGATCGCGCCGAGCGGCACCTTCTCCTCGACGTTTTGCGAGAGCACGTGGTCGGCGGCCCGCACACGATCGGGCCCGCGCAAAACGAGCCGCCCCATGTGGCAGAGGTCGAACAGAGCGGCCTCTTCGCGGACGATTTTTACCTCGGCCTGGATGCCTGCTTCGTACTGCACGGGCATCGAGAACCCGGCAAACGGCACCATGCGCGCACCGTGATCGGCGTGCCAAGCCGTTAAGGGAGTGTGGCGGAGGGATTCACCCATGAAGAAGGCAGCATAGCCCCGCGATCCTCGGCTTTCAACGCACCGCGAAGTTCGTCACTTTGCGCGCCCGTACAATGCGCCGCCATGCCGGACGAATCGGTCCGCCGATCCCTCTACATATTGTTTGGGCGACTCCTCTCGGGGCCGCCGGATGCCGCGTTGTATCTTCGCCTGCACGAGGGTGGGCTGGAGCGTTTGGCGGCGGCGCAGGGCGTCGATTTGACGTCCGATCTGCTCGGACCCGACGATGCTGACGGGTGCGCGGCCGAGTTGCGGGCCGAATACGACCGGCTGGGCGACGGATTCGCCTGGCGCGCGTCGGAGTACGAGGCCGCCACCGCCGACCCCGCCGCGTCGATCGCCGGATTCTTGCGTGAACACGGGATGGAGGCGGATCCAGCCTTGCCGTGCGACCACCTCTCGATTGTGCTCAACATCATGGGCGAACTCGCGGCGCAGGAGGAGCGACGCCCGGAGGGGGACGCCGCTGTCCGCGCCCCGCTGTTTTTCCGGCGTCACCTCGATCCGTGGGCGCAGCGGGCGCTCGCCGAACTCTCCGCGCGCGCCGACCGAAAGTTTTATCGCGGGATCGCCGCCATGGCGTCCGCCTTCTTGGAGTCGGAGCGGCGCCGCTACGAAGTATGAGAGTCTTCGCCATCGCCGACAGCCACCTCAGCGGCGCGGTGGACAAGCCGATGGACGTGTTCGGTCCGGCGTGGGAGCGGCACGCGGAACGGCTGGCGGAGAACTGGACGCGCGTCGTCGCTGATGACGACGTCGTTTTGGTGGCGGGCGACATTTCGTGGGCGCTCAAGCTCGAAGACGCGCTCGTAGATCTTCGCTTTCTCGATGCGCTGCCGGGCCGTCGCAAGATCTTGCTCAAAGGCAACCACGACTATTGGTGGAGCAGCCGCGCCAAAGTGCAAGCCCTGTTGCCGCCGACGATGGAGCTTTTGCAAAACAACTGCATCGACTTGGGTGGGGGTGTCGGCGTTGTGGGGACGCGCGGCTGGTCGCCGCCGAGCGCACCTCACGCCAAGACCGAAGACGAAAAGATCTACCAGCGCGAGCTCGGCCGTCTGCAGATGTCGCTGGATGCCGCGAAGGGGAAGTTTGAGCGACTCGTGGCCATGCTGCACTATCCGCCGCTCTACCGCGGGTTTGGCGAAACGGCCTTCGTCGAGCTCTTAGAAAACGCGGGCGTCGAGGTGTGCGTCTACGGCCACCTGCACGGCAACGATCACCGCTTAGCGGTCGAAGGCGTGCACAAGACCATCCGCTACGCGTTTGTCGCCGGAGACGCGATCGATTTCACGCCCGTTGACCTCGCGCTATAAAACGTCCCAGGCGCGGCGTCCGCGAATTTTGCCCTTCCATGGCACTTCGGCGCATAATCGTGGCATGAAAACGTTGTTGATTGGACTCGCGGTGGGTGGCCTCTGTGGCTTTGGATTGCAGAAATACGTACTGGAAGACGAGGCGGTGGCGAGTCGGACCCGGCGCGAGACCGGCGGTGCGGAAGCGGCGCCCGTGCGTAAAGACAGCGCACCGCGTGTCGATGTCGATCTGCTGCTGGCCAAGATCCGCGACTTGGAAGCGCGCCTTGCGGCCGCGCAGGGCCAAGAAGAAGCAACGGCGTACGGTGACGTCGCGGTGCCTCTCACTGAAGAGGGCATCGTCACGCTCTTGGAGTCGTTTGAACGGACCGCCGATCTCGACCAGCTCCTCGCGCTGATCAAAGCGCTGCTGCTGCAGGGCGAGAAGGGATACCCGCGCTTGACCCAAGTCATCTTCAAGATGATCGGCATGGGGATGGCCAATCGATTCAAAGAGGACGAACTCCTCAAGAAAGTCGTTCCGGCCGCCCGGATGGCGATGAGCCACGAGAAGGCGATCGTCGGCTACGTCGGCTACTTGATGACGAGCGACAACGTGCCCGGCATCATGCGCACCGGTGCGATGGGCGCCGCCATGTTTTTCTCCGTGAACGGCGTGAAGGGGAGCGAGTCATTTGCGCCGAAGTTGCTCGAAGCGTTTATGGCAAAGAGCGGAGGCGACAAGGACCAACGGCGCATGCTGCTCGAAGCCATGGGCATGTTGCGTCAAAAAGAGGCCGTCGATCCGCTGCTGGCGATGCTCGCGGATCCCGAACAGTCCGGTGATCACCGCCGCGCGATCGAGGCCCTCGGGCGCATCGGCGACCCGCGCGCCGTGGGTCCGCTCATCAAGATGCTCCAGGACGCGAAGACGGACGATCGCAACTGGTGGCAGGGGTATGCCGAGATGACGGCTCTCGTTCGGATCGGATCCCCCGAGGCGCTCGCGGCGGCCGAGAACCACCTGTCGAGCGTCCAGGACAACCGCGCGTTCTTCAACCAGGCCGGGTCGTACCTGCGCGCGCGCAGCAGCGACAAGGTCGTCGGCATGCTGCGCGACCGCTTCCGTACCGATCCTAACCAAGGCAACATGTGGGGCGCGGTCAACGCGCTCAATCGCGCCGGGACGCCGATGGCGCGCGAGGTCCTGCACGAAATCGCCACCCAATCGACCCAGCCCAACGTCAAGCAGTACGCGCAGCGGTTGATCGACGCGCGCAAGAAGATGGAGGCGGCCGCGACGGCCGTTTCCGACGGGTAGACGGCACACTTTTTTGTCCGAAGGCGGTCGAAACGACCCGATTTGGAGTGAGTTCCGCAACAAAGCCACGAAGGCGGCCGTTGCAGCGGACGATACGTTGACGGCGCAAGCCCGCGCCCTTACTTTTCAATGGCCTATGCCGGAGCCTGATCCCGTCCTTTTCGAAGTCCACGAATCGCACCTCAACACGGGGCTGCGCGGGTACCCGGTCGGCAGCTGCCGAACCAGTGCCGTCAGCGCCCAAGAAGGCGTGTCGTATCGCGGCTATTCCATCGCTGAGCTTTCGACGCTGTCGTCCGAGAGCGTGATCCATCTCTTGCTGCGCAAGGAGATTCCTTCCAGCGAAGACGAGGCCATCGCGTTCTCGAACGAGCTGCGCCGTCGCGCGCACGTTCCGGACGAAGTTTTTCGCCTGCTCGAGAAACTTCCGAAGCAAGCGCATCCGATGGAGTGGCTGATCGCCGGCATTCTCTACCTGGGCATGGTGGACAAGGCCGACGACTGGCAAGAGGACGGGCTCAACCTGATCGCGCGCATCAACACGGTGGCGGCTGCGGTCTTCCGGCTCCGTGAAGGGTGGGGCGATCCGATCGCGCCGCATGCCGATCTTCCGTACGGACCGAACTTCGCTCACATGCTGGGTGCGCCCAACGCGCACGAGCAGTTGGGTGAGCTCCTCCGTTTGTTCCACGTGCTTCACATGGATCATGGTGGCGGCAACCTGTCCACGTTCACGGGCAAGGCGATCGCTTCCGGGCACGCCGACGTGTACGTGTCGATTGCCGGCGCGATGGGCGCTCTGTACGGTCCGCTGCACGGTCGCGCGAATCAGGAGTGCTTGCGCTTTGTGAAAGAGGTCGGCAGCGACGACCCGCAACGCGTGGAGTCATTCGTGCGCGCGAAGTTGGATAGCGGCGGCAAGATCTTCGGATTCGGGCACGCCGTCCTGCGCGCCGAAGACCCGCGCGCCACGGTCCAGTACGCGTTCGCTGAAAAGCACTTCGCTGACGATCCGTTGGTTCGTGCGGCGCTCGCGTTGCGATCGATCGCACCGCGCGTGCTCAAAGAGAACCCCAAGATCTCGAACCCGTATCCCAACGTGGATGCGATTTCGGGGGCGCTGCTCAACGCGGCAGGATTGCAGGAACCGGCGTATTACACGGCTCTGTTTGGATGGTCGCGCGTGGTGGGCATCACCGCACAGATCATCGACGAGCGCGTCAACTTGCGCGAGGGGCGCGGCGTTCCGATTTACCGACCGCGGTTTATCGCCGTCGATCAGCCGCCTCGGTCCCTCTAGCTCGCGGGGGGATCTGGATCGCTGGGCGCGATCGTATCCGCGACGACGCGTGAGAATTCGGGCCAGTTGTACGGCTTGGGCGCGAAGTTGCTCGCGCCGGCATCGAGGATGCTCTGTGCCGCGTCGTTGAGGCCGTATCCCGTCGACAAAATGATCGGGAGCTGCGGCGCCAACTTCAACAGCGCGCGGGTTAATGCGCTTCCATCCATGCCCGGCATCATCATGTCCACAATCGCGAGCTGAACACCCTTCCCGAACTCGCGAAAAAACGTGAGCGCTTCTCCGCCGTGTTCGAACGCGACCACGTCGTATCCGAGACGGCGCAACATCGACGAAGCCGTTTGGCGAATCACAGACTCGTCGTCCACCAGCAAGATGCGCCCTTGGCCGTAGTGAAGTTTCGTACGCGGTTTCGGTTCCGGCACCGGATCTTGCATGGCGATCGGTAGGTACATGCGAAACACGGAGCCCTCGTCCAACTCGCTCGTCGCGCTCACGTAGCCGCCGTGTGCTTTGACAATGCCGTACACCATGGAGAGTCCCATGCCGGTGCCTTTGCCCGAAGGCTTGGTCGTGAAGAAAGGCTCGAAAATTCGCTTCATCACGGTGGGCTCGATGCCCATCCCGTTGTCTTTGACTTCGCACACGACATAGTTGCCGGGCGTCGCGCCGGGATGCCGTTCGCAGAACCCGAGATCCATCGTGAATTTTGCCGTGCGCAACGCGATCTGCGGCGCCTCCGTGTGGGCCACGGCGTCGCGCGCGTTCAGAGCAAGATTGAGAATGGACTGTTCCAGTTGTGTCGGATCGCCGTCCGCGCAGAGCGAACCGAAGTGCAGGTCGGTGACGAGCTGAATGCGCTTGTCGATGGTTCTGCTCAGCAGCTTGACGACCTGGCGCGCCGTTTCGTTGAGATCGACGGTGACGTTGCGGTTTTTTCCGCGCCGCGCGAAACCCAAGAGCTGTTGCGTGAGCTGGGCGGCACGGATTGCGCTCGACTCGATGATCTCGACCATTTGCGGAATCTCGCCGTCGGTCGGCACGAGGCGCCGCAGCAAACTCGCGTACCCCAAGATGCCGGTCAGCAAGTTGTTGAAGTCGTGCGCGATGCCGCCCGCCAAGGTACCGACGGCCTCCATTTTTTGCGCCTGAACGAGTGCCCCTTGGAGCTCCTCCTCGCGCGTTACATCGCGTTCGACGCCAACCACGCTCGTGATGACGCCGCTCTTGTCGACGATCGGTGAAACCGTGCTGTTGCTGACGTAGGTCGTTCCGTCCTTACGCTTGCGCGTCATGCGTCCAGCCCATGTCTCGCCACGCGCAATCGTGCTTGCCAACTCCCGCCATTGCGCTTTATCGACGGACAGTGCACTGACGTTGGAGCCGACAGCTTCTGTACGCGCAAAACCGGTGACCGCTTCAAAAGCGCGATTGGCGTATCGAATCGTCCCGTCGAGCGCGGTGACCAAGAAGACGTCCCCGGATTGTTCCAATGCCGCACTCAAGAGTGCGCGCTCTTCGTCGATCGGTAAGCGATCGGTGAGATCGCGCATCATGCCGACGATGGCATCGCGTCCACCAAACATCAGTCGATGTTCCGTGACTTCGAACGGAAGCGTCTGCCCGCTCGCGGTGCGATACGAAACGACATAGCTGGATGCGCCGTTTTCGCGACTCGCAAGACGTTCGCGAAGCCGGTCGCGATCGTCGGATGCGACGAGGTCGAGCATCGACTGTCCCGGCAAGTACGTCACGGCGTACTCGAGGATCTTCGCGGCGGCGTGGTTGGCGTGCAGAATCTTTCCTTCCGGCGTGTAGACCAAGAGCATCTCGGGCATCGCGCGCAAGATGGCGCGCAATCTCGCTTCCGAGTCGCGGAGGCGCCGGGTCCTCTCTTCGAGGAGAGCTTCGACACGGAGCAGGGCACGTGCGCGGCGCGACCGTTCGCTCATGGCGACGACGTAGTTGGCGTCGTACGGGGCCCGAATGAAATGATCCGCGCCCACCCGCATGGTTTCCAGGGCCATGGACGCGTTCACTTCGCTCGCCGTGACGATGATGGCGGCTCGTCGCAACGGCGTGTTCATCCTGGTCAAGAAAGCGCGGATCGCGTCTTGCGGAAGGTCCGCGTCGAGGACCACGATTCCTGGATCGTCTCGACGATACGCCTCCAACGCTTCGTCCAGCGTGTGCGCCATGATGGTGTCGTAACCGTGCGCGAAAAACACCAAGCGAAGCTGATCCGACGTGCTCGACTCGGGGTGCGCGATCAACACCGACATCCTGCGCGGCGCTGTCGCCCCCGACAGCATGTTGCGCACGTGGGCGATCAACTTCGTCGCCTCGAACGGCGCGGGCAAAAAACCGTGGGCCCCGAGTTCGACGGTCAGTTGCTCGGCGTCGTCGCCGCAATAGGTCGCCGAAACGACAAGAATCGGCAGTTGATTGAACGGTTGATACTCCGGGGAACGAAGGAGGCGACAAAAGCGCCATCCGTCGATGCCGGGCATATTGAGGTCGGTGATCAGCGCATCAATTTCGAACTCTTTGAGCGCTTCCAGACCCATCTCGGCGGAACGGGCCAGCCGAACGGCGTAACCATGGCGGGTGAGCACGTGCTCTGTCAGGCGCAGTTGCACCGGGTCGTCGTTGACCACAAGGATCGTGGCGACGTGTTGGGAGACGCCGGTGGGGGCGGCTACGGCGACTTTGGTATTCACGGCGTTGCCGGCTCCGGGTAGTGCTTTTCGAGGCATTCGTCACAGACGCCATGCGAAAACTTCACGTTGCCGCGATCCGCGAGGTATTGCTCGACGCGCTGCCACACGTCGCCATCGTTGCGAATGTTTTTGCAGTGCATGCAGATCGGAATGAGGCCTTGCAACTGCTTGACGTGGGCGAGCGCGTCGTTGAGCTCGTCGATTCTGCGCCGTAACGTCGTTTCCAAAGACAGCGTGCGCTGCCCGACACGAAGACGCGCGCGCAGCTCGCCCCGATCCAGAGGTTTCGTCAGGTAGTCGTCCGCGCCCGCGTTGAGGCCTTCGATGACATCGCCGACCGCGTTGTTGGCTGTGCACAAGAGAATGTACAGCGAGCGCACGGTACGCTGCGCGCGCATCCGACGACAGAGCTCGATGCCGTCGATACCGGGCATGTTCCAGTCAAGGATGGCGATCTCGATGTTGGCGTCGGACTCGAACGCTTCCCACGCGGCTGTGCCGTCCGCTGTGCACGTCACCGCATAGCCCCACTTTTCCAAGTGGACCGTCAGGAGGCGACGGGCGACGGAGTCGTCTTCCGCAATGAGCACGCGGGTCACGGCTGCGCCTCCGTGCTGAGTTGGGCGGCGGCGACGCGATCCAGCGCGGCGATCAGCGCCGGTCGGCGGATCGGTTTGGTGATGTAGTCGTTCATGCCGACCGCGAGACACTTCTCGCGGTAGCCGGCCATGGCGTGAGCGGTCATGGCGACGATGGGAAGGAATTCACCGGATGTGCGTTCGCGTTCCCGGATCGCCGCGGTCGCCTCGAAGCCGCTCATTTCCGGCATCTGAACATCCATCAGTACGACGTCGTAGGCGTGATGCGCGGTTGCTTCCAACGCTTCCCGTCCGTTGTCGACGACGGTGACTTCGTGGCCCAATTTCTTAAGGAGATGGAGCGCCAGTCGTTGGTTCAACGGCGTGTCCTCGGCGACGAGGATGTCGAGTCCGACACTTTGGTCCGGCGCTGCGTGCGCGTTCACTTCGTCTTTGGCGCGCAGCTCACCAAACGTCTGCGTGAGAACGCGCACCAGCTCTGCTTGGCGGATCGGCTTCACGACCCACGCCACATCTTTTTCGCTGCAGAGGCGCATCATGGCCTTTTGCTCCAGTGTTTCGCCGAGCACAACAACCTCCGCCCTGTGGTTGAGGCGGCGTATTGCGGCCAGCACGTCAAATCCGTCGGGCTTGGGCATCACGGAGTCGAGCAGCGCCATGTGGAACGTGTCGCTTGCGAACTTTTCGATCGCTTCGGCGCCGGTTGCACACGGGACGACGTCGGCGCCCGACGCACGCAACATGCGTGTGAGGGTGTTGCGGCAGACGTCGTTGTCGTCGCAGACCAACACACGCAATCCGGACACCAGCGGGAGCGCGAGATCCGGTTGCCGCTCGGCAATGCCGAAGCGCGCGGTGAACGTGAACGTCGAGCCTTCACCGTGCGTGGAACGGACGCCGATCCGACCGCCCATCAAACCAACGAGCTGCGCGGAGATCGCGAGGCCCAAACCCGTGCCGCCGTAGCGGCGTGTCGTCGATCCATCGGCCTGCGTGAACGCGCGAAAGATATCGTCTTGCTTGTCGATCGGAATGCCGATGCCGGTATCGCGAACGGTGACGCGAAACTCTTCCCCTTCCGCTGCAATCGTGACGACAACCTCGCCCTTTTCGGTGAACTTGATCGCGTTGCCGACCAAGTTGAGCAGGACTTGGCGCAGACGATTGGGGTCGCCCATGAGGCGATCGGGTACGGAGTCGTCGATGTCGGCGACGAGCTCGATCCCGATTTGATGCGCGCGAACGGCGAGTGTGCGCAGCGATTGGGCAACGGTCTCTCGGAGGTCGAACGGAATGGATTCCAACTCCAGCTTTCCCGCTTCGATCTTCGAGAAATCTAAAATGTCGTTGATGATGCGGAGCAGTGATTCGGCGGCCGTTTGAACCGATCCGATGTACTCGCCTTGTTCGGGGGTGAGCTCGGTTTCCAGCGCCAGCTCGGTCATGCCGAGGATGGCGTTCATGGGCGTCCGAATCTCGTGGCTCATGTTGGCGAGGAATTCGCTCTTGAGCCGGTTGGCCGACTCCGCCACAAGACGCGCGCGCCGCAGTTGGCGTTCGGCTTCCTTGCGCTCCGTGATGTCGGTGCAGTTTCCGATCCACTCGCGCACTTCGCCTTCCGCGCCCTTCACGGGAACGCCGCGCACCTCGAACTCGCGAAACTCGCCGTCAAACCGCACCAAGCGGCACTCCTGTTCAAAGCTCTCATGGGCGACGACCGCAGTCTGCCAAGCCGCCCGCATGTCTGCGCGCTCCTCGGGGTGCACCGCGTCGAGCCAACCGAGCCCGCGGATGGCGTCTTGGTCTTGCCCGGTAAAAGCGCGCCACGTAAACAAGTCTTCGCGCACGAGGCCTTCTGGGTTGGTGATCCAAATGATGTTGGAGCTCGCGACGCCGAGCGACCGGTAGCGCTCCTCGCTGTGGCGCATCGCCGACTCGGCACGTTTGCGATCTTGGAGATAACCAACGAGATCGCCCTTGGCTTTTGAGAGTTCGTTGGTGCGCCGCTCCAGGAGCGTTCGATCTTGAGAGAGGCGCAACCAGCCGCCGACCATGATGACCGTGAACAACAAGCCACCCGCGAAGATGACGTTGGGAATCCAACGCGTCTGCGTATCAAAAAACGATGGCGTGGCAGGAACGGTCACCGGGTAGATGTGATCGGCGACGCGGACCGAGCCGCGCTTACGCAGGCCGCCGGCGCCATAGGAACTGAGTTCATCCGAACGGACGAGCACGGCAAGGCCAAGGTCGTTCGCATTTTTTGTGCGCGCCAAGAGCGACGCGTCGAGAGACGCGACCAAGACACCGGTGGAATGGGGGGGGGATTGCGGAGAGTGCGGCGCGTCCGTGATCGGCACGAGAATCAGCGTGGCTGCCGGACTCCGCGCGACATCGAAGATCGAGTCGCGCGCGACGGTGGCATAGCGCGCGCCGCCGGCCAAGGCTTTTAGTGCCTTTTGAAACGGCGGCGAGGAGCTGAGGTCAAAGCCGCGTGCCGCTGCGTAGTCGGCCGGCTTGAGGTAGCAGATAGGGAAGTAGTGCGCGCGCGACGAAGCGACCATGCGTTGTTGGTCCTGGTCCAACTCTTGCACCTCGAATTGCGCGAAACCTTCGGCGCGGACGCGTTGGCGCAGGGCGTCGCGATCCCAGTCGGGAACTTTCGGCGCCCACGCGAGCCAACGAAACGCAGGCGACTGTTCGCTCCATCGGCGAGTGTGACGGCGAAACTCCGCCCAATGGCCCGGATGCGACTGCGCCAACAGCGAGGCAAGGGATTCCAATCGACCCAGATGTTCGTCGATCGCGTGTTGCACCTGGGCGATGCGCGCGGTCGCGACGCGATCAAAGTCGGCTTCGACGCGACGGTGTTCGATGCGGCGGACCAAGAGCGTAGCCGCGATGGAGAGGGCGAGGCCGATGGCCAAGGTCAAGATGGGGAAGGGGCGTCGCATGGCGCGCCACCATGCCTTGGATCGTTTCCACATCTCGCGCCCTGTCGGCATCACGCGGTGCGTTTAGGCGGTCCAGCTGGCGAGCGCTTCTTGAAGCTGCTCAAACGCTGCACGAACTTCGGCGGCGAGGGCGACGAGTTCGGTGCCGTCCTCGTCACGCGCCCTGTCTTCTAAGCGGCGCGCGGCCTCGGCAAGCGCGCGGCCGCCAATCGTCGCGACCGATCCCTTCAGCGTGTGCGCGGCTCGGCCGAGCTCGTCAAAATCGTTGCATGCGGCGGCGCCTTGGATTTGTTGCACCAGTCCTGGGGCATCTTCCAAGAATAGCTCTGTCAGCTCGGTTAAGAGCTCGTGGTCGCCATCGACGGTGGACAACGCTTGGTCCAGGTCGAAGGCGCATAGGTCCGTGTTGGGCATGGGTTTCCCCTCCTGCAGATGTATTTCCCGTTCCCCCATCGGGCGTCCCAAGCGGAGCGCTTAAGACAGCCAGAACGGTGTCTAGGGAAAGGTTTACAGAACCGGAAACATGTGCCGGGTTGCGTGCTTCCGTGTTGGCAAGACGCCGGTGCTAGGATCGAGCTTGCATGACGCGCTCCTTCATTCCCCTTGCGATCGCAACTTCGTTTCTCGTCGCGTGCGGAGCGGAGACGGAAAAAGCGGACACGCGCGCACCGGCGCAAGAAACGCTTCCGCTCCCCACGGTCGCAGCGGCCAAGCCCGGCGGTGGCGCATCCATCTTTGTGGTAGGGGTCACGCGGAAAGGCCAGATCACGCTGAACGGCGAGGCCGTAACGATCAACAAGATGATCGCCGCTGTGAAGGCCGGCGACAGGGGCGCTGTCACGTTGCGCGGCCATCGCTATGCACGTTGGATGCATGTGCAGTGGGTGATGGCAGCACTGGGCGCGGCGGGCTGCAAGGAAGTGCGCTGCGCGGTCCACACCGTGAAAGGAAGCGAGGGCGTGGTTGCGGTCCCTGTATATCCCGGGCACTGGGAGCAACGGTTCGGTGGGATCGCCCCCGACGACAGGGCCGTGCCGGTACGGCTCCACGTGGTCGCGGATGAAAGCGCGCACGGAACGGCCGCGGTCTATCACCTGGAAGGCAACAATACGTTCGTGACGCGTGACACCAAAGCCGTCGCGCAATGGTCGAAGGCGAAGGTGGAACGCCGCGATCGATCCAAGCGCGCCATCGGCGAAATCTCCGCGAGCGGCACGGTGCCGTATGAGGCGGTCGCGGCGGCGATGGCGGCGATGCAAGCGGCGAGCGTAGAGCGCTTCGATGTTGGGTTGGAGGGGCTCCACCCGTGGGACCGCGACCGACAAACGCTGCCGGCGCCGCCGAGCAAGAAGTTGATTCATCGTTGGTTTGTCACCGACCTTAGTATCCCGACGCTCGTTCCACTCAACCTCCCGGTTGCCGACATGAGCCAATCCGATAATGACAACGACCCCAACGACCGGTTGATCCTGAGTTTGACGGCAACGGGCAAGCTGATCCACAAAGACCGTGAGATCCGTCTGGCCGCACTGGCGAAAACGCTGGCATCCCGCGCGAACGCATACGACAAGAAAATGCGTGAATATGAAAAGGAAGGATTCGAGAAAACGCCCGATGGCCGGCGCTGGTCGAAGATGTTCGTCTTGCTCCGGGCGGACCAGGACGCGCCCGCGCAACACGTCCGCTGGATCATGGCGGAACTCTTAGCGCAGGGGTTTTACAAGTTGCAGTGCGCCGCACGTCGCGAACCCAGCGCGGACCGCACGCAAGAAGCGCTCGACCGCGCGTGGGCGGGGCGGGAAACGGAATGGCCGCCGCCGACACTCGACGGCAAGCTGCAGTGTTTTCTTCCCACAACAAGCGAGACGCAAGAGAGCTACATCGAAGTAGCGATCAGGAGCGGGCCCGCGATGTACACGTTGGGCGACCAAGAAACGAGCGATCTCCGAGTCGTCCGTGCGCTGATTCTGCGCGCCACAAAAGCGCGCAAGGGGCTTCGCGCAGTCGGCCTCCTTCGCTGCGGTTCGGGTACATCCATGCGCGATGTCATGGCCGCCCTAAACAGCTTCGCAAAAATCGGAATCACAAAGGTCGATTTCGCTGACATAAGCCAAGCACCAAAAGCGACACGGGAAGCGAGTCCGATTCCACTTCCCCCCGGCGAGCGCTAGGGGTGGAGGCCAACTAGGGCGACTCACATACGATTGGAATGGCACGAGTCGGGCCGTTGAGCGGCCGCGTGCCGGACGCGCCGTCAGGAATCGCACGGCTGTGCGTGAGCTTGCCGGGTTTCTTTGCGTGCGGGAGCGAGCACGAGAAAATCCCGGGAAACTGGCGAGTCATGGGGCTCCACTCCCGCTACGTTGGCGTGCGCGATTGGATCCCGTGACGCTCGGCAAGGCCGAGGCACTCGGCAGAAAATTGATCGTATGGCGTGCGACGGGAGAGTTTCAAGAAGCCGTCGTGGAAGGGTCGTGGAAGGGTAGAGCGAAGGAATGCGCTCGTGGGAGAAGGCACCCTGTCAATCCGTCGTTATCGGGGCCGCGAGGCCGCGTCGCGCTAGACAGAGCGAAACCCCGCGCGTGCCGCCACCGCCGAGCCGTGCCGTTGCGCGGGCACGACGCATTCCTGCTTCGCCTTTCGTGCCCGATTGATCTGGTTGCGTGTTGGGTTCCGCGCGCGGCACGTGATGGCTCTGCCGGTTTCCGGTGGCTGTGCGGCGCGGGATTTCGCAAGATTGCGGATGCATGTCGCACCGTTTCGGATCGGCCGTTGTCGCTACTCTCGCTCTCCTTGCGGCGCTCGCTGGGCTCGGTTCGCCGGCCTGGGCCGAGAAGGCCAAACCAAATCTCGGCGAAGCGCGCCAACTCCTGGCGGGGGTCGCGGAAGGCGCGGTCAAACGTGGCACCGAAATCTGTGTGAAGGCAAACTCGGTCGCTTCGGTCAAGCTGCTCCTTGAGGTATTGCGCCGCAAAGAGCGCTTGGCGGGACGCGCGTTGGCGCCGGGGCACTATCGCGACATCGTTTGGGACGGACTGCTCAAGATCACGGACCCGTACGCGCGCGCGGTCGTCGCCAAACTCGCGCGCAAGGATCGCAACCCGTGGGTGCGACAGTGGGCTGTCGAGTTAATCGGCATTTGGGGCGACCGCGAGTTTGCTGAGTATGCGGTGAAGGCGTGCCAAGATCGCCATCGGCAGGTCCGGCGCTGGGCGGCGCGGTCACTTGGCTTGCTCCGACACAATGAACCAAGCGCCGTTGCGGCTTTGCTCAAGCTCACGCGAGACAAGAGCCCCTATGTGCGTGCCAACGCGACGGAAGCGCTCGCGCAATTCGATGCGAAAAAACAGGAGACACTGTTTTTCCGCACGATGAAAGAAGACCCGGACGGCGGTGTGCGATGTGCGCTCTTGGGCGCGATGCGCGCCATCTATCCCAAAGACACAACGCCCCACTCGATTGCCGCGCTACAAGATGCCGACTGGCGGCCGCGCATGCAGGCCGTGGACAACCTCGCCATCGCCACGAAAGAGTCGGTGGACGGGCTCGTTGTGGCCGCCAAGGATGGACGGCCCGCCGTCGCCGAACGCGCCATGACCTATCTCCGCAAGCTCACGGAGAAAGAGATCTACGATGCCGACGGCTGGTCGAGTTGGTGGAACGCCAACCGCGACAAGTTCAAGTTCCCCAAGCCAACGGAAGAAGACGCGAAAGAGCCGAAAGAAGACGACGCGGAAAAGCCCAAGACGGACGGGGACAAGGGCAAGGAGGCGGAGAAGCCCAAGGAGCTGAAAAAACGCGAGACGCCCAAGAAGCGGAAGACGGTTGCGTTTAACGAAATCCCGCTGGCGTCGGACCACGTCGCGTTCATGATCGACAAATCCATCATGATGAACGCGCGCCTGAAGTCGAAAAAAATGGCGAAGTATGCGGCGGCGCTGGAGGCGCTCGACGCCGTGCTCGGCAAGCTGCACGGGCGTCTTATGTTCAACGTGTTTTGTTATCGCGACGAGGTCAGCACGTACAAAAAAAAGCCGGTGGCGCTGGACGAAAAGCACCACAAGCGCGCGCTCGCGTTTGTGCGCAAAGAGAAAAACCAAAACGCCAAAGACATCTGGCAGGTGCTCGAAATGGTGGTCGCCGATCCCGAGATCGACACGGGTTACTTGCTGTCATCGGGCGAACCCGACATCGGCCTGTATGTTCACTGGAACCGCGTGACGCGCCATCTGCACGACCTCAACCGCTTCCACAAAGTGACGATCCACACGGTCGTCTACAGCGGACGGAAGTGGTATCGAGACCAACTCGAAAAGATCGCACAGACAACACACGGCGAGTTCAAGTGGTTTGAGTAGGCGCCGTAGCGCGCGACCGTTTTAGACCGCCAAGTGCGCCACCGCGCCCGGATCTTTTCAGTCCCGCAAGACCGAGGCTCGCCGCCCGAGGATCAATTGATGCAGCGACCGTGCGCGGTGTTGTTGGCTGTCGAGCTTTCACCAGAAACCGGCGTCACCTTGATGATGAAATCGAAGTCGCCCGTGCCACCGGGTTGAGGGGGAATCGTGACCAGCACCGTGGCCTCTCCTCCGCTGGGGAGGGGGGGAACATCGGTGTCGGAAGGCACGTCCGCGGCGCGATAGTCATACTTGATGTGCACCTTCGTTTGCGCCGAACCGAGCGGCCCGAGATTTCTCACTCGAACGCGCATCTTGTTGCCAGGCGCTCGACTGCACCAACCGGGAGCGCCTGGAAAGTTTCCAATCTTTACGGGGAGTAGGTCGGCCGTTTCGTCCGGGCCTGACAACGTGCCCTGGCAAGCACCCACGAGTAATCCTGCGGCCACAAGTAGCAAAACTCTCATTCGTCCTCCTTTTCCGTACTGAAAATGATCGAAGCGCGATGTGCGCGTCAGTGTTTGGTCATCCGCCTGCAACGCTAGCGATGAATGAGTCGATAGTAGCCCCGCTCTTTTACGAACTGCGCCAGGCCCAGCCGGACCTTTGCGGGCACAAAAGTTTGAATCAGATTGCGGAAGTCTCGAATCACACGGCTGTTCCCGCCGATGTAGGAGTGGCCGCGACTCACCAGGGAAACGTCGATCGTGTCGATCCCCGGCACGACGATGGGATGTTGATCGACTGCTCCGGCCCGCTGATCACCGTGGACGCCGCGGGACAGTTTGAGTGCTCCGTCGTGCGAACTCACATACATCGTGCAGAGCTTGGATACGTCCAACAGTCGCGGCGCGATCTCTTGCCGGTAGGTCTCCTCGTTGATGTCGGGGGCGGCAAGAATCACCGCGTCGATGGCTCCCAGTTCGTGCTGATTGGCCGCGATGTTGACGAGGGCGCGGCCCAGCACGCGGCACCCCATGCTGTGGGCAACGACGACGAATCGGCCCTTGACCGTCGGGCGCATCGCGACGAGAAACTTCGAGAGTGCAATCGCCGCCGCACCGACCGAGGCTTCGTCGCGCGAGTACGCGAGGGGTTTGCCGCGCGTGGGCCAGCTAAAGAGGATCGGCGTGCCCGTGTACCCGATGTCGTGCGCAATCTGAGCCGTGCGGAACAGCGCCGAACGGAACGTGTTGTTGTATCCGTGGATGAAAAGAAACGCGTCGTCGTCGGTGCGTTCTGCCTGGATTCGATCGCGGAACGCCTCGAACGAACCGACGGTCTGAAGGCCTCCGTCCTTGATCATGAAGTGACGCACCGGATCGAAGACAAGGTCATACAAACGCGGAACGTTTACTTGGCCTAGCTTGCGGTGATTGGGGATCGTCACGACGGCCGAACCGAATTCGCAACCCGTGGGGTCGTCGTACTCACCGCGATGGGGACCGTAGTTTCGTTCGAGATTGCCAAACGCACGGAGTTCGCGGACTTCGGGAACAACGGCGGCGTAAGCCGCAAACACGGCGCCTCCGATGGCGATGCAATGGTAGGCCGTAATGAGGGACTTGTATTCGGGTTTGACGACGACGCGCAGGATGGGCGGAAGGAGTGCGAGGGACAAGAGCACGCACCCGTATAGCGCGGGGTAGTGCGCGAATCCGCGTCCCCAAAATCGCCAGATCCAGTATGCCGAGCCAAAAAAGAGCAGGCACCACAGCGTGCGTGGAATCCAACGTGCGTGCTGCATGCGAGTGATCTCAGACGAGATAAAAATCAAACCGAGAACGGCGATGAGCAGTCCGATTCCGTAGATTGCGAGATTGGTAATCTGCTCGCCCTGGTCCGCGCGCGTCGTCGCGAAAAAGACCAGTTGCTCGTGGACCTTGGGGTCATCGCGTTTGGGCGACGTGAGTTCGTCTCCATGCAGGACGGACGTATCTCGGCCCGATGAGCTCGCCGAGCGGGGTGGTCCATCGGACTTGCTGCCGTTGCCCTCGCTGGCGCCGCATCCGCAGGCGGATTCGCACCCCGTCCCGCAGCCTTCGGTGCAGCCACACCCCTCGTCGGGGATCTCGCCGCATTCGGAGCCGGAGTCTCCGCCACCCGAGCCCCGGTCTATGCCGGGATCGGAATTCACGACGGATTCTTCACCCTGGTCGGAGCCGCAGGAGCTGGCCAAAATGGTCAGCGCCACGACGCAAACGATACGCATAATTTCCCTAAGGTGCATGCCAACCTCCTGTCGAGTGAGGCCGCGGCTCTGCAAGGCACGGTGGCGCATGGAGGGCCGCGCGTAAGGTTCCCAATCGCCGTACACCTAGCTAAACGACGAATTTGCACGTTGTCCGCCAATTTCGTCAGAATTTGTTCCGTCATGTGGAAGGAGCCTGTCGCTATTGACGCGACCGAAACGGATTGACATGATGACAGTGGGATAATCGGAGTGAGGTTTGACTGAAGGGGAGAGGATATGGCGCGAGCGAGTATGGGGCGGGAGCGCTTGGAGTTCGGGCCGTCGCTGACCCATGAGCTTCGGGTCGAGGAGTATCGAGCGCTTCGCCAAGAGCTCCTCCAGCGCGTCCAGCGGAAGTACCAAATGACGATTGGATACGTTTCGTTGTCGATGGCGATCATCGCGTTCAGCTACTCGCACGATCCGGCATTGCGAGTCCTGCCGGCGATCATTGTTGCCGTTGGGACAACGTTGATTCTGGTCGAGGACCGAATGATCCGCTCGATATCGGCGTTCTTGATTTCAGAGTACGAGAGCGTTGAAAAAGGACCGCGATGGGAGAAGATTCTGTTGACGCGTCGAAGCGAGATTTTGGCGCCACCGCATGCGTTGATGGCAACCCTCCGATGGCTGTTTTATCGAGGAATGCTACCGATCGGTCTCTCGCTTTACTCTCTCATTGCATGGCTAAGGGCCGATGAGTTTTGGTGGTCGGCTGCGCCGATCCTCCTGATCTCGCTGATCGCGACATCGGTCGCGCTAGCGGCGTCACGCGACGCGTTTCGTGCGAGCAATGTACGCCGGAGCATGACGCCCGCATCTCCGCCCGACGCATCTTCCTGAGCACGCCCGTGTCCGCGTTCGACGGAACAGGTTGGACGGACGAAGTCACGAAAACAGCTCCGAGCGGAGACTTCATCACCGAGATCGATGCGACGCCCGACGCGTCGTGTGAGCTCATCGTTACGATTCAAACGGCGAGCCGAGCGCGGGACGGTGCACCGCCCCTCCGTCACTTCCGCCCGACGGGCGTCAGCCTGCTAGATCGGGTACCGCCGGCGTCCAGGTGATCCGGCCGGCGGGCGTCCACGCACTTTCTGTGTCCGCGGATCGCTGCGGAGTCTTGCGACGAACGTCGCTCATCCCGAATCCGTGCGCGACCGCATATTCGCCGAGGATGCGGAACGCCTCGCGGTCGAGCCGCGGACAGTGCAGACCGAGTTCCTCGTCCAGGGCGATACGGGAGCGGCGGTCGAATCCGGGAGACGGCCGCGCGACGTAGGGGCCGAACACCGCGCCGACCGTGCGGTCGTAGCTGCGCTCGCTTCGGTTTCGACGCTCGGTAGGACCCGAGACGAACCGCACTCCTGTCACGCCGATCGCATCGAGCATCCAAGACATATAGTCGGTGTGTTTGACATCGTGGTCCGCGACGACGTTCACGTCGGCGTCGCCGCCTTTCGCAGGCGGGCACCAGTTTGAGCCGCCCGCACACGGGTCAGGCGGAACCCAGGGGGGTTCAGCCGTGCTTCAAGCAAGATTCTCTCGTGCTCGTTTGAGCTGAGCGAGCGCTCGCAAAGAGCAGTTCGATGATCTGTCCTCGTGACGACACATCTGCATCGTCCGTTAGTACGGCCTCCACGCCGGCGCTGCAAGAACCACGGGCATGAATTCGCCAGCGGAGCCGGCGCTGTACGTGAACGAAAGTCGAACCTGCTCTTTGATTCCTGTGACGTCTTTCGTGGTCACGCCGGTCGCAGAGATGTTGGCGAAGGGCGCCAAACCGCTCCAAGTGGTGTCATCTTCGTTCTTGTGCTCGATCCCGATCACACGCGTGAGGGTCGCCGCTGCGAATATGTGTGTCACATCCACCGAGAAATTCGCTGCTAGGCCGCCGCGTGGGAACGAAAGCGTGTAGCGCGTCGGTTCCCGCGTCGCTGGGAATGATTGTGGTTCCTACGAGCATCGCATTCTCCTCTTTGCGTTCGCCCTATGCGCAACGCACTAGGACTAGGTTCAACGACGAAAGTGCGTGGAGTCCGCCACAGTTGCTTTGGTTTTTTCGTACCGCAAACGAAAAAGCCCGCATAGCCAGCGTGTTCTCGCTAACCATGCGGGTCTCGATTTGGTGGAGGCGCCGGGAATCGAACCCGGGTCCCAAGACGCTCCTGTTTGGGCTTCTACGTGCGTATCTGTCTGACTTCTTTCATCCTCTCGGGGCCGTGACAGCCCGGCTTGCCGAGATTTGCCGAATGATCTTTGCGC
>JAJFFF010000004.1 GCA_021776785.1 Planctomycetota bacterium | reverse complement strand
CCTTCGGGCATCTTGTGCATTCACCTGAAACGTCCTTTTGGTCAGTATTCGTTTGTGTTGGAAAACAACGAAATACCGGGCAGGAGCGACGTTTCTGGCTATTTGGGGGCGAGGCGCGACACCGAACGCGCTTGATCAGGGTCTAGCGCCTCGCGCCGCTTGTGTTTCGCGTTTCGCGTGCTCGCTCGCGCAACCGACTTCAGGTATCGGACGCGGCGATCGATTGCCGCGTTGATTTTTTGTTGGAGCGCCATGTCCCGGACGCGGTAGGGCACGGCCGCCAGTACCAAGAGCGCTTGCGTTTCACATCAAAACGCCCGCCCGCCGGCCTCCACGAAACGGAAACACGCGATTCATCCTGCCGTGTCACGCGGCGGATGCGCGATACTAAGAGCATGTGCCGCTTCGTTGCCTACCTCGGTGAACCCGTATCGCTGGACGCGCTGTTGTTGCGCCCGTCGAATTCTCTCGTGAATCAGAGCTTTGACGCGAAGGAGTTTCGGCTGCGCGTGAACGGCGATGGGTTCGGTGTGGCGTGGTATCCCCAAGCGCGCGCCGAACCCGTGCAGTTTCGGACGGTGAACCCGGCGTGGAGCAATCAAAATCTCCGAAGCCTGGCGCCCGCGATCGAAAGCCACTGCGTGCTGGCTCACGTGCGTGCCGCTTCGCCCCATCTTGCGGTCGTCGAAACGAACTGCCACCCGTTTGTGTTCGAGGATCTCGCGTTTTGCCACAACGGAACCATCGGCGACTTCCGGAAGTCGCGGCGCGAACTGTTGCGCGGCCTTACTGATCGCGCGTTTGACAGCATCAGGGGAACAACGGACTCCGAGTTGTTGTTCGCGTACGTCTTGGACGCATTGGGCGAAAGCAGTGGGGAGCAGAGTGCGTCCGACTTGGCGGCGGCGCTGGCGGAAGCGGCCCGACGCGTAACCGCGATCGCGAAGCGCAAGCCTTCGTACCTAAACCTCGCGCTGACCAATGGAGGCGCGTCGGCGGTTCTTCGCTTTTCCACGGACCCGGAGGGTACGACCTCCAGCTTGTACGTGCATCGTGGACGGCGCTACGCGTGCATCGGCGACACCTGCCGCATGATCGACGAGGGCGGCGTCGGAACGACACTGGTCGCGTCCGAGCGCCTGTCGGACGATCCGGGCTGGGAGCGGTTTCCTGCCGGACACGTCGCGGCCATCAGCGCGGACGGGAATCTCGTGTTTGATGCGGTGGCCAAGTAACGTGTTCGGCATGCGAAACCTCATCGTCGGAGTGGCCGCCCTTCTCTTGACCGGTTGCGACACCGTGCAGGACTACCTGAGCAACGCCGACAAGCCGACCGCGCGGATCCAAGGCGTGCAGTTACATGGCCTCGACCTGAGCAGCGTGACGCTTCGCTTCGACGTCGAGATCACCAACCCTTACGGCGTCGCACTCCCGCTCGTCAGCATGAGTTACGGGCTCGCATCGAGCGGCGTGAATTTCCTGACCGGAAGCGCCGACGCGCAGGGTTCTGTGCCGGCGCGCGGCGCCAAAGTGTTTCCGCTCGACGCCAAAGTGACGTTCGCGGGGCTACTGCAAGTGCTGCAATCGGTACGACCGGGCCAGGTCGTTCCGTACGAAGCCGACCTAAAGCTGATCGTGGATGCATCCGCGATCGGACAGATCACTCTGCCGCTGCGCAAGTCGGGCACGCTTCCGATCCCGCAGGTGCCAAAGGTGTCGCTGCAATCGATCCGTTGGCAAACGCTGGCACTCGACGAAGCGACGGCCGTACTCAGCGTGGATGTCGAAAACACAAACGACTTCGCGCTCGGCCTCCAAAAACTCGGCTACGCGCTGCGGCTCGGCGGTACGGATGTCGTGAAGAGTTCGGCTAGCCCCTCGCAAGAACTCAAAAATCGCGGTGATCGCACGTCGGTCACCATCCCGATCACGATCAAGCCGCTCGACTTCGGCCTCGGTGTGTTCAACATGCTGCGCGGCAAGAGCGCGGGCTACAGCCTAGGCGGAGACCTCGAAGTCTCGACACCGTTTGGGCCGTTGTTGTTGCCGTACCGAGCGACGGGTCGCGTTCCCTTCTCAAGGTAAACGCGACCCGCCTCCAGTCCGTGGCGTGGCCGGCGACTACTTCAATTCATCGATCGCTTGTTGAATCTTGGCGGTGATCGGAAGTCCTTCGTGGCCCGCGATGAGCTTCGTCAGCTTCTCGGCAGTTTTGCGCCGCGCCTTGGCCGAAGGCTCCTTCATCTTTCCCAAACGCTTCATGGACTTACGAAACGACTTGTCGAGAGCGATCGCGGTCTTTAGATCCTTGTTCGCCTTTTGCGCCCTGAGCTTGGCGTCCACGTCGGCCGCCGCGGGCGTTCCGCGAAAGTCTTTGAGCAGCGCGGTGAGCGACGGGATGACCGCGCTCGGGTTGATGCCAACCAGCTTATCCGCCCGCTCGAGCATGCGCGTGCGGTAATCACCGATCGCGGCGACGAGCCGTTCCAACTCTGCTTTCTCGGCGCCCGTCGCACCAGCATCGAGCTTCTTGCGAATCGCAAGGATCGTGGCCGGCAAGTTCTTCTTTTTGCCAACGGCCGCAGCGAGTTTCGGAACGGCGCGGTACGGCTCTTTGCCCAAGTAAATCGCAGAGACATCCTTGAGAAGATTGTCGACCCACTCGACCATCTTGAATCCGTCGCCGCCGTGGTACGGCCCGCACATGTGGTGGTGCGCAAGCTCACCGTGTTGGTCGAACACCATGTAGTACGGCACATAACCCGTGCCCTTGACCATCGGGTGGCGACCGAAACTGGTCACGGTAACGTTGGGCGTGTCCTCTGCGAGGCCCTGACTCTTGAGGTACGCAACGACGTTCTCTTTTGTGCCGTGCTGGTTGTGCGCGGCGATGATGTGAAACGGTTTTCCTTCGAGTCGCTTGGCCAAACTGACCAACTTAGGCGTGATCGCCTTGCAGCCGATTCACGACCCCCAGATTTCGAAGAGAACGACTTTGCCGGCGAGTGCGCGCTTGTCGATCTGCGCGCCGTACCAGTACGTTCCGAGATTGGCCCCGTCGAGGTCGATGCGACCCGGGTCCACTTTGCCTTGGCCTTCGCCTGCAAAGGCGACCCAGGTGCCGGCGATCAACGCGGCGGATAAGATGGCGATACGCATCGCCGCATTGTATGCCGTCGGAACGGTGGGGGGGCCGCCCCATGCGGAGCAAGGCGTCCAAAAGCGCCGCTGGCGCTTCTTACTGCTAGTATCTGGCGCCTTCGCGGGCTGAATCCCGGCCGTGAACGTACCCCTGATGACGGCGTCTACCGAACCGACAGAACCGACCCAGACCGGACTTGGCAAAAAGCTCGGATTGATCGATGTGTTTGCGGTGGCGACCGGCGCCACCTTGAGCTCAGGCTTTTTCCTGCTCCCTGGAATCGCGTTCGAGATGGCCGGACCGGCGATCGTTCTTTGTTACATGCTCGCGGCGATCCCGTTGATCCCGGCGACGCTGAGCAAGGTCGAGCTCGCGACCGCCATGCCGAAGGCCGGGGGCGTGTATTACTTCCTGGACCGTTCGATGGGGCCGCTGATCGGAACGATCGGAGGGTTCGGCACTTGGACGGCGCTCGTGCTTAAGGTCTCGTTCGCTCTCATCGGGATGGGGGCGTACGTCGAGTTGTATTTGCCGCACATGCCGGTCAAGGCCGTCGCCGTCGGTGTCGCGCTGGGTTTGGGAGCGCTCAACATGTTGGGCGCCGAAAAGACCGGGAAATTTCAAGTCTATCTCGTCGCCGGCGTTTTAACGATCCTTGGCTACTTCATTGCCTCGGAGCTACCTGGCGTGCAGGCGCAGCGGTTCTCCGGGTTCTTTGACAAGGGTTGGGACGCGATCGTGGCGACGACCGGTCTTGTGTACATCAGCTACGTCGGCGTGACGAAAGTCGTGAGCCTCTCGGAGGAGGTGATCGATCCCGAACGGAATCTGCCGCGCGGCATATTTTTGTCGCTCGGCGTGGCCGTCATCGTCTACTTGCTCGGCACAATTGTTTTGGTGGGCGTGTTGCCGGCCGAAAAACTGGCCGGGAACCTCGCCCCCGTCGCAAGCGCTGCATCCGAAGCCGGGGGGAGTTTCGCGAAGCTCATCGTCACGGTCGCCGCGCTGCTGGCGTTTGTGTCCGTCGCCAACGCCGGCATGATGAGCGCGTCGCGCTACCCGTTGGCGATGAGCCGCGACCAGATTCTTCCGCCGCGCTACGGAACGGTAAACGCGAGGGGCATCCCCGGCTTCGCCGTCATCGTTACGGTCGGTTCGATCATTGCCATCCTCTTAATCTTCGACGTTACGAAGATCGCGAAACTGGCGAGCGCATTTCAGTTGATGATGTTTGGTTTCGTGTGCCTGGCTGTCATCGTGATGCGGGAAAGCAAGATCCACGCGTACGACCCTAGCTACAAGTCGCCGTTTTATCCGTACATGCAGATCATCGGCATCGTGGCGCCGGTGTTTCTCATCGTTGAGATGGGGCTGCTTTCGACCGCGTTCACGATGGGGCTCGTGACGCTGGGGGCGGTCTGGTACTTCCACTACGTCAAGGCGAATGTCGATCGTGGTGGCGCGATCTTGCACGTGTTTGAACGGATGGGGCAAAACCGCTACGCGGGGCTCGAAACCGAACTACGCGGGATCCTGAAGGAAAAGGGGCTACGCGACAACGATCCGTTCGACGAGATCGTCGCGCGCAGCTTCGTGCTCGATTTTGTCGAGCGCGCGTCGTTTCACGATGTGGTCAAGAAGTCGTCTTCGTGGATCGCAGGCCACGTAAAGATGACGCCCGCGGAAGTCGAAGCGCGGATTCTGAGCGGCGAGCGCCTCGGCTCCACGCCGGTCGCCCGCAGCGTCGCGCTGCCTCACTTTCGCACGAAAGAGGTCAAGCACGCGCAGCTCGTCTTGGCGCGCGGTCGCAAGGGCATCGAACTCCGGCACACCCCTCCGGGCGCGGACAAGGAAGAAACAAAGATCGTGCACGCGGTGTTTCTCCTCGTCAGCCCTCGTGCGAACCCGACGCAGCATCTTCGACTGCTTGCGCAGATTGCCGGGCACGTGGAAGACACGAACTTCAAGACCGACTGGTTCGGCGCGATCGACGAGCAAGAACTCAAAGAAGTGTTGTTGCGCGAGGAGCGGTGGCTCTCCCTGTTTGTGCACCATGGAGCAAAAACCGAGCGCATGATCGGCAAGACGCTGCGCGAGATCGACTTGCCGGAGGGCAGCCTCGTCGCAATGCTGCGCCGTGGCGATGATGTGATCGTGCCACGCGGCCGGACCGTGCTTCACGCCGGCGACCGCCTGACGATTATTGGCGAACCCGATGCTATCGCCGAGACGCACACGCGCTATTTCGGCGGCGAATAGATCGAAGCGGTCCTGCTGTTGCGAAACATCTTGCGGATCGCGTAGGGTGACGCCATGCATCGCCTGCCCTCGCTCGTTTTCCTGTTGGCGTTCGCCGCGGCGTGCGGCCCGACCAACGGCGAAGTCATCGACAGCTACAAGCCGAAGATGGATGCCGTCCGCGACAAGCTGACCAAGCTAGCGGCCACGTTGCCGGCGCCGGCCGCGATCCGCCCGGGCCAAAAGACGGCGTTTGATCCGCCGCTGACCCGGTCGAACACGGACTTTCTCCACTACGAACATCTGCTCGATGTGTACGCGGATGCGCCCCTCGATTTTCATCTTCAACGCGATCTCAAAACGGCGCTTTCCTGGTCGGGACCCAAAAATCCACTGCGCACACTCGACGACACAGCGGACGGCATGGATCAAAACTTCGAGCGCGCCCTGGCCAAGCGCTATCTCGTGATTCATCGCACGGTGAAGATTCAGCTTCCGGTCGCGACGTCCGCGACGGAGTTCAAGCAGGGCGGCGCGTTCATCGAGGGGTTCGTCGTCGACCTAGAGAGCTCAGCCGTCCGCGCGAGTTATGCGTTTGTCGCGACGAACTCGAAGCAAGTGGGGTATCGATATCGAAAAGGCGACGATCCGGTGCGCGGACTGCAGACCTGGGCGCGTTCGGATCTGTGGACGAACGCCCGCAAGAAAATCGCGGCCGCGCTCCAGACGATCACGGGCGACGACTTCGGCATCAAGTAGCGAACGGGAGGCAACGTGGCTACGAATCAAGAGCCCTCGTCACCGCGTGTCAACGTACGGCGCCTGCCCGCGCGCGGGCATTATGATCCAGCCGTGATCGGAGCGATTCTCGACGAAGCATTGCTTGTGCATATGGGGTTTGAAGCGCACGGCCAGGTCTATGTGATTCCGACGCTGCATGTGCGTGTGGGCGACCAGCTGATCTTGCACGGATCGCCGGCGAGTCGCATGCTGAAGACGCTGAAGGAAGGCGTGCCGTGTTGCGCGACGGCGACGCTCGTCGACGGCATCGTTCTGGCGCGCTCCGCGTTCAACCACTCGATGAACTATCGGTCCGTCGTCGTGTTGGGCGTGGCCCGCGAGGTCGTGGACCGCGACGAGAAGTACACCGCCCTTCATGCGTTGGTGGAGAAGACGGTCGTCGGTCGCAGTGACGGCTGCCGCATGCCCAGCGAAGAGGAGTTGCGTCGCACCACGGTGCTCACGATGTCGATGACGGAAGCGTCGGCCAAGATTCGGAGCGGCCCGCCTGGAGACGACGAGCCGGATTACGCGCTGTCGCATTGGGCGGGCGTTTTGCCGATACGAACCGAAATCGGCGCTCCCGAGCCGGATCCGCGCCTCGACCCCTCGATCGAGATTCCCGCTCACGTCCGGCGCAAAACGCATCGGGGTTGACGATCTTTTGTTGGCGGCCTGAAATGGTTGCGTGAGTGACGAAAGCCAGCAATTCGCCGTCTTGTTTCCGCGCATCTACGGGACGTATTGTCGCCGCTGGGGTCCGAAGGAGTATCGTCCGAGCCCCGAAGCGGCGGCGATCCTCGAGCACCTTGCCGACGCGGGGCCGCTGACGGTTTCCGAGGCGGCGAAACACTTCGAACGTTCGCAGGCTGCGACGAGCGAGCTCGTGGAGCGGTTGCGGCGACGCGGGCTCGTCGATCGCATCCCCGATCAACGCGACCAGCGGCGGCACCTCGTTTGGCTCACCGAAGACGGCCGTGAGACCACCGCTGCGATGCGGCGCGTGCTCGATGCCGACCGATTGGATACTGCGTTTCAACGTCTTGAGCCGGCTCAACGACGACAACTGGTGGCGGGCATGCAAGCGCTCTTGTCCGCTGCGCATCCGTAAGAGGAGATCGAATGAACTGTCAGAGTTGCGGCATGCCGATTGAGGCGGGGCCGTATTGCCATCACTGCGTCGACGACGCCGGAAACCTGCACGCATTCGCGGAGCGGTTCGAGCGCATGATGCAGTGGACCAAACGCGAAAAACCAGACCTCGACCAAAAAGTCGCCGAGCAGCAAACGCTTGCGTACATGGCGACGATGCCGGCGTGGAAAGACCACCCGGAACTCAAGGCGAGACTCGCAACCTAATTTTTTTTAGCGTCGGGGGAGAGGCGCACCCGTCTCTCTCCCGGCGTGTTTTGGTGACTAAGCGCTCGGTCCGCGCGGCATCGCAGCGAGTGCGGACGGAAGACCCTGTGCGCGACGCCACGCCGCGAGTTGGCCCAAGTGCATGGCCTCGTGCGAGACGAGCATGAACAAGGACAAGAGGTGCGTCGTCGGGAATTCCCCGTCGAAGCGCCACTCGACCGCTGCGTCGAGCTGAGCCGGTACCAGTTCGGCGAAGCGTTGCGCGACCCGCGCGTGCTGGGTCTGCAAGGCGTCCAGGATCGTAGTCCCGGTCGGATAGATGTCGGCGTCGGCGTGCGGCAGGCGTGGATCGCCCGGACCGCGCCGCTCAAACAACTCGATCCACGTCTCGTCGCACGTGCGCGCAAGACCGAACTCATCCGCCATCAAGTCGGAACCGGTGACGAGATGTCCTAGCGTCCACGCGGCATGGTTCTCAAGGCCGGGGCCCAGCGAGAGCGTCCACTGCTCCGGCGCGAGATCCGCGACGAGCGCTTCGGCGTAGCGAAGGTTCCACGCGTACCCGGCTAAGACGAGGTCATGCGTCGCCACGGTTTTTTGGTTCCGCTAGCGGCGGCGGCGGCGCCTTCGGCCGCCGGTTCCGCCCTCGCTTCGTTGTCCGGAGCCATGGCGCGGATCGCGGTTGCCCTGACGCGGTTGCGGCGTTCCGTTGCGGGGAGCGGCCGAGCGCGCGGGTTGCCGCGACGGCCTGCGACCTCCTTCGGGGTCTCCGTTGACGCGATCCAACTGTCGCGCCGTCAAGCGTTCGATGCTGCGCAGGTAGGGTCGTTCGTCCGTCGCGCAGAACGAAATCGCAGCTCCAGCCAAGCCAGCGCGGCCGGTGCGGCCAACGCGGTGCACGTAGCTCTCGGGCTCGTTCGGTAGATCGAAATTGACGACGTGCGAGAGCTCCTTGATGTCGATGCCGCGCGCCGCGATGTCGGTAGCGACGAGGCAACGAAGTTCGCCGTCCTTAAACGACTTCAGCGCACGCTCGCGCGCGCCCTGCGATTTATTCCCGTGAATCGCGGCGGCACGTACCCCGGCGCGTTCCAGCTTGGTCGAGAGGCGGTTGGCGCCGTGCTTGGTCCGCGTGAACACAAGCGCACGATCGATATCGATGCTTTTGTCCGCGAGGATCTGCAGCAGCAAGTCCGTCTTTTCCGTTTTTTCAACGAAGTACACGGCCTGCGAAATCGGTTCGACGGTCGACGAAATCGGATCGACGGCGACGTGTTTCGGATCGCGCAGGAGAGTCCTCGAAAGGTCCCGAATCGCGGTCGGCATGGTCGCGGAGAAGAGCAGCGTCTGGCGCTCGCGCGGAATCTCACGCACGATGCGGCGGACGTCGCGGATAAATCCCATATCCAACATGCGGTCCGCTTCGTCGAGCACCAAGTGATCGACCGCGGAGAGATCGACGTAACCGTCGTTCATCAGGTCGAGCAAGCGGCCCGGTGTCGCGACCACAATGTCGAGACCGCGCCGTAGCGCGCCGATCTGCGGGTTCTTCCCGACGCCGCCGAAGATGACGCTGTGTCGGAGCTTGGAGCCCTGACCGTACTTGCCGAAGCTCGCGCCGATCTGCGCCGCGAGTTCGCGCGTGGGGGCTAAGACGAGCGCGCGCAGGATGGGCGGCGGCCGACGGCGACCCGGTGTTCCTTGCGGCGGCGTGAGGCGCTGCAAGATCGGTAGCGCGAACGCGGCCGTTTTGCCGGTTCCCGTTTGCGCGCAACCGAGCAGGTCACGACCCTTCAGGACGTGCGGAATGGACTGGAGTTGAATCGGCGTCGGCGTGTCGTAGCCGGCGGCGAGAACCGCGCTGCAAAGACGCGGCGCAAGTCCGAGTTCCGCAAAGCGGCCTTGGTCGGCGGACGGCGCTTGCTCGTCCGATTGGGGTGAGGTCATCAAAGGTATTTTCCTTACGCGGGCTCCGCCGACAAATGCGGCCAGAGTCCTCAAAATGGTGCGGCGCGCCTGCGCCTAGCGAGGTCGGACAGCAGTTGCTGTCTCCGCGCCCCGCCCTTGGGACACGTTTTTTCTCGGAGCCCCCTGCGCCGTTGAATCGGTTGCAAGGTAGGGCTCGGTGATGGACACCCGGCGTGGCGTGCCATCGACCTCAGCTCGCTGCCGAGTGTCCCACCGATTGACCAAAGCGCAAGAGAACAAGTTTTTGGCCCATGGCGGCGGGTTTGAGGCACCTCCGATCAAACGGCGCGATTTTGTATCGTGGGCCGATGGACATCGACGACATCATCGAGGCGTGGGAAACGAACCAGCGGGTGAATCTTTTACTGCTCGACGAGATCACTCCGGCCGGGTTGGCCACGACGCTTTCGAAGCGCGGCGGTCGGTCGGTGGCGCGGCAATTCGCGCATCTGCACAACAATCGTCGCTACCAATTGGAGAAGCGTGCGCGGATGGAAGAGGGGCTCGTGAAGTTCGAATCCAAAGAGGAGCCGACGGCGGCGGCGCTCAAGAAAGCGCTGAACGCGTCCACCGCGCGCATGAGCCAGTTTCTGCGGGAGTGGGCCGCGGGTGAGCCCAAACGGCGCGGGTTCAAGAAAGGGATTCCGGCCTACCTCGGGTATCTGATCGCGCACGAGAGTCACCATCGCGGCAATATCATGCTGACGCTCAAACAGTGCGGGCACAATCCCGAGAAGGACGTTCGCTATGGGATCTGGGACTGGGATCGCCTGTGAGCGCGCGCTCCGAAAATTTTGGCCGCGCAACGCGGAAAGCAGCTACGTTTAGACGTAGATGGCGCGCGTTTGGGTGCTCTTGTTGTGTGTCGGTCCGCTGGCAGCGGCCGAGCCGTCGTTTTTTGACGACGCGAAACTGGACGCGCTCGCGAAGCGTTTGATCACGGCGCGCGATGATGCCGTCGAATTCATCTTCGACAATCAGCGCTACGGCGTGCCCGCCCGTGCGAGCAAAGGGTGGCGTGTCGGAATCGACAAGCAGCCCGGCCAGGTGGCGATGGAACGCAAGGTCGCCGCGGCGATCATTTTGCACAACCAGTTCACGAAGGCGGTCGCGAAGGGGCTTGGGATTCCAACGCGAGTCGTGGGGCGGTCCACGCCGACAACGACGCCGCCCAAGATCAGAGGCGGGTTTTGCGAGTACGGCATCGTTGTGATCGACGAAGGCGTGAAGCTTTTGATCGCGCGCTATGCACGCCTGCGTGAAGTGCCCGACGGATTGCCGAAGGCGCTCGTAGCGCTTTCGAAGTCGAAGTGGGCTGACGCTAAAAAGCATGCGTCGTCGCTCCGAGGCGCACGCGCCCTCGCTTGGGAGTTGTTGCGCGCCGCCGCGGTTCTCTATCACAACGAGCAGCACCCGGCGCGTCACAACACGAACGAACGTGGCGGTGTGCGCGCGGCGAACGCGTACCGGTATAGCTTGGGCTTGCCGCCGTGGGTGCTTGACCCGCAGGTCCATTCCATGGCCAAAGACTTCGTCAACGAGATGGCGCGCTATCGGTTCTTTAGCCACTACCATCCGCGCGACCCCTCGCGTCGCACGCTCGGCCATCGGGTGCGGCGCGTTCGCTATCGCGGACGGTGCGGCGAGAACGCGAGCAGCATGGCGCATGGCGCGCGCGCGGTTTGGCGCTGGCGTGCCGATGCTGGGCATCACCGGCTCCTACTGATGAACTTTCGGGCGGCGGGCATGGGGTGCGGGCGTGCGACCGTTCTCAACGTCGGCACCACGACCAAACTCAAGATACGGGGCATTTACGGCCCCGGCCACGCGCGGCGCTGAGAAGGAATATACTGCGGCGATGAATCGCGCCGCCGTCGCCTGCTTGATCTTGCTCGGTCTTGTCGGCCACGGGCGAGCTGCGCCTTCGCGCGCGAAACCGATTTCGATCAAGAAGGGGCTGCCGAAGGCGACCGGGTTGGGCCGGATGGTCGTCGTTACGAACCTCCCCGGCCGCGACGCGCGCTATCGCGCGATCAAAACGTTCGCCGCATGGCGCGACGCCAAGATCGTTCGTTTCAAAGAAAATAACGTGGCCGCTGTGCGCAAGGCGTTGCGCCGAGACGGTCCGGAGTTCGTCGCGTTCGCGGTCACGCCCGAGACGGTCGACATCAACTTTCACTACGACGTGTTGGAGATGTGCCGGGACTTAGATTCCGATCCGATGCCGGACTTTCACTTCGGGTATCTGTGCGCGCGCGATGGACCCGATATGGAAGCGTGGGTCCGACGCATGCAGGCCCGTGAGAGCAAGCCACCGGCCAAACCCACCGCCAAAATTGTCGCCCTGACCGGCAGCGGCGCTCAGCTCTACGGGCTTGACTACATCCTGCATTTTGGGCACGGCCAGGCGTGGTGCGTGACCAAGGGAATGACGGGGAAGCAGGTCGGTGCGCTGGAGTTGGAACGCGCTCCCGTCGTTTGGTCCGGCGCGTGTTTCAACGGCGTGTTGTCGCGCAGCTACCACCGTTCGCAAGGGCAATACATCTTCATGCCGCCCGCCACCGTTCCGCCGGAACAATTGATGACGCTGAACTGGGTGCATGCGGGCGTGAGCGGCTATTTCGCCGCGCTCGAAGGCGACCGCGGCGAAATGGCGGTGGCCGAGTGGGAGACGTTTCGGCGGCGCGCTTGTTCGCTCGGCGAGACCATCGGCGAGCAATACCGGTTGGCGTTTACCAGCCTGCCGGCCGACTATCCGGGCTTTCCGCGCTATGTGACGAACCGAAAAAAGCGCATGCTGTTTTACGACGTGATGTTGCGCGGCATGGTGTCGCGGTTGCTTTTGTCGGATCCGTCACTGCGGCCGCTGCGTGAGCCGATGGACAAACCGGTCCATCAGACGACGGTGGAATGGAACAAGAAAAAAGACGCGCTCGTTGTGAAGGTCGAGGTCTTGCGAGCCGCGCAAGGCGCTCATTTGAACTATCTGCCGAAGTCCAGACGCGGCGTCTTTGATCATCGCGTCTACGTGCGCGTGGCGTTGGACGTCAACAGCCCGGCGGATCTCAAGTTTGTGGATGTTGCTGTCGCGGGTGGCAAAAAGGCGCCGGTGTTGACGCGCACGCATGTGCGGCACGAGGTTTGGGGCGGCGTTCGGTACCTAAACCTCCAAGCCGAGGGTCCGCCTGCGACCACGCGCAAAGGCAACGTCTTCACCTGGCAATTTCGTCGTTAGTTTCCGTGTCGTGACGCGTTCGCTTCCACCGCTTCCAGCCGATGATGAAGGCGCCGCCGGCAAGCCCGACGGCCATGTCTTTGAGCGTGTCGTTGATCGTGAGTTGGATGTGCCCGGCAACGACAAAATTCTGGATCCACTCGGCAAACTCCCAAAGGACTGTCGCCGTGCCAGTCAGCGCGAGCGTGCAGAGGTCGAGCAGGGACATCGATGGTTGACCGGCCCATCCCGATCGCTGTGCGCATTGCAGGCACACCGCAAAAAAGTGCGCCATGGCCATACCGCCGCAGAGGTGTAGGACGTTGTCGAAGTGAGGCGCGCTTCGATACCCGCCGGTGAACACAAAGATGGCGTGGGCGACAAACACGGTGAGCGGCGCCCAGCCGGCTTCGCGGATGCCGGCACGGATCCAAGACGCCAAGACTGGACGTGTCATCCGACTTTGGCGACGGTGTCGCCGGGGCGGATGACTCCGGGGACGATCACTTTGGCGCACAGGCCGCGCAGCCGCATCTTGCGGCCTTCCGGCGAGTTCACGAACGCCAATGCGTCCGCGCCAAATCGGTCACGAAACTTGGAGCATCCGGTGTGTAGGCTCGGCGTCACTTCGATGACGGCGCCGACTCCGATGGCTAGGCGTGTTCCGGCGGGCAGGTTTTTTTCGCTGATGTCGAGATCGACGTAGAGTTGGTCGCCCGCGAGCGCCCAGCGGTCGAATCCGCCCGCTAACAAATCGACGACGCGCGTGTTCATGACGTTGAGCTGTTTGTCGGCGTGACGATTCTCACGGGCGTGCCATCGATCGCCGCGCAGCCCTTCGACAAGGTCGAGTTCGCCTTGCTGCAAGATCTCGCGGAGGTCCACGTCGGGGCGGCGAGCGATCAGGTCCAGCGTGCCGTGGTCTTGCGGCGCATCCTGGATGTGGGCCAGTCCTTCTGTCATCTCTTCGGGCGTTCGATGCGGCATGGCGAAATCCTCGCATGGGCGCTCGCGGGACGCACGAATCCGCGCGGCATCCCGTGTTGCGCCGCTGAAGGAGGCGCGGAGTTTTTTTGCGCGTCGCGCCGCTGGCTGGCGCCCGTCCTTTTCATCGGGGCTGGCCTCGCGCACAATCTGGGTGTGAACATCCACGCCAGCATCCTCGACACCATCGGAAACACGCCGATGGTGCAGTTTCAGTCGATCGGTCGTCGCACCGGCTGCACGTTCCTTGCGAAGTGCGAGTTTTTGAATGCGGGCGGGTCTGTGAAGGACCGCATCGGCAAGCGGATGGTCGAGGAGGCGGAGCGCTCCGGACGGATCAAGCCGGGTGATACGCTGATCGAACCGACGAGTGGCAACACGGGCATCGGCATGGCGCTGGCCGCGGCGGTCAAGGGCTACCGCATGATCATCACGATGCCTCAGAAGATGAGTCGCGAAAAGCAAGTTGTGTTGGAAGCGCTTGGCGCGGAGATCGTGCGCACGCCGACCGAAGCCGCCTGGGATTCGCCCGAGAGCCACATCGGTGTCGCTCAGCGCCTGCGCGACATCTTGCCGAACGCGCACATTTTGGATCAGTACGGCAACCCCGACAACCCGCTCGCGCACTACGACGGGACGGGGCGCGAGATTGTCGAGCAGTGCGGCGGCGACCTCGACGCGATGGTGATGACCGCCGGCACGGGCGGAACGATCACAGGAATCGCCAAGCGGCTCAAGGAGGAGATCCCCGCGTGCAAGATCGTCGGCGTCGACCCGGAAGGTTCGATCCTTGCCGGTCCCGGCCCGATCGCGAGCTACAAGGTGGAAGGGATCGGCTACGACTTTATCCCCGATGTTTTGGATCGCAGTCTTGTCGATCAGTGGATCAAGAGCCGCGATCGCGAGTCGTTCTTGACCGCGCGGAACGTCATTCGGCAGGAGGGAATGCTGGTCGGCGGCAGCAGTGGTTCGGCCGTTTGGGCTGCGCTGCAGGTCGCGGACGAGATGGGGCCGGGCAAGCGGATCGGCGTCTTGCTTCCCGACTCGGTTCGCAACTACATGACGAAGTTTCTTGATGATGCGTGGATGCGCGAGAGTGGGTTTACCGAGAGCCGTTGGGAGTCGAGTACCGTGGGTGCGTTGTTGCGATCGCTTCCGCCGCGGGAGATCTACACGGCGGATGTCGCCGAGCCGGTTGGAGCGGCTTGCTCACGCATGAAAGACCATGGCGTCAGTCAGTTGCCGGTTGTCGATGAGGGGCGCTTGGTCGGCATGATTGACGAGAGTGATGTCTTGTCGCGCATCGTTCACGGCAAGGCGTCGCTTACCGACACGGTCGCGGAAGCCATGACGCGCAACCCCCGCACCGTCCACAAAGACGACGGCGCGAAAATGCTCACGGAAGTCTTCGCGGAGGGAATGATCGGCGTCGTCATCGACGACGACAGCCGCCTAAGAGGAGTCATCACGCAGCTGGACTTGGTGGACTTCCTAACCAACCCCGTAGAAACCCCAACCCCCTAAAGAAAAAACCGCCACGGCACCTCCGACCGCCCCGGATACCGAGGCGTCATCTCCCCAAGGCGGTACCGTACCTCCCCAAGGCGGTACCGGGTTGGATTTTTTGCGCCGTAACCCAATGTCTTGACTTGGGTTATGACGGCGAAGTGCGGCATTGGTGCCGCGTTTTGGGGGCTCCGGCGCGTGTTGCAAACCGGCCAAACTGCGATAGAAGGCTCCGTTGGGCCATTTTGCGGCTGTTTGGGGTTTTCGGCCTCTCGCCGTGCGGGCGCCATGTGCGGCATCAATGCCGCACTCGGACTTCGTTAATCGTTTATTGTCAATGGGTTACGGAAGAAAATTTTCAACCCGGTACCGCATTGGGTCGCTTTGGGTTGGGGTTGGGTTACTTGGTTGTTTTGGCTTTTTTGGGCCACTCGTTTGGTTTGAGGTATTGGTCGTATTCGCTCTCGAGCTCGGGGAGCTCCGCTTCATTTTGTGTTAGGTCGAACCAGTACGGGAGCTTCGTCCAGTTGCTCGAGAACGGCTGCCCCAAGATTACGTCGCGCCCCGTGTCGATGAGGACCTGACGCTTTCGATTCATGCGGCCCTTCGGGTCGATCCAGTAGTCGAGAACCACAACGCGTTCGTTTCCCTGGTAGCTCTCGACAACGAGAGCGTTCACGTGCCACCCGGTTTGCGGAATCGGGCGAACGGTAACGCCGAAGCGTTGCGGCGGAGTCTTAACGAGGATCGCCTTGGGCCACTTTTGCATATGTTGCAGAAGCGCTTGGTAGGCATCCGCCGAGGGAACGACGGTGACGCCCGCGTGAGGAAGCAGCGCGAGTTCGCGCGCCGCGTCATCGGATGTCGGCGGCTGGAAAAAGACCCCGCGCCCGAGTGACTGAAGATCGAGCTGCCATTTCTCGTGTGAGCTCTTGGGCCAATAGAGAAGGTCATAGATCGTGTGCTTACCGCCGACGGCGCGGTACAGGCCCACGTCGCCATGCACCGGCTTCAAGTGCACAAAGCGTGTCGTACAGACGCGCACGGGCTTGCGCCGAACGAAACTGTGCTGTTGCGGCTTCGTATGGCGGACGGAGAAACACTCCGCCAAAGTAATGCGCCCGTTGGCGTCGGTTTGAATCCACACGGTCCCCGCCACTTCGTGCCCGGCGGCGACATACTTCTTTTTGGAGATGTCCCAGGCGTCAAAAACGATCCGCACGACCGATGTCTTTCCCTTCGGCAAGTTGACCGCGGACTCAAGCCAGTCAAACGAAAGCACCGTCGAGCAGTTGCTCCACGTCGTCTCGGCGTTAAACCCATCGGGCGTGAACAGCTGTCCCCAGCGCTTCATGATCGACTTCTTGTCGGCTCCGACGAGGGCGGTGCCGTCGGCCAGACGCGCTTGGATGTAGATCTCAAGCCATCGGTGGGGATCGCCACGCACGGCGATCGAGCCGCGAGCCAGCAGCTCCCGCGCCGACCGAATCGTCACCTCCGTTTCGACAATTCGCGTCTCGGCGCGGGCGACAGCGATCAAACAAAGAAGAGAGAGCGGGAAGAAGAAGCAGCGCATATCAAATAGGTACACGTGGTCTCCGTGCGTGGACCCTCAACGAGCGTAGCGAGTCGCGAAACGACGCGCTACACTGCGTTTGTGCGAATGCGGTGGCAAGGCTTGCTGATAGTTGGCTCCGTGCTTTCGGGCCACGCGTCAGCCGAGGATGCGGACACGACGGACGCTGACGCGAAGATCATTCAGGACTTCCGCCATTCGCTCGAGACCGGCGAAGTCGGCGGATGTGTCGGCATCGGGCTGCGGGCGCTCAACAAACCGGCCGTCGCCATCGAACTCGCCGCCCTTGCCGCGACGTCGCCGTGGTGCAACCCATTCGTCGAAACGATGAACGCGTTTCGAGCCGGCGGCGGCGATCGTGCGCGCCGGCAACTCGCGCTGACGGTTGAACTGTTGGCCAAAACGGCGTACAGCCAAACGCCCACACCGTGCGCGAAGCTTGCTCTACTCGACGCACGTTTTTCGGTTCTGCGCGCCAGCGCTGCCAACGGCGAGCCGCTGAAGACGAAGGACGCGTTGCAACTCGCCGACGCGTATCAGACATGGAAGGACGCGGCGGTTTCTGCGCAAGTCCAAGCGGCCCGCGCCCGCGCGGTGACTCTGTTGCGGTGGGCGTCCCGGCAGCGCGGTGTCGATGAGGCACAGCTACACGCGAAGGAAGTCGAGTTTGCAGCGGCCGGTCGAGCTACGTATCCGGAAGCCGACACGTTTCAGTTAGCGGCGTGGGACGCCGAGGTCGAGAAGATTTTTGCGCTCTCCCGCAAGGAAGCGCGTCGCGCGCTCCCGACGCTGTTCGAACGTTTGGAGCCGTGGGCGCAACGAGAAGCGGCTAGCCCGGCGTTTTGGTGGTTTCATCGAGACGTCGTCACGCGTGCCAATCTCGTCGCAGTGAACGTGAAGTACCACGCGCAGCCGCTCCAAGAAAAGGGAGGGACGAAACTCCTTTTGCCTCGCGGACACACGTGGCGCGTGAACCGTAACAAGACCCACGTGGCCCGCTACAACGGCGATAGCTCGCTCGCGGTTCTCATGGTGTTTTTGCATCGCGACATGACCGAACTGGATGACCTAAAAAAAGACGTTCCGAAGTCATTCGCAGCCCTTCAAGAACAGTTCGCGGTCGTTCGGTTCAAGAGGGAGCCGCGTCGGGCTCGGCTCGGACGAGCGGCTAGTGCAACTTCCTATTGGGTCCGCGGCACGATGCTCGGTAAAGACATTGCCGTGCTCGAGTACGACTGGCTCACTGGCCCCAGGAAGGCACGCGTTTGGCACAAGTTGAGCATTCGCATGCATGACGAAACCCCCAACGCCAAGCAGATATCGATTCATCCCGAGTTGCAGTTTGTTTTGGCGAGCGTGCGAACGAAGTGAGGCCGAAAGTACGGATGAAGGTCGGCGTTGTTGCCTTGGCGACGCTCGCTCTTGTGCTGTGGATCTGGAATCGATCGGTTTCGTCGCCGTCATCGCGCCCCGATGCCGTGCGTGCCCGATCGGAGTCCGAGTCGCACGAACGCATGCTCAAGACGCTGGCAGACATCGCGAAGCGCACGCCCGACGACAACCCGTGGCTCGGTGACAAAGAAGCCCGCCGACTACGACCGATCGTTGCGTCGATCGACGACAATTCGATCACCGCGCCGCAGTGGTGGGATCTCTTTCGGTTGGGCGTGGAGGAATTGCGCCTCGGCCATGAGCGGCGCGCCGTCGAACTTCTCGTACGCGTAGTGGAGCTGCATCCAAGCGTCGCCCCCGCGGTACCCGCCCGTTGGTTGAACGTCACGCGATTTCGCCTCGGCGTGGCGTACATCCGACTCGCGGAAACCGAGAATTGCTGTCAGCGAAGTCTGCCCGAGAGCTGCACGCTGCCACTCACCGGCACTGCGGTTCACACGGACACAGAGGGCGCGGACGGAGCGATCCGAGTCCTGGCTTCCGTCCTTGAAAGTACGGCGCCGCAGAGCGACCTACACATGATGTCGGTTTGGCTGTTCAACTTCGCGCACATGTTTGCCGGCCGATTCCCCGAGGGCGTACCGGAGGCTTTTCGGCTGCCCGCGCAAGCGTTTGCGTCCGAAGCGACGTTTCCCCGCTTCCGCAACGTTGCGAAGTCTCTCGGGCTCGACACGTTTAGCCTCAGCGGTGGCGTTGTCGTGGACGACTTTGATAACGACGGCGACTTCGACCTCATGGTTTCGACGTGGGCGACGGATGGCCAGTTGCGCCTGTACTTGTGCGATCGCGCCGGGCGGTTTGTCGATCACACCGAAGCCGCGGGGTTGATGGGCATCACCGGCGGACTGAATCTGATTCAAGGCGACTTTGATAACGACGGCAACATCGACGTGTATGTGTTGCGCGGTGCGTGGATGGCCGAAAACGGTCGTCATCCGAATTCGCTACTCCGTAACGTCGGCGGCGCAGCGTTTCGCGACGTGACATTTCACGCGGGCCTCGGAGACCAACACTATCCGACGCAGACCGCGGCGTGGGCCGACTACGACACCGATGGCGATCTCGATCTCTATGTCGGGAACGAGAGCAACGAGGAACTCGCCGCACCGAGCCAATTGTTTCGCAACAATGGTGACGGGACGTTCGTTGACTGTGCGGCGCGCGCCGGCGTGACCAACGATCGGTACACAAAGGGTGTGGTGTGGGGCGACTTTGATGACGACGGCGATCCCGATCTGTTTGTTTCCAACCTTGGCGACGGCAACCGCCTCTATCGCAATAACGGCGATGGAACGTTTGACGACATGGCGCCGCGGTTGGGGATGACGATGCCGGCCCGTAGTTTTCCCACGTGGTTTTGGGATTTCGACAACGATGGTGATTTGGATCTCTACGTGTCCGGGTACGGCGCCGACATCTGGCATCTGGCGGCGCAAGCGCGCGGCGTGAAAACGAAAGCGGAGCGCGCGCGTCTTTGGCGCAACGACGGGAAGGGTCGCTTTCAAGACGTTGCCACCGCGTTTGGCGTGGACCGCTTGAGCGCGCCCATGGGGGCGAACTTCGGCGATCTCGATAACGACGGCTGGCTCGATTTCTACTTGGGTACTGGCTTTCCCTCGTACGACACCGTTATGCCGAACGTGATGTATCGACAAGATTCCGGTCGGCGTTTTGTTGACGTGAGCACCGTAGGTGGGTTCGCGCACTTGCAGAAGGGACACGCGATCGCGTTCGCGGATCTTGATCGCGACGGCGACCAAGACGTATTCGAACAGATGGGGGGCGCGTTCGCCGGCGACGGCTTTTATGACGTGCTCTACGAGAACCCGGGGTTTGGAAACCATTCGATCGTTGTGCGACTTGTCGGCGTCTTGTCAAACCGCTCCGCGATCGGGGCGCGCATTCATTTGCGCGTTCGCACGGACGGACAGATACGATCGATTTATCGGTTCGTGGGCAGTGGCGGAAGCTTCGGCGCCAACCCGCTTACGCAAATGATTGGCGTCGGCAAGGCAACCAAGATCGAGTCACTCACCGTTCGTTGGCCGCGGAGAATGGACGCGCATTCTTATCGCACGCAGACGTGGCGCAACTTAGATGTCGACCAAGCGGTAACGATCACGGAGCGAGAGCAAACCTACAAAGCCACGCCGTGGCGCCGGTAAAACCCACGCGCCCAACCCCAAGCCACCCGAACCCGCATCAGCGCAGCACCCCAAATCCCAATCCAAGGGGTGCCCCAATCCAAGGCGGGACCAATCCGGGGCGGGACCACTTCTCGGTTTGGGTCGTTGTAAGTCTTGTAGTTACAGTGAATTACGGTGATCGTCTGCGGGATTTCTCGCGCAAAGTGACAGGCTGGTACGAGGCGACAGGAGTTTGTCAAAAATGCGTGATCGACGCCCAATCGGCAAATCGCGGCATTCTGGCGCGTTTGCGGCGCCGGAGATCCTGACAGGAGCCTGCAGCCGTTGCGTGGAAAATCCCGCAGCCCGTCGCCCTTAGTAGTTTAAAATAAAAGAGTTACGACGGCCGAAGGCGAGACCTGGTCCCGCCTTGGGTCCTGGTCCCGCCTTGGGTCCCGCCTTGGGTCCCGCCTTTGGGGATCTGGAAGTGGGGTCCTTGCTCGGGGCTCGCTGTCGCGGACTGGTTTTGGTTTTTTGGGTTGAGAGGGGGGGGCTGCTTGGACGTTTTTTGTTTTCGGCGGGGTCTTGCTTCCCCGGTGCTTCGATACGAGTCTGTTGGCGTTGTTTCCTCGCTGGGCGCTATCGGGGAGGGGCCGGTGCGTGTGCATGCCGTGCACTTTGATGCTGGTGGATCGATTGGGCGGCACCCGGCCGGGCCCGCGCAGCTCTTTGTCGTGACGAGTGGGACCGGTTGGATCGAAGGCGGCGACGGCGTTCGCCATGCCTTGCGCGAGGGGGACGCCGCTTACGTCGCGGCAGGTGAGAGTCACGCGAAAGGCGCCACAACCGCGATGTCAGCGTTGATGATTCAGTGCGCGGAGCTGACGCCGCAGAGCGCGGCACCGAAGAAGAAAGAAGGCGGAGACGCGCAATAGCGCCCCCGCCCGAAACGTCTACGCACGTTTGGCTTTGGTTTTGGCGTTGTGTTTTCGCTTCTTGCTCGAGCTCTGATCGGCGAGCAGCTCGCTCGCGGTGAGCCGGACGATCTCCGGGCGCACCCGAACATGCGGCGTGGCAAAGCAGCCTTGAATCCACGCGCGCTCCAAAGCCGAGCGAAACTCGGTGTCGTTCGCGAGATCGGCCGCGACGCGGTCGGCTACGTGCACCTCTCCGAAGAGGCGGGTCTCGCAAAGGTGGACCATCAAGTCGGACTCCAGACCAAGCAGGTCTTCCAGCTCAACCAGTGCGACGTAGCGTTCCCGCCCACCCAACTGGTGGATGGCGCGCAACAACAACTCGGCATAACGCTTCAACACGCGTGACTTCACGCGTGAAAATTCATGGGACGACATAACTCCTCGTAAAAGCCCGGTCGGGCTCTGTTCATGTTTGGATGCGGGCGAACGAATGCCGCATCAAGGTTGCGCAACGACCGGGCGCGGCATCCGAGCCGGGGTCGCCGTCGTCGCGCGGGCTGCCCGCGTGTCGTGAAGACACGCGTCTTGCGCCAGACGCAAGAAGCGCCGCGCAAGAGGGGAATGGACAGCGAACAGGAGCATGATGGCGAGGAGTATAAGACGGCTTGTTTGAGCCGCAACCCCGAATCTTGACCCTTATTTTTTTGCGGGCGCTTCCGCAGGCTTGGGCTTGACCGGTTGCGCAAGTGCAAACCGATGGCCCGTGGCCGCGACGGGCAAGGTGTACACCGACGTCCGGGCCGTCACGTAAAGCGTCTGTCGCTTGGGACCGCCAAACGTGACGTTGGCAGGTTTCTCAGGAAACTCGAAGAGCCGCACAAACTTGCCGGTCGCCGACACGACTTGAATGCCCAGTCGCGACGTGATGTAGAGGCGCCCGTTGGTATCCACCGTGAGCCCGTCGCCGCCGGTGTTTTGCATGCCTTCGGGCTGGCGGAGTTGAAAGAACGCGCGCTCCTTGCCTAGCTGACCGACGCCCTGCACCGGATACGCGGTCACAGTCGCGCTTCCGCTCGAAACAACATAGAGCGTCTTTTCGTCCGGCGACAAGATGATGCCATTGGGTTTGGGGAGGCTCTCGATGACGCGCGTCACGCTGCCCTTGGCGGCGATGTAGTACACCGCAAACGTACCCTGCGGCTTCTTCACGGCGCGGCCGAACTCGGGGTCGGTGAAGTAGACGCCGCCGGCGCGGTCGATCACCAAGTCGTTGGGCGCATTGAAACGCTTCCCGCCAAAGCGCTCCGCGAGCACACGCAAGCGCTTGCCCGCTGCCGACCACGCGACAACGCGCCCCGTGCCGCCCTCGCACGCGACGAGCTCGCCCTTCGCGTTCCACATCAGCCCGTTGGCGCGACCCGAGTTCTCGCAAAAGAGCGACACCTGTCCCTTCGCATCGACGCGATGAATGCGCTCGTTGGGAATGTCGGAGAAGTAAACCGAACCGTCCGGCCCCGCCGCCGGACCCTCCGTAAAACGAAATCCCGTGGCCAGACGCTGCGGAAGCAAGTCCTCTTCCGCGGGCGCGACCGAAACTACGAAACCAAGAACGAAAAGAAGCAGACGCATCACCGCGCAGCGTAACTCAAATGAGTGCGGCTGACTTCATCGATCGCCGAGCGTTTGCGGGAAGCTCACCTCAAGAATTCTATTGTCGTCGTCGTGCCGGACTCGACGTGAATCGTGGCGCTGCCAATCTCGCTCCACGCTTGCACGGTCGGGTTCCAAACCAAGTGCCGCACCCGATAGGGGCCCGGGCGCAGATCGGTCGCAGCGAAGCGTCCGTCGGCATCCGGTTTCGCGTTTGTTGAAGTCTGGCCCAACGTCCGACGAATGGCACGGTCGCGCAGCGCGCCACGCTCGTTTTCAAGGCGCGGCAATTCCGGCGTGAATTGAATCCGTACATGCTCGCGACGGTCGGGAGCGGCGACTTGGCCCGTACCCGACCCAGCTCGCATCATCTCGAAACGAACTTCGGTCGTGACGTTCGCGTCGGTTTCGTACGGTACGGCCATCCAGCCCCAACCCGGCGCGCGAGCGAGGAGAATGCCTGGCCCGGGCGGCACAACACGGCCTGTGCGGCCGTCGGGTTCGAGGCGCCGCCAACCGCCCGAAGCGGGAACACCTATGCCCTGTTCCGGCGTGAGCGAATACTCGACGTGTTTTATCGCCGGGCCCGAAACGGCGAGGCGAAGTTGCGCGGGCCCGGGCGCCATGCGAATCGTGTTCTCTGTGTTGAGCTCAACTGGAATTTTCAGGCGCGCCACGTGCCCCGCGCCAAAGACGGACACCGTGTAGTCGCCGGGCTCCACTTCATCGAATCGAAACCGCCCGTCGGAGTCCGACTGCAGCACCCACGAACTCTTGCCGCCTAAGCCGACGTTCATGTTGCGAACGGGGGCTCCGCCCGCATCGACAATCTGTCCGTACACGGCATCGCCTGAACCCCAGGGAATCTCAAGCGTCTTGTGTTCCCCGGCCTTCAGCGACACGGTACGCTTCGTGTGCTGAATCCAAAGTTCGTAATCGCCGGGAGCGAGTGGCGCGAGATCGATGCGTCCATGCGCATCCGTTTTGTTTGGCGTAGACGTCGCCAGCGAGAGCGTATCGACACCCGTGTTCGGTTGCACCGATGACCACGAATCGGCGCGGGGAATCTTGAGTCGCAAGCGCGTCAGCTGGGCCTCGATCGATGCGCCGTTTCTTCCGAGAAGCTTGATCGTCAGCCGGGCGGCCGCCCGGGCCCTCAACTCGACGGCGATGTCGCCGCCGGATCGTACCGCGACTTCGTGCGCGACAGCGGGCGCGTGGCGGGGGAGGAGTGCGACGAGCGTGCGCGTGCCGGGATCCGGCACGGCGAAGTGTGCTGCGGTGAGCAACTTGAGCTCAAACGCGAAACGCCCATCGGAACCGGACCACGCGGCCACCGGGGGACGCCCTACGAAAACCGCCTCGAACACGCTGCTGAGTCCTGCAACAAAGATGGGCGCGTTGGCGACCGGGCGACCCGACGGATCAAGCACGATGCCGCGTACTTGCATCGCGCGCCGCAGCGGCATGACGTTTCGATCAAGCGGTAGGATCTCATAACCGGGTGCCGTCACGAATCGTCCGTAGTAGCCATCCTGATTCGGATAGTGCACGACGCCATTCTTGTCCGCTTTGAAGCGTCGCCGCGCGATTTCTTGATCCCACGACGTGGGGCCGCGGGAGCTGCCGATGATGATGTACCCACCCTCGAGGGCAACTCCCGAGTCCGCGTCGACCAATCGAACCGAGCGCGTCGGAACAGCGGGCACGGTGATGTCGATGGAGCCCTTTGACGCGTCGTACGTTTTCTCAACGTAACCCAGGTCGTAACGACCAGGATCGATCGCAAGCAGGAAGCGGTGTTTTGGAGCAACGGGGAGGCGAGCGACTCCATCGAGGCCCGTCCGTGCCGCCGCAAGGCATTGACGCGCGTCGCCGCGACGTTGCAAGTCCATAGCTGCGGTTTCGATTCGAACGTCCGCGCCAGCTAGAGGGCGCCCGTCGGACGTCCGAACGCGAACAACAACGCCATTTTGATCGCGCACCGTAATCGTCGTCGACGTCCCTGGTGCTACGGGCCCGGCAAACGCGGGCGCGTACCCCTTCGCGACGACTCGGAGGCACGAGTGCGTTGGGTAGGGCCGCGTCATCGTGAAATGGCCGGTGGCATCCGTTCTCGTGACGGGTGTCTCGCGCCGCTCCCGTTCGCGGCGCAAGACATCGTGCGGCATCGCGAAGCCCGACGTCGAGCGCACGTACAGCAAGAACACTTGGGCATCGGGCACGCCCGCACCATCAGGATTCACGACGCGGCCCACAAACTGGATTTTGGAGCTCGGTGCGTCCGAATCAGACGCCGGGGCATCGTTTTGCGAGGTGACATGGATCGGCGGCGTCGTGCCATCATGGGCAACGTTGGTGCTCGCGCGATCCTCATCGGACGAGCGTCGATGATCGTGGTTGGACCAAAGAAACAAAACGGTGATAGCGGCGCCGACCACGAGAATGAGAGTTTTTTTCATGGTGAACCCCAGGAGGCTAGTCCACGTTGACGTGGCTATGGCGGGAGCGGTGGTGGCAGTGTGTGCGATGGGCAAAATCAGCACGGACCACGCCTTGCGATCGCCCCCGTGTTCGGCGTCGAGTTGGGCACGCAGATGTGCAAGCGCTCGGTACAGACGCGACGTCACGGTCTTGAGCGGTATCCCGCTCTTGGCGGCGATAGCCGTGGGTGTTAGATCGTCAAAATAGCGGTGGATGATCACGGAGCGATAGGGCTCTTGGAGTGCGTCCACGGCGTTAGCGATCTTGCGCTGCAGCTCCGCGCGCGCGGCGACATCGGCCGGCGACGGCAAGGGACCCGGCGGCGTACTCGCCATCTCTCTTCGATCTCGCCGCTTCGCCGTGCGGTGGGATCGAAACGCGAAGTGCCGCGCAACGGTCGCCAGCCAACCGCGCAGGTTGGACTCGGTTTGAGGCGGATGTTGCAGCGCCGCCAAATGGGTCGCCTGAACGACATCGTCTGCTTGGTCATCGCTGTGAACGAGGCTGCGTGCGAGCCCACGCAAGAACGCGGCGTGCTCGACGAGGCGTTTTGAGTCTTGGGGTGACGGCGGGGGGCTCGGCATGATCGTTCAGCTATACAAGCCCACCGACGGCGTGCCGACTGCAAGAAAAATCGAAAGCGGTACTCGAGCGGCGGCGCCCGTTCGCGCCCGCGGCGCTACGATGGAGTCATGATCGAGCCGAAGTTCGACCTTCTTAGTCGAATTCTTAGGGATGTTTTGGCCGAGATCCGGCATGGGAGCGATCCGGACAAGGCATGGGCCGAGGCGGAGCGTGCGTGGGCCGCCTCGCGTGAGGAAGATGACATCGAGCTCTTCGTTGCGATTGACGAACGTGACGATGAGGCACTTGCCGCGATCGTTCACGGCTGGATGTCGGGTGAACGAACCCTGCCCAAGGTCGATCGCGAAGTGTTGAAGCGCGCGCTGAAGGCCTTTCGCAAACGGCTCAAGATCGTGCGGCTCGACTCGGAGTCTTCGGCCGGTGGCGGGGCGATGAGCGCGGGGCGACAGTCGAGCATCATCGGCGTGGCGGCGCCGGACCAGTACCCGCAAGAGGTGTGGGACGAGCTTGTGCGCCAAAAACGGTTGGTCGATGGTTCCGGCGGAATCTACGAATTGCCGCCGGAGTGAGGACTCGCGGCCGCGCAAGCCAACGACCTACGCGTCGGAGGTGAACGCCGGAAACAGCGGCATCGTGTCTGGCGTCGCCGGCCAAGTCGCACGCAGTCGTTCGTGCAGCTCGCGAAACTCGCGCGCGAACGGCGCCGCTTCTGGGCATTGCCGCAGCATCCACAACAGGCGCTGTCGGCCCGACGCGGGACCCCACATCCAGTCCTCTTCCTGCACCTTCCACTCGTCGTATCGCTCCAATCGTTGCAGCAGGCGAAACGAATACGCGCGCCCATATTCGTCCGCGTCGATCGCACCGTACGCATTCTCCATCCGTCGTAGCAACGCGTCCGGAAACACTCCGGCCGCCACACCGCAATTCGGAAAACCCATGCGCCACATGACGATGTCGGTGAGCGAGGCCCCGTCTTCGGCGAGTTCGAAGTCGAAGAGACGCGCGCCGTTCTCAAAGATCATGCACCCGTCCGGCCCGACGTCCATCTGCGTGAGCGCGTTGACAGCGATCTCGACTCCGCCGGTCGCTTCCATCCCCCAAAGCCTGCCGATGCGGGATGCATCCACATGCTGCGCCATGCCCGCCCGCGACGTTCGACGATGCAGCGCGGCGAACACGCTTGCAAACTCCAGCACCGCTGCTTCGGCGGCGGCCGCATCGGCTCCCTGGAGCACGTCGTGGAGCGTAACGCCGGGCAGATCCTCCATCACCACGACGTGATGCGCCGCATCCGCCGCGAGCAAGCCCGGTGCGATCCCCGTTCCCGCGAGCTGCATCAGCGCGTCGTGTTCGCGTGGGTCGTTGGCCTGCTTCACGATCACGGTCCGGTCCGGCGTGCGACAGCGCAACACGTTCGTGCGTCGTTCCGTCGGATTCAAAGCGATCACAAGGGCGAGCGGCTCGCCGAGTAGATCGGCGGCGTAGCTTGTCAGCGCGGTCGCATCCATCGTTTCAGTCCAAGAGCTGGCCGGCCATGATCGTCGCGGCCATGAAATTTTCGCCGGGAACCGGAGAGCCAAACAGCCGGCGGAGCATGGCGACCTGGCCCACGTGCGTGAGCACGTCCGCAAGCGGACCTTGGAGCAACCGCAGATGTTGGTCGTCGCTCGGTGCCCACGCGCCGAGCGATTGATCGAGCGCGCGCAATTCCGCGCCAAACCGTACTTGTTCGTCCCGCCACGCGAGTGCTTTCGGCTCGCGCCAAGAGACGTCGCCAACGACGCGTTGCGCATGGCGCAACACACTGGTCATGTGTCGCACGATCGATCGCGGCGAGCGCGTGCCCAAGCCCGCTTCGAACGAGCCGAACTCATCCGTTGTTTCGGCCACGACGGCGCGCAGCCTGTACGCAATCGTCGCCAGGAGATGGCGAAGTTCGATCATGCTCGCCAACGTAGCAGGAATCGAAAGTCCAACGCGGTGTCACGATGTGAAAAAATCGCGGAAGGTCCCCACGGTACGTGTAGATTTACGTTAGGGAGTGCCATGGCTTGGATTCAGTATGTTCCGTGCGACGTCGATGACAGCGACAACATCATTCGCATTCACAGCGCGCACGCGGACGTGATGCGCCACCACCTCGGGCTGTATCGAACGTTGATGCACAACCCCGGCCCGCTCCGTCACGATCAGCGCGAGATGATTGGGCTCATGGTGTCGGCCGCCAACGGCTGCGTCTACTGAGTCCATCATCACGGCTCGGGACTCCGTGCGATTCTCGAAAAACAAAACAACCCGCACGTGGACAAGATTGTGCGCGAACTCGCCAGCGGGACGCGCGCGGCGCTCGATGGCGAGCTTGATGCCGCCGACCGATCGATGCTCGACTACGCGCTCAAGCTAACCACGCAACCTCAAGCGATGGGGGAGGGCGACGTTGCCGCGTTGCGCGAACACGGGTTCACGGACGCAGCGATCCACGACATCTGCGCGATCACGGCGTACTTCGCGTTCGTCAACCGAATCGCGGACGGCCTCGGCGTGGAGTTGGAGTAGACGCCGAGGCCGCGCACGCGACCCGTCTATTTCGTCTCGACCTGGATTTCGTCGAACTCGGTGACCGCGCGATTGTTGGAACGGATGCCGACAGCGCCGCTCTTGTATTTCGTGCTCGTCCCGCTCACGACTTTTGTGCCGTCGACGGACGCCGTAAACGTGCTCCCGCTCACGGCGATGTTCACCGCCCGTTCGGTACCGGTCCACTGGAAGTCCTTCGGCGCTTTGGATACGCCGATGACTTTGCCGTGCCTGCCGTTGTTGACTTCGCGCATCCGGAACTTTTTCCCGTTCGGCAGATACTCGAAGACGTATCCGTCCACTTTCTTGGTGCCGGTGGCCCGGAAGTAAACCCCGTAACCGTTGCCTTTGAGAAGGTTCACGTTGAGGTTTACGTCGTAGTCCGTCCAGCTCTCGTCGCCGGAGAACGCGCGGTGCTGACCGGAACTCCGGCGCGTCGTCGTTCCCGCGCGATACTTGCCGTCGACAAGCTGCCAAAAACGACCTTGCGTCTCCGTCCAGTTACCGGCAATGGGACCATCGAAGCTGTCCGAGAATGCGAAGGCGGGGTCCGCGGCCGCGAGCGGCGGGATCCATTTGCGAATGCGCGTCTTCGGTCCATGGATCGAACAAACAAGCGCCTGACGCGTCCACGGGAGGGATTCGTCTTGCACCGTCCACGTGACGACGCCGGCGCGCGGGCACGGCAACCGGCTCGCGTAGCCCGCATCCACCAGCTCCTGCAGCGCGTGGCTGGGGCGGCCCTTGTCGTGCTCGAATTTTTGTTCCATGTCCTCGAACAACGTGCGGTTTTTCTCGCACGCGACAGCCCGCGCTTCCTGCGTGGACGACTGCGCATTGTGCATGAACAGGGTAGACAAGATCGCGATCACCCCGACCACGATCATCAGTTCAATCAATGTGAAACCGCGCATCTATTCCACCCCTTTGTCGAGTTGGACCTGAGGCGGTCCGACGCGATGGTCGAGAAAAACGGCCGCGCGTTCGTGTGTGTGTGGTTTGGAGCATGCGACGCGGTAGCTCGCGCCGGTTGCAAGATATCGCCACGGGTTGTCGCATCCCGGGCAGGCTTCGTCGACCTGTTTGAGGACCGCGAGCCGCGTCGGGATCTTGCCGCCGTTCTTGTAGCGGTACGTGTCGATGGCGGCCCGCATTTTCCAGAGCCCTTGCACGCAGTCATTGAGGCCGGGCGCGGCTTCCTCGCCCACCGGGCCCAGTGCGTAGGCATCTTCGGATGCGAACGCGTCGATCGCGATCGGTCCGGCCCAGCCGAATAGCACCGCGAGCACGCCGACAAGCGCCACCCAGCCAACGGCGCGTCGCACGCGGCCTGCCGGTTTTTTTGCATCGATGGCGATTCGCTGCGCGGCTGCACGTTTTACAGCCTGTGTTTGGTCTACACCTGTCAGCGCTAGTTTGTATGAGCAGTTGCGACAGACGATCGCCTCGGTTTTCCGGCGGTCGATGCACTGTTCGCAAACGGGTTGATCGCAAGACGAACAGATCTCGTGCGCTTCCCCGTCGCTGTTCACGCAGCGTAGCGTGACTGTTTTCCCGGCAGTCATGCGTTCCCCTTCTTTTTTACAGCCTCAGTTAGAGGTGTCGCTGGTCTATCGTCCGAAGGCGAGTTTGTTCTTTAACTGGAGAGGTGAATCGGACGACAGAGAAGCGAAGGGGAAAGACATGGCGGAAACAGGTGTGGAGCCTGCGCGTGAACGGCGCAGACTCAATCGCATTGAAACGCTGCTCATTGAACGCTCGGTCGTAACGTACGAAGCGTTGGAAGCAGCGAAGGACCGACAGCGCGGCGCCAAAAAGCCGCTCGTCGAGGTCTTGCTGGAGCAGGAGGCTGTCGACGAGGATTTTTTAGTGGAAGTTCTTGCCGAAGCGACCGGCCGCACGGTTGTACCCGAGCATGAATTACAGCCTGACCCCGAAGTTCAAGATCTTGTGGATGCAGACCTTGCGCAGAGACTCGGAGTTCTTCCGTTGCGCGTGGAGGGCGACACTCTGTTTGTGGCGACCGGTGATCCTCTCGAGGTTGTCGCGTTTGACGAGCTGGCCGGGCGTACGCACCTCAAGATCGAACCGCTGTTTGCAAAACCGAGCGCGGTTCGGCGCGCCATGCGCGAAGTGCGCGAGGGGGAAGAGGCGCTGCATGACCTCTTGAAGAATGCGCCCACCGATGAGTCGGTGGTCGTCGAGAAGGAGACCCACCAGGAAGGCGGGTCGGGCGCTCTTGAACTTGCCGAGGCGGCCCATGACGGCCCGACGGTGCGCCTGGTCAACCTCATCATCTCGGATGCCATCACGCGCGACGCGAGTGACATTCATATCGAGTGGGAAAAGACGGCTCTTCGTGTGCGATTCCGCATGGATGGCGAGTTGCACGAGATTCTGACGCTGCCGGCGTCCGCTGCGTCGTCTGTGATCTCGCGCATCAAAATCATCGCGGGGCTCAACATCATCGAGACGCGTCGTCCGCAGGATGGACGCGCCAAGGTCTCGCACAACAAGCGGCAATATGATCTCCGTGTTTCGACGCTGCCTTCCTACTTCGGCGAGAAGGCGGTGATCCGTGTGCTCGATCCGAACGCGGCGACGTTTAAGCTCGATCGCGCCGGCCTCGACCCGGAGCTTCTGGAAACGTGGCGGGAACTGATTCGTCGTCCGAACGGACTGCTGTTGCTCACCGGGCCCACGGGCTCGGGCAAGACGAGTACGCTCTACGCTTCGCTCTTAGAGATTCGCGATCCGAAACTTAATCTCGTTACGGTCGAAGATCCCGTCGAGTATCAGTTTCCCGGAATTGTGCACGTGCCCGTGCGCAGCGACATCGGGATGACGTTTGCGGCAGCATTGCGTAGCATCCTGCGGCAAGATCCCGACGTCGTGTTGCTGGGCGAAATTCGTGATGCCGAAACCGCGAAGACTGCCGTTCAGGCAGCGATGACCGGACACTTGGTTCTTTCCACGTTGCACACTAACGATGCGTTCGGCGCGATCCCGCGTTTGATCGATCTCGGCGTCGACCGCGCGCAGTTGGCGTCGTGTTTGGGCGGGGTGATGGCGCAGCGTTTAGCGCGCACGAACTGCTCGCATTGTGCGGCGCCAGTTATGTGTGATGCGGATCTCCTCACGCAGCTCGATATCGAAGACGGAGCGGACGGGATCAAGCGCGGCGAAGGTTGCCGACGTTGCCGCGGTACCGGCCAACAGGGGCGCACGGCGATCGCGGAGCTGATCGTCATGACGCCTGCGCTCGGCAAACTGTTGCAGGCGGAGGCCCCCGAGTCTGAGCTGCGCGAGCAAACCATCCGTGATGGAACACGTCCGCTGGTCGATGCGGCGAAACAAAAAGTGCTCGACGGATCGTGCGCCCCCGAAGAGGTGCTCAAGGTCGCAGCGCGCGAAGTCGGAGCGGAAGACACAAGCCCGTCGCTGGGATCCTCGAGTGCTTCGCGCACCGCCGCGGCGTGCGGCGCGTGTGACGCGTGCGGCGGCGATCGGTTTGCCGACTGGAGTTTTTGTCCGTGGTGCGGCGGCGAACTTGCGAACGAAGAGACGGGGCCGTGCGTCGTCATCTGCGACGACGAACGCATTGCGCGTCGCGTGGCTTCGGCTGCGTTGCGCAAGGAGTTCCCCGCGATTCGGGAAGCGGACAGCGGCGAAGCGGCGCTCGACATCATCGCGCGCGAAAAACCGGACCTGCTTGTGGTGGACATGATCATGCCGGGGATGTCGGGCATGGAAGTGATTCAGACGCTGCGCAAGAATCTTGAAACGGCGTCCTTGCCGATCATCATGCTGACGGCCTCGACGGACGAAATGCTCGAGACCGATTCGCTGATGGCGGGCGCCGACGACTACCTGCAAAAGCCGGTTGCCCCGGGCCGGCTGCGAGCACGCGCCCGCGCGCTCTTAAGCGCGCGGCAGCGTTTGGCCGCCGCCGTTACGTAACACGTGCAGCGTCAGCGAAGGAAGCTGCGACTTGGTTCTGGTTCGGATCCCGGCGTGCGCAGCTCACCGGTCGAGTGTCAAGACGATTGCACCGCGATGCTACTTTGTCTTCGCGTACTATGGTGCCCTTCGGAAGGGGATGAATCATGGGACTCGGTGGACCCGACGTTGTCTTGTTCGGCATTCAGGCTGGCTTGCGACTTTTTGGTGAGGCGCGACAGGCGTATGTCGATCGGACGCGCGAGCGTTCACTCACGCTTCCGTTGCCCGGGCTCGATCACGATGCGTCGGCCGAGGATGCGCTGGTGTTTTTTCACCAGACGGCGGCGGGGCAGGCCGCCGTTGGAGCGGATGCGCGCGCAGCGGAACTGAGCGAGCACGTCGACACCGTCGGCCCCGACCATGTCGACAGCGCTCTCCTGCAGGAGTTTCTCTGGCTTTACGAGTACCACAAGGGCGTCGCGTTCGGCACAACGATGGGGGACGGCCTCCAACCCGAAGACGCGATCGCCGCGCTGACCATCCGGCAGTGGAACGCGGGCCAAGGCGCTCCGAACGCGCTGCGGCGAGTCGCGGGAACGCTCGTCGAAATCGGCATCGACTACTTCGCGACCGGCCCGGGCGTCCGCAAGCTCGCGGGCCACTCGCCGTCGAAGGCGATCATGCGCGACGTACTCACCGTGCTCGACGATCAGGATTTTCAATCCGCCGGACTCGACGGCGTTGTCCAAACGATTTTTGTCGCAACGCTTGAGTCGATTGGCGAAAACCCGGCACTTGTTTCCGGGGATAAGAAGACAAGGCTCTTCGTCACTTCGATCGCGAAGGGGCTCGCCGACGATGTCCACCAGCGATTGAAGGGTCTGGACAAAGACGAAGCGCTCTTAGCCGGCGACTCCTTGAGTTCGCTCGCGGGTCTTGTGTTCTCGAGCGTGATGCGTTCGGGCGCCGACGTTGTGCTGAACAATCCGGGCACGTTTTTTCGCGAGGTCGATGAGCCCGGCGAAACGGCGCTTGTGCAGAAGATGGGCACGACCCTGCTCGACTTGGTGCTCGCAAAGGATGAAGACGGGAACGCACTGCAGCCGTTGTTCACAGCCGACACCTTGGACACGATCGTCAAGGCGGCTTTGGGCGTCGTTGCCGAGCATCCCGACGTGTTGGGGCTTGCCAAGGACGAGGGCGGGATTCGCACGGTTCTCGCTGAAATCGCGGGCAGCCTGGCGAAAGACACGCGCGCGATCGGGCCGGATCTGTTTCCCGAGCTCACGCGGCTCGTGATTGAGCGCACCGGCGCCAATCTGCACTTGCTGTGGGGCGCCGATGACGATGCCGAAAACTTGGCGTTGGTCGCGGTGCGCACGTTGATGGGCGAGTTGGCGCGCGAACCGAGTGCGGGCGCGTGGAAGCCCCGGCTGTCGAAGTCGCAAGTCCTCAACGTCGCGGAAGCAGTCCTCGACGAGCTCGCCGACAATCCGCAACTTATTTTGATGGAGGTCGACGGCCGCGCGACGTTGCAAGACGTCATCTCCGTTGTCTTGCAGGAACTGTCCGCGAAAGAACTCGACGATCTGTCCGGCGATACGGTCGTTGGCATTCTCAAAGTGACCGTGCAGGCGGCGGCGGCGCGCTGGGCGTTTTTGGAGAAGCTTCCCGGTGCGAGCGGCAAGACGGCGCTTGCGGCGGTGATCGACGCGTTGTTTGCCGCGGCCGGCGACGAAGAAAACGCCACGGCCGCGTGGACGCTGGCCAAGGGAAGCGTGATCATCGCGCTTCTTGACGTGGCGTTGTCGAAGCTCGCGGAAATCGGCGTCACGCAGCACAACATCGACGCGTTGACGGAATCCATCGCGGAGACGCAAGAGGAGTTGGAGAGCGGTCGATTCTCGGTGGCGGAGTTTGCGCAGCGTCTCGAAGAGGCGTTTCAGAGCGAAGGGGGAGAGTGATGATGCATGGAGCGAAGAAACGTGCGTTCATGTTCGTGGCGGTCGTCGCGCTCGCGACGGCGTGCGCTGCGCCGCACGCGCAGCAGGTACGGAAGGCTCAGGATGCGTTGAGCGCGGGCGCGGCGATCGAAACGCGTGTGCGTTTTAGCGACACGGCGAGCCTCGCGTCGGTCACCGACTCGCCCGATCCGCACTACGCCGATGCCGTGCGTTTGATCGACGACGCGCTCAAAGACAGCAAGGAAGCGCTGCAAGCGGACTCGCTCTATGGAACGGCGTTGACCGTGCAGGCGGTGGCGTCGTGGCGGTTGGGCAAAACCACAGAAGCAAACGCAGCGGCGCTCAAAGTGGTGACGTTGGCCGACGCGGAAGGGTCGTCCAAGGCCGTGTTCCCGCGCGACGAAGCGTTGTGTCGAGCGCTGCCGACGCTGATCTTGATCGATGCGCTGGGCCGTTCCGTCGCGAAAATCGATCGAGCCGACGTGCCTGGCTCGCTGGCCAAACTGGTCGCAATCTTGGATGCCGGTGCGAAGTATCGGGCGGCCCTCGCCAAGGTGGCCGAACTCCCGATCATCGCGGGCCACCCGTTCCAGGTGTATCTGGCGCAGAGCCAATGCGAGGTTGCGTTCGTGATGAAGCGCGCGCTCGGGAGCGTCCGGCAATCGCGGGTCACAAACGATCATCGCGCGCCGTACAACGCCGCGCGCGATGCCGCGTTAAAGCATCTCGCCGAGACGGCGGGACCGGCCACGGTGCGTCACTACGAAGGAATCCTTCCCAAGCTCACGCTCGCGCGAGACCCGTAAGTTACCGCTAGCGAATCTTGCGATGACGGCGCAACGCGGCGGCCACGAGTCGTTGCGTAAACCGCTCATGGCCGCCGGGATCCAACGCGATGCACACGTCCGCTCCGCCGGCGTCTGCGGGCGGGTAGTAGACGCCACAGTTCGCGTTGATCTCGAGCAGAAACGGGCGCCCGCTTCGATCCACGCGAAAGTCGCAGCGGCCAAACCCCGCGCCGTCGAGCCCGACAAAAATGCGTGCGGAAGCTCTTCGCGGAGTTTCGCCGCGAGCGTCTGATCCGTCACGGAGTCGGCGGACATATCGTTGTAGTCCACCCACTTCATGTCCGCGTGCTTAAAGCTCTCGCCGGCTGGGAAGCGGTACTGAACCGGTGGGTAAGCGACCGGGCTCTGCGGGTCGTCGGCGTTCTCAGCCACAAGCACCGTGCACTCCGTCCCTTCAATGAATTCCTCGACGAGCGCGCCGCCATGGCGCGTCATCATCTTGCGCACCTGGCGTCGCAAGCCGGCCGGCGTGACGACGCGGGACGCGCGGCTTAAGTCGATGCTGGCGTAGCTGCTCGGGTGTTTGACAAAGAGCGGGAAGCGGAGCTTGTTCGCGGCGCGCTCGACGTCGGCGGCGCGACGCACCATCACGTGGGCGGGGGTGTCGAGACCGAGTTGTTTGCAGACGCGCTTCATCTTTGTGCGCGAAGGTTCGTAAAACACCGACGTTGAACCCGTAAACGGGACGCGCAACCGTTCGAGCGTGGTGATGACGTTGATGCCGGGGGAGTCCTCGTCCGCCGCGCCGTCACAAAGATTGAAGAAAAGATCGAACCCCTTACGCACGAGCGCAGCCACGGCGCGTCCGCAAGCCGCACCCTTCAAGATCGCGACGTGCCAATCCGCGTCGGGCAAAAACGGCCGCGGATCGCACGGCCAGTCGTCTTCGGCAAACGGAACGGCATCGAGATCCTGCGTAGTGAGCAAGCAGATACGCATACGGTCGGGATCAGATTTCATAAAACGAATAGAACTCGCGAACCGGAGCTCGGACGGTGAGTGTCCGGAACGGAAAGCACGCTTCCAGCGCGTCGATCGACGACGTTTGGTGCAGCGCGGCACGAAACGTGCGCGCCGCCTGCTCTTTGATTTCGCCCTGTCGATTGAGGAATTGACCCCAGAGCGTCATCGATCGGAACTTGCCCGCAACCACTTGCGCCGACGCTGTGTACGAGGTCGGGAACAAGCGCCGGTACGCACCGAGGTTGTAAAGCCACGAGATGCCGACGACGGGGATGTCTTGTGGGATCGTTTGCTTCACGTGCGTAAACAACGCGGTCAGGTCGGCGCGGCGATGGGCGATGCGTTCGACGGAGAGGGCGGAGTGGCCGTCGCGCTCGACGTCGCGAAAGTGCAGCCGCACGAACTCACCGCGCGGAACCGCGTACGAAAAACAGCCGAACGAAGCGACGAGGGCGGGCGACGTCACGGTTTCCGGATTGTTTTGCCGGTAAAACTCGTGCGACCAGTCGGACGCATCGTCCGCACCGCGCAGCCCAGCCAAGTAGGCCTGCCATACCGAATGCTGCTCGTCGAAGTCGCGGCCCAACCCAAACCGGACATAGAGGTTGGTGAACTCGAAGAGAGCGCGCTCCAGAGAGAGATCGCCGATCGCGCACACGCGGTGGGCAAACTCGACCTGCAGAGCAAAAAACGGCTTGGGATAGATCACGTGGCGGGCCTAAATCTACCGTGTCGCGGTGGCGTCTTGCGGGACGGGTCCTCCCGGTGATATAGTGATCTATATCACTAAATGATACGCCTTCGTCTTGATCCCCATAGTGGGGAGCCGCTCGGCCTTCAGATCACGCGGCAGATCCGCTTGGCCGTGGCCTCGGGCCGGCTGGCCGCGGGGGCGCGTCTTCCGTCGGCGCGCGACTTGGCGATGCAACTGCGCGTGAACTTTCACACCGTGCGCAAAGCGTTTGGCGACCTGGAACGCGAAGGCGTGCTGTCGATTGAGCGAGGGCGCGGCACGTTTGTCGCGGCGCAAACGCTCGGCTTTCGGAAGGCGGAGCTTCGCGCGTATGTGCGCCGACACATTAAGACGCTGTTGGGCGATCTCGCCGGAAGCTCGACGTCGTGGGAGGACGTCGAAGCCATGTGGCGCGAGGAATGGCGACGCGCCAGAAAAGAGGAGAAGAAATGAAACCTGTTGTGTCCGTGCGCGGTCTTTCAAGGTCGTTTGATGGCGTGAAAGCCGTGTCCGACCTCACATTTGATATCGAGCCGGGTACCGTGTTCGGGCTCATCGGACCAAACGGCGCGGGGAAGACAACCGCGCTTCAAATGCTGTTGGGCTTGGCGCGGCCCGATGCGGGCCACGCCTTCGTCTTCGGCGAGCCGGCGCTGCGGCTCTCTTCGGCGGCGCGCCAACGCATTGGCTACATGACGGAGGACGCACTTCCGTTTTCCCATCTCGCGGTGGGCGACGTGCTGCGATACGTCTCGAGCTTTTACGAGGAGTGGGACTGGGCTTTCGCGCAGTCACTTCTTGACCGGTTGCGCGTGCCGACGAAAACGGCGCTTGACGACCTGAGTCTTGGCGAGAGGCGGCGCGCAGAGTTGGCGGTCGCTCTCGCGCCGAAGCCGGACCTGTTGGTACTTGATGACCCGACTCTTGGTCTCGACGCCGCGATCCGGCGTGAGTTTCTTTGGAGCGCCTTAGAGCTTGCGGGTGAAGAGGGGAAGACCGTTCTCTTTACTTCGCACGTGCTGCACGACGTCGAAAGAATCGTGGATCGCGTTGGAATCATGCTCGGCGGGCGTCTCCAGGAGTGTGCCGACCTTGATGCGTTGAAGGCGCGAACAAAGCGTCTTGTGTTCAAGAAGGGGGAAGCTCCCGCAGCCGTCCACGGCGAGATCGCCCGCCGTAGAGACGGCAGCGCTGTTGTTGTAACGACTTCCGCGTTCGGGTCAACGGAGCTTGCAGGTTGCCCGCCGCACGAAGTTGAAGACCTCAATCTGGAAGAGATCTTTTGCGACTACGCAGAAGGCAGCCTGTGATGCGAAGCATCCGGCACGCTTGGTCGCTCCAGAGCAAATATATTCGTCTCCACATGGGAGCCGGGAGCCCGGAGTTGTGGTGGCTCGGGGTTGCAGTCGCGCTCCTGATTCCATTGCTCCTGTGGATCCCTGCCGAATCTTTCGTGCTCGGATCTTTTGGTGTCATTGCGATGGCGTTTTTTGTCGGCGAGGGTGTCGCCGAAGTGCACTCGTTTGATTCGTTGCGTGCACCTAGTCTGCGCGCGCGGCTTGCGGCTCGGTGGCTTATTGTTCTTCCTTGGTACGGCGTTGCGATGCTGGCCTACTGGATTCGAGTTCGGCCGAGCAGAACGATCGATTGGGCGATTGTTGTCGCGCCGCTCTTTTTTGGAGCCCTCGGGGCAGCGAACAGTCTTGTGCGTGCGAGAGCCGGGGGTTGGGCCGCGCAGTCGTTGCGGGTGGTTGTGTTCGCTTGGTTTCTTGGGGCGCACTTTTGGATGACGATGGATGTATACATGCGTGACACGCCGTTTCCCGTATGGCCCGGCGCAGCGGAGGCGGTGTGGATCGGTGTTCCGGTGCTTTTTTTCTACCAATGGCTGGCGCTCGCGACGCGGGAGGTGAGTGGCAACGGCCGAAACTTAACGATGTCGTTGGTTCCGGCGCGCGCGCTCCCAGATCACCATCGCGGAGCTACGAGCCTGTGGACGGCGCAATGGCGTCTGCTGAGACCGCGTTTCCGTGTTCGTCTGGATGCTCGCTTTTTCGCATCGATGTGGCGCGCCGGTCTCGCCGGTGTTTCGTTGGCAATCCCTGTGCTCGCGGTCTTTGTGATGGTTTCTCATCCGACCGGGTTCGCCGGTGTGGTCTTGATCGTGTTCGCGCCAACGTACTTCAGTATCGAGCCGCACGCTTATCTACACGGTGTTTCGTTGCGATCGATGTTCCGACACAGCCTGCTCGCTGGAATCGTTGCGCATGTCTTGCCCGCTTGCGCGGGCGCTGCACTTGGATTCGCTCTGTGGTGGGAGCCGACAGCGGGGCGAATCGCGTCCGCGCTCGTTGTGATAGCGCTCTTCGTGTTTCGAATTCTCTTTGCGGGACCGATCCCGTTGCGTACCCCGTCTCTTTGGTTCGTCATCTCGGTCGCGATCGCTTATCTACTCGCGCCTCTTACTACGGCGGTCGTCTTTGCAACCGGGAGTATCGCCGGGCTCGCATGGCGCTGGAGAAACGCGACCGAAGAAAATCTCGCTGCCCAGTGGATCCGCTAGCGGGTATGAGCAAGGGCTACGCGGCAGGTACCAGCCAGCGCGGTGTTCCAACCGACATGGCGCTACCCCTGCGTATCCAGCTGTCCTAGGATGTTTCGCATGCGAACTTTGGGAGTCGGGATACTGGCGCTCGTTTTCCTGGGCGGGTGTGGGCCGCTCGGCGGAATTTTTGCGTTTCTTGAGGCGACGGACGACAACTCGGTCTTGCCCGAGCCGCTTGTGGTCGTGCAGTCCGGGCCGTCAGCGATCAGCGACACGGCCGACGCCGCGTTTACGTTTTCGATCAACCGAACCGACCTGGCGTTTGAAGGGCGATTGGTCCGCATCGGAGAAGCGCCCCCTCCGTTTGTGCGCATTACCAACCCGTTCGTGCTCAATGGCTTAGCCGACGGCGAATACGAGTTCAACGTACGAGTGAACGCGGGCACCAAGATCAGTGAAGCGACGCACCGGTGGCGCGTGGACACGACGCCGCCGGAGACGCCGACGCTGCCGCGCATCACGAGCGCGACCGACACGGAATTGTTCTTGGCGTGGACGCAAAGCGCGGACCTCGGCAGCGGCGTGGTTGGTTACGAGATTCACTACTCGCTGGATGTCCCTCCGGCCACGCCGGCGGCCGGCGATTTCACAGGCGTCGCCGCGGTCGTCGCCACGTTGACGCAAGACTCTCCCGCACGCGTGGGCAATGTGACCCTGGCGTCGCTCGCGAGTCTGCAACGCTGCAAGCGATACTTCGTGGGCATCTCCGCCCTCGACGCAGCCGGCAATCGCAGCGCGATCGCGGTCGCGGCGAGTCGCCGCACGGGCTGTGGCGGCAACGGTCGGTTTGCGGTCGTGCGCGACGTGTCGGTGGCCCCGCTCTCGCCGATCGGATTGGCGGCGGCGGATTTCGATGGAGACGGGACGGTTGACCTCGTCGCCGGCGGAGAATCTTCCGGCGTGCTCATGCGCGGCGCGGGGGATGGCACGTTCGCCGTGACGACATCTCCCAACCTCGCGGCGTTGCGCGCCAACATGACGCCCATCGATCTCAACGGCGATGGCGCCATCGACGTGGTGGGCGGTCGCGAACTGATTGTGAACATGGGCGGCGGTACGTTTTTCGAAGCCGATCCGGTCGGCCCATTTTCGCGCCACGCCGTGGGTGATTTCAATCGCGACGGTGTTCCCGACATCGCGCGCATCAATACCGATACGATTCAGACCAGCGACATTCCGCGGCTCGACATTGCGCTGCAACGCTTGGCCCTTCGGGAGGGCGTCCCGATCGGACGCGGCGAGGGCTTTGTGGATCGCGGCAGCGGCGGAAGTTTCGAAGTGGGCGAGATCACCGACCTCGAAACCGCCGATTTCAATGCCGACGGCCGTGTCGATGTTGCCGTCATGCAAGACGGCCGTATCGCCGTACTGCTCGGAACGGGCGACGCGGCGCTCTTAGACGGCACGTTGCACTTCGTGGGAACCGGCGACACGCCGCGCGCCATGGTGCCGGTGGATCTCGATCGCGACGGCAAACCGGATCTCGCGGTCGCGACGGGCGAAAACCCGGCAAGCCTGCGCATTTTTCGCGGCAACGGCGACGGGACGTTTTTGCCGCCGCTTGTGCTGCAGACGGGGACAAATCCCAGCACGGTTGTTGCCGGCGACTTCAACGCCGACGCGGTGCCGGACCTCGCGGTCGTCTGCGAAGGCAGCAGCGACGTACACATCTATCTCGGCCAGCGCGGTGCAGGGAATGCGTTTGGCGTTTGGACGCGCGACGCGATCTATCCCGTGGGCGCCGGCGCGGTCGATCTAACGGTCGCGGACTTCAACAGCGACGGGATTTTGGATCTCGCGACCGCGAACGCGGGCGCGTCGAGCGTCACGATCTTGATGGGTCAGGGCGCGGCGGGACGCGGCAACGGCGCCATGGTGTTGCTGGACGGCGTGGAGCTGGCGACGGGCGATCGCCCGCGCGACATGATTACCGCCGACTTCAACGCCGACGCGATACCCGATCTTGCCGTCGTGGCGGAGCCGGACCCGGAGCTCGTCGACGACGAAACCGGTCAGCCCGCACCGAGCATCGTGATCTTTCCCGGCCGCGGCGTGAATGGTCAAGCCGACGGCACGTTTGGCCCGGGCGAGGTCTTACGCATGGCGGGGATTGACGACACGAACGTACTGAGACCCGGTACGGGCGGCCAGGCCGCGTTTCCGGCGGCGTCGATTTCGATGTCGCTCGTGGCTGCCGATTTCAACGGGGATCGCGCACTCGACCTCGTGGCGTTTAAAGGTGGCGGCGCCGACCAGTTTCCGCGCCTCGACGTCAACGTGTTCGACGGCGACGTGGCGTTCGGACGCGGCACGGGTACGTTTGGCGTGCGACGTTCGGTCGGAACGGACCCTGAGAATCCGGCGTTCGGCGAAGTGGGGCCTTCGGGGTTGCGCGCCGCAGATCTGGACCGCGATGGATTTCCCGACTTGATCGCCGTGTCTGACTTGCGGTTCGACGGCAACTTCCCTGAGTTTTTCACGGAGCATGTCTTGAGCGTGCGTCTGGGTGCGGGCGACGGGACGTTCCCCGTGCAGCTCACGTCGGGTCCGCCGACATCGGGAACCATACGGCCCGAGGCGAGCCAAGGCGGCGCGGTCCGTCGTCGACACTTGGCGCTGGGCGATTGCAACGCCGACGGCGTGCTCGATGCCGTGTCGGTTGACGAGTTCTTTGGCGAGTTGCACGTCTGGCTCGGTAACCAAGCATCGCCGGGGCGCGGCGACGGAACGTTTGACGAGCAACCGGTCATCCCGATCGGCGCGGCGCCGAGCTACGTAGTCTTGGCCGACGTCAACCGGGATCGGATCCTCGACGTAGTCGTCACGCAACAGACGGCGGGCAGCATTCGCGTTCTCCTCGGCAACGGCGTCAACGGAATCGGCGACGGCACGTTCACGAGCGGCCAAGAAATCGCAACCGGCGCAGGTGCGATGCACATTTCGCTCGGCGACTTCAACGGCGACAACGAAATCGACATGGCGGTCGCCAACCGAGTCGCTGGAACGATCAGCATCTTGTTGGGCAACGGGACGGGAACCTTCACAGTCGACCAGAGCTACGCAGTCGGAACCAACCCGATCGCAACGGTCGTAATCGACGCAAACGCCGACAACGTCCCCGACGTCGCGGTAGTCGACGAGACGGATCGCAAGGTCCGGATCTTTCTAGGCGTGAACGAACTCGAGTAGCGGCCGGCGCAAACAAAGCCACGACGCGCAAGCATGCAAACAAGTGCCGCGGAACACCGTAGAACACCGCAGCGTGACCCACCGCCGCGGGACCAGGTCCCGCCACCGACACGCGGCATGAACGTGCGATAAGATCGAACCGTGCGATTGACCACGTCGAACACTGAGATTTTGAATCCTCCGCGGGCTCAGATCCGACGGACGCTTGAGGGGCTCGACGGAGACGACAACTATTTCGCGATACTCACCGCGGACGATGGGGCGTTTGTGCAAACCGCTTGGTCGCACGAAGACGGATTCATTCTTGAGTATCAGGATGGTGACTTGAGTCGTCACTACCGCGCGAAGCAAACGGGCATCCCTCACGAAGCAATCGTGCAAGCGTTTAGCGATTACCAGGCCGGCAACGAGCGGTGGCGCACGCAGTTTGAGTGGGAACGACTCGACCTTGCCAACGCGCCGTCGAACGGGCGCCATTTGCGTGCTTTCGGCGGGATTGCTTGCGCTACCGGACTAGCGCTCGCGTATTTCGCGATGGCGCAAACAAAGGGCGTAGGCGTATGGAGCGCCGCGGTCGCGCTCATGCTGACCGGAATCGTTCTGCTAAGGCGCTCGCGCTCGGCAACCTAGGCCTAGGTGCGCCGACCGGCTCATTTCAACTGCGGCGCGCGCGCCCGGTATAGGTCGTAGCCGCCTTTCCCGCCCGGTCGGTCCGACGAGAACAAAATCGCGCCCCACGAGGCGACGGGCCGAAACTCGTTGTGTTCGGTGTTGAAGCGCGCTCCCAGATTGCGGGGCTTGCTCCACTTGTTGTTTTTGCGCACCGCGTAGTACAGATCCCAGCCTCCGTGGCCGCCTTCGCGATTGGACGCAAACAGGAGTGCGGTGTGACCGCCTTTGCCGTGCGTCGCGGACAGCGCGGTTTCGTCGGAGTTCGTGCAGAGTTCATCCAAACGGACGATCTCGACGCGACCGTCGGCATGACGCACGACCTCGAACAGATCAAGACCGTGTCCCGCGCGGTCGGATACAAAAAACTCGCTCGTACGCGTTCGCGTCCAGTAGGCGTCGTTACGCGGGCCGTTGAGTTTGTCCAACGCATCGATCCGGCCCGTGCGCGGATCGACGCGATACAGATCCAACCCTCCGCGGCCGCCCATGCGGTTGCTCGAAAAGACCACGTACGCATCTTCGCTCCATCGCGACTCCGAGGCCTTCCCATGCACAACCCAAGTCGGACCGAATTCGTCGGCCGGCGAGGCCGACGGCTCGAAGGGATGCGGTTGCCCGTCCTCTTTGAGCGCGAGTCCGCCGTCGAAAAACGTCCCGGACGCCGTCCAGAGGTCGAACGTGCCGCCGTTTGTTCCCCGGTTGGTTGACCACACAAACTGATCCAATTGCGGCGGGGCCGCCATGTTGATGTCGTCGTACTCGGAGTTTAGCGGCGCGATCGAGTGCACATCGCGCGGAATCCGGTGACCGCGATAGGGGCAGGCAGTAAGACCCAACAAAAACAAGACGACGACACGCGGGACAAAGATTCGGATCATGCCGGATTCTAGCGCGACTGCGAGGGCGACCCGTGTTGTCGCAAGAAAGCGTCGATGCGCGCGCGTTGTGCGGCGCGGCCGTCGTCGAAATCAATTTGATGTTTGCGAATGGCGAGTAACGACAAATCGTCCGCACTCGGAGCCGCGCTTTCCAGGATGGCCTCGACGGCCGTGTCTAAATGCTCATCCCAGTGCGGCTGCCTCCCGTCGACGTCTGTGATGTCGTAGTGACGGGCGAGGTCCCAGCACGTGAGGGCTTGGCCGCAGCGTTTGGGGGCGTCGGGGTCTGTGGCGAGCGCGGCGATCACGCGTCCGACGAGCAGCGGTGTTTCGGAGTGTGCGAAGTGGGGGTCTTGCGCAATCGCGTCGCGCCAGTTTTCTTCGGTCACGCCGAAGTGATCGAGGACGGCCTCGGAGCGTAGGAAGCCAGGCGTAACGGCGACCGCGGTGATGGGCCGGTCGGCGAGTTCAACCGACATGGCGTACGCGAGGCGAATCACCGACATCTTGCAGAGGTCGTAAAACAGTTGGCCGCGATAGCCGTAAAACGCGCCGTCGGTAAGTTCGACGATCAATCCGCCGTCGCGGTCAACGTTGCTGGCGAGCATGAGCGGGACGCCGTGCCGGCTCGTGATGATGTGCGTATGAATTGCACGCTCCATCATCGCGAAGCCCTGTTGGACATCGACCTCCCAAAACGACTTACCCCATTCGGTGAGCGAGTCGCCGCCCCAAATGTCATTGATGAAGATGTCGAGTTTGCCGTGCTCGGCGCGCACGCGCTGAAACAGGGAGATGACTGCGGACTCGTCGGTGTGATCGACGCGCACGGGGATGCCGAAACCGCCGGCCGCGGTCACGAGTTCGGCGGTTCCTTCGATCGTTTCGGGCCGCTTGGGATCGACGGTCCCCAAACGGCTGCTGCGCCCGGTGCAGTAGACGGTGGCGCCGGCCTCACCAAGCGCACGAGCGATGCCACGCCCGGCGCCGCGCGTAGCACCAGCAACAAGAGCAACCCGGCCGCGCAAAGTCATAGAGCTAAGATACGCAACCGGCCCCGCGAAACCCGAACCCGGCAGGACCCAAACGAGCGTCGCTGCGTCGCGCTTCGCTTAGGCGCAGCATAAAAGTGGGGCTGCGCCCCCCTTCGGTTCGCTTTCACTTCTTCGCTTCGCTCATTCGCTCGGCGCGACCTACCCCCATCTAAGGTAGCGACCCCGGCAGGACTCGAACCTGCGACCTGTTGATTAGGAATCAACCGCTCTATCCGGCTGAGCTACGGGGTCGTCGCGGTGTGGGCATTCTATTCCGCGACGCCCTTCCGCTCTAGAACGAACGACGTGACGCGCTCCACGCCAGCTGTCCAGCTGAGCTACATGCGCGGATCTTAGCAGCGCACTCTCAACGGCCGATGCGCTCAAACTCCTCGGCGACGCGTTCTCGGGCGGCATCGATCAGCATGCCTCGTTCCGACCGGCGGAGCTGTCGAACCGCGATGGGTTTGCCGTTGAGCAAGAACAAGATGGCCGCGGCCGCCCGCTCTTTGACCAACACGTCTTCCTGGTACTTGTCGCTGGATTCGAGCATGGCTAACAAGGCACGAAGCACGGGCTCCTCCTTACAGTTCAGATTCGTCACCGCCTCCAGCGTGGGGCGCCGGACATCTTTGATGCCCGAAGCCAGTGCGGCAGCGAACAGTGAGCCGGCCGCCGGGTCGCCGATCCAACCCAAGATCTCAATCAGCTCGTCAAACACCATCAAGGGCCGAGCGGAGTTCACCTCGTCCACCCGGCCGGTGTCTTCTACGCGGTGCTCTACCGGCATCATTGTCCTGGCCGTTCTCTTGGAGGGTTCGAACGTTGGTGAGCGCGGTCTCGGCTCGATCGATCATGGCCCGTGCAACCGGCCGACCGACATAACAGAGTCCCATACGTACTTCGAAGAAGAAGGCATGATCTACGCTTTTTGTCCGGATCCCCGCGTGCTCCCAAACGCCATCCGACGTCTCCCGAAAACGTGTGACCACCTTGACGCGCTTGAGCATCTCGCGGTACACGCTCCAAAGCGCCTCTGCCGCGCGAGGCCCCCCGATCTCGGCGAGCACGTACGCCGCTGCAACACGCTTGTTTTGGTCTCGCAGCATCGCGGTCAAGGCCGCAACAACTCCCTGATCGCCCTTTAGCGGCGCTATTTCTGCCGCTAAGGGGCTACGACGGCCTCCATCGCTCGCCCCGAGCTCTCGTGCACGGTGCGGAGGTGGCAGCCGGCGGTGTGACAGGCCCTCGGCTCGCTTCTGCAGTCGCTCGGCCAGTCGAACGGCCTTGTTGTCGTCCTCGCTGCATCCGAGTGCGACAAGTGCGATAGCCGCAAAAGCGAAACCGAAAGCCCTTGTGCGCACGATTGGTTTTTTCTTAGTCCGACTCACTCGCCGCTGGGGCACCCAGGTCGTTTTCCGTCAAGGCCTAGTCGGCACTCGCCGGAATCCCTTTGTGCACGGCTCCGTTCTTGATCTGAACTAGCACTAGCTCATAGCGTGACACGATGCAATAGGATCTGCAGCTACACGCCCCCGTAGCTCAGCTGGACAGAGCACTGGTTTCCTAAATCAGATGTCGCAGGTTCGAGTCCTGCCGGGGGTAGTTTCGTCTAGTCGCGGATGGTGGAGCAGGACTGCCGTGAGGTAGCCCGAGGCTTCTGCCCGGTTGTAGACGCAATTCGCAACCCAATCGGATGCCGTTTGGGCCGCGCGCCGGGATCGTGTCGCAGTAAGAGTTGCTTCACCTCGGGCTCCCTCCGGTTTGGGTGTCTTCAAACTCCCCAAACTCGGAAGGGCCCGGGTGTCTAGAACCTACTTCGATTCCACGGCTAGCGGCCCGCCGCGTACGTGGCGAAGCACTGTTTGATCTCGGTTCCGTTCTTGACTAGGTCCCAGATTTCCTCGCGCCACGGTTCCGCTCCCTTGAGCGCGTCCTCAAGGCAGCCGATCGAGTCGGCGGCCTGGCCGAGTAAGTTCTCTCTCTCGTCGAGAAGTCCGTTGAGATGTTTTTCGGCGCGGCCGCGTGCGTTTTGCGCGAGCTCTAGATCGACGAAGAAACGATACGCCTGAGCCTTGAGCTCCGCCTGTACGCCGTCGACTTCGACGCCCATCAGAAGTTGGCCGTACGCGAGGAGATAGCCGCTGATCGAAACGTCGATCTCGAGTCCGTTTTTGAGGCCTGACTTCAGTGCAGCCTTGATGACCGCCATCGACGTGTCGCTTACGAACGTGTTGTTGACAAACGTCTGCGCGCTCTTGGCCACGCGGCGTGCGAGGACGCGGGAGCCGGGTCCCGCAAAGCGCTTGGTCACGCGGTTGACATTCTTGGCCACCTTCGCGCCCTGTTTGACGATGCCGCCGATCCCCGTTGCCAGCGAGATCGCGGTGTCGAGATCCTGAGCGAACTTGATCCGGCCCTTCGCTTTGTTGAACTCCGCGATGTCCTCGAGGATGTCCCTGGCGTTGCGCAGGGCCGTGTTGACGCGGTCGTTCGCCTCATCCAGGCGGTCTTGGGCGTCGTTGATGTCGCGATCGTTGCTCTGCAGCGCTTGGCAGATCGCATCCATTTTGTTCACCGCGGCTTGAACGCGGTCGCGCGCCTCCGTGCAGTCGCGCTGGTTTTCCTCCGCCGGAGGCACCGGCGGCGCGAACGGTCCGGGGCCCGGCGGGTTGACGGGTCCGACGCGCGGCTGCCCGTCGCGCAACGGAAGACCACCCGGCACGTACGGCAACGGACGCGGCAGGAACGGATCATCGAGCGGGCCAGCCCACGTGAACATCAAACCGCTCGCATACGAGCTTGCGTAGCCAGGCGGGTTGGCGAGGGATTGAAGGCTCGGTGCACCGCGGAAGGGATCGCCGATGTCGGGAAACTCGAAGTGCGGCGTGCCCAAAGCGCTGAAGTCGTCGTAGCGTTCCTGGACGCGGCTCTGGTCGAGGTTGAAGAGCTGGCGCGGCACCCACTGGGCGTCGACCTGAAAGAGGTTCTCCGAAAAAAACGAGTCGTCGAATCCGCTCGCCAGGTGGCCGTCGCTGGCCGGATCGGGTGCGTAGAACAGATCGAAACCGGCGAACCCGACCGGCGAGAACTCGTACACGAGCTTGCAGCCGTCGAAGACGCGGTGGCGTGTGAGCAACCCATTGCCGGTGAACTCCAGCTCTTGCGCCACGATCGGCCGGTTGAGCACGTCGTAGTAAAAGCATGCGACGAGCTCGTTGTCGGCCTTGCTGCGAACCTCGCTCACGCGGCCCCAGCGATCGTGGACGATCGTGTATTCCACGCGCGGCGCCGTCCGACCGGAAAGTTGCGGCTGGTATGCCGGCCGATCGTCGAACATGTTGCTGGCATGAAGGTCGGCGCCGTACGTCAGAACCGAGTCGCCGACTTGCGTCATGCGTCCGAGCGCGTCGTAGCTGACGGCCGCGTCACTTCCGTCGCGCGTGTTGGCGATCGACGCGAGCTTGTCGCTGTCTTGGAGGAACCGATACGTGGTGGTGCGATCGGCGCCGCCCCCGACCACATGCGTCTGAGACTTCATGCGTCCGAGTGCGTCGTAAGCGAATCGCTCGGTAAGCGAGCCGTCCTGGCGAGATTGCTCCGTCACGAGGCCGGCGTTGTTGCGCGCGACCGAGAAGTCCGTGTCGGCGCCGCCGCCCGGCGTGGTCGTGGCGGCGCGCCTCGTCTTCCCGGCGAGGTCGTACTCGAAGGTCGATGTGAGCCCCGAGTCCGTGTGGGCACGCGTGGCGATCTTGCGCGTACCCGGCGCGTACGTGTAGTCGAAGTAGCGCTGGCCGCCGCGGTCAACGGAAGCGATGCGGTTCGCGCTGTCGTACTCGTAGGAGTAGTTCATGTTCGGTGTACGCAGCGAGTCCGGCTGGTTCACACTGGCATAGGTCTTTTGCACGCCCATGCCGTTTTGCGTGTCGGACAAGACGTTGCCGAACCCGTCGTACGTGCGTGCGATCGCGACTTCCGTGCCGTTCTCCGCTCGATCGACCGCGCTGACGATTCGGTTGAGACCGTCGTAGACAAACGACTGACGCTGGTTGCCCGCGCTCTTCGCGACGACGTTGCCGACGGCATCGTAGCTATAGGAGATCGTCCCGCCGGGATCGATCGTATTGAGGATGCGATGGGCCCGGTCATAGGAGTAGGACTTGACCTGCTGGCCGCCGACCGAAACGGTTGCCAGACGTCCCTGGTTGTCGTACGCGTAGGCCGTCGTGACGCCGTTGACGCTGCGTGACGCGAAGCGGCCTGCGGCATTGTAGGTATACGTACCGCCGAGCGTGTCCTGGCCATCCGTGTGCGATTCGTTGCGCAGCTCACCGCGGCCGTCCCAGGTGTAGTTCGCGGTCTTTCCGTCCGGCGTGGCCATCCGGCTGATGTTGCCGTTGCAGTCGTACAAGAACATCGTTGTGCGGTTGAGCGGATCGACTGTGCCGAGCAGTTGACCGGCGACGTCGTAGGTCAGCGTGGTCGTGGCGGTCGCCGCCGCGGGCGTCGATGCGCCGCGGATCACACGCTTCTCGGTGAGCTGTCGGCGCGCGTCGTAGTCATACTCGAACACGCGGTCGAGCGGTTGCTCCTCCTCGCGAACGATGAGGCCGAGGGCATCGGCACACGTGAGGCGCACGCCGCCGCCTGGCAAGCGCTCCTCCACAAGAAAGCCGCGCCGGTCATAGAACTTGTCGATGCGCTCGGTTGTATCCGGAGTGAGTTGATCGATCTCGACCGCCGTGACGTTGCCGAGCCCGTCATATTCCAGGCGCGACCGCTCGAGTACTTTGCTGGTGCTGTCCTCTCGTACCGACGAGATTGTGCGCCCGCACGCGTCGAATGTGAACCGTCGTACGTTGCCTTTGGCGTCGGTCTCGGAGATGCGGCGGCCGTAGCCGTCGTACGCAAACGTCGTTTCGTTGCCGAGTGGGTCTGTGCGGACCATCAGCTTGTTGTTGACGTAGCTCCAGCTCGTCGAGGACGCGCCGGCCGTGCCGGGCGCCGAAGTTTCGAGCGTTCGCCGTCCGTTGAAGTCGTACGTGTAGTCGGTCGTGCGCCCGCCCGGCTCCACGACCCGCGACGGACGGTATTGGCCGTTGCCATACACAAACGTCTTCGTCCGGGTCGTGAACGCGTCGTCGATCGCGATCGACAGCGGCTGGCCGAACACGTCGAACGTGAACGTGCGGGAGATGGTCCCTGAACCGATCGGTGCATCCTCATGGTCGCAGTGCGGGCGCTCGGTACGGACGAGCCGGCCTTCGCCGTCATAGGTGAACATGCTTGTGATGCCCGCTTCGTCCGTGATGGACGTGAAGTTGTCCCACGCGTCGTAGGTCAGCGTTTGAAACGTACCGTCGGCGTTCGTGACGCGGGTACGCAGGCCGGCGGCGTCGTAGGTGTAGGTGATCGTCTCGTTGCGACGCGGGCGACCGGTCTTGGGATCGTCTCCGATCCCGGCATCGCGTATCTCACGAACGAGCAGGTCGGTCGAGACGGCCGCGCCGTCGCCGTACTCGTACGTCGTCACGGAACCGGTCGGCGTCTCCTGCTCGGTCAGGCGTCCGAGCTCGTCGTAGCGATACTGCCAAACGCCGCGTTCAGGACCCTCGGTTGTACGCGTGGCAGGCATGGTCGTTGTGCTGAGTTGGCCCTTCGCGTTGTAGGTCCAGTCGGTACGGGACCCATCCGGCTTGATCTGCGCCGTCCACAGGTTCGTGCCGGCAAGGAACTCGTAGTTGGACACAAGCGCCGGCGACTCCGGAAAGTTCGCGGGTTCGGTTCGGCTCGTGATCCGGTTGCAGAACTCGCGCGGATCCACGGCGGCGGAGTACATGGATGTGACGCTTCGGCCCGACGGCTCGGTGACACCCGTGCGCCGCCCGGATCCGTCGTACGCGTACTGCCTGGTACCGCCGGCCGGATTCAAGATGCGGTCGATCTGGCCGGTGGCGGTAAGGAAAAACTCCCACGCACTCCCGTCGCGTCCCGTCGCTTGCACGGACGCCCCGACGCGGGCGTATGTCGCCGTACCGTTCGGTGTGGCGATGGCGGTCACCTCGCCCGCCGCGTTGTAGGAGGCTGTTCCGTAGGTCTGTCCGGCGCTGTTGAGGACGGACCGCAGCCGGTGGGCCGCGTCATAGGTGTAGCGGAACGCCGGCGGCGTACCGTCCCCGTCGCGTTGCGGTCGCCGGATCGTCGTCAGACGGCCCGCGCCGTCGTATGAGAAGCGGTGCTCGCGCCCGGCGAAGTCGGTGATCGTTTCGAGTCGCAAGTGGGTCGCGTACGCGAACATGTACGTACGCCCCTCCGGCGTGTCGATACGCGTCAGGCGATGGTCGGGCTCGCGCGTGAACTGGATCACCTGGCAATCCGGCCGTTGGAGTCCCGTCCAGAGACCGTTCAGGTCGAAGATCTTCACCCAGCGATCGGCATCGGTCAGCCGGTACGTGTCGTCGACTTCCTCCAAGAGGGAGCAGCAGCCGAGTGGCGTTGTGAAGCCGCCTTCTCCGTCCGATGCAAACGTGTGCGGGACGCCGTGGTAGTCGGTGTAGACCACATCGCCGTTCACCTGCATGTCGAGGCGGGCATCGAGCGACGAGCGCCAGCGCTGCCCGTACGGTCCGTCGTAGTCGAGGTCGGGATAGAGCCCGAACGACACCGGTAGGGGATACGCACCGCCCGGAACCAAGAGGAGCTGTCGGGTGTGAAACACCTGCAACGTGCGCAGATGAACCAAAAAGCAGTCGTGATCCAGCGTGCTCCAGGCCGCCCAGAGCTTGGCCGGAGCCAACGCGATTCGAGTCAGATTCAGGGTCGCCGCCTCCGGCTCTGCGTCGCCGCCGCCGCCGTTTCGGCAGCCGGCGATGAAGACAAGAGTCGTGAGAACGAGTGTCAGATATCGGTAACGCATGTGCATATTCCTCTCCTTCCCGTAGTTGCGCGAACAGCCAACACCGAACAGAGAAATCTGAATCCGAAACTCGAAGCCTCAGTCCACCCGTGTGGGATCGATCGTCGATCCAGCGGCGCAGCGCTGTGTTGGTGGGATGCCACCGTGACGAGCTCGCCGAAGGCGCCCGATGCAGGAACCGGAACGGCCGTGCGCGGGCAGGATTTCTTCGTCCTGCCGGACGAACCGCGCGAGCGCTGCTAGCGTGCGGCTGCGCTGCCCGCTGTGCCGCGACGGAGCGTACGGGACAGGTAGACGGCCATCGCGGCACTCGCAATCAGCATCGACGTGATGAGTGCGCCCGCGACAAGCTTGTCCTTGTTTCCCGATGCGTACGCGCTCCACGTCACGATGGCGCGCCACAAAAAGACGGCTCCGAGCAACACGACCAGCGCCCGTGCGGCCGGCAACGCCTTGCGCCAGCCTCGCAGCGCGAGGTACCCAAGCCCGATATTGAGAAGGCCGAAGGTTCCCCCGGATAGGAGCGCGGTCTTGGCTTTCTCCGGATTCGACAGATAGCCGGCCAGGCCCATCAGAATGAGGAACGCGCCGTATCCGATTAGGGCGGTCGCGGGTTTTTTCATGATGTGTTCGAGTTTACTTCACGCCGCGATGGCGGCGAACTCCGGACGCCCGCGGACTTGGGTCGCTTCGCCCGCCGCGCCGCCGGGTCACCGAGTCACCGCCCCGAGCTACGGCCCACATCGCGATTATGGAGATTTGGCTGGCGCATCGGGCGCCGCGTCGGTTTAGTGCGCGGCGTGGAATACCACAACGACCTTTCGCGCATTCGCGTCGAGGATCTCGTCGGGTTCTTTCGCGGATGGCCGGATCCGCCTGCGCCGGCTGTCCATCGAAAGCTGTTGGGCGCGAGCTCTCATTTCTTTGTCGCGGTCGCGCCCGGGACGTCGCGCGTGGTCGGATTCGTTGCGGCGCTCTCCGACGGCGTCCTGTCCAGCTACATCTCGCATTTGGAAGTGCTGCCGGAGTTTCGCGGGCGCGGCATCGGCTCCGAGCTCGTCCGTCGCATGCTCGGCATCTTGTCTGACCTCTACATGGTTGATCTGGTTTGTGATCCCGACGTGCAACCGTTCTACGAAAGGCTGGGGTTGCGGCGTTTAAGCGCGATGGTTCGGAGAAACTACGACGCGTCGACGGGGCGGCAGGCAAACGACCCGCGAGCGGACCCCTGAGACGCGGACGGTGGACGCTAAGTTGCACGGCCTTGCGACACGCTGCGCGACTATCGCGCGACCGCCGCTGCTTCGGCAAACAAGGCGCGCCATGCGTTTTTCTCATCGGCGGGCAGGCGCGGGTCGCCGTCGCGATACGCGCGCAATCGGGCGGACTCGCCCCACATTCGCAATCGGCGACGCAGCTGCATCGTCTCGGCGGCGCTCGCGATGAGAATCTGCTGCTTCACCCACGCGAGGTCTTTGCGTAACCAGGCGAGAGCCTGTTGGCGCCAGTCCGTTCTTGCCGCGCGATTCCATCGCTTCGCGTCAGCTCCCACCCCAAGCCCGGCCAACGCGGCGTTCTCCGCGCAGCGCAGCACTCGAATGCCGCGATGATCATGGAAATCGGTCGGGGCAGCGTTCCAGTACTCCCGCCAGCAACGGGCTGCCACACCGTGACGACGTTGCTGCTCCGCTACGTGTGCGAGGTCGAACCAGATCCGCTCGTCGGTCGGCATCGACTCTCCGCGCAGGAGTGCCGGCAGGATCAACTTTGCGCGGGCGAGGTTTTTTGACCATGTGACCCAGTGCGCCGTCGGATACGGCCAACCCGCGCGCCCAGAGCCAATCTCGTGGGCGCGTTGCGCCATGGCTTGTGCCTGCTCGTACGCGCCGCGATCGATGTAAATCAAATACAGATTCAGATAACCAAGGAGATGGTCGGGATCACACTGAATCGCGCGACGAAACGCCGCGACCGCCGCGTCTTCGTTTTCGCGCTCGCTGGCGACAAGGCCCGCGGCCGTATGCGCAAGCGCCTCACTCGGATCGAGTTGTAGAGCGGTACGCGCGGCCTTCTCCGCCGCAGCAACATCGGTGTAACGCAAAAGGATCGACTGTCGCGCGTGCAGATCCGCGGTCTGCGGCTCCAGGCGAAGCGCCTCGCGCACGACGGCGAGCGCCTCGACATGACGCCGTTCGGTCTTCAGCGCCGTTGCCAGCCGCCTGCGAACTTCGATGCTGTCGGGGCGCAGCGCTAGCGCAGCCTGCAGATACGGTATCGCGGCGGCGCTGGCGGCCCAGTCGCGCTGGGCGATGCGCGTCCCCAACTCGAAGTTCAAGATGAAATCGTGCGGATAGCGCTGCTGCCCGGCGAGATAGACGGCGATCGACGCGTCGAGACGGTCTTCCTCGGCGAGCACGAACCCAAGCAACGCTATGGAGTCGGCGGACCGGTTTAACAGATCGGGAGACTTCGCCAGAGCGTCGAGCAGGGCGGGATCGTCGGCGACGATTGCGTCTCGCACTCTGCGCGACGACGCGGATGGATCCGCGGCGCTGGCTGCGGCAAACAGCGTCGCTACGTCTCCTGCGCCCGCGTACCGCCGGGCAAGCGCGAGCCGGTCCAGCGCCGAACTGAGCAGGGGACCCAGAGGCGATCGGGCGATACGCGCGCCCAGATCTTTGCTCGCAGGGTCAAACCCGTTCTCGTGTAACACGCGCGTATACTCGCTCGCCCGCCACGCCGATTCGCGCCGACGGGCCGGAGCGTAGCCTCGCGCGGTCTGGTCGAGCGGAAGCCGAATCTTGTCCAGCGTCTCGACGAGCAACGCGTGCCGCTCGACTTTCGCCGCGAACGCCGCCGCCGTTTGTTCATGGGCGGCGATCGAAGTCAGCCGAGCGGCTGCGGATCGGGCCTCGCGCCACGGGCGGAGGTCCCCCGGACTCGCCGCGAGCGCGATCCCATGTCGCCTTCGGGTCTCATCGAGCTCCACGCTGATTCGTTGGGCCATGCGGTCACGGCGGCGCGCCTCGCGGCTGTCATAGGTGAACCACACGGCGGCAATGCCGACCAAAAAAAGCGCGGCGAGCGCCATCGCAAAGCGCGTCCGCCGTTCGGATGCGGCGCGGGCCTGCGCTTCCGCGGCATCCAACTCAGCCTGACGTGCGCGCTCGACAACCGAAGCGGAATACGCCGCTACGGCGTCGGCGATCGCTTCGGCGTCGCGCGGACGGATTTCCGGATCGTACGCGAGGCACTGCCGGGCGCAGTTGACCAACGCGGCGGGCGAACCGCTCTCTTCGATGCTGCGTACTGCTTGGGCGAGCTCGGCCTCACCGACGGCGAGCAACTTCTCGGGCCGGTACGGGGGGGAGCCCGTCAAAATCTCGCAAAGCATGGCGCCGAGCGCGAAGACATCGGCCCGCTCATCGAGCGCGTCGACATGCCCGGCTGCTTGCTCCGGCGGCATGTACGCGGGTGTCCCAAGCACCGACCCCGCGACCGATTCGTCGCTGCCCGACTCCGTGCGTCGCGTGGAGAGAGGTCGCTCGTCTGTGCCATCGCTCGCCTTCAGCACTTTGGCGAACCCCCAGTCCACGACCTGAACCTCGCCGAACTTTCCAACCATGACGTTCGCGGGTTTGAGATCGCGATGGATGACGCCGCGCGCGTGCGCGTAGGCGACGGTGCGACACACCTGCTCAAACAACGACAAGAATCGCGCGCGATCCGGTTCCGCCGTGTCCCGTTCGGCGAGCAGCGAACCAAGCGTGCGACCGCGCACAAGCTTCATGGAAATAAACGGTCGATCGTCTGCTTGGAGGCCGATTTCGTACACGGGCACGATCCCCGGGTGCTGCAACTGCCCACCAACCTGTGCCTCTTCGAGAAACCGGTCGCGAATGGATGGGTCCGCGGCGAAATCCGGACGAAGCACCTTGAGCGCGACGTCGCGGCCGAGTTCTCGGTCGTGTGCCTTGTAGACGATGCCGACGCCGCCGCGCGCGATCTCGCCGATCAATTCATAGCGCGACGAGCCGATGCGCTCGCTCCCCGTGGCAAGGCGCACGAGCGGATCGTCGGTAGAGGCGAGAGCGCGGAGGAGAAGGCGGGAGTCCTCAGGCGGACGCGGTCCGAACGCAGCGCGCATCGCGCTGTCCAGCCGATCAGATTCGTGTTCCGCCACGCCAGTGCGCCTCCTCAAAAGAAGTCGAGGATCGACTCGCACTGACGATCGATGGCAGCGCTTTCCGCATCGGGTGCGTGGAACCGTACGGTCTCCCGCAACGCTGCGCGAAACTCTTGTCGGGCCTTTCGGTACTCGCGGTGGAGCTTTGCTGCGTCCTCACTCCAATTGTGCGCGATCTCACGAATCGGCAGCCCCTCGTGGAACCGAAGCCTCAAGAGCTCCACGCGACGAGCAGCGTCGTTGCCCTTCGCCACCGCCGTGCGCGCATGAAGTTCGCCGGCGCGCCGCACGACCCGCAGGGCCCACGCGCGATCGAATGCATGGGACAGAGTCTCCTCATCCGATACGCATTCGAGCGTGCTGCCGGCGGCCCGTTCGCGACGCCGCGCGCGCTGAGTCTCACGGCGCAGCCCGATCGTTCGCGCTACCCCATAGAGGAACGCTTTGAAACTTCCGCCCTTACCGGGCTCGAGTCTGTCCAGCGCCCCGCCTTCTTTGAAGAAGTCGAGAAATGCCTCCTGGACCGCGTCCTCGATGTCAGCTCGCAAAGGTGTACCGCGCCAGCGCGCGCCGAAGTAGGCGCGCAGAACGGGCGCGTAAAAGCGCGCGAACTCGGCGCGGTCCGCGGCGTTTCCGTCCGCGGCGCCGCGAACCACCGTCCAGCACGTGCTCGGCGAGGATCCCACGACGCGCCATTGTGCCGAATTCCAAGCTCCGCGTCCCGGCGATTCGAGCGACGCGGGCCCACTCATCTCACGTTGCGGGTGAAGTAGATGTCGCGCATCCCTGCGCGGTCGTCGGTCCACACGACATAAACATCCGTTGCTCCGAGCGCCAGGCGCGGGCGCAAGCGCTGCGTCGGAACGTCGTCAAACGGGATCGGGTTGGCCCTGTCATTGTCGAGGCGCAGGTCCAGATCCGGCCACGCGACGCTGCCGGTGTCGCTGAACGTGAAGTAGAGGTCGAGCGGCCCGAAACGCGCCTGCTCCCAGACAACGAACACCTCGTCGCCGCGGACAGCGATGCGCGGGCCGAGCGCCGGTGCGGCTCCGGCCGGGAACCGGCTGACGGGAACGGCGACGAATGTGGCACCGCGGTTTGCCGAACGCGCCACGACGATGTCCGAGGCGCCGCGACGGGCCTCGGTCCAGACGGTGTACACGCGGTCTCCGGAACGCGCGATCCGAGGACTCGTCGCCAGCGCGCCGCCGGCACTGAGCCGCTGCTCCAACCACGCAGCGCCGGCGTTGAGCGAGCGCGCGAAGTACGTATCGTTTTCACCGGCGCGGTTGTCGTGCCAGGCGCAAAAGATCTCCGTGCCCGTGCCGTGCACCTGCCCGAGCACCGACTCGTGCACGCCCGGCGCGTCGCGCTCGACGCGGACTCCGCCGGCTCGCCACGTGAGGCCACCGTCCACAGAAACATTGGCGAAAATGTCCGCCGCGCCATGGCGACGGTCGGCCCAAGCGGCTGCAATCTGATCGCTGGCGACGGAGAGCAGCGGCGGCCCGGCCGCGCCCACGGCGTGCGGCGGGGCGTCGAGGCGCTGCGTCGCGAGCCACGAACGGCCTCCATCGAGTGACAAGCGAAGGCGAATCGTTGCGACGCCGTCGAGTTCGCCCTGGAGCCACGCGACGCAGACGCGATCCCCGAATGCACCGAGCACGGGGCGCGACGCCGCACCGGGGAGCGGTTGACTGAGCGACACATCGTCGCCACTCCAGCTCGCGCCGCGATCCGCCGACCGCGTGAATCGAATCTCAGGGGTTCCCGAGCGATTGTCCTCCCAGGCCACGTAGACGGAGTTCCCGGCACACGCGAGCGTCGGCCGTTGCGCGTCACCGCGACCAAACGGTTTGCGATCGAGACGATACGGAACCTCTTGCCAAGTGGCGCCGCGGTCGGTCGAGTGATTAAAGAGGATCTGCCATTCGAGCGCGTAATCGTCGGCCCAAGCAACGTAGATGTCCTCGCCCGCCCGACAGATGCGCGCGCCAACCGAGTCGCCTTCGCGCGGGGCCGATGCTTGTGCCAACACAGCCACGGGCGCGTCGACAGGAGCCTGCTGACCGACATCGAGTTTCGTCGGCTCGGGGAGAAACTCCGGCGAGAACGTCTCAACAAGTGGGTCCCCGGGATCCTCCGGAGGATCGATCGGCGCGCCCCGTCCGCCGCCGCCCCCGCAAGCGGGAAGAAAAAGGGCCGCCGCGAGTGCGGCGGCCCGGATGATGTTAAGCATTCCCATTCCCGTGACTCCTAGCGCGGCAACTCGCGGAAGAGCGACTCGATGTCGTCCGGATCGAGCGGGCGGCGGTAGATACGGACCTCGTCGAGCGCGATGCTCACGTGTGCCGTTTCAAGAGCGTTGACCGAGTCTTCCGGGATGAACCCGGCCATCTTCAGCACCATGCCCCCTTCCGGCCCCTCGAACGTATCGAACGAGAACCCGTCCACCGCGTTGCCGATCTCAACGGGCTCCAGCGCACCAAACTCGGTGACGTAAAGACGTGCGATTACTTCGCCCGTCGTACCTTCCAACGCGACAGTGCCAACGACTAGGTACCACTTGTCAGGCTCGAGCTGAAACGGACTGCCGGCGGCCGGTACGGTCAGCTTGCCACCGCCGGGAAGGGGCACGTCGAAGCGGACCTCGGACTTGGGCGAGAGGCCGCCGGTTTCCTTGAGGATCAATCCGCCCCAAAGCTTGTCGTCGCCTCCCGAGACTTCCGTCGTAAACGCCGCGATCGGCGCTTCGACATTCAGCTCGGGGGCACGGTGGACGCGCACCCAAGTCGCGATCGTGAATCCGCGCAGCTCCGGCGTCGCGCCCCGGGCGATCTCGATTTTTTTGTCCTCGTCGGTCTCGATGCGGGCGAAATCGTTCGTGCTCTGCGCTCCGCCAAGGAGGTTCTTTTGCACGACCAGGCCGGCGCCACGATCCAGGCCGAAGCGGTCGGTGTACCGGAAGACGCCGAAGTCCTCGGCGAAGTCGCCCGAGACCCCGAAGCCGAAAAACGCCCGGTTCGCTACGCCCGGGTTGTTTTGGTCGCTCCCGTCGAGGACGTTGCTGCGTGCACTGGTCGCGGGGTCGCCGAACTCGGAGAACGAGTAGTGCACCAGCAGTCCGTTGGTTGGTACGAGCAGCGGGTCCGGACGATCGCATGGGAAGTCGTCGACGTTGTCGAAACGGAAGTCGTCGTCGGTGTCAAAGTCGTTTGGGTCGGTCGAACAGGTGAACGTTTCGAGCCCGATCACGATAGTTTCTGCGCCCTCAAACTCCGCCTTATCGCTCAGGAAGTCGCCGTCCGAGTCCTGCCGTAGCGGGTCGGAGAAAACTCGTCGCGTCGCCGGCGAATAGAGCACGCGTGCGCCGGTGTCCGTCTCCTCGAAGAAGAACACATCCCAGCCTGTGCGCGCCTCGAGCCCGTCGGTCAGGCCGTCGGAATCAGAGTCTGGATTTTCGCGATCGGTGCCGAAGTAAAACTCCTCGCGGTCGAAGAGCCCGTCGCCGTCGCGATCCTGCAGGTAGATCAGATTGATCCGCGAGCCCGGCATCAGGGCGATCGCGGAGAAATTCACGCGGTTTTGCCCGTCGAATTGCGGCCCGGTGCCGCTCACGGCCCAGAATCCGGTCGAACCGTCGGCGTTCTTAAATGTGTCCTTGTCGCCGATGCGAGTCAGGATCTCGACGGTCTCGCCGGGAATCGGATTGCGGTCTTCGTCGAGCAGGCTAACGACTGTCGTCTCGAAGTCCTGGCCGATGACGTCGCCGAGGATCTCGACCAACGGAAGGCCGATGCCCTTGCCGTCCGGACTGCGTCGGACATTCGTCGCGACCATCTCGCGCTTGACCTCGCCGTCGCCGAAGTCGATCGCGACCATGCCGCAGCGCTCCGCGACGCGCTCCCCGGTGGCCGCGAAGTCCTCCGCGCCGACGCCGAACGCATCGACCTCCTTGAGCGTGAAGTTCGCGACCTCGAAAAACAGGCTCGAGGGATCGTCGAGCAGCGGCAGGATCAGCCCGAGAGCGATGTTCTTGTTTTCCGCCACGAACGAAAACTCGCCGCCGGGCGGAAGCACGACCGCCTCAAAGGCGCTCCCGGGCTCCAGCAACGCGACGAGCGCGAACGTCCGCGAGGCGGAACGCGCACGGCTCGGCAGACGTCGAAAGGCGATCACCGAGAGATCGGTCACCTCGACCGTGCGGTCCGAGGTGTTGCGGACGTTGAGGGCGATCGCGAGGCTGCCGTCCGAGAACGACTTTCCCGTCGTCCGCGCATCGTCGATCGCTCGTTGGGTCTCTCGCGCGGACGCCCGCGTGAAGGACGTGGAAGTCTCTTCGACGAACTCCTGCTTCGCCTCGAACTCGACATTCGTTTTGACGCTGACGCTGCCGCCCTTGGGAATGCCAACCGGGCTGATATCGACGCTGGCCGAGGTTTCGACTCCGAGAAACTCGCGGAACGAGAGCGTCTCACGGCTTAGTTCCGTGTCGGTCCGGCTCTGCTCCGACTGATCGCGGCGCAGCGTGTTGATGGAAATCGTCTCGTCCTCGGTTTGCGCGACGTTAAGCGCGATCGCGGGGTCGCCGGTCACCTCGAGGTCGAGACGCGGCACCTCCGCGACGAGCGGGTTGAAACCGCCGCCGATGATTTCCTCGTAGTCGGTCTGGCCGTCGCCGTCCGTGTCCGCCAGCGTCGGCGAAGTGCCTGACAACATGAGTTCCAATCCGTCGAACAGCGCCGGGTTCGGCAGAAGCGCGCCCGCAGGAAACGCATCGCCGTCGGTATCGACACTGTTCGGCTGACTCTTGTAGACGCGGATCTCGTCGAAGTCGCTCAAGAGATCGCCATCGGTGTCGGCGCGGCGCGGGTCGCTGCGAGCTGCGAACTCCTCCGCGTCCGGAATGCCGTCGAAGTCGGTGTCATCGAGATTGGGATCACTTGATACGAGTCGCGTCACGCGGCGACCCACGCCGTCCTCGTCGACGAGGATCGACCAACCCGATGACTCGAGCCCATTCGCGATTCCGTCTAGGTCCGTATCGACGATCGCCTGCACCTCGATCGTATCAAGGTTGATCTCTTCGTCGGCCGCCGCTTGCACGATCTGTTGATGCACCGTGACGTCTTGCACGACGCCATCTTCGGAGCGCTCCACCGTCACGCACAGCTGGTAGTTACCCGCAGGCGCTTGGACGAGAAACGACCCGTCGAGGAGTGACACAAACGTCGCAACGGGCGCACCAGACAACGTGCTAGTGGCCAAAATATGAAGGCTCACGCGCGCGCCAACAACCGGCGCTCCGAGCTGGTCGGTGAGCTTGCCCTGGATCGTGGCCACGGCTGCGGGATCCTGGGCCGTCAATTGCGGGGCGTCCGCGCCGCTGCCGGAACAGGCGGCGACGAGCACCCCAATCACTATGGTGAAGATCGGTCTCATCTAAATAGTCCTCCTTGCTTGCCCCCAGTCCCCGGACGGCGCCGGTTTCGTTCAAAAAAAATCTGAAATCTGAATGACGTGCGCGATTCTGGTTGCCACTACGCATCCATGCCGTCGCTCGCGACGCGGCGTCTGCAGCGCCGTTCTTTGCGCGGGCACGCGTTGTCCATCTAGATCGACACATGAATCCGCGCTGCGTCGCGATGGCCGAACGGTTGATCCTCTAAAGCTGCTAGCCTTCCTCCCGCGCATCGTCGCGCGCGGAGATCGTGATGAGTATTTTGAGAGTGTCGATCGCCGTCGTGGCATGCGTGGCTTTGCTGGCCGGAACTGCATTCGCGGAGCCGATCGTGATCACCCAGACGTATTCGAACCAGACCGATCAGGCCATTTTTGCCCCTAGTTTTGAGCAGGGGGCACCGGGCGAGATGTTTGTGAACGGTGCGTGGATGAAAGTAACGGGTGATTGGGTCTTTAAGATCCTGACGGACACTTCGAATCCGGACCTGTACAACGATCCGTCGCAGGAACGGCGACCGATTTTTGCCCACGAAAACTACGGAGTGTTTGCGACGACATCGATATGGGTGAGCAACACCGGGCTCGGATTGGTCGACGTAAAGGCGACGAACTTCATCTACTACACCGAGGTGGTGGACTTTCAGTCGGGCATCAGCGGCGCAATCGCGCCTGATTTTTCGAGCGCGGACATCGAAGGTCCCGACGGCAGCGTCGGAGACCCCAACGTCATCGAGGCAGGGAAGCTGGACTACGTCAAGCGCACCACGCCGACGCGGTTCGGTAGCCCCGGCATCGCCGGGTTTGGTTTCTTCAGCTCGATTTTCGGTCCCGGTCACATGCCGCTCATCCTCGAAGACGGGACGACCCTGCAAGGATTTTACGCGTTTCGTGATGCCAAGCAGGTGAGCAGCGCCCCGGTGCCGGAGCCCGGAACGTTCGCGTTACTCGCCCTCATCGGCGGCGCGTGGATGTGCCGTCGTCGGCGAAAGGCGTAGACACCGCCAGCCGCGCGCGCAGCGCGTGTCCTGCCACGTCCGGTGAACGTGCATGCTGCTTGCGTCAAGATCGACCGGGTCTGCTACTCCGGTCGTTGCGTCGAGCGATACACGGAACGCTCAACGTACACGCATCCAGGCGGCCTGTCCGACTCCGCGCTCGGTGTGAGTTGTTCGAGCCACCGACGGACTCGCCGCGGAGTACTCGACTTCAATCTTTGATGACGACCTTGCCCATCGCGTGCCCGCGCGAACGCCAGCCGGTCCACGCAGAAACAAGCACGCTTCACTGCCAGTCTCGGTCCGGCGCTCGCGCGAGTGTCGGTGGGTAGAACGCGCGCGCGGCTGATGGCTCCTCACGGAGCATGGGCCGGGATGGACCAAAGACCTCCGCGAGCGCACTCCTTGCGGTCCCGTGTGAACGTGACGCACTCTTCACGCCGAGCGTTGCGCCGCTGCTTTGCTCGCTACGGTTGGATGGTGCGTTGCCGTGGGTCTTCGCGCGCGACCGCGATCTCGTTGGCTTCGCCGTCCGACCATCCGTAGAACCCGTCCTCGTAGTTCTTGGCCGGCAGTCCGAGCAGGCACGCCACGAGGAACGCGATGCTCGAACGCCATCCCGTGCCGCAATAAAAGATGAGCGGCTTCTCGCCCGCTTCGACACACGCATCGAGAATGCCCTGTTCGCGCCAACGGTGCGCGACGTTGTGGATGTTTGGGCCGAGGCGTTTTGTGGCCGGGTCGAGCAGCGTGTCCCAATCGCCTTGGTGAACCGCCGTCGGGATGTGACCCGCCGCCGAGAAAAACGGATAGCGGTCGATGTCGGTTCCGTCCCACTCGCCGCGCGCGCGCACGTCGACAAGGCGGCCGGCGCCGCCCGTTGCAGCGGCCGCACGCACTTCGTCGGTCGTCGCGCGCAGGTGCGTGCGCACACGCCATGAACGCGCCGGGCCCGCGATCGCGCGACCCTTCCACTCCGGCGCGCACGCCGTCGGGATGTTGGCGACGGTGGCGCCGCCGGTTTCGAGCCACCCGTCGAGTCCGCCGTCTAAGAGTCGGACGTCATGCACGCCGGCGTACAACAGGCCCCATACGACGCGCGCGGCTGCCATGGTTGCTTCCGGCTCGCGTCCGTAGACAACGACGGTGGTGTCGGGCGCGATGCCGAGTCGCTCGATCGCGCGTGTGAGCTCGCGGTCCGGCAGCAGATTGCCGTCGCCGGGGCTTGCGTATTGGGGGTAGTAGCGCGCGCGATCGGTGCCCGCCTCGAGATAGGACGGGTGGAGCCGAATCGCTCCCGGAACATGCAGCGGGCGGCGGTCGCGCGGCGGGTGATCGATCGAAGCAAACTGCGCCTCGAGCAACACGCCGTCAAACGAGGCGAGCCCATCCGCGAAGGTCTTTGGGTCGAGGAGTCGGAAACTGAGCATGGGGTAGAGCGCCAGCGCCATGCGCCAACTCCCTCATTATAGATTGGAGTGCTCGATGCGTTTAATCGGATTTACCGATACGCGAGGGCCGGTCCATCGGTCCCCATGGTGGGGAGCGCGCGCCTCGTCGACGTCGTTGGCGCTCGGGAGAGTTGCGCGTGCAAAGCGATCGGACCTACGCGTAGCGTCGGTCCAGCGCTGCGGACCTATGACGCTGGGGCGATGGAGCAGCGACGTCGCGCCCATCAGTTCGGCCTGGTTTAACCTTTCTGGAGATGCACGTGGCGATGGGTCTGGCGAGTCTTGTTCTGCTCTGGCTTTGGTATCACGCGGCGTCGCGCAAACGGCTGCTTGAGAACGTGCCCACGTCGAAGATAAGGGGCGTGTTTTTGGGGCAGGTGGAGGTGAAGGGACGCGCGGTCGCGCTCGACCCGATGCGCAGCTACCTCGCGCAAACTTCGTGCGTTTACTTCCGCTACCGAGTCGAGGAGCTGTGGAGCCGCCTCGTGACCACACGCGACCAAGAAGGGAAGACCACGACGTCCACCGAGTCGGGCTGGTCAACGGTTTCGCGCGGCGGGGCGGCGCCGTCCTTCCTACTTCGGGATCGCACGGGCGAACTACGCATCGATCCGGACGGCGCCGACGTCCACGGCACAACCGTGTTCGACGAGACCGTGGGTATGTTCGATCCTCTCTACTACAGCAAGGGACCCGCCGAAGCCGTTGCGGACTCCGATCACCGGCGCCGCTTCACCGAAGAGGCGATCCAAGTCGGCGAGCGCGTCTACGTGTTCGGCACGGCGCGCCAGCGCGAAGACATCGTCGCCGCCGAAATCGCCGCGAGCGACAAGTACGACGACGATGTGTTTCTGATCTCCACACGCAGTGAAGACCAGATCGCGCGCCGGTACGGTTGGACCGCTGTCATCTCGTTAATCATGAGCGGATTGGCAGCCTGGGCGACGGTTGCGAAGAGCGGCCCAAACGTCGTGCTCGGGGTGATGGCTGGATTCGCAGCATCGGTGCTCGCCGCGTATGGCGTCCTGGTGCACAGCAGCCTGGTATCGGTTCGCGAACGCGCCGCGATGGCGAGGAGTTTGATCGATGTGCAGCTGCGTCGTCGTCACGTGCTCATCCCGCAACTCGCCGAAGTCGTGCGCGCGGCGGCCCATTACGAAAAGACCGTCCAGTCCGATGTCGCCGCCGCGCGTGCCAGCGATGCGGCGAGTCAGACCCAAGCGCTCCGATCGATGTTCGCGCTTGTGGAGGCGTACCCCGACTTGAAGTCGTCGCCGAACTTCCGCCAGCTTCACGACGAGCTCATCGACGCCGAGGACCGCATCGCCCTCGCCCGCGAGTTTCACAACAAAACCGTCACGACACTGAACAATCGCATCGAAACGTTGCCCGACGCGTTGATCGCCGGTCTGACCCGGTTCAAGCCCGGCCGGCTGTTCACGGCCGAAAGTTTTGAGCGCACCGCAGTGCGCGTCGAACTCGATCCGATCAACCCCGACGTGCTCGGTGATGCGCAAGACTCGTGACGAAGTCGATCGATGCATCGTGGCGCGGACGCCGCGCAGAGAACGGCACCCCTCTTCCTCGCGTAGGTACCGTTCGCCGTTTCTCGTTTGATTACACGCCCGGATAAAACTCCTCGGTCGGCGGCGCTACGCCCTCGCGCAACGCTCGCATGCCGGCCTCCCACTCGGGCAGATCTTGTGTGGGTTCAAATCCGAGATGCGGCGTGACCGCTTCGAGGTAGGTCAACACCGCTTCGCGTTCGGCGTCGGGCCACGTTGGAAATCCAGCTCGGTGCATCGTTTCCGCGAGATGTAGCGGATACAAATCATCGGCGCGTTCCGGCGGCGCCAAACACTCCAAGATCCGCGGCAGGTGATACCGGTACTGATCCGGCGTGTCCCACATGTGGGGATACGATTCCTGAAGGAGCTGCACCCCGTCTTGCGCCGTCAACTTTGCGAGCGGGGTTTCGCGAAAATAGGCGCGCTCGTTGTTATCGAAACACGTCAAACACACCGCCCCAAACGGCGGGTAGACACGAAACGTCGCGTAAAGCGCGTCGATGAGCGGTGCGAGTTCGGGCGGCCGTTGTGACATCACGCCCGCATCTTAGACCGAAACCGAGCGGGCGAAGCAGCACGCGATCGGAGGAACGCGATCGGATCGCATGCAGACGTGGTGCCTGCGTTTGATTCGCGGGACGGATTGAATCGATCCTAGGCCAAGCGCTCAACACGCCGGTGGGTCCTAAAGTCACGCTCCGCGAGGGCGTGGAATCTTTGATAAAGGACTTCGACGTTGAGCTCGATGACGCGCGAAATCTGGCACGAAGGGCCGGATGAAGACTGCGCTACTCTCGGATGTACTTCCAAGGGAATCTACACATCCACGCTTCGTCTCACGGTACCCAGCGATGGCGTGCTGTGTCAATCGTGCGTGAATCTCGGTCGACGTGCCGCCTCCGGCTTTGATCCAGCCGGAGTGTGCTGACGAAGCGCACTACGCAATAGCGGCGAGTAGCCGGAGACGATCACGGAGCTAGCGTCGTCGCGGATGCGGGGCTAGAACGAGCGCTCAGTGCGGGGGCCATCCACACGTCGCGCTCTGCGACGCGCGCCCCGCCGGGTCCTACCGCTCCGGGCGCGCTTTGGCCTTGCAGCCGGCTTTTTCGAATGACTCGATGACCGCTTTCCACGCGACGTGGCCGCGCCGACCGATGACGGTTTGTCTCTCGTTGAAAATGTCGGTGTGAATTGAGAGCACGCCGGGGACCGCCAGCGGCGCCATCGCCACGCGGCTACCCGGGCCCCCCTTCGGGATTTCGGGAAGGTCGAACGTGCGTTCTTCGACGTCGCAGGGGCCCGCGGCCTTGTGCAACGCCGCCGGTTGCAAAAAGAGACCGGTTACGTACGCGCGGAGATGCGGCTTGGTGCTCGTATGCCATGTGCCCGCGAGAGCGCGCACGGCGTCTACGGCCTCGGTGGTGTTGTCTTTCGTGACGCTGTCCTCCGAGGCGCTATCGGCGGTCGCGAACTGCACGACGACAGGCTCCTGGATCGTGATCGCCACCTTGCCGGTCTTGGCGTAGGCCGTGAGCTTGTCCGGCGCCAGCGCGGTCGCCTTTACCTTGACGCGAAACGTCGTTGCGTCCATGGATACGGCTTGCACGCCGTCGTGTTGCGACAGCGTGGCGCGTAGCTGTTGAAGCGCTTCGTCGGACCCGTTGGCTGTAAAACGCCAGTGCTCGATCGCCGGTGATTTCTTAGCAACGTCGAGGCGGCGCGCAATCTCTCGGGGCGCGATGCGCGGCGAACCCATGCCGGGGAGCGGAATCGAATCCACGCGTCGCCCATCCGCGTCGAGAACAAGAAGACCGGGGCGCGTTGTTTCGTACTGCTTGAGAAGGAGGTACGCCTCCGGGACGCGCACGCGGATCGTTATGTAGGCCTGTGCGGCCGTAACTACTTTTTTATCGTTGAGGAGTTTCGCGAGCGGACCGCTCCCGAACTGGATGAAGCCTCATCACGACGGAGAGCCGGCAAGTCCGACCAGCAGTCGCTTGCCGGATCGCTTCGCGTCCGTAGCGGCGTCCGGGAGTTGCGCGTGTCCGTCGTAGTTCCATTGCAATTCGCCGTTGGCGGCGAACGCGGTTCCCGGCAAGACAGCCGCGAACGCGAGGAGGAGGGCTGTTCTCATCGCGTCATGATACGCGCGAAATGCGCCCCTTGGGGAGGCGTTCGATGGAACCGAGCCGTCGCGCACCGCTTGGCGGCCCGAGATCGTCAGACTCACCTCGACCACACATTCTTGATGAGGAGTTTGTTTCAAAATCCGGGGACAATACGAGGGCCCTCGGGAATGTCTTCCTGACGGGTCATGAATCGAGTGTCTACCGAACTTCTTCTTCAGCACGGCCCCTTTTTGCGTGGTCTCGCGCTTGCGCTTTTGCACGACCCGGGTCATGCGGACGATGTCGTGCAGGAGGCCTACCTCGCGGCTTTGCGCGGCGGGCCGACGGAACCGTCCGCGTTGCGGCCGTGGCTGGCCCGTGTCGTTTCCAATCTCGCGCGCAAAGTGCGGCGCACCGAAGGACGGCGTTCCAAGCGGGAAGCGCGGGTCGCGGCGGCGGACTATGTGCGGCCGACGGCCGACATCGTCGCCGCGGAATCCGCCCGGCGGGAGGTGGTGCGAGGCGTGCTCGCCTTGCGCGAGCCGTATCGCACCGCACTCCTACTTCGCTTCTACGACGACTTGCCGCCGCGTGAGATCGCGCGCCAACTTGGCGTGTCGGGATCGACCGTGCGGTCGCGCCTGCAGCGCGGCCTCTTAGAGCTTCGTGGACATCTCGATCAAACGCACGGGAATCGCCGTGCGTGGTGCCTTGCGTTGTTGCCGTGGGTGGTCCCGGCGCACGCGGCCGCCGCGACGCCGGTCCTCATGACAGGAGCGTTTTTTGTGAAGTCGAAAGTACTTTGGGGTGTGGTCGCGTTGCTGATCGCGGGGCTTGGATACCTTCTCTGGGACGACGGTGTGAAGTCGAGTCCGCGCACGCGCGGGGCCGTGCCCGCGGACTCGGATGCGCCGCCTGTGCGCGAGCGCGCGGCACACACGCCGGCGCCCGAAGAGAAAACAACGCCGCCCGACGAAACGCGAGCGCCGCATGTCGGTCTATTTGTCGTCGTCCACTTGGAGGAAGGCGCAGCGGTGCCCGTGACGTTGACGGTCGCGGCTGGCGCGAATCAAGTCGAGGCGCCCATCGTCGTGGGCCGGCAAGAGACCGTGGACGTCGGCTCGCTCTTCGAATCCGATCCGCCTACCGAAGTTTCGGTCAGCGCGGTAGCGGACGGCTACGTCGTCGCGAAGCGTCGTCTGACGGTTCAGCAGCGCGACGAACGGCCGTCGTTGCCGCGGTTTGAAGTGACGCTGCGCCGTGCGCGCGTTGTCGTCGGTGTCGCGCGCGGCCCGCGCGGCGAAGAGGCCGGTCTTTTCGTCGCTGGCTTCCGGTTGCGCAACGGAGTCCCCGAAGAGACAGCGATCGCGACGGCGACCGTCCATGCTGATGGTCACTACGCGCTTGCATTCGAGGACGAAGGGGACTACCTCGTCGTGTTGCACAAGAGGCGCGTTCGGCCCGCAATGCGCACGGTTCGCGTCCGGGGTCTGCGGACCGAAGCGCCGGCCGTCGATCTCGCGTTAGGCGAGCGCGTCCGCGGACGCGTGACCGGTGTCGATGCGCGAGGCCACGCCGGCGCGGACGTTTTAGCGCGGCGGCGCGCGCCAGGACACAAGCTCAGCATCCCGGACGCGAAAGACGAGTTGCTCTGGGCTCCCGACCGGATTGAGTTGAGCGTCACCAACGCGAAAGCTGACGCCGAGGGCCGCTACGAAATCGCTGGCCTGACGGCGGGCGAGTATCAGATCGAGGTGGCATCGGTGCCGTCGGCCCACTTCGGTACGTTTCAAGCAGACGGCGGCGCGCGTTATCGCCGGGTCGTGACCGCGCCGGCCGAGGGCGTTGACTTCGAAGTTCCGGTCGTAGCGATCGAACTGCTGGTGGCGGGAGAGGGTCAACCCGTCGATGGCGCAACGGTGTTTGTGACCGAGCATCGGGGCGGAGCAACGTTCGCGTCGAGTGTGACGACCGACGCCGACGGACGCTCGGTCTTTATGGTCGGGGCAGAGGCGTCGTACGTACTGGAGATCTCGGCGAAAAGGTACGAGAAAAAGGAACACCGCTTCACTTCCGTGAATGCAGGGCAGCGGCAGCAAGTTTCGGTCGGGCTCGAACCCGCGACGCAAAAGGCCACGCTCGTCGTGCAGTTGCACGCGCCCCGAGCCGGCCCGTTGCCAGTCCGATGTCTGTTTACGTTGACGCCGGTGGCAGGCAGAAACACAGAGTTCATCCACGCCCGTGCGAGCGCGGATGGATACCTGTTGCGCAACATCAAGCCGGGTTCGTATCGCCTCCAGTTCATCCCGGGCGATCCGCGGGAAGGCGGTTTCCTCATGTCCGCCGAAGAGCGCGTAGACTTGGTCGGCGGTGTGCACTCCAACGTGACGCTTCGTCCCGACATCGGCGGTCGCGTCGTGTTGCACGTGCACGATCCCGACGGCCAAACCAAGCTCAAGGGCACGCTCGAGTTCTCGACGCGCGCCGGCAAGCACGTCCGTTTGTCTGTCATGCAGCGACGAGGAAAGTCATCCACAGCGACGTCCGATCGCTTGCCGGGGCTCGGCGGTCCCGTATATGTGAGCGACCCGATTCCGGCGGGCCACTATCGCGTGCGCGTCGTCCCCGCCGGCGACGCGCTGGCCGAACGGACGGTCGAGTTCGAAGTGAAGTCCGGCAACACCACGGACGTGCAGGTGCCGCTCGAGCGCCGCTAACGTGGAACGCGGCGCGAGCGCGCATCGTCCGGGTTGTGCGAGCCGACCGCGACGCACTCGGTCGCTCCCGCTCGACGATGTTTTGCGCAAATGATCTGGGCGGATCCGGGCGGCACGACGCCTCCGCGTCGAGGTCTTTTAGGTGTCTCTTATGCGTCTCTTAGGTGCCGAGTTCGTCGGACCGATAAACAAACCATGATCCGTTGGCTTCGGTCTCGCGTTTCCGTGCGCAGTTTCGTCACCGCCTTGCCGCTGTTTGTGCTTGGCGTGTTGTTCGCGATGCGCGTGCGACCGCGGACCGAGATCGAGGCCGCGCTCCTCTTCGAGATCCAGATCGTCTTGCTGTTCCCGCTCGTCATCGGACCCATTCGCGCGCGACCGCAGACGCGCGCGGGTCGGCTGCTGCGGTGGTCTGTGCTTGGTGGCGTGTTATTGCTCTTTACCGGCAAGGGTTCGTACGACCAGGGCGGGTGGATCGGCGTCGTCACGGGACTGACCCTCATGCTGGCCATGTACGCGGGCGCGTTGCTCGACACCGACGCCGACCGCGCGTTGCGGCGTATGGGCATCCGTTGGTTTGTCGGCATGGTCGCCGTGTTGGGGTCGGGGCTTGTTGCCTCTTGGTGGTTTTCAGCCAGCGGTGTACGCAACGCGTGGTGGGCTGCGCTTTGCCTCTTCGTTCTCGGCGTGGCCGAGTTGTTTTTGGCAACGCCTCACGCGTCAAAAACCGACGCGCCACACTCCAACTCGGTCATCGCCCGTCGCGAGCGGTTTGCGCATCGTTTGCGTTCGCGGTCGAAGTCACCGCGCGAGCACGCGCACTCCGACCGGGCGTAGTCCGTCGCGTCGGTTGCGTATCGCGGTTGCGCAAGCGGCCGTTTGCCACGCGACTACCTTGTGTGGGGACGACCGCGCAGGGCGTGGCGGGCAACGACGATCGCGTTTACGAACGCCGCGACTGCGGTCGTGAGGAGCATGGCGCCGCCCGCGCGAATCGTCGCCTCGTTTGTGTTGGCGAGACCGTGTGCGAGCACCGGCACGCCGACTGTCCAGCCGGCGAACGCGATCCAGAGGAGTGCGCGCACGGGCATGACGTGGGGCGACGGCGGTCGTTCCTTGTATCCGCTCTGCACCCACGCACGAAGCCACACAAACATCGGGATCAAACGCATGCCGACGCCGAGGACGATCTGCGCTAAGAATCCGAGCAGCACGGCGGCGCCGTAGTACGAAACGAGTTGGAGATCGAGTGTGTCGGAGAACACCAACACGAGACCCATCGCGGCGGACGCGGTGAGATAGAGGAGCGCCTGGATGGCGTGCAGCATCCCAACGTCGGGTCGAATGAGTTTCTTCGGGGCGGGAAGGCGTCGGACGAGCATGCGCGCGACGGCAGAGAGGAACGCGCCGACTCCGACGGTAAGGCCGAGTGCTGCGACGTGGGGCGTGCGCTCACCGAACCAGAGCGCGGCCGCGAGATCGAACACGCTCACTTGAATCGCGACCAACGAGACCCACGGCGTTACGCGGCCAGGAGGTCGGGCCGGCAAAAACATGGGGAGCAGACGATACGCCACGCCGATCGTCAGCATCAAGGTCCATCCACCGAGCGCAAGATGCGCGTGTGCGAACACGTCGTTCAGGCCACGCGACTTATGCCGTGTCGCGAGGACGGTGCCAAGCACGCCGGCCGCCAGCAGATTCAAAAAAGCGAACGCGATGTGTAATCGCACAGCGAGCGGGGCGGGGCTCCGCACGAGCGGGCCGAAGAGGCGCCCGAACAACATCGCCACAGCCAGCAGCAACGTGAGGCCGGACCAAGCCATCCCGTGGAACTCATCGATCCAGAAGTGGCTCACGATGCCGGACGCACCGGTCAGCGTGATCGCAAGAATCCACCAGTCCACGGCACGGGCGCGCATGGTCGTGCGAAGCGCGAGCGGCGCGACGAGATAGAGCGCGCCAAATATCGTCAGCGTGATCCATCCGAGCGTTACGAAGTGCACGGCGCCGACAAAGCGCGCCGAAAGAAAAAACAACATCGCGTCGGGGTGGATCGTGGGGATCAAGCACGCCAGGATCAGGCTCAAGTGGGCGAAGAGAAAGTACGCGAGCGGCAGTACGCGCGGCGGCACGCGTTCGCGCGAACTCAAGTCCGACATGGACGCGTCATCCTAGCGGCGCGGGCATGTTTTCCGCAACCGAGGGCACGATGCGTTCTGCTGAGGAGGCACTTCCATGATGGAATTCCCCGCTAGGTTTTATGACTCGTTTGCACGACGAGGTCGCGCTGACCTGCGAGGACCAGTAACGCGCCGCACTCGTTCCTAACGCGTGGTCAGCCTCACGCTGCTCGCGCCCGCTTCGATTTCGCCGCAACTTTGATAGTCGCGTTCCGGATCGTGCGCCATGACGCGATACCGACCCGGAATCAGGCCTTTCACGTGGAACCGGCCGACCTTGTCGGTCTTTCCGTACACGCGCCGCGTCTCGTCTTCGATCCAAATGAAGCGTACCGGCCGTTTCATCAACGGCAGCCCTTCCCTGTTGTGGATCACACCGGTCGCTTCCAGGCCGCGGCGCAAAACGAGTTCGACGTCGCGGCTCCCGGCCGGTACCGCGTGGCGCACATCCGTAACAAAGTCCTGACGCCAGACGATGACCTCGCACGCTGCGCCCTTGGCAAAGCCACCGAGCTCGAAACGGCCGAACTGATCAGTTTGCGCAGTGACTCCGTTGGCCGGGTTCACGGTGGCGCGTACGTACACATTCGACACGGGTTTCCCGACGGCGTCTTTTACGACGCCGCGAATCGACAAGCCGCGCTTGGCGACGAGCGTGAGCCCCGCGCGGGCGTTAACTTCGCCGAGCAGCGGGACATGCTGGATGGCGTCGAGGGCTCGCACGCGCTCCATTTTCACGCGGTAGCGTGCGCTTGCTACGACGCAGGCAAAGCGGCCGGCCGCGTCTGTCTTTGTTGCCGACCGGCCGACGAGCAGGCCGCCGTCAACGCGCGATAAGAACAACTTACGCTTCGCCATCGGCTTCCCGCCTTCGTCGATCACAACGCCCGACAGCGTGAGCACATCGCTTCGTCCCAAGTCGTCGCGCGTCGGATCGAATGTGACTCTCAAATTTTGCGAACCGGCTTTCACTCCGTCCAATCGATACCTCTTGTCACCGTGGACGAGGCTGAGGCTGTGGATGCCCGGCGGCACGCCGATCAGTTCAAACGTTCCGTCGGCCGCGCTGTCGCCTTGCGCCACCAACACCAGTGTGTTTTCGGATCGACGCTGGATCAGTAGCCGGACTCCGCCGACGCCTGTTCCGTTCGCGTCAACGACCGCGCCGCGAACAACCATGGCCCGTTGCGCGACCAGTCGTAACGACGTCTGGCCGCCGCGCACTGTGTTGTCGGAGAGCTCGATAAGATTCGCAGCCGCCGTCCCTTTGACGTCGACCCGGAACCGCGTCGGACTCAGGCCGTCCTTGCGCCAGCGTCCGCGATCGTCGGTGACGAGACCGTAGTTCACCGCTTGGCCGATCGTCATCTTGCCTTTGTTGTCGACTTCCCAAATGTTGATCCGCGCGCCCACCGCGGGCGCCCCGTCTTCGTAAACGACGACACCGCCGATCGATACCAAACGCTGCGGCACGAGATGAACAGGGCGCGATTGCGGTAGGTCAACTTGCTGCGTCGCCTTCGCGAACCCGGATACGACCGCTTCGACGTCCCAGCGGCCTTCGTTCAAGTGCCGAATTGAAAATGCGCCGGCCGCGTCCGCAACCGCAGAAATTGGCGGCGGCGGATCCCCGGCCATCGACGCGTAGTACTTTTGCATCCCGGTGATGCCGTACGTTGCCGTGATGTGCGCTCCCGGTGGTGCTTTACCCGTCAGCGTGTGTCCACCCTCCAACACCAGGTCAACAACATACGCTACGCGCCCGGGTTCGACCGTGATTTTGACGGGGTTCATGGGCGCTCGATCCGGCGCCGCCGCGCGCAGTAGAAAGCTCTTCCCCGGCGGCAGCGGCATCCGGTAACGCCCGTCGGCATCGATCTTCGCGCGAAACGCTTGTTTCCAAAGTTGAGCCTGCACGCGATGGCGCGTCGGGCTGCGCGCACTCACTCCGACGGGTCGTGCGAGCAAGACCGAAACACTCTTTGATAGCGCACCGGTCGTATCGCGCACCGTGCCGGTCAGCATCGGTCGCGCTTCGGCTACTTTGAGCTCGATCCGGACGTTTTGCATCGCTTCGACATCGACCGGTACGAAAGGCTGTGCGCCGCGAATGTTGTGGCCTTTGACGCTGACCCAGATAAACGTCCGCCCTTGTTTTTGTCGCTGTACACCGTCGAGCGAAAACGCGCCGTTCTTATCGGTTTTGGTGCGCGCCCCTGGAGCTCCAATCGCGGCGCCGGAAAACCCCTTTCCGTCCGGCCCGATCACAACGCCTTCGATCGTGATTTTCCCAGCCGTCACATGTAGGTCGCGCTCGATTTCCGCGCCGGGTTTTGCGACCACGACGGACGGATGTTTTGTGTTGTCTTTGAGTCCAAACATGTCGCCCGGCTTCAGACCGTCTTGGTATCCGGGTTTGTCCACGCCCAGCACGTGGTTGCCTGCCGGTAAGTCGCGGAGCTCATAGCGGCCGTTCTCGTCTGTTGTCGCGTTGCGTACGACGACGCCGCCGACAGATGGCTGATGCATGCTCGCCACACCGGCGCCGGCCACTGGTCCGTCGGGACTCATCACACGTCCGCGCACGGTTGCACCCACGTGCATCTTCGCGTCAAGCGTCGCGGTCTCGCCGGCGCGCAATTCGACGTTCAGGATCGTCTCAAAAACTTGTGCCCAACCCGGTTTCGTCAGCACGATCGCGCCGACATGCCCCGCCGGCATGGTTGCAATCCGATAGCGTCCGGCGTTGTCCGTAATCGCGCGCCCATAGAAACCGACCGGAAGACCGCGTTCGCTGGCTACGACTTCAACGCCCGCGATCGGTGCACCGGTCGTTATGTCGGTCACGTGACCGACCAGAGTGCCGCCTCGGCGCAGGCGGATGTCGAACGTGTCGACTCCGGGAAAACGAAGCGATGCGATGTACACCGCAGCTCCACCCGGAAACGCGGCCCACACGGAGCGGTCGGCCGTCGGCAAGGACGGGAATGCGTATCGTCCTGCCGCGTCCGCCACGACGAGGATGGGGCGCGGATTCGCGCCCAGGTTGCCCCGGGGACGGACGGGACCGGCCAACACCACGGCCCCGGGGACCGGATTGTCGTCTTGGTCGATGACCTGACCGCGGAGCGGCGCACCGGGCCCCAGCGTCAACGTGATCGCGCCGGTGACATGCCAGACCCACTGGGTCGTCGATGCGTACCCCTCCGACGACGCGCGCACGTCGATCGCATGGACGGGAACACCGCGCAGCGTCGCGCGCCCATCGGCATCCGTCGTAAACGCGCCTAAGACCGTGCCTTTTTTTGATCGCTGCAACCAGCGCCGCATGGCCCAATCGCTCGGATACCAGGGGCCACGCTCGGGGTAAGGGACACCGAGCAAGACCTCGACGGTCGCTCCGGTCAGCGGCTGATCGAATCGGTCGCGCACAAACACGTCGAGTGTCGGTGCTGTCGGATCGATCGGGACCGACGGCGTGACGGGGGCCGTCTTCTCCTTGTGCTGCGGAATCGACGTCACGCTGCGCGTCGTCCGTTCGGTCCGGTCCGCGTCGCTGCGCAACGCGAATCGTCCGGCGACAAATGCCCCCACCAACGCCAAGACAACAGCTGCCGCCATCACGGTCTTTTTCTGCGCGCTCATCGCCGCAACCCCCAACAGTGCGCCGCCCGTCGCCGCAGCGGCCGGTTGGCTCGGGAAAAGAAGCGGGATCAGTCCCAGCGTCCACGCTTTGCGTCCGCCACGCGTGTCATCGAGGCGCTCGCGCATCAGAGCGAGTCCGCGCTTGAGTCGCGAGCGAACGGTTGCCGACGGGATGCCTTGGCGCTCCGCGATCTCTTTCGGCGTGAGATCCTCGTAAAAACGAAGGATCAGCGTCTCGCGCATGTCGTTCGGAAGCGTCAACACCGTATCGACGACGATGCGGTGCCAAGCCAGGCGCGCGACCAAGTCGCCGGTCGGCGGCGTCGCTTCCGGTCGAGCGGCGAGTTTCTCGCGCCGATCGCGACGCGCGCGTGTGCGCAGCGTGCGGTACGCAAGATTGCGAACGACTCGGGCCAGCCACGCGCGCAGTGCGCGTTTCTCACGCGGCGGATTTTGCATCGCGGCGAGCAGCGTCTCTTGCACGAGGTCTTCGGCGAGGTGCTGGTCAAACACCAGCCGTCGCGCCAATGCCTCGACAAAACCGCGGTGCCCAGCCAGCTCCGGCAGACTCTCGTCGGGACGGGAACCATCTCCCTTCATACTGACGAAGTTCCCGTCGTGTCCTGTGCGTTGCATCGGATTCAAGTCTTGGTGACTATTCTGCGCTTTTTGGGAGCTTCGTTTCGAGAGAATCCGACACCGAATGCCAGCGGCACGGCGCGTGCGAAGCTCCTTGGCAATGTGCTCAATCCGCCAATACTCGTCACGTGACGGTAGCGTTCGTTACCTCGCGGTCCGTATCACGTTCGCACTTTTTCTGGCACTCCCTCTTGCCTGTGGCGGCGGTGGCGCCGTGCCTACGGACGCTCGGGTCGCGGCGGTTCCGGATTTACCGGAGGGAGTCGAGGCCACGCCGCTGGCGGTCGTGGCGGGCATGCAACAGCTGGATCCGGCCGATCGCTTGGCGCCGATCGATCTCGATTACGAGCGTGTCGGGATCGATGCGCCGACCACTGTGTATGAGTTGACGGCGCCGACGGGATCGCCGTTTGAGTTCGACATCGTGTCGCAGGGCAACGACCTGTCCGGCCCGGTGAGCGTGTGGGTCACCCACCTCGGGGATGGCGCGAACAAGCCGGACCCCGACGTTGCCAGCGTCTTGCGGGCGGGCGTGATCCTTTCCGGCCCGGGTCAGTCTTTTGACGGGACGTGGTTCCGCATGGAGGGCGACGGTTTCGCTCGCGCCACGTTCCACGGCCGCATCCAGACCGATCAGATTTACGCCGTACGCGTGGAGAGCAATCAAGGGGTTACCGAGGCACTTGTGTGCGTGCGTCCGGGCGCCGCGTCCGCCATCGCTTTGCCGGAATCCACGGGCAGCGACTACCCCGACCTGCTCGAAGTTCGCACGCTGTACAGCAGCCCGTCGCCCGCGTTCGGTTTGCCGGTCGCCGCGGTTTCCGGGGATCGCACGAGCGTGATCGCGTACGAAGGGGATCGCGGGAGCGGCGCGGGCGGGCGTTTCGAGCTGCGCCTGCAATTGGATCATGCGACCGGTGCCGTCACGGGTGGCGCGCAGCAAGAAACGAGTGCGGACAGCGGCAACTGGCGCGACCATGACGTCGCGGCGCTTTTCAACGTGCTCGCTGTGGTGCAGGCCGGCAGCGATGATGTCGAGCTGCGCATCTCGTTCGATCGTGGCGCGACGTTTACACAAACCGAGAGCTTTCCGACGGCATCGCTCCGGGGTAGCGCACGGCTCGCGTCGATCGCGATGGCCGCGGACTACTCCTTAGCCGTGAGTTATTGGCGCCCGACGTTTGACGGCGGCAGTGAACTGGTGGTCGTGCGAGGCGTGCCTAGCGAAACGGCACCCGACGGCTCGCCGACGCGGTTCGAGTTTTCTGCGCCCGAGTCGATTCACTTACAAGACTCGCGCGTCATTCCGCTGATCACCGGTTTGGCTTGGTCCGACGGCGGCGACCTCGTCGTGGGGTACGGCTACACGCGCTTCGTTGTGACGATCATCAATCCCCAGATCAGCGTGCGCCCGATCGAGTCGCAATCAATCTTTCGTTGCGCGGTTCTCCCTTGGAACAGTGGCACGTGGGACGACACGTTGGTGGATTGGGAGACGCAGATCATCTCGCGCGATCCCAGCGTGTCGGCGGTCGGCAGCTATCCCGACTTGCGCATCCTCTATGCCTACGAAAGCCGCGACGGCGTGATGCTCTCCGCGAGCCGAAACGGCGGACAGACGTTTTCGGAACCGACGCGTCACGGACCGTCGAACGCTTACATGCCGACCGTCATCGCGCGCGGTTCGCGCGTGGATCTGTTCTATCTCGCAACCGGCTCCAACGGAACCGAGCTCATGCTTGAGCAGTGGCGCGACTTCGAAAACGGTTCAGCACAAACCTACCGACTCACGACGGCCGTCCGAAAAGACATCCGCGAGTACAAGACCAAGCTGTCACCGGGGGGAGCGACGTCCATCTCCAATGGAAACTTCTTGATCCTCGAAGCGGATACGACGCAAATCGGCAACTTCGGATACGACGTCGCGCGCGCCGGTGACGAGCTGCATGTGATCGTCGATGAGCATCGCGACCTCCGCGTCTTGTCGCTGGGCATCGTCGATGTTCCGGCAGGCCAGAACCCGGTGTTCATCGGTGCGCGAGGCGATGCACCGTTCGAGCCGGCAACCCCGCCGACGCTGCACGAAGGGTTGACCGGACCGCTGCCGCAACCGGTCGCGGCCCACGCTCATCAGCTGCGCCTGTTGCGCCTGCGATAAAACTTCCGCCAAATCTCTTTTTGGAGATTCTTGAGTCCGTTCGCTGTGTGTTGGGAAGATCTCTTTAGATGGCGAACGATGGTGTGCCCGCTCCCGATGCGTTGTTGGCACGCGCTGGGTTCGTGCGTGCGCTTGTCCGCGATCTCGTGCGGGACGAGCACGAGGCGGCCGACGTCGAGCAGGAGGTGTATCTCCAGGCGATGCGGCATCCGCGGGCGCTGGACGGATCTCCCGCGGCATGGCTCACCGTCGTCGCTCGGCGCGTGGCCGCCAAACTTCGTCGCGAACGTGGGCGGCGGCGCCGGCGCGAGCAGGCGGTGGCTCGTCGCGAGCGCACGGAGTCGACGGCGAACGCCGCCGCCCGTCTTGAGCTGCATCATCTGCTGGTTGAGCGCGTGCGCCGGTTACCTGAAGCTGCGCGTTCCGTCGTCGTCATGCGCTATTTCGACGGACTGAAACCGGCGGAGATTGCGCGGCGGCTCGACATGCCGGTGGCCACCGTCAAGACTCGATTGCAACGTGCCCTCGCACGCTTGCGAGTGGACATGGATCGTTCGCATCGAGGAGGCCGGCGCGCCTGGTGCGCGTTAGCATTGCCGTGGGCTGCCCGCCCGCGCTCGTTTTGGATGGGGGGACTGATGGCCGCTGCAACCACGAAAACCGCGCTCGTCGCGGCCACGCTTTTGGTCGTCGGCACGCTCGTCGCCATCGGCATGACCCGCGAGAAGCCGGAGCGAAAGGCGCGGACGCGTGCCGCATCCGATCTGCCTGCGCAAACCGAGCGCGACCCGATTCGCAAACCGGAAGTGGTTCCGGAGCCGGTCGCCGCGATCGATCTTCAAGCATGCGATCGCAATCTTGATGTGCATGGCGTCGTCGTGCGACGTAGCGGTCTTCCGGTCGCCGGCGCGCGCATCGAAGCCGTTACGTACCCGTGGCGCCGCGTGTTCACGGGGAGTTGGGATCGAGTCGATGACGCCGTTTCTGGTCCGCGAACAAAGAGCGCGTCCGACGGCTCGTTTTCGATCCGCCTTGCTTGGGGGCAAGCGGTCGCGTTGCGCGTGTCGGCGAAAGGGTTTGCCGTGCGCGAACTCGCTCAGGTGAGTGCGGGCGAGCGCGTACGCATTGTTCTCGACGGCGGGGCGAAACTCGTTGTTGAGTCATCGCACTCCGGCATCGGCGTGCGCGTGTTCGAGCGGGGGGGATATCCGTGGGCGTACGGCGACGAGCAACACGGAACAACCGATTCCGAGGGGCGTGTCGAGTTCGAGGGGCTGACCGGAATTGTCTTCGTGCAGCTGCTCGTGGCGCCCTCGGCATACACCGTGCAGATGCCCGCGGAAGGAACCAAGACACTTAAGATCTCGCTTGATCCGGCTCAGACGTTTGTGGGGCGCGTCCTCGACGCGACAACGAACCAACCCGTACCCGACGCAAAGGTGAGGCTGGCGCGGACTCGAGTGGGGCATGTGACAACCGACGGCGAGGGTCGTTACGAACTTGCGATTCATCTCAATGGCTGGCGCGCCGGCGTTACCGCGACCGCGCCCGGTTACGCCGTCGGGCACGCCGCGCTTGGAGACGATATCGCGCTGAGTCGCGGGGTACAGACGCGCGGTCGCGTTCTCGCAGTTGACGGCGCACCGGTCGGCGGTGCGCGGGTTGTTGCCGTTCGGCATCCCCACGTCAGTCGCTCGACGGTTTCTTACCCGGACGGTCGTTTCGAGTTGGCGGGGCTGACCGACGGCGCGTGGCACACGCTCGTCGTGATGAAGCCCGGCCGTCCGCGGACGCTGATCGATTTTGTGCCCGGCGATCTTGGCGATCTCGAGCTTGGTGAGCCCGGTGTCGTCGAGGGGCGCGTCCTGGCTGCGAGCGGCGAACCGGCGGCGGGCATCGTCGTGCGGCTCGTCGGATCGGGCTACGGGCGGGATCGCCTCGGACGGCGCACCGACGCGGCGGGAGCCGAATTCGGCACTGTCGAAATGCGAATCACAGACGACCTGGGCCGCTTTCGTTTTCTCGATCAACCGGACGGCATGCACCGCCTTAGCGCTCGACGCGCGGACGGGCAAGTGGCGACGGCGTTGGTTCAGGTACACGAAGGCACGCGGCATACGAAGACGGATCTGCAGTTCTCCGACGCGACGCACTATGTCGTTTCCGTGCGCGACCCAGCCGGGAACGCTGTCGCACGCGTCCCCGTTTGGGTGCACCCGTGGGCTGGCGGTAAGCGTGTGGAGCTCCACACAGACGAACGTGGCGAAGCGCGTCTTCCGCTTGCCGGACGAGCGAACTTCGTCGGAGTCCGCTGGGTGCCTGCGCCGTATCTGCTTCCGGAGCATCAGCCCGCACCGCAGGGGCAACGCGAGTTCGTGTTCACGCTCAAAACCGGTGCCGTCGTCGCCGGTCGTGTGCTGCACAACGGTCGCCCGTTCGTGGGCCGCGTTGGAATCATCGCCGTCTCCGGCAAGCGCGAGTTTCGCGGCCGGGTTGTCGACGGGAAGTTCTCCCTGCTTGTGCCGCCGGGACAGACCGTCGATCTGCGGCTGACCGGCGCCGTGATGACGGGTTCGGCGCGCGCGGTGACGCCGGGCACGACGGACGTCGAGTTGAAAGCGGAGCAGATTGTGACGGATCGCACGCTGACCGTACGCGTGGTTTCACCCGCCGGGCAGCCGCTCGCGGGCGTCGAAGTGGTTGTGGCGACGGCGAAAGTTCGGACCGATGTTGCGGGCCAAGCCGTGTTTCGTGACCTCGCCTCGACGTCCGTAAAGATTGCACTGGCATCTGGTGATGATTGGTTTGAGCGCCGTTGGGTAGGTCCCGTCGTCGCCGAAGTCGTGCCGTCCGGACAAACGGTCGAGCTACGGCTTCGCGACGCCGTCGAGTTGTCGGGCCAGCTGGAAGGGTTTGACGCCGTCAAGATCGTGCACGTATTTGCGGGCGACCATCAAATACACAGCGCGCGTCCTGACGACAAGGGCCGCTTCGTCTTACTCGTTCCGCGCGGTGCGTCCGGGCCGTACACGGTGCGTGTGGTTTATCGCGCGTCCACCGGCATGTACTGGTCGCAGGTCGAGGAGGTCAGCGATGCGCGAGCGCTTGTCCGCATCGTGAAGAAGTAGAAGACGTCACTTTCCGTCGCGTTTTAGGCTATCTAAGAGGACGTTTATCTTCTGGTCGTCGACGTCGCGACCCAGCTTCACGTGCTTGCAGTTGCAGTGCAGGAATGTGCGGACCTCCGCGAGAAGGTCGGACGTTTTGACGCCAAACGTTTTGGCGGTTGCTCTTAGCAGCACCGGCGACGTGCGCTTTACGTTCGCACTCTTGGGTCCGCGTAAGAACGTAGCGACTTCCTTTTCTTTTTGATGAAGCCCGCGGACCAGCGCGTTGGACAAGATGTCCGACAAGACTCCGGGGTTGTCGAGAGCTACCTCACACACCTTGGGAGCGTTCGGCGCGGGCTTCTCGGGGCCCGCGTCCGCTGTGCGCCAACCCTGGTGGATCGGCGTGTTTGGGGCTTTTGCAAGGCGCTGCTGATCGGAAGCCACGCTCCGCAAGACCGAATCTAAGTTTGACGCCACGCGGTAGTGGATCGCCTTGCCGACCGGGAGCAGTTTTTTTACGAACGCGATGCGGGCGGGGATCGCTTTGCGAATAGCGGCGCGGTCCTTTGCGGGAAACCGCTGTGAATGGTGGAGCACCGTGTACGCAAACAGGGCGGATTCGGCTAAGTCTTCGGTCTCGGGATGGCGCTCTGCGTACCGCGTAAGGAACTGCCCGTCGGCAGCTTGGGCCTGCTTCCATGCGCCCGAGTCGCGGTGTAGCGTGTCCCACGAGGCGTGAACCGATTCGTGAAAGATCGTCTCTTCGAGGTCGTGCGTTTGGATGCGCTTGGTCGCATTGGCGGAGTACAAAACAAACACACCGTTATCGGCGAACGCCGTCGTGTCCTCCCCGCCCGGCTGAACCACGATTCGCCTCAGGCCTTGGCGCAAGGACGTGGGGAGTTTGCCGAGACGCGGGGCGTAGCGCATCGCGTCGGCACGCGCAGCCTCCTTGTCGCCCAGGCCCGCATGGACAGAGATCTGTACATGCGTATTGTCGGTGAACGAAGCGATGAAGAGATGAGCTTTCTTGCGCAGCGGCCAATCGTGGTTGCGCTTGTCGGGCATCTCGGCGAGCCCCAGTCCCTTGTACTCCAGACGTTTGAACGCACTGGGGTCGGCATCGGTAATGAAGTCGTAGTCGGTACCGACAACGGACGACTTGTAAAGCGGTTTGGCAACGGCGTGGCCGACTATCAGAAGGCAGCAAAGCGCCAGCAGCCACGCCCGTCGTTTCGCTAGCAGTTGCTCCATAGCTTGCCTCATACAGCCCGTCCTCCCGACCTATCTCATTTCCGAGTTGCGCGTGTCTCGATCCGCGCATCGTCCCTTACAGGACTCTAACGGCGCTCACGGTACAATTGATACGAACGGCGAAAGCGTTGGCGCGGACCGTAGAATTGTATGAATCGTGGAGCAAGCCCAACAAAGCCATGGGGCGGCCAAGACAACGGCGCAATAGCGAGGCTGAGCGATGAATTCAAACGATCGGAACATGGATCTTTGCATGGTCTCCGGCACGCTGTGGGGACTTTTTGTCACCGGAATGTTCCTTCCCTGGATTCCGAGTGGCTGGGTTCCGGGAGGCCTCATCGCTTCTCCCATCATCGGCTATGCGATTGGAGCTGGTACAAAGCGCTGGCGCCTCCGCCCTCTTCTTCTTCGCATCGGTATCGCGTTGGTTTCGCTCTACGTTGCCGCAGCGATGTTCGGCATCGGCATTGGCTTCAGCGGCTGGTTGAGCACAGGCCGGTTGGAAGCGGTCGTGGAGGGTGTGTTCATGTGTTTTTATGGACTTACGAACTTCCTGTTCTTGTTTTGGCCGCTGGCATATTTGACCCATTGGTTGCTCGCAAGAGTGAGTCCGGCCCTCCCGCGCGTCCGATCGGACGACGACTCGTGATGTCGGTCTTTTAACTGAGATCAAGACGTTAGATTCGCTACTCATACGCCAACGCGTCGGCGATTCGTGTGTCTGCCGCGTGCCTTGCCGGGAGCCAGGCGGCCAGCCATGCCGCAAGTGCTGCGAGGGCGAGCGCGCCGATCGTCAGGCCGAGATCGAGATGGAAGTCGAGATGCACGCCGGTCACGGCGTAGGCGGACGCGTACATCGCATACGCCATCGCCACTCCGCCGAGCGCGCCGGGGACCAAGCTCACCGCGGCGAGTGCGAGCGCCTGCACGCCGACGAAGCGCTTGACCTGTTTGCGCGTCATGCCGATGGCGCGTAGAAGACCGATCTCTCTTTTTTGCTCAAGCACGTGCATCGACAGCGTGTTCACCACGCCAAGGCACGCCACGACAAGCACGAGCGCTAGGATCGCCCAAAACATGCCGATCGTGCCGCTGATGATTTCGTCGATGAACTTGCGGAGGTCGGCGTTGGTCTGAAACATGAGTCCGTGTTGCGCAGCCAGTCGGCGCAGTTGCGGTTCGGTCGACTGCGGCGCGTCCACCAGGTACACATCGACGCCGCGCATGTTGTACATCGCGTCCGCGGCCTTCCAGTCCATGTAGAGCGCCGCGCCGGCTGCGGTGTATTCCGTGATGAGGCCGGCGACGGTCACCGACACCGGCCCGTTCGGCGTCGTGAGTGCGATCTTGTCGCCCACGTTGCGTCCGAGACGCTGCGCCAGCACCGACGACAGCACCACCTCGCCGCGGACGAGTGCATCCACGACGCCGCCCGCGTCGCCGGATACAAGATCCAGCTCCAGCGGAAGGCCCGGCTCGAAACGGCGCGCCATAAGAATCGCCGTTTCGCTTTCGATCTCCACCGGAAGAAAACGCAACGGTCGCACGCGCTCCACGCCCGGCACGTTTGCGAATTCCGCTCCGATGCCGCTCGCCATGCTGGGTGAGGTCATCGTTGCATTCGCGGGCATCGCCGCACGAATGAGGTAGTCGGTCATGACCGTGCGCTCGTACCAGTCTTCGATGTCGTGCACGTTGCCCATGGTCGCGTTGCCCATGCCGATGCCGGAGATGACGGCGAGTGCGAGCACACCCGACGTCAGGCTTGTCCGCAACGGCCAGCGCGCCAGTTGGCGAAACGCGAGATTTCCGGTCATGCCCAACGCGCCTCGCAGGCCTTTGTGCGCGAGACGAAGCAAGGAAGGCACAACGACCGGAACGCTGAGCGTGCACGTGATGAGAACAAAACCCATCGCCGGCGCGATCAGCTCGCCGCTTAGATGTCCGGCCACAAATCCGAGCGCGACCGCGACCATGAGCAGGACGAGCGCGGCGGCAATGGGCTTCCACCAACGCGGCACGCGATCTCCGCCCGCGGTGCGTGCCGGGAAGAGGCCTTCCAAGACGGGGCGGCGTCCGGCGCGGCGCGCGGGGATCCAGGTCGCGAGCGCGGCGAGCCCCGGGCCGAGCGCGAGGCCGAGAAGCAGCACGCCGGCGTCGTACTGAACGCCCGGCAGCGTGAGGCCAAGGAACGCTTCGATGCCCGCAAGCATTCCGTGTGCAGCAGCGACGCCAAGCGCGACACCGAGTAGCGTCCCGATCCCTGCGAGTAGCAACGACTCGCGCAAGAGAAGTCCTGAGAGCTGAGACCGTGTTGTGCCCAAGGCGCGTAGCAACGCGAGTTGTCGACGGCGCTCTCCGATGCTCATGAGAAACGTGTTCAGGATAATGAAAGCCCCCGCCACCAGCGACATCACGCTGATCGCGTCCAGAGGCTGTTGGATGTTGCGCACCGTGTGATCCGCAATGGCGGCCCTCGCGACCGGTCGCCGGACCGAGAGTCCAGTCGGCAGTTGCGCGCGGACCGATGCCGCGACGGCATCGATGTCTGCCCCCTCTTCGAGCACAAGTTGGAGCGCGTTGATTTGGTTTTTTAGTCCGAGGAGTGCTTGGGCGCGCGCCAAACGAACCACGACAACGGACCCGCCGTTAAACGACGCCGCGCCGCCGGGCTCGAGGAGTCCGGTGATCGTCACATGGCTCATGCCCGCGGGTGTCACAAGTGTGCATGGATCGCCAAGCGCGAGTCCCGCACTATCGGCAAAACTGGCAAGAAGCAGGGCCCCGTCGGTTGCGTCGAGGGGCTTGCCCGCGCGCAAGCGAAGATCGCGCGCGGCGTGATCGAGCGCGGGATCGATGCCGAGTGCGAGCAGCGTCACGGGGCCGTTGGGTCCCGCCAACGCGACCGGCGCCAAGGCGACAGGGACGGCGGCGCGGACACCGGTCGTGCGCGCGACCTTGCTTGCGGCTTGCGCGTCGAAACCCGCGCCGCTTCCGGCCACGACCTCGAGATCCGCTTTGCCTGCGAGTGCGTCAAACATCGCCCGCGTCGAATGGCGAGCGGTTCGGACGGTGAGTCCGATCGAAACGAACGAACCGACTCCGATGACGATGCCCAGGAGTGTCAACACGGTGCGTCCGGGGCGTCGTTTCCACTCGCGCGTACTGAAGCGGAGGAGCCTCATGACGGATCCTCGCTTAGAAGTTCGGCGGCGGCGCGCCCCCGTGGCAGCGTCTGGTCATCAAGAACAATGCCGTCGCGCAATCGCACGAGGCGGTCGGCCATCGCGGCGTCGCCGGCGTCGTGGGTCACCATCACGATGGTGTGGTCCTGTTCATCGGCAAGCGAACGGAGTAGCGCCATCACCATCTCGCCCGCGCGGCTGTCGAGGTTGCCCGTGGGCTCGTCTACCAAGAGCAACACGGGGTTTGTAACCAGAGCGCGTGCGATCGCGACACGCTGCTGCTCGCCTCCGGATAGCTCGCCAGGGAGGTGCGCGCGACGCGGCGTAAGTGAAACGAGCGCCAACGCTTCGGCCGCGCGCGCGTTGGCCTCGCGCTCGGGCAGCCCGTCAATGACAAGCGGCAACGCGACGTTCTCTTCAGCCGTGAGTACCTGCACGAGGTTGAACGCTTGAAACACGAACCCGATTTGCCGACGACGGAGTACGGTCAACGCGTCGTCGTCGAGCGTGCCGAGTGAACGACCTCCGATGCGCACGTCCCCCTTTGTCGGCGGCTCCAGAGCGCCGATCGTGTGGAGCAGCGTGCTCTTTCCCGACCCGGACGCGCCCATCACGGCGACAAACTCGCCCGGCGCAACGACTAGGTCGATTCCGCGCAGAGCTTCGACACGCGTATCGCCCTCGCCGAAGACTTTGGTGAGTCCCGTGACCTCGACCGCCACGCCTTTCGCTACGTTCATGACAACTTCTCCTCGCAGTGGTCCAGCCATTTCAAAAACGCTTTCAGCCGCAACACGGCCAGGTCGAGAAGTAACTCGTCCTCAACCGCGACGCCTTGCGCCCGAGCGCGCGCCTGCGTGACTTCGTGCAGTCGTTCGAAACACGCGCGCCGTTCGCGCTCGATCACGTCTTGCGGATCGACGCCCTCGATCCGTCGTGCAATCGCGATCTTTAAAAACACTTCGTTGCGCAGATCGAGCGGCATGGGGGACGGCCCCGCGATCCACCGATCGAGCTCGGCGCGCCCGTGCGCCGTGAGCGCATACACCTTCTTGTCGCGGCCCTCGGCGCCGACCACGCGTTCGTGCTCGACGAAACCGTCGCGCTCCAAGCGATCGAGCGTCGTGTAGACCTGCCCGATATTGAGTTTTCCGGCGCGAACGAGGTCGTCTTGGTAGGTCGCCCGGAGGTCGTAGCCGTGCCGCGGCCCGTTGGCAAGCAGCCCCAAAATCGCGTGGCGGATCGACAAAACCAGCCTCCCATAGGTACATACTCAATATGTATACCAAGTATGTACGGCCGTCAAGTCCTCCCGATGGTGGGGAGTTTGCTCGGATCGACCGACGCGTCGTGGTGGATCGTGGATTGTGCGGCGCGTCGATCCGCTCGATGCCGATCCGAGTGTCAGTGCGGCGCGCGTATGCGTTCGATTCGTCCGCGCAGTTACGAGCGGCTGCCGCGTGTCACCGGCTTCGCTCCGAGTCCGTTTACTTGCGGGCGCCACAGCCGGACGCCGGTGCGTACGAATCGGTGGAGGATGACGTCATGGCTCATCGACGACCGGTAGCGCGGCTGTGCGAAGCGAACCAGGCGGTCGAGGTCTTGGCGGGCGGCTTCGACGTATTCATCTCCGCAGCCGCAACTCCAAAGCAAGTAGCAGATCCGCATCCTCGTGTGCACGCTGAGCTGATTCGCATGTTGCCTGAGGAGTGCTTCGCCGCGCGTCGGATTTTCTTGTCCCGCCATGGCCGCCCACGCCACGCTCAGCAACGCGGCATCCGGGCCATCGCTCGGTCTCATGAGACCCTTGGTCGATTGAATCAACGACGCCGCCTGGTCGAAGCGGCGATCGAGCCAGAGCACCTGAGCCCACTCCAACGACGTTTCCACTTCGGCCCAGATCCAACCGGCGCGATGAAAGATTCCACGCGCCTCCTCGAACAACTGGCCGGCGCGCGCTCGATCGTCCGAGAGCCACTCGATGCGGGCCAACGACGCCAGCGCCAACCCCTTGAAGCGAGTTGCGGCCAGGTCGCTCCCTTCGGTATGCGCGCGTTCGGCGGCGGCGCGCGCTCCCGTGGCGTCGCCAAGGGAAAGGAGCATGTTGGCCTTTGCAACCAGCGTCGAAACCAGCATCGGGAGTTGGGACGTGCTTTCAAGCCGCGTGATGCTTTCGTTGGTCAATGCCAGCGCGCGGCCCGGTCGTCCGCGCGCGAACGCGACCGCGCCGATTCTTCCGAGCGCGATCGCGGCCGTGCCACGGATGTGATGTCGGTTGGCGAGCCGTAACGCGCGTCGGAAGTGCAGTTGCGCCGCGCGATGCAGGCCGCGCATCTGATCGGCGATGCCGAGGAGCACAAGCGTGTGCATCAACCACGGTTCGTTGCCTTGCGCTTCGGCCACCGCTACCGCACCGCGCAATGCTCGCGCCGCGGACTGCCGACGCCCAAAGTCGAGCCGCTGTTTGCCGCCGCTTTGCAGGGATACCAGCCGTGCGAGCGGTACTCTTAAGCGTCTCAGGCGCCGCGTCCAAACGGTCACGTCGTTCCAGCGCTGCTGGTGGTCAGCGGCACTCATCAGGGCGTGATAGATCGCACCGCGCAACTCGGCGTTGTCGATCTTCGCCTCGTCCAAGGCCGTCAAGGCGCGGCGCGCGCATCGCTCTGACCGCTCAATGTCGATCACCAAACGAGCTAGATCCGCTTGGTCCACAAGAACCGTGGCGCGGGCCTCGGCGTCGAGTTGCCGGGCCAGGATCGCGCACTCCCGAAGTTGTTCGCCAGCCTCCGGGCCGCGTTCAAGGTTCATCAAGAGATCGGCGTGAAGGCGGAGGAAATCGAAGCGCTCTCGCGTGTCCTGGATGAGCGTAGTGCCGAGTGCCTCGTGAAGAAGCGTGCGCGCGGCATGCGGTTGGCCGCGCCCGAGCAGTTGGGTTGCCGCTCCATGGAGGTGCTTGCGCGTCAGGTCCGCGCAACCCCCCCGGACGGCATGCGTAACAAGCTCGGCCAAGCGGCGTTGATCCCCTCCGGACTCAAGCGCCAAGGCGAGCGCTGTGTGGCACTCCGCACGCCGTTGCGGTGCGATGAGGTCAAGCAGTCCCGCGTGGGTCAGATGGTGATCGAACGCGAAGCCACTCTCGCGCGGGACGAACCAATCTCGCATCCGTGGCTGCGTCGTTAGTTCTTGCCGAAGCTCAGCCGGGGTCGTTCCCGCCGCGCGCGCCAACGTCTGCGTGTCAAACTGGAACCCGGCGCACGCGGCGGTTTCAAGCAAGCTGCGTTCCTTCATCGAGAGGAAGGCTCGACGCCTCGCGAGCGCGCGCAACACGCTCGTGCCCGGTTCTTCCGCATCCGTCTGCGGCGGTACGTCGGGCCGGTCTTCCGCGGCGAGCAGCAAGAGCGCCACCTGCGGGTTGCCGGCGGCTTCTTGCGCCATGCGCTCAAAGTCCGGACGGCGAAGTGTCGCCGGGAACGCGGCGCGGCGCAAAAGCTCTTGGATGCTCGGGTTACTCAGAATCGGAATGTCGAGAAGCGCGGGTCCGAACAGGTCACTCCAAGGTTGGCTTGTCAACGGGCGTGTTGAGCAGACGAGGAGGAGCGGTCCGTGGGGGAGCCGCGCCACAAGGTCGCGGACGATCGCAACATCATCGGCCGGCGCAAAGTGCAGGTCTTCGATAACGAGCACGAGGGGCCCGTCACGCAACGTGGCGGCGAGGAGTTCACGCAACATCGAGAGCTTCGCTTCGCTCGGGATGTGCCGCGCGGCTGCTCCGTTGATCCAGTCACGCAGCGCGGTGACGAGTTCCGGCTGGGCGCGCAACGCGCCGAGGTGGCGCGCGAGATCCGGCAGCTGGCGAAAGATGGCAGCGATTCCACTCTCCGCCGCGCCGGGGTCATACCGACCCAGTCGCGCGTCACCGGCCTCCGACATCAGGTCCGCTATCAACGCGGACTTTCCAATCCCGGCGTCGCCTCGGATCAGGATCGCTTGTCCGGCTCCGTCGCGGGCGCTGTGCAGGGCGTGCGACAACACGGCGCGTTCCCGTTGTCTTTCCAAGAGCCGGTGGCCGCCAAGCGGCGGTCTCTGAATCGAAGTTGCCGACGACCTTGCACGCCACCAGTCGGAGCGATCCCCTTCAAGCAACGTGATATGCGCGTCGGCGGCGGTTGGAAACCGGTGGGCGGGTTCGCGCGCCAGCAATTGCATGACGAACGCTTCAATGAACGGAGAGAAGCGTCCGGGCAAGCGGAGCGCCTCACTCCGCTGACGCCGTTCGCCCAGCGCGAGTTCGGCCATCGTCGCGCCGAGGGCGTAGAGGTCGGCGCGCCCGTCGACTCTGCTGTCGGCGACGAACTGTTCGGGCGCCGCGTACGGCAACGAGCCCGCAAACCGGGATTCGTCGAGGTTGGTCAGGCACGCCGCGCCGAGGTCCATGAGGCGCACCTCATTGTCCTTGGTCACGATGATGTTGTGCGGCTTGACGTCGCGATGGACGACGTCGTGCGTGTGAATCTCGTGGAGCGCCGCCGTCACGCCTAAGCCGACATGACGGAGAAGCGCCTCGGTCGCGTGCATCTCACCATGTTGGAATCGATCCAGCACGGTTCCTTCGACGAGCTCCATGAACAGACAGAACCAAGTCAGGTCCTGATGCGATTCCACAGAAGCCCCGTAGGCGCGGACCACGTTGGGATGGCAAACCGTCGTGCCGAGTCGGCGCTCGTCCTCAAGCGCCGTAGCCATGCGGTGCCGCTCCGCGAGTCCGGGGTACAAGACCTTGACCGCCACGCGCGTTCCGGCATTTAAACCCCACGCCGCCTCCAGCAACTCCGCGCTAAAGACAATGCCCATCCCGCCGCGCCCGATCTCATGAAGGAGACGACAAGGCCCGAGCAGGCGGGGGACGGGCGGTTCCTGATGCGGCAAACCGGCGAGTAAGAGACTCCCGTGGAGCATCGTGGCATGCGTCGGGAACCGTTCCCGGATCCACTCGCCGTTAATCGGCACGCCCGCATCGGCGGCCGCGAGAAGTCCATCGAGGACGTTGTCTAGCGAGTCGACCATGCCCCCTGCAAGCTCAGGAGTGCACGCGCGTGCTGCATGCGCGCCGCGTCCGCGGTGGGATAATCAAGACGACGCGCGATCGCGCTGTAGGAGAGGCCCTGCTCAAGGCGGAGGCGCACGAGCTCCCTGCGTTTGGGGTCCAGCCGCGCCAAGGCGATCGCGAACTTTGCGCGCGTTTCTGCGTCGGCAGCCGCCATCACCGGGCAACTCGCGGGTTGGGGTACATCCGCCGTCAGGGGAACGCCGCGGCGATTTCCGTCGCGATCAAGATGCTTGCGATATTTCGTCCGGATCTTGTTGCGGACCTTCATCCGAAGCAGATTTTCGAAGGCATGTTCACCGCGATCTTCCAACCCGTCCATGTCGCGCAGTAGCTCAGAGAAAACGGATTGGCTGAGGTCAAGTGTGTCGTAGTGCCGCCTCAGATAAGAGTTGCAAAGACCTCGCACCTGGCCATGGACCTGAAGTCGGAACCGTTCGTAAAGCCACTGTGCCGATTCGCGGTCGCCGCGTTTTGCTGCCGCAAGCGCGCTTGAGAAAGCCCAGTCCTGCATCGCGCCGCAAGTATACAGATTTTCGAACTTAAAAGTGTTCGCTTTCGCCGTGCCGCGCGATTGAAACAGTTAGAAATCACGGCGTTTCGCTGCAGCGTGCTTCATGGTGAGGCCCAGGGCCGCGTTGCGCTTGAAGGAGAAAAGCACTGTGAGAAGGATTCATTATCTGGTTATCGCGATTCTCGTGTGCGCAGGATTCCTGGCGTACGACGCGAACGCGGGCAACTTCACTAGTCCGTCGTCCACGGAGTACTACCACGTCGTCTTAGCGCCCGGCATGTCGTTCTCGTATACGGGTACCGACACGCGCACCATCTTGATCGACGACGTCACATTCTCCGGCGAGGTTTGCCCTCCGTGTCCGGCGACGCTTGTGTGTTCGTTCATGGACGAAGACGACATCGTGCAGGGAGTGGACCCGTTTCAGCCGCAGGGACCGTACCTCGCGCCTGGTGGCGCCGTGCCCCCCAACATCCGCAACCACACTCCGGAAGACTTCATTGAGGAACTCAACAACATCGTGCATAGCACGGATGTCGGTCTCGTAACTCGGTGCTGGTCGATCGTTATGGAACTGCGCGACGAGGACACGACGAGCGGCGATTTCATCGTGGCGGACCAGTACGCCATCTCGGGCGCCGGCATGATCGTGCAGCGGCGCGACGTCCGTGTGGATACGTACCTCTTCGAGGACTTCTTCGATGTCGATGATCCCGATTGGGACTTCGAAATCAGCAGCGGAGGCGGCGTGGGCGTCGGCGTGGGCTTGGGACTGGGTGCGGCGGCGTTCCAGCACTCGACCAGCCAATCTCGCCACTACCAATCGCCTTACATCGTCCAAAACGACCGCGTCCTCTTTTTCACGAGCGGCGGCAGTGGTGCGATCGGCAACCGAACGGCCATCGTGCGCGGCCGAGTTGTGACCTCGACTCAGGCGCCGGCGGTTACCACCAACATCACAGTTCAGTAGCAACCTTGCTTTTAGGGAGAGGGCCAACACCCTCTCCCTTCCCAATCCCTTATGTTCACACGCGATCGAATCCTTCTTTTCACCGCCCTGTGCCTGCTTACGGCCGCGGCGGTTTACCGCTTCCGCGTCCCGAACGCGACGTCGCCGGCCGCGGGCCAGCTCGAAATCTCTCGCATTCCAGGCCCCGTTCTGTCGCCGACGCGCCGCATCGAAGACGCGGCGACGATTCGGTTTGCGCCGGACGGCGTCACCGTGCACGGCGTTGCTGCCGCTGCGTTTTATCCGGTGGAAGACGACCGTCCGGATTACCTGCGCGGCCAGAACGTCGTCGCGATCCAAAAGAACGCCGCGTTGACGTTGCGCGCGTGGCTCCGGAAGCGCACGCCTGAGCAACACGGTGATCGCTGGCTTCTTCATTTCGCCCTCTGGTGCACCGTGCCGGATCAGCCGAATCCGATCTGGTGGACGGGTTGGGCGGAGGTGTCGCTCTCCGAACTTTCGGTGGGAGGCCTTGCAATCGTTCCTGCGTCCGGCCATTCAATCGACGTGTTGGTTCGCACGCGAACAGGGCAGCCGATTCCGGGCGCCTCGATCGCGGTTGACCCGGCGTATCAGCAACCGGGTTTCAGTTTGCAGTACGCGTCGACGGGCGCGGATGGGCGCGTCACCTGTCGTGGTTTGGATGGCGCGCGCAACTGGACGTTTTCGCTTCCGATGGGAGTGGGGCCATCGCGCAAGAAAGTTCAGGAAACGTGGAGAGTCGGTTCGGCCCAGCAGGTGGAAATCGCTGTCGATCTCGGCGGCACGTGGAAATACAAACCCATCTACTTGATCCCGCCGTTTCGCGGCGCGACGGTTTCCGTCCAGGGGATGAAGGGGGCCTGGCCCGCCGCCAGTTGGATCCCCGCCGGCCGGCTGCCGACGACGTGCTACGCGATGTGGCCCGTCGGACGCACGCCGAAAAAGATCGTCACGCAGTTCACCGGGTTCCCGCCTCATGAGTTTCGCGTGGACAAAGACGCGTATCTCCGTCTGCGTTCCACCTCCAAGAATGTTCCACAAAAAGCCGCGAAGAAAAAGAAGGGGTCCTAATGCGTTGGATTGTTCTCTTTGCTGCACTCGCGGTTGGCGCCTTGGCGGTCGTGTTCTCGATGCCGGATCCGAGTCCGCCGCGCCACGCCGTGCGCGCGCCGTCGGATGCGGGCGAACTCCCCACGGCTTGCAAGGCCGTGGTCAAGAGCGAGCCGGTCTACGATCGGGCGGCGGCTGATCGCGCCCTCCCAACCCTGCAAGCCAACCCGAGTGACGCAGCGGCCGCGGACCTGCTCCGGGTGGTGGCGCGCGCCGGCTCCGTGGCGGACACAGGCGCCCTGCTTGCGATTCTTCGGCGGACTCCGTTTCTGCGGCGCGCCCGGGTGGTCGACACGATCCTCTCGTTGCATCGCAAAGATTCCGAGGCGCCGTTGCTCGACTTGCTCGCTGTGTCGCTACCCCCGAAGGGTTACGGCGCCATCGCGCTTGTCTGCAAGCGCGGGATGAACCCGGCGATCGCCCAACGGCTGGCCGCACTTCTAAAGGATGCACCGCCGCACACGCACGCCGCACTCATCGCGGGATTGGGACGGTGCGGCGTCGCCGAACACGAGGGCACGATGGTCGCGTCGCTGAAGACGTCGTCTCCGCGATCCGACCTGCGCCGCGCTTGTTATCTAGCGCTCGGCAAACTGCAAACGCCCACCGGCGCCAAAGAGTTGCTCCGCGGATTCGACTCCGACCCCCAATCGGCGTCCGTCCTGGCGCGCGCGTTAAATCAGGTTAGCCCGACCGTTTTGAAGGAGGCGCAAGACGACTGGGACTCGATCGGGCCGCGCGGCCGCGAAGCGCTTTTGCGCGCACCCAGCGCGTCGCTGCAGCCGCTCGCGGTGCGGGCACTCGCCGACCCCGGTTCCGCGGTTCGTGTGGCCGCCGCGCGTGCCGTGCAATCGCGTTCCGCCGCGCCGCAGCTGCTTGCGCGGATGCCCTTGGAGACGGATCGGCGCGTGCGCCGGGCGTTGCTCGACGCGCTTCGTCGGGTCGGCACGCGCGACACGGCGCAGGCTTCGCTGGGCTACGTCGATGAGCTACCCCGGGAGCGTCGCCCCATCTACCAGCGTGCGTTTCGCCGTCAGCTTGCGGTCGCGGCGCCAAAGCACAAGAAACCCCACTGACCCGATTGATTCACGAGTGCAGTTTGCACTCGTCGGATTGAGTTAGGTTTCGGGGCGCGGTGTTTTGATTCGCGTCAGCTGCGCGAAGGAAACGAGCCGACGAGCGTGATGATGAAGCTGACCGCCAAGTACGGCGCGACCTTGGGATCCTCTTTGTCGGATCAGTGCGCCTAAGAATTCCGTTTGAGCGGCAGGGGAGCCGCGAAAAACGACCCGAACCGGCCAAGCCGCAGTAACCGTGCCCAGCGCGGCCCAAAGAAAGTTCCTGCGACGCATGATCGGAGGCTAGCAACGGTCTTTCCCCGGGAGAGACGTTGCGCAGGGAACACGGCGCGCCCGGCGCGAATGCATCGCCGGCCTGCTGCCGTGCGAACGCGCGGAGGGAGTTCACGCGCGCCTCCGCAGACCTTGAGAAACAGCGGTCCGGTTGCGTCAGAATTATTCCGGCAGACGAACCGCGCCAAATACGCTTAGATGGGCAGCGAGTCGGTTCGCGGTATTGCGGGCCGGCCATTCGACGTCGTGGAAGGGGATACGGATGAATCGCATCATCTTGTCAGGTCTGTTGTTTGGGGCGGTGTCTTGCGGGGGGATGGGGGGCGGCGGCGACGATCCCGATCCGACGATCCCGTCGCGTGGGCAAACCGACGCGCCGGCCTACCGTCATCATCATCCGCGCATCGTTTCGCACGACGCGTGGCGTGAAATGACGACGGTGGTGCTCGCGCCAGCCGGCATGTTGACACGCACGTTCAACGCGAGCTCGCGGACGTGGACCGCTTGGAGTGTTTGGGGCCATGCCGGTCGTGCGGTGACGCCGCCGGATCCCGGAACCTTCGGCCGACACATTCCGATCACGGCCCTCACGGTGCGCGGCTCGGCCGCGTTCGGCGGCATGTTCGCCTATGGCGCGGAAGGTCGCACCGTGCGCGTGGCGGCACCGTTCGTGCGGCGTCCTTCTCAGCCCATGTCGTTTGCGTGGCACAGCTACGCATCGCCGCCGCCCGCGGAACTTGGCGCCGAACCGCGCTTTCATCCGGTCGCGGTTGTCGCGAACGCGCGGGGCTACGTAGGTTTTGGAACGGCACGCGATTCGATCAACCCGAGCGCCAGTATTGCGAACCCGCTCGTTCGCATGGCGGTCAACACGAATGCCGCTACCGGCGACGTCGCGACGGCGTTTACCGATCTTGGCCAACCCAACGTTACGGTCGAGGGAGAGTCGCACGAGGCCAGCGTCGCCGTTGGCCCGTCGGCGGCCGTGGTCGTGCCCGTCCGCGAAGGAAGCGCTTCCACGCCCTTCACGTTTGTGGTCGTGAAGGCCGTTCCGCCGGCGCCCGAGGAGCGTGTCGCGGTTTGGACGGACGGAGGGCGTGGGCCGGCCCGTTGGACGGATCTGGGATTGCCGGCGCGGACGCGCGGCCAACTCTACGGAACGCCGCTCGCGGTGACGAGCACGAGGTCGGTGACCGGGCGCGCGCGCATCCACGTATTCATCACGGCGTACGGTCAGCGCGAGGGTCGCTTCCTGCTCTACGAAAAGCAGTGGGATGACGTCGGCGGCGATGTTGATGCCGGTTGGTCGCAGTGGGTCGCGGTCGGGAGTCCGACGGGTGTGCCGGGCAGCGTTCCTTTCGTGCTCCGGGCGCACGCGACGTGGCGCGAACAGGGTGGCCCGCAAAAGATCACGATTTTTGGGATCGCGGACAACGGACCGCGCCTGATCGAGTACGGGAGGACGGGCACGACATGGGGTTGGGGGCCCCGTCACGACCAGCCCGGAGAGGGAGTCAGCGTCAGTACGAGCAGCATGGCCGTCTTGTCGTTTGGCGCGTACCGCCGTGTGAGCGTCATGTGTCGCGCGCACGACGGAGCCGTGTGGGAGTACGCGTATCAGACCGGCGGCGCCACGACGACAACGGGCTGGAGTTGGTTGGAGCTACCGTAGCTCGCGCGGTTGAGAAGCAAGCGCGTGACGTCCGGGCGGTTGTCGTGATCTCGCGCACGCGCGCGCCAGTTCTCCCTAGCAGCCCGTTGAAAAAGTCCTCGGGGGGCTACGACAGCCGGGTCGTTGTTTCTGCAAATCCGAATATCTTCGTCGCGCATCCTCGCCCTAGGTTGCTAGACGGAGTGCGTGAGGCCTCCGTCCACCCGAATGTTTTGCCCGGTGATGTATCCGGCGTCGTCGCCGAGTAAGAAGGCCACGGTTTTAGCGACCTCGGTGTCGGTCCCGTAGCGGTTCATCGGAATGCGTGCGCGGCGCTCTTTCTTTTCCGGCAAGCTGTCGATGAAACCGGGCAAGACGTTGTTCATCCGGATGTTGTCCGCGGCGTAGCGGTTTGCAAAAAGCTTGGTGAACGAAGCGAGTGCCGCGCGAAATGTTGCGGACGTCGGAAACAGCGGATCGGGTTCGAACGCGGCGAACGTCGAGATGTTGACGATCGCTCCGCGCCCTGCGTCTTGCATGTGCGGCGTGACCAGCCGACACATGCGCACGACGTTGAGAAGATAGACGTCCATCCCGCGATACCAGTCGTCATCGGAGAGAGCAAGCACATCGCCCTTCGGCCCGTGCCCCGCGCCGTTCACGACCGCGTCGATCCGACCCCACTCGCTCGCGGCCCGCGTTACGAATGTCGCCAGCGCGTCGGGATCGAGATTGGACCCGGTGAAACCAAGACCGCCGAGTTCTTTGGCGAGAACTTCGCCCTTACCCGACGACGACAAGATCCCGACGCGGTAGCCCCGCGCGGCGAGTTCGCGCGCACACGCGGCACCGATTCCCGAGCCGCCCGCAACAATCAGCGCCGTTTTTTGAACGTCCATAGGGTGATCCTATCGCATCGCGGCGCGTCTAGAAGTCAGTGAGAATTTCCTGCGTCATTCGCAGTCCCCATCGCAAGACCGCGGGGTTTGTGTCGCGGTAATACGAGATGGCGCCCACCGCTTGCGAGAGCGCGAGGCCCCGTCCGCGTGCCCACGTCGCGTCGTCGACCGCCAGGGCCTCGCGAAACGCCGCACGGCTCTCGCCGGTAAACAGGTTCCACGCGGGGAGGAGATCGGTCGCAGGATCGCCGACGCCGAGGCCGCCCCAATCGATCATCGCCGACAGCCGGCCGTCGCGCGCCAATAGATTGCCGGGCGCCAGGTCGCCGTGAATCCACACGCCCGGCTTACGCCAGACGGGCGCGTCGCGATCCACGGCCCATGCCGTCGCGACCGCGTGCTTGTCCACCAGACCTTCCGACTTCGCGATGGAGGCCTGCGTGAATGCCTCCCGCTTCGCGAGCGGTACACCGCGCATGAAGTTGTGCTCACCGGGTGCCGGTCCGTCGGTCGGATCGATCTTTTGCAACGCGTGGATACAGGCGGCGAGTTGCCGAGCCGCTTGGACGGGATTCGCGAGGCGATCGAAGTCGGCGTTGTCGCCGGCGAGCCACGCGCAAACGGTCCACGCGCACGGAAACTCATCCGTGGCTTCGCCCTTCGCATGCGGAATCGGAATGGCCAGCGGGAGGACCGAAGCGAACGCTGGCAGCCAGCGATGTTCTTTTTCGATTTGGGCGAGCTTGGCCGGCCCGCACAGGAGCGGCATCCGCACGGCCATGTCGTCGCCGAGGCGGTAAATCGCGTTGTCCGTCCCGTCGGACGCGACCGCCGTCAAGGGCAGATGCGCCCATTGGGGAAACTGTTCACGCAGGAGCCGGCGCACGAGCTCGGCGCTCGAGTCAAGTTGGCCCTCGTGCATCCGGCGAACGGTCACCGCGCCTCCGCGAAGCGCCCAAGAAACGCGCGCCGGTTTCTGTCGTCGGTCTTCCCCGGGATCGCGAACGTAACCGTCGCGAACTCAGCGCGCCACGTGTGCAACGCTTGCTCGAATAACTCGGCGATCATTTCGGGGTCGTTGCGAAACACACCGCATCCCCATGCGCCGAGCACGATGTGGTCGTGCTTGTAGTGCCGAAAAACCGACAGCGCGTGCTCGATGCGCGTTGCCATCGTTTGACGGATGCGCGTCCGATCCGGCGTCGCGAGCGCGCCGGCGTTCACCGCGGGCGCGGTCACCATCGAGACGAAGTATGGCTCTGCCAACAGCATTCCTTCGTCGTCGCGAAACACGGGCACGGACGGCGCATAAATCACATGGTCGGTGTAGTAACCACGCGGGCCGTGGCGATTCGCGTCGTAATACGCGGAGCCCGCGAGCAGACACTCGTAGAGTCCCGACGATCGCGCGAGCGACTCCTCTTGCGCTTGACTCCCGTTCTGAAATCCGCCTCCCGGATTCTTCGCCGACGCGAAGTTTAAGACCGCCACATCGCCACCGATGCGGCGTGCCGCATCGAGCGTTGTTTCTCGCGTTACGGTGACGGGCGTGCGCGTGCCGATTGGGGTGCGCGGTGTCGTGTCAGCGGGGAGTTGGTCCGGCGTGAATACGCGCGACCCCGCGACGGCGTTGCGCATCTCATCGCGCACAGACACGGTCGCGCCGTCGCGCGTCTTGTAGCGACCGGCGCGCATGATCGCGATGGTCTCGCGCGCGAGTTCCGCACGGCTGCTCCGACTCATGCCGTCGGATCATACGGCAGGTCGGAGCGGAAGTTGGCGCGCTCCACGAAATGCGGCGCCCGTTGCGGTCCGCAGAGGAGTCGAAAGCGACTCACACCGTCGTGCCGAGCTCGGGTACTCTTAGGGCCATGTTTTCACGCGATCAAGTTTCGCTTCGACCGGTTGACTGGTCGGACAAAGACCAGATGTATGCCTGGCATTGCGACACCGAGCTCGAGATCTTTTCGGGGTGGGGGCCGAGGCGCAGCAAGACGACGTACGAAGCGAAGTTCAAGGAGTTCTTGGAGAATCCGCCGGCGGATCTGGCCGTGTTCGCCGTCGAGCGTGCCGGGGAGCTGACCGGGCGCATCGAACTCTCAGAAATTGATTACGAAAATCGCCGCGCATGCATGGGTTTGTTTTTGGGAGACAAGCGCCGGTGGGGTGCAGGCGTTGGCTCGGCGGCCGTCGTGATCATGCTCGACTATGCGTTTAGCGTGCTCAATCTCTCGCGCATCTTCGCGCGGACGTACGCCTTCAATGATCGCGCCCGGCGCCTCATGAAGTCGGTCGGCTTCGTCGAGGAGGGCGTTTTACGCAGCCACGAAATGCATAACGGAACGCTGCGCGACATGTGCGTCTACGGCATGCTGGCCACCGAGTTTCGCGAGCGGCATCCCACGCTCTTTTCCGTGCCCGAGTAGAGTTCGTCAGCGGAGTCGTTACGAATTCAGATTCGCGCGCGCGGCTTGCAACGACTCACGGAGGCGTTGCGCCAGCACGTTTACATGCGGCTCACGGATGATGTCCAGGTGCGCTCCCGGCACCAAGATCTCCTCGACGTCGTCGCACGCTTGTTTGACCCAGAAGTCACGTGGGGACTCGGCGCCGCTGCGAAACAGCGTGACCTTCCCGCGATAGTGTCCCGGCGCAAACCGCATCTCCGCGCGGCCGGCGGCCAGTTCGACCCGTTCGATGAAGCGCGCGACACTCGGTTCCTTCTCGCCCGCAAAACGGCGTCTTAGACGTTCCTGCATGGCATACCAGCGACGTCGAAACGCGCGTACGTTTCGTTTCATCGGCCTTCCATGATGGCGGTGCAGGTTTGTTGGATCCAGCAGCGCGACGTGGGCCACGGTATCGCCGCCCGCGGCAAGTTGTCGCGCGGCCTCCTGCGCGACCATGCCACCCAACGAGAAGCCGCCCAAAAAGTACGGACCGTTGCTCTGCACGCTCTTGATTTGGTCGACCATGGCTGCGGCCAGTGTCTCGACGCGCGCGCACGGCGCCCGCTTGCCGTCGACGCCGGGATACTGAAGGCCATAGCTGGGTTGATCTTCGCCGAGCAGTCGTGCGAGCACGCGCAGGCTGAACGAGTGGCCGCCGGCCCCGGGCACCAAGAAGAGCGGCGGGTGGGCGTCCCCAGCGCGAAACTGCGTCACCGGACTGACGTCGATGTGTTCGTGAATGACCGTCGCGAGTGCGGCGACGGTGGGCGCCGCGAAGAGTTTCGCGAGCGGCATGACAATTCCGAATCGCTGCTCGATCCGAGCGGCGAGAGTGACGGCGAGCAACGAATGTCCGCCGCGTTCGAAGAAGTCGTCATGGCGATCGACATCATCCACACCGAGCACGCCTTCCCAGATTTCGATCAAGACACGTTCGAGCAGAGTCAACGGGCGGCCGTCGGTTCGCGTCGGATCCTCCGTCGTTTTCGTTTTTGCGAGGGCGCGCCGATCGATCTTGCCGTTCGCTGTCAGCGGAAGTGTTTCGTGCCGCACGAACCGCTTCGGGATCATGTACGCCGGAAGCCGCTGCGCCAAATGTCGTCGCAACACGTCTTCCGTCGCACGGGTCTGAACATGGGCGACCAGCGTTTTTCGCGCGCCGGAACCGCAGACGAGCACGGCGCAGGAGCCAACGCCTCCGTGTGCGGCGAGCGCGGCTTCGATCTCGCCTGGCTCGACGCGGAAGCCACGGAGTTTGATCTGTTGGTCGACTCTTCCCACGAACTCGATGTCGCCGCTGGGCAGAACGCGAGCGCGATCGCCGGTCCGGTACAGCCGCCCGTCTCGAAACGGGTTGTCGATGAATCGATCGGCCGTGAGCGTGGGTGCACCGACGTAGCCCAAGGCCAACGCGTCGCCACCGACGTACAACTCTCCGACGCATCCGATTCCGGTCATGGATCGATGCCGATCGAGGATGTACACACTCGTGTTGGCGATCGGCCGACCGATCGGAATCGTCGTCGTCTCGGCCGCGATTTCGCGCGGGACCGCATAGCAGCACGTAAAGGTCGTCGCTTCGGTCGGACCATAGGCGTGTACAAGTTTCGTGTTGGGAAGGTGCTCCAAGGCGCGGCGTACGTGGGGGACCGAAACAAGCTCTCCGCCAAAGATCAGGCAGCGTAGACCGGTCAGCGCCTGCGGCGCGTCATCCATGATCGTGTTGAACAGCGCCGTCGTCAAAAACATGCAGGTTACCCCGTGCGTTGTGACGACGTGTTCAAGCGTCCGCGGGTCGATCGTCGGTGATTCGTAGAGGACCACAGCGGCCCCATGCAGCAGCGCGCCCCAGAGTTCGAACGTACTTGCGTCAAACGAAACCGGGGCGAGTTGCAGAAAGACCTCGCCGGCGCCGAAGGGCGCGTAATCCACGCCGAAGAGGAGGCGCATGATGGCGCGGTGGGGAATCGCCACGCCTTTGGGCTGTCCGGTGGAACCAGACGTGTACGTCACATACGCGACATCGGTCGCGGCGTTCGTGCGACGCGGGTTCGTCGTCGGGCGCGCCGCAACGTCGAGGTCCTCAAGGCAAACCGCGTTGGCGAGGCTCAGGCGACGGGTGTCCGACCCGCACGTGATGACAACATGCGCGTTTGCGTCCTCCGCGATGCGACGTACGCGGTCCGCAGGATCGCCGGGGGACAGTGCTAGATACGCGCCACCCGCTTTGAGGATGCCGAGCAGGCTTACGACGATGTCGAGCGGGCGCTCCAGGAGGCAGGCAACCGTCGTGGACGTCTGCACGCCGCGCGCTTGGAGCTCGTGCGCGAGCTGATTCGCGCGTTCGTTTAGCTCGCGATAGGTCAGTGGTTTTTCGCCACCGATGACAGCGATCGCGTGCGGGGTTTGCGCCGCATACCGTTCGAATCGATCGGCGACCGTCTCGTTGCGGGGGTACGTTGTTTCCGTAGAGTTGATCTCCGCCAGGAACCGCCGCTCGTCCTCGGACAAGATGGGCAGCATCGAGATCGGCCGATGGCGATCATGGATCGCTCCGTCCAACAACCGTTGGAGGTGCCCGATCATCCGATCGACGGATTCGCCGGGGAACGCGTCGAGTCGATACTCGAACTTGCCGATGAACTCGTCGCCATCGTTCTCGAGCGTTAAGACAAGATCAAACGGCACGCAATGCGTGTCGATTTGCCAACACCTACACGTGAGCCCGGGGAGTTCGATCGCGGTCGGCCCGCGACGGCCTACGCCCGTGTGCAGTGCTTGTGCGACGAATCGAAACAAGGGCATGGCGCCGGTGCCGCGCGCGGTATGCACCGTCTCGACGAGTGTCGGGATGGGAACGTGCTGGTGCTCGAAGGCATCAAAGACGGCGTTGCGTACGGTTTGCAGGAGCTCCGCGAAGGTCGGGTCGTCGGTGAGGTCAACGCGAACCGGCAACGTGTTGACGAAGTACCCGATCAGGTCCTTCGCGCCCGCCGCCGCTCGGCCCTGGAAGGGGACGCCGATCACGAGGTCGGTTTCGCCCGTCCAGCGCGCGAGGAGAGTTTGGAACGCGGCAAGGAGCGTGGCAAACAAGGTCACGCCCTCCTCCTGACTGAGTTGCGCCAGCGCCGGGGGGAGCGGGAATCTTTTGACGCCGCCGCGCGGCGAGGCGCTTGTCGCGACGCGTGGGACATGCGCGAGCTGCTTTTTCCAGAAGGCGAGCGATGCGGGGGAGGGAGCCGGTTGGCTGGCGGCGATCGTCGCGAACGTTTTTTCCAGTGGGGGGAGGGCCGGCGCGTCGTCGGCGTAGTGGCTTGCGATCTCGTGCAAGAGCACATGTTGCGAGGCCGCATCGAACGCGATGTGGTGGACGACGATCGCCAAAACATGATGGCGTGGATCGACTCGAAACAACGTGGTCTTGAGTAGCGGCGCGTCGTCCAACGGGATCGCGGTTTGCGCGAACTGGCGCGCCTTGACGGGAAGCTCTTCGGCGGTCACCTCGACCATCGGCATGACGAGCGAAGCCGGCGGGCTCACGTAGGCGCGACAGCGGTCCTTGGAAAAGGTTGTGCGCAACGGCTCGTGGCGAAGTACGACGCGCTCGAGCGCTCGCCGCAGGTCACCTTCCTTTAGAGCGCCGCGCATTTCGAGCGCGTACGCGAGGTTGTAGGTAGCTCCTTGGTCGGCCAGCTGATGGAGAAACCAGATCCCCTCCTGGCCGCGCGACGGACGAACTTGACGGTTGCCGATGAGGCGTGCGATGGACAGCACGAACTGATCGTCGTAAGCCGTCGCCAGTTGATACCGACTTCCCTCGTGGATCGCTTCGGAGCCAAGTGGTTGGAGCTGGACGCCGTCGAGTCCGCGCTCGAGCCCGATGCCGGCCGCTTTCAGGACAGCCTCTTTCTGGGTGAACACGAAGAGCGGCGCGGCGTCGTCGGAAGCGTAGTCCGACCCGACCTCGGCCACCAGCGTAGCGTGCAGCTCCGGTGTGATCTCACGCACTCGCTCGACATCGAGTCCGATGTTGCACGCAGACGCCGCCGCGCAAGCGAGTCCGTCGGTATGGCTGATCGAAAAAAAGTACGGATCAAGATCGGTCCTCGCCACGTGACGAACGCGAACGGGATGTTGGTCCGCGATCACCTCGATCTCTTCGAGGCGGCAATCTTGACGGCCGTTTTGACGGAGCAGTTCGCGGGCCAAGACCTTCGCGGCGAGCTTTCCCGCCAACTTCTCGCACCTTCGTTTGGGCGTCTTTACGCCGGCGATCTCGTTGCGCTCGGCGTTCGTGTAGAGACCCAAATGCGCTTCGCCATAGCGCGCCGCCTCGTCGATTTCAAACAGCACAACGTCGGCGTCGTTGAGATGAATCGGGCTCTTTTGCAGGTCGAACGCGACCGCGAAATGAACGCGTACGGCGGAATCAACCATCAAGCTTGCGGAAAAGAGGATCCACGCGGTCGCGCAGTGCTCCGGTGCGCGCGAACACGACGTAGTTGTGATGCGAAACGGGCCCGGGCGCTCGCAGGAACTGAGCCAAGAGCTGCTCGAACCGCGTGATCCCGAGTTTCATGGGGACGTAGTTCCATCCTTCGGAACGAAGCAGCGTTTCGAGCCGATCCGTCGCCGCCATGCCGGCGGTGGCCCACGGGCCCCAGCCAATCGATAGGACGGGCAGGTCGTCCCGCTTAAACCCATCGAGGAAGCCGTTGGCGGCCGCGTAGTCGCCGATGCCGTGCGCGCCAACGAACCCCGAGATGGATGAAAAACAAACGACGCCGCGCAGGGACGATTCATCGAGGCACGCCAGCAAGTGTTCGAGCCCCAACACCTTGGGCCCGAAGACGCGATCCATCTGATCGCGCGACGTCACCTTTAAATTGCTTTGTTCGACGGCGCCGGCCGCGTGCACGACCAACGTGATCGGTCCCCACTTGACGGCGCGCACCGCTGCTTCGTCTGCGAGGTCCACGGAGACGTAGTCCACGCGACCACGGCCTTCGTCCGCAACCCACGCGTCGGCGTGCGGTCGGCGGCCCGCGATCTTGAAGCGAGCCAGCACGCGCGGCAGCAAACCGCGGATGATGCGCGAGGCGATCCCGCCGAGGCCGCCGGTTACGAGAACGGTGTCGTCCGGTCCGAGGAGCTCGGCCCAATCAACCCGATCGGAACTCGGTTCGTGGAGTTCGAGGTAGCCCTGTTGAATCGCGCCGTCCGCCGTGATGCGCCGGCCCACGCACGGATCCGCGGCGAGCAGGCGCCGCAGCGAATCCTCATCGGGTTGTGCGGCATCGATGTGATCGTAGGTGATCGCCAATTCCGGGATGTCGCACTGTGCCGACTTGGTCAGTCCGCCAATGGCGCGGTGGGCGCTCGCGTTGAACGCGCTCGGGTCGGAGACCGTGACGATGTGTACGTTCGGTCGTCGCTGCTTATCCGCGGCCGCGATCGCGCAAGCGACAAGACGTTGCGTGAGTGCCGGGATGGTGTCCTTTGCCAATGCCGCGCCGGACTGCGGCAGCGGCTCTAGGATGAGCGTGTCGTCGCTCGCCGGATCGTGCAGCTTCTCGTATGCGGATCCATCGGGCGTGATGACCCGGTAGCGGCGCTTCGGCGAGATCGGGAGCAAGTGCGTGAGCGACCCGGTGGTCTCGGTTCGATAGCGAAAGCACTGGATCACCTCTTCGTCGGTTTCTCGTTGCGGCGTCGCACGTTTTGTGGCGGCGACGAGTTTGGCTACGCTCGTAAGGTTGCGAAAGCTTCCGGATTCGGTTGTGAAAACACTTCCTTGCAAACGAAAGAAGATCTCGAAAATCTTGAGCGTGTCGATGCCGAGGTCGCTCTCGAACTCGTCGTCATCGCCGATTTCTGTGAGTTCGTATCCACTCACGTCGGCGACTACTTGGCGCACCTGTTGATGGACTGGGCGAGAGAGGTCGATAGCGGAGCCGGTTTTTTTGTAGCGCACTTCCGACGTCCGGAGAGGCGTGTGCTGCATGCCGACCGGTTTCGCGAGGGCCGCCGGCACGTCGCGCGGATCGCGGCCATCGACGGCGAGCGCGCAGAACGGTTTGCCGCGCAAGATGTCACGTACCAATCCGGTCAGGATCTGCTTGGGACCGACTTCGACGAACCGCCGGATACCGGACTCGTACGCAAGCTCAATCTGCGCGATGAAGTCGACGGGTTCGCTGATCTGCTGCAACAGCAACCCGATCGTGCGCTCGCGGTCATCGTTGGTCATCGACGCATGCGGATGGACTTTGCGGCTTACGTTCGACGGAACGGGAACTCGTGTCGGTGACCACGTCAGCTCGTGGAGTTTGCGGTCCATGCCGGGGATGCAGCCTGCCACCAAGCGTGTGTGGAATGCGGCGCTGACGTTCAGCCGACGCGCCGCAATCTTTTGGGCGCGCGCTCGCGCGACGACGTCGGCAACCGCATCGGTCTCGCCCGAGACGACGAATTGTTCAAACGAGTTTAGGTTCGCCACGACGACGTAGCCGTTGACCTCGGCGCATAGAGCCGCGACGCGTTCGGCATCCGATGCGACGAAAGCCATCGCGCCGTCGGTGTCCAACTTTGCCATTTCGAGGCCGCGTTGCGTCACGGCTTGCAGCCCGTCTTCGAACGTGAGAGCTCCCGCGGCGTGCAGCGCCGCGTACTCTCCGAGTGAGTGACCCATGACCAACCCTGGTTCGACATCGAGGCGCCGTAATTGGCGCAGTCGCAGCGCCGCGTGAAGAAAGATCGTCGCTTGCGACACGACGGTTTCACGCATCGCCGCCTCCGAGGAGGTGGCGGGATCGATACGATCCAACAATGACGTACCGGTGAGGTCACCGAAAATCGTCGCGGCCCGCGCGATGAGCTCCCGAGCACCCGGGTCGTCGTTGCACCCGTCAAACATGCCGACGTACTGCGATCCCTGTCCCGGAAACAAGAACGCCGTGTCGTTGTCGAGCGGCGGAATGGTGGGGAGTTGATAGTCGTCGACGCGCACGAGTGGGGCGCGCGCGTTTTGCGATGGCGTCCCCAAAACGACGTGGAAGTTCGTGCCCCCGACGCCGTATGCCGAGACGCCCACGCGCACGATCTCGTCATCGATCGGCTCCGCGCGCGTCGGTACGCGCAGGCCGTCGCCGAGTTCGGGCGTGGCGCGTTCGAAGTTCACCTGAGGAGGAACAACGCGCCCGTTGACGGCGAGCAATCCGCGGAGGATGCCCGCGGCACCGGCGGCTGCTTTGGCATGGCCGATCATCGCTTTCGCCGAACCGATCGGAAGCGATTGTTGGCGAGCGTCCGTGAGCGAGCTCACGCTTTCGATTTCTGCAAGGTCGCCGACGGTCGTACCGGTTCCGTGGCATTCGACGTAGTGCAGTCGCGTCGGGTCCACGCCGGCGTCCTCGTACGCGTGGCGCAACGCGATGCGCTGCCCGTCCGGATTCGGCGCCGTGATTCCTTTGCCCGCCCCGTCGGAGGAACCGCCGCAGCCCAAAACGAGCGCGTGGATCGAGTCGCCATCGCGGACGGCATCCGCGTACCGCTTGAGGACCATCACGGCGCATCCCTCGCCCAAGACCGTGCCGTCGGCGCGGGCATCGAAAGGAAAACACCCCGTGGCAGACAGCGCTGTCATTTTTGAGAACGCGACGAAGTTTCCGGGCCCGACTTTGGTATCGACTCCGCCCGAAATCACCATGTCGCTCGCGCCGCTTCGGAGTGCAAGCATGCCGCTCCAAATGGCTGCCATGCTGGATGCGCATGCTGAGTCGATCGTGAAGTGCGGACCGTGTAGGTCGAACTGTGCGGCGATGCGCCCAGCGATGAGGCTTGCCGACTCGCCCGGCAACGTGTCCGCGTTGATCTCTTCGCGTGGGTACGCCTCGGCATAGCGAGCGAGCAGCGCATCGAGAGCGTCCCGCGTGCCGTGCTCATCGGCGAAGGCACGAAGCCGCGCGCGATCTCGGAGCAGTTCGAGCGTTCCCGACGTCCGGAAAACCTTTCGGCCGCCGACGGAGTTGGCGATCATCACGCTCGCGCGGCTCCGGTCGAACGAGCGTTCCAAGTAGCCGGCATCCGCCAGCGCGTCCCGCGCACACACCAGAGCCAGTTTTTGTGTGCGGTCCATCTGCGCAGCAGCGACCGGCGGGATTTTGAACTCGGTTACGTTTGGCGGACGCTTGTCGAGGAACGCGCCGATGCCGGAGTCGCTCGTGAGCGGCTCGTCGGGATCACTCGACAGATAGATGTCGCGCTCGACCGCCCAATTCGGGATGTCGGTGATAAAACACCGTTTGCGCAGGATGTTGCGGAAGTACTCCGCCAACGTGTCGGATCCCGGAAACCTGCACCCCACACCGACAATTGCAATCGGTTCACTCAACCGTCCGCCTCCCTCTCGGTAGTCTAGCCGGTTCGCCATCCAAGCGCGACTCGAAGGCCGCGGCGGGCTCGGGTTCGTCTGCGCTACACTGTCTTCGACACGGAGGTTGCCATGCGAATTTCGATTGCGCTCGCCTTGACGTTGGTGCTGGTTGGTCTCTCGGGGGCCGACGGAAACACGAAACTGCGCGCGTTCCTCAACGACGATAAGGTTCCGGAAGGCTGGATCTACGAGGACATCGACGCCGGCTACGCGGCCGCCCAAAAGAGCGGGAAGCCGCTGCTCGTTTCGTTTCGGTGCGTGCCATGACTGAGTTGTGCGGGCATCGACGGCCAGTTGGCCGCTCAAAACGACGCAGAACTCAAACAACTAACAGACCAATTCGTGTGCGTCCGCCTCGTTCAGATGGCGGGTGTCGACCTGGCAACGTTTCAGTTTGACCCGCTCCTGGCGTGGTCGGTGTTTTTCATGAACGGCGACAAGACGATTTACGGCCGCTTCGGAACTTCGTCGCCGCAAGCCAAGCGCGACCGCCTCGACTCCAACCGTAACCATACGGTCGCGGGGCTGAAGGCGGCGATGCGACAAGCACTGGCCGTGCACAAGAGCTACGCCGATGACCCCGCCACGTGGCGGCCGCGACTCGCCGGCAAGACCGGCGCGAAGCCGCTGTGGCGATTCGCTGAGAAGACGCCGGCCGCGCGCAAGTACGGTCGGCTCAAGCGCGTGAAGGGGCAACACGTCGAGAGCTGCCTCCATTGCCATGAAGTGCAGCGCACAGCGATCGACTCGTACTTCATGACGAACAAGCCGCTTCCGGATCGGATGCTCTGGATGTATCCGCATCCGGCTGTGGTGGGAGTCACGTTGAGCAAGTTGCACTCCAGTCGTGTGACGAGGGTGGCGCCAGATTCCGCCGCGTCCGTCGCAGGCTTACGAGTCGATGACGACATCGTTTCGTTTCGCGGCCAGCCCCTGTTGTCGGTCGCCGATTTTCAATGGGTGTTGCACAATGCGCCCGATGACGGCGGGACGATCCCGCTCCAAGTCAAGCGTGGCGAAGAGATGGTCTCGTTGACCCTCAAACTCGCTCCGCTGTGGCGCCGCGCGGGCGATTTCGGGTGGCGCTATCGGGTAGCCGGATACGCGGCGTGGTTGTGGGGCGGTGTGACGTTGGTCGATGCGCCGGGCGGTGTGCGCGTCGCGGGTCGTTCGCCGCACTGGTTCAAGCGACCGAATCGAAGCGCGCGCCGCGCATTGCAGCGCGGCGACCTCATCGTGGCGGTGGACGGCAAAAGCGACTGGACGCGCAGCACGTACCTCGCCTACCTCATGCGCGAGAAAAAACTCGGATCGACGGTGAAGGTGGTCGTGATGCGCAACGGCAAACGAACACCGGTTGCGTTTCGCATGCCGAAGACACGTCCGGAAGTGCAAGGCCACTAGGATCATCGGAGAATCGATCTGCGATCGGCCGGTACACTCGATCGGCTGCAGCCGATCGTGGAGACGAACCTAGGAGTCTAAATCGTCGTGAACGAGTCGTGCGGGGCGGATGCCCATGTTGCCATCGCGCAGCGAAGCGTCGCGTCCGCTGCGGCGGGCGGAGCCGGCATCCGACGCGACGTTGGTAAACGCGCCTCCACGGATCACTTTGGGGCCCGCGCCGGTGCGGATCGGATCCGTCGCCGGACCCGGGTCGTAGTTGCCGCCCTGTGTATCGCGACACCATTCCCATTGGTTTCCATGGACGTCGTAGAGCCCGAACAAATTCGGTGCGAACGAGCCGACCGGTGCATGAATTGCAAACCCGTCGTTGAGATCTTCGTTGTAGCGCCACGACGAGAGCCCGCCGTTCGCTTTGCAAAACGCATCGGCGACATTGGCCGCATTCGCTAGGCTCTTGCGGTCGCGCCCCGTAAACCAGGGCGTGTGCGTGCCCGCGCGGCAGGCGAACTCCCACATCGCTTCGGTCGGAACGACAAGACCGTGGCGGCGTAGCCAAAGCGTGCAGTCATCGTGCGACACGCTATCGACCGGGTTGCGCGGCGTGACGGGGAAACGACCGCCCGGCACAAACTGAGAGGGGCGCGCGTTCGTGAGCCTCTCCCATTGGGAGCGCGTGCACTCGTATTTCGACAAGAAGTACGGGCGACTCAGCGTTACCGAATGGAGCGGGGTCTCCGCGCCTTCGGCTTGGGGATCGTAGTTGGGCGCGTTTGCGTCTTTGTTCTGCGCGCCCATGTTGAATGTTCCACCAGGGATGAGTACGAGCACGAGCGCGAAGTCGTCGGTCAAGACGAGTTGTTTTGTCGACGCGTCTCGACTCGGAATGCTCCCCGAGTCCAGTTGCGCAAACTCGAACAAACCCGATACCGGATCCGGACCAAGGGGGACGAGACCTTGTTGGGCCTGAAGTTTCATGCCGCCGTATCGCTTTGAGTTCGCGATGGACTGCACGGTCTTGTCCCAAAGAGCGCGATAGCTGTCGATCGATCGTCCGCGCAGCGTGCGCGCCGACTCGTGACGCGCAACGATGGTCTTTTTGGCGACCGCGAGTCGATCGAGGCCCGGGACGAGGCCCGAGAGCACATGGAAACGCCAGTCGTCGCCAGGGTCGTCAAACGTCCACGAGACGCGCTCCGCGATCTTCGCTTGGAGATCGGCGACGAGCTTTTTCGCCGCGGCCTGTTTTTCCGGTGCGAGCTTATCGTCCGCGAGCCTGCGCCGCACCTCGGCGAGGACCGCGAGGTTTTTTTTGTGGTCGATCCGGCGTTGCTCGTCGCCGTACGGCTCCGCACGCAAACGCAAGGATGCGAGCTCTTGGGCGTGGTCTGCGCGGTGGGCGACGATTTCGTCGACGCGCTTCATCCATGCGGCCATTGCGGGTGCGCGCGCCGGCGTGACCGGCCAGAGGTCGTCCAGCTCCGCTTCGAGGTCACTCACTTTCTTTGAGTCCGCGAGTCGCATCACTTGATCCAGTGCGCGTGCCGTATCTTGACGCGCTTGTTCGGCGTCGCGTCGGCGCGCTTCCAAGATGCCTGCCACGATGACGCCTGTGATCGTCGCGATCAGCAAGACTAAAGACGCGATCGAGGTGAATCGGAGACGCGCCGCGCGGCTTGCCTCCCGCTCCGCGTGTCGGATCGATTCTTTCCGGTCGTGCCGGCGCTCCGCCAGCGAACGAAGCTGGGCGGCGACAAGCTCGCAGGAAACGGGGCGCTCCGCGGGGTTGCCGGCGACGCACGCGGCGATGTCTTCGACGAGCAACGGGTCGGAGACGTCGCGCTCCCATCCGTGCGCCAGCGGACGTTGAAGGTCGCCAACAACCATCTGGTAGAGCAACACGCCGAGTGCGTAGACGTCGCTTGCGATGCTGGCCGGCTTGTTGGCAAACAGCTCCGGCGCCATGTACACGCGCGTGCCTGTCTGCGACCCGAGATCGGTGAGCGGCGCGCCTTCCGTAAATCCGTCTAATGTGACGTTGAGGCCCTCCCCTCGGTCGGTCGGGAGTAGCTGTCCGATGCCGAAGTCGGTCAGGCGCGCGTGCGGCGCGCCGTCGACATCGACACGCACCAAGATGTTGGCGGGCTTGACATCCTTGTGCAGCACACCGACCGAGTGCGCCGCGCCGAGCGCCGTCGCGACTTCCGCCACGAAACGCGCGCGCTCTTCGATCGACAGAGTGGCGAGATTTTCGTTTTCGCCGGACCACGCGTCGAGGCTCCCTGCCGGCGTAAACTCCAATTCCAAAAAGAACGGCGGCGTGTCGAGATTGACGTCGTAAAGGCGCGCGATGTCGTCTCGCTCGCCGAGCGAATCCTTGAGTATGCGAAAGAGCGTGAGCTCGCGTTTGAGCGATCGCAAACGATCCGCGCGAAAGCAAAATTTGAACGCGCGACGGTCCCTTGTTCGCTTCGAGATCGCGAGCCACGCTTCCCCAAACCCGCCCGCGCCCAGCTTGCGGTCCAGCGTCCAGCCGCTGCGCGTCGGAATTCCCAAGCCGGCGGCGGGCCGCCATCCCAACGTTTCCTCGTCGCCGGGGGCGATCGCGCGGCGCGCTTTTTCCGAGTCGTCGGGCGGGGAGAGCGGAGCCACGCCCTTGACGCCGGCCTCGTGAATTTCGATCGGTTGATCGAGACCCTTGAATATGTACGGGCCGTGGGCGCGCCACACGACAATCTCATCGTTGGGGCCGCGCAGCACGTTTTGGCGCGCGGAATCGAACGCGTGTCGTGTGATCAGAATCTGGTTCGACTTCGCCAGACTCATGACGCGTCCGGCGGTGTCCACCGCGAGTCCCAAGAGTTTCTCGCTATCGGCCGCGCCGGGCACGCGCACGGATTCCCCCATGTGAATCCCGACGCGCGCTTGCACAGCGAGCTCCACGAGCCCGGCCTGAAACGCAAGCGCGCAGTTCAAGGCAGCGGAGGGCACATCAAACGTTGCGAAAAATCCGTCGCCCGGATTGTTCTGCTCCACGCCCTGAAAGCGCGCAACGTTGTCGCGGAAACAAACGTCGTGTTCCGCGATCATGCGGGCGCCCTCGACGTCTCCCAGTCGGCGCTTGAGGTCTGTTGACCCGACGATGTCGGTAAACAGAAACGCTTGCAAGCTCGTGGGAGTCGGTGCCGTCATGAAGAAAAGGTGCGGCGTCCGAACGGGGGCATCGCGATCCCAGTGTAGGAGTCCGGCCCTAAATCACAAGCACGACGGGTGTGTTTCACGACTCGGCGGCTTGGGCTCGTTCCGCCGCGTTCGCGCCTTCCATCGTGCCAGCCCATGAGGCCGAAGCGCGCGCGTGCATGGGAGCGCGGAGTCGACTTAGGGAATACGCCTCAAAAACGCCGTGATGAGTTTTTGCGCCTTTGCCGGGTCTTTCGGGACGACGAACTCGTCCATCAATTCGCTGGTGGTGGCGTAACGCCGTAGGAACGTTCGGTCGTTCGCGCCGGGTTCGGTGCGCACGTGCCATGCGGAGCGAACGCGGGCGAGTCGCTGAAGGGCGTCGTTTGGAAGATTTCGAAACAACCGAGCCACCCGTCCGGCCGCCGCCGGAGTCGCGTCGAGGACCAACAGCGGTTCGCCGTCCGGCTCGAGTTGCGCCTCCGCCACCTCAGTGCGTTCCAACTTGTGCCACACCGTGTCGTGGATCTCGACCGCCGTGATCTGCGGTTTCCCGGCACACGGGAGGTACGCGTCGAGCCCCATCGGTGCGTGGCGCATGCGCAGGAAGTACCGGCGGTAGGTGCGCCAGACGCCATCTTCGTTCGGCAAAATCAATTCGCCGGGAATCTCGAACCGTGGATCGCAGAGCGCGTCGGGGATGAGCGCGGGACCCGGCAGCTTCGCGTTCAGCTTGATCGCGAACGGGATCTTGTGCGCTCCGACCAAGAGCTCGAGGTCTCCTTTGACGCGTCGGTTTTTTAACGGGCCGCCCGTCGCGGATGTGTGCATCGCGGCGCCGAACGCCGCCACGAAGACGGCGCCGCCCGCGCCCACGCCGGTCCCCGACGCGGGATAGCGAATCGACTGGACCGGAAACGTGTCCGGACCGATTTTGAACGCGAACCGCTGCGGGGGGTGAAACGTGCGCGCGCACCGTTTCAACAGCTCGTCTAGGTTCGGTCCCGTCCAGACGTTTAGGTCCTCGCCCATTCCCGCGACCATGACAAACGTCCCGGGCTTCGCGTTGCGCACGGTTTCGTTGCGCTGATTGTTGAGCAGGTAGCGCAGATGAATCGCCCGCTGGCTTTCGATCGTCGGCGCGGGGTCGTCCATCGTTTCTTCCCGCGTCGGATTTCTGTCGGGGCCCGGTTTTTTGTCGTCCGTGCCTTCGCCCGTCGTGGAGACGCGGCCGGGCTCGGCGTTGCCTCGCACCCAAAGAGCAACCGTTGCCGCGATGAGCAACAACGCCGCGGTCAGGAGAACCGGCAGCAACACTCTCTTGCGCGACTCCGTCGGTGCGTTCACGGCGGCGCGCGCCCACGCGCTCGCTTCTTCCGGCGACGGCGCGCGCTCGCCGAGTGCTGCCTTGAGTTCGTTTTTAACGTCGTTCATCGTGTTTCTCCAAACGAGTGCGGAGTCGATCGAGGGCGCGTTGGATTCGCCGGCTGACGGTGCTGAGTCCGACGCCGAGAACGGCAGCGATTTCGCGGTACGCTAGGCTTTCGACGAAGTGCAGGTACAACGGTTCCCGCCAGCGCCGTGGAAGCGTGGCGACCGCGGCGCGCACGGTTCGCGCACGCTCCGCCGACGCGGCAGCTGCGGCCGGGCCCGCGCCCGGGTCGCGTTCTTTGCCGGACAGCGCGACAAACGGCGCGCGCGCCGATGCGTGGGTGAGCGCGCACCGCACCGCGATGCGATAGAGCCACCGCGGATAGGCCTGCGCATCGCGCAACTGGTGGAGGCTCCCGGCGACGCGCGCCAGCGCATCGGCGGCCGCACCGTCGGCCGCCAGCGATTCGCCGAGCCGGGCGCGCGCGGCCGCGTGGGCGACACCGGCGCTGGCCCGCAGGAGCTCTTCTAACTCCGGCCGACCTCCGGCGCGTGCGCATCGCGCCAACGCGACGAGGTGCTCCATCGGCACGGGTGCGGGGGGAGGTTGTTGGGGGCCGGAACGCATGGGAGCCGCTTTCATCGAACCAAGGACTCCGTCCACGGCGAAGTCGTTCCTCTCTTTTTTGAATTTATCTGGGGCGCTTCCATGGCGCCGAGCCGCGCCCTCTATAGTGAGATCGATGTCGGAACCTGTGCCCGCACCGTCGCACGACCGCCTGATTGAGCGCCTTGAGTTCGTACGTTGCCACGCCTTGCTCGGCGACGTCGAACGGTCTCCGGGCTGGGTGCGCATGACGATGGCGAAGGCGCCCACTCATTTTCGCAACGGCGTGCTCCACGCCGTCTTAGAAGACGACCAAGTCGACGATCGGCTGTGCGCAACGATCGCGCACTACACGGCGTTGGGCGTACCCTTTCGATGGGATGTGGGGCCGTCCACCCGTCCGCGCGACATGGCGGAACGTCTGAAAGCCGTGGGGTTTCGCTACTTTGAAACCGTGGAGGGGCTCGTGGGTCACGCGTCGCGATTCGACGGGGCGCGCCACGACGTGATCGAAGTTGGCCCGGAACGGATCGACGACTATCTGCGCGCGATGCAGCGGGGCTGGAACATGCCTCCCGCGGGCACCGCGCGATTTCGCGAGGAGTGTGAGCTGGAGTTCGCTCGTCCGCAACGCATGACGCACTACTTTGTGGCACGTGTCGACGGCGAGCCCGCCGGCGCGAGCGCCCTTGCCATGCACGACGGATTCGCGCACTTTTCGGGCGCGTCCGTGGATCCCAAGTTTCGCGGCCGCGGCGCCTATCGGCGCATGATCGAGTATCGGATGGCGTTTTTGCGTGAGCGCGGCATGGACGAAGTGACCAACCACTGCGTCGCGGCCACTTCGGCGCCGATCTGCAAGCGCTTGGGGTTTGAACGAATCTGCGACTTCGACGTTTACGTGTACGGCAACGCGGTGGCCTAGTGCCCGACGGCGTCGCGTGCCGCCTTCGCCACACGCTAAGTCCGGGTGATCTCGTGACCCGAGATCGTCCCGCGTGCCGAGTATCGTTGGGCGAGATGTTGCGATGGGTCGAAGATTCCGATGCGGCGGCGTTGTTGCGCATCTACGCGCCGGTTGTGGAGCACACCGCGGTCTCGTTTGAGTTCGAGCCGCCGAGCGTGTCCGAGATGCGTGATCGCGTGCGTGCCGTCCGCGCGGCCGCCCGGCCGTGGCTGGTCTTTGAGCGCGACGGTGTGTTGGTGGGCTACTCCTACGCGAGTTCGTTTCGCGCGCGCCCGGCGTATCAGTGGATTGCCGAAGTCGCGGTGTACGTCGATCCCGGCGCGCGCGGACACGGCGTCGCCCGCGCACTCTACACCGCGGTTTTGCGTGGCCTGGAATGGCAGGGGTATCGTTCCGCGATTGGCGTGATCACCATGCCCAACGCCGCGAGCGTCGCGCTTCATCAATCGCTTGGATTTGAACCCGTCGGTGTGATCGCGGGCGCGGGCCAAAAGTTCGACACTTGGCACGACATCGCGATCTGGCAAAAGACGCTGGCCCCGCTGGACACACGACCGGCACCCAAAGCCTCCGCCGAAGTCTGCCGCGGCGCGGCGTGGAAAAAGTTCCTCAACCAAACCGCCGCGAGGGTCGCCCCGACCTAACAAAAAACGCTCCCCGCGCAACCCAAGGCGGAACCGGGTACCGCCTTGGGGTGCTGTAAGTTGTTGTGAGTTAAATGGTTAGGAGAGTGGGCTGCGGGGATTTTTACGCACCTGACCTCTCCTTTGCTTTGGCGTTCTTGACTGATTATTGCGAGATCGTAAGATCCGATATCGAACCATGAAGGCACGCAAACCGACGCCTCTGCAGATCGTCTCGCCGCTGCATAAAGCACAGCGGCAGATGAGCATTCACCTCAACGCGGCGGCGCGAACGCACGGGATCGAAGGGACCGAGGGGCACCTGCTGTCGTTTGTGAGTGTGTACGGGCCCGTTCGCATCGCCGAGCTAAGGCGCGTGTTCGGGCACCAGCCGTCCACGCTGACGAGCATGCTCGATCGCTTGGAGCACGCGGGTTTGCTCAAACGCGAAATCAACCCGGCGGATCGACGGAGTTTTTTGATTCGTGCGACCCGCAAGGGCGCGAGCGTAGGGCGCAAGGCGCGCAAACTCGTGGAGCAATTCGAGGCCGAGCTGATGGCCGAGATCGATCCGCGCGACCTCGCCGGATTCCAGCGTGTGCTCCGCGTTCTCGGCGACATCACGCACGTGCAGTTGCGCAAGGACTAACCCCCGGTTCGTGCTCGCCTTTCGCCTATCTCATGCGGCCAGGTTGGCCTTTTCTCAGTCGGTTCGAATCAATCTCTGGGGCGTACGGACGCCATTCCATAAGGACAAAACATGTCAGAACAAACTCAAAACTACGGCCATCACAAGAAGTTCGTACCTCTTTACCACTTTGGCATCTTGCCGGTTCTGCTCGTCCACACGATCGTCTCGGCGTGGCATCTCATGGGCCACTTCTCGTTGAGCGCGGCGTTCGCGGTCCTCGTGGCGGCGGCGCTGCTGGGCGCGGCGCTGTATGGACGCATCTTTGCGCTGCACGCGCAAGACCGGCTCATCCGGCTGGAAGAGCGGCAACGGCTCGCGCGTTTGTGCTCAGGCGACATGGCGTCGCGCATCGAAAGCATCAACGAGCGGCAGCTCATCGCGTTGCGCTTTGCCTCCGACAGCGAGCTGCCCGGCCTCGCGCAACAGGTCGTGGACGGCAAGTTGACCGATCCCGACGCGATCAAGAAGTCGATCCAAAGCTGGCGCGTCGACGCGTTTCGCTGCTAGCGCCTGTCGGTTTCGACCGGCATGCGGGGCGGCCGGCGTGTTCATCGCCGGCCGCGGCTTTTTCGTTTGACGCGTTTCGTTTGCTCGCTAATATATAACCCAATGGTTAAGCGTAATGAGCAGCTCGATCGCGTGTTCGGCGCTCTTGCCGACCCCACGAGGCGAGGCATCCTCGAACAACTCTCCCACGGCGAGTCCACGGTGGGCACGCTGGCGGCGCCACACAACGTGTCGCAACCGGCCATTTCGCGGCACCTACGTGTGCTGGAACGCGCCGGTTTGATTCGCAGGGAACGCAAGGGGCGCGAGCATCACATTCGGGTCGATCCAAGTTCGGTGGAGGAGGCGCAGGATTGGATCGCTCACTACGCCCGGTTTTGGAAGCGGCAGTTCGATGCCGTGGACGACTACCTCACGAAACATGGAAAGAAGAGAAAGAAATGAGCACGGAGATTCACTACGAGAACGGCACGTTGACAGTCACGCGCGTTTACGACGCGCCGCGTGAGGCGGTGTTTGAAGCGTGGGTTGAAACGAGCAAGGTTGAAAAATGGTGGGGTTGCGGCCAGACGACGCATGTGAAATCGGAAATCGATCCGCAGGTCGGCGGCGTGTACAAGCACACAATGACGTTGGACGGCGCAGGCGAGCACGCCGCCGACTTTCGGATCACCGAATACGACCCTCCCCAGCGGTTGGCGTTTATCGAAGCGCAGTCGATGGAGGGGATGGAGCCGGGCCGCCTTGAGGTGGACTTCACCGAAGTTGCCGGTGGAACGCGCGTGCAACTCATCCACCACAACGTCGTCGACGAATTCGCGGTGTACGTCAAGGCGGGTTGGACCGCCGCGTTCGACAAGCTGGCGGGATTTTTGACCGCGGCTGTGTAAGTCCAAGTCCGCAGCGGCAGGGAGGCGCGTCGCACGGTCGCGCGCCTCCTTGTCGATGGGTTGCGGCGCCAAACGATTCCTCTCGGGGGCCGTCTTTTGGCACTCCGCTCCAGGTAGACTGCTTGCGTGGCGACCCGACATCTGACGATCATGTTTACCGACATCAAGGGCTTTACGGCTCGCGTGTCGGGAAGCAGTCGCGACGACCTCAATTCGCTGCTCCATCAGCACGCGTATCTCCTGCTCCCCGTGTTTCGCCACTTCGGCGGCACGGTGGTCAAAGAGATTGGCGACGCGTTTCTCGTCCGTTTCGACGCGTCAACCAACGCCGTGTTGTGCGGTGTGGCCATTCAAGAGGTGCTTCGTCAGCACAACGGTACGGTTGCCGAGTTGGATCGGATTCACATACGCGTGGCGATCAACGCGGGCGACGTGGAGCTGTCCGACGGCGACATCTTGGGGGAGCCGGTCAACATCGCCGCGCGTTTGGAAGCGATTGCCGAGCCGGGCGAAGTGTTCTTCACCGAGGCCGTGTACTTGACGATGAATCGCAGCGAGGCGCCGGCGACGGCCGTGGGCGAGCACACGTTTAAGGGGATCCCTTATCCGGTGCGCGTGTTTCAGGTATTGCAGCCCGATCACAGTCCATTGCGCCAACGCATCAGCGCCGGCGTGCGTTTGACGCCGCGCGGACCCGTCATCACTGGATTCGCCGCGCCGGAAGTAACGCGTTCCGTTTGGCGCCCGGTTCTGATCGTGATCGCGCTGCTCGCGGTGGCGATCGGGTTGTATGGATGGATGCGACCGACCGCGAGCGAACGCGCGTTGCGGCAAGCGCAGAACTCCAACAGCCCAACCGAGGCGCTCGATATCGTGGCCGCGGCGCTCCGCAGCGACCCGGATCACACCGAGCTGCGCGACTTCGGAATCGATCTTGCGCGCCGTCGCCTCAAACAACTTCGGGCGACCAGCGGCAGCGAGGCGCTCCGTTGGCTACGAACGGAGATGGAGCGGCGGCCGTTCTTAGATCCGTTGCGCGACCAGATCCCGACACTGGAAGCCGAGGAAGCGGCGGAGGCCGACAGTCCGTCCGAGAGCTGTCGCATCATTGTGCGGCGCTATGCGAACTCATCGGACGTGCCCTACGCGGCGGCCGAGCGCCTGCGCGCGCGCGGTCATCTGTGGGCGCTGCCGCTTTATCACTTGGCGTATACGCGTGGCCGCAAGCCGGACGATCACGTGTTTCATTGGATCTGCAAGATGTACGAACGGTTCTACACCGGCCACATCACGGCTGGCCAGACGCTGTGCGAGGAGTTTTTTCCGAAACGGTTTCTGGAGTGGAGCCAGGCGGAGTTGCGCACCACGACCAACCCGCGGCTGCTCAACAACATCGTCACGGTCCACCGTGATGCGGAGTGGTTGGACGTTTACTATCGCGAGCTGAGTCGTTGCTTGCAGGGGTCCATGGGCGACGACGCGTACGTCAAGTCGCTCCAGGCCGTCTTAGCCGAGAAAGATCCTGTTCGGCGCCAGCAGGCAATCGCGTTGCACGAAGCGACGGTCAAGAGTTCGCCGAGCCGCCGCGCGCGGGAGCGATGCACAACCGCCCTCAAAAAACTCCGCGTGCCTTAGCGGCGAGCAAGCCACGTGACGTTTTCCATGAGTTGCTCGTTGTTGGCATGGCGCATCGATCGCTTCGCGGCGAAGCGCGAACAACTTAGGCGATTCCGAACTGCCGGTAGTGGTGCCGCGCGTGCACACCGTGAATGCGCGACCAGTACTGCAGGCTCGTCGCACCAAAGATGGGGTGGCCGGTCTTGCGCTTGGGCGACTTGTGGCGCGTTTCGATGAACCGTTCCAGCGTCGCGAAGAGTTGCTCGCGTTCGTCCGCGAACGACTGGATCGGAGTCGGACACAGAGCCGGAACCGGCGGCGTCGAGCCCTTTTGGCCCTTGGGCCAGCGCGTCATGACATAAAACATCACCCAGCCGACGGGGCGGCCGATCCACGGCGTCGCGAGTCGTTGGACTTCCCGTTCCCCGAGAGAGAGTTCGACCATCGCGCGCAGGTGACACACCATGGCGCTGGCGGTCATGTCTCCCCATCGCGCGGGCGTGTCCTCGGTGAGCCGCTCCAAGCACGTGCGGTGGTACGCGAAGTGCGGTCGATCGATGATTTGCGCCACCGCTACTTGGATTGCTTGCCGGCCCACGCTTTCAAGATCGCTTTGTCTTTGTCTGACAGCGTGGCGTCGGAATGCACGTACAGATAGCCCGTGAGCGGCATTTCGCCTTCTTCGACCTCGTGCCAAATTTCTTCGATCTTGTGGGCTTGTTTCTTGGCGTCGTACTGATCCCACGTCGAAAAGTTAAGTTCCTCGCGCGCCTCCTCGACGTCGTGCGCGACGAGCCATGAAACGGGCGCGACGTAGCTGTACCACGGCCACTTAGTAGCGTGCGAGTGGCAGTCGTAGCACGAGCGCTTCAAGATGCTCAAGACCTCGGCGGGTGCTGAGATTTCAAGGGTTGTGGGTGGATTCGAACGATCCACGGGCACGAATTGAATCGCGATCAAAGCGATGAGCAGTCCGACGCCGATGAGTTTGAGCGCACGTTTCATACGGCGTTCAGGCTAACCGCATTCTTGCGCCACCACTAGACCGTCGTTGCGTTGGTCCGGCCTCGGGCTGTCGCTCACACCGGGAACCGACTATGCTGTCGCCATGCGTCAATCGATCGTCGGGCTCGCGGTAGCACTCCTGTTGATGGGCGGGTGTCGCGGCACCAACGTCACGGTGATGGGCGTCGCCCTCAAAGGCAAACACGCCGACGGTTGGGTGAGCGCATCCGATTTGACCAAAGACGAGAGGCAACACGCCGCCGTCATTATCGGCCTCGCTATCGGCGGGACGGTGGCCGCAGCCGTGGCCGCCAACTGACGCGTCGCTAGCTCAGTTCGCGCACGTTTGCGACGTGCTCGCGCACCAGATCGTCGAAACGTTCCCGAGCCGCCACATCGACGAACCCGGAACCGGATACGTACAGGTACTGGCGGGTCGTTAGGAAAAGCAGTGCGCCCTCGGGCGCTAACACGGCGCGCACGAGCGCGGGCCACTTGACCTCGGATTGGGCGAGTCCCGCTGTGCGGACGTCGAGTGCGTCGTGCCCGAACTGCATGTGAATTTCGTGACCCGCGTCGGGTCGTTTTTTGTAGCGGCGTACCACGAGCGCACCAAGGCCGGGACCGGTCAGCCAAAGGACGAGCGCGCCAAATCCGATGAGCAACGCCCCGCGGACATACGCCCACGCTCCGTGGTCAACGCCAAAATAGAGGAGTGCAAGGAGGACGGTGCACAGAAACAACGCGCGCGCGCACCACTTAATGGAGCGGCCGGTAGTGGCACGCAGATAGAGGCGGTGCGCGAGTAAGAACTCCTCTTGCGTCCAGCGAAAGCGGACCGTGAGCGGCGGCGTCGCATCGGACATGGCACGCATCGTATCGTCGGGCACGACTACTTTGTGAGCGAGAAGATGCGTTCCGCGTGCGCGAGGCCGGCGACGGGCCAGAACTTTTCGCCGATCGAGGGCATCCATCGATGCATGCGGATGCGGCGCGACCACTTCGCAGCGGCGAGCATCGCGCGGCCGCGCGCCGAGAATAGGCCTTCCCGGGACGGGGACGGTCGATGCGTGACCGCGTGTTCAATCTGCGCCCAGGAGAGCGCGAGCGCCGGCGGGAGGCCGGCGTAGCGAGCCGGGATCGAGCTATCGATGCGCTTTTTGTAGGAGTCCGGTATCTCGTCGTAGTCGCTGTGCGAGCTCGGAACGCCTGCGTAGTCCGGATACATGTGTTCGATCGCGAGTTTTTGGAACTGAACTTGGTCCTTCCACTGCGGATCGGTTCGCAAGGTTGAGTGAAGGATGCGGTCGTCCACATAGGGCATGAGGTTTCCGATGCGCGCTCCGAGGACTAGCAGCGGACACAGGGCCGTGGATCGTCGACCGCGCCCGATCACTTCGAAAAGGAAAATGCGGTGCGGTCCGGCCGGAATGCGTTCGATCTCTTCGCGCACGCGTTGCTTCAGGGGTGTTTGGATGCGCGCGTGAAACTCCGGGGCAAAGTAGTCGGCGAAACCCGCATGCGCCAACTCGGCGGCAATTCCCTCCGAGTCTTCCCACTGACACGCGCGTTTGGTGGAGACGACAGCAATATCGGCGTTGCACAACGTGTCGCCCGCGAACCCGTCGAAGTTTGTGCCGACGCCCTCTTCGACCAAGTCCACCAACGGAATAAGCCACTCGTGCATGTTGGTTTGCATGCCGAGCAGTTCATCGCGTCGGTTGAACGCCTCCATCCAATGGTCGCCGTGCAGAAACGGAATCGACTTGTGCGGCGCCGACGATCCCTTTGTGAGCTCAAGCGCGACGGCTTCTTCGATCGTGATCGGTTCGTCGCGGTTTTTCGCGAACTCCGCGAGGGTGTAGGTCGGCGGACTCACACCTTGCCGCCGCATCTCCAAGTAGATACGCCGCGAGTCGTAGCCGCCGCTCAGCATGCAAAGCGTGTGCGATGACATCTTGAGCATGTCGCCGATGGTGGCTTCGAACGCCTCGCAGTTTTCTCGCAAGGCGCGCGCTTCATCACGATGGGACCCATCTTCGAAGATGCTGAGGCCTGGCGTCACGCCCGAAGTGAGTTGGCCGTCGGAGCGAATGGTGAGCTTCGAACTCCAGTTAAGACGATGAATGCCCTTAAAGAACGTCCGGCTCCCAAGGGGGTAGCCAAGAACGATGAACTCTTGCAAGACCTCGGCGTTGAGCTCGAGATCGCGGCCCTTCCACAGCTCCGCGAACTCCGTGTTGAACAGCCAGCCGTTGCCGTCGCGTACATAAAAGATCGGAAACAAACCGAGCTTGTCGCTACCGACGTGCACGACGCCGGTGGAGTGATCCTCGACAAACACAGCAAAGATGCCGTTGAGTTGGGCGGCCTGATCGATGCCTCCGGCGCGATAGGCCTCGTAGGCCCTACGCGCGGGTCCGCTGGGATCATCGGGTCCGTAGGCGTCGGGGACCATGATGTAGCCGAACAGCCAAACGCGATCGCCCGACGGTGCTTCGTAGTGGGAGTCCCGATACGGAGTGTTCGCGTGCGACTTCACCTGCACATGAACGCGCGAACTGTTTTTGCCTAGATCACGCTCACCGCGCGGGCGCACCTCCAGGCGCAGCTTCATGCCGTCGTCGCTGCGTTGGCTGCCGCGGCGGCAACCATATGGTGCAGGCCGAAGCCCTCGTGCAAAATTCGAACGGCGTCGTGTTCGCAGTCCGCCGGCACAAGGCATGAAACTTTGATCTCGGTCGAGATACCGAGATGAATCGGGATGTTGTGCTCGCTGAGCAACGAGAAGACTCGCTGTGCGACGCCCGCACGTGTTCGCATGCCTATGCCCACGACGGAGATTTTGCATGCCTCGTCCAGAACTTGGATGCGCTGCGCGCCGAGTGATTGGGCTGCAGACTCAATGCTGGAGAGTGATTCTGGTAAGCGTGCGGAGTCGAGCGAAAAGTTCAATGTCGCACGGCCGTCCATTCCGACACTGTGAGTGATGAGGTCAATCGAGATATCGTCGCGAGCGAGCGGCGCAAGCAAGACCGCGAGCATGTCGGCTCTGTTTTCGACGCCGAGGATGCCCACTTGAGCCTGGCCTCCGTCACTGACGACAGCGGTGACCTTTAAGGCTTCCAAATCACTGAGGTTGGGCACGATAGTCGTTCCTCCCGGCTCGCCGAAACTGCGTTTCACGACCAGATGCACGCCATGCTTCATGGCAAGTTCCACGCTCCGGTGTTGGAGCACTTTCGCGCCTTCGGCGGCCAGCTCGAGCATCTCTTCCGCCGCAATCCGTTCCAAACGGCGTGCGGCGGTGCAGATGCGCGGATCGGCCGTATAGATGCCGTCCACGTCGGTGTAGATGATGCACGTGTCGGCGGCCAGCGCGGCCGCCATCGCGACGGCCGATGTGTCGGAACCGCCGCGGCCCAGCGTTACAACGTCACCTTGATCGTCGATGCCCTGGAACCCCGTGACGACGACCACTTGGCCGTCGTCGAGATGACCCCGTACGAGCGCATCGTCGATCGATCGGATGCGCGCGTTGCCGAAGCGACCGTCCGTGCGCAATACCATTTGGCGACCGTTGAGCGAGCGGGCGCGCACGCCGTGCGCGCGCAACGCCAGTGCAAAGAGAGCGGCGCTCACCTGTTCGCCGGTGGAAAGGAGCGCGTCTTTTTCACGGCGCGCATCGGCGTCGTCCACGGTGGTGACGGTCGCCGCCAGTTCCGTCAGTCGATTGGTTTCGCCCGCCATCGCACTCACGACGACCACGACCTGATGGCCCTGTTCGACCTCTTCCGCGACCACGCGGGCAGCATTGCGAATCCGATCGGCATCGCGGACGCTCGTGCCGCCGAACTTCGTCACGATAAGAGTCATGCGGCCATGTACGCCGTGCGGACGGCCGCACAAGCGTCGCGGAAGACCTTGACCGCCGCGTCCACTTGCTCTCGCGTAATGATCAGCGGCGGAATCATGCGGATCACAGCGCCGCCGCGCCCGCCGAGTTCTGTCACAAGCCCGCGTTGCACGCACGCGTCGCGCAGAGCGACCGCGCACTCGGATCCGGGCGAATGATCTACCGGGTCAACGATCTCGATACCGATCATCAAGCCGCGGCCCCGGACTTCGCCCACGAAGTCAACGTCGGCGGTCGCTTTCTTCAATTGCGAGCGGAGGTGCGCACCGATTTCGGCGGCATGCTCGACGACTTTGTCGCGTCGGAGGATCCGCATGGCCGTCGCGCCCGCGGCCATGGCCGGCAAGAACCCGCGAAACGTTCCGGTGTGCGCGCCGGGCGCCCAAACGTCGAATTCTTCACGGTACAAGATCACGGCAAGCGGAAATCCGCCGCCGCCGATCGCTTTCGACATCACAATAATGTCCGGTTCGATCCCGGCGTGCTCAAACGCGAAGGTCTTGCCCGTGCGGCCCATGCCCGCTTGGATCTCGTCGAGAATGAGCGGGATCTCGTTGCGCTTCGCAATCGCTGCAACGCGGCGCAAGAAGTCGGCGTCGGCGGGAATGCTCCCGGCCTCGCCCTGGACCGCCTCCAAGATGATCCCAGCCGGCTTGACGACGCCGGACAGTTGATCTTCGACCATGGACTGCAAAAACGTGGCGCAGTTGATTTCGCACGTCTCGCGGACGAGTCCCAACGGACAGCGATAGCAACTCGAGTACGGGGCGAAGTGGACATCAGGCATGAGGCCGGGGATGTCCTCTTTCGGTCGGCGTTGTCCGGTGAGCGACAGCGCGCCGTGCGTCATGCCGTGATATCCGCCTTGGAACGAAATCACGGAGCGACGGCCGGTTGCGGTCTTTACCAGTTTGATGGCGCCCTCGACCGCGTCGGCGCCGGTCGGACCTGCGAAGTGAACTTTCATCTTGCCCTGCAGCGACTCCGGTAGGAGCGAGAGGACTTCGGTTGTGAACGAATCTTTGATCGCGGACGGTAGATCGAGCGTGTGCGTCGCCTTCGAAATCTGCGCGATGGCGGCGGCGATCACTTCCGGATGGTTGTGACCGAGGTTTAGCGTCCCGGCGCCACCCCAAAAGTCGAGGAAGATGTTTCCATCCACGTCCTCGATCGTCGCGCCTTGTGCACGCGCGACCGCGATGGGAAATCCGCGCGGGTACGTGCGCGCGTTCGATTCACGGGCCGCTTGGCGGTCGAGCAGCTCAGCGGACTTCGGACCCGGAATCTCGGTTCTTATCCGCGGCGCGTGAGCCATGCTTAGTTTGGCGAAATTCACCGCTGTTCTCCCTGCACTGTTCGCATTCCACGGACATCCCGAGCCGCCGCTCCCCATGAGAAGTCGCGGCGTGCGAACGCACTCGTCCCACACGGTTGCGCCCCCTCTAAAATCGGGCGCGGAACGAGCGGCATGAGCGGCGCCGCGGTCGCCGTGTCTCGAAACAGGACGGTGCAACCGGATCGGGCTCCCCTCGTCCTAGGTCCGGTTGAAGCGGGTGCGACTCCGTTTCTCGGAAGCCGTTGCAACGCGGCTGGGAAACGCGGTGTGGAGCCACTGCGTGGCGCGTGACTTCGGGCGCGAAATGGGCCGGGGCTTGCACCCCGGCCCTGCGGAAATCCGCTAGCCCCAAAGCAAACGCTCTGGTTTCGGCACTTCAATTCCCGATCAGGATGCGCAATCGTGATCCGCGGAGCGGTTCCGGGACCAGCACACCGATCGCACCGCTTGGCGCGAGCGCGCCCTCGTCTTTTTGGAAGTCGAACTGGAACGTCCAGCTTCCGTTCGGAGCCAGCACTTCGGTCGCACTCTGGTTGAAAAACTCAAGCGTGCCCTGCGCGAAGTTGGCGGGAGCCACGAACCGGCGTTGACGGAGATCGAGATCGTTGTCGGCTCTCCGCAACACCTCGTCCGACTCGCCCGTGAACTGGACGCGGTTGAACGGAAAGAGGTCGAAGCGCATGCCGAGCGAGAGATACGATCCGCGCGCGCGATCCGTCGCACCTTGCTTCACGCAGACGCAGAGCTCGCTGCGCGTTGACGCCTCGTTCGCGTCCACCAAAAAGATGGATTCGCCGTTGCGGGCGACCATGCCCTTCAGCGTGGTTCCCTCCGCCGTCGTTAGCGTGAAGCGCCCGTCGTCGGTGACGGTAAACGTGCCGGACTCGTTAACCGGCGTCGCGATACCCAGGCCGTTTATGTTCTCCACGGCGCGTGTAAGCGAAGCTGCAAACGTGCCGTCGCCTGCGAACGTGATCGTGCCACGGACCGTGTGCGTCGTGGGGCCGAGCTCGTCGTAGTCGAGCGCCAAGCACGCGATGGTGTAAGCGCCCGTGATCGTCGGCGCTGTGATCGTTTTCTTGGCGAGAATGCGCAAGAACCCGCCGTGGCCCTCAGCCGGCCCACGCAAGACCGCGATCTCGCCGTCGGACGTGATCTTGCCCTGCGCCGTGATGGGCGGGCCGACGATCGCCCCGCCCTCCAGCGATTGTGCGAGGAAAAACAGATGGTTTGAGACCACGGCGTACGCTTCCGCGACAGGGCGACTATCGTCGGCGCCGCTTGCTGTCGGCACGCCATCGCTTCCGGTGCGGACGACCACCTTTTTTCGTCCGTTGGTCGGATCCTGGAGCGTTCCCAGGCCATCGTCACGCAGGCCGTTCTCGAGCCGCCGACCTTCGCTGACGCGCGTGGTCGCCGCGATGTCAAAACTTCCCGGCCCAAACCCGGTCTCGATCCCGAATTCGATCTCGTTCATCTCGCCTTGAAACGTCTTGCTCGTTTGGAAGCCCGACGCCCGCGCGCGAATCGAGACGAGGATGGGCGGCGCGGCGATTTGCGACAAGAACGAGAGACGCGTGGAAGCGTTGATCTCGAACTCAAACATCAGATCGCCGTCTTTCGACATCAAACCGGCTTGTGTCCCATTCGCCCACCGAAGAATTCCATTGGGGCTGAGCATCACGTCGGATCGCTGCGCGATGGTCCGTGTTTGGTAGGGGAAACTGATGAACGACGGCGTCTCCGTCATCTCCTCATCAAACGAATAGTTCGACGCAAAGTTGTTGCCGCCGGCCTTGGCGAAGGCGTAGCTCTCCGCGCCAATCGTCGCGCCGCCGCCCATGAACAGCGTGGCGCCGCCGCTCCATCCGCCTTCGAGGTCTCCGGCGTCGAGCGGGCACGGTCGAACCGCAACCCAGTTGAGATCGTAGGGGCACGCTTCGTCGAGCGAGATGCTCTTGCCGATCATCAACGTGTTGAGTCGGTTCATCTGCAGCTTGATGAGGGCTCCTAAGACGCTGGGCTCTTGGCCTGAGAGTGCGCCGTCGTCGCTTGCCGTGAAGTCAATCTCGCCCTTCCAGCCCGGAAACGACGTGTTTCCCGACAGCGCTTGGATCGAACAGTTCACTTTGCCGTTGGCGTCTGCCTCCAGCGTGCCGCCGACGACGATCGGGCTGTTGTTAAACGTCCCGTATCCGATCGTGTTCCACGTGCCCGCCAGCAAGCCGATCGCAAAGCCAGCGGGCTTTTTGACGACCACCGAACATCCAATCATGACCTCGTCGTTCTCGACCAGGGTGAACTGACGGACGCCGAGCGGGGTCGAGATTTCAACGTGGTCGTTGGCGAGAACGTTGACCACGGCCGGAAGCGGCGTATCCGAAGTCGGAACGAAGTCTCCGTCTTCATTGGGTTCGAGCAGAATGAGCGAAGCCGTTCCGTCCGCATTGATGACGATGAGGAGGGGCGGGCCCGTCGGGCCAAAGTCGCACCAACTTCCGGCCAGCGCGGCGCGCCGGGCGTCGCGTTGCGCAGCGTCTTCTTGTTCGGCGACGAAGCTCGCATCGATGGTGAACGTTTGGCCGCCGATGCGGAATTCGATCACACTCGAACCGCCGGCCGGATTGGTCGTCACAGTCTGCGAACGCGAGGTCGCAGCGTCCGGAGGCAGCGTAACGCCGTCCTGCGTAACCAGGCCCGCGCCGGCGTCGGTCGCTTTGATCCTCAGTTGCGAACCGCCCGCGAACGAAAGCGTGCCGAACGTCGTCGCGGACAAGAAGTCGCTTACGACACACACAATACCGGGGAGTTTTTGCTGAAACTTTTTCCCGTTCGGTTTCGTCTGTTCGATCACGACGTCGTGTTTGCCGGCGAAGAGGTTGGCTTCGAGTTCCCCGACGAAGGAGAAAATCGGCGCTGACGAGTCGAGTCCGACGTTTCGAATCGTGTCCACGTTCAGGACGACGCCGCCGATCGTGATTTTTGTCGAGAAGTCCGGGTTGGCGTTGCCGACGATCACGGAGACTTCTGAATCGCTGATCGAGAAGAAACCCGTGAGGCCGAAGACAACCGGCGGCGGACAAACGTCGGCCGTTAGTTGCGACAACACGTTCTCCGCCGCGATGAGTGGATTGCCGGTCAGCGTCTGCGTCGCGCGAAACGCGTCCAGGATCCCGGACGTTCCCGTGTTCGCTGGCAGCGCGCCCGCGCCGACGGACACATCCACGCCGCGATCTTTGCCGTCGAACGAGAAGTCGTGCGCGACGTCGCGGCCCAGCGCGTAGATCACCTCCATCGGGTCCACGCTGAGGTTCAGGCCAAGTTGCGACATCGCCAGGCTGATCGCCATGATCGTGACTTCATCGACGGAGCCGGTCAGCTGCGGTTGTGCGGTGCCGTCGGTCAGCTGGAAGTGATCGTCGATCATGGACCGTGCGTTCGCGATGGACGACGCGGCGTCGAAGTCGACGCGGTTGCTCAGCGCGTCAAACACGATCGCCTGCAACGTCGTAACGGCGGTGAGCGAAACCTGCGCCGTCCCATCCACAGAGTCGACGACCGCGGCGAGCGGCATCGCGTCCGGAATCGTCTTCGGCTGACCGGTGGCCTCGTCGGTGTAGGTTCCGCCGGTGGCCTCGACGCGCACCGGGCCCGCGCCGTCGAACGAGACCGTGTACTGACCGCTCGCGTCCGTCGTGGTTTGCGCGATCGGCGGTGTGATTTTCGTGCCCGTGTCGGTCACGCGGAACACGCGCACAGTAGAGCCGACCGCGGTGCCCTTAAAGGCCGCGCCGGCAAGCGTGACGGCGCCATCGCCAGGGGGCGGTTCGTCGCCGCCGCCGTCGTCTTGCGGCGTCGCGTTGTTGCTGGAACAGGCCGCGAGTAAGAAATAGAGATAGCCGGCTCGGATGTAGTGTCGCCATTCGATGCCGGGCCGAATACGTCGAGCAATTCGCACAGTTTGTCCTCCAGAGGGTGTGTTGGGGCTGGAGGAAAGGGTCGCCGCTCGCCGGCGGGAAGTCATAAGCGACGCGGTTACGTTTCGGTAAGATTGCGGTCAGACCATGCAGAGTGAGGGCGATTTTGGGGCGTTTCGGCTGGATCGCCGAAACGAGTGCGTATGGCGTGGCGACGCCGAAGTCGCGCTGACGCCCAAAGCGTTTGCTGTGCTTGACCACCTCTGGTCCCACGCGGGCCAGCTCGTCACGAAAAAAAGCCTCCTCGATACGGTTTGGGGAGACACGGTTGTGGGCGACGCCGTGATCAAAGTTTGCGTGCGCGAGATCCGCAAGGCGTTAGATGACGACCCGAAGGAGCCGCGGTTTATTCAAACGGTTCACCGGCGCGGCTATCGATTCATCGGCGCGACGCGCGGTGCGGCGGTGGACGTGGCGCCGGCGCCGCTCCAGTCCGGACCTTTGCGGCCCGCGACGTTCGTCGCGCGAAAGTCGGCCCTCGCGCGCCTCGACACCGCGTTGGATCGGGCGAGTGCGGGCGAGCGGCAGGTCCTGTTGGTGACGGGCGAAGCTGGAATCGGCAAATCGAGTTTGGTCGACGTGTTCGGGCGCAGCGCGGCGGCGCGGCCCAACGTTCGCGTCGCGAGCGGTCAGTGCATCGAGCACTACGGCGAGGGCGAAGCCTACTTGCCCGTTCTCGAGGCGATTAGCCGGCTCGTCCGCGAGTCGCGCGCCGACGAGACACTGAGTTTGCTCACGCGATACGCCCCGACGTGGGCTCTGCAGCTCCCCGCCATCGCGGAACGGTTAAACGGCGACCGGCTGCGGTTGGAGGCGATGGGCGCCACGCGGGAACGCATGCTGCGCGAGATTGCGGAAGCATTCGAAGTGTTCTTGCCCGGCGAAACGTTGGTTCTTCTGTTGGAGGATCTGCACTGGAGCGACTACTCCACGCTGGATCTTGTTTCGTTGCTCGCGCGACGACTCGGGCCGGCGCGATTGATGATTGTTACGACGCATCGACCCTCCGACGTCGTGTTGCGCAGCCACCCCTTGCGCGATGTGGCGCGCGAACTCCTGGGGCGGCCGGGTTGTGGTGAACTGGCGCTCGGATCGCTCGGCGAGGCCGATGTTGAGTGCTATCTCCGCGCGCGGTTCGGCGCCGAGGACGTCGGGGCGTTGGCGCATGCCATCTGCGAACGCACGGGCGGCAACCCTCTGTTTATGGTGCACGTCGTCGATCACTTGGTGGAGCAAGATCTTGTCGACGCGGAAGGGCGGCTCACGGTCGATCCGAGCGAACTCAACGTGGGCGTGCCGGACACGGTGCGACAGATCGTGGAGCGTCGCATTACGGAGTTGGACGCCGCGGATCGCGAGCTTTTGTCGGCCGCGAGCACGGCCGGGCGCGAGTTCGATGTGACCGCAGTCGCGGACGCGATCGGCATGGAGCCGGTCGAAGCCGAGCGGCGTTGCGATCGCATGGCGCGGCGACACGAGTTGGTGCGGCCGTCCGAGGCCGTGCCGTGGCCTGACGGGACGATCAGCGCCCGCTACACGTTTGAGCACACGCTCATCCAACACGTGTTGCTCGACCTGTTGAATCCTGCGGACCGTGTCCGAGTGCATCGCTCCTTGGGCGAGCGGCTCGAAGCGGGCTACGGCGAGAACGCGCATCAGATCGCGGCGGTCTTGTCCGTCCATTTCGAAGAGGGCCGGTTGGAGGACAAGGCGGTTGCGTACCGACTGGCGGCGGCGCGCGGGGCTCGTCTTCGCCACGCGAATCGGGAAGCTCTCAAGCATCTCGCCGCGGCCACGCAAGTCGCCTCGCGATTGTGGGGCAAGGACCGCGACCGTGCGGTTATGGACGTCTTGACCGACCGCGGGCTTGTGCTGCGTGCGATGGGCGACATGCAGGGCGCGGCGCAGGAATTCGAAGCGGTGGCCGAGACGGCGCGCGCGCAACAGCTTCCGGCGCGTGAGGCGCAAGCCGAACTCTACCTGGCGAGCGCGTTGTTTTGGGTTGCCCGCGATCTCTGTTTGCGCGCCGTTGATCGGGCTGCCGCGGCCGCCGAGCGCCTAGACGATGACGAACTCCGCGCGCATGTGCGCGGATGGTGTGGACACTGGAACCTGAGCCTTCGCGGGTGGAGTGCGCCGGCGGTGCGAGCCTGCGAGGAGGCTGTCATCTCCGCGCGCGCGGCGGAGCAACCGGAGTGGTTGCGGCTACACCTGGTGCGCTCCATCTTTTTGGAAATGCTGCGCGGAGACTACGAGGCGGCGGATCGCGCGGCTCTGGAGGCGACGCGCCTTACGCTCGCGCAGGGCGACGCGTTCGATCATTTGTTGGCGCATTTTTTCCACGCGTGGGCTCTGTTGCACGCGGGTCGCTGGCGGGAGATGCGAACCGTGTTGGAGCGCGGGGAGAACATCGCACGCAAGAACGGTCACGACCTTTGGTTGGCACTATTCGGCCTGAACCGCGCGCAGTTGGCGGAGCAGGCTTGTGCGTTTGAGCGTGCGCGCGCGCTGGCCGGTCCCGCGCTTGCGCGCGCGGCGACGAACCCATCCGAAGCGGGTCAACTTCTCTTTCACGCTCAAATCGTGTGTGGTCTTGCCGAACTCGGGCTCGGGCGCCACGCGGACGCCGCGCATCAACTGATTGGCGTTTCCGAAGCCATCGCAACCACGCCGTTTGACGTCGATTGGATGTTGCATCTGCCGCTGCGTTGGGCGGAGCTGTCCCTCGCGCTCCAGTCCGACGCTGCCGAACCGATCGCGAACGCGGCGGAGCGACTCCACGACCTGGCGCGCTGTTCGGGAGAGCGGACCTATCGCGCCCTGGCGTTCTTGGGGACGGCCCGTGCCGCCGACATGGCCGGAGATTGCGCCGCCGCCGAGGCCGCACGCGCCGAAGCGTTGGCTTTGGTCGACGACGAAAAACGGCCGCTTGCGGCGTGGCGCGTCCATCGCGCTGCGGCGGCGGCGGCGAAGGGTGCCGCCGCCACGGCGCATCGCAAACGAGCCGTGGCGGTGTTGGCGCGCTTGCGGGGAGAATTGGAAGGCGAGCAGGAGCTCGCGGCGACGCTCGCTGCCGTCACAGCGAAGGTGAGCCCTTGAAACGTTTTCTCAAATGGTTCGGCGTCGTGATCATCCTATTGGTGATCGCGGTTGTTGCGAGTCGGTCCTGGATCGTTACGAAGCTCGGCGGCGACTTCGACGGACAACCGAGTGCGTTGGCTGATCAGCTTTCCAAAGATGCGCGGGCGCTCTTGGACCGGGCGTTTGCGGGAATCGATACCGCGCGACTGGCGGACTACCACGTCCACATCGTCGCTACCGGGAGCGATACCCCGCATGCGTTTGTGCATCCGGCGATGCGATCGTGGCGGCACCCGCTGCGTCGTGCGCGCTTCCTCGTGTACCTGTCCGCCGCGGGCGTCGAGGACGTCGCACAGGCCGACAAGGCGTATCGCGACCGCTTCTTGGATCTCGTGCGTCACGTGCCGGGCTCAGGACGCTACCTGCTTCTTCCGTTTGATCGCCACGTGGCGGCCGATGGATCGTTTGTCGACGAGAAAACAGAGTTCTACATGCCCAACGACGCCGTGGCGGCGTTGGCGGACAAGCACGGTGCGCGTTTGGTCGCGGCGGCGTCGGTCCATCCCTATCGTAAGGACGCGATCGCCCGTTTGGAGGCGGCGCGCGCGCGCGGCGCCCGCATCGTGAAGTGGTTGCCCAACGCCATGGGCATGGATCCGGCGAGCCCGCAGTGCGACGCTTTTTATGCGGCGCTGCGACGTCTCGACATGGCGATCTTGACCCACGGGGGCGAGGAGAAGGCGGTTGAGGCGGATGCCGACCAGGTGCTGGGCGACCCGCGGCGTTTGCGGCGCGCGTTGGATGCGGGCGTCAAGGTGATCGTGGCGCACGCCGCGAGTTTGGGCCAGAACGGAGGCCGCACCAACTTCGACCACTTCATGGAATTGATGGAGGAACCGCGCTACCGCGGGTTGGTGTTCGGCGAAATCTCAGCGACCGTGCAGTTCAATCGGTTGCCGCGTCCATTGCTCACGTTGCTCGATCGCCGGGATCTTCACGACCGTTTGGTCAACGGCAGCGACTATCCGCTTCCGGCCGTGAACTTCCTCATCCGCACCGGCAAGCTGCGCGACCTTGGCCTCATCACCGACAGCGAGCGCGACGCACTCAATGAGATCTATCGCTATCACCCTCTCCTATTTGACTTTGTTCTAAAACGCACGCTGCGATCGCCGGATACGGGCCGGGGCTTTGCGCCGCGCGTTTTTTACGAGCACGCGAAAGTGCCTCTCCGATGACGCGCAAGAACCGTTGGCGGCTCGCCATCTACGGCGGCCTGGCGTTCGCCGTGTTGGGCCTTTGTTTGTATCTGTTTTGGATGCCGGGCCCGGCGACGCCGCCGGCGGCTCGCGCGCCGTTGCCCGCGCCCGCGCAAGAGAGCCTGGAAGCCGAGATCCTACGCGACGTCGAGTCTCTCGGCGGAGAGCGCAACATGCTGCATCCCGCGGCGTACCTTGCCGCGCTGCAGTATCTCGAATCGGAGGTAAAGCGCGCGGGCTACACGCCGCAGCGGCAAACCTATGCCATCGAGTCCGAGAGGGACGGTGTCAATCTGGAGGCGGAGCGAAAAGGCAATGCCGAGATCGTCGTTGTCGGTGCGCATTACGACTCCGTCGCGGGGAGTCCCGGCGCCAACGACAACGGGAGCGGAACCGCTGCCGTGCTCGCCTTGGCGCGCCGCTTCGCGAATCGCTCCTGCAAACGAACGGTGCGATTCGTGTGGTTCGCCAACGAGGAGCCGCCGTATTTTCAAACCGAGGACATGGGCAGCGTGCACTACGCGAAACGGTGTCGCGCGCGCAACGAGAACGTCGTCGCGATGCTGAGTCTGGAAACGCTCGGCTACTTCACCGACGAAGCGGACAGCCAGACGTATCCCCACGCCGCGCTGAAAGCGCTGTACCCCGATACTGGAAACTTCGTCGCGTTTGTGGGCAACGTCGGTTCGGCGTCGCTCGTGAGACAGGCCATCGGCGTGTTTCGCGCGCACGCCACAATCCCGTCGTCTGGGACCGCGATGTTCGATGTCTTGCCCGGTGTGGGGTGGTCCGACCACTGGTCGTTTTGGCAGGAGGGTTATGCCGCGATCATGATCACGGACACGGCGCCGTTTCGGTATCCGTACTATCACACCGACGAGGACACACCGGACAAGCTGAGCTACGACAAGCTTGCCCACGCGGTCATCGGTCTTACGGCCGTCTTGGATGCCCTGGCCAACGAATAGCACCCCGGAAGAGGCGTGCGGCGAGCGGGTCTTAGAATCGATCCCTGCGTCGCGAAATGTCTAACTCTGAGACAGTCGAATCGTCCAGGCGGCGGCTTCCGGCCGGGGCACTCTGGAGCGACCCCGGAAAACGTCGATGTAGAAATGCCATGCCGCGTCAGGGAAAAGGGTCTGCATTGGGGGACGTGCCACCCGTGGAGGGTGCCAAGTTCCACCTCCTGGTGAAGCCGCCGCGCCGGAAGGAGCGAGTGGTCGAACTGGGCCAAGACACCGTCACCATTGGGCGGTCCGATGCGAACACGCTTCCCATCGACGACACGATGGCGTCGCGCTTTCACGCGCGCATCGAGTTGGAGGGCGGCGCCTACTTCGTGATTGATCGCGGCTCCAAGAACGGCACTCTCGTGCAGGGCGTTACGGTGAAGCGTCACCGCTTGCAGTCCGGTGACGAAATGTTGATCGGGGATACGCGGATCGCGTTCATTTCGGTGGGGGGGGACGTGCCGGCCGCGAGCCCGAAACGGAAGCTCGCGCCGCAGCCGACCCTCTCGAAACCGCGCCCGTCACCGGTGGATGATTTGACCGAGCACCGCCTGCCCGTGCTGGTCGACTTGGACTTAACGGGTGCGCGCGAGGAAAGCCGTCTAGAGATGTCGGCAGGCAACGGGCCTGATCCGCAATCGCTCCGTGCGCCGCCGAAGCCCGGCTCCATCGCGGCGCTCTCGCGCTTCGCGGCGATCTTGGCGTACGCCGAGGAGCCCGCGCTTGCGGTACTGGACGCCGCCGCCGACGAGCTCTTTGAAATCGTCGAATGCGACCGCGCCACCATCATGGTGTTGGACAAAGATGGCGAAGTGTTAGATCGCTTTCATCACATGCGGATGGGGCTGGACGGCGGCGAAGACCATGACGCGCAGGTGATCCAGGCTGCTCGAGCCATCGAACGCCCGATTTGCCTCCGCGTGCCCCGCGCCGGAGCCGGATCAGTCATCGGTGCGTCATTTGGTGTTAAGCGGCATCTCTTGTTGCATCCGGTCCGTTCGAGTTTTCGGCGGGCCGGCCTTGTTGCACTGGAGCGCGACCCCGCGCGCGATCCGTTTGACGACGACGATCTGGAGTGGATGGCGATTGTGTGCGCGCATCTGGCCACGTATCTGTACCTGTGCGCCCAGGTTGGCGTCGCGACGCCGTAAGCCACAGCTTGTGTCTTTTCTCGCAGCCCTTTGTGGGTAAACACACTTTCTTACAATTGCAATCCGCTGCCCGGGCGTCGTTTGCTTTCGGCACGAGGTTCGCATTCGCTCCCTCGTTCTTTGGAAATGAGGGAGCGACCATGGACGCGCTTGAGACGCGATCACTTGGTCCTCGTAGCGGCGTGCGTTCACTCCTCGCTAGTCAGACTCGGTCTGGTTAGCCTCCACTTCCCATCTCCCAATCCACGAATGCACTTCACGCGCGGGCCAAACAGGGGCAAAAGGGGAAAAAAAGATCTCGGTTCGTCCGAGTTCGGGGAAACATCCGCCTCGGCTTCATCCGAAGCTCTCCGTCTTTGTTCATGGTCCTCCCCATTCCCTTTCGTTTCCCCGCGCGCCGAGTTGTTGCTGCGTTTGCAACGATGGGGGCGTGCCCGAGCTCCCCGAAGTCGATGGATTGGCAACACAGCTCCGGTCCTGGTGGATCGGTCGCCGCATCGAGCGCGTGGTCGTCGCCTATCCGCGCCTCATTGCCGCGCCGTCGGTGCGCGCGTTCCGCACGGAGCTCACGGGTCGTCGCATCGAGGCTGTGACGCGGCGGGCCAAAGTTCTCTGTGTGCATCTCGACGGCGGCAGCTCGTGGCTGATCCATCTGCGGATGACGGGTTGGATTTTTGATGCCCGCGACCCCGGCCTGCCGGTCGACCGTCATCGACTTCTGACGCTGCAGTTGGACCGCGGAACGGCTGTGTACCGCGATCCGCGCCGTTTTGGACGGATGACTTGGACCGAAGACGCCGCCGCGGAGCTCGCGCATCTGGGTCCCGAGCCGTTGGAGCGTTCGTTTCGCCTCGACCCGTTCGCGGCGGCGCTGGACCGGCGCTCGATCTCGATCAAACAAGCGCTGCTTGATCCCCGTTTAGTGGCCGGTATCGGCAACATCTATGCCAGCGAATCATGCCACCGCGCGGGCCTCGATCCAGGGCGACCCGCCCGCGCGTTGGATCGCTCCGAAGTGGTCGCGTTGCGCCGGGCCATCAAGACGACGCTGCGCCGGGCGATCCGGCTGCACGCGAAGCCGGGGTATTCAAAAGTGGGGGAGTTCTTGGTGTATGGCCGCGAAGGAGAGCCGTGCCGGACCTGTCGCGCGCCGATCGCGCGCGCCGTCCACGGGCAACGATCGACGTTTTTCTGCCCGGCTTGCCAGCGCTAGCGTTATCGCAGGAACGACGGATCGTCGCGCAAGGCTTGCGCGAGTGCGGCCCACACGGAACGAAACACGGCGGGGAGGTCGTCGCCTTCGAACGTAAGCGTGGTGCGCCCGATCGGCTCGCCCCCCAGCGTCGCCGCGCGGGCGCGCATGTCGTCGCGCCAGAAATCGATCTCCACGCGGACGGGTGTTCCCACATCGAGGGGTGCGCGTAGCGATCGTAGCGATGCTGCCGCGGCCTCGCGAATGAGCGCTTGGGCGCGGGGCGGCGTCAACGTGATCACGGCCGATGTGCCGAGCGCTTGTTTCACCGCCACGACCGTCAGGTCCGCGCCGAGTTCGTCGCGCACTTCGCGGCAGTAGTCGTCGGCGCCGGTCGCGAGGGCGACGGGAATGCCGAAATGGCCCCAGATGGCCGCGTTGAGTCGCGACTCGCTCGCCGGCTCGCCCTGCAGCCGAATCTCGCGCACGAGACTACCGACCCAGGTGTGCGCGAGCAGCCCGCCCTCGGTCCCGGCGCGCGTGTGATGGCCGATCAAGAACGCGGCGTCGAATCGGTCGTGCTCGAGCGCCGCCAATTGACCAAACTCGCGGTTGCTGGGTTGCGCCGGACCTTGCAGCAGGCGCGCCGCCTCGTGCAGTTGATCGAGCAAGACGTTGCGCATCGTCGCGTGGCCGTCCGCGACGACGATGTCCGTCGCCCCAGCCGCGAGCGCGCCCTCGACCGCGGCGTTGATATCGCCCGTCAGCCAGCGCCGCGCCGCCTCGTAGTCTTGGCCCCCAGCCATGAGGTGATCGCGGTGACAGACGCCGGTGGCGCCCTCCATGTCGGCACTGATATAGACTCGCATGCGGTTTGCATTGTAGCGGTCGAGCAGGCACTCTTTAGGCATGGCGCTGAAGCTTCTAGATCAAATTTTGCAGGGCGAGAGCGGCACGACGCGCTCGATGACCGCCGACGAGATGAAGGAGTGGGCGCGCTCGGTCGATCTCGATTCTTTGTGCGTGAAGGACTACTGCGCGACGAACGCGGAGTGTTACACGCGCAACCGCGTCCATCAAAACGACCACTTCGAGCTCGTAGTGATCTGCTGGAAGCCCGGCCAGGAGAGCGCGATTCACGACCACGGCGTCAGTAACTGTCTGTACTTGGTTGTGTCGGGCGAGATGGTGGAAGACCGCTTCCGTGCCGTCCCTGAGGGCGATCCCGAGCCGACGGAGTCGTGCACCTACCAGCGCGGCGATATCACCGTGGCCGTTGGCGCCGAGATCCATCGCATCGCGAACCGCGGCGCGGAAAACCTGGTCACGCTTCACATCTACTCGCCGCCGCTGGACGAGAACGTGACGATGTTTACGCCGATCCCGCGTCCGAAGACGTCGTGAGCCTGCTCGTCGTCGCCGGCGCCCGACCCCAGTTCATCAAGGCGGCGGCGCTGATGCCGGCGCTCCCCGACGCGCAACTGGTCCACACCGGGCAGCACCGCGACCCGCGCATGGTGGAGGCGCACTTTGCCGGGCTCGGGCTCGCGCCCCCCGATCACGTCCTCACGCTCGCCGCCACAGCGCGCGCCGCGCGTCACGACGAGATGACCGCGTCGCTCGTGGACTTGTTGGAGCGCGTACGACCGCGGCGTGTGATCGCGCTGGGCGACACCGACTCGACGCGTGCGGCCGCGATCGCGGCGGCGATGACGAAGACGCCGGTCGCCCACGTGGAAGCAGGCGCGCGTTCGGGGGAGCCCAATCTTCCGGAGGAGATCAACCGCGTCGTCGTGGATGGTCTTAGCGATCTGTTGTTGTGCTCCACCGCGCACTGCGCGGCCCACCTTTCCGGGCGCCAAAACGTGCACGTCGTCGGCGATGTGATGGCGGACGTGTTGCTCCGCTACGAGGCCGCGATTCGCGCGAAGACGCCGGACCGCGATCCCTATGTTGTGCTGACGCTGCATCGCGCCGCGACCGCCGATGACCCGCAGTTGGTCGCCGATGTCGTGGCGGCGGTTTGCCGGGCCGCAGGGCAGCCGGTGCTGTTTCCCCGTCACCCCCGCACGACGCTGCGCGAAAAACCGACCGGCCTCACCGAGCTCGAACCGCTGCCCTACCTCGAGTTCTTAGGGCTCGTGGCGGGCGCGTCGGCGGTGGTGACGGACTCGGGTGGCTTGCAAAAGGAAGCGTATTTGCTCGGCGTGCCGTGTATCACGCTGCGCGAGCGAACGGAGTGGCTGGAAACGGTGGAAAGCGGCTGGAACGTCTTGGTGGGCACCGATCCTGACCGCATCGCCCACGCGCTCGCCTCGCCGCCGCGCGCCCCGACGCGCCCTTCGCACTACGGCGACGGCGCGGCGGCGGAGCGCATCGCCAAATTGGTCTGATCAAAACGGGATGATCGGGCCATGCGTGTCTGGATCGTCCTCGCCCTGATTTTGACTGTCGGCTGTCGCTCCCGCATCCCGCGCGAGGACGGGCGCAACGGCGAAGTCTATGGCGGCGTCGGCGTGGCCGCGCTTCCGGATATCGGCGTGGCGCTTACCGCGGGGCAGATGTTATCGCGTGGCGGGAACTACGACTACGCGTTCGAGATGCGGGCATCGCTGCAAGGGGGGGACGACACGCCCACGCAAGACGGCGAGTTCTTCCAAATTCAAGCGGCCGTGAAGCAAAGTGCCAGCCCCGGCCATAGCCGCCGGATGTTTTTTCGCTACGGCGTGACGTGGCTGCGCGCGAACGGCGACCCCAACATTCTCGATCAGCGCGGCGATTACTTCGGTGCGTTTGGTTCCGTGGGCTACGACTGGGATCTCTCCCCGCGTTGGACGTTTAGCCCAGAAGTGCAACTCACGCTCGTCGATGGCGAAGGCAGCATCGGCACCGAAGTGCTTCCGCAGTTGTTCTTCAACCTGCTGTATCATTTTTAGCGTGCTCCGCACGCGGGATCACTTCCAGGGTGCTCCGCACGCGGGGTTTCGTGGCGCGGGTTCTGTGTTCGAGCTCCCTTGCCCGGGCGCGCCGCGTCGAAGCGAAGCTAGCGTGCGGTGGCGCGCGGGAAGAACACGGCGCCGATGCCCACACCGATGAGGATGGACGCAAAGAACGGCCATTCCGGAGTGTGGGGGACCGTGACGGCGGCGATCAAGAGCGCCAACGCGGATCCGGCGGCCCATTGCGCGGCGCGTGCGCTCGCGATCCCGGTGCGGCGGGCGATCACCATCGCCGAACCGACGAACAGAACCGTCTCGGCGCCGACCAAGATCCACGCGGCGGCGAGCGCGCCATAGGCCGGAACAAAAAATCCGAGCGCGGCCCAGTGCATGACGATCGCGTAAATCCAGATCGCCCGCGTTGTGCGCGCGGCCAGCAAGGTGCCGATATACGTCCGCAAAAACAGCGGGAAGATGGCGATGCCCGCGATCTGCAGCTCCGGTTGCGGTGCGGCGAGCGCCACGCCGAGCGCGATCACCAATCCGGCGCCGCCGAAACGGAACGCTAAGTGGCGATAGGCCGGTTGGAAGCGCCACGGCAGGCGACCGGCGAGCGGCGCGACCTGCGGTTGAAACTGCGAAGCCGCGGCGAACGCGATTTGGGCGGCCACCGCCATCGCGGCGACAGCGACGGCGAACGAGCCCGCTGCGTCGAGGCCGTGCCAGGCGCAAAGCGCGGCCAAGCCGGCGCCGAGGTGCAGCGCGCGACAACTGGCGCGCAAGCGGCGTTGCGTAAACGCTTGGGCCAAAGCCATGGCCGCAGCACCGCCGACAGCCCAGCCGCGTACGGCGTTGGGCATCGTCACAACGATCGCTAGTCCGATGCTCGCCACGATCCACGGCACGTGCCGCTGCCACATCGTCCCCTGGTGTTGGGGGAACGGGTCCGGACGCGGAGTGCGGCGAACCGGCGGCGGGGCATCGAGGACGGCAACCATTCCGATTTCCTATCGAACCGAAATGCTGCTGCGCTTTACCGGACGGGGCCGATTCGCGCCGATTTAGTACGCTTATTCGGCGTGGCGGCGCGCCAGGCACGCCACGATATCGAGAGAGACGTCCCGCTCCATTTCGTCGTCGAATCGTCCCAGCTCGTCAGTCAGTTTGCTGTTGTCTTTGATCCAGGCGGCCACCGAAGCCCGGCTGAGACCGTGTTTTGCGAGCAGGCGGATGAGCTGCGGCCGGATCACGGCCGCGTAGGTCTTGCCGTCGGCGAGAAACAGCATCGGAAGCCACACCACGAGACTCGCCAGCAGCGCTCCGCAGCCCCACCAGACCCCGAACGACCGGAACAAGGCGACCGTGACCACGCTGCACACGACCAGGGCGATCGTCGCCGCTAGGTTGTGGCGCGACGAGGCGATCGACCGGTCCGTAGCCTCCGCGAACCGCGTGAGCGCGGGTTCGTCGTCCGGCTCGACGTCGCCAAGCACAACCGTGTCGACGTCGCTCTCGAAGAGAAAGAGAAGCCTCTCGCGCGGTCCCTTCCACGCCGCGATCGCAGCGGCTGTGTTCGCCCAGTCCCACCCGCCGGCCGCGTCGATCCGTTGGCGCAGTTGGTCTGCCCGGGCGACGGGCCGTAGTCGGATGTAGATGGCGAGCGCGGTGGGAACTGAGTCCTTGACGCCGGCCCAGAAGTCGACGAGCTCCAACCTCTCTTCGAATTCGTCGAGCGCTTCCCCGCCCGCGCGGTACGGCGTGTAATGCTCGTGTAGCTGTTGCGCCATCGCGGGTTCGTCCAGCACGAGAGCTTCGGCGAGCGAACGTCCCACGGCGGCGAGACGATCGTCCTTGGCCGCGTCCTTGCGAACCTCCTCGCCGGATAGTTGCCGTTGAAGATCGTCGATGCGCCCGTCGCAAAAGAGATCGACGCACCGGCGCTCCCAAAAAACGGTTGCCGCCCGGCGGTTGCGCCACCGCCGCGCGCGCTTCCACGACAGGTAGTTGGAGCGCGCCAGGGCGGACAGTTCGTCTTCCGTGAGCACGGTCTCCATCCATTCGAGCAGGGGCGCGCCGGCGTTGAGACCGCGCACGAGTGGACGAGCAGCTTCCAGGAACGGACGCCCCGACACCTCGGCCGCCAGGAACTGCTGCGTGTAGGGTTCGCACGCTTGCGGGTCCGCGCGCTCGGCCGCACGCGACTCCTCGAGCGCAAAGTCCATGCCGGCTTCCAACACGCGCTCCCAAAAGCGAGGCTTGACCTCCGCGTGGTCCCGGGGGTGCTGGACCTCTTCGAGCGACGGGTCTTCGGCGGCGTCGTCCGGCAGGTCGTACGCGTCGTAGGGGCGTCCATCGCCGCCGTCCGCGGCTTCGGACTCGACCCCGTCCTCGGCCCATCGGAGCGCGGTCTCGTACGCTTCGCGGAGGCGCCGAAAGCCGGCGGGGTCGCGATCGGGGCGGTGCACGCGCAGCAACCGCGCGTACGCGCGCTTGATCTCGCGCTCGGTCGCGTCGTGCGGCACGCCCAATAGCTCGTAGGGGTCGTCCATGGAGCCGGTCTGCTACGTGAGAAGGCGCACGATGATCTTCACCACGACGTACGCCACGAATAACCAGAGCCACGTCAAGTTCTTTCCAGCCTGTTCGGCGCGCCGGGCTCGTCGTTCCCGTGCGCGACCGCGCGTGGGCGATTCCGGTCGGGCCTGCGGATCCAAAGGCCCGCGCCGTGGCGTGGCACGCGGGGCGTCCAGGAATGCCGCGCGCGCTTCCGCAATCGCGGTGGTGTCGTCGGCACCCACCGAAGCCAGCGCCCGGACATACGCCGCGCGGCGGGCGTCAGGGTCGGGCGCGCCCCGGATCGGCGAAACGAGATCTACCACCGTTCCCCGCCGTCGAACCGATCACACTCCTTTTCGAGGGCTTCAAACGCTTTTCGGATCGACATGGCGTTGCGCGTCATCAGAGCCTCGTCGAACGAGATGAGCGCGAAGTCCAAAGCGGCTCGCATGGACTCGGGAGCATCTTTCCAGAGTGATTCCGCGCGCAGCTTCAAGTCGCGATACCGGGGGTTCTTGAGCGGATCTGCCTTGAGCTTACTCATGCGGCCGGCCGCGGCGTCGAGCGCTTTTTTTGAGAGCGTCTTGGACTCGCGCGAAAAGATGCGGCTGAACTTCTTGGCTGTGCCTGCGATCGTCGCTTCGACCTCCAGAAGTCCGTTGACGTCGTATGTGAACGTTACATCGACCTGCTGGCCCGCCGGGCCTTTCGGGATTCCGTTCACGTCCAGCGTGCCGATGTGGCGGTTGTCTTCGACGCGCCGCGCGTCGCCCTCGTAGATCCCGAATCGCATGGCCCGTTGATTGGTGTGCAACGTGTAGTAGTCCTCGGTACGCGACGTCGGAATCACCGTGTTGCGATGGATGACCGGGCTGAAGTAGCCCGTCACAGGGCGGCCCGCGATCTCGCGCGCCACATCGACCCCGAGGCTGTGGGACACGACGTCCGTGACGACGATCTCCTCGACGGCGGCGTCCTGCAGACAAAGCGCTGCTTGGATCGCGGCCCCATGCGCCACCGTCAAATCGGGGTCGATCGACTCGACCGGCTGGCGACCGAAAAAGCTCTCGACGAAGCGCCGCACCGCCGGCATGCGCGTCGCGCCGCCGACGAGGATAATCTCGTCGAGATCGGACGGATCGAGTTTCGCGCCCATCAGCGCCGAGCGCGTTGGTCCCGCCAGATCGCGTAGCAGCGGTTCCCACGCCGTTTCGGCGTCCTCGCGCATCATGCGGACGGAAACGTCGCGGTCGAGCAGATCCATGAAGCGGGGCACTATGACCTCCACGTCTTCTTGATCGCTGAGCTTGCGCTTCGCCATCTCGCACCGCTTGTAGAGTTGGCCCAGCGCCGCGATATCGCGCAACTCAGCTTGCTCGAACGACGTGCCGACTTCGCGCAGCGTCCAGCTGACGAGGCGGCGCGTGAAATCTTCGCCGCCCAGCCGCGACGCGCCCGCCGTGCTCAGTACCTGGAGGATGCCCTCAAACAACTCCATGATGCACACGTCGAACGTGCCGCCGCCCAAATCGAAGACGAGAAACTTTGACTCTTTGTCGAGCCGGTGAAGTCCGTAGGCGATGGCGGCGGCGGTGGGTTCGTTGAGGATTCGCATCACGTTGAGGCCGGCGAGTTCGCCCGCTTTCATCGTCGCGAAGCGCTGCTCCTCGTTGAAGTACGCCGGCACGGTGATGACGCAACCCGTGACTTCGGTCCCGAGCGTCCGGGCGGCGTCCTCTCGCAGTGCGCGGAGGATGCAGGCGGAGAGTTCGACCGCGCCGTGCTGGCGCATATCCAAGGAGAATTGTTCGTCGCTGCCCATCGCGCGCTTGAAAGCCCCGACGGCGCGTCCAGGGTGCAGCGCGAGCAGCTCCCGCGCGGGCCGCCCGATCAAGAGCCCGCCTCCGTCCGGGTCAAGCGCCACGGTCGACGGCGTCATGAGTTCGCCCTGGCGGTTCTCGAGAACGCGCACGCCGCCTTCCTCGAACCGCGCGATGACGCTGTTGGTCGTTCCCAGGTCGATGCCGATGGCCACCTCGTTCATGGCGCTTAGATTACCAACTCGGCGTCGAAGCCGGCGTGGAGATCGGTGACGGGCTAGTACGTGACCAGCGACTCGACGCGATGGCCCGCCAAGCGCTCCCGTCCCGCGAGGAACGCGAGCTCGAGGGCGACCGCCACGCCGGTCACGGTGCCGCCCAACAACCCGACCAGGTCACACGCGGCTTTGGCGGTGCCGCCGGTCGCCAGGAGGTCGTCGATCACGATCACACGCGCGCCGGCCCCAAAGGCATCTTCGTGGACCTCCAACGCGTCTTCGCCGTACTCAAGTTCGTAGGCCACGCGCTTGGTCTTCCACGGGAGTTTGCCCGGCTTGCGGAACGGAACGAGGCCCGCGCCGAGACGATGGGCCACCGGCGACGCGAAAATAAAGCCGCGACTTTCGATCGCGCAGACGTGCGTGGGGCGGTCGCCGCGGAAGCGTTCGACCATCCAGTCGGTGACTCGCTCAAAGAGCGCGCCGTCCGCGAGCAGCGGCGTGATGTCTTTGTAAATGATGCCCGGTTTCGGGAAGTCGGGGACGTCGCGGATGACCGCGCGCACTTTGTCCGAGAGGCTCACATGCGCTCCAGCGGGTCGATGCCCAAAAGCGTGAGGCCGATCTTGAGCGTTTGCCGTACGCCGTCCACCAGCCCGAGGCGCGCCGCCTTGAGCGCGTCGTCGTCCACGATGACACGCAGGCTCGCGTCGCGCGAACCCGCGGTGTGATAGGAACGAAACTCGCGCGCCAAGTCGTACAAAAAGTTGGAGACGTGGGACGGCTCGCAGTCGCGGCACGCGCGCTGCACCGAGTCGGGAAACTCGGCGAGTCGGCGGACCAAGTTCCACTCGTGTTCGCCGGCAAGTAGGCTCGCATCGAACTTTGTGACGCCGCCGCCCTTGCGCAGGATGCCGCACGCGGACGCATGCACGTATTGCAGGTACGGGCCGGTGCGTCCGTCAAAGCGAAGGATCTCATCCCACTTGAAGTCGATGTTCTTTGTTGTGGGAAACCCGAGGTCGCAGTAGATGACGGCGGCGGTCCCGACGGACTTCGCGATCGCTTCTTTGCCTTCGATCTCCGGGTTTTTTTCTTCGATGATGGCGCGGGCGCGACGCACGCCTTCCTGAAGGACACTCTCCAGTGTCGTGCCGCCGCCCTCCCGCGTCTTCGCCCGGCTGCCGTCCACAAGAACTTGGCCGAACTTTACGTGCTTGCAGCGATCCGCCCAGGCGTGCCCCATCTTCGCGAGCGCGGCGAAGAGTTGGTTGAAGTAAAACTCCTGCGCGATGTCGACAACGTACAACATTTTGGCAAAGTCGTAGCGTTCCATGCGATCGCGCGCCGCGGCGAGGTCGCGCGTTTGATAGAGCGACGCTCCATCGTTCTTGCGAATCAAGAACGCCTTCAGTTTCTTGCTGAGCTCGATGACGATGCCGCCGTCCGATTCTTTCGCCGTCCCCTCGTTTAGGAGCTCGACGACAACGGCGTGGCCAGCATCGAGGTATTGTTTTTCGCCGTCCACGACATCGTGCTTGATGCCGAGCCACTCGTACACGGTGTCGAACTCGGCCAGCGAGAGCTTGCGCGCGTTCGTCCAATGGCGCAACGCCGTCTCGTCGCCTTCCTCGAGACGCTTGGCCCAAGCCCGCGCCGCGTCCATCGCGCCCTCGTTCTCTTTGCAAAAGTTCGATGCGTTGACGTAGATGCGGTTGTACTCCGCAACCGTGGTCGGTTCGCCCCACTTTTCGATCCCGACCATCAACTTGCCGAACGCCGTGCCGAGGTCGCCTAAGAAGTTGATGCCGACGACTTTGTAGCCGGCCCAACGATGGACGTTGCAGAGAGCTTGGCCGATCACGGCCGACCGCAGATGGTGAAACAAAAGCGGCTTGGCGATGTTGGGCGAGCCGTAGTCGATGACGACGGTCGCGCCCACGCCCTCTTCGGACTTGCCGTAGTTTTCATCGATCGCGTCGAGCGCGAACTTCGTAAATGCTCCGCGATCCAGCTTGACGTTGACAAACGGCCCGACGGCCTCGACCGACGCGAGCAGGCCATCGGGCTCAAACGCCGCAGCGACGTCTTCCGCGATCTGATTCGGCGCCTTGCCCAGCGCTTTCGCCCATCGAAAACACGGCAACGAGAGATCGGCGCGGTCGCGCTCCTTGGGTGCGGCAACGGCGGCTCGGGCCTGATCTTTGTCGATGCCCGCGCGGGCGGCGAGCGAGGCGATGGCTTCGATGAATTGGTCCACGCCCCAGACGTACCAGCCCTCAGCGTTTTTCGCTACGTTCTACAGGCCGAGCAGGGAATAGAGGTCGCTCCCGACGCGTTGCTCGAACAGGACGCGTATCTCGCGGACCGCGCGGTGTGCGTGTTCGAAGAAAGCGACGCTGCCGTGGCGCGCCACCAAGTCGTCGCGCCGGGCCTCCAACGTGACGCGCTTGGTGCCGGCGACCATCGCGTCGGCGAGGGCGACAAGCTGCTCCTCCCAACCAAACGTCGCAAGGTCGCACGCCTCGTGCATCGCCCGCGCCAACTTTTTGTCGAGCCCGAGCAGCTGCGGGGAGCGTCCCTTCGTGTAGTGGCTGATGCAGGTGGGCGCGTAGCCGGGATGACCCGCCGCCGTCACGATCCGATGACCCTCGAGCGGGTGACGTTCGTCGTGTGCGACCGACCGACCGATGTCGTGCAGCCACGCGCACGTCTCCACGAAGTCAGCGTTTACCTCGATGCCAACTTCGACACACCTGTCGGCGAGCGCGCGCGCCACCGCGGCGACCTCGGTGGTGTGGGCGACCACGGATGCGTCCGCGCCCGCGTGCTGAATCAACAGCGCGCGCCCCTGACTCGGCGTCAACCCGCGCCGTAGCGCTGCGTCTTTTAGGTACGCGCCGGCCCGCACGAATTCCGCACGGAGCGAATCGTGCGTCAGCGTTGCGCAAACTTCGTCGTACGTCATCCATGCCGCGCGCGAGTGCTCAGGCGAGAGCGTCACGTCCGACGCCGTGGTTTCGCCGACGAAGTACACAACCTCTTTGAGCCCCGCCCTCACGCGGTAGCGCATGCGCCGCTCAAACCACATCCCGATGCGCACATCGCCCACGCCGGTCTCTTCCAGCGTCTCACGCAACGCGGTCTCGCGGAGCGATTCGCCCTTCTCCGCGTGGCCCTTCGGAAACCCGGGCTCGTCGCGCCTCGCATTCCAAAGCACGAGATATCGGATCTCTCCCCGGTCACGCCGGAACAGGAAAAAACCCGCGGCCACCCGGTCGGGCTGCGCAAGGGCGTCTTTCGCTTTGGTTTCCATGGAGGATGGCATCTCGATTCCCGTAGAATCGCGCCAGACCCGTATGTATTGGATCCTGCGCGACCTCTCCACAATTTTGGAACACGTTGACGACGAGAAAACGGGCGACTTTCTCGACGCCATTGACGGCGCGCAGCGCGTGTTCGTCTACGGAGTGGGTCGTTCGGGCCTGGTCGCCCGCATGTTCGGCATGCGTCTTGTCCACTTGGAGCGCTCGGCCTCCGTCGTCGGCGAGACCACAACGCCCGCGATCGGACCCGACGATCTGCTGGTCTTGTGTTCGCGCACGGGCGGTTCGCCGTGGTTGCACCATGCGGTCGGCTTGGCGCACAAAGAGGGCGCACGCGTGGTCGCGATCGTCGGCTTGAACACACCGTTGGATACCGACGTCGATCTGCTCGTGCGGTTGCCGCTCGCGGAAGCCGAGTCGGAGCAGAGCCAACCGATGGGCTCGCTGTTTGAGCAAGCACTGCACCTCTACCTCGACATGGTCGTGCTGCGCCTGATGTCGATGTGGGGCAAGACCGCGGAAACGATGGAGAAGGTTCACTTCAACCTTCCCTAGCAGCCACGCGCACCGTCTATTTCGTCCGCCGCCGGACGATACGATGGACCGATGGCGACGATGACGCCGCTTGGCATTTCGTTTCGCGACCTCATCCACGAGCTGATCGTCGATCACTGGGCGAAAATGCTCGTCGCCGTGCTCCTCGTGATCCTCGGACGCTGGTGGGGCTGGTGGCGCGCCCACGCGAGCTGGCAAAAAAAAGAATTTCGCAACCACCTGACCGTATCGCTCAACACGATCTACGAGAATCCGGCGGGCCATCCGACGCTCGGGATCCGGACCCTGCTCGAAAAGTCGCTGGATGAGGTGTTTTTGAACCGCGTCGCCGTGGATCGCTTCCTCGAGTGCGCGGACCAGACGACGCCGGAACGCTCGCTGATCTCGATTCCCGTCGAGGATCGGTGGCACCTTCTCAATTCCGTCCTCAATGAGGTCGCTGAGAAATTCGCGGCCGGGATGATCGATCGGGATCTTGAGATCCCCGTCCGGGTCGAGCGCTACCTCGTATTTTTGACGCGCGAGATCGACGGGGACGTCCGTATTCATAAGCCGCGGGCGATGGTCGTCCGCAAGGACCGGCTCCTGGCCGGGGATTTCGCCGTGGAATCGGGCCTAAAACTGGAGAGTCCGCACCACCGGAAACGGCTCGCGACGCTGGCCGAGGCGCGCGAGATGCTTCAAAACGACCCAACTTGGTTCGTCGAACTGGAGATCGCCCGTCCGAACTCTGTTCAAACTTGACCCAACCCGCGAAAATAGGCCGCTTGCGAGGATGCTCCGGACTTGCCGGATGTTGTCCCTAATCGCTTGAATCGGGAGGGTCCTCCGTGAAGCAAGCCGTCATTGTCGGTGCTGCGCGCACCGCCATCGGAAAATTTCAAGGCACATTGGGGCGCCACACTGCGCCGCAGCTGGGATCGATTGCCATCCGCGAGGCGCTTCGGCGCGCGGGCGTCGACAGCGATGCCGTGGACGAAGTGATCATGGGCAACGTGCTCCAGGCCGGCGTGGGCCAAAACCCCGCGCGGCAAGCGGCGCTGGGCGCTGATTTTCATCCCAAGATCGCCGCGTTCACCGTGAATAAGGTGTGCGGCTCGGGCTTGAAGTCGGTGGCCTTGGCCGCCCAGGCGATCCGCGCCGGCGACGGCGACGTGTTTGTCGCCGGGGGTATGGAGTCGATGACCAACGCCCCTTACCTCGTGCGCAACGCGCGCGCCGGGCTGCGGTTGGGGCACGGCCAGCTCGAGGACGCCATGGTCGCCGACGGCCTTTGGGACGTGTACGAAGACTTCCACATGGGGAACACGGCCGAGCTCGTCGCGGACAAATACGACGTGCCGCGTGCGCTTCAGGACGAATACTCGGTGGCGAGTCATGCGAAAGCCGCCGCCGCCGCCGCGGCCGGTAAGTTCGACGCGGAGATCGTTCCCGTCGAGGTGCCGCAGCGCAAAGGTGATCCCATCCTGTTCAAGACCGATGAAGGGGTCCGCCCCGGCACGACCGTCGAAAAAATCGGCAAGATGCGCCCTGCGTTCCGCAAGGACGGGTCGGTTACTGCTGCGAACGCGTCCCAAATCTCGGATGGAGGCGCCGCGCTCGTGGTGATGGAAGAGGAGCGGGCCAAGGCCGAGGGGCGGACGCCGCTCGCACGCATCACAGGGTACGCAACCGGCGGCGTCGAGCCGAAGTGGGTCATGATGGCGCCGGTCGAAGCCGTCAAAAAACTCAACAAACAGCGCGGCACGTCCGTCGCGGACTACGACTTAATCGAACTAAACGAGGCGTTCGCGAGCCAGGCCTGCGCGGTCACGCGCGAACTGTCGCTCAACCCCGAGCGCGTGAACGTGCACGGCGGCGCGGTAGCGATCGGACATCCGATCGGCGCGTCGGGCGCTCGCATTCTGATCACGCTGCTGCACGCGATGGCGGATCGCGGCGCGGCGACCGGACTCGCTACTCTTTGTCTTGGCGGCGGTAATGCCGTGGCCCTTTCCGTGGAGCGCATCTAGATGCTTGGAGTTGTTGGCGCGGGAACGATGGGCAACGGCATTGCTCAGGTGTTTGCCATGCATGGCCACGATGTCGCTTTGCTCGACATCAACGAGGACGCCGTCGCGCGTGGGCGGGCCGCCATCGAGAAGAGCCTCGGGCGCTTCGTCAAAAAAGAAAAGATGACTGCCGACGAGGCCGCCGCGATCGTCGCGCGCGTCAAGACGACCACTTCCGCAAAGGACTTGGCGGACGCCGATCTCGTCGTCGAAGCGATCGTTGAGAACCTCGCGGTTAAGCAGAAGGTGTTCGGCGAGTTGGACCGCGAGGTGAAGCCGGACGGCATCCTCGCGTCAAACACATCGTCGATCTGGATCACGGAAATCGCGGCCGCGACGAAGCGGCCCGACAGAGTGATCGGGATGCACTTCATGAACCCCGTCCCGTTGATGAAGCTGATCGAGGTCATTCGTGGCCACGACACGTCCGACGCGACGACGGCGGCTGTTTTCGACCTCTCCAAAAACCTGGGCAAAATCCCGGTTGAGGTGAACGACAGCCCCGGTTTTGTGAGTAACCGTGTGCTGATGCCGATGATCAATGAGGCGATCTTTTGCCTTCATGAGAACGTCGGCACGGCCGAAGCGATCGATACGGTAATGAAGTTAGGGATGGCGCATCCGATGGGACCGCTCGCGTTAGCGGATTTTGTGGGATTGGACGTCTGCCTGGCGATCTTAGAGGTATTGCATCGCGACCTTGGTGACGACAAGTACCGCCCTTGCCCGCTTCTGCGCAAGATGGTCATGGCGGGCCATCTCGGCCGCAAATCGGGCCGCGGTTTTTACAGCTACGACTAGGTGTCCATGGACTTTCAGCTATCGGAAGAAGAAATCGCAATCCGGGATCTCGCGCGCGACTTTGCACGCGGCGAGTGCGAACCGGGTGCGGCCCAACGTGACAAGGACGAGGCGTTCCCGGTGGAGCAGATTCGCAAGGCGGGCGAGCTCGGCTTGATGGGATTGCTCGTGCCGGAGCAATACGGCGGCGCGGAGCTGTCGAATCTGGCGTTGTCGCTGGCGTTGATCGAAATCAACCGCGTCGACGCGTCCGTCGGCGTCACGCTCTCGGTGCACAACTCACTCACGTGCGGCTCGATCAATGCGTGGGGCACCGATGACCTCAAGAGCCGCTATCTGCCCAAGCTTGCGAGTGGCGAGTGGTTGGGCGGCTACGCGCTCTCGGAAACGAACGCGGGTTCCGACGCGGGCAGCCTGCAGTGCCGGGCGGACAAAGACGGCGACGACTATGTCATCACCGGTTCGAAAGCTTGGATCACGAGCGGCGATCATGCGGACGTGTTGGTTCTGTTTGCGCGCACCGATCCGGACGCGGGCAACAAGGGCATCACCGCGTTTGTCGTCGAGACGGCGAGCGAGGGCCTCAGCGTCGGGAAGAAAGAGCCGAAGCTCGGCTTGCGTTCGTCGTCCACGACGTTGATTCATTTGGACGGTGTGCGCGTGCCCGCCAAGAACGTGCTGGGCGAAGTCGGCCAGGGGTTCAAAGTGGCGCTGCATACGCTGGACGGCGGCCGCATCGGCATCGCCAGCCAAGCGCTCGGGATCATGGAAGCCTGTTTGGAAGCGTCGATGAAGTACGCGCGCGAGCGAGAGCAATTCGGCAAGCCGATCGCCCAGTTCCAGCCGATCCAGTGGAAGCTCGCGGAGATGTCCGTCAAGATCGATGCGGGTCGCCTCTTGATCTACAACGCGTCCGCCCTCAAAGACCGCGGCGAACGCCACACACGCGAAGCCGCGACCGCAAAACTGGTGAATTCGCGCGGCGCGAACTGGTGTGCGAGCCAAGCCGTGCAGATTCACGGCGGGGCGGGGTACTGCACCGATTTCCCGGTCGAGCGCTACTTCCGCGACGCGCGGATTACTGAAATCTACGAAGGCACGACGGAGATTCAAAAGCTCGTGATCGCGCGATCTTTGCTCCGCGGATGACCTTGGATGCTGCAGCCATTCTCTCCGGTGACCGTCGCGCGATCGCGCGCGGACTGACGGAGATCGAATCGGGCGGCCCGGCCGGTGTGACGTTGCTGGACGCGGTTTGGTCCAAGACGGGGCGCGCGCGCCGCGTGGGCGTGACGGGGCCGCCGGGCGCCGGCAAGTCGAGCCTGGTCGCGGGCTTGGTGCGGATGCTGCGCGGCCGTCAGGAGCGCGTCGGCGTGATCTGCGTGGACCCGACGAGCCCGTTCACGGGCGGCGCGTTGTTGGGCGACCGGCACCGCATGAGTCGCGAGGCGTTTGATGATTCCGTGTTTGTGCGCTCCCTCGCCACGCGTGGCAATCTCGGTGGTCTCAGCCGCTCCGCGCCGGCCGCGCTGGATTTACTCGACGCGGCGGGGTTCGACTCCGTGATCGTGGAGACCGTCGGCGTCGGCCAAAGCGAAGTCGAAGTGGTGGCGACGGCCGACACGATTGTCGTCGTCTTGAGTCCGGAGTCCGGCGACGCCGTGCAAGCGATGAAGGCTGGTTTGCTCGAGGTCGCCGATGTCTTGTGTGTGAACAAAGCGGATCGCGATGGCGCCGACGAGATGGCGCTGGCGTTGAGCAACATGCTCGACCTGCGCGAGGGCCTCGCGTGGCGACCGTTGGTGGTGAAGACGAACGCGCTCTTAGACATCGCGCCGCTGACGGACGCCATCGACGCGCACCAAGCGTGGCTCGGCGAGGATGGGCGACTGGGGAAGCGTCGGCGCGACGCGACCATGCAACGGCTGCGTTGGCTTGTCGGCGATCTTGCCACCGAGCGCCTGTTGCGTGACGCCGAAGCGTTGCTCGAACGCGAGGTTGCTGCTGTGCATGCGGGCTCGTGTTCGGTGGCGCACGCGGCGCAACGCGCGGTCGAGGAGATCTTGGCATGAGCGATCGTCCGATTCGCGTGCTGATTGCGAAGGCGGGGCTGGATGGCCACGACCGCGGCGCGAAAGTCGTCGCGCAAGCGCTGCGCGATGCGGGCATGGAAGTCGTCTACACGGGGCTGCGGCAGACGCCGGAGATGATCGTGAAGGCGGCCCTGGAAGAAGATGTCGACGCCGTGGGCCTTTCGCTCCACTCCGGCGCACACATGACGATTTTCCCGCGCGTGCTCGAATTGTTGCACGCGGCGGGTTTGACCCACGTACTGCTCACCGGCGGCGGAGTGATTCCGGACGCCGATCGGGCGACGTTGCAAAACGGCGGAGTCGGGCAGTTGTTTGGCCCGGGGACGCCGACGCGCGACCTCGCTCATTACATTGAGAAAGAAGTCGCGCGCCGACGCGCGGCGAACTAACGAGAATTCCCATGATTCGAGCTGATATCACGCAAGCTGATCCGGTCCCGTTCTTTGAAGATCACCACTACGAGATTCGTGAGATGGTGCAGCGGTTCGCGGCCGAGGTCGTCGCCCCGCGCGCGGCGAAGATCGACGAAAACAAGGAGTTTCCGCACGAGACGGTCGCGGAAATGCGCGAGCTTGGATTGCTCGGCGTTCCGTTCTCGGAGGAGTGGGGCGGGACCGGTCTCGACTACCTTGCGTACACCATCGTCGTTGAAGAGCTCGCGCGCGTGTGCGGCACCACAGCGATCACGGTCGCCGCGCACACGTCGCTGGGGACCAACCCGATCTACGCGTTCGGCACCGACCGTCAAAAGGAGAAGTACCTCCGCAAGCTGGCGTCCGGCGAGATGCTCGGCGCGTTCGGTTTGACCGAGCCCGGCGCCGGCTCCGACGCGGGTGCGACGAAGACGACCGCGGTCAAAGACGGCGACGAATGGATCATCAACGGAACCAAGGTCTACTGCACCAACGGGACCCACGCCGGCACCGTGATCATTACGACGCGCACGAACCCGGACGTACAGGGACCGGGCGGCGTGACCGCGTTTATTGTTGAAAGGGGCTTTGACGGCATCAAGCTGGGCACGCTCGAAGACAAGCTCGGCCTCCGCGCGTCGGACACCCGCGAGCTCGTCTTTGAAAACGTGCGCGTGCCCGATGAGAACCGACTCGGTGAAGAGGGCGGCGGCTTCAAGAAGTTCATGCAGACGCTGGACGCCGGTCGCATCTCGATTGGCGCGATGTCGCTTGGTCTTGCGCAGGGCGCGCTCGATGTCGCGCTTCCGTATGCCAACGAACGCAAGCAGTTTGGGCAACGCATCGGCGAGTTCGGCGCACTGCAAGAGCGCATGGCGGACATGGCGGTCGGCATTCACACCGCGCGCTTGGCGTGCTACCACGCCGCCGCGTTGAAAGACCGCGGCCACTCCACCAACTTCGCGGGCGCGATCGCCAAGCTCCACGCGAGCGAAATCGCGATGCACACAATCGACAACGCGATCCAGATCATGGGCGGCAACGGCTACTCGCGCGAGTACCCGGTCGAGCGGATGTTTAGGGATGCGAAGCTGTGCGAAATCGGAGAAGGCACGAGCGAAATCCAAAGAATGGTGATCGCAAGAAGCCTCCTAAAATCGGTCTCCATCTAAACGGAACCGAGCCGGGACCCGGTCAAGGCCGGGAGCGCCGCACATCGTTCTTGTGCGAGGGCGGCGGCCTGCCGGAATTGCGCGCAAAATCCCGCAGCCGACCGTCCTAAGCCAAGAAAAAACAATCGGTTACGACGCCGCGAGCCGGGACCTGGTCCCGGCTGGGACGCCCGCCTGATAGGCGCGTGTGGGGCGCCGTTCGGCGGGCCTTTTTGAGGTCACACCAGGAAGATCCAGGTGATGAGCGCGAAGATCGGGAGCAGGATGCAGACCGAGTACTTCATGTAGCCGAAAAAGCTCGGCATCTTGATGCCGTTTTCTTCCGCGATCGCTTTCACCATGAAGTTCGGGCCGTTGCCGATGTAACTCATCGCGCCCATAAACACCGCGCCGAGTGAAATCGGCACGAGCAGACGAATGCCGACCGCTGTGTCGGAGAGTTGCGCGAACGGGGAGGGGACGCCGGGGTCGAAGTTGAGTTGCGCGAGCGCCGTCTGCCCGAATACGACGTACGTCGGCGCGTTGTCGAGAAAGGCCGAGAGTCCGCCGGTCACCCAGAAGTAGTGCCACGGCTCGGTGAGTCCCATCTTCGAACCGTTGGCGCTTAAGATCTCCAGGGTCGGCACCATGACCGTGAAGATGCCGCTAAACAAGATCGCAACTTCGGCGATCGGGCCCCACGTGAAGTGGTTTTTCTTGCGGATCGCTTTCGACGTGACCACCAGCGAGGCGATGGTCATCGCGGCCATGATCCCCTCTTGAACGCCGAATTCCCACTTGTAGTGGCCCTGGCCCAAGACGGCACCAATGACGCCGAATAGCAGGAGCAGGTTGACCTTGCCCTCGACGCCGAATCCCTTGGCGAGGGCTTCCTCGTCGATGGCCGCCTCCACGTTGCCCTCCCGCTTGAGCAGGATGCGATCCCAAACGTGGAAGATCACGAGGAGGATGCCGATGGCCATGGCCCACTCGACCCACAAGCGCAGCGTCCACCCGAACGGGACGCCCTTCAAAAACCCTAAGAAGAGCGGCGGGTCGCCCAGCGGCGTGAGGCAGCCGCCAATATTGCTGACCATGAAGATGAAGAACACAACCGAGAGGATCCGACTAAACATCGACCGGTTGGCGTTTGCCTTCATGTAAGGCCGGATGAGCAGCATCGACGCGCCCGTGGTCCCGACGATGTTGGCGATAATGGCTCCGATGGCGCAAATCGCGGTGTTCGTGGTGGCGCTCGTCTTCAGATTCGCACGCAGATAGATCCCGCCCGAGGCGACATAGAGCGACCCGAGGAGCAGGATGAACGAGATATACGCCTGCCACTCATGGATCATCTTGGACTGGCCGTCCTTGCCATAGGTCGTGATCCACCAGATCGCGGTCGGAATGGCGATGATCCAGGCGAACATCGCGCGGTTGCGGTTGCTCTCCCACCAGTGGTGAGCGACCAGCGGGATGATGGCGATGCCAAGAAGCGTGAGCGCGAAAGGGATCACGGCCCAGATGGGGACGTCCAGCGTTTTGCCGCCGGCCGCGAGAAGGGGGAGTAGCTCGATCATGGGTCGAGGGGCGGTGATACCGCGCCAACCCAAGAGGGTCAAGCGGGATCGGGCTCGCATCGCACTTCTGACCAAGGAGACGATGCGAAACCGGCCCAGCGGAACGATTTTCGACGAATGTGCTCGCGTGCGCCGATTGAGACGGCGCCGGATCGTGGGCGTGTGCTGACGCGAGGCCGACGGGCTGTCTGAGGGCCTGCATGCGGGCCGGCCCGCCTCGTTATCGCCCGCCTCGTCATCGCCGCGGCTCGCGGTGCGTCCGCACGGGCGACGCCGCGCGGTGGTCGTGGCGCGTCCACCCTCTCGGCGCCGCGGGCGACGACGGCGTAGGCCGGCCGCGCGAAAACGTCGCCGTTCCAACGAGTTACGGCCAGCGACTCACCAAGGATCCCAGAGAAACATCTTCAAGGTCACGGGGACCCCGACCGATCTAGGCACAAGGGACGGTCGGACGCGACCCGGACTCGCAATTCCAGAATTCGAGCGCCGCCGCGGGTTGACTTATTACTGAGAACTATGCACTATGCACTTTATAGAGTGAGTAGTGTGGATGCGGGCATCGTGTGGGTGCTCGTTTCTCTCTGCCCCGGAGGTTGCTCCGGAAGGGGAGGCCGATGAATGGCGCGCAGTCTGCCGGAAAAGCTTTACAGGATCGGCGAGGTCATCGAACACACCGGTCTCTCGCGGCAGACCTTGCACTTCTACACGACCATCGGTCTCATCCGGGAGAAGTCGAGGACCCCTTCGGGTTACCGCCTGTTCCCCCCCTCGGTATTCGCAAGCTTGGATCGCATCCGTGCGCTCAAGAAAAAGGGATACACCCTGCGCGATATCCGAGAGATGCTAGAAAAGACACACGCATCGCGGCCGGATGCCGCGAAGACCAAACGACCGAAACGATCGTCCAAGACTGTCGCACGCGACAAGTCGCGGAGCGGTCGGGGCCCCAAACGCTAATGGGGCTTGTTTGATGAATGGAACCTGCAATCTGCTGGGTTCCACTTCGTGTCGAGATCCGATTGCGTTCCTCTGTGGAACACCGCGGTCTCGTACGCGATCCCATACACCAGCTCATGTGCCGGACTCCGTCCGGGCTGAATCGCTGGACCACCCGCCGCCGCACGCACCTAGGGGAAGGCCAACAAGATGAAAGTCGAGACCACCAATCTTTGGGAAGAGTTTCGCACGTCGGGCGATGTGGAAATCCGCAATCGTCTCGTCGAAAAGTACCTCTACATCGTGAAGTACGTTTCGGACCGACTGCAGCAAAAGCTTCCGCGGTCCATTCCCTCGGAGGACATTCGCTCAGCGGCGAGCTATGGCCTCATTCGCGCGGTCGAAAACTTCGACCACCGACGAGGGACGCGCTTTGAGACGTACTGCGCCACACGCGTCAAGGGCGCGATCTTGGACGAGCTGCGAGCTCGTGACTGGGTCCCGCGCATGATTCGTAACAACACGACGAAGATGAACCAAGCCAAGGAAGAGATGGCGCGTGAGATGGGGCGCGAGCCCACGCCCGCCGAACTCGCCGAACGCTTGGAAGTCTCGCGCGACAAAGTCGAAACGATGATTCGCGAGAGCAACTTCGTCTCCATGTTCGCATTCTCGCGTTGCGAGGAAGAGGCCCGTCGTGGGGATGGCGAAGAGCGCCACCTCATCTACGAGGACAAAAACTCCGGCGTTCCGTTCGAGCGCATCTTCCTCAAGGACTTAAGCGACCACCTGATGCTGTCGCTGAGTCATCGCGAGAAGATGGTGATCTTGCTGTACTACGTCGAGGACCTCTCGATGAAGGAGATTGGCAAGATCTTAAACATCTCCGAATCGCGTGTGAGCCAGATCCGGACGAACACGCTCAACAAGCTCCGGAAAAAAGTCGAAGAGGTGCGCTCGCTCCTCGAGGATCGCTAAAGCCGGCCGCCCATCGACCGATCGTCAGCGTACGCCGCAGGCGGGTCGGACGACCATCAAAACAGAAACACTCGGCGCGACTTTGCCCCTCGAAGTCGCGCCGTCTTTTTGTCCGGGGTATCCTCGCCCGCATGGATGACTTCGTGCGCCGCGACGGGCGGCTGTTCGCCGAGGACGTGCCCGTCGAAACGATTGCCCAAGCCGTGGGAACGCCCGCGTACGTCTACAGCAAGCGCACGCTGCTGGGCCATTTCCGCCGCCTGCGCGACGCGTTCGCCGCGGTGTCGCCCAAGATTCGCTATGCGGTCAAGGCGAACGGCAATCTGGCGCTGCTCCGCCTGCTCGCGGACGAGGGCGCCGGCTTCGACGTCGTGAGCCGCGGCGAGATCCATCGCGTGCTCAAAGCAGGCGGTTTAGCAAACAGCATCGACTTCGCCGGCGTGGGGAAGAAGCGCGACGAGATCGAGTACGCGCTCGAAGTTGGCATCGACATGTTCAACGTCGAGTCGGAAGCCGAGCTGGAGCTGATCGAGCAGGTTGCCCGCGACACCAATCAAGTCGCGCGGGTGGCGTTGCGTGTGAATCCGGACGTTGATCCGAAGACGCACAAGTACATCTCCACGGGTCAAAAGGAATCGAAGTTCGGCCTCGACATCGACCGCGCCCAGCGCATGGCCGGCTGGTTGCAAGGACGCGATGCGGTTCGCTTGACCGGACTGCACGCGCACATCGGTTCGCAGATTACGCAGGTGCAACCGTACGTAGACGCGGTTACGAAACTTCTAGCGTTGGCGAAGCGCGTTCGGGAACTGCATCCCACGCTCACGTCGGTCAATATCGGCGGGGGATTCGGCATTCACTATCGCGAAAACGAAGCGCAGGACCTAACCGCGTTTTCGGACGCGCTGGTTCCGATGCTCCAAGAATCCGGGTTCGAAGTGCACATGGAGCCGGGGCGTGTCCTGGTCGGCAACGCGGGTTTGCTCGTCACGAAAGTGATCTTCGAAAAAAGGTCGGGCGACAAGCGTTTCGTGATCTGCGACGCGGCGATGAACGACCTGATCCGACCGAGTCTGTATGGCGCGTTTCATCGCGTGGAACCTGTCGGTAACCCTCCCGGCGACTCGTCTCTCGCCGATATCGTGGGCCCCGTGTGCGAATCCGGGGATTTCCTCGCCAAGGATCGGGAACTCCCGCCGCTGGCACCGGGCGACCTGTTGGCCGTTCGCAGCGCGGGCGCGTACGCTTTCGTGATGGCGAGCAACTACAACGCGCGACCGCGCCCCGTTGAAGTGTTGGTGGACGGCGATCGTTTCGGCATCGTGCGCGCGCGCGAAACGGAAGAGGAACTCATGCGAGGCGAATCCGCGCAAGCGCAATGGTGCGACGCATGACGTGGTTTCAAAACGGACGCCTGCTCCTCGTCGCCGGTCCGTGCGTGATCGAAGGGCGCGAGCCGGTGTTGCGGATGGCCGAACGCCTGCGCGACATGATGGCGACGCGCGACATCGACTTTGTGTTCAAAGCGTCCGTCGACAAGGCCAATCGCACGTCGGTCGAGTCGTTTCGCGGCATCGGAATCGATGAAGGACTCGCCGTCTTGGCCGAAGTTCGCAGCGAATTGGGATTGGCGGTCAACACCGACGTCCACGAGCCGGCGCAGATGGAGCGCTTCGCCGCGTCCGTGGATACCGTGCAGATTCCGGCGTTTTTGAGCCGACAGACGGACTTGCTGGTCGCGGCGGCGCGCACCGGCAAACCGATCCTCGTCAAGAAGGGGCAGTTCATGGCGCCCCAGGACATGCGCCACTGCGTGTCGAAGATTCAATCGGTGAAAGGCCACGGTCCGATCGTCTTGATCGAACGCGGCACGACGCTCGGCTACAACAACTTAGTCGTCGATTTTCGCTCGCTGCCGATCATGCGCGCGTACGCGCCGGTGATGTTTGACGGCACGCACAGCGTGCAGCGCCCGAGCGGCCTCGGCTCCACGTCGGGCGGCGACCGGGAGATGATCCCGCATTTGGTGCGCGCCGCGGCCGCGGTCGGCATTGACGGATTGTTTTTAGAAACGCACGAGGACCCGTCGGTCGCACGGTGCGACGGTCCGAACCAACTACCGATGGAAGAGCTCCCCGCGCTCCTTGACACCCTCGTTCGCATCCGCGAGCGAGAATGAGCATCCGCGTTCGCATCCGCGAGCGACCATGAGCATCCCCGCTCGCATCCGCGAGCGACAGAAGTCTCCGCTCGCCTCTCGGCCGCGCCCAAAAAGTAGCCGGAAGGGCGCCGCTGTCGCGCGCGCCGCTCCCGGCTTTCACCAAGGCAATTCCAATCACCAACATCGTTCGAGGTTGGTCTATGCTTTCGTCGTTGCGGGCTAGCTCGCGCGCCGACGTCGGCGTGCCACCAACCCCCATCCGGCCGCGACCAAAAGCAACGTGCTCGGCTCGGGGACGGGACCGCCACCGCCCGGAGGAGGAGGCGGCGGGGGGCCGCCGACGAGCTGCAAGAACGTGCCGGGGCCTGTCAAAAGATCGGGATCGCCGAAGAACGCGGAGCCGCCGAGTTCGAACGGGAAACCGCTCACGGTGACGGACATGGAATAGTTCACAACGTCGCCCGCGGACAGACCGGACAACGCGAACGACCCTACGAACCCGGAAAAGTCGTAGCGCACTTCGTCGGCCGCTGCCGGCGTGACCAATGAAGCGCCGAGGCTCGTGCCCGTTTCCGTCAGCGTGTGGCCCGCGTTGCCGCCTTTAAGCACCGCGGACGCCGCGAAAAATGACACGCCGTTGAGATCGGCACCAAAGCTCACGGTGGCCGTGGGAGAGTCCGCGAGGCTGGCGCCCCCAAAGTCGATGACGCTCAAAAAACCGCCCGTGATGAATATCGAAAACAGGTAGTCGCCATCCAGGGCGGCCGTGCTCACCAACGTGTTGGTCGCCGTGGCGGATGCCAGCAGAGGAGACGGGAGGCCGCCCCCACCCGAATAAAACATCACCGGGCCGACCTCCACGGATCCGGTTGCGCCCAAGACGCCAAAACGCTGTTGGGCGGTCGCATGCGCCATCTCGCCGGTGAACGGATCGCCCCCTTCATCGATCGGGATCGCCAAATCGGCCAACGTCGTGACCGTCGCGGGCGGGCTCGAAGCGGTGTCTGTGATCGGTCCCAGCACGCCGGCGCCGGGAAAGGGAGCGGTGGTTGGGGTGAGGCTCGCGCCCACCGAGCTGCTGATGGTGTCGGCCTGCGCGGTCCATGCAACCAGCGCCAAGGCCATAAGTATTCGAATCATGATGCCTTCCTTATCTCCATACGGGACTGTCCCAACACAGAAGCGGGAACGCCGTCAGGGAACTGCCACGACCGTGAAAATCGCCCTGGAGCGCGGGCTCGGGCCCCCTAGGCCGGGCGCCCGCGCGGGCCCTCGACTCCCTCTTGTAATGCGGGCGGCGGGGGCGTACGGTGCCTCGCCATGCAGGTCCGCGCCGAAGGCGACACGATCGTCGTTGTCCTCTCCTCCGCTGAGGAGCTCCTCGAATCACTCCGCGACGTCGCGGCGCAATTTGACATCCGGGGCGGGTCTCTGAGCGGACTCGGATCCACCTCCGAGATCGAGTTGGCGTTTTTCGACCCGGAAAAGGGCGAGTACATCCCGCGCCTGTTTCACGAACCGATGGAAATCGGCCAGCTCGTGGGGAATTTCTCGATTCTGGACGGCAAGCACCACGTCCACGTCCACGCGACGGTTTCCGGCCCGGAACTGATCGCATTTACGGGACATGTCAATCGAGCAGTTGTCGGAACGGCGTGCGAGATTTACATTCGTAAGCTGGCGTCTGAGATTACACGCATCAAAGACGCTGCCGCCGGATTCAACCCGCTCGAACTGTAGTGAAACGAAATCCTCCTCTGGTCGTCCTGATCTTGGGTGGGACGGCTAGCCGCTGGGAGAGTTCTCTCGACGAGTCGCCGCTCGCTTTGGCGTTATCGCAGGGCCGAACTCCCACACTTGATCGTCTAGCCCGGCAAGGCCGCGTTCTCGGCGTGCGTCCCGTCAACGACGCGAACGCCGCGATCTCTGCGGCGCCGTTCCTCTCGATCCTCGGCGTAGACCCCGCCGAACACGAAACCGCTCCCGCGTCGTACATCGGCGCGATGTCGGGCGCTGCGCTCGCGTCCGAAGAGTGTTACGTCAGCGCGGACTTTGTCGCGCTGTTTCGGGACACGGTCGCCGACGTCGAACCCGGCCCGCTGCGCCACGCCGAGTCGGAAGTCTTACGCAAGGAGGCGTGTCGCGCGCTTGGTCGGGCGGGATTTCGCCTGCTGCCGGGTCGCGCGTCGCATCACGTCGCGATCGCGCCGCGGGCGTCCGTGGACCCGTCGCTGGCAGCGCCAGATTTTGTCCTCGGGCGGCGGCTGAAGCGCGTCGAGCCCCGAACGGAGCAGCACGCCTTCGCGCATCGACTGGGACGCGAGGCGTTGGACAGCCATGAAATCAACGCGGTGCGGCGCGATCTCGGTGAAAACGGGGCGGACATGGTGTGGCTGTCGGGACCCGGCGGCGTCCCGCGTTTGGCGTCGACGGAGCAACCCACCGCGGCGTTTGGACAATCGATTCTCTGGCAAGCGGTCTGTCGCGCGCGCGGCATCCCCCTGCGTCAGCCCCTGGCGAAGTCCGCGAACCAGATTCTGCGCGGCCTCGGCCAGTCGATCCGGCGTGAGGAGTCGTGCTTTGTCTACTCGGGTCGCGGTGTGCGCGACGCGCGGACCGGCCGCCTCGCCAACCGCGTGGACGGAATCTGCGATATCGACAAGCATCTCATCGGGCCGGTCGCGCGCCTCGTCGCGGAGTTGGGCGCGCGGCTTTTGATCCTGCCCGACCATGCGCGCGACACAGAGACCGGGCGTCCGCTCGCCGATCCGGTACCCGTGCTCGTCTGGGGCGACGGCGTTTCGGCGGTGGCGGAACGACCGTTTCACGAGCTTGGAGCGCGCGGCGCCGGCGATCCCATCGACCCCGCGCACGAGCTTTTGCCCTACGTTCGGCACCTGTGAGGGCTGTTTGTTCGCCCCGTCACGCGAGGGGGCTATGCTTGGCTCATCATGTCCGGACTCGAACTGCCCAAGACGTACGAAGCGACCGCGGTGCAGGCGAAATGGACGCCTCGCTGGGAAAAAGACGGTGTTTTTCAGCCCAGCGACCGTCCTGACGCCAAGCCGTACGTCGTGATGATTCCGCCGCCCAACGTGACGTCGGTTCTTCACATGGGCCACGCGTTGAACGGCGTCGTCCAAGACGTGCTCGTGCGCTGGAACCGGATGCAGGGGCGCGCCGCGCTCTGGGTGCCCGGGACCGATCACGCCGGCATCGCCACGCAAGCCGTGGTGGAGAAAAGGCTCCTCGCGGATGAGGGCAAGACGCGCCACGATCTCGGCCGCGAAGCGTTTCTCGAGCGGGTGTGGGCCTGGAAAGAGAAATACGGCGCGGCGATTCTGGATCAGTATCGCACGCTCGGTTGCTCGTGCGATTGGAGCCGCACCGCTTTCACGATGGACGAAAACTTATCGCGTGCGGTGCGCGTTTCGTTCGTGCAGCTCTGGGAGAAGGGTCTCATCTACCGCGGTTTGCGGATGGTGAACTGGGATTGCAAGTTGCAGTCCGCCATCGGCGACGACGAGATTGAGGAACTAGAAACCAAGGGCCATCTTTGGCACCTGAAGTATCCGCTCGAAGACGGATCGGGCCACATGGTGGTCGCCACGACGCGCCCCGAAACGATGCTGGGGGATACCGCGGTCGCTGTGCACCCCGACGACGAGCGGTACACGGCCTTGGTCGGCAAGAACATCAAGTTGCCGCTGGTCAATCGCCCGATTCCGATCATCGCCGACAAGTCCGTCAAAGCCGAGTTCGGAAGCGGTGCCGTGAAGGTGACGCCCGGCCATGACTTCGAGGACAACGAGCGCGGGATGCGCCACGACCTGCCCGTGATCAACATCTTGAACAAAGACGGCACCATCAACGACGAGGGCGGCGCGTACGCTGGCCTGGATCGGATGGTGGCGCGTAAGCGCGTGGTCAAAGACCTCGACGCCCTCGGTTTGCTCGACAAGGTGGAGGAATACGACCTTCGCCTTCCGTTGTCGGACCGCTCGAAGACGCCGATCGAGCCGCTGCTCTCCGAGCAGTGGTTTGTGAAGATGAAAGATCTCGCGCAGCCCGCGATCGACGCGGTCGAGGACGGCTCGTTGAAGTTTGTGCCCGCGCGTTGGAAAAAGGTCTACCTGGACTGGTTGCTCAACGTGCGCGATTGGTGCATCAGCCGCCAACTGTGGTGGGGGCATCAGCTTCCCGTCTGGTACGACGAGGACGACAACCCGACCGCGTCGCTTGACGACTTAGAAATCGGTGCGCCGCATCCGAAGACCGGAAAACCGATCGTGCGGCGCGACGACGACGTGCTCGACACGTGGGCGTCGTCGTGGCTGTGGCCGTTCTCGACCTTGGGTTGGCCCAACGAGACGGAGGATCTCGCGCGGTTTTATCCGACGCACTTTCTCTCGACCGCGCGCGAGATCATCTACCTCTGGGTGGCGCGCATGGTGATGGCCGGTTACGAGTTCTTGGGGAAGTGCCCGTTCGACACGGTGTACATCCACGCGACCGTGCTGGACGACCAGGGGCGGCGCATGTCGAAGTCTTTGGGCAACGGCATCGATCCCCGCGACATGATCGAGCAGTACGGCGCGGACGCAGTCCGGTTCACGCTCGCGATCTTGACCACCGAGGGTCAGGACGTGAAGCTGTCGCCGACGAAGTTCGAGCTCGGTCGCAACTTCATGAACAAGATATGGAACGCCGCGCGCTTCGTGCTCACGAGCATTCCGGAAAACAGCGCCGGCAGCGCGCCGGGCACAACGCTCACGGATCGGTGGATTCGTTCGCGGACCGCCGCGGCCGTCGAAACGATCTCGGACGCGTTGACGAACTATCGCTACCACGACGCCGCGCAAGCTCTGTATCACTTCGTGTGGGACGAGCTTTGCGACTGGTACGTCGAAGCGAGCAAGGAACGGTTGAAAGAGGGCGACATCGCATGCGGCGCCACGTTGCTGCAGACGATGAAGACGACGGTGCGTTTGCTGCAACCGTTCGCGCCGTACTTAGCCGCCGAGCTGGCGGAGACGCTGGATGAAGAGGGCCATGCCGCGGACCTCGATTGGCCGGTCGCCGAACCCCGCGATCTCGAAGCGGAAGCGGAGATGGAACGCCTACAAGAGTTGATCCGCGCGGTGCGTCGCCTGCGCAACGAAAACCGCGTGCCGCTGCGCGCCGAAGTCGCCGCGGTCGTGGACACCGTCGATCCGGCGCCGCTGAGGGCGCAGGAGGGGTTGATCCGCCGCCTCGCGCGCTTGGAAACTTTTGTCGCGGGTCCGGGCGCGGAGCGTCCGCCCTCGCCGGCGACCGCGGTCCTCGCCAAAGACGAGGTGCATGTCTCCTTGGCCGGTCACATCGACTACGCGGCCGAGAAGCAACGTAAAGTCCAAGAGCTGGAGAAAGCGCAGAAGCTGCTCGCCAGAATTGAGAAAAAGCTCGCCAACGAGAACTTCGTGTCGCGGGCCAATCCCGAGGTCGTGGCGCGCGAGCGCGAAAGAGCCGAGGAGACGCGTGATCTCGTCCGCCGGATCCAGGAAGCCGTGGATCGTTTGGACGCGCAAGCTTGAATTCACCCCAAAACGATCTCATGTGCGGTGCCGCAAAGCCGTACAACTAAGGGGAACATGGCTCGGCTCAAGATTGGATTTCGCGGCGCGGAGACGGTGGTTTCGCTGGGGCAGGGCGAAACCACCGTCGGGCGCGCCAACCGTTGCACGATCAACCTTCCTGATCCCGACTTGGCCGCCGTGCACTTTCGGATCCGGCCCCGCGAGCGCGGATGGCAGATCAAAGATGACGGATCGGGGATCGGTACGCGCGTCAACGGCAAGCCGGTCTACGCCAAGACCCTAAGTCACGGCGATGTGATCGAGGCGGGCGGCCTGACGTGCGTGTTCATGTCGCGCGCGGCACAAAAACGAACGGCGGCGGCCCCGGCGGCGCCCGCAGCGGTGGCCGCGCCGGTTCAAGCCGCGTTGCATGACGAGATCGACGAAGTCGCGGAGATCGACGAACCGCGTCTGCCGGAACGCCAACATCAACCGTCGATTCCGACGACGTGGATCGTGGCGGGCGTTGCGTTGATCGCGGTTTCGATCTTTGGATGGATGCTCGTTCAGAGTCAGCGGCGCGAGACCGAAGCGAAAGAGCTGTGGCGCGCCGCGAACGTCGAACTGGATGCGGCGCGCGCAAACGGCGCGGATGCGACCAAGCGTCTGCAAAACGCCGGCGCCATTCTGGCCGAGATTGCGCGCGACCACGGTAGTTCCAAAGTTGCGCGCGCGGCCCGCGGTGCGTCGGATGAAGTGCGCCGCGCCCTGTCCACGCTCAAACTCGCCCAGCAAGAGGTGAGCAGTGTGTTTACGACGGACCGCGAGGCCACCAACGCCCTGATGGGGCGCCTGGCGCGACTGCGCGTCGGCGCGCACCCTGCCGTCGTGGCGCGGATCGAAGCGATGGAGGAGGAGTACCGCAACGAGGTGGCCGCGCGTCTCGCCGAAGGGTTTGACAAAACACTTCGCGTCGCGAACCGCGCGCTCGCCGAAAAACGGTACGCCGCGTCGCTCCGTGCGTGGCGCGATTACGTAGCGCCGACCTATTCGCTGGGGCAGCGCGTCAAGCGCGCGATGGCCGCGATCGACCGCGAGATCACCAAGGCGTATCGCGCGACGTTGCGACTGGCGGCGGAACGCGCCGACTTAGACAGCCGCATCGCGGTGCTCGAGGCCGCGCGCCCGACGTACCTCGGGACGGGGTCGTCCGACGACCTGGAAGTACGCATCTCCGCCTTGCGCGCGCGCCGTGCGCAGCGCGACATGGTCGTCATCGAGCCGAAAAAGCCCGTCAAAGAATCGCCGGAGCCCGGCAAGCCCGAGCCGATCGTGCCGTCGGGCCCTTACCAGGATCCGGCCGATGTCGTCACGCTGATTCAGTCGCGTGCGTTTGGCGAAGCGGCGGCGACGTTGCGCTCGATTTCGCGTCATCCCGATGCGCGCACGCGCGTCGAAGAGCTGACGATGATGGCGACGGTGCTGGCGGACCTACACGCCGCGATCATGGCGGAGCCGCACAAGTTCACGGGCGTTTTGTTGCCGGAAAAACGCGGTCGCGCGGACATCCGAAGCGCCACCGAGAACGACTTCACAGCGATCGATCGTGAAAAAGCCACGGTTACCGTGCCGTGGAAGGCCATGTCGATCAAGGCATACGCGAAGCTGTTTCGACAAGCCGGATTCGACAAGCCGATGCGCCTGGAGACGGCTGTCTTGCTCGACGAGCTGGGCTTGGCGGACGAAGCGAACAAGCGCTACATCGCGTTTTTTAAGTCCGAGCAAGCCCCGACGACCTTGACGCGGATTCTGGCGCGGCGCCGCGGCGTCAAACCGCCGGCGGAGGGTTTCCAGCTCTTCCGCAACGCGCTCGTCACACCGGCGGAGCGCGACCGCACGTTGCTCTTGGAAAAGATCGAAAAGCTCGGTCGCCAAGCGCATGCCACCAACGAGCGGCGGCGTGAGGAAGCGCTTTTAGAGCTCAAAAAGCTGGGCGAGCCCGCCGTCGAAACGCTGGTCAAAGCGTTTCAGGATCGTCGCCACGTCGTCGCCGAAGAGCTCAAGAAGTCCACCGCGTTTCGCCCGGGTCAGTTCGTCAGCCGCTTAGGCTCGAAGCTTAAGAAGGCGCGCTCAGAAGCGTTGGCGTTTATCCGCAACCCGACGTTGTATCCCTATCCGAATAAGACCAAAGAGGCGCAGGAGCGGGCGGAGAAACTGGTCGACAAGGTGCGCGCGATTTGGGATCAGCCGTACGAGGCGCTGCTGGCGGCCTCGGACAAGGCGCAGGCGCTGGACGCCGAGCTCAAAAAGCTCGACCAACGGTTGGCGGAAGTGGATCCGATCGCGGTGCCCATTTATGAGACCGCGGTGGAAGAGGTGCAAAAGCGACTCGACGTATGGCACATCGCAATCGACGGGAGTGACAGCGGGCGCATCGCGTACAACGACGCGGTCAAAAAGTACAACCTTGAGCTTCCGAACACGACCGTGGACGTCGAGGAGCGCGCCAACACGCGCGCCGTCAACGAGTACCGCTGGATGATGGGTTTGCGCTCGGTCAAGATCGACGAGCGTCTCGTGCGCGCGTCGCGCAAGCACAGCATCGAGATGCAACAAGAAGAGTACTTCGCGCACGAGAGCCCGACCCCGCGCCTGCGGAACCCGACGCTGCGCGCGCGGCGCGAGGGCTACCCCGGCGGCGTGGCCGAAAACATTGCGCGCGGTGCGAGCAGCGGTGTTCAGGCGTTTGAGCAGTGGTTCGGTTCGTCGGGCCACCATCGCAACATGTTGAGCCCGGGCCACACGGAGATGGGTTGCGGCGCCGCCCGCCACCACTGGTGGACCCAAAAGTTCGGCAACGCAACAGGCCGTTCGCTCAACCCGCCGAAGGTCCCGCCGGACCCCGACCCGCCCGGAGCATCCGGCAACGGCAAGCCCGCGCCGAAGTAGCTGCCGCGAGCGCGGAGCTGGCCTCGCAACGGTTGTACGATGGCACGATGCGCGTTGTTTGCTTCCTCGTTGCTTTCGCGTCGGTTGGATGCGGCGGCGAGAGCGTTGATTCCGAGCAAGGCCCGGTCACGGTCGATCTTTTCGGCGAACGCACCGGTGAGCTGGTCCCGGAAGTGGAGCGGTACAAAGAACGCAAGGGACGCCTCGTCTGGGACGGGGCTGCTCGGATTCAGTACGGACCCACCAAGTCCGTTTCGGGGCTCGGATTGTCTCGGCTGTTTCCGGGCTGGAGGTTTTACTCGCTGGGTTGGAGCTTCGTCCAAGTAAAGCACGACGTGCCTGTCCACATTCCGATGGGTTTCAGCGCGGTCTTGGCCTTTGAGCCGAGCGGAGAAGTGATCGAACTGATGAGCTACGGAGACCGCCGGGAATTTGGAACTCTGCTGGCGCGCGCCGCCGTCGTGGTTCGCGACGACGACGACGCGGCCGTCGTCGATCGCGCGTACGGCGAAATCTTCGGGGCCGGCGGAGGTTGGAACAAGAGACGCAAGACCGGCGGCTGGGACCTTGGGATTCGCGAAACGAAGGGATACCGCGAGTGGTTCTATCTGCGGGTGGATCCGGCCGGAAAGGTTGTGGGAGGCGAGCGGAAGATCGCCCAACTGAGCGTTGCTCCCGCGACTCCGCGTTAGGAGGACCAACACGGTAGGCTGGGGGGGTGTACGAAGGGATCCCGACCGAACAAGTCGACCCGACGGGGCCGGAGTTGGACCGTCTTGATGCGCGCGAACTCGTCGCGTTTTTGTTGGCCGAAGAGGAGCGGGCGCGTTTGGCGGTGGCCGGAGCGTTAGACGCGATCGCGCTGATTTGCGACGCCGCCACCGCTTCGATTCGCGCCGGTGCGCGCGTCATCTATGCGGGGGCGGGCACCAGCGGCCGGTTGGGTGTGCTCGATGCGTCCGAGATGCCGCCGACATTCGGCGCGCGGTCCGATCAGTTTGTTGCGTTGATCGCCGGCGGTAAGGCGGCTCTGACACGGAGCGTCGAAGGCGCCGAAGATGACGCCGCCGCCGGTCGCGCAGCCCTGCTTGCCGTCGAGCCGACGGCGCGCGACTGTGTGGTCGGCATCACGATGTCCGGCACCGCCGCGTACGTCGGCGGCGTGTTGGAGGCGGCGCTCGGATCAACCGCGCTGATCACCGCTAACCCCGCCGCCCCGCTGCGCGCGCAGATCCGCGTCGTCTTAGACCTCGGTCCCGAACTGCTCGCCGGTTCGACGCGGCTCAAGGGCGGCAGCGCGACCAAAGCGGTCCTCAACATGATCTCGACCGCCGCGATGGCGCGTTCCGGGCACGTCTACAAGAACCTGATGGTGCGCGTGCGGCCGGTGAACAAGAAGTTGCGTGCGCGTGCGGAGCGGTTGGTCACCCGTCTCACCGATCTCGACGGTGACGCCGCCGCTCTTCTTCTCCGCGCGGCCCACGACGACGTGGAAGTCGCGGTCGTGATGCACCATCGCGCGCTGGATGTGGCCGGCGCGCGCGCGCACTTGGATGCGGCGGGCGGTTCGCTCCGGGAGGCACTTTCGTGAAACGCATCGCCAGCCTCTGCGAAAAGCGCAGCAAGCTCGTGATCGGGCTTATGTCCGGCACGTCGGCGGACGGCGTGGACGCGGCGCTGGTTCGGATCCACGGGTGCGGCTTGGAAACCGGCATCGAATTGCTCGGCTACGCGTCCACGCCGTATCCGGTGCGTTTGCGCGACGCGCTGCTGGGGCTCGCGCACGGCTCGGTGGCCGAGCTGTGCCGACTCAACTTTTCGGTCGGCGAGGCGTTCGCGGAGGCGTCGCTCGCCTTGCTCGAACAGTGCAACGTAGCCCCGGACGACGTTGATCTGATCGGTTCGCACGGCCAGACCGTGTGCCATGTCCCGCGCTCGTCCGGCGACGTCGCCTCGACGCTGCAAATCGGCGAAGGCGACGTCATCGCGGAACGCTTGGGCGTTCCGGTGGTATCGGACTTCCGCACGCGTGACATCGCGGCGGGCGGCGAAGGCGCGCCGTTGAGCGCGTACGTGGATTACTTGCTCTTTCGCCGCGAGGGGCCGCCCCGCGCGTTGTTGAACTTGGGCGGCATCGCCAACGTCACCGTTCTTTCGTCCGCGATCGAATCCGTGTTCGCGTTCGACACCGGTCCCGCCAACATGCCGCTCGACGAAACCGTGCGCGTGCTCACGCAGGGCGACGAGCACTTCGATCGCGACGGCCGCATGGCCGCGACCGGTCGCATCGACGAAAATCTCCTGCGCAAGCTGATGGAACACCCGTACCTGCAGCAACCGCTGCCGAAAACGACGGGCCGTTCGACGTTCGGCGTCGACTTCGTCCTGCCGCTTCTGCGCGCGAAAGGCAATCAGCGCGGTGTGGATGTGCTGGCGACACTGACGGCGTTCACGGCGCACTCGATCCGCCACGCGTTCGAGGAGTACGTGTTGCCGCGCGTGCAGCCGCTCGAAATTGTCGTCAGCGGCGGCGGACTCAAAAACCACACGCTGATGGCGCATCTGCGCCGGCTGTTTCCAAAATGGCGCATCGCTTCGTCGGCGGACTCCGGTTTAGATCCCGACGCGAAAGAGGCTGTCATCTTTGCGGTGCTCGCGAACGAAACGATTCACGGCGTTCCCAACAATCTCCCCGGCGCCACCGGCGCCCGCTGGCCCACGGTGTTGGGTAAGGTGTCTTCATGAGTGCTCTTGAACGCAACGCCCGCCTCCTGCTTCCGAGCCTTCGCTGGCCGATCGCTTCGCTGGATCCGTTCCTGCGCCTCGCGGAACGCGGCGTGGCCGGGTTTTGCGTATTCGGCGGCGATTCGTCGTTGATTGACGTTCTCGCGCGGTTGCAAGCCGCCGCGCCCCATCCGCTGCTGTTCGCCTCCGACATCGAGGACGGCGTCGGGCATCAGTTGAGCGACTACGAACGACAGCCGCCTGCTGCCTCTCTCGATCCTGCAGCCGCCGAGCTGGCCGCGATGCGGACTGCCGTCGAAGCGCGCCGGATCGGGTTTACGATGGCGTTTGCGCCGGTGTGCGACGTCGTGAGCGAACGCACGAATCCGATCATCCAAGCCCGCGCGTTTCGCGACCCGGTGCGAACCGCACCGAGCTACGTCCGCGGCGCGCACCGCATGGGTATGCGCACATGCGCCAAACACTTCCCGGGCCACGGCGCGACCGTGCAGGACAGCCACGACTCGCTGCCGCTGGTCACCGCGGATCGGGCGACGTGGTTCGAGCGCGACCTGCCGCCGTTTCGCGCGTGCATCGAAGCGGGCGTTGACGCGATCATGAGCGCGCACATCGCGTGTCCGGCGTTGACCGGTTCCGACGATGTGCCCGCCACGTTGTCCCGCACCGTGATGGTGGATCTTTTGCGCGACGAACTTGGCTTCACCGGGTTGGCGATGTCGGACGCGCTGTGCATGGACGGCATCCTGCAAAAAATGACGGAGGCCGAGGCGGCGCGCGCCGCGATCGAAGCGGGTTGCGACCTCGTGATCTGCCCCGATGACATCGAAAGTGTGTTGGCCGCGTTGGCGACCGTCGATGTGCCGCACGCGCACGAACGCATCGCGGCGTGCGCCACGCCGCTGCCGGATCCCCTCGCGCAATCCGTCGCGGACTCGCTCACCTCCGCCGGTGACGTAGCGGCGGGTCCGGGTGACCATCCGTTGCTGATTTGCGATGTCCACGGCCAAAAAGGCGGCGCGGCCGATTTGCTCGGCGCCCTGAGCGGGTGCCGCTACCGGTGTGTCGGCCCGGACGGGTCGACGTTGGGGGCTTCCGATGCCGGCGCCCCGGGCCTCGACCGGTCCGTCGTCGCCATCTTGCGCGGCGATCGCGCCTGGAGCGGGGGGCTTCAACTCCCCGAGTTCGTGCGAGAACAGGCCCGTACGGCGGATGTGGTGTGGGTGTGCGGCCCCGCGTATGTGCTCGACCAGATCGACGCTCCGGCCTGGATTCGGGCCGCGGGCCAAGACGCCCAGAGCCTCCGCGCCGTCTTAGCCCGAGGACTATCCGACGATCTCGGAATCGGAACTCGTTTCCGCTTGCATTGGGCTCTGAGTTCTTCTTAGATAGCCGGACCTTCCCCCGGTTGAGGAACGATCCAGGCAGGGGGAGGGGTGATTTGTGGGTGGGCCGCAGCAAGACGCTTCGGCACCACGATTTCGGCATTTCCGAAGGGAGGAACGAATGGCGACAGGCGGGAACCCCCTGGCGCGCGTGTTCTGCATCTTGCTTCTCGGTGCGGCTCCGGTCGCTCTGGTCACGCTCAACAACACCGCGCAGGCGCAAGACGGCGATGCTTCATCGCTGCTACGCCGGGGCCTCGAACTGCTTCGCGCAGGTGACAAGGCGTCTACCGATGAGGCCGTCAAGGTCTTACGGCAAGCGCTCGCAGCGGAGCCTTCCAACAAGCAAGCGATGGACGCGCTCGGCGCCGCCGAATGGCGTGCGTTACTAAACCTCACGGCCTCTGGCCAAGAGGGCGCGAACGTAGCCAAGGCCATCATGGACTTGGCCGCTCCGATTTTACCGGAGCAGGCGTTTGATGAGGCTGAGCTCAAGAAGCTCGTGCAGACAGCGGTCACCGATGAGGATTACGGCGCGCGTTTCGACGCAGCGGTGAGCCTTTCGCGCGTGTACGGCGAGTATGCCGTGCCGCACCTGGTGAACTATCTGGGCTCGAGCAACACTGAGCACAAGATCAACGCGCACATCACTCTCATGAAGCGCATCGGTCGCGACGCGGTTTTGCCGCTGAACGAGGCGCTTTCGAGTGGTGATTCCAACATTGCCATGATGGCTGCCGTGGAACTCGGCGTCATCGGTGATGAGCGCTCGTTGGCCGCACTCGCGGAAGCGAGCAAGTCGGACAACAGCAACGTGGCGAACAAGGCAGGCGCCGCGATGAGCGCGCTTGCATCTCGTTACGCCGATTCGTCGGGCATGTCGGCCTCCGACCTGTACCTGCGCCTCGCGCAACTCTACTACGCCGGCGACTACCGCGTGCTCAGTAACGCGGACCGTCCGTTGGTGTTGTGGACCTGGGCCGATGGCCTGCAGCATAAAGCTGTGCCGCGGCACCTGTATCTGCTCAAGCTGGCGGAGGAAGCGTGTTACGACTCGCTCCGCACCGATCCGGCGAACGCGGGTGCGAAAGCTCTTCTAGCGCGCGTCTTTGCGAGCGAGAAGATGGCATCGGATGCCGCCATGGCTTCCAACGACGATGACCTGACCAAGCGTTACGCTGCGGGCATGGATTCGGTTGGTGGAGCTGTGGCTGCGATGGGCTGGAGCACGCTGGCAACGGCGCTCGGCGATGCGTTGGACGACAACGATCACGCTGCGGCCACGTACATTCTCGACATCATGCCGCACGTCTATGGCGGAGCGGACTTCACCACGGATCACGCTGTTGTGCGCGCCACCGTCGATGACTCCATCGGCGTGCGTTACGCGGCGGCCGAAGCGGTCATGCGCATGAATGGCATGAGTCGCATCTCGGCTTTCCCGGATCCGGACGGATTCATGAACCTCGTCGCCGCGGCGGCGGGCGAAGTGATTCCGCGTCACGTTCTTGTTGTGGACACCGATGATGCGCGTCGCAACAAGATGATGACGGAGTTGGCGAACAAGACCTACATCGGCTACGAAGCGCGCGGTGGTGCGGACGGTATCGTCCGGGCGTCGCGGATGCCTGGTCTCGACCTGATTCTGTTGTCGACGACGATGCGCGACATGGATCCCTTGGCGGTGATTCGCGCCCTCGGCGAGAACAGCCGGACCAAAAACATCCCGATCGTCATGGTCGGTACCGACGAGGACGCGGCGAACGATTCGTGGCGCAACCTCTACAAGGACAAAGCCAAGGCACTGACGTCGGTTCCCAGTGGCCCGGGTCTCCCCGCGGAAGGCTTCATGGCCGCCGTGGCGGGCTCGTTCGCTGCGGACTCGGCCGGTGAGACCGCACGCTACAAGCGCAGCGCTACGCTGCTCGACTCGCTCGCGGGCACCGACACCGGCAACGCCTTGTTCAACTGGTCTTCGATTTCGGAAACGCTCGGTGGTCTTTTGACCGCGGACGTCCCGAACGATCCGCCGGTTCGCTTGAACGCCTTGCGCGCCATGGGCAACCTTCGTCAAGAAGGCGGTCTCGGTGCGTTGGTTACGTTCTTTGCGGGCACCGACGACGACGACCTGAAGACGGCCGCGGCCAACGCCATCGCTTCGGTGATGCGCGCGACGCGTTCGGCGATGGACGAGGGTCAGTTCAAGGCGCTCCTGGCTGGTTCGCAGTCGAGCAACTCGAAGGTCCGCACAGCGGCGTTCGCGGCGCTGGGTGCGGCTGGCTTGACCGATGAGCAGGTGGTCGCGGTAGCGGGTTCGGCCCGTCCGTCGGCGGCCGACTCCGAGTAGGTCCACCGGATCTGTCCTCCCTGAATCACGAAGAGGGCCGCGGGTTATCCCGCGGCTCTTTTTTTTGATTGCGCGCGTCCGCGCGCGGGTTTTTTGATTGCGCGCGTCCGCGCGCGGGTTTTTTGATTGCGCGCGTCCGCGCGCGGGTTTTGATTGCGGGCGTCCGTGTGCGGGTTGTTTTTGTTTGCGCGCCCGCGCGTGGCGGGTCATGCGCGCGTTTGGGTGACCCGCTAGCCGAGGGCGATCGCGACGGCCGCCGCGGTTTGCTTGGTGTGGGTGATCGACACCTGCCAGCCGGTGACGCCGCGTTTTTGGGCGTGTTCGAGCGCGAGCCCTTCCAGCGCAATCGTCGGTTGGCCGCTGTCGAGGTGCACGACGCGGATTTCGGCAAACCGCGCACCGGCCATGCCGGTCCCCAACGCTTTCATGACGGCCTCTTTGACCGCGAACAGGCCGGCCAGATGCGTGCCGCCGTCGCCCCGCGTGAACCGCGCGCGGTCGGTCTCGGCGTGGAGCACGCGCTTGAGGAACCCGTCGCCATGACGGCTCACCAATTCTTGGATTCGATCCACTTCGATGAGGTCGATCCCGATGCCGATAATCATGGAGCTAAGGGGGGAGGAAGGCGGACGCGGCGGAAGACGGCGCGTTTATTCCGCCGGACTCTCTCCAAATGTCGCCCCGGTCATGTCGGCCCCGCCGAGTTCGGTGCCGGATAAGTCGGCGCCGTTGAGGTTCGCATCGCGCAAGATCGCCCCTTTCATCTGCGCCCCCGCCAGGTTGGCGAGTGCTAAGTTGGCGCGGCGCAAATCAGCGCGTTTGAGGTTCGCGCCGTTTAGGTTCGCGCCGAACAGGTCGGCCTCGGACAGATCCGCACCCTCTAAGTTGGCGCCGGACAGATCCGCGCCGCTCATCTGCGCAGAGAACAAGAACGCGCCCGCCATCTTGGCATCGTTTAAGCGCGCCTCTTTGAGGTTGGCGAGGGCCAGGTTGGCGCCTGCGAGGTCGTGAAGGCGCAGATCCGCGCCTTGTAGACGTCCGCGATACAGATCGGCGCGCGGAGACGTGTCGCTCATGAGCGGAGGTACTCCTTCACGAGGTTGTGCGCCTCACGGGCGTGGCGCGACGCGTTGGGGGCGTGGACGCCCAAACCGAAGTGCGCTTCGACGGGGCGGAACGGGTCGAGCCCGAGGCGCTCGCGGACGACGCGGCATCGTTCCAACGTGTCGCTGTATTCGGCGCGCAGCTCCAAGAGCTGGGTCTTGCCGTCCACGACGCGCGTCGCCGCGGTCACCATGTCTTCTTTCGTGGTTTCCACCCGCGTCGAGATGCGCGGGATCAGGCTCTGCTCGAGATACCCGAGGTATTCCTGAAGCTGACCGCGATCCGCCGCGTCGATTTCGCCCGAAACCCGTTCGATGAGATCTTCGTAGCGGCGCAGGGGTGCGCTCCCCTGACCGTGCTCGCGCTCGCACTCGCGCCGCCGTCGGCGCGCCTTACGGAGCACGTTTTCTAAGCCCACGAGCTGTCGAACTTGGTCGCTCATCTTGGAAGGCATCCATCCTCCTTTTGCGCGGCTGGGGCGTCGTGCCGGGCGCCGGTGCACCCATTCTCGTCGAGAAGCGATCGACCGGCGCTCCGACCAACCGCTCCATACCCGGGACCTGTCCCGACCACATCGTCACAAGTCCTTATGAGATAACAATGTACGGCGACTATTTCCGGCATTCAAGTCGTTTCGGTGCGGGACCGATCCTCCAGATGCAGTAGTGATTCGCGATCGGCGCCGCCTCTCGCGATGGTAGAATGGATTGTTCGCGAGACCACTGGATGCCGAAAAAGAAAGACTGCTTTGGAGTTGAGGACTACGTCTGCATGACGCCCAACTGCCCGTATGCCAAGGAGTGCATTAAGGTTGTGTGGGAAAAGCGCCTCAACAGAGCACTCTCCAAGTCCAACAAGGGCAACGCGGCACCCGCCGAACGTCGCCGCTCGCCCGGCCGCGTCCGCGCGAAGAGCTAACGGCTCCGCTAGTTCGGGAGAGGCTGGCCGGCCGCTTCCAAGACGGCGCGCACCGCATCGCGCACGCTCGCGTCTTTTTCCGTGCGCCACACGGTGTACAGCGCGCTGGTGCTCCGTTCTGAGAGAGCCCGACCGATGGTGACCGACACGCCCAACACGTCGCTCTTGATTTTGCCGTCGGGCCGGTACCCGCACGCGAGGACCGCCGCCTGGCGCACCACCGGGGCGGCGTCGCGAAACAGGCCGATGACCAACTCGGACTCACCGTGATGGCATCCGGTGGACAGCGTGAGCAGCGCGCGGACGCGCGGCGACGCTTCGGAGGGCACCAAGTTCGCGAGCGACCACCGCGCCTTGCTTTTGATCGCGCGCGACACGCGCCAGACTTCGACCTTGAGCAACGCCGGATCGGCCAAGGCATCGCGCAGATCTTCAACCAGCGTGGCGGTGGTCTGGTAGCGGCGCAGGCGCGGCTCCGACGACGTTCCGTTTTCGCCGGACGCGTCGTGGCCCGGGCCCTCGCGGTTTGGTTCTTGTTGGGAGGCGGCGTGATGGTCGCCGGCGCGCATCGCCACGTAGGCCAACCCGCCCGTCGCGACGAGCGCACACAACAAGCTCAAAGGAAAGAGGAGGGACTTCACGGACGTTCCTGCACTCGGACGACGCGGAACCCGGCGATCCTGTTCAAGCCCGCCACCGTGACGTCGTCGGGGCGGTCGGGGTCGTCGGAGTTGGTGACAAAGACGTCCACGCGGTCCCAAAACAGCGCCATGTAGGAGTCGAGCGTGCAGACCGACGCGGGCAGGCGGTAGCAACCGCCCGCGAGCACGTATGCGTGCTTGGCCGGAGGCGGGGCGTCGTTGCCGGTGGGATCTTCGATGTCGGATTCATAGTCGGGGGGCGCGGTCGCGCCGGTTGCGGAAAACCCGTCAATCGACACCAGTTCGGGCAGGTTGCCGCACAAGCCGTAGATCGGGGCGCGCGCATCGAAGCGTCCGAGCAAGTTGACCGGGCGCCCGAGGTCGGTGGACGACCAGGCGGAAATGAGCATATCGTTGTGAATGTCGCCCCACGGGTAGCGTGTCGTCTTGTTCCCGCGTCCGGCGCGCAGGTATTCCGCGACGTTGGGAAGGCGGACGCGTGCGTCGATGGTTTTGGAAAGCCAGTTGGCGTAGTCCTCTGCAACCGCTTGGTGAACGCCTTCAACCGGATGGTTCTCTTGTCCGGGGTCGCATTGCTGCGGGAGACGCAAGGTACGGGGGCGAGCCCAACCCGTCGGCCAACGCGAGCGGAGGGCCTCGGGATTGTCAGCCGCTACGGCTTTGAGGTACTGCAGGTATTGGTAGTTCGTTACCGCCGTGCGAGCGATGTGGAAGCCGTGGACATGCTGACGGCCCTGGATTCGAACGACCGGGAGGCGCGCTTCCTGCTCGTTGTCGCCATCGTTGAGGACGACCGGCGGTCGTAGCGCCTCAAGCGGATCTCCAAACGTTACGTCTCCCGCTTCGACCGGAACCATGACGGGATGCGGCAAGAGCGGGCGTAAGACGACACGGAAGCCAACGTCTTCGCTTTCGGTGCGTTCGGTCCCGCCGACCCACACGTCCTCGGAGTCAAATGGGCTGAGTCCGTCGATCTGCGCCAGTTCGACGTTTTCAAATGACCATCCCACGGCGACGTGCGTGAGGTCGTGCGCGTACGCCCACTCCGCCGCGTTTCCGACCAGACCCAAAAAACCGTTGTGAACACCGAGTTCTCGTTCACCGTCTTCGTCCAAGCTGATCGCGAGCGGCCGACCGGAGAAGTTGCCGCCGGTGTCGGTGAACCTGCGGCCCCACGGGAAGTTGTAGTCAATCTGGTCGCCGCGGGCGGCGCGGAGGTATTCATCGAACGTGGGCAGATCGACGAGGACTTTTTCGTCGAACCCTAAGTGGCCGTGCAGCCAAGCGCAGAAGCGTTGCGCGGCGTCGAACGAGATGCCGAGCACCGGTTGGTTACCGGTGTTGACCTCGTATTTTTTTTCGAGCGCGCTGCCGGGGGGTGAGTGCGGCCACGTGATGGGATAGAGCGCGCCGGGGATCGAGTCGCCCTGGCCCGCCAGTGCGAGCAGGAATTCGAAATACTGATCGTTGGTGACTTCGTGGCGCAACATCCGAAACGGCGTATCGACCGACTCGTCCCTCGGCAGTTGATCGATGTCGTACCGACCGCGAAACACGACGCCTTGCGACACGGGCAAGAACTCTTTGGCGTCGAGGCGGATGCGATCGCTATCACGCTTGGGTACGGCGACTTGGAACGTGAGGGGCGTGGCTTCGGGGGGCGAAAACAGCCGGAATCCGGTCAGCACCACCAAGAGCAACACGCTGGCGAAGGCGAGATAGCCCCCCAGTGCAAGGATCCGATCGCCGAGCGCGGGTCGCCGCGGCTCGGGCGGCGCCGTGATGGTGCGACTTTCGTGGATCGGGGGGCGCAAGCGGTAGGCGCAGCTCGCGCAGTAGTGGTGCTCCGCCTGGATGCGAGCTCCGCAGCGAGGGCAGCGGCCTGCCTCCTGGTCGAGCGGGGGATTTTGCGGGGCGGACGAGGGCACGCCTCTATCTTAGCGCGCCGCCCGCGACGGCCCGCGCGCGATCGGATGCGGCGCGCCCGGTGCGGCGCGGCCGGGCGGCTCAAGGGGGGCGCTCCAACTACCGATTTGCGTTCTTTGGGGCCCGCGCTAGATTGTCGGGCTCGCAGATGCCCCGATAGCTCAGTGGTAGAGCACAGCTTTCGTAAAGCTGGGGTCGTCGGTTCAAATCCGACTCGGGGCTCACCCCTAGCTTGGGCCATCGGCCCAAGCTAGGGGTGAGACCTTTGTTTATGGTTCAACATCTGACGATGTTGAGACATTTGCGGTGTCCTTGGTTCGACATCTGACGCCGTTGAGACCTTGACGTTCGCGCGGTTTGGCATGCCTTTGTGCGCCTTTCCTCGCCTCTGGCGGCACCGTTCGAGCGGGGCCTGGCGCTGCGGCAAATGAGTTGTCGTTCGCGCAGCGAGAACGACCCGCCGTAGCCTTGGCGTAGGCGGGGCTGTGCGGTCACGCAACGACAACCGTACGCAAGCCTTCCGGCAGCCGAACGAAGAGGCGCCTCTGACCCCACGCCTTCCTGCCGCCGTAGTCTTGGCGTAGGCGGGCGTTCTCTCCATCCTGGACCCTTGTGCCGTGTAGTGTGACGCCATGCTTTATGTCGGCACCGACGAGGCTGGGTATGGCCCGTTGCTTGGGCCTTTGATCGTGGCTGGTTCCGTGTTTGTGAGCGAGGGGGCGCGGTCGCGCATTGCGGCGGCGGGGGCCGAAGATTCGAAGGTTGCGTATGCGCGCGGAGGACGTGGGGCGCTGGCTCGTGTTTTGGGCCGGTATTGGGACCAGTGCGCCTCGCTGACCGACATCTTGGCGCAGCATTCGGTGTGTGGCGATCCGCGCGCGGCGTACCCGTGGTACGGCGACGTCGAGGCGAGCGACCTGACGCCGGGACGTCGGTCGGCTGCGTTTCGGCGGCTGCTCGTGAACCCCGTCTGCGAGTCCGCGTTCAATCGCGGGTGTGACGCGTGGGGCAACAAAGCCGGGGTACTTTTTGCCGAGACGATGCGCGTGATCCGCGCCGCGTTGACGCGGTGGCCCGATCAAGATGCCGACATCACGTGCGACAAGCACGGAGGGCGCAACCGCTATGCAGCGTTGTTGCTGGTGGAATTGGGACCGACGCAGCTCGTCGCGGAGCGCGAGTCGGCGGCCCTGTCGAGCTACCGGCTCCAAGTCGGCGGTCGCACCGTTCGGATTCGATTCTTGCCCAAGGCGGATGCGGGGGATGCCCCGGTGGCGTTGGCGTCGATGGCCGCCAAGTACGTCCGGGAGCTGTTTATGCACGGCTTCAATGACTATTTCACCGCGCGCGTGGAGGGGCTCAAGCGCACGGCGGGCTACTACGGCGACGGCCGCCGGTTCCTGCGCGACGTGGCTCCGATCCTCGATTCCATTGAGGGTGGGGCGGCTGCACTCGTGCGTTGTCGCTGATTGAGACGGTTGGCGACAGTCGTCGTCGGCCGATGGTCTTAAGCGCCGGTCCGACCCGGGACGATAAGACGATAGCGCGAAAAGTCTGCCTGCACGCGCGAGCAAGGAAGCCGAGCACACATGACCACTTCATTCGACTACGAGCGTCGCCAATTCATTCGCCTGCCTTTGGCGGTGCCGGTGCGTTACAAGTTTTTGTCGCGCGAGATGCGCGGTGAGGACATGGAAGTGGTTCACGAAGGCGTGTCGCAGAATGTGGGTGCCGGCGGATTGCTGCTCCGGATGCGTTTGCCGAACCCGGCTTGGCTCTCCAAGCTGCTCACGCGCAAGATGTATGTGGGGATCAACATGATCCTGCCGAACGCCGAGCGTCCGGTGAAGGCGTTGTGCCGCGCGATCTGGTCGTCGAGCATCGAAGGCGACACGGGTCAACTGGTGATGGGATTAGAGTTCCAAGAGGTCACGAACAAAGACCAGGACCTCATCACGCAATACATCATCAAAGCGCAGATGCCGGCCTAGAGACCGCTTCTCGCTACTTAGGGATCATCGACTTCAGTCCCAAGAGCGCCGCTTCGCGAATGCCTTGGATCGAATCGGACTCCTTCGATCCGGCCTGGATCGCGCGGTCGGCGTAGCGCAGCGCTTCCGCATACCGTTTGGACTGCAGTGCGGCGTCCGCTCGAATCTCAAGATAGAGCCGTTGCGGCTCGCCGGCCTCACCGATGCGGCGGAGCCAATCCCAGCAACCTTCGAGTTCGCCGCTTCGCAGCATGACGCCGCTGAGCACCGTCGCTTGAAGCGTCGGCAGCGGTTCGAGCGTCAGCGCCTCGCGCGCGTGATGCACCGCGCGCTCTCGCCACACCGGGTTCTCTTCGCGCTGGGAGCGTTCAAAAGCGCATGCCGCAGCCATCGCGTGGACTTGCCCGCGGCGGAGTCCCAGGCACGTTGGTGCTTCGATGGCCTTGACGAACTCTTCGTACCCGGTTGTGTAGGACTGCCCGAACTCACCGAGGGCGGCCAGCAAGTGAAACTCCGCGATGGGGTGCCGTGCGGCGATGTCTTTCCAAACACGAACCGAGGATGCTGGCTTTCCAACGAGCAGCGTCGTCAGCGTTTGCGGGTTTAGATCGGCAAGACGCTTCAACGTAGGCGGAAACGGAAGCAGGAGGCGTCCTTCCAGGGACTGTTCCGGCGATTGCGAAGCGTTGAGCTGTTGGATCAACGTCGTCGTCTGAAAAACAACGGGAAACACATCCAAGACGGTCCAGTCGTTCGCGGTGAAGTTCACCTCCCTAAACTTAGTCGCGATCGAGTATGTGAATTGCAACAACGCCGTCATCGCGGCTGCGAACGGCGGGTCCGCCTGCTTCTTGATCTCAAGGAGCGAGCGATCCAGTTCGGATCGGTTCCCCTCCATCGCCGCGAGGAGCGCGCGGATCGTCGCTTCTCCCGGGTCGTTTGGATTGGAATGCCGCAGCAACAAAAGGCATTCGCGTGCCGCGTCGCTGCGTCCCAAGAACACATAGATAACGGCGAGCAGCTCGCGTGCGCGAAAGAAGTTGGGGTCCAGGGCGAGCGCGGCTTCGAGGTGAATCGCCGCCCCGGGCGACGTGGCGGCCGTCAGCGCGAGAGCGTACTGCTCGTGGGCGCCGGTGAGGCCAGCCTTTAAGGCGCGACGCACGAGATCGGTGTCGGTGACCGTCCCTTTGTCGCTGGCGAGTCCCAGATCCCCTTGCCATAAGAGCACGCGCCCGCGCAGCGATGGATCGGTCCGCGCGAGTGTTTCGACCAGCGCTAGCTCGCGCATGACGCCCGGCGCGTCGTTGAGCGCAATCATCGCTTCGAGTTTGCGCAGACGGAGCCCGCCCTCGTCGGCGTGTCCACCCGCGATCGCCGCATCACAGGCGACGATGGTCTGCCGCCAGAGTCCCTGATCGATCGCCAGGCTTGATGTGTCCGCGACGAGATTTACTTTCGCGCGTTCGGCATCGACGGCACGGTTCAGCGAGATGATGGCGACGACGCCACCGACTAAGAGCGCGGCGACAGCGGCGGCCGCCAGCATGATCTTGACCTTGCTTCGTCGCCACGCCAGCTCCCAAAAGAGCAGCGTGCTGGAGTCGCCCACGCTCACGGGCTGCAGTTGACGAAACGCGCCGAGATCTTGGACGAGAGCATCGACGGTCGCATAGCGATCCGCCGCCACGCGCGCCATGGCCCGCTCCTGAATCGCGATCAGTTGACGAACCCGTCGCGTTCCGAGTTGCGCCGTGACCATGGCGCCCACTCGTTCGACGGCGAGCGGCGCGGGCGGGGAGTGGCGAAGGACCGCCATGCGATCGGGAACGTCGTGGTACGGGCGCTCGCCGCAGAGCACATGATAGAGCGTGGCGCCGAGCGCGTAGATGTCGGAACGTTCGTCGGCGTCGTGAGGCGAGAGCGCTTGTTCCGGCGGCATGTAGCTGGGCGTGCCCGCGAGTTCGGTCGGTCCGGGCGCGGGCCACGGATCGCTGGTCTCCTGCACCGTCACGTCGCTCTTTTTGCCAACCCGCGCGAGTCCCCAGTCCATGACGTAGGTTTCACCAAACGGCCCGACCATGATGTTGTCGGGTTTGACATCGCGGTGCACCACGCCGCGACTGTGCGCATACGCGAGCGCTTCGCCCACGCGCTCCAAAACACCAAGGACGCGGTCGATCGACCAGCCGTCTCTTGCCTCGCGCGCCAGCGGAATGACCTCTTTGAGCACCTTCCCTTGAATCAGTTGCATCGAAAAACACGGGCGGCTGTCTTCCGTCTCCAAAATCTCGTGGACGGGCGGAATGGCCGGATGGTCGAGTTGCGCCGTGACCCGCGCCTCTCTCAGAAACCGAGCTTCGTATTCGGGGGATGCGAACCGGACGATCTTGACGGCGACGGAGCGCTGTAGGTCCTCGTCGACCGCTCGGTGAACGATGCCCATGCCGCCCGATCCGAGCTCGGTTCCAAGCGCGTGCGGCAACGTGCGGAATCGCTGGGCGCGCCGCCGCGGTTTTGCCTGCGGCAGCTTTCCGATGTCGGACACCGTGCGTTCCAAGTGGAGCTGCCGAAGTGCGTTGGCAACGCTCGGGTTTTGGTCGCACAGCTGCTCGATATCGACAACGGATCCCGAGAGGTGCGATCGATCTAACTCATCCTCGTAGATCTGTTCCGCTTCGCCCATGTTTTCTCCCGCGTTGATCGTAGACGATCTCGCGCACGAACGCTCCCGGGGCGTCATCGTGGCCCGTTTGCCATGACGATCGATCCCACGGCGTTCGTTTGTCAGGACGAGCGAAAACCTGTAGTTTGCGCGCGGAAGGAAATGTGATGGCCGACGCCTATATGAAGCGCACCGAGTTTGTGTTGGAACGCGTGTTTCGCGCTTCCCCGGAACGTGTTTACCGCGCGTGGACCGATCCTGCCGACATTTCGCGTTGGATCTGGGCGAGCATGGGGCGCGATGTCTGGGCCGAACTCGACGTGTCGGTCGGCGGCGCGTATCGCGTCTACACGCGGCATAAAGGTGGCGTCCATCAGGGCGCGGATTGGTCGGGGATGTGTGGCGTCTACGTCGAGGTGGAACCGCACCGCAAACTCGTCATGACGGTGCACTGGGATGCCGACGTCGGCTATAACCAAGGCGGCGCGCTCGCGCTCGACGAGGTCGTGATCGTGACGTTCGACGAAGTTCCGGACGGCACGCGCATGACGTGGCGGCACCTCGGCATCCCGGACGACTCCATGTCGGTGAACGGCCATCGGATGGGCGTGGCGGAGTCGTTGGAGATTCTCGCCGGCGTCGTTGAGGAGTGATTCGCTGCTAGGGCCGGTGCGTAGACCGACCGGAGCTTGCTGGAAGGGTGGGCGAGACATGGAAGACGATCGCTACCAAGCACCGCGGCTCCAGCCGAACGTACAGGCTGCCGCGGCAACGCTGGCTGTGGGGGCTATCGAGCGGGCCTGTTGGTTTCTGCCCGGCGTACTTTTCATGGGCTATGGCGCCGTGCTCGGCGGACTCGGTGGGCTTTCTTTTTTTCTGTTTCCGATCGGGCTGGTGATCGCTGTCGCGTGCCTGCTCGCGGCCGGAGCGAACACTCTTCGCCAAGGAGTGTCTTTGGTGGACTTGCTCGCCGTTGCGACGGTGAATCTTGGCGCGTTGCCTGTGGGCCTGATCCTCGGGCTGTGGCGCGTCGCTTGAATCTTCGCGAGTCTTCGTTAACTCTCGTCACGGGGCACATGGCCCGGACCGGTGTAGCGCGCACGCGGTCGGATCATTTGATTCGACGCGTACTGCTCCAGCGTATGCGCGATCCAGCCCACCGTTCGGCCGAGCGCGAACAGCGCGAACGGGGCGTCGTCCGGGAGGTCCAATACGCGCGCGAGCGTTACGAGGGCGAAGTCGATGTTGGGCTCCTCGTCGAGCAACGTGCGGCCGGCGTCCGCGCATCGCTGCGCGTGCTGCAGTGCGCGCGAACGCGGCCGAAACTTTGTGAGTGCGGCCCATAGCGCTTGTGCGCGCGGATCGCCGTCGGGGTACAGGGGGTGGCCAAACCCCGAGGGCGTGCGGCCGTCGCGCAGCCGTTTGGCGAGCGTGGCGCGCGGGTCTTTCGTCGCGCCGGCCTCGTTCATCATCGCGGTCACGCGCGCCGTGTTGCCGCCGTGTTTGTATCCCTCGAGCGCCGCGAGAGCCGCCGTTACGGCCGCGTAGGGCGGCGAGCCGGCCGACGCCACGCAACGGGCCGTAAACGCGGACACATTGAGTTCGTGGTCCGCCGTCAGAACCAACGCCTGATCGATGAGTGCGCGTGCCCCGCGGGCGCGGACGTCCCAGCCCCTACACAACGAGCTTGCCACGGATGCATCACGTGGTCGCCGCCCAGCTGCGACCGCCGCCAACCCGCGCAGGATGCGCGCGCCGGTACGCCGCACGCCCTGGGGGCGCAGATCCATCCCCGCGGCGTCCTTGGCCGCCGCCAACGTGAGATAGAGGTGTAACGAAGCGGCGACCGAAAGGCGCTTGCGCCACGCGAGTACCTGGCGCCAGTCCACGTCACCGGGCGGCGTGTCGTCGGGAAAGGGGGCTTGCCACAGGAGCGCCGCTGTCTCTTCGAGCGTCGCGGTTTGTGACCACAGAGCGACGTCGTGGCCCCGGTACGAAAGCTGCCCCGCTTCGATGTTGGTCAGGCCGGACTCCAACACGGGCATCCCGCCAAAGTGCAGCGCGCGCCGGGCGGTCCGACTCGGATCGCGGCGCGCGCGTTTTCGTTCCCGCAAGCGCTTCACGTCCTCTTGGCGGTAGTGGCGGCGTCGTGTGCCGGCGATCGGCTCCGAGCGAATCAGACCGCGGCTGACATACGCATACAGCGTGCTCACGCTCACGCCGAGCTGCGCGGCGGCTTCATGGGCGTCGAGATGGCGGCTCATGGTTGATTAGTTTATCAAGATTGACGACATTGATCGAAGTGCGATAGTCGATGGCATGAGCCAAACCACATCTCCTCCGCCCACCGCCGGTTTGGACGGCGTCGTTGCCGCGACGACGCGCCTGAGCAAAGTCGATGGCGCGCACGGGCGTCTTTGGATCGCGGGTTATCCGGTTGGCGAAATCGCACCGCGGGCGACGTTTGAGGAGGTCTGTTTCCTGCTCTGGAACGACCGCCGGCCGGATGCAAACGAGGCCCAGGCTTTGGGCGCGCGGTTGTACGACGCCGCGGCGTCGATCCACGAGGCGCCGCCGGGGCTTGCCCCCATGGATGCGCTACGGGCCGGCATCGCGGCCCAAGATAGCGAAGATCCGGCGCACTATGTCGGGGTGATCCCCGCTCTGGTTGCGCACGCCATTCACGCGCGGCCGTTGGCGCCGGTTCCGCACTTGGGACACGCCGCGAACACGTTGCGGATGTTGCGCGGCGAGGACCCCGGCCCGAGCGCCGCGCGTGCGCTGGAGACCTATCTCAACACGGTTGTCGATCACGGCATGAATGCGTCGACCTTCACGGCGCGCGTGATTGCGAGTACGCGGTCGGATCTGGCGTCGGCGGTCACCGGTGCGATCGGCGCGCTGAAAGGACCACTGCACGGCGGCGCTCCGGGACCGGCGTTGGCATCGCTCCAAACACTGCGCGCCAAGACCGGCGACCTGGCCACCAACACGCGCGCGTGGGCGGCGCGCGTCATCGACGACGGCGAACGCATCATGGGGTTTGGGCATCGGGTGTATCGGGTGCGCGATCCGCGCGCCGACGTGCTGGGCGCGGCCGCGCAAGAAGCGTTGGCCGGGACGGGCCTGTATGAAGACGCGAAAACGTTCGAGAGCGCGGTTCTCGAAGTGCTCGCCGCGAAAAAGCCGGGGCGCTCGATCCAAACCAACGTCGAGTTCTACACCGCGCTGTTGCTGCACGGCCTGGGGTTGCAGGCGGAGTGGTTCACACCGGTGTTCGCGGTGGGGCGCGTCGCCGGATGGGTCGGCCACGTCTTGGAGCAACGCCGCGAAGGGCGGTTATTGCGTCCGCTCGCCCAGTACGTGGGAGCACTCGATCGAACCTGGGCGTAGCGGCCGCCGGTGTCGTTACGCGACGCGGCGGGCTTCGTGCAGGCTTTCGGCTGCTTCTTCGACCAGCTCTTGCGCGGTTGTGACCGTGTCGCGGGCGACTTCGATGCCGTCCACAAACGACATACCCAAGTGGACCGCGTCGATGTCGATGCCGTTGAGCGTCTTCAAAAGGCGCTGTGCGATGCGGGGGAGAAACGTCTCGGACGCGCACGGCAAAGCGACCATGATCTTGGCGCCCTCATCGCGGCCAACCAAGTCGTCCGCGCGCAAGCTGTCCGCGATCGCGGCGCCCGCGCGCGCGAGTTGTTTCTCATGGCCGGTGCAGTCGAGCACGATCACGCCGACGCCGTTTTCATCTTGGCGGTGCGCATCGAGGAGCCCGACCAAACGCGTGTGAAACAAGCTGCGTGTGAACAAACCCGTTTCCGGATCGCGCACGTCGCGGCACAACAACTCGACCGAGAGGTCGCGCACGCGTCCCGCCAACGTTTGCACGAGGAAAGAAATCACGACGAGGAAGCCGTACACGCCGATCAGTTGACCCATCGGCGCCGAGGCCGACGGGGACGGAAGCCAACCTTCGCGCGCCGCTACCGCCGTGGCGGTCAAAAGCAGAAGCGCGGCCGCGGTGTGAAAGAAGTTCCACACCGGCGAGAGAATCGTCGCGGCGGCGCCGACCAGCGCGCCGAGTAGCGCGATAAGCGGGCTCGCGAAACCACCCGTCTGAAAGATCGCCACGATGAGCGGGGCGCCCAAAAGAAGGAGCGCCAACGCCATCGGTCCACCGAATTGGTCGCGGCGGCTGCGGCGGAGCCATGCGCGTACGCCGTACGCGGTGAGTGCAAGTGCACCCAAAGCGCACACCAGCACCGGATCGACCGTCCACCCCGGAACGCCGACTTTTTCGATCAGGGGGAGGAGGCAAACGGAAGCGCCCGCCGCCTGAAACACCGCTCCGAGCAGGGTTTGCGCGAGTCGTCGCCGGAAAGACGTGGATCCAGACATCAACGTCTTATCGGGAAAATCGACCCCGCGAGTTGAGTTTTCCTGCAAGCGACATCGCGAGCTCAGCGTCTCACACTTGCGGCGCGACGAACGCGCGCTTAAAACACCATCTTCTATGCCTTCGCGCGTCCTCATCACCGGCGGTTGTGGCCTCATCGGCTCCGCGCTCGTGCGGCGTGCGTTGGACAGCGGGGCGGAGGTCTTGGTGCTGGATAATCTGTCCAGCGGTAATGAGGACTTCTTGCCCGACGACGACGACGTCGAGTTCGTGCAGGGTGACGTGTGCGACGACCGACTTGTCGGTGAACTCGTGCACGAGTGCGACCATGTTGTCCATCTTGCGGCGGGCCTTGGCGTCGGTCGCATCGTGGAGCGTCCGACCGGGTCGTTGCGCCAGGGATTGATCGGCACCGAGATCGTGGCGCGTCACGCGGCGGTCCAACGCCGGCCGTTGTTTTTTGCATCGACGTCGGAGGTGTACGGCGACAGCGAAGGCGAAGCGCTCGACGAAGATCGCTGCGTTGGTTTCGGCTCGCCGGACCGCGTGCGGTTCACGTACGCAGCTGGGAAGACCGCCGGGGAAGCGCTCGTCTTTGCGTACGCGCACGAATACGGCTTGCTCGCGACGGTCGGGCGCTTCTTCAACGTAACGGGGCCGTGCCAAGAAGACGCCGTCGTGCCCCGGTTTGTCGATCAAGCGCTCGCGGGCGGACCGCTACGCGTGCACGACGACGGCGGCCAGACGCGCAGCTTTCTCGATGTGCGCGACGCGGCCGAATATGTGTGGCGTCTCTTGCCCGCCTCACCGCGCGGCGGTTTGCTCGTAAACATTGGTCGCGACGCGCCGGTCACGATCTTGGAGCTGGCGCAACGGGTTCGCGACCTTGTCGATCGTCGCGTCGAGATCGCGCACGAGCCGCCGGCCTATGGCGAGGGTTTCGTGCCGATCCGCTATCGCCGCCCGGATACCAAGCGCCTCGTCGCGTGCACCGGGTATGAGCCGCAGCACTCGCTCAACGACACGCTGCGGACCTGCATCAGCTATCGTCGGGCCGAGCACACGCCGCGCTGACCCACGCCGCGTAAGCGGGCGCGCTCTGCACGACCGGAAGCGAGACGAGTTCCGGCGTGTCGTAGGGATGCAACTCGTTGATCGCTGCGATGACGTCGCTCACGCGATCGGGTCGCGTCTTGAGGATCAGCAGCGTTTCGGAGGAAGTCTCCAGGCGCCCCTTCCACCAGTAATGGCTGGTTGCGCCGGGCAGCTCGTTCACGCAGGCTACGAGTCGTCGTTCGAGGAGTCCGGTGGCGATGCCGCCGGCGGATTCTTCGGGACAGGTGCAGAGGAGGACGGCGAGGTCGGTTCGCACTCCTGATTCGTACTCGGCGTCGCATCGGGATGCAACGGCCGTTTCCGACGACGTCGGCGTTTCTTCGGGCGTTTGCGCGGCCCGCCTGCGGCGTCCTTGCCGAATTCCTCCCAAGCAGCGAGCACCTCGGCGTCTTGTTCGGACGGAAAGAGCGGCCCGAGGATGCGGCGCAGCGTGATGGCGTCCCGGAAAAAGTCCCGTTGGGCGAGCCGACGTGCGGGACGCCCGTCCGGCAACTCCGCGAGACGCGCCTGCGCCGCCAAACAGAGCCGCGCCCGTGTGGAGTCGCGGCGCGCGATCGTTAACCGATGGGCGAGCGGGCCGATCGTGTCGGCGACCGCGAGGTCTAAGTCCTTGCGGTCACAGGTCCGCATCACATCGAACGCGGCGGGCGCCAACATGATGGCGGCGGCCATCCACTGCGTTTCAACTTCGCGGCGTCCGCCGAAGAAGTCTTCGCCGCGCTCAAGCGCCTCGAGGTACCAGTCGTCTAACGGACGCACTTCGGGCAGGATCGGCTCCAGCGCGCCCATCCCTTCCAAGTGCACAAAGCAATGGCGGGCCCCACGCGTCGTGACGAGGCGATACAGCTCTTCCAGCACACGCGGTGGCGCGCCCTTGCGCAGGTCGTCTGCGAACTTGCGCGCGGCCGCGGCGAGATCTTCCGACAGCGTGAAGCCCAAGCGGCCCGCGAAGCGCGCGGCGCGCAACACCCGCACCGGGTCTTCCTGGATGCGCTCCTCGGCGGGGCCGATCGTGCGCATACGTTTGATCGCCAGATCTTCCAGTCCACCGACGTGGTCGATGACGCGATTGTTGATGACGTCATAGAACAAGCCGTTGATGGTGAAGTCGCGGCGAAACGCGTCCTCGCGCTCCGTCCCGAACGCGTTGTCCTGGCGCACGTACGGATCGTCCTCGTCTTTGGGTGGCGTCCGACGAAACGTCGCGACGTCGAGCACGCGGTCGCCGAAGCGAATGTGTACGAGGCGAAAGCGACGCCCGATGATCTGGCTGTTGCGAAACAGCCGCCGCACCTGACGCGGTCGCGCGCCCGTTGCGATGTCAAAGTCTTTGGGGATCTCGTTGAGTAGGAGATCGCGCACACAGCCGCCGACGAGATACGCCTTGTGGCCGTGCCGGTGGAGGCGCCGAATCACTTTGACCGCATCATCGAGGATGCGGTCGGGGTTGATTTGAAGCCGCGCGCGCGGCGGATCGCTTTCGGGCGTCTCTTGGTCGGCCGAATCGGGATCCGGAGTGGAATCGGGAGTGGGTGCGGAGGGGCCGGGATGAGATGTCATAGATTGAGGCGACGCGTCCGGCCCACGCGACGGGGGAGATTCGTACCCTATGGGGACCACGAGGTCAACGATGCGACTCTTTCACCAGATCGAACTGCACGCGATTTCGTCCGCCCTGCTGGGGCTGGGCGCGAGCATCGTCGTAGGTTTGTTCTGCTATTTCGGGCGGGCGCCCGCCCGGCGCTGGGGGCTCACGTCGCAGCCACGACCGGATCGATTCGGCGACGGACGCGTGCCGCTGGTCGGCGGACCGGCCTTGTTTTTGGGGATGGTCGTCGCGCTCGTGTTTTTGCGCGTTTTGCCGCCGTGGCTGTACGTCCTCGGCGGGGCGGGGGCGTTCCTGATCGGCCTGGCCGACGATCGCCGGGAAATGCAGCCCGGGACGAAACTGACGGCGCAGGTCGCACTCGCACTCGCGATGGGCGCCCTCGTCTCTCCCACGTGGGGAACGGTCGGATTGCTCGTCGCGCTGACGGTGTTTTTGCTCAACAGCTCGAACTACTTAGACAACATGGACGCGCTTTTGGTCGGTGTCGCCCTGACGCAAAGCGTGGTGCTTGCGATGCTCGGTCTACGTTTTGGCGCGCCGACGGGTGGCGGGGCGCTCCTGCTGTGTTCGCTGCCCGCGATTCTTTTGTTGTCGATTCCGCCCGCGCGCGTGTTCCTCGGCGATTCCGGCAGTCACCTGATCGGCGCCCTGCTTGCGTGCGATGCCGCGGTGTTGCTGATCGGACCGTACGGTGTTCGAGCGCCGGTCCTTTTGCCGTTGCTGTTCCTGTTTGCGCCGCAGGTTGCCGATTTTGCCACCGTGTCCGTTTCGCGCGTGCGGCGGGGCGTGCCGATCTGGCGGGGCGGCACCGACCACCTGTCGCATCGATTGGTCCGCGCTGGATTTTCGGTTCCCCAGGCCGTGCTGATCCTCGTGCTAGCATCGGCGGTGTGCGGTGCCTGCTCGCTGCTCTTTGCGCTCTAGTCGCGGCGTGCGCGAGTCCCGCGACCGCGTTGCGCGTACCGCGTTCGACGTTGCCGCTCACCGCGGAGGCGCCGCCGCTCCCCGGCCCGCCGCGCCAAGGCGCGTTTGATTCCGATGTTTCGCGCGCCCTCGTTGTGCATGCGCGTCTCGGCGCCGCCAAAGTGCGTCTCTTTGTGATCGCGCGGCTTGATGTCTGGACCACGGTGCATCGACTGGCGGCGACGAACTTCGTCGTGCGTGAAACGTGGGGCCGGCTCGGAACGCGTCGCCCGCGGCGACTCTTGCAGATTCACGATGAGGCGTTGGCGGGCGTGCTGGTTCGCGTGCGGCCGGAGCGGGATGGCACGGTCTCGTTCTTCGCTGAGGTCTCCGCCGTCTTGCCCGGCGCGCCGACGGCGGTGGGGATCTATCACGGGGCGCGGGTGTCGCTCAGTCCACCGGCTCGCTACGGGTATCGGTTCTGGGGCCGCGCTTCGGGTGAGGGCATCGCGGCGCGGTGGGGGGACTTGGAGATCACAATCGAAGCCGAGCCCTGGACCGGCGTGATCTCCACCCGTGACGTTCCGGCTTTGCGAGAGTTTCGAGCCGGGGACGAGAGTGGCATGGTGGCCGGGATGGGCGCGGCCGAGACGTTTCGCGAAGTGTGGAAATTAGTGGAGCCGCGGCACATCGTCGCGGACGGCGTCGAGCGCAAAGAGTATCGTCTGATGCGGCGGCGTGAGGCGGCGGGCTTTACACACGAGCGAAAGGAATACGGTGCGACGTTTGCGCTTCATGATCGGTAGCGTCTTCGTGCTGACCGCCTCACTCGCAGTGGGCGCGGAGTCGTTGCAAACGCCGGGCGAAGCGGTGATGAGCGAACTCAAGGCGGCGATGGCGAAGCCCGACGCGCCGGCCGCCGTGTTGTTGTTGCGCGAATTGGGTGCGATCTATCGTTTTCCGGCGTCACCCGCGGAGGCGAAGCAATTGCTTGCGTTCGCCGGCGAGGCCGCGCGTCATGCCGATCCGGTGATCGCCGCAGCGGCCGTGCAAGCATTGGGCGAAACCCGGGCGAGCGAAGCGGCGAAGCACTTGGAGCCCTGGCTGCGCACGGGCAAACCGAAACCGGAGCTGCGTCCGCTGGTTCTGGCCGCGATTCGCGCGTCGGGCAAACTGCAAGCGCAAATCGTGATCGATGCGTTGCTCAAGTTGGCGCGCACGAGCAACGACTTCACGATCGCGGGTGAAGCGATGTTGAGTCTCGGACGCTTCGGGAGCGCCAAGAAAGCGATGCGCGTCCAGGTCACGGACAAGCTGCTCGATGTGTGCAAGTCCGCCCGTCGCAACCGCGGGCGTTGGCGCATCCTGCGCGCGTCCGGATTGCGCGCGTTGCAAGACGTCACCGGTCAGCGCCTGAACGCGGTGCCGATGTTTCTCAGTTGGTGGAAGGCTGCGAAGCCGCAAAAAGATCCGTTCACGTACAAGCCGGGTTAGGGATCTTCTTGCGAACGCGGTTTTAGCGGCGCTTGAGTTGCGCCGCGATCGTGGCGCCGGCGCTTACATCGTTCATGGTCTGCGACGTGTGGCCGCGCGCGTGGACGCGAAGACGTGTTTTAGCGCCGCCCAGTCCGTCCAACATGAAACGACCCAGCGCGTCGGTCTTTGTCGAAACGATCGGATGGTCCGCTTCGGGGAGCCCGTGGCCGAAGACCGCCGCACCGGCGATCGGCAGGCCGTGTTGATCGACGACCGTTCCGCTCACACTCGTCCCGGGAGCCAACTCGAACTTGAGGTCGGCTTTCGGTGCGACGTCGGGCCAGACGCGCGTGGCGCAACCAGGCGCCTCGATGCGGAGCTCGCAATGCAGATCGCTTAGCTTCAAGCGAAACGTTCCGTCCGGTCCTGTTTTGATTTTGAGCGGTGGCATGACGGCTGGGATGCCCTCTTCGACCATCGGTCGCCACGATAACGTTGCGCCGCTGACCGCTTTTCCGGCGCGCGTGACCACACCGCTCGCCGTGGTCGTTGCCGGCAGCGTGATGTCGCCGGACGCGATGCGAAACACGCGACCCTCCACGAGTCCCCACGCGCGGGCAGCTTGCGGGAGGCGTCCGACGAAATTGCCGTCCGCGTCGGTCTGCCATGTCGCGTGAAACGGCAACGCTGTGTCGCTGCCTTTCGCGCGCCACGTCCCGGCGACCGAGAACCGCACCGCGCCGATGCCGCCGAGGCGCCCGCGGATCTCTTCGTGCTGGGCCTGCGCGAGGTCGCCGTCTTGCCCGACAAACGGTGCGTCGCCCGGTTGCTGTTCGTCGGGCTGGAAGCTGATCGACTGGGCGCGCGCGTCCTCGTCGATGGCGTACTCACCCTTGGCGTTGGTGCGCGCACGATCCAAGACTTCGCCGCGCCCCGCGAGCAACACGACCTCGCCTTTTTTGAGTTTGGGTTCCTTGGCGAGGACGCGGCCCGCGCGCGTCGGAGGCGCCAGTTCGACGCGGCTGCCTTCGCCGTCCACGCGTCCGCGTTTGGTGCCATCCGCGACCCACGCGTCGTCCCGCTCGCTCTTCGCCCCGTCCCAAGAGAATTCGCCGTTTTCGTTGGTCTGGCCCAACTCGCGGTTCTTGAGAAAGATGCGGGCGCCCGCGACGGGTCGGGCGTCCTGATCGAGGACAATCACAGAAACCCGCGCCGTTTCCTGGTCACCCCAGGGCCCCAAGCCCTTCCAGCCGCCGGCCGGGAAAATCCCGGGGAAAAATGCCGGCAGGAACCATGCGGCCAGCAGCAGCAGGAGCAGGAGGATCCACCGCTTCCAGGAACGGCGTTTGCGGCTTTGCGGCATGGCTCACGACTCCGAATTCGGCGCGCTATACTAAGAGTTCGCAGGAGACGTCCGATATGCCCAAACAGCAAACAACCCGGCAGCAATCCACCTGGCAGACGCACCCGTTCCCATGGGGGCTCGCGCTCATCGTTCTTCTTATCACGGGCCCGGTTCGTGCGGAGGATGAAAGTGAGAACAAGGAGGCGCTCGATGGCGCCGCGATTCTCAGTCAGCTATCGACCGCGAACGCGGACAAGGATCTGAGCAAGCTTGGCCGCCTTTCCAAACAGCTCAAAGATGACGGCGCGACGATCAAGGAACCCAAGGCGCGCGACGCGATCGTTAAAGAGGTCAAGAAGTCGCTTAAGGTCTGCAAGGGCAACTGGGGCACGATCAAAAACTTTGTTGCCGCAGCCGGAGTGCTCGGTGGCAAGTCGGCGGGGAGCATGCTCAAAAAACTCGCATTGGAAAAAGAAGCCAAGGACGAAGATCACCTCGCTGTGCAACTCGTGGCCGTCGAAGCGATGGGCGCGCTTGCGGACACCCGGCTCCTCAGGACGTTTGAAGACCTTTGCAAGCACCGCAACGCGGATGTCGCGAACGCGGCGTACAAGGCGTTGGGCGGCTACGCCGGCGCGAAGGGCAAGACTCGCAAGAAGATTGCCGCGATGATCATGAAGCGGATGACGATGGAGAAGCCGAGCAGCGGCGGCCAGGGCGGCAAGAGCGTCAGCGCGGAAGCGACCGAGCGTTGGAACAAGGTGCAGATGTCGATCGTGAAAACGATGCAGCTCATCTGCAAAGAACCGACGATCTCCGATGCCGCGAACTGGGAAGAGTGGTTCGGCGAGAACAAGTCGAGATCGCCGGCGTGGAAAGATCCTAAGTAGTCTGGTTCAACGGCTGACGCCGTTGAGACTTTGACGTTCGTTTGGTTTGGCATGCCCTTGACGGTTGGTCCTCGCCTCTGGCGGCGCTAGGTCCTGTAATACTTGGTTCAACATCTGACGATGTTGAGACCCCGCCGTTCGATTGCGGCGGCATGTCTCGGGCGTCTTCTTGTCGCCTTTGGCGGCGCGTGCTGTGTTTCTTGGTTCAACATCTGACGATGTTGAGACTTTGACGTTCGTTTGGTTTGGCATGCCCTTGACGGTTGGTCCTCGCCTCTGGCGGCGCTAGGTCCTGTATTACTTGGTTCAACATCTGACGATGTTGAGACCCCGCCGTTCGATTGCGGCGGCATGTTTCGGGCGTCTTCTTGTCGCCTTTGGGTTTGACGCGACTGCGCTTAGCCTTCGACTACTGCTTCCTGGAAGTCTCCGTTGGGGCGGATTCTTATTCCTACTTCGTGGTCGTCGAACATTCCTGCGCGTCGTAAGAGAGCTCGGCGTATCCGCTTTCGTGGACTTCGACCGAGATCAGTCGCCACCGATTCATGAACTGCTGCGTTGTGAGCTGCGGTTCGTCTGACCATTCGGATTCGTAGGTTTTTAAGAGCTCGTTTGCCGCTCGCTCGCGGTAGGTCCGCTCCGAGCTCGCGGCGCGAGCAATCGCCGCCCGCACCGGCACCGTGATGGGGCGCTCGGGGTCCTCGCGCGAAAAAACAGACAACGCGCAAGGGGCGAATGGCGCGATACAGATCTCGCCCTCCCACTGTTTGAAGTCGTCCTCCCAGATGAGCGTCCCGAGCTGATGGTCTTCCAATCGCCGTGCCACAAGACGCATTCTAGCTGGCTCGATGCGGCCAAATCTTGTGGCGCCTTTGTCAGAACGCTAGATCCCGGTCCGGGGCGCCCACGTCGCCGCTCACATTCCCGTTCGTGCAGTGAGGGGCTACACGACCACTTTGTTTCCGATGGCGTTCTTTTTCGCCGGCGACGCGATCTTCGCACGGGGCACGGGACCCAATCTCCTTCGGGGCACGGGACGGGGTACGGATCGGGGCACGGGACCAGGTCCCCTTGTGCGACGTTGTAAGTTGTTTTTTGATAATGGTTTATGGTGGTCACCTGCGGGAACTTTCGCGCACTTTGGGCTTGTGGCCTGCCTTTTCGGTCTTGTTTGCGCGAAAAATCCCGCACGTCGTCGTTCTAAGTCGATTCACTCGTTTAGGTTACGGCGTTTTACATGGGAACCTGGTCCCGTACTGGTCCCGAACTGGGTCTTGTCTTTGGGGTTTGGGTGGGGGTTGCTTTTTGGGTTTTTGGGGCCGGCTCAATCTGTCATCTCGGGCTCGGTCAGCTTGTCATTCTGGCATTGGGTTGCGGCGCCCTGGATTCGTAACGTCGGTTCTTTGCGTTGGTTACGGATTTCAGAGTTATCGGCACAGCGTTCGCCTAGTGGCCTCGCCTGAAGGTTTCAAACCAGCCAGGAGGATTAGTCAATGCCGAAGCAGCTTGCTTTCGAGCATGAAGCCCGTGAACACCTACGTGCCGGCGTAGCGAAATTGGCCAAGGCCGTTCGCTCGACGTACGGCCCGCGTGGGCGGACCGCGGTCATCGACAAAGGGTGGGGTAACCCCACCGTTACTAAGGACGGCGTCACCGTCGCCGAAGAGGTCGAGCTCAACAACCCGTACGAAAACCTCGGTGCGCAGCTTCTCAAAGAAGCCGCCACCAAGACGTCCGACGTCGCCGGCGACGGCACGACGACCGCGACCGTTTTGGCCGAGGCGATTTTTAACCAGAGCCTCCGCTTTGTCACCGCCGGTGCGAGCGTGGCGGCTGTGGGACGCGGCATCCAAACCGCCGTCAATTCCGTCGTGTCTTACATCGAGAGCTACTCGCGCAAGATCGACACGAAAGAAGAGATCCAACAGGTCGGCACGATTGCCGCCAACGGCGATCTCGAAGTCGGCTCCATGATCGCGGAAGCGATGGAGAAGGTAGGCCGCGACGGCGTGATTACGGTGGAGGAGGGCAAAGCGCTCGACACCACCGTCGACGTCGTCGAAGGCATGCAGTTTGATCGCGGCTACGCGAGCCCGCACTTTGTGACCGATCCCGATCGTCTCGAGTGCGTTCTCGACAACCCGCTTGTTTTGATCTGGGAAGACAAGATCAGCGCGGCGGCGAAGTTCGTTCCGCTGCTCGAGAAAATCTCCCAGACGAAGCGTCCGCTGCTCATCATCGCCGAGTCGGTGGAGGGTGACGCGCTCGCAACGCTGGTCGTGAACAAGATGCGCGGCGTGCTCAACGTCTGCGCGGTCAAGGCGCCCGGCTATGGCGACCGTCGCAAGGCCATGCTCGGTGACATCGCAGCGCTGCTCGGCGGCGAAGCGTTCTACAAAGATCTCGGCAGCGACCTCGAAGCCATCGACGTCACCCAACTGGGTACGGCGAAGCGCATCGTAATTGACTCCGAAAACACAACGATCATTCAGGGCGCCGGCGAATCGTCGGCCGTCAGCGGTCGTTGCGCACAGATTCGCCGCGAGATTGCGGCGAGCGACAGTGACTACGATCGCGAAAAGCTCCAGGAGCGCCTCGCGCGCCTCGCGGGCGGCGTCGCGGAGATCTTGGTTGGCGCGGCCACCGAGAGCGAGATGAAAGAGCGCAAGGCGCGCGTCGAAGATGCGCTCCATGCGACGCGTGCGGCCATCGAAGAGGGCGTCATGCCCGGCGGCGGCACCGCGTTTATCCGCGCGCTCGATTCGGTTGAAGAGCTGAAGCTCGCGGGCGACGAACAGATCGGTGTCGACATCATCCGCAACTCGATCTCGGTTCCGACCGAGCGCATTGCGGAGAACGCGGGCTTCGACGGCGCGTTGGTGGTGAAGAAAGTTCGGGCCGGCGACGGCGCGTTCGGTTTCGACGCATCCACCGGCGAGTACGGCGACCTTTATCAACTCGGCATCATCGACCCGGCCAAGGTTACGCGTTCTGCTTTGCAAAACGCCGCCTCGGTGGCGACGGTTTTGCTTTCAACAGAAGCTCTCATCACAGACATTCCCGAGGACTCGGACGAAGACCCGCACGGTCACGATCACCACGGCGAATTCGGCGACGAATGGTAGAAGGAATGGCGATGAACATCCGACCCCTCAAAGACCGCATCGTGGTCAAGCCTTTGGAAGGCGAAGACAAATCGGCAGGCGGCATCTATCTCCCGGACACAGCGAAGGAAAAGCCCATGCAGGGTGAAGTCATGGCTGTTGGTCCCGGCAAATACATTGAAGAAAAAGGCGATCGCATCCCGCCCCCCGTGGCGAAGGGTGATCGCGTGATCTACGGCAAGTACGCGGGCACCGAAGTGCGCATCGACGGCGAGGAATATAAAATCCTCGAAGTGCGCGACGTTCTCGCCAAGATCCAGTAGGAGACACCGTGGCCAAACAACTACTTTTTGATGACGAAGCGCGCCAACGCGTTCTCGTCGGCGTTCGCAAAACAGCGGGCGTAGTCAAGGCGACGCTCGGCCCTGGTGGTCGGAACGTCCTCTTGCAGAAATCATTCGGCAGTCCGGTCGTCACCAAAGACGGCGTGACCGTCGCCAAAGAAATTGAGCTCGAAGAGCCCTTCGAGAACTTGGGCGCCAAAGTTGTGCGTGAAGTCGCCAACAAGACCAACGACATCGCGGGCGACGGCACCACCACGGCGAGCGTGCTCGTTGAGGCGGTGTACTCCGCGGGCCTCAAGGCACTTGCAACCGGCGCGGCTCCCGTGCTCTTGCAGCGCGGCATCGAAAAAGCGATCAAAGCGGTTGTGGCGCGTCTCGAAGAGATGGCCACTCCGGTCAACGGTCGCAAACAGATCGTTCAAGTCGCCGCTATCTCCGCCAACCAGGACCAAGAAATCGGCGAAATGCTCGCTGACGCGGTCGAGAAGGCGGGCAAGGATGGCGTGATCACGGTCGAAGAAGGCAAGGGCATGGAGACCACCCTCGACACCGTCGACGGTCTTCAGTTCGATAAGGGCTTTTTGTCCCCGTACTTCATCACCGACCCCGAGTCGCTGAAGGCCGAGCTCGAGGACGTGTCGATTCTCTTTTACGAGAAGAAACTCTCCTCGCTGCGTGACCTTGTTCCGGTGCTCGAAAAAGTTGCGCACTCCGGCAACCCGATCCTGCTCATCGCGGAAGACGTCGACGGCGAAGCGCTGGCCGCTCTCGTCATCAACCGTCTGCGCGGCGTGCTTAAAGTCGGTGCGACAAAAGCACCCGGATTTGGCGATCGTCGCAAGGCGATGATGGAGGACATGGCAGTCCTAACCGGCGGCCAGTTCATCTCCGAAGATCAGGGCATCAAGCTTGAGAGCGTCGAGCTGAGCCACTTGGGCCACGCGGCCAAAGTGATCTTGGAGAAAGACAAAACCACCATCGTGGACGGCGGCGGCGAAAAAGATGCGATCAATCAACGCATCGCGCAGATTCGCGCGCAGATCGAAAAGTCCACGTCCGACTACGACCGCGAGAAGCTCGAAGAGCGCCTCGCCAAGTTGACGGGCGGCGTGGCGGTGATCCAAGTCGGCGCGAAGACCGAAACCGAGATGAAGGAGCGTAAGTTCCGCGTCGAAGATGCTCTCAACGCCACCCGTGCGGCGGTCGAAGAAGGCATCGTGCCCGGAGGCGGCGTAGCGTTGCTGCGTGCGCGTCAGGCGATCGACAAGTTGGATGTGTCCGGCGACGAGAAAGTCGGCGCCAAGATCTTGAGAGACGCACTGGCGCTGCCGCTGCGTTCGATCGCGACCAACGCCGGTGAAAACGGCTCGTTGGTGGCGGCGGAGATCGAGGAGCACGACGATTCCAACTACGGTTTCGACGCGCTCTCCAAGACCTACGGCAACATGATCGAGATGGGTGTCATCGACCCCGTCAAGGTGGTTCGTGTGGCGCTGCAAAATGCAGCGGGCCGTGCAGCGTTGATGCTCACGACCGACACGATGATCACCGAGTTGAAAGACGACAAGTCGATCGGCGCCACCTCATAGAAGGTGACTTTCGTCCAGGACCCGACGCCATCGAAAAAAACGGCGGGGGCTGCCAGCCAGTCCTCGCCGATCTACAAGAGTAGCCTCGGTGCTGATCGAGTCTGCAGACTCCCAAAAATGAGCCCATGCCTGTGTCCAGCAAGCGCGACTACTACGAAGTCCTAGGCGTTCCCAAGAACGCTGACGTCGATACCATCAAGCGTTCGTATCGCAAGATCGCGCTGAAGTTCCACCCCGACAAGAACCCCGGCAACAAACAGGCCGAGGAGAGTTTCAAGGAGGCCGCCGAAGCCTACGAAGTTCTGTCGGATCAAAAAAAGCGTCAGGCGTACGACCAATTCGGTCACGCCGGCGTCGGTGGGGCGGGCGGTGGCCCGCAGTTCGGGTCCGTCGAAGACATCTTCCGCGCATTCGGCGATATCTTCGGTGGTGGTCGGAGCGGCGGCGGCAGCAGCGGCGGCTCGATGTTTGAAGACCTGTTCGGCGGCTTTGGCGGCGGAGGCGGCGGCGGACGGCGCAGTCGCCAAGCGGGACGGGGCGCGCACTTAAAAGTCGATCTCGAGATCAACCTTGAAGACGTCCTCAAAGGCGTGAAGAAAAAGATCGAAATCTCGCGCAACGAGATCTGCACCGACTGCTCCGGCTCCGGCGCCAAAAAAGGAACGAAGCCGACGTCGTGTGCGCAATGCGGCGGTCACGGCTACGTCGTGCAGCAGCAGGGATTTTTCGCGATGCGCGGCACCTGCTCGCAGTGTCGCGGCACTGGCGAGGTCGTGAAGGACCCGTGCAAGACGTGTCGCGGTGGCGGACGTGTCCCGCGTGAACGCGAAGTCACGGTCACGATTCCCCCCGGCATCGAGAACGGGATGCAGTTGCGTCTCACCGGCGAGGGGGAAGCGGGGCCGCGCGGCGGACCGCGCGGCGATCTCTACGTCGAGATCCATGTCAAGCAGCATGAGTTGTTTCGTCGCTCGGGCGACGACATCCTGCTCGACGTGCCGATCGGCTTTTCGCAGGCGGCCCTCGGCGCCGAGATCGAAGTGCCGACGCTGAAAGGCAAGAGCAAGCTTACGGTGCCGCGCGGCGCGCAGTCGAGCACGACGTTGCGCATGCGTGGACTCGGACTTCCGCGACTCGACGGATACGGCGTGGGCAACCAGCTCGTGCGCGTAATCGTGGAAGTGCCGACGAAGCTGAACAAGGAACAAGAAGATCTGTTGCGGACCTATGCGGAGCTCGAAGAGCGCCAGGTCGGGACGAAACAGAAGGGCTTTTGGGACAAGGTGCGCGAGATTTTTGAATGAGCGGCTTTTTCGGCAAAGGCGATAAGAAGAAGAAAGCGGACGCCGAGGCGGACGCGCAGAACCTGTCCGGAGACGCCCCGGACGACGCGAGCGAGGCTGCTGAAGAGGCGCCCGACGTCTTGGACCCGGAGCAGGCCGCGGCGGAACAAGCGCCCGTCGAGGGAGAGATTTCACCCGAGGCGGAAGCCGCGGAGTGGAAGGACAAGTACGTCCGTTCGCTCGCGGAGCTTGAGAACTTTCGCAAGCGGACCGAGCGCGACCGCGAACTCGGCCGGCGTTTCGCGTCCGAGGAGTTGATGCGCTCGCTGCTGCCCGTGCTCGACGCGCTGCAACATGCGTGCTTCGCCGAAGGCGATGGCGAAGCGATTCGCGAGGGCGTTAAGCTCGCCAAGCACGATCTCTTACGCATCCTGAGTGAAAAGGGCATGACGGAGATTGAGGCCGAAGGCCAACCGTTCGATCCCCGCTTTCACGAAGCGATGGGCATGATCCCGTCGCCGGATCACCCGGCAGGCACCGTCATGATCGAGTTGGCCAAGGGCTACCTCGTCCACGACCGCGTGTTGCGCCCGAGCCGCGTGCAAATCGCGGCCGCGCCTCCGCCTCCGCCCGCGCAAGAAGATGCGCCGTCGGACACACCCGACCATAACGAGGACCAGTAATGCCGACGTATGACTACAAGTGCGACGGCTGCGGGCACAAAATGGATGCGTTCCAAAGCATCAAGGATGACGCGCTCAAAGACTGCCCGAGTTGCAACGAGCCCAAACTACGCCGCCTGATCGGGTCTGGCGCCGGCATCATCTTCAAGGGCTCAGGCTTTTACGAAACCGACTACAAGCGCGCGCGCCAGCCCTCCGAGAAGAAAAGCAAGTCGAGCGAGGGCGGCGAAAGCAGCGACAGCTCAAGCACCAAGAGCGGCGGCGACTCCAAGTCCTCGTCGTCTAGTTCCGACTCGTCGAGTTCTGACTAGCCATTTTTGTTAGTCGTCTGGAACCGGCATCGGCTTGAAGATGTTGGCCAGGTTGAACGGGATCGAGACCAGCGCGATCAACGCTACGGCGATAAACGCCCACAGGCCTCCGGATCCGTTCGGCCACGACAAGATGTCCCACGTCGTCTCGCCCGCTTCGGCGGGGACGGCGACCTTGGGGTTGTCAGGCAGGTAACGCACACGAATGCGCTGCCCGCGTTTGGCGCGGGACTTGAGCGTGATCGTCGCGCCGCCGCCCACGTCGAGCGCAACACCCGTGCGGTACCCCGTTTTTTTCGGGGCGCCGTACCCGGACCCGCGCGTAGCGGTGCCGTAGGTGATCTGACCGCTCTTGGCCAAGTTGTAGGCGTCGTTGGCCCTGGGCAACATGAGATAGCCAAGCCCCGCGAGCACGCCAGCAGCCGTGATCGTGAGCACCATCGCGGAAAACCGCACTTTGGTTTTGCCGCGCGTGACGATCGCCAGGAAAAAAAGCAGCCCGAACCCGGCCATGGCGTATCCGATCCATTCGCGATACGGAGCCATCTCCTCGATCTCGCTGAACTTGCCCTTCGGGTCGATCAGGAACAACGCGCCGGTTACCATCAGCCCGACGGACACGATAAACCCCTTGATGTTGTCCATCGTGTCTTTGACCTTCGCGGCCTTCTCGAGCGTCTTCATCACCATGCCGACAGCATAGCGAATATGGACCGCAATCCCGCTAGCGAGGAAAGGTCGCCGTGTGGCGCTCGGCGCCCGTGAGAGCAAACTCGATGTCCATCGTGTCGTCGCCGATCCGAGCCGTGGCCCGATAGCGTCCGGTTGCGAGAGCCCGAAACGTCCGGCCGGCGTTTCGATCAAGGTGTTGACGCGGCGGGCGCGTCGTCCAGGTCCGGTGATAGCCGTTATCCGCGCGCAGCGTCCATGGGTTCGCGATTTCGCGCCACGAGCCGGATGGCGCAGCGTAACGAGAGCCAGTCGCGGCAGAACCAAGGTGCCGGTTCCGGGAACGGGACTCCGCCCGCACCAACGATTCCAGCGGTGATGCGCCCGCGGATGGAGCGGCAAGTTGCCGAGCGAGCGGCACCTATTTTTGATCGCCCGCCCGGCGTCGTCCGCGTGGCCGGCGCCGATCCGGCGTGCGATCTTTTGCAGCCGAGGTTGCGTGCGGCGAACAAGATCATCGATCGCCGACTCATCGCTATCGCGACGGTATGCGTTCCGCCGAGCGGCGAGCGTACGGTCCACACTCCCATCGTGCGCGCCGGGCGCCAGATGGGTCAAAAAAAAGCGGGGGACGCAAGCGTCCCCCGAGCGGTCTCAACGGCATGAGCTGTTGAACCGGCTTAATGCAGATCAAGTTGTGAGGTTCTGTCTGTGTTTGGTTTGTAGTCGCTGTTTTAGACGAGGTCGGCGACAAGGCCAGCTTCTCCGGCTAGTTCGTCGCGCGTCGTCGCGATTTTTCCGTTGCCGAAATCGCCGAACGCGACATCGCTCACGATTTCGTAGTTTCCTTGGCCGGTGCAAACGCACGGGAACGAGAAAATCATGTCGTTGGGCACGCCGTACGAGCCGTCGGACGGCACGCACATCGAGACCGCGCGTCCGTCGGTCCCGAACCAAGCGTCATGCATGTGGTCCACCGCCGCGCTGGCCGCGCTCGCCGCCGAAGACGAACCGCGCGCCTTGATGATCGCCGCGCCGCGCTTTTGGACGGTCGCGAAGAATTCGCCCTCGAGCCAGTCGCGGTCCAGCACGTCGGCGGCCGGCTTGCCGCCGATCGTCGCATGGGTGAAGTCGGGGAACTGCGTTGACGAGTGGTTGCCCCAAACGATCATGTTTTCGATGTCGGTCGTCTGGACGCCCGCTTTCTTCGCGAGCTGCGCCATGGCGCGGTTTTGATCGAGGCGCGTCATCGCGGTGAAGCGCGCGTTCGGCACCTTGCTCGCGTTTTGCATCGCGATCCAGCCGTTGGTGTTGCACGGGTTGCCGACCGTCACGATGAACACGTCGGACGCCGCGCCGTCGAGCGCCTTGCCTTGACCGACGAAGATCGGTCCGTTTTCTTTGATCAGGTCGTTTCGTTCCATGCCCGGACCGCGCGGCTTGGACCCAACCAAGAACACTTGGTTGGCGTCGCGAAACCCGCCGCCGGGGTTGTCGGCCATCTCAATGCCGTGCAGCAACGGGAAGGCGCAGTCGTCGAGTTCCATCGCGACGCCTTCCAGCGTGCCCATCGCGGGCGGGATCTCGACCAACTGCAAGATGATCGGCTGGTTCTTGCCGTAGCAATCGCCCGCAGCAAGGCGGAATAAGAGGCTGTACCCGATGTTGCCGGCGGCGCCGGTGACGGCCACGCGAAGGGGAGCGGTCACGATTCGATCTCCTGAGGAAAGTCGGTCCTGAAACGAACGCGCGTCAGCATACTGCGGGCAAAAAGTCTTGGCGACAGACCGTCGTGCGCTCGTTTAGAAACCGAGCAGCCCGGGGAGCTCGCGCATGTCGGAAAAGAGCGCAGCACCCGCATCCGCAAGCGCCGTTTGGGCGGTGGCCGGGGTCCCGGGCGGGGCGTAGCCAAACGCGATCATTCCGGCGGCGCGCGCGGCGACGACGCCGGGCAGGCTGTCCTCGATCACGACCGCGCGATCCGCAGCGATTCCCATCTGGCGCGCGGCGTACTGGAAGAGATCCGGCGCGGGTTTGCCGCGGGCGACATCGGCGGCGCAGTAGATGCGTCCGAGAAACCGGTCCCAAAGTCCGATCTGGCCGAGTGTGATCTGCATTTTGGCGTAGCGGCCGCTCGACGCAACACAGGTGGCCGCCGGGATCGCGTCGAGCGCGGTGACGACGTGCGGGATGGGCGCGACGTGCTCTTCAAACGCGCGGTTGGTGCGCGCGACATACTGCTCCCAAAAGTCCGCCGGCATGCGCCCGAGGCGCTCGGTGATGAGAGTGGTGCAACTGGCCATCGAACGGCCCTTGAACACTTCGATGGTGGTGGGGATGTCGATGGCGTCGCCGTGCTCGCAAAGCAATGCGCAGAGGATGCGGTTCGACGTCGGTTCGGTGTCGACTAGAACGCCGTCGCAGTCAAAGATGACAAGGTCGGGCGCCACGAGTTACTTCGCCGTGATCTTTTGTGTCGCCGGCGCGCTCAACCAGCGGGCGTGGAGGTGACGTTCCGGCGCGCCTTCGGTGTCGATGCGGGCCGACAATTTCACTTCGCGCGTCGCGCCGGCTTCGAGGGCGCCGATCGCCCAAGAGCAAACGCCAGGTGATTCGACTTGCATAGCGGCGGAACTCTTTAAGATCGCCACGCCCTCCGCGCCGCGCTCGACGAGAGACACGTTGGAGATCTTGCGCGTGCTGATGTTGCGCACGCGCACGATGTATTCAAACGTTTCGCCAACAGCCACCGTCTTGGGCGCGTCGCGTTGAATCAGCAGCGAGCTGGTCTCGCGCTCGCCGGTCGGTAGTGCGCGCTCGGCGCGTTGCCATCCGACCGGGAGGTGCGGCGCCAAAATGCCATGGCCGACTTCGATCACGCGCATGAGCGTGGGCGTGTGCGGACCCTGGCCGTCCGGCGGCAAGACGCCGCGGACGCGAATGCGGTAGCGGCCGGCGTGGGCGAACCGCAACTTGATGGGACGCTTCAACGGCTGCCGCTGCTTGCCCCACGTGTACCAGTATCCCGGTTCCGGATTCGGGTAGGGGAACTCACGGCTGACGAAGTCTTTCCACTCGCGGTTGTGGCGGCGATCAACGGGCAGCGGCGCGAACGGATTGCGCACCGGGTGCGTGGGCTGCTCGGCGTCGTTGACTTCGATGTAGACGCCCGATGTCGTGCCGCGTCCTTTGCGCCGATGCAAACCGTCGGCGAACACGATGTCGAGCACGACTTCGCGCGCCACGCTTTTCATCGTATGCAGCACTTCGATGGCGGGCTGACCCGCAGCCGCTGCCGGAAGCGCTTTTTTGTACGAGGTCGTGAGCCCCTCGGGCGCGGCAGCCGTGATGAGGGCTGTGCCGATCAGGGCCACGAGAATTAATCCAAGCGTTTTCATCGAATCCTCCGCCGATCAACATTGCAATCGCTACGCCGGACAAGTTCGTCCGGGAAACGGCGATGAAGAGCGACGCACGCGTCTCCCACGCGACACACAGTGTCCTCTTTTCGATGCGAAACAGAGCGACTATTTCGGGATGGCGGCGGTGAGCACGATGGGGTCGCTGTCGGTCACGAGCACGTCGTCCTCGATGCGGATGCCTCCCGCGTCAAGATGTTGATCGACCTTTTCCCAGTCGACGGTTTCGATGTGCTCGGCGCGGCGCGCCGGATCCTCGAGGATCGCACGCACGAAGTAAAGACCCGGCTCGATCGTGACGACGAAATCGGTTGGGAGCTTGAGGTCGGCGCGCAAGAACCGCAACCCGAAGCGATCGCTGCGCGGGCGACCGTGTTCGCGGCCGCCCGCGTCGTGGACGGCGAGGCCGAGCGCGTGCCCCAACCCGTGCGGGAAAAACAGAGCGTGTGCGTCCTGCTCGACCAGCGACTCCGGGTTTCCGCGCAGGATTCCCATGTCGACGAGTCCGCGTGCGAGCGTGACGCAGCAGCGCAGATGCAAATCGACGTATTCGACGCCGGCGCGGCATCCCGCGATCCCTTCCCGCTCCGCTGCCAAGACGGTGTCGTAGAGATCTTGTTGGAACGGCGTAAACGTTCCGGAGACCGGATGCGTGCGCGTGACGTCGCTCGCGTACCCGCGCACGGACGCGCCGGCATCGACGAGCAGCATTTCGCCCGACAGCACGGTGCGGTCGCCCGGAGTGTAGTGCAACACGGCGGCGTTGGGACCGCTTGCGACAATCGAGTCGTACGCCGTGCGTTCTCCGCCGGCGTGAAAGAATCCGGATTCGAGCGTGGCGCAGAGGTGTCGTTCGGTCAGGCCCGGCCGCAACGATGCGAGCAGCGCGGCGTGACCGGCAGCCGTGGCGTTGCACGCCTCCTGGATGCGTGCGATCTCGTCGGCGTCTTTGCGACGACGGACGACGTCAAGGGCCCGCCGCAAACGAGCGCCTAGCGAAGCGTCTTCTAAGACGCCGCGCACGCGCGATCCGAGCATCGCAACCGTTTTTCCGGCCAGCCGCGCCGGCAAAGACGAAATCGGCTCGCCCGAGCCCTGCGTGGCGCCCGTCCACAGCGTGTCGGACGCCGTCACGGGCGGAACGTAGTCCGTCCAACCTTGCCCGGGCTCGAAGACGAGCACGTGGTCCGGCTCATAGCGATCGGCCAAGTAGCGATACTCGGGATGGCATAGGAATGGATAGAACTGATCGGTGCCCGGCACCGGGAGAAGCGAACCGGCGCCGATGACGAGCACCTGATCGTCCAGCGCAAAAGCGTCGGCCACGCGCGCGCGGCGTGCGTCGAGAGTATTCACGAGGCGCGATTCTACCCGGCGCGCCAGCCGGTTCATCTCCTCGACGGCCCGAACAATCTCCGGTAGAGGTAGTAGATCTCCAAACAGCGCGTGCGCGTTGCGGTGACGTGGATGTCGCCCCAGCTTCCGCGGCGCGGCTTGTCTTCGCTCTGCTGGCTCTCGACAAGCAACGGCTTCATCGCCTCGTTCCACGCGCGGAACGTCTTGCCGCCGATTTGGAAAGCCGCAAGCGTTCCGAAGTAGAGATGGTCGTTGGTGCTCGCGACCGTGGGCGTACCAAACGACAGGGCGTGAATCGCCTTCGAGGTGCGCGGGTCTTCGCCGAGAAGGATGCGCGTGAGCACGATTGCTGCGCGCTCTTCGTTGGACTTCGCTTTGTTGTTCAACATAGATGCGCGCACCCGCTCGAACGCATCCGGATCGACCTCGAGTCCAACCGACTTTGCCACTTTCAAGGCGAGCGCGACGTGACCCATCGTGATGAGATCATTGGGTTGGCTGTGGTTTAGCCAGCGGACTGCGGACTGGGCGGGCTTTTTGTACCGCGGGTTTTTTGTCCGCGAGAACGCTTCGCAGAGCGCCAGCGTGGCGCGCGCGTCCGCCGCCAGAGTGGGCCCATAGGAACCGTTTGCGCGCTGGGCCACCATCAGCGCGCGCAGACCATGGCGCACAGTCTTGGCGTGCTTGTTTTCTTTCGCCGAGCCCCGGTCGGTGTACCCAGCGCCAAGGTAGGCCAGCAGCGCCGAAGCGGTGGTCGTGGGATCGGTCCAGAGTCCGGTCGTGACGTCTTGCTGCGAGGCGAGCCAAAACAGGCCGAGCTCGACGGCGTCTTGCGTCCGGGCAGATCCGCCGCCCGAACGTAGGTTGCGGCGTCCGCCCCGCCGTCGTGGCATGAAGCCGCTCGCCCCGCCGCCGATTCCGATCGCGCTATTGCTCGACGGACCGGTGAACGGCCTGTCTCCGATGTCGCCGCCACCGGCGACGCCGATCTCTTCATCTTCGACGACCAAACCCGACGTGTACGCCGTCACGATGGAGTGCTTGGTCCCCAAACGCACGACCTCGTCGACCAACTCCTTGTTGCGACCGTGCAGCTGAAGTTGCTGGACTAAGTACTCCACCTTGCGCTCGGCCCACAGGCGCGGCAACGGTGCTACTTCGGCCTCGTTGGAGAGCGAGCCCTCGTAGTGGTACGTAACCGCTTTGCCGCGTAGCTTTCCGTGCAGGCGGATGTTTTTCGGGCCCGCTTTGGAGTAGCGGCCCATCACGACGAGTTGATCGCCGGCGAACAGATCGGGAAGTTGCTTGGGGTAGACCTCGCTCACGCCTTCTCCAAGCTCAAGCCGCAGGTCCGTTAAGACCGGTTGATCGATGCGGTCAAAGAACCGACCGACGACGACCGTGAGATCTTGTTCCGGTGTGATGTACTCGCGCGCGCCGCGCGTCGTCTTGGCGACGCTATCGAGAAACGCGACGTTTTGATCGAAGCCGATTCCGAACACGAACACGCGCGCGTTGCGTCGGTTGCGTTCGACATTGCTGACGATGGTCTGCGGGTTCCGCTCGCCGACGCTGGGGAGTCCGTCTGTCAAGAGCACCACGATGCCAAGTCGCTCGTCATCGTGCATTTTGAGCGCGGTCTGGATGGCTTCGTCCATCGCCGTTCCGCCCGCGGCCTGTTGCGCCTGCACCCACGCGATCGCTGCAGCCATGTTTTTCGGATTCGCTTGAACGAGTTCATCACGAAAACTGCGCGCCTCGGTCGAAAATCCGACGAGATTGAAGCGATCTCCGACGCGCAACTTGCGGATGCCCGATTGCAGCGCCGCTTGCGCCTGCGCGAGTTTCTTGCCCTTCATCGACCCGCTCGTGTCGAGGACGTAGACCACGTCCTTCGGCAAAATTTCGTCTTCCTTGGGCGCCGCGACAGGCGCTAGCAGCGCGACAAACGTGCCCGGCTCGCCGGCGACTCTGTGAGACAGCAAACTGAACGCCACGGCGTCGGCGCTGCGCGTGACGTAGAGCAAAAAATCTTTGGTTTGGGCGTTGCGGCCGCCTTCCCACGAGATACGAGTGAGCTGCTTGCCGTTTTCCTTGGTCTCCGCGGTGTCGATGGCGTGCGACGGAGAGTAGATCGAACGTAGCGGAGCATCGGTCGCCACGTCGACGACGATCGATGTTTGTTTCACATCGTTGGCTCCCAGGCGCGTGCGCGCCAACGGGTAGCGGAGTTCGGTTGTGCCGTTGCGTTCGGTGAGAATCTGCTGATAGACGATACGGATCGTCAGATCGGACTTGGGCTCGATCGGGAACACACGCGCAGAAAAGACGCCGCGGTCGATTTTTTCAAGAAGTCCCGGGTCTTTTTTGCGCGCGACGATGCCCTCGTAGATCCGACGCGCTTTGTTCTTCTCCATTACCTCGCCCTTCACCATCTTGCCGCCCATCGTCATGGCGAATTCACTGACGGTGGCTTCGTCGGGCAATGGAAACACGTACCTGCCCTCAAGCCGCACGTCCGCATCGCTGCGAAACGTCTGCTCGACCACAACTTCGCAAACGCGATCGTGAAGACGGGCGTGCACGCGATGGTCCGTCAACCGAACCGGGCCGCGCGCGTTTAGTGTTCCGTTGGCAAGAGCTAGGGCACTCAGTCCGAGGAGGGAGAGCAGCGTACGCATATCGATAGGCAACGCGCGCGCGCGCAGAGAGGTCGAATTTTCTGTCGGGTATTTCCCGGGATTCGCGTTCGATGGCTCTGTGTCGCTACACTGCAGCCGTGCTAGACGACTTCGCCCTGCTCGAACGGCTCATCGGTTTCGATACGACGAGCCACCGATCCAACCTGCCGTTTGCCGACTTTGTTGCCGACTATGCGGACGCGACGCCTGACCTCGCGGTTGAGCGCGTGGCGTCTCCGGATGGTGAGAAAGCCAACCTGATCCTGCGGTTTGGGCCGCCAGCCGATGGCGACCGCACCGGACTTGTGTTGTCGGGGCATATGGATGTCGTGCCGGCGACCGAAGACGAGTGGCGTTCGGATCCGTTTGCCAGCGTCGATGACGGCGAACGCATTTACGGTCGCGGCTCCGCGGACATGAAGGGGTTTTTGGCGGTCGCGCTCAACGTCGCCATGTCGGCGCGCCAACTCAAGCGACCGCTGGTTCTCGTGTACACCTACGACGAGGAGGTCGGCACCATCGGTGCACGCGATCTCGTGGAGCGTTGGCCCGAAGTCGAATCGTTGCCGACGCGCACGATCATCGGCGAGCCGACCACGATGCGTGTTGTGCGCATGCACAAGGGCCACCTCAAGGCGAAGATCACGCTGTTTGGTTTGAGTGCACACTCCGGCTATCCCCATCTCGGCAAGAACGCGATCGAAGCCGCGGCGCGTGTGCTTGTTTCCCTGCGCAAACTGCGCCACAAGTTGGAGATGGCGGGTGGGCCGAACGCGGAGCACTTTCCGGAAGTTCCGTTTGTTCCGCTCAACGTCGGGATCATCCGCGGCGGCAGCGCGACCAATGTCGTGCCCGACCGGTGTGTGATCGAACTCGGCGCGCGGGCGCTGCCCGGCATGATCGAAACCGGTGTCTACAACCTCATCGAAGAGGCCGTTGCGAACGCCGCGGGGCCGACGCGCTACGAGGTCGAGCTGACGGGCAACAGCCCGCCGATGCACCTCGCCGCCGACTCGCCCGTGCACTGCGAGCTGTGCGCACTCGTCGGCCAGACCGGCGACGCGAGCGTGTCGTTCGCCACCGACGCCGGCTGGTTCCAAAAAGCGGGCATGGAGTGCGTGATCTTCGGGCCGGGTTCGATCGAAGTGGCGCACAAACCAAACGAGTTCATCCCAAAAGCGGACATGGCGATGGCGCGGCGGCGCCTAGAAGAGGTGATCGACAAGTGGTGCAGGTAATCGCCGCGGAGCTCGTCTGGACGGGCGAGCGTTTCGAGAAGGCCGTTCACATCACGGTGGACGGCGATCGCATTGTGTCGGTCGGGCCGGCGCAGGCGCCCGCCGACGTGCGGCTGCCCGGTATCGCGTTGGTTCCCGGGTTTGTCAATGCGCACAGCCACGCGTTTCAACGGGGCCTGCGCGGTCACGGTGAGTCGTTTCCGGCGGGGAAAGGCTCGTTTTGGACGTGGCGCGAAGCCATGTACAAGCTCGTCGGCGAGATCTCGTGGAAGCAGTTTCGCGCGACGTGCGTCGATGCGTTTACGGAGATGCGGGCCGCCGGCATTACGACCGTCGGGGAGTTTCACTACTTCCATCATGCGGTTGCCGAGGATTACGGCTTGGATCGCGTCGTCCTCGATGCGGCGCGCGAAGTCGGCATCCGTATCGTCTTGCTCAACGCGTACTACAACACCGGCGCCATCGGCGAGCCGTTGCAGGGTTCGCAGTTGCGGTTTCGCTCCGCGTCCACGAAAGAGTTTTTGACGCAGATGGATGCGCTCGGCAAGGATCTGCACACGACGCAGTCGTTGGGGTTTGTCGTCCACAGCGTGCGCGCCGCCGACAAGCGCGACCTCGGCGAGATTCACCGCGAATCGAAGCGACGCGGCACGGTCTTTCACATGCACATCGAAGAGCAGCCGTTAGAAATCGAGCAATGTCGCGAGGCGTACGGCATGCGGCCGATGCAAGTGCTGCTGAACTGCGCCGAGGTCGACGACAAGACGACGATGGTGCACTGCACGCACACCCATCCCGAAGACATGATGATGTATCGCACGTGCGGCGGTCGCGTGTGTCTTTGCCCGTTGACCGAAGCGAACCTCGGCGACGGGTTGGCCGATCTGGAAACGATCGGTCACGTTGCGCTGGGGAGCGACTCGAACAATCGCATCTCGATGCTCGAAGAGATGCGGTGGACGGAGTACGGCCAGCGGCTCAAGACACTGCGGCGCGGCGTGCATAAGGAAGCGGCGCACCTGTTGCGACACGCAACCGTCGAAGGCGCAGCGTCGCTTGGCATTCCGGCGGGAGCGATCGCGCCCGGACACCTCGCGGATTTCACAGTGGTTGACTTGGACGCACCGACTCTGCGTGGCGCAACCCCAGACACGCTGCTTCCCGCGTTGCTCTTCGGCACGAGCGAAGAAGCGATCGCAGGCACGTGCGTCGGAGGGGTATGGTCGCTCAAGCGCGATGCGTAGCGTGCGTCGTTTTGGCTCTAGCAGCGTGTGAGAAGTCGCGTGCGCCGGAGGCGAAGCTCACCGACGACGAATTCATCATGACGATGCGATTTCGCCGGTTGATCGAACCGTCGTATGAGAAAGCGCACGTGCGACTTGCATTGGACGATCAAGGCGTGCTTCGTTCCGCGTCGGAAGCGATCACACTGGAGGAGCTTGCCTCTCACATCCAGTCGATTCGACCCAATGTTCCTCGATTCGAACTCGCGGGGTTGCACCTCGCGCGCGTTCACGTTGCGCTTGCCGTAGCGCCACAGGCACCTTGGAGGCATGTCGAATGGGTTCTGACCGTCCTGAGCGAGGCCAACGTGCCATGGGTTCGGTTGACCGTGGGGAGCCGTTGCATGGGCTTGCGCCTGCCGCCAAACGCTTCGCTCGACCGCAGTGGCAAAGTGAGCTTGCCGTGTAAGCGCGTGTTCCTGCGCTTGGCGCCACCGCTCGGAGTGGAAGCGGCGTGCGATGCCTGGCGCGAGCGCGCCGCCGTTCTCCGCGGCCCGGTCTTTGCCGATATCGACATCGACTCGGCCACGTCGGCGGGCGACGTAGCGCGTTTCCTTGAAACCACGCGGAGCGGCGAGTCCCTTTGGTGGCGTAACCACAACATCGAAATCCCCCTCGGCGAGGAGCGCACAACCCGTTCGTTTCCGTCGCCGGACTGAGCTTCTCGGCTCCGTAGGTTGCCCCTCGTAGAATTGGCGGCTCATGTCGGACAAGCAGAGCATCGTCATTGCCAATTGCGGCGGCTTTTGGGGGGATGATCCCACCGCCGCGCGTCGTCAGGTCGAGGGTGGACCCATCGACTACCTCGTTATGGACTACCTCGCCGAGGTCACCATGGCGATCTTGCAAAAACAGCGCGCGAAAAATCCCGATGCCGGCTACGCGGCGGACTTCTTGACGCAGCTGCGCGACGTGTTGCCGCAGTGCATGGAAAAAGGCGTCAAGGTCATCTCGAATGCGGGCGGTGTGAATCCGCTGGCGTGTCGCGCGGCCGTCGAAGCGCTCGCCGCCGAGTTGGGGATCGCCGATCAAGTCCGCGTCGGCGTTGTCTTGGGCGACGACATTTTCCCCGCACTCGACGGGATCGACGAGCCGTTGGCCCATATGGACACGGGCGAGCCGCTCACCACGATTCGCGACGACGTGTTGAGCGCCAACGTTTACCTCGGCGCCGCGCCCGTCGCGCAAGCCCTCGCGATGGGCGCCAACGTCGTCATCTCCGGGCGCGTCACGGACACCGGCGTCACGCTCGCGCCCATGCTGCACGAGTTCGGTTGGGCGCACGACGATTGGGACAAGCTGTCTGCTGGCATCGTCGCGGGCCACATCATCGAATGCGGTACGCAGTGCACCGGCGGCAACTTCACCGACTGGGAGAAGGTGCCTTCGTTTCACAAGATGGGTTACCCGCTCGTCGAGATATCTCGCGACGGAACGTTTGTCGTGACGAAGCATCCGAACACCGGCGGCTTGGTGTCAGTGCACACCGTCTCCGAACAATTGCTCTACGAGATGGGTGCGCCGGGTTACCTCGCGCCGGACTGCACGGCGCGCTTCGACACGATTCAGCTGCGTCAAGACGGCGAGAACCGCGTGCAGGTTTCCGGCATTCGCGGCGGCCCGCCGCCCGAAAAACTCAAAGTGTCGATGAGTTTTCACCAAGGCTTTCGCGCGTTTGGACGCCTGATTATTTCCGGCCCCGACGCGCGCCGCAAGGCCGAGCTCGTCTCGGAAGTCTTTTGGGATAGCGTCGGCGGGCGCGGCCACTACGACGGTTCGTGCACACAGTTCATCGGCGACGACGCGTGCCACCCGTCGGTGACCGACGGCGACGCGGGCGAGATCCTGCTGCAGGTGGCCGTGCGCGACGCCAGCCGCGACAAGATCCAAAACGACTTCGCCCCGCAGCTCGTGCCCAAAGTGTTGGGAACCGTGCCCGGCATCAGTTATCTGGCCGATCAGGGGCGGCCGCGCGCGTCCGGCGTGGTTGGCTACTGGCCCGCGCTGATCACCCGCGACAATGTGCCCGTCCGCGTCGTCGTCGGTGACCAGGAAGCCTCGGTCGCGGAAACGCCGCTCGCCGGCGCGCCCGCCGCATCCGTTCCCGCCATGCCCGCAGGATTTGCGGATTACCCGTCCGGCGGCGCGACGGTGCGCGTGCGCCTGAGCCAACTCTGCCTCGGGCGCTCCGGCGACAAAGGCGACACATGCAACGTCGGTCTCATCGCAAGATCCGAAGCGATCTACGGATGGATACGCGATCACATGACGGCGGCACTCGTCAAAGAGCGGTTCGCGGGAATTTGTGAGGGTGCGGTGGACCGGTTCGAACTGCCCAACTTGCTCGCGCTTAACTTCTTGCTGCACGAGAGCCTCGGCGGCGGCGGCACGCTTTCGCTACTGCTCGACGCCCAGGGCAAAACGTACGCGCAGTTTTTGCTCGCGAGCGAAGTCGAAGTCGACGCCTCACTCGTGCCTCGCTCTTAACACCATGGACATCCTGCAACGCCTCCGCGACTCCGCCGCTGCCAAGCCGCAGCGCATCGTCTTTCCCGAGCAGGATGATCCGCGCGTCGTCGAGGCCGTCGCGCGTTTGCAAAAAGAGAAGCTGTGCGAGCCCGTGCGCCTCGCGAAACCCGGGACGTACGCCGAGCTGTTTTACAAAGCGCGGCAGCACAAGGGGATCGGTCCGCAAGAAGCGATCGAGGCGGAGCGCGATCCGTTGTTGCGCGCCGCGTTGATGGTGCGCGCCGGCGACGCCGATGGATTTGTCGGCGGGTGCGTCGCCACGACGGCCGCGACCGTGCGCGCCGCGATCATCGGGATCGGCGCGAAGGGTACGGTCTCGAGCTTTTTTCTGATGGTGTATCCGGACGGGCGTCCGTTCCTGTTCGCCGACTGCGGTGTTGTGCCGCAACCGTCGGCCGCCGAGCTCGCCGAAATCGCGATCCAGAGCGCGGAATCCGCCAAGCTGCTCTTGCCGGAGGAGCCGCGCGTTGCGCTCCTTAGTTTTTCGAGCTACGGGAGCGCCAGCCACCCCGATGTGGACAAGGTCAAAAAGGGCACCAAAATCGCCCGGCAGCGCCGCCCCGACCTGCTGATCGACGGCGAACTGCAGGGCGACGCGGCGCTGGTCCCCGAGATTGGCTGGAAAAAAGCGCCCGGCAGCCCCGTCGCGGGGCGGGCCAATGTGCTGATCTTCCCCGATTTGGACGCCGGCAACATCGCGTACAAGTTGGCGCAGCGACTCGGCGGCGCCACCGCGTTAGGGCCGATCCTGCAGGGGCTTACACGCCCGGCAAACGATCTGAGCCGCGGCGCGACCGTCTCCGACATCGTGGATGTCGCCTGTTTGACCGCCGTTCAGGCCGCCCACGCCTGACCCTCGCGTCGTTCCCGCGCAACGATTTGGGCGCCCCGCCCAAAGCCGTTGAAGAAGTGCTTGGAATAGCGAGAGCGAGGAATCGGAGCCGAGATCCAGGAGCGGACCGCAGCTGTAGCAACGCTACAGCGAGGATTCGCGACGCAGAGATGGGCTTCGAGGCCCGCTCGTAGCCCATGTGACTTTTTCAATGGGCTGCTGGGCAGGCCGTTGAAGAAGTGCTTGGAATAGCGAGAGCGAGGAATCGGAGTCGAGATCCAGGAGCGGACCGCAGCTGTAGCAAGGCTACAGCGAGGATTCGCGACGCAGAGATGGGCTTCGAGGCCCGCTCGTAGCCCATGTGACTTTTTCAACGGACTGCTAGTCCGAGGCTGGCAAGAACCCTTCCGGAATCGGTACACTGCTCGGATGGCCGCACCGTTGCGCGCGCGCTGCCCGAGCTGTCGGCAGCCCGTATCCACAGAAAAGGAGTCCCGCCCCAAGGACTTCCCTTTTTGCTCCGAGCGCTGCCGCCTTCTCGACTTACAGCGCTGGTTTCGCGGTGATTTCGCGATTCCGGTGATCGCGGAAACCGACCCCGAAGAACTCGAGCGCCTCGCGGCCGAGGCCGGTCTGGCCGATCCTGATGGCAGGAACGAGTAGAGCTACAGATGCCCCCGAACCCCGAAAAAATCGAGATCTTGCGCGCTGTCCAGCGTTCCGCGGGCGACAAGCGCAAGATCTTACTCACGGTGTACGGGCTGCTCCTGTTCGTGCCGTTGGCGCTGCTCGTCGTCGCGACTTTTCGCTCGCTGGTCCTCGACGCCGCGTTCTGGAGCGAGTGTCAGGCGACGTTTTTGCGTCCCGTCGGCGCGACCGTTTCGTTTCTGAGCGAAGCATTCAGTCGTGGCCAGTGGGCCGTCATGGGCGGATTTTTCTTTGCGCTGTGGCTCGTCGCCACGCTCGTCGCATCGTTTTTCGGGTTGGCCGTGACACGCATGGCCGCGATCGAATTGACCTGCGATCGACGCGCCGATGTGAGCGAAGCGATTCAGTTCGCGCGCTCGCACTGGCATTGGGCGTTTTTGACGCCCGCTTGCTTGCTGATGGGCGGGTTGTTGCTGACCGGGTTGGCGGCCGCGTGCTTCTCGCTCGGGCGCATCTCCGAGTATCTGCTCGTGATCGGCGTTCCGCTTGCGCTTGTCTTTTCGATCGGCGCGGTCGTGTTGCTCATCGGCCTGTGGTCGGGGGGCATCCTGGCTTGGTCCACGATTGCGACGGAATGGAGCGACGCGTTCGACGCGATCACGCGCGTGTACGGGTACAGCTTCACGCACTCCTACCGCTTGTTGCTCTATCGCGCGGGCGGTTTGCTTGCGTGGCTAGGCGCGGTCTTAACGCGAACGATCCGGGCCGGACTCGTGGTCGGCGTCTGCTATGCCGCGCTGCTCATCGGCTTGGGGCACGCGGGCGCGAATTCGCTGATCGACTCGGTGCTGCTCGAAGCGCCGACGGGCATTCCCTTCCCGCGCACGGTCGCGGCTTGGACGTTGCTCGGATGCGCCACCGTGTTTTTGACGATGTTTTTGGCGCGTTTGCTGGTCTTTCGGATCGTTTTGCGCCAAGCGATCTATCTTCTGTTGAGGCATCGCATCGACCGTGTGCCGCTCGATAGCATCGACGGGTACCGACCCGACGACTCCGACTTCGATCCCACAGCCCAGGGCTTTGAGCTGATCGAAGTGGAGGAGGAGATCCCGGCCGAATGAGTGACAGTGCGGAGCGCGCTCCGCTCTTCGAGATCTTTTCGTCCATCCAGGGGGAAGCCACCCATGTTGGTGAACGCCACCTGTTCGTGCGATTGGCGGGGTGCGATCTGGACTGCGTGTTCTGCGATACGCCGGCGTCGCGCCGCATCCCCGAACAAGCGCGCCTGTTTTTGCCGAGCGGCGTGCGCGAACTGCCCAACCCGTTGAGCGCCGACGATCTCGTGGCGGCCGTTGCGGCCCTCGATGAAGAGTCGGGCCCGCACCACATGATCTCGATCACCGGCGGTGAACCGCTGCTGTTTGTGCCGTTCTTGCAGGCAGTGTTGCCGCGCTGGCGCACTCGCGGCGGCCGCATTCTTCTTGAGACGGGCGGGCATCGTCCCGACGAGCTGGCGGCGGTCCTCGGCCATATTGATGTCGTTATGGTGGATGTGAAGATCGCGTCGTCGGCGGGCATCGAGACGTCGGCGACCGTGCAGCGGCGGTTTCTCGGTCTCGCCTCGCGTGTCGAATGCACAGTGAAGGTGGTCGTTTCCGAAGCGACGACGACCGCAGAGATCGAGAGCGTGGCGAGCATGGTCAGCGAGGTCGCTCCGCAGGCGCCGCTCATCTTGCAGCCCGTGAGCGGCGCAAAATTCGGACCTCCGACCGGCGCGCACGCGCTCCTCCTGCAACGTGCGGCCATGCGCCAGCATCACGACACGCGGGTTATCGTCCAGACGCACCGGATCCTGCATCTCCGGTAACGCGCTTTGACGAAACCCCCTCCTTTCGACGCACCGAATCCGGTTCTTACAGCCTCGTTGTCGCGTGCCGTTCTGCACGTCGCCATGCCGGCGGCGATGATTCAACTGCTCGTCTTTGGCAACAACATCGTCGACTATTTTTGGATCCAAAAGCTGGGCGAGGAAGCAGCGGCGGGTCAGACGCAAGGGTGGACGGTCTTTTGGATGCTCGCGTCGCTCGGGCAGATTTTTTCGACGGGGGCGACGGCGATCGTCGCGCGTCGCATCGGCGAGCAACGGCCGGACGAAGCGGTGCACGCGGCCACGCACGCGGTGCGCGGGGCGCTGTTGACAGCCATCGTCGTCGGCGTCGCGGGCTGGTTTTTGGTGCCGCTTGTGGCGGAACACAACGCATCGTCGGCGCGCGCCGCCGCCTACACGCTCGACTACCTCCAAATCCTGTGTGTCGGCGCGCCGTTCCTGTTTTTTTTCTACGCGTTGGAAGGCACGTTCAAAGGCCGCGGTGACATGCGCCGGCCTCTCGTCGCGATCACGACCGCGCTCGGCCTCAACATGTTTCTCGATCCGTTGTTCATCTTCGGGTTTGGGTTAGAGGTGCGCGGAGCCGCGCTCGCGACGGTCGTGGCGTTCGGCGTGACGGGAGCCGTACTGGCGATCGCGGCCCACCGCCGCCAGTGGGTGCAGGCCGCATCCGGCATCGACTTTTCGATCGTTTTGCGCGTGCTCCGAATCGGCACGCCGCTCTCGATCCACGGGATCGTGTTCAGCTTCGTCTACATCTTCATCGTGCGCGAAGTCAACCTCGCCGGGGGAGACGCGGCGGCGGCGGCCCTGGGCTTGGGGCTGCGCGTCGAGGGGCTGGCGTACCTCGTCAGCGTGGGGTTCGCCGTCGCGGCGGCGGCGGTCGTCGGACAAAACCTCGGGGCGGGTCAGGTCCAACGCGCGCATCGCGGAGCTTGGATCGCCGCCCGCTATGCCGTGATCTTTGCGGGCCTTTGGGGGCTGCTCCTGTTGCTCATGCCCGGCTCGATCGTCGGTTGGCTGAGCCCCGGCGCGGCGTCCACGTTTTATGCGCTTGACTACTTTCACATCGTGGCCGTCTCGCTCATGTTCACGGCCGTCGAAATCGTCTTAGAGGGCGCGTTCAGCGGCGCCGGCGACACGCTCCCGCCGATGCTTTTGGGGATCCCGTTTACGGTGATTCGCATACCTGCGGCAATCCTGGCGGCGCGGACGTTTGACCAAGGCGTGGCGGGCATCTTTTGGGCGCTCACGATCACCAGCGTGATCCGCGGGCTTTTGTTCGCATTCTGGTTCGCCCGCGGCCGGTGGATTCACGCCAAAGCGTGAGGAACTTCCCAATTCCCTAGATTCCGTAGAATGCGGGGCTCCATGTTGCCCGTCGTTTCCATCGTCGGCCGACCCAACGTCGGCAAAAGTTCGCTGCTCAATGCGTTTTTGCGCAAGCGGTTCGCGATCGTGGACGACATGGCGGGCGTGACGCGCGATCGCGTCGCCGCGCCGGTCCGCATCGACGAGAAGTGGGTCGAGATGGTGGACACCGGCGGCATCGGCATCGTCGATACGCAGCAGCTTGAAGAGCACGTCGAAGCGCAGATTCAACAAGCGATCGAGATTTCGGACGCGCTGATCTTTGTCGTCGATGGGCGCGAAGGGCTGACGGCGATGGATACGGAAATCGCGAAGGCCCTGCGCAACTTTGATCTGCCGATCGTGCTCGCGGTCAACAAGGTGGAGTCGCGTGAAGCCGAAGCATCGGTCGGCGAATTCGGCGCGCTCGGTTTCGAGCCACATCCGGTGAGCGCGATGGACAAAGCCGGCCTCGGCGCGCTCGGCGATGCCGTGCTGGAACACGTCAATGCGGGCCCGGCCCCGGCCGACCCCACGCTGAAGGTCGCCGTCGTGGGACGCGTCAATGTCGGGAAGTCGACGTTTCTGAATCAACTTGCGGGCAGCGTCCGCTCGATCGTCAGCGAGATTCCCGGGACCACGCGCGACACCGTTGATGTGCGCATCAAGAAAGATGGGCGCACGTTGCTCATCACCGATACCGCCGGGCTCAAGCGCGAGGCGTCGGTACAAGGGTCGGTGGACTTCTACGCGCAGCGGCGGGCCGAGCAGGCGATCAAACGCGCCGAGGTGTGCGTGCTCTTATTGGATTGCACCGATGAGATCACGCGCGGCGACCGCAAGATCGGACGCATGATCGAGGAGTCCGTCAAGCCGGTCGTCATCGTCGCCAACAAGTGGGACTTGGCCGACGGCGAAATGGAGATGGAAGCGTACGCGAGCTATGTCGCGAAAAAACTCCCCGGTCTTCACTTCGCGCCGATGGTGTTTTGCACGGCGCGCGATGGGCGCAATGTCTTGGCCGCCATCGACACGGCGCAGGCGCTGGCGAAGCAGTCCAAGGAGCGCGTGAGCACGCCCAAGATCAACCAAGCGCTCGAGCGCGCGCGGACGGACTTCAACCCGCCGGTGCGCTTGCGCGGGAACCCGAAGATCTTTTACGGGACGCAGACCGACGTCAATCCGCCGACGATCATGTTGTTCGTAAATGATCCCCGGATTTTTCGCCCCGGTTTTCGCCGTTTCCTTGAGAATCGGCTCCGCGAAGAACTTCCGTTCAAGGAGATCCCGCTGCGCCTGGTGTACAAGCGCCGCCGGAGCCTCTTCTCGAAACATCCGCAGAGGTGACCATGAGACATGCCTTGTTTTTGCTGCTGGCCGTTGCCCTCGCAACCGGCTGCGCACGCAAGGAGAAAAAGGGCAGCGGCGCGACCTTTATCTGGGGGCGCTCCGGGGATGCGGTCAAGCTGGATCCCGCGCTGGTCACCGACGGCGAGTCCGTGCAGGTGATCACGAATCTGTTCGACACGTTGGTCACCTTCAAGCCGGGCTCGACCGAACTCATGCCTTGGCTCGCGACGAGTTGGACCACCTCGGATGACGGTTTGGTTTGGACGTTTGCGCTCCGCGAAGGCGTGCAGTTTCACGACGGCACGGCGGTGAACGCGAAAGCGGTCGTGTTCACGTTCGAGCGTCAAAAAGACAAAGACCATCCGGCGCGTAAGAAAGACGACGTGTTCGCGTACTACACGACGAACTTTCGGGCGCTCAAGTCCATTGAAGCTGTGGACGAGCACACCGTGCGGTTCACGCTGAGCCAGCCCTATGCCCCGTTCCTGAGTGCGTTGGCGTTGTTTAGTTGCAGCATCGTTAGTCCGGCCGCGTTTGATCGCGAGGTTGATTTTTCAATGCACCCCGTTGGGTCCGGCGCGTTCGTATTCGAGAGTTGGCAGCGAGACTCGCAGATCGTCCTGACGGCGAACACAAAGCACTGGGATGCGCCGAAAATTGGGCGCCTCATCTTCAAACCGATCGAGAACCCGCAAGCGCGCCTCAAGGAGCTTGAGTCGGGCGGCATTCACGGCATGGACAATCCGGATTTGCTCGACATCGCGTCGGCCGAAAAAGACTCCGCGCTCAGCGTTGTGCGAAAGCCGGGCATCAACGTCTGCTATCTAGCGCTGAACAACCAGAAGAAGCCGTTCGACGACAAGCGCGTGCGCCAAGCGATTGCGTTTGCGATCGACAAGAAGCGCCTGATCCGAGCGGCATACGACGGGAAGGCCGATCCGGCCGTCACGATGTGCCCACGGTCGATGGCTGGTTACCACGACATCACCGACCGCAAACCGAGCATCGATCGTGCGAAGCAGCTCCTCGCGGACGCAGGCTTTCCGGATGGATTCTCAACCGTGCTTTGGTACCCGGCGATTCAGCGCACGTATCTTCCCGATAGCGGCGGAACCGCCATTCAGATCCAGCAGGACCTCAAGGCGATCGGGATCGACGCGAAGTTGAAAAAAGTCGAGTGGGCCGCTTACCTCAGCGCCACGTCGAACGGCGATCACCCGATGTGCATCCTCGGGTGGATGGCCGACATCTTCGATCCGGACAACTTTCTGTACGTGCTGCTCGACAAGGACAACGCCGTCGCGCCCGCGGAGAACCGTTCGTTCTATCGCGGCGAGCGCGTCCATCAACTGCTGCTCCAAGCGCAACGAAGCGCCGAGTGGAGCAAACGGCAAGCGCTGTACGCGGAGATCCAAACGGCGCTGCATGAAGACGTGCCCTGCGTGCCGCTTGCGACCGCACCCGACTTTCGCATCCTCAGTAGCAGGGTTGCGGGGTATGAGCTGTACCCGGCCGGCGGCGAGTATTTCCGGCACGTTTCGTTCAAGAAGTGATCTTCGCGCTGCGGAGAATCCTCGTGACCGTCCCGATGCTCATCGCAGTGTCGCTGGCGATCTACGCTCTCACCGATTCGTTGCCCGGCGACGCGGCGGACATGCGATTTGAAAAGCATCCGGAGAGCAAGGCCGAGTGGCGCGAGGGCCGCGGACTCAATGACCCGTTTGTGGTGCGCTGGTGGCGGTACATCGGTGGCGTCGTCGGCGATTTTGATTTTGATCGGTCGTATCTCGACGATCAGCCGGTGGGCGGCGAGCTCGTCCGCAAGCTCCAGGCGACTTTCGAACTCACCGTCATCGCCTTGATCCTCGCGTTGCTCATTGGTGGCACGATTGGGATCTTGTCCGCGGTGTTTCCGCGCAGTCCGATCGACTACATCGGCAACTTCATCGCCTTGGCCGGTATCTCGATGCCCGTGTTTTGGCTGGGCATGTTGCTCATAGTGTTCGCGGTGAATGTGCTCGGACTGCCATTCACGTCCAACCGCGTCGATCCCCTGCTCGACATGGACGAATTCGTAACGCATCTATACATCTTCGAGTCGGTCGTTCGTTTCCGATTCGATGTGTTCTGGTCGTGCTTGGCCAACATCGCGCTCCCGGCGATTGCGCTGTCGAGCATTCCGATGGCGGTGATCACACGAATGACGCGCTCCGCCATGTTGGAGGAGCTCGGGAAGGACTACACGACGACCGCGCGGGCGAAGGGGCTGCGGCACCGCACCGTGATTTTGAAACACGTGCTGCGCAACGCGCTCATCCCCATCACGACGATTACGGGCTTGCAGTTCGGTGGCTTGATGGGAGGCGCGGTACTGACGGAAACGGTGTTCAGTTGGCCCGGGCTAGGGCGCTACATCGTGAAGAAGGGCGTTGAAGCGCGCGACACGCCTGTCATCGTCGGCGGCATCTTGCTGGTCGCGACGATGTTCATCCTCGTGAATCTGATCGTCGATTTGTTGTACGCCGTGATTGATCCGCGCGTGAGGCGCGAAGCATGACCGGTCGTCGCTGGAAGACGTTTCGTCGCAACCGCACGGCGCTCCTCGGCGCGTTCTTGGTCGGCGTCATGATTTTTATGGCGTTGGGCGCCGACTTGTTGGCGCCCTATGACCCGGAAACACGCCAAGATTCGTTTCGCGCACCCCCGAGCAGCGAGCATTGGCTCGGGACGGACGAGAACGGGTTCGACGTCTACAGCCGGCTGGTGCACGGTGCGCGGGCCTCGCTCTGGACCGCGTTTGCCGCCGTCGCTTTCGCGTTACTGATCGGCGTTCCGCTTGGTCTGCTTGCGGGTTGGCGTGGCGGATGGTTTGACGCGACCGTCATGCGATTTGTGGATCTGATGCTCGCGTTTCCCTCGGTGTTGTTGGCCGTCGCGATCGCCGCCGTCTTGGGAGAGTCGTCGCTTACGACCGTCATTTTGGCGGTCGGTATCGTGCTCGTGCCGCTGTTCATCCGTCAGGTGCGTGCTGCCGTATTGCAGGTTCGCAATCTGGAGTACGTTGCTGCGGCGCGGGCGCTCGGCGCCCGGGAGTCTGCCATTCTGTGGCGCACCGTCTTGCCGAATTGCCTCGCGCCGATCCTCGTTTTGGCGACATTGAGTACCGGCATCGCCATTCTCGACGCCGCCGGACTCAGCTTTTTGGGCCTCGGGCCGCCGGAGACCAGCCCCGAATGGGGGGTGATGCTCACGAAGGCGTTCCGGTATCTTCGACACGCGGAACAATGGATACTTCTCCCCCCCGGCTTAGCGATCTCGTTCACCGTTCTCGGCTTCAACTTGTTGGGCGACGGTTTGCGGGACGCGTTCGATCCGCGGCAGTCGTCTTAGGCGCGCTCGTGGTGGGCGGCCTGCTCACGGCGTCGTGCGGCGAGTCCAAAAAAGATCCGGCGCCGTCCGGTGACCCGTCGCCGTTGCGTCCGGACCGGAGCGAGGAGTTTCGGCGGCGGTTCGTGGAAGCGGATTGGGACGACGTCGGCGATTGGGAGCCGCGCGATTTGATGGCCGGCTTGCGGCGCTATCAGTCGAGCGAGGACCCCGTCTACCCGCGGGAGTCGAAACAGGCGCGGTCGTTGCACCGCTTCGTGTTCGCTGCGCAAAAGCCGCCGGCGCAGTTTCATGAGCTGTTTGGTGCGCACGATCGCAAAGAGGTGGACGAGTACTTACAAAAGCGCGACCTCGTTTGTTTTTGCGTGCTGACGGCGTCGCTTCGTTACGTCGTGCGCAAGGCGCCGGACCAGGCGCATTACGATTTGATCGCGTACGCGGGTGTGCACTTCGCGTTCGATCCGGTGTACGGCGAGGCCTACACGCACACCGGCTCCGAGATCGGTGACTTCTTTACGGATCCGGGTTTTCAACCGCGTGCCGAGACCGCCGTGGCGTTGGGCAAGCAACTGCCGGCGTACTTGGCGCAGTGGCGTCGTCGTTCGACTGATCGCGCCACGTCGACGTTTTTCGGGATCGTTTTGCGGCACCTGGGCGCTCCGGGAGCGGTCGCGTTGGTCGGCGAGTTTGCGGGGTGCAACGAGGACGAGCGCTACGACTTGCTGGCGCGATTGCGGCGCGAGGACGAACTTTTGCCGCCGGCCCGCCAATGCCTCGTGGGGGCGCTGACGGACGAGTCGTATGACGTGCGCGAGGCGGCGTTTTCCGCTCTGGAAGCGCATCAGGCGCCGATCGACGGGCTCGACGCTTCGGCGAGAGAAGAGGACATTGCGCGCGTGCTCCCCGCATTGAGACAGTGGGCCAAGACGCGTTCGTGACATTTTCGGTGACACTGGAAGGGTTATGCGGGCAATCCTTCTTGTTTCTCTTGTGGTGATTTCCCTGGGCTGCACGTCCACGGAAAAGATGTTGAAAAAGGTGACGTACGGCGAGCCGTTTGAAGGCGACTACGTGGCCGTCTTGGAGCGCGCCCAGGTGCGTTTGCGCAAAGAGTTCCCCAAAGGTCTCGATCCGGACATGACGGATGAGAAGGCGGGCGATCTCTGGACGATCTGGCACAACTACAAGGACATGCGCTATCGCAGCACCGTTCGGCGGCGCGCGCATGTGACCGTTGAAGACATGGGCGACGGCAAAGTGCGTATTGGCGTCTCCGTCGTGCAGCAGATCAACGACAACATCGACAACCCTTCGATCATCAGCGAGGCGAAGTGGGTCGGCAAGAGCTACGACCAAGAGACCGCCGCTCGCATCGAGCACGTCATCGCGCAGCGTTACAAGAAAGTGGACCCGAGTGCTGCTTGGAAAGAGAAGTACAAGGGCGGCAAGTCGACGACGCTGCGGCAAGACATCATCGATCGCAACAAGGATGTCGATCTAGATTCGCGTACCAAGATTGATAGCACCGAGGGGTTGCCGACCGTGACCCAGAAAAAGGACTTCTGGGATCCGATGGATCCGCTCGGTCGCAAAAAGCGCAAAGAAGACGAAGACCGCGACAAGTAGTTCGTTCTTTGTGGCGTCGGGCCGCGGCGTGGGCACGCTTGACGCCGTCAATGGTTCGTTTGGTGAGGGTGGCTCCCGGCTACCATGGGCGCATGTACGCTCGCCGAGTTTCGATTGCGTTCGGTGCTCTCGTTTTGCTCATCGGTCCGGTTCGTGCGACACCCGGGCGACACATCGACTACGCGGAGTCGCCGAACCGTATGGTGTTCGCGTTCGTCTATGGCTCCAAAGACACGTGTCGCGTTGTCAAGCGGCGTTCGGTGCCCAAGGTGTCGTTGGAGCAGTATCTGCGGCGGCCTCCGCGCGCCGGGTACGGCCTCGCGCCGGATGAGCAAGACGTCGCCAAGTTCGACTTCGGGGGGCGTGGCCGGCCGGTTCATCTGGTTCCGTCCGACGACGCGAAGTACTTGATTGCGTTCGCGAACCGCGCGCCTCGCGGTACGAAACCGGAACAGGACGCGATCTGGCACCTGGGTGAGAACCAGTACGCGCCGCGCGTGGAGTACGAGTTTGCGTTGGATCAAAAAGTAGCCGGGTACCCGAAGTTGGAGCGGGAGCTTCGGGCGCGGAAATCGAAGCCGCTTCCGCGCGTGGAGTCGGCGAACTACGCGTTTGTTTCGCGCGGGCGGGCGGGCGTCATGCTGGTCGCGCGGCGCAGCGAAAACCGCGACGGCTACGTCGGCGAAATTGTGGGGTTCGCCATTGATCTGGCGACGCAGAAGGCGACCGTCGCGTCACCTGCCGAAGCGCGGACGTGGTTGCGCGATGGTGAACCGCTTTGGCAAGCCGCGGGAGCGTGGGTGTTGGCGCGGTCCGCGGATCGCGCGCACATTCCCGCGCTCAAGGGGGCGCTTGCTGCGGCCGGAGATGCGATGGCGCGCGTACACGTGGCCGGTGCGCTGCTGGCGTGCGGCGATGAAGGGGCGCGGAAGATCCTTGGTGCCGCGTTGGTCGGCGACGATGCCAACGCGCGCCGTGTTGCCGCGCTCGCCTTGCTGCGTGCGAAGCCGAAGCCGGGTGACACCGATCGACTCGCCGCGTGTTTGACCGGCGGCGATGCAACGGCGGCCGAGATTGCGCAGCGCGCTCTCGCGCACGCGGGTGCAAGCGGCGTCCGCGCACTGATCAAGGCTTCGCGCGCCACCGATCCCAAGGCGCGGGCCAAGATTGCGCGCGCACTGGCCACCGTCGATGGCGCGGATGCGGAGCGCCGACTCCTCGCGCTCGGCCGCGAGCCGGATGCCGACATCCTGCGCGCCGTCGCCATCGGTCTCACGGCGCCCCCGCGCACAATCTTGCCCGACCACGTGGCGGCATTCGCCAAGGTGCTCCACAACGCGGCGCGCCTCAAACACGCGGTCGCGGCGCGACGCCTGAGCGTGCTCGCCGCCCACGCCAAGCTGAACGATCGCCGGGTCTGGGCCGAGTTGATCGAACTCACCGAGCTAAGCGAAAAGGCTCTGTGGGCGCTGAACAAGCTGACGGGCAAAGACCTAAAGACAAAAAAAGAAGCCAAAGCCTGGCTAAAAACCCAATAGGACGAATCAAGTCCACCCCGCCCCCGCCGCCCCGGCCCAAGGCGGGACCACTTCTCGCGTGATGTGCGTGCAAGCTGCTGACTTGTAACGAGTTGTGACGATCGGTTGCGGGATTTTCCGCGCAAACGGGGTTCAGCTTTTCGCCGCGCGCTCGTTTGCGTTGGTCGGCCGATTGGGCTGGTCAACCGTTTAGGGGACGCTCTGCCGTCTTAACGGTCGCGCTCGAGAGGATGACAGCTCGCCTGTCGTCTGCGCGAAAATTCCCGCAAGCGAACGACATAAACCGTTGCCAAAAAATGACTTGCAAGCGCCGAGAGCGAGAAGTGGTCCCGCTCTTAGTCCCGCTCTTAGTTGCGTTGTTTGGCGTTTTTTTCTTTGGCTACTTGCAGGGGGGCTTGTTCGCTTACTTCGGCCAGGCTCGTGCCGTGCTTGGGCACCACAATGTTGAGCAAGGCCTCGCAGATGTTTTGCTCGACGTCATCGGTGGCGACAACGATGAGCTCCTTGCGGACTTCTTCGGGGACCTCTTCTAGGTCCTTCACGTTGTCCTGGGGGATGAGCACCGTGCGGATGCCGGCGCGATGGGCGGCCAGGAGCTTCTCCTTGATGCCGCCGACTTCCAAGACCTTCCCCTTGAGTGTGATCTCACCCGTCATCGCTAAGTCGTGACGGACGGCGCGCCCGGTAAACAGACTCGCAAGACAGGTAGCGATCGCGACGCCCGCGGACGGACCGTCTTTAGGTGTGGCGCCTTCGGGGAAGTGAATGTGAATGTCGTAGCGCGCAAACTCCGCCGAGTCGATGTCGAACTCTGACGCGTGGGCGCGAACGAAACTCATCGCGGCGCGCGCCGACTCCTTCATGACATCGCCGAGCTGTCCGGTGACGACGATATCGCCCTTCCCGACCATGCGGTTGGCTTCGATAGACAAGAGCGTGCCGCCATAGGCCGTCCACGCGAGACCCGTCGCCACGCCGACTTCGGCGCAGCGCCCCGCGAGATCGGGCTTGTAGCGGGGGGCGCCGAGAAAGTCGGAAACGCGTTGTTTGCCAACGCGCACGAGCTCTTCGTTCCCCTCGACCCAACGCGTGGCGACTTTGCGGCAGATCTTTTTGAGCGTGCGCTCGAGTTCGCGCAGACCGGCTTCGCGCGTGTGACCCTCGATGATCCGCTCCAGCCCGCCGGACGTGAAGCGAACGGCGTCCTCGCGCAGTCCGTTCTCCTTGATGGCGCGCGGCACAAGGTGCGTGCGCGCGATCGCGAGCTTCTCGCGCTGTGTGTATCCGCCGATGCGAACGATCTCCAAGCGATCACGGAGCGCGCTCGGAATCGAATCCAAGACGTTCGCGGTCACCAAGAAAAACACGTCGCTGAGATCGAATCCGACATCGAGGTAGTGATCGCGGAACGCGGCGTTGCACTCGGGATCCAACACCTCAAGAACCGCACTGGCCGGATCGCCGCGGTGGTCCGACCCCATCTTGTCGATTTCGTCGATCTGGAGCACCGGGTTGCGGACGCCAGCCCGCTTGAGCAGCTGGATGACCTTGCCCGGCATGGCCCCGACATACGTGCGCCGATGGCCCTTGATCTCGGCTTCATCGCGCAATCCGCCCACGCTCATGCGCACAAACTTCCGCCCCAAGGACTTGGCGACGGAGCGTCCAAGCGTCGTTTTGCCCACGCCCGGCGGACCCACGAGGCAAAGGATCGAGCCGCGCGCCTTGCGGTTGAGTTTTTTGACCGCCAGGTGCTCGACGATCCGCTCTTTGACTTTGTCGAGGCCGGAGTGCTGCTCGTGCAAAATCTTTCGCGCCCGCGAAATGTCCAACCGGTCGCGCGTTCTTTTTTTCCACGGCAGTTCCATCACCCACGAAACGTAGTTCCGGATGACGTGATACTCCGCACTACTCGGCGAGATCGAGCGCAATCGACGCAATTCGCGCTCGACGATTTCACGCGCTTCCGCCGACAAACCGGCCGTGCGCATTTGCTCCGCAAGCTTGTCGCCGTCTTCGTCCGGCGAACCCTCGTCGCCCAACTCCCGTCGAATCGCCTTCATCTGCTGGCGCAAATACTGTTCGCGCTGACGATCTTCAATTTGATCGCGAACGCGTTTGTGGATGTCAGTCTCGATCGTGAACCGCGCGAGTTCCGCTTCGATCGAGCGGCGCAACATGTCCAAACGCTCCGCGGAATCCACAGTCGTCGCCACCTCGCGCTTCACGGGCAGCGGCAGGTGGAGGTAGGCGGCGACCATGTCGGCAAAACGCCCGGTGCTCTCGAGATTCATCCGCAAGATGTTCTCGAGGTCCTCGGGGTACGTGCCGTCTTTTTGGAGATAGTCGGTCAAGAGGTCGAGCACGCGCAACACAGCGCGCGACTGGTCCTCGTCGATTTCTTCCGAGTCGGGTTCGACCTGGACGATGTGCGCCCAACGGATGTTCCCGTCGTCCTCAAGGTCCACGACACGAGCGCGCGCCACGCCTTGGAACACCACTTGACAGCCGCCGCCCGGCATCTGCATGCGTTGGACGACTCGCGCCAGAACGCAGATCTCGTGTTGGCCATCGATCGATCGCTCGGCGCGCGGTGCGTCGAAGATCGTGGCGACCAACGCGTGCGCGTCGTCAATGAAATCGAGGGGTGCAGCACACTCCTCATCCGGCAGCTGCACCGACACCACGTCATCTGGAAAGACCACGCTTGCCAGAAGCCGCAGCGCCGGCAGACGCTCCGGAGTTTCAACACCGCTCGACATATCGCCTCCCACGCAGGCCCCATCGGCCAAAACGTGGTCGCTGGTTAAACTGCGTTCGGCTCTTGGTGGGAGAACAGCCCGCCCCAATGAAACGGTATTTCATGCCTTATTCCCGAAAAGTCCCCGGTTCTTGGCGCTCCACGCTCTTGAAATGCGCCTGGATCGCGGGAGCGATCAGCTTTGTCGCCGTCCAAGGATGCGGAAAAGACGAACCGAAGAAAAAACCGCGGGCCGTGCCGTCGGTCGAAGGCGAATCGGCGACGGTCGGCGTCACGTTTACCGATGTGGCGGGCGAGATGGGCTACACCCTGCGCAATCGGACGGGGCGCGACGGCGTATCCAAGAATGTGATCCTGGAAGCGATGCCTCCGGGGATTGCCGTGGCCGACTTCAACGGCGACGGTTTTTTCGATATGTATTGCCCCAACGGCAACAACATCACGCGCTATGACCGTAAATCGCGCACGGTGACCTTGATCGCGCCGGAAGAGACGCCGCGCAACGAGCTCTACTGGAACCGCGGCGGAAAGAAGTTCGAACGCGGCGCGAAAGCGGCGGGCGTGGACGATCCGTCGTGGGCATTCGGCGCGCTCGCGGGCGACATCGACAACGACGGGGACGCCGACATCTTTGTGTGCAACTTCGGCCACAACCGCCTCTATCTAAACGACGGCAAGGGGCGGTTTACTGAAGTCGGGAAAGACGCCAACGCGCAAGGGGACATTCGCGGCTGGTCGACCGGCGCCTGCTTTTTCGACTACGACCGGGACGGCGACCTGGACGTGTACGTGGCGCAGTACGCCGACATCTACGAGTTCTTGGACGACACGTCGGCCGTCGATCTCGACGAAGACGGCCGCATCAACGCACGCAGCTGCGTATGGAAGACGTTGCAGGTGTACTGTGGCCCGCTGGGCCTCGTTCCGCAAAACGACGTGTTGCTCCACAACGACTTGGTCGAGACCGGCAAGCTCGTGTTTCGGGATGTGTCGGCGGCCAAAGGCATCACGTTTGCGCGGAACAAGGATTCCACGACATCACGCTCACGCGGCCCGTTCTACGCGTTTCAGCCGATTGCATGGGACGTCGACCGCGACGGTTGGTTGGACGTGTACGTCTCCAACGACAGCGTGGCGAGTGTTTGCTGGATCAACCAGAAGGGCAAGAAGTTCGTAGATGAAGCGGGCCCGATGAGCCTGGCGACGAGCGTGAGTGACTACAGCGCGCAGGCGTCGATGGGCGCGGCCCTAAATGACATCAACGGCGACGGGGAGTTCGATCTATCGATCACGAACTTCAGCCACGACGAATTCAATATCTTGCTTGCCGAACGAACGGCGAGCGGCATCGTCGTCTTCAACGAACGCGCGCCCGCCACGATCGTGCGCAACGTCACGTTCTTCAAGCTGGGTTGGGGCGTGAATCTGCAGGACTTCGACAACGATGGGGATGTCGATATCTATTTCGCATGCGGCCACGTCTACCCGGAGGTCGATGCGTTTCCCGACCAGCAAACGTCGTACAGGCAGCACAACGTGTTGCTGCTCAACGACGATCAAAAACGCCTGCGCTTTCGCGATGTGTCGAACCAAGCGGGGCCCGGGCTCATGGTTAAAAAATCCTCGCGCGCAACCGCGGTTATCGATTTCGACAACGACGGCGACTTAGACATTGCGACGACCGAGCTCAACGACACACCCTGCCTGCTACGGGCGGATCTCGCCCAAGACGCGCCGCGTCACTGGCTGACGGTGCGCTTGGTCGGACGGCCGTCGGCGAAGGTGGCCCGCGATCCGGCCGGCGCCGAAGTCACCGTGGTGGCGGGGGGCCGCTCCCAGAGCCGCGTCCTGCTGCTCGGATCGTCGTTTCAATGCTGCGAGGATCCTCGCCTCCATTTCGGGCTGGGCGCCGCGACCGCGGTCGAGCGGATTCAGGTCCGGTGGCCCAACGGATTGATGACCGAACACGCGGCGCCCCGCGTCGATGCCGCCCTAACTATCGAGTATCCCGATAAAAGCACCGGCTAATTAGATCGGTTTGCGCCAGTCGCGTCTCAAGTCGTCTTGCCTGTTGGGACGAAAGGGAACCAGACGATATGGCGAAAGTGGCGATCGGAGCGGGTGCGCTCTCCCTCTTGGCGTACGCAGCCGGGCTGGTTTATGCGAACGGACACTTCCCGGCTGCCGGCATCGCTGCCGCGCAGAAGGAAACGGTTGTCTACTTCGTCCTCGCGACTCTGGCGGCCGGCCTGTTTCACGTCGTCGCTTGCGTTGCCGCGCACCGCAATCCGCCCCGGCTGTTTTGGGTGGTCTTGATCGGTGCGGCCGTGCGGCTGATCGTCGTGTTCGGTGCGCCGGCGCCCATCCTGGAGGGCGATCCGCAACGTCTGCGCTTCGACGCGCGCATGGTGAACCATGGCGTCCACCCGTTTGAGTTCGCGCCTGCCGACCTGCTCGAAGGCGGCGAAGCGGACCTGCAGCTGACGGCGATCGGCGCCGAGCGACTCCTTTTGTCCCGAGCCGCCATGAGTGCGGGGGAAGCGCCGCACGCGGAACAGCTCGTGCGGCCCGACCTGCGCACGGACGCCATGCCGCTCACGCTGTGGATCGGCGCGCTGGCGGACCGATTCAAGCCAAACAGCACGCGCGGGTTTGCGTTCGCCATCCTCTGCGCCGACGTCTTGGCCTGCTTGTTTTTGGTCCTCGCGCTCCGGGCGATGCGCCTGCCCATGAGTTGGGTGCTGGTCTACGCCTGGTCGCCCGTTCTCCTCAAAGAGCTGTACGTGACCCTGGCCGTGGACGCCTACCTGCTTCCAGCCATCGCCGCCCTGGTCTGGTGTATCGCAAGCGGCCGACGGCTATTTGCCGCGGTTCCCACGGCTCTGGCCGCGTCGGTTCGGCTCCCATTCCTGCTCTTGGTCCCGATTTTGAGCCGCCGCTTCGGCGTTTTGGGCGTGATTTTGATGGCGGCGCTGTTTTCCGTGCCGTTTTTGCCCTTCCACCAAAACGACGTTCCGCTGGAGCGCTACGTGGAGGGCCAAGTCCACGTATGGCGGCACTACGAGTACAACTCGGTGCTGGAAAACCCGCTCCGTAAGAGCCTTCAGTATCTCCCGGGGCGTGCGGAGAACTCGCTGCAGATCGCCGGCGTGAGCATGATCGAGCCCGGTGAGAAGTTCAACGTGCTGCTCGCCAAGGTCATCGCGGGCGTCGCGTTTTTGGGGCTCGTGCTGTTTTTGTGCATTCGCATGCGACCGCTGCTCGACATCGGAGGCGCGGAGACGCAGGCGGCGCTCAACGACCTGTTTGTGTTCCTGGTCGGGTTCCTGGTGATTTCGCCCATCCTCCACCCGGCGCACGCTCTCTGGCTCCTGCCCCTGCTTGCCGTCCGGGCGTACGGTGTGGCGTGGTTGGCGGTTCCCGTAATCGCGTCCCTTTCCTATCTCACGCATCTACGCGGGCCGATGGCGGCGGATCTGCCGTTCTTCCAGGATCGCATCTCGTTTCGGGTGTTTGGCTACCTGATCTTTGGTCTGCTCGTCTTGGTCGACATCTTCTGGGGCCATCGATGGTTCCGCGAGCCCCCGAAGATTGTGGACACGAACACCGTGCATGAAGAATTGCTGGAGTTTGAAGAAGAGATCGAAGAAGAGCCGACTCTGGTCTTCTAGTCTTCCCGGCGCGGCCCAAGAAAAATCTTTGAGCGCGAGCAGAGTACGACCGCGCAAGCCCGTGTCAGCACCGGAGTTGGAGACGCCTCCCGGTTTCTCCATCCGCGCCCGTCCAAAGTGACGCGGGCAAACCCCTGCATTCGTTGACGCGCGAAAGGCGCGCACCTATATTTCCAGCTTCGTATCCACTGGCCGGAACATAGGTTACGTCAACGATGGACCATCTCTTAATCGTCGCAGCGCGCGACAACGCGCCTGTCGACTACCTGCCGGTGTTCATCCTGCTCTTACTGGCCGTTGTGCTTTCGGTAAGTCAGCTCGCGATCTCGTGGCTCTTAGGCAAACGCGTCGAGACCAACGAGGCCAAAGACGAGCCTTACGAGTGCGGCATTGAGGCGGATGGACACGCGCACACACGCTTCAGCGTGAAGTTCTATCTCGTCGCGGTGCTCTTCATCCTCTTCGATATCGAAGTGGTGTTTTTGTATCCGTGGGCGGTGCACTTTGGCGGGGGCGTGCCTGACGGTGTGGTGTTCGAGACGCGCGGCGAATTGCTCGGGTTCCTGTTCGCCGAGATGGCCGTGTTCTTGACGATTCTGTTTCTCGGTTGGTACTGGGTCGTCAAGAAGAAGGCGCTCGATTGGGAGGAAGCATGAGCGACATCCGCGAAGAACTGAACGCGCTCGCGGCTGGCACCGATGGCGTGGAGGCCATCGAGGACCTCCGCGACGATCCCTCGTTTCGCGCGACCCCCGCAAGCCTTCACGGGTTTGTGAAGACGCTTCGTGACGAACCCAAGCTGCAGTTTAAGAAGCTTGTGCTCATCACGGCGTGCGACAACTACTTGGCGGAGCCGCGTTTTGACGTCACGTATCGGTTGCGTTCGCTTGAGCGCAATCAAGATCTCCGGATCAATGTCGCCGTCGGCGGCGAGGAACCGACGCTGGCGACCGTGACGGACCTGTACAAGACCGCCAATTGGTTGGAGCGTGAGGTGTACGACATGTTCGGCGTGCGATTCGACGGCCATCCAAGCCTGACCCGCATCCTGATGTGGGAGGGGTTTGAGGGGTATCCGCTACGCAAGGATTACCCGTTGCTCGGCAACACGCTGGGCACGCCCGGGTACACCGGCAAGGGAGGCAAAGCGTGAGCACGCAAGTCGATATTGTTCTCGACCGTCCCGAGCAGCCGCAGGAGCATCAGGTCCTCAACATGGGGCCGCAGCACCCGAGCACGCATGGCGTGTTGCGTTTGGTGCTGGAGCTCGACGGCGAGATCGTCGTCAACTGCGAACCCGTGGTTGGTTACCTGCACCGCGGGATGGAAAAGCTCGCGGAGTCGATGACGTTTCACATGTTCACGCCGTACACGGATCGGCTGGACTACCTAGCGCCGCTCGCCAACAACGTCGCGTTGACGACCGCGCAGGAACACCTGATCGGCGTCGAGATTCCGCCGCGCGCCAAAGCCATTCGCGTCATGTGCACCGAGATGTCGCGTATCAGCGCACACCTTTTGGGGCTGGGCGCGTTCGCGATGGACGTCGGCGCGATGACGGTCTTCTTGTGGTGTTTTCGCGAGCGCGAAACGATCTACAACTTGATCGAGCACATCACCGGCGCGCGCTTCACGACGAGCTACACGCGTGTCGGCGGCGTCGCCAACGACATCCCGGACGGATTCATCGAAGAGCTCAAGGCGTTCATCGATCAGTTTCCCGAACAAATCGAGTCGTTCGAGAAAATGCTCTCGCGCAACCGCATTTGGATCGACCGCACGAAAGACATCGGCGTCATCACGAAGGACGACGCGCTTTCGTACGGCCTAACCGGCCCGAACCTGCGCGGCTCCGGCATCGAGTGGGATCTGCGGATCCACCGTCCGTACCTCGACTACGAGCGGTACGACTTCGACATTCCGCTCGGCTCGGTCGGAGACTGCTACGACCGCTACCTTTGCCGCATCGAAGAGCTCAAAGAGAGCACGAAGATTCTGCAACAGGTCATCCAAAAAATGCCCGGCGGGCCGGTCAACACGCAGGACTCAAAAATCAGCCTCCCCGAGAAGAGCACCGTGCTAAAGGGGATGGACGAGCTGATCCATCAGTTCATTTTGATTACCGAAGGTCAGGATGCGCCGGTCGGTGAAAGCTACTTCGGCGCCGAGAACCCCAAGGGCGAACTCGGGTTCTACTTCCGTTCGAAGGGCGGCGGGTATCCCGACCGGATGTTTATTCGGTCGCCGAGTTTCGTGAATCTGCAGATCCTCCCCGAGATCGTGAAGGGACGATTCATCTCCGATGTCGTCGCGGTCTTGGGGTCCATCGACTTCGTCATGGGAGAGTGCGACCGGTGAGCGGGAACGAATCGAAGTTCTCTTCGGAGCTCGTGGCCAAGGTCAACGAGCTCTGGAAGCGATATCCGCACAAGAAAGCGGCGCTGATTCCGGCGATGCACCTGATCCAAGCGGAGCGGGATGGCTGGTTTAGCGACGAGACGGTAGCGGACACGGCGGCCCTGTTCGGGTTGCCGGACATGCACGTTCGCGGGGTGGTCGGGTTTTACGACATGTTCCACAGCGAACCGGTGGGGCGCCACGTCGTGCGACTCTGCAAGACGTTGTCGTGCAAGCTGCGCGGCGCCGACGGTTTGATCCAGCATGTGAACGAACGCTACGGCGTAAAAAACGGCGAGACGACCCAAGACGGTTGCTTCACGTTCAAGCACTTCGAGTGTCTCGGGCACTGTGCGAACGCGCCGATGATGCTCGTCGATGACGAGAAACACCTCGACTTGACCGCGGACAAACTCGACTCCGTGTTGGGAGGCTTGTCATGATCCAAGAAACGCGCGCCATGCTTGAGTTCGCCGACGATCCGAAACAGATCGAGCTCGCGACCTATCGCAAAAACGGTGGCTACGATGCGTTTGAAAAAGCGCTCAAAGAGATGAGCCCCGATGACGTCACGCAGGAAGTGTTGAAGTCGGGATTGCGCGGTCGTGGCGGCGCCGGTTTTCCGACCGGGCGTAAGTGGCAGTTCGTGCCGAAAGGCAACGACAAACCGAAGTACATCGCGGTCAACGCCGACGAGTCCGAGCCGGGCACGTGCAAAGACCGCGTGATCATGGAGCAGGACCCGCACCAGATGTTGGAAGGCACGTTGCTCGCCGCGTACGCGGTCGGGGCGACGACCGCCTACATCTACATTCGCGGGGAGTTCCAAAAATCCATTCGCATTGTCGAGGACGCGATTGACGAGGCGCGCGCCGCCAACTTGATCGGCAAGAACATCCTCGGGACGGACTTCTCGTGCGACATCTGGGTGCACCCCGGCGCGGGCGCCTACATCTGCGGCGAGGAAACCGCGCTTCTGACGTCGCTCGAAGGCAATCGCGGCTATCCCCGCATCAAGCCGCCGTTCCCCGCGGTCGAAGGCTTGTGGCGTTGTCCCACCGTGGTCAACAACGTCGAAACGATGGCGTGCGTGACGCAGATTCTGCGCCGCGGCGGCGATTGGTTCGCCGGACTCGGTTGCGAGGGTTCGACAGGCACGCGCTTGTTCTGCCTGAGCGGCCACCTGAAGCGGCCGGGCGTCTACGAACTCGAGTGCAGCACCGACTTCACGCTCCGTGACGTGATCGAGCAGATCGGCGGAGGCACTTTGTCGGGCGCGCCGATCCAGGGCGTGATGCCCGGCGGTTCGAGTTTCCCCGTGCTACGCGCGGACGAACTCGACTGCGGATTCGACATCGAGTCCGTGGCGAAAGCGGGATCGAGTCTCGGGTCGGGCGCGATCATGGTGTTCGACGACACCGTGAATGTGCGCGACGTTGTGCTCAACATCTCCGAGTTCTATTCGCACGAGTCGTGCGGACAGTGCACGCCGTGTCGCGAAGGCAGCGATTGGGTGCGCCGGATGCTCAAGAAGTTCCAGACCGATGGGCCCGACGAGGGCGACATCGCCACGCTGATGGATGTGACGGACAAGATGGACGGCACCACAATCTGCGCGCTCGCCGTCGCGATCGTTTGGCCCGTGCAGAGCTTCCTGAAAAAGTACCCCGAAGCGTTCGCGGAAAAGGTGACGGCATGAGCGACAACGGACATGTCACGCTCACGATCGACGGCAAAGAGGCGACGGTCCCGGCCGGGATCAACGTCATCGAAGCCGCGAAGCAGGTTGGCATCGAAGTGCCGCACTACTGCTATCACCCGCGTCTCTCGGTCGTCGGCAACTGTCGCGTTTGCCTCTGCGAGATCGAGGGTGTCGGCCAGCTGCAGATTGGTTGCAACACGCTTGTCCGCGACGGCATGGTTGTGAACACGACGAACGAACGCGTCTCCAGAATGCGCGAAGGCGTGATGGAGTTCTTGCTCATCAACCACCCGCTGGATTGCACGATCTGCGATCAGGCGGGCGAGTGCAAGCTGCAGGACTACGCCGTCGATCACGGGTCGGGCATCACGCGGTTCGAGTTCGACAAGGGCAAAAAGCCCAAAAACATCTCGTGGGGCGACCGGGTTGTCTTTGACGCCGAGCGCTGCATCCTCTGTACGCGCTGTGTTCGCTTCCTTGACGAGATCGCAGGCACGGACGAGATCAGCATCGACCACCGCGGCGAGAAGTCGCAGCTGGTCGTTCGGGGCGACGGCAAGCTCACCTCGCCCTACCAGATGAACATCATCGACCTCTGCCCGGTCGGCGCGCTGACGAGCCGGGACTTCCGATTCAAGTCGCGCGTGTGGTTCATGAAGTTCACGCCGACGATCGACACGAGCGATGCGCGCGGCTGCAACGTCGTCGCGGGAACGCGCGACAACCGCATGCTGCGCATGGTGCCGCGCTACAACCCGAACGTGAACGATTATTGGATGTCGGACCACGGGCGCCTGCACTACGCGTTCGTGAACGACGAAGACCGGATCGTGATGCCCACGGCCGGCGGCAAGCCCGCGCCGTATCCGGTCGCGCTTTCCCGCGCCCAAGCTGTGCTGGAAGGTGCGCGCGACGAGGGCATCCTGTGTGTTGCGTCGTCGTACATGACCAACGAGGAGTTGTTCGCGCTCAAGGGCGTGTGCGACGCCTTGGGGGTCGAGGATCGCTACTTCCTGCTCCCGATGGGTGAGGGCGACGATCTCTTGATTCACCCGGAGAAAGCGCCGAACGCGCGCGGTTGCCGTCTCGCCGGCTTCCGCGACGCGCCCGACGACTGGTCGTCGCAGGAGTTTGGAGCGCTGCTTTATGTGAAGCCGCGCGAGCTCATTGAATTGCCCGCGGAAGTCATCGAGCGCTGCAAGAAGAAGGTTGTGTTCAGCCTGACCAAGCACGCGAGCGATGTGAACATCCCGCTCACGACGTGGGTCGAAAAAGACGGCACGATGGTGAGTGCGGGCGATCGGGTTCAGTGCGTCCGCCAGGGCATGGTGTACGAGCCGACGCTGCTCACGGAGCGCGTCGTGTTGGACCGACTGCACACGCTGCTCGATCCCGCATTCAAGGGTGCGTCGACCGCCGTGCTCGCGTTCCAGCGCATGGCGGACGAGCATCCAGCTCTTGACGGCTTGACTTGGCTGAGCGTCGGACTTCTCGGCGCGAAGCTCAACAAGGCGGAGGCGCTGGCCTAGTCATGTTGTTTGTCGATATTCTTTGGAAGCTGCTCGAGATCGTCCTCGTCGCGGCCGTGGCCTTGCCGACGACCGCCGCGTTGTTGGTCTGGGCCGAGCGGCGCGTCAGCGCGTTCATGCAGGACCGCTTGGGTCCGAACCGTGTCGGCCCTGCCGGACTACTCCAGCCCATCGCCGACCTCTTGAAGTTCATCTTCAAAGAGGACGTCGTCCCCGGCCACGTCAACAAGGCGATCTACATCTTGGCGCCGGCGCTCAGCTTGGTGCCCGCGTTGCTTGCTTTCGCGGTCGTGCCCTATGCACGCGACATGGCGATCCTCGACGTAAACGTTGGGATTTTGTACGTGTTCTCGGTTTCGTCGATCGCGGTGTACGGCATCACGCTCGGCGGTTGGGCCTCGAACTCGAAGTACAGCCTGCTCGGCGGCGTGCGAGCAAGCGCGCAGATGATTAGCTACGAACTCGCGCTCGGCTTGAGCGTTGTCCCCGTGCTGCTCGTCACCGGCGAGACCCACCTTGGCCGCATCGTCGAGTGGCAAGCCGCGAACGGCTGGCTCGTGCTCTACCTGTTCCCGGCGTGGATCATCTTCCTCGTTTCGAGTTACGCGGAAACCAACCGCTTACCGTTCGACTGCCCGGAAGCGGAAACCGAACTCGTCGCGGGTTACCACACCGAGTATTCGTCGATGAAGTTCGCGCTGTTCTTCTTGGCGGAGTACATCCACATGATCACCGCTTCGGCGTTGACCGTGACGCTGTTTTTCGGTGGTTGGCACGTTCCGTTCTTCACACTGCCGGAAGGCGGATGGGGCACCACGTTGAGCTGCCTCGCGTTCTGCGCCAAGACCGGCTTTTTCTTGTTCCTCTTCATCTGGGTTCGCTGGACGTTGCCGCGTTTTCGGTACGACCAACTTATGAATCTCGGGTGGAAAATCCTGCTCCCCGCTAGCCTCGGCATCATCATGCTGACGGCGGGCGGCGTGGCACTTTTGGCGGACTAACCATGGGTACAAGAATCGTCAAACGACCCAAGCTCTCGTTCATGGAGCGCATCTACCTGGGCCCTGTCGTCAAGGGCCTCGGGATGACGATCGGTCACTTCTTCGGCACGCTGCGCGACGTCTTCAACTGGAAGAACAAGAAGACGGCCATCACGATGCAGTACCCGGAGGAGCGTTGGGACTTTAAGGACAACTTCCGCGGTGCGCCCGCGCTCGTGATGGATCAGGAGCAACGTGGCAAGTGCGTCGCGTGCCAGATCTGCGAGTTCGTGTGTCCCCCGAAAGCGATCACGATCTGGCCGACGGAGTTTGACGAAACAAACAGCGTCGAAAAGTATCCGGACCGCTTCGAGATCGACATGCTGCGGTGCATCTACTGCGGCTTTTGTGAGGAGGCGTGTCCGGAAGAAGCGATCTTCCTCGTGAAGGAAGCCGAGCTCGTGCATGCCGACAAGCGCGACTTCATTCACGACAAAGAAAAGCTCTATGAAATGGGCGGGATCCGGAACGACCGGATCATGAAGTGGAAAAACAAGTGAGTACGGTCTTTTTCTGGATCTTCGCGGCGCTCATTGCCGGCTCAGGCTTGATCGCGATCACGCGTCGCAACGCTGTGGCCACCGCGATGTGGGCTTCGCTTTGCTTCGTCGGCATCGCGGGCGAGTTCATCTTGATGCACGCGTACTTTCTCGCGGTCGTCGAAGTGCTCGTTTATGCGGGCGCGATTATGGTGCTCTTTCTGTTTGTGATCATGCTGATCAACTTGCGGGAGGAAGATCTCAAGGCCACCGAGGGGGCGCAGCTGCATATTGCGGGCGCATTGTTCTCCCTTGGGTTCTTGGGCGCCCTCGTTTGGACCGTGCGCCGCGCGGGGCTCTTCGATATCCCGCTCAACGCGAAGTACGTCGGGGCCGAAGGCACGGCGGCCGCCGCCGCGGGCGAAACGGCGCAGCTCGCCGTCCCGTTGTTTAGCGACTACGTGCTGCCGTTCGAGATCGTCTCGTTTCTGCTCTTGTCGGCGATCGTCGGCTCGGTACTGATCACCAAGCGGAGGCTCTCGTGACCGTTGGACACATGGTGACTCTGGCGGGCGTGTTGTTCACGCTCGGCATCATGGGCGTCATCTCCCGCCGCAACATCCTGGTGGTGTTGCTCAGCGTGGAGCTCATGCTGAACGCCGCGGCGCTTACGTTCGTCGCGTTTTCGAACTGGCACGGCAATCTCGACGGTCAGGTCATGGTGTTCTTCGCGATCGCTGTCGCCGCCGCCGAAGTCGCGGTCGGGTTGGCCGTGGTCATTGCTCTGTTCCGCCTGCGCGTCACCGTTGACGCCGACCAAGTGAGCATGTTGAAGCAGTGACGCTGTTCGCCTGGATCACTCTCCTCGCGCCCCTTATGGCCGCGATCTATCTCACGATCAAACCCGACGTGCGTCGGAGCGCTTCGGCGCCCAACATCGCGATCGCTTCGGTCGCGGTATGCGCCTTCACGTCGCTGCTGTTCCTGGTTTCCGGAACCGAGCTCAAGAGTCTTTGGACTTGGATGAGCTTCCCGTGGGACGGCGGCACGCTGGACATCGAAATCGGCGTCCAAGTCGACAACCTGTCGAAGCTCATGCTGATCGTCGTCGGCTTCGTCGGTACGCCGATCTTCTTTTTCGCCAAGGGCTACATGAAGGGCGACCCGTCGATCGGGCGCTTCTTCGCGAAGTTCGCGCTGTTTGTGTTCTCGATGCTGGGCATCGTGTTCGCGACCAACTTCTTGATGATCTTTATCTTCTGGGAATTGGTGGGCGCGAGCTCGTACTTGCTCATCGGCTACTACTACGAGAAACCGAGCGCGTGCGAGGCGGCCAAGAAGGCGTTTTTGACCAACCGCGTCGCGGACTTCGGATTTCTACTCGGCATCTTGCTGATCTGGAGCATTGCCGGTTCGTTCGACTTCGATGTGATCGCCCAAGCGGTCCAGGACGGAAACCTCGCCGGCGAGAGCTGGAAGCTGTCGCTTGCCGGCGTGCTGATTTTTGTCGGCGCGATGGGCAAGAGCGCGCAGGTACCGTTCCACGTCTGGCTGCCGGACGCGATGGAAGGGCCGACGCCGGTTTCGGCCCTGATGCACGCGGCGACGATGGTCGCGGCGGGCGTCTACATGGTCATCCGCGCGTTTTATTGCTTCGGCGCGGAGTTCGGCGTCGCTTCCGACTTCATCGTGATGACGGGCGCGGTCACCGCGGTGCTCGCCGCCACGATCGCGGTCGTCCAAACCGACATCAAGAAAGTGCTCGCGTACTCGACGCTGAGTCAGCTCGGGTACATGGTCATGGCCCTTGGCGCCGGCTACTACGCCGTCGCGATGTTTCACCTGACGACGCACGCGTTCTTTAAGGGACTCCTGTTCCTCTGCGCCGGGTCGGTGATCCACGGCTGTCATCACGAACAGGACATGTTCAAGATGGGTGGTCTGCGCAAGAAGATGCCGACCACGTTCTGGTGCTTCACCATCGGCATGCTCGCGCTGACCGGTATCCCGTTTTTGTCCGGGTTCTTCAGCAAGGACTTAATCGTCGATGCGCTGCACAAGCGGCACTTCGGCGGCCTGCAGTTGGTCGCCACCGCGACGGCGGGCCTGACCGCGCTCTACATGGCGCGCTCTTGGTACCTCACGTTTTTCGGAGCGTACCGCGGACACGCGGAGCCGCACGAGTCGCCCAAGATCATGACGCGACCGCTGCAGTTCCTCGCTGTGTTTAGCGCGGCGCTGGGTGCGATCTTTTACTTCGGCGGCGGTCAGGAATACCTGAGTGCTTGGCAAGGCCCGGGAACTTCGCCGCTTCACATCGATCCGACCATCGCGATCACTTCGACTGTCGTTGTCTTGATCGGTTACCTCATCGCGTGGTCGTTTTACGGCAAGGGACAAACCGACAAGGGCGCGTCGCTGGCGCATCGCTTCTCTCCCGTGCACGACTTGCTTGTCAACAAGTACTACATCGACGACTTCTACCTGTGGCTGGTCGGATCCATCCAACAAGGGTTCGCTCGTTTTTGCCGTCTCGTTGAAGAAAACTTCATCGTCGGCATCCTCGTGGGATGGCCGACGCGGTTCACTCTTTGGAGTGGCGATAAGTTGCGCGGGCTGCAGTCCGGGCGCCTGAACTTTTACGCCTACTGTTTCGTGGGCGGCGTCACGCTGCTCGTTGTCTTCTTCATCCTGGCGGGTGCTCAATGAGTTGGCTCTCGATTGTGGTCCTGGTCGCCCCGCTGATTGCGTGCGGCCGGATCCTGTTCATGAAAGAGGAAAGCGACGCCGATCGCGACCGCATCCGTCAGACCGCCATCGGCTGGTCGACGGTCAGCTTGGTCGCGTCGTTGGCGATGTTTCTTCTCTTTGACGCGGGCGCGACCGAGCGGTACCAGTTTCTCGTTGAGATCGAGTGGGTGGAATCCATCGGCCTTGGCTTGATCCTCGGCGTCGACGGCATTTCCTTGGCGATGGTCGTCTTAACGTCCATTGTCATCTGGACCGGCTGCCAGGTCTCGCGATCGATCACCGACCGCGTCAAAGAACACTACATCTTGCTGATGGCGTTGTGCGTCGGCGTGTTCGGCGTGTTTTTGTCGATCGACCTGTTCTTCTTTTACTTCTTCTACGAGATGGCCGTCATCCCGATGTATTTGCTCATCGGGATCTGGGGCAGCCGCGCCGCGAAGTACTCCAAAGAGTACGCGACGATGAAGTTGACGCTGTTTCTGACGACCGGCGCGGTTGTAGCGCTCATCGGTCTACTCGCGGTGTACTTCGAAGCAGGCCGCGTCGGTGGTGTGTACTCGTTCGACATGCGCGAGATCGCGAAGGTCACGTTCTCAGACAGCTTCCAGATCACGTGGTTCCCCGTGATCTTCTTGGGCTTTGCGGCCATCGTGCCGCTGTGGCCTTTGCACTCATGGTCGCCGATCGGCCACGCCGCCGCGCCGTCATCGGTTTCGATGCTTCACGCGGGCGTGCTGATGAAACTTGGCGCGTACGCCATCTTGCGCATCGCGTTCGATAGCTTGCCGGCGGGCGCCGAACACTGGATGGGTTGGGTTGGGCTCCTATGCTGCATGAACATCCTCTATGGAGGATTGGTCGCGATGGCCCAGCGCGACATGAAGTTCATCATCGGGTTCTCGTCCTCGAGCCACATGGGCTATGTGCTCTTAGGGCTAGCGACGATGAACATGCTCGGTTTGAGCGGCGCGGTGTTTTTGATGTTTGCCCACGGGATCATGACGGCGCTCGCGTTCGGATTGATCGGGTGGTTTTATGAGCAAACGCACACGCGCGTTGTCGATGACTTAGGCGGCATGCTCAAAGTGCTGCCGTTTGCGGGTACGTGTTTCATCATCATGGCGATGGCGTCCGCGGGACTGCCGGGGTTCGCCAACTTCGCGAGCGAATTGCTCGTGATCTTGGGCGCCTGGAAGTCCGAATTTGTGTTGGCGGGCACGGGCATGACACTGCCCGGATGGGTGCCGACGATGGCGGCCATCTGGGGCATCGTGATCAGTGCGACTTACTTGTTGCGTGCGATTCGTGACGCGTGGCTCGGCCCGCTGAATCCACGCTGGAGCGAATTGAAAGACGTGACGAGCCGCAAGCACAAAACGCCGTTCGTGGCGCTCATTTTGGTGTTGGCGGTGACCGGGTGCTTCCCGAGTTTGCTCGTGAACAAGATCAAAGACGGCGTGGGTAAGCTGCGCGTGATGCAGTCGGCACCCGTCCAAGAGGAGGCGCGCCGATGAACGAGTGGAACATCGGGCTTGCGATGCCCGAGTGGATTCTCGCGATCAGCGCTCTCGTCGCGTTGTTTCTCGACGCGCGCACGCCGTACCACCGCAAGGAGGGCGTCGGCAACGCGGTTTGGATCGGCGTGATCGTCGCCACGCTTTGGTCGATCATGCAGGGCTTTGGCCTAGACGGCAAAGAGTACGCGTTTCGTGGCCGCTATGGCCTAGACGCGTTCTCGGTGCTGTTTAAGGTCATTTTCGGCATCACAGCCATGTTTGTGATGGCGATGTCGGATACATGGCTCAAGCGCGTGGACCGCGGACACGGCGAGTTTCGATTACTTACGATCTTCGCGACGATGGGCATGTTTTTCGTCGCGTCGGTTGAAGATTTTGCGACGTTGTTTGTCGCCCTCGAATTGATCACCGTCAGCTTCTATTGCCTCACGGCGTTTAAGCGCAACGACGTGCGCTCGATTGAAGCCGGCATCAAATACATCGTGCTCGGCGCTCTCGCGAGCGCGTTCTTGCTCCTCGGGATCGCGTTCATCTACGGCGCGACCGGGAGTTTGCTGCTGCGCGATCTCGCGTCCAGCGGCGCGGCCGACCAGATCGGACACGCCGGCGGCGCATTGCTTCAGTTCGGCGTCTTGCTCACGCTCGTCGGACTCGGATTCAAGATTGCTGCCGTTCCGTTCCAGGTATGGACGCCGGACGTCTACGAAGGCGCCGCTTCACCCGTGACGGCGTTTCTCTCGATGGGGTCAAAGGCCGCGGGCTTTGTGCTGCTACTCAAAGTCGTGCGCGCTTGTCTTGGTCCGATGGCTGATAGCGGACTGGCTGCGGCAAGCTCCTGGGGGGCGCTCATCGCCTTGCTTGCGGGCCTCACGATTTTGTACGGCAACCTCGGTGCGATGTGGCAGGGCAACCTGAAGCGTCTGCTCGGCTACAGCTCGATCGGCCACGCCGGTTACTTGCTGATGGGCGTGATGGCGTTTAACCACGCGGGCTTCACCGCCATCCTCTACTACCTGATGGCCTACCTCTTTACGGTCCTTGGAGTCTTCGCGGTCGTCGTTTTGGTGAATGGCCTAACCAAGAGCCATCGGGTGGATGACTACGCCGGCCTCGGCCGTACGAACCCGTTTTTGGCGCTGGTTTTGACCTGCGGCCTCCTTTCGCTGGCCGGTGTGCCGCCTCTGGCCGGGTTTTTCGGCAAGTTCCTGATCTTTCGCGCCGTCATCGCGAAAGGGACCGTCGTGGCGTACAGCCTGGCGGCCGTGGGCAGCCTTGGCGTGGTGGTTTCGATGTATTACTACCTCTGCGTCGTGAAGCGCATCTACATGCACGAAGCGCCTGAAAACGGCCCCATGAAAACGATTTCAGGGATTTCCCGGCCGATGATGGCCGTTTTGTGGATCTGCCTGATTGGCATTTTCGTGCTCGGATTTTTTGTCCAGCCGTTTATGTCGCTGGCCGAGCAGGCCGCATCGGCGCTGCTTGCTGGCTAAGAGGGCCGGAATCACTGTCGCTAAGGGCCTTCATATGGGACTGGGGGCCGATTATTCGCCCGCTGAGCAGGGCCCCGGAAGGTGTAACGTCTGCGTTACAGATGGGTTTTCGGTGGACTAGGTTGGGATCTGGGTCACCATTCTTTTGGAGTTCAGAGTAGAAATCTGTCCTTCGAAGACTCAGAATAAGGACCGTTGGGTGAATCCCAGCGGAACATCGGCCTGAGGGAAGTTGGGTCTCTCTAGCCGAAAACAAAAAGGGTATGGGCGTGAGTTCCATACACGAGAGAGTTTGCGGAGGAATGTCGATGTCAAAGACTGGATGGCGTGTTGCCTTACTGGCAGCGCTAACGGTCTCGGGCTTGGCAGGTTGCAGTAACGGTAGCCCGTTTAATGCAACGCTAGCCAAGGTCGAGTTCGAGACCGAAACTGTGCCCGCCGCTGACGCGGGTGTTCTATACAACCAGGTGATTCGATTCGTCACCGAAGGAGGCGCCGCGCTTCCGGATCGGTTCGAACTCGACACCGGTGTTTTGCCTGCGGGCGTGACACTGGTTCGAGATCGTGAAGATCTGGATAACGACGGTGTACCGGACGAGGACGGAGCCTTCACCGGCTTTGCACGCGTCATCGGTTTCCCGCGTGATGTCGGATCGTTCAGCTTCGAGGTCCAAGCGATCTCGACCGGACAACTCGGCGGCTCGTTGGAGCAGCCGGATCTGGCCGTGAGTCGCACGTTCACCATCACGGTGGGCGAGGGGAGCGTGAACGTTCTCAACCCGACCGCGAGCGAGGGAACTTCCGATCCCGCCGTCCCCGCGTTTCCCAGCGTGATCGACTTCGTGAACCCGGCGAACCCGCAAGCGTTCTTCTCGTTTGCGTTCGTGACCGCTGGCGGTTCGCGCAACAACCTCTTGAACGTGTACATGGCGCGTGAGCTTGAGCTTTCGACGTTTGACACGAGCATCCAAGGGGTCGCGGACGGTGTCGGCATCGACGTCGACGAGTCCCCGGAAACGGGCAACAAGTTCGAGAACGATTTCAACGACGGCGGCTTGTTCGTCTTGCAGGCGGGCCAGGGCAAGGTCCAAATCGGTGGCTTCCAGTCGCCGCGTGGCCCCGTCGGAACGATCAACCGTAACGCGGGCGGCGCAGGCCTCCTGCCGGATTGGTTCCAGACGGCAGCGGTTCCTGTGAACTCGCGCCGCAACTTCGCGGACACAGCGGGTCTCGCCGGTGGTGACAACACCCTTGGCACTCCGCTTCCGATCCAGTTCTCCGATTACTTCTCCGACCTTTTTGAGGGTACGCATCCCAGCTTCACGCCGGCGCCCGGCTCGGGCCTTCAGCGTCGCAAGTACCCCTTCCAGGCGAACCAGTATCAGAACGCCTTTTTCCTTCCCTTCGTGGAAGGTGTGGACATCACACCGCTTCGCTACCGCGTCATCCTTGAAGCCATCGACACGCGCGGGACGGCAAGCAAACTTGACGATGTGATCTTCCGCAAGTCGTACATCATTCAGGTGCGCATTCCGCAGATCGCGATCGACACGGTCGTGTTGCCCGCGGGCCAAGCGGGTGTGGACTACAACGAATTCGTGACCGCGTCCGGCGGCGTGCCGCCGCTCACGTTCGACCTCGAGTTCGTTGACGGCAACCCCGATGGAGTCGCGAACGCGGGTCACCCCCTCGACATCGATCTCCTCGGTATGGACCTCCGCCCGGATTCCGGCATGTTTGTCGGCGTTCCGCGCGCGTCGTCCCCGGCTCCCGCCGGCGGCATTGAACTTCACGTGCGCGTATTCGCGTCGGTTATGAACCCGGTGCAAAACGGCAGCTCGTTTATCCCGACCGGAAACGACCGCGAGTTCGATGGCCTTCATCCGCTCACCGGTTTCCGTGGTCGTCACAAGACGTTCCAGGTCAACTTCGATCTTCCCTCGGCGCCGACCGTTGCCAACTCCGGGCTTAACCCGGGCGTGGATGGTCAGCCGTTCCCCACCGACCGCGTACGCGGGTCGAATGGTGTTCCGTTCCTCGTACCCTCGCCCATCGAATTCCCGAGTAGTCAGGTGTATGTCGTGCTGGCGCGAAACTACGAGTGGAGCTCTACATACCAGCAAGATGACAGCTTCGGCGCGCCGAACCCGGCCGCTCCGGGCCTCCCCAATGGACTGCAGTTGGCGCCGAACCCGTTGCTCGTGACAAACGGTCAGATCACCGGTACGCCCACGGACCGTGGCTTCCACCCGACGACCTTTATGGGTCGTGACGCCTACGCAGGCGACGGAACCGCCGCGGATGCAGAACTCAACCGCCAAGCGTTTACGCGCGTTCTGACCGTGAGCATCTCGCCGGACACGGCGATTTATCTCCGCGGGACCACAGCGGGAGAGTCTGCCGGAGCAGCGATTTCAGGCCTAGAGGACAGCGTTGCACAGCTTGCAGAAGCTCGCATGGTCCCGATGTTCTCGCAGTCGTCGCTTCACCAAGTGGAGTCCGGCAAGGCATCGGAATTCAAGTCGTTCCTCCCCGCCAACATCGACATCTTGCCGGTGCTCTTGGCGAACGGCGGTACGGATGCGCACACGCTCAAGACGGTGCCTTCGATCAGCGGCTTCTGGCCGGCTGAAGCAGGTTCCGAGCTTCGCTGGAGCGCCACGTCCACGACGGCCTACGCGCACTTGCAGCAGGAATTCACATGGATTTCTGCGCCGACGCACAACCGTCGCGTCTTCTTGTGGGCCGAGACCACGGTGGGCAAGTTCAATTCGAACACGTCCGGTGGTTTCTCGAAGCGCTATCAGCAGTACGACACGGCGGGCCAGCGCGGCATCATGATTGTCGACGCCGTCGCGGGCGACTATTGGATGCCGGCGGTTCTCAGTAACTCGAAGGCGACATCGAACACCGACGGCGAACAGTTCGGTGCCGAGTACGTCGGTAACCCCAACCTCAACTCGACATCGCTCGACTTCTACCACGGTGTCGGCTATTGGAAGTCGTTTAACCGCTGGGTGCAGGACACGCCGCACGACCGTGAGCTTCACAACGTCGGCCTTGGTTCCTACATCGAAGGGTTCGATAGCAGCACCGCCATTGGTGCCAACCGCACCTCGCAGGGCCGTACGGGTGTCTCCGTCGCCATGTCGGCGGACGGTATCTGGTGCGCAACCGCGATGCCGGGCGGCAGTACGGGCGAGAAAATGCTCATCTGGCGTACGGACAAGACGCCGATTCCGGCTGCGTTCGACGGCAATGCGCACATTACGATTTTGGACGGGCTTGACTCCAACGGCGACCCGCTCGCGCGCACGGCCATGCTTGTGAATCTCGGTAGCGCGTCGTTTAAGACGCGGACCGGTACGTTCACGATGGACACGTCGAACAACCGATTACTGCCCGACTCCTTGATGTTTGTCGACGGCGGCATCATCTTCATCGAGTATTTCAACCTCAACCGCATCTTCGGCATGAGCATGGTTGACGGTACGTTGACCTCGTCACTAACGAGTTCCACGGCCCGCACGAGCCTCAACGGCGGCAACTTTGGTCCGTCACCGAGCTCGATCACCGGCATGTGGATTCCGGATAACGACTATCTCCGCGGCTTTGTTGTGAGCCCGAACGTCGGAACGCAGTTCCTGGCGGCGGGCGACAAGCCGGAGAAGGGCGAGTTGGGACCCGACGTGATCGTGTTCCCGGTTGGCTCAAACCAGTCGACCACGACTTACGCGATCGACACCAACATCGGCACCATCCGCCAGGGTATTACCCAAGCGGGTAACCGTGACAAGTCCCTCCTGGCCTTTGAGTTCCCGGGTGGCAGCCTCGACCTGACGGCAGCCACGTTGAAGGACCTAACGGGCAACGACATTGACATTTACGGCGAGTTCCTCGGTGCCGGACGTTTGGGCGAAGGCCTGAGCGGCATTGTGGTGTCGGACAGTGGCGCTTACGCGGCCGCCGTCCGCGACGCCAACATCACCGGCTCGTTCCAGAGCCTGGAAGCAGGTTGGGCGGCCGGTTCCAACACGGACTCCAACTGGACCCCGACCGACGATCTCATCGTCGTCGCGCTGAACGGTTCCGACATGGACACCGGTAAGGGCGGAACCCAACACGTGTTGTTTGTGGGTACGGATCTGATTTCGTTGAACGGACCGAACCCGTCTTCGATCCCCGGATACGCAAGTGGTCGTAACTTGATCAACGCGCGCATCCGTCAGGTTCAACAGATGGTGTTTGGCGCGGACGAGCGAGTCCTCATGTTCAACTACGCGGGATCCAACATTTCCACCGCGGCCGGACAGGGCTTCTACAACGCGCAGTACCACGGCGGTACCACGCAGATTATCAACAACCCGGTGAACACCGGTGGAACGTTCAACGAACTCGGCCAAGGCGCGATGTTGAACCTCCACTTCCAGTTCCGCAACGCGGCCACGGGCGGTGCGATCAACTTCACGGGTGGCAGCTCGGCATCGATTCTTCCGAACCGACTGCGCACACTGACCGGCATTCAAGCCGCCGGACAGGCGTCGCCGAATTACAGCGGTACGCTGGACACCGTCCAGAACTTCTGGGCGATGTTTAAGAGCCCGAACGGCAACTTCATCTACTACATCTCGGACCAGCTTTCGACGAGCGTGGGCTTCCAGACGACCAACCGCAACTTCATGGTTGGCTTCAACACGTCCACCGCGCCGATCGGGGGGCATGATCCGTACGAGCCGTTCACGCCGCACACGGACACGGTCGGATTCGAACAGTTCGACGTTCCCTCGTGGAACTACGAAAGTCGGTTCGCGGCGACCAACGGTGTGGTCACATTCAAGGGCCGAAGCGGCGGTTCGATTCTCTGCGTCATCGCGAGCGATGCGAGCGCAGGAGCGGGCAGCGCGACAGACCTTGAAGTCTATGGATTTAACGCGGACACGGGCGGCCGGATGGTCGCGCTCACATCGGATATCACCGATGGCACGTCCAACGCGATTAACTACATGTACCTGTCGGTGGACGGAAACGTTCTCATCGGTCAGCGTGCAGCAGGTGTTACGTCGAGCCGCAACAGCCGTGTTGTCCTTACGGGCCACAACGATCTGTTCTGCGTCAACAACGTGCACGAGGCGGTCCTCGACGGAGCGCCGGCGGTTGGCTTCATCATTAGCAAGGCGCAGTCGCACGGTTCGACCGTGGCGCTTGTTGGTGAGGGCACCGAGAGCGGTCCCCAGGGCGTGATCTTCTCGTCCACCGTGCCGGCAGGCACAGCCCACAACTGGACCGGCCGCACGTTGCGCGCCGCTCCCCTCGCTGAGGGTGCCGTTCCCGCGACGATTGACGGTTCGCGTCCGTCGCAGATCAACATCTTGGCCGGTACACGTCGTACAAACGACGATCCGACCTCGGAAAATTAGAGAAACCCCTGACGGGCGTAAGCCCGTCACTCTCTCGGTTCGGGCGCCTCGCAAGAGGCGCCCTTTTTCGTAGCGGGCGTAGCCCGCTACGAAAAAGGCATGTCTATGGCCCAACGTCTGACGACGTTGGAGCTCGACGTTCGTTCGGTTTGGCACCGCACTCGTTTGCTCGTCGTCGCCTCTGGCGGCGGTTACGCGCCGGTGTTTGGGCTCTGAGTTTTTGGGCCCACCGTCTGACGACGTTGGAGCTCGACGTTCGTTCGGTTTGGCGCCGCACTCGTTTGCTCGTCGTCGCCTCTGGCGGCTCTTGTGGGTTGTGTTCGGGAGCACGCAGCGCGACGGATGATGTCGATGCTCGCCGTTCGCTCGGTGTGCTGGACACTTCCGACGTTGACGCTCGCCGTTGATCGATGTGGCGTTCCGCTACGGATCGTTGTCCTTTGGGTTGCTTTCGTGCTTCTCTTTGCTGTGCGTTCGCGGCGGTGCTCTGTTTACCCCGACCCGTCTGGTTCGCCTCCCGTGTGTTAGGTCCGGCGTAGCCGGCGTGATCAGTGCGGTCTTACCGCGCCGCGCGGCGTGTGAGGTGCATGAAGCGGGGGTTCTTTGCGGAAAAAACGAACTTTTTTTTGGCTGATGGTCCTCTTTTTTGCGCCGCATTGGCAACTAGGCGACCGGTCGGGTGAGGGGGCCACTGAATCGATAGCGATTCGATTCGTTTTCTGGTTGGGCCGTTGGCAACGCGTTGTCGCCCTAAGCTCCGTCGCGACTCCAAAAAATCGAATAGGAGGTTGCCGGTTACCCCGCCCGTGTCCGTTGGTTGCCATGGCTTGGGGGCGCAAAGGGCGCGCGAACGCCCCCCAAAAACGGAGATTGGACCCCGTATAGGTATCCGGCGCCTTCTTCGCAAATCGAGCCTGGTTGGATGTTGTTGCGAAGCAAGCGGCGCCGGAGGACCACGTAATGAGCAGAACGAGACTTTGTTCGGTCTTGGGTTTGGTGTGTGCATCCTTGACGTTTGGATGCAGCGGCGGAGGCTCCGGCACCGGGTCCGGCGACGGCGATTTTCGCCTCGTTGAGTTCCTGGAGCGGGGCCAAAACGGCGTTCCGCGCAACCGGCCCCTCGACTTTGTGTTCTCAGGCTCGGTGCTGGTTGGTCAGGACTTTTTCGAGCGGCTCAAGATCTCGAGCGTGAACGTCGGACCGACCGGCAGCAACTTCTCGCTCGCGATCGGAGCCTATGTCGTCAGCGGAAACCGAGTCACCTTCGTGCCGCGTCTGCCGACCGTGGCGGACCGTTCCGACGCCGGATTCCGCTCCGACACTTCGTATCAGGTGACGATCAAAGCTGGCCCGGACGCGCTTCGCGCGGCGAGCGGATCGCCGATTCGCAACCCCGACAACGCGTTTTTCGATACGGCGAACTTCTTCGAGGACTTCGCACCTGCCGATCCGCCGCGCGTTCTTGACGTCGTGTCGGAGGACGTCGATACCGGCGGTATCGTCGATGTTTCTCGCCTCGATCCGCGTACGCGCGAACTCGGCGCGATGGACAGCAACGAACTGATTGCAGCCGGCGTGATTTTGGAGCCGACACCCAATGTGCTTCGGATCCGTCTCAGTGAACCCATCGACCCTTCGACCGTGACGAACCGCACCGTCGAGTTGTTCGAAATTTTTGCCAATGCAACCGAGAGCGGTGATGCCGCGCCTCCTGCGGCGTCACCGGGGTACTTTGGTGACCAGGTTGATTTCCCGGTTCCGATTTCTGTTCGCTTGGAACAGGGCGTCGGTTTGGACGGCACGATTACGGCCAGCATCGTGGTCACGCCGCTTGTCCGTCTTGTGGACGACACGCGGTATCGACTGACGCTGTCCGGCAACATTTTGGGGCTCGATTTCCGCAAGACATTTATTGGCGAGAACGGTTTGACCGGAGACGGTCAAACCGTCTTGGCCGGGGCAGTCGGCGGAGCATTTCCAGAACCCGGCGGTCTCGGGTACACGACAGAGTTTCTTGTGCGCAATCGACCCTCGATCGTCGGAACGCGCACGCTCACGTATGACCCGCTGCAAGACGGCATTCGGCCCGAGGGCGGGCAGACGACGCTGCTTGAGGACTTTTTCAACACGGCGCGCTACAACAACCCGGAGTCGCCGGGCAAAGCCGTTGGCGTCGTCGGTGCGTTTGGTGGCGGAACGGGCGGCGACCTCGTCATTTCGACGGACACGACGCTGGATACCGGCGACACGCTCAACGAGTCGTTGGGCAATCCGTTCGATGTCGTCGACGTCGACCCGACCGATCTCTACAAGAACACAAGTGGCTTGCCCACCGCAGGGGTTCGCACCATCGATCCCCCGATCGCGACCGAGTTTGATTTCAACTCGCTCGTCGTCGGCGCTGGCACCACTCTCAAAATCGTCGGCGTCAACCCGGCGCGTTTGCTTTCCATCGGTCTGATCCAGATTGACGGCGCGATCGACGCTTCGGGAGCGGCGGGCGATGCATCATCGATGCCCGCCAGCGCACCGACCGGCGGGATCGGTCTTCGCGCAAACGGCGGCGTCGGCGGACCCGGCGGCTTCGACGGCGGCATGAGTCGCCCCGGACGTCGTGTCGGGACGACAACAAGTTTTGGCGGTTGCAACAGCCTCGATACATGGATCAACGCGAGCGGTGGACGACCGAACACGTTTCCGAACTCGTTTAAGGGCGCCGGGCCCGGCCGCGGCAATGCCGGCGGCGAGGCTTGGCAGATCAATCAGCAAGACTCGGTCAACATCGGAAGCCCTTCAGGCACCGGCGGCGGCGGCGCAAGCCACGGCACCGCGGGTACGTTCGGCGAGGACCGCTTCAATGGCGGGACGGGCGGGGCCGTAGGGTCTCCGATCGGAACGTTTGGCAAGTGTAGTCGGTGGGGGCTTGCGAACTCGGGCGTCATCGGCGTCCGCGGCGCGCCCGGTCCCACGTACGGCGACCGCGAAGCTCTCGATGGCACGGGCGGTTCCGGCGGCGGCGCCGGTGGAGCCATGAATGGCTGGAGTAACGCCCAAAACGCGGTCGGCTCCGGCGGCGGTGGCGGCGGCGGCGGCGGATTTTTGGAAATCCTCGCGGCCGGCTCCGTCAGCGTTACGGGTCGCATCGACGTTTCCGGCGGCGATGGTGGAACCGGTGATTTTTGGAGCTGGACCACCAACGTCTGGACGGTCTCGACCGGCGGCGGTGGTGGCGGCAGCGGCGGAACGCTCAGCATCATCTCCGGCGCCGGCCTTGACCTGACCGGCGGTATGCTCGACGCGACCGGCGGCGCCGGCGGCCCCCGTCCGGTTCCGGATTCCGGCTACGCCGGACAGTGCAACTCGTGCAACGGCGGTGGTTCGGGCGGCCGCGGATTCATCTTCTTAATGGACGCGGACGGCGTGATTTTCGGAATCAACCCCGGGATCGCCACCGGCGTCAACAACTACGACAACTTTGCGTCCGGCATCCTGTCGATTCGCGGTTTTGATCCGAATCGATTCGGCGGCGCCAACGCCATCACCGAGCTGTACTCGGTGGGTGTGCCCAACCCCACGTTTCTCCCGTTTGAGCCCGGCGACATCATCGGACTCTCGAATCCGGGTCAGTCCATCGATGTCTTCATGAGCTCGGCTCGGCCCGACCGACTCAATCCCCAGGCCCCCGATCTCTTGACGGAAACGTCGATCTTTGGCGTCTCCCGCGTTTCGTTCGCAGGAGGATCCACGGTTATTGATGTGTTTGACCGTGGCACCGGAACCTTCGGTGATATCGCCCTCGACCTCAACACGGGCCCCCTCGAGCGAGACGCATTTGTTCGCGTCGTGGCTACGTTCACCTACACGGTGGCTAGCGAGGCCGCGCTCGGACCGTTCCTCGAAATGGATCAGGTTCGCTTGCGCTACTCGTTTAACTAGCGGCGCGATACTCCACCCGCGGGGGAGGCCTCAACCAGCCTCCCCCGCATCTTTCGATTTCCGCTGGCTCCCCCCGCCAAACGCGACGGTCGGTTTATCCTTTAGCGCATGAAACACCATCCGATCATCGGGCTCCTGGCGCTCGGTGCCGTCTTGGGCGCCTCCGTCAGGGCCGAGGAACAGGGAGTTCCCGGACCGGTCAAAACCGCTTCCGGCTTGTCCTATACCGTTCTCAAGGAGGGCAAGGCGGGCACGCAACCGCATCCCGGCGACGTGGTCTACGTGCACTACGTCGGGACGTTGCTCAACGGGACGAAGTTTGACTCGTCGCGCGACCGCAAGAGGCCGTTTGACTTCCCGCTCGGCGCGGGTCAGGTGATTAAAGGTTGGGACGAAGGGGTCGCGCTGATGAATGTCGGCTCGACGGTCCGCTTTGTCGTTCCGGCCAACCTCGCTTATGGAAAACAGCGCCGCGCCAAGATCCCGCCCGACTCCACGCTCGTGTTTGAGGTTGAACTCTTGAGCGTCAAACGGATGCCGCGCTTTCGTGACGTGACCGGCGAGGACGTCCAAAAAACGGAGACCGGCGTCTCCTACATCATCGACGAGCCCGGTGAGGGGCGTGCGATCGAGACCCAAGATGTCGTCAAGGTCCGCTACGCCGTGTGGAGCGCGACCGGCGATCTCATCGTCTGCTCCGAGCAGCGCCGCGACCACCGGATGGCGGGCACGTGCGACAACCTTCGTTTGACGCGCATCGGGGCGAAGTTCTTGAAGGACGCCGTAAAACTGCTCAAGGTCGGAGGTAGCGCCCGTTTCAAGGTGCCCGCCGACCAGTGTTGGGGTACAGCTCAGGTGCATCCGAAGCTGCCGGCCGGCACTGACAGCGTATGGCAACTAACCCTGGAGAAAGTCGTGAACGTTCCCGCCTTTGCTCAGCTCGACCCCGCGAAAACCACAACGACGGAAAGCGGCCTTAAGTACCAGGTCATCCAAGCCGGTCCAGACGGCGGCGCCAAGCCGGCCGCCACTGACAAGGTGACCGTGCACTACACGGGCTGGCTCCCGAACGGCAAGATGTTTGACTCTTCGCACGCACGCGAGGAGACGATTGATTTTCCGTTGAACGGCGTGATCAAAGGGTGGACCGAGGGCGTCCAGCTCATGCAGGTCGGTTCGACGTTCCTGTTTGAGATCCCGGGCAACCTCGCGTACGGCGAGCGCGGTTCGCCTCCGACGATTCCGCCCAACGCGACGTTGATCTTTTTGGTCGAGCTCAAAAAGATCGGCCGTTAGCCGACTCCCCGACTCCATCAAAGAGAACAAAAAAGCCCGCGCCCAACGGCGCGGGCTTTTTTCGTCCGGAGAGGGAGTCCCGGTTTAGTTCGTCCCCGGCGCCTTCTGGAGACCCGCTACGAACTCCTCGGCGTTGACGTACCCCTCCTTGCGCCAATAGATTTTCTCACCGGAGGAGTCGAGCACCGCGTAAAACGGAATCGACACGGTGCCGAAGCGCTCGCGAAGATAGTGCAAGTTGGCCTGCGACGATGCGCCGAACCGTTCGTCGCGACCGTCTGTGTGCAACACGATCTCCACGAACCGGCCGAACTCTTTTTGAATGTTTTCGTTGAGGAAAGTCCCGCTTTCCATAAGTCGGCAGTTGGCTCACTGAAATCCGGTGAAGTGAAGGAGGATCGGAGCGCCCTTTTCTTGGGCGACTTTTAGGCCCGCTTCGTAGTCCTCTTTCACGGACGCCAACAGCGCCTCGCGGTACGGGAGATCTTGGTCCGGCAAGATGGGGAGGAATGCCTCGATGCCATTCCCGACGACGGTGGTCGCACGATTGTCAAAGACATGTCCCAGCGGAGTTCCGCCGAGTCCGAGCGACAAAAACCACGTCACCAAGAGCAGGAACGCGGCCGCGAAGATCTGACCCTTACCCGCCATCCACTTCTTGGATTTCGAAACGAGATCCGGCAAGTCCAACAGGTACAGCCCGGCGATGAGGAAACTGAGCGCCCAAAGCCCGAGGAACAGTTCGCGGTCGATCTTGTACCAACCACGCGCGAGGTCGACGTTGCTCAAGAACTTCAGGACAAGGCCGAGCTCGATGATGCCGAGCGTGACCTTGAGTTTTTTCATCCAGACCCCACTGCGCGGCATCGCTTGGAGCGCGCTCGGACTGAGCGACAACAGCACAAACGGGATCGCCATCGTGAGGCCGAACACGCCCATTGTGAACGCGACCGTTGCGAGGCTTCCGCCTTTGCCGGCGAACACGATCACGGCGCCGATGATGGGGGCCGTGCACGTAAACGACGTAATAACCAACGTCGTGCCCATGGCGAACACGCTTAAGTAGCCGCCCGTGCCCGACGCTTTGGCCGCCACGTCATTCATGAAACTGGGCAGCCGAATCTCGAACAGGCCAATCAAGCTCAGGCCAAACACCAAAAACATCAGTGCGAAGATGGCGTTGACCCACCACAGCGTGGCGAACTGGATGATCGGTTCGCCGACGACGACGCCGACCAGGATGAAGACGGCGACGATGCCGAGTCCGTACGCGAGCGCCAGCCCGGTCACTTTGCCCTCGCGTGACTCGGCTTGTTTGGTGAAGAACGAAATCGTGATCGGAATCAACGGGTACGTGCACGGCATGGCCAGTGCAAACAGGCCGCCGCCGATCGCGAGCAGCATCAGTTCGACGAGCGATTTTCCGCCGAGGCCGTCGCGGGAACCGTCCGTTGCCGCATCGCGCGCGCCGTCCGGAATCGGAGCCATGACTTGCTCGTCGTCGTCGCCCGATGTCGCGCCGTTCTTGCCCGGCTTCACATCCATGGAGACAGGGACGTAACGAAGCTCGGTGTTGTAGCAGAGCTCTGCATTGCACGCTTGCCACGCAATGGCCACGCGCATGTCGAGCTTGCCTGCTTTGCGCGGTGTAAACGGCACCTCGAACGTGAGTTCTTTGGTGTGTTTCTCGCCCGGAGGCGAGGTCTTCGCCGGCGCCTTCCAAAGAACTTCCGGGCCCGCGCCCCAAGCGGAGAGCAAACGGACCACCACCGGAATGCCGGTGCTTCCGTCGCCGCCGGACCCATAGACCCACAAGCCGTCTTGAATCTTGAGCGTGATGACGATCGCACTCCGCTCACCCGCTTTCGGCTCGCCTTTGACTGTAACCGTCGCCGCGGCGTCGTCGCGCCGCTCGCCGGGGTAGACGGTCGATGCCCCCGCCACTTCGACTTTCGCCCCGGACGTGTCGGTGCCCGAGACGGCGAGTTTGGCTTTCACCTTGCCCTTGATCCGCGCCGGAATCCGGACCTCAAACGCGGACGCGTAGGTTCCGTCCGACCCGGGCGCGGGGAAGAGCGGCGCTTTGGTTTCCAGCCCCTCGGCGGTCGCGGCCACCCGCAGGCCCTTGGCCTGGAGAGGTTTCTCGGGCGTTACGGTTACGACCAGATCGAACCACGTGTCCGGCGCGGGGCTCGACCACTCGTCGGTCTTGCCCTTCACTGTCGGCGCAGCGAACGATATGGTGCAAAGGAGCGCCAAAGCGCACCCGATCCGAATCAGATATCTCATAAATTCTCGAGGATTGGCTCAGTTTCGCCCCGAAAACCGGGACCCTTGGGAGACGACTCACAAGGCGTGCCGAAAGCGACCGGCAGCAACCTTATAGTACGCGCCGAGACCGCCCCCTATGCATATCCAACCCGATTTCCAGCGCCGCCTTGAGGCGGTTTTGTCCTGCCCGACGGCGCCTTTTCACGAAGGGGCGGTCCACGCGCTCCTCCACGAGTTCGTGGCGGGCTCCAAAGGCCTGCGGAGCCGTATCGACGAGCATGGCAACCTCGAAGTCCGGTACGGTCCGGGGCGGCCCAAGCTCCTCTTTCACTGCCACACCGATCATCCGGCGCTGGAGGTGGATGGGCCGAATACCGCGCGCATCCTGGGCGGCATGCGGATTCCGGCCCTGGTCGGGGCCGGGCTCATGACGTTGGACGGAACCGGTCCGCGCCCGACGATTCGGAGTGCGATCCGCGGCGCGAAAAACCGCGTGCGGTTGACCGGCGGCAAGGGGCTTGCCAAGGGCACGGCGCTGGTGCTCGATATGCCGGCCTATCGACTGAGCGGCGACAAGATCCGCGCGCGCGCGATCGATGATCTCTGCGCGGTCGCGGCGTGCTTGACGATGTTTGACCGCCTCGCCGCGGCGCGCTGGCGCGGTTCGGTCGGCGCGCTGTTTACCCGCGCTGAAGAAGTTGGGTTCGCCGGCGCGCTGGGTTGGGTGCGAACCACGGACTACCCCAAGTCCACCACGATCATCAACCTCGAGATGTCATCCGCGCGCCCGCACACGCCCCAAGGCAAGGGGCCGGTGTTGCGGTTGGGGGATCGCATCACCACATTTATTCAGGGCGTGGCGGTGGATCTCGAGTCCGCCGCGCAGGCACTCGCAAAAAAAGACAAGACGTTTCAGTATCAGCGCGCGTTGATGGATGGCGGTGTGTGCGAAGCGTCCGTGTTTACGTTTTCCGAGTTCCGTTCCGGCGCGCTTTGTCTGCCACTCAAGAACTATCACAACCACAAACCGCGCGGCGGGATGGGGTTGGAGTACGTTCATCAAGCCGACGCCGAGAACTTGGTGCGCTGGATGGTTCACTACGCGCGCGAGTTCAAAAAGCTCAACCCCAAAGAGCGCGTGCTCGCGCGTTTGGACAAGCTCTATCGCAAGAATCGTGCACGGCTGAAACGGTCGGCCTCGCAGGGGGATCGACCCGCGTGATTTTGGTCCACACCGGCGAAGCTGTCGTGCCCGCGGCGCAGGCGACCGTGCCTGTGCTGGACCATGGGTTTTTGTACGGCGACTCGGTGTATGACGTCGTGCGGACCGCGGGCGGCGTTCCGTTTTTGTGGGAGCCGCATCTTGCGCGTCTGCGCCGTTCGGCGGCCATGCTGTATTTCGAGTTGCCGTGGAGCGACGAAGAAATCTCGCGCCGCCTGCACGAACTGTTGGACGCGCTTTCTGTCGACGACGCGTACGTGCGCCTCGTCGCCACGCGCGGTCCGGGCCCGATTTCGCTGCTGCCCGATGGGTGCGATCAGCCCGCGCTCTACCTCATCGGACGTCGCTTGATCCGTTACGACGAGTCGCTCTACACCGACGGGTGTCGCGTCGCGCTCGTGCCGCGCCTGCGCAATGACCGGCGCGCGTTGGACCCCAGCGCCAAGACCGGCAACTACCTCAACAACATGCTCGGCCTGATCGAGGCGCGCCGCGCCGCGGCCGACGATGCGCTGTTTCTCAACGCCAACGGTCACGTCACCGAAGCCACAACCGCCAACGTATGGATCGTCGAAAAGGGCGCTGTGATTACGCCGCCCTTGCCCGACGGGTTGTTGCCGGGCGTCACGCGCGCATGGCTCTTGGAACGTTGTGTGGACCTCGGCATCGCGGCGTGCGAAGAGTCGATTACCGCCGCCCGCCTCACCGCCGCCGACGAGGTGTTTTTGACCGGAACGATCAAAGGTGTGATGCCGGTCACGCGTATCGATCAAGCCTCCGTCGCGGCGGGCCACCCAGGACCCGTCACGAAACGGCTTCACGCTGCCTATCGGGCCGCATTGGCCCCCGATTCGCAATCTCACTAACGCGGCGGAACCGTTGCCGTGATCCGTCGCTCGTTCGATACATTGACCTCGCTTTTTTCCATGTCGCGTTTCCTTTTCGTCCTCGCCGTAGCGATTCTCGCCCTTCTGGTCGTGCTCCCCGTCGGCACGATGGCGGTGCGCAGCCTGCGCGTGGAATACGTGCAGACCAAGGACGGGCGCCGGTTCGTCGGGCGTGAACTGGATCGCACCGAGAAGGGCATCCAGTTCCGCGACATGGGCGAGTCCACGTCACGATTGATTCCGCTCGATCGCGTGGCTGCCGAAGGGCGCGAGTTTTCGACGCGCCACTACGCGCGCTTGCTCGCGGGTGGGCCGCAACGCGCCATGCTGCTCGCGACGCTCGCGCTCGCGGGTCTCGCCACGCTCCTCGCGTTTATCTTGGGGTTGCCGGTTGGACTTCTGCTGGCGGCGACCGACATTCCGTTTCGTCGCTTTTGGGAGTCGATGCTCGCGCTGCCGCTGGTCCTACCACCGGTTCTCCTCGCGATTGCCCTTTACCGCGACCTGCTGGCGATCGAGCCCGAGTTCTTGCGCGCCGTTTTGGTGTTTGGGCTGAGTCTGTTTCCGCTGGTGGCGCTGTTCACGGCGCGCGCCGTGCGTGCCGGCGGCAGCGATGCATTGGCCGCGGCGCGTCTGCAGACGACACCCATGCAAGCGCTTCTTCGCGTCGCGTTGGGGCCCGCTCTTCCGGGCGCGTTGTCCGGCGCGCTGCTCGTGTTTTGTTTTGTCGTAGCGGACTTTGCGGTACCCGACTTCCTCGGCGTGACCACGGCAAAGAACACGATTCGTGTCTACGCCAACGAGGTGTTTACGCTGTGGAAAAACGATGGCGACGGGGCGGCGGCGGCGGCGGCGGGCATGTTGCCGACGCTGTTGGCGGTGGCCGCATTCGCCGTAGTTCTCACCGTCGAACGGCATCGCGAAACGCGGCGTCTCGGTGACGACGCGACCTCGGTCGAACCGATTCCCTTGGGTCGTGCGCGATGGGTCGGCGGCGGACTCATTGTGTTGTTGTTGGTGGCTGCGGTCGGTTGGCCTGCGCAACGTCACTTGGAAACGGCGGCCGGCGCGCACTACGGTGCGCCCGTGTTTCTCGGCGGTGCGGCGGTACCCGCCAACAACGTGGACGCGTCGCGTTCCAAACCCGCGTCGCTTACCGATGGATTGCGGCGCGGCCTGCGCCACGAGCGTGTCGCCGAAAACGCGTGGCGTTCCCTTTGGATCGCGGGCGGCGCCGCGCTGCTCGCGGTGTTGTTGTCGATTCTCTTGGCGGAGGCGGGCGCGACGTGGAAGCGTTGGGACCGCGTTTTCGTCTTGCTCTCGTTTCTCCCGATCGCGGTCCCGGCGATGTCTCTGACCGTCGGCGCCGTCGAGTGCTACGGCCCGGCCCGCGCGAACGCCGCCTGGTTCCCCATCCCGCTCCTCGCGGCACGCCTCCTCCCGTTCACCACGCTGGCGGTGCGGGCGGCCCGGCGTCGGTTGGCGCCCGCGTGGATCGAGGCCGCGGTTCTCGCCGGCCTATCGCCCATCCGTCGGCTGGCGCTGGTCGTGTTCCCCTTGGTGGCGCCGGGAGCCGCCCTCGGCTTCTTGCTGGCGTTTCTCTTTGGCCTGCGAGAGGTGGACGCCCTCGTCTTCACCCAGAGCGGGTCGGAAACCTTGCCGGTGCAGCTCTACAACATGATTCACTACGGATTTGACGTCCAAGTGGCCGGTTTGAGCTTCTTTTGGACGCTGGGAGTCGCCGTTTTGCTGGGAATCATCACCAGTCTGGGCGGTCGCCGGTTCTCGTTGATTCCGTAACCTCATGGCTTCGAGCGCCGTTAGGTAAGGTGGTTGATCGGCTTAAAGAGGATTATTTATGCGTTTCGTGCCTGCGTTCGCGGCCTGTTTGCTTCTCGTTGCGGCGAGTGAGGCCGACACGGTCGTCTTGACCAACGGGATTCAAGTTCCGGGTTCTGTGGTGGAGACTGACGGCGAGGTCGCTGTCACCTTGGACGGCAAGGTCCGTCGTTTCAAAAAGAGCAGGGTCGCCACGATCAAGCGCGGCGAATCCGACGCCGAAGCGTTTGTCCGGCGCCGGGACGCGCTCGACGACGCCGACACGGCGGGTTGGTTCAAACTGGCTCTCTGGGCGCGCGCGGAGAAGCTGCGCACGGCCGACGCCACGCTGCAGCGCGTGCTCGAGCTCGACACCGATCATCGGGCGGCGCGTCGCCTACTCGGTTTTGAGAAAGTCGATGGCGCATGGGTGTCCGGCGACGATCTCCGGCGCAAGAAGGGCTTTGTGCTGGCGGGCGGCCGTTGGATGCTGCCGGCGGAAGCGGACCGCTTAATGCGGGACGGCCACATGAAGCAGGCGACCGTCACCAAAGAACATGTCGCCCGCGCAAAAGAAGTGGTCGAAGCCTTGCGCGACGACGATCAAGAGGTCCGCGATGCTGCGGCTGAGTTCTTGACCGAGCTTCCCGACGCCGCGCTCGTGCGCCCGCTCCGCAAGTTGTTGCACAGCAAGCACGTGGACACCCGCATCCTCGCGATCAAGCAGTTCGGAAGAATTGGCGATCGCGTCGCGTTGCCGTGGTTGATTCACACGCGCATGTTTGACGCGTCCGCGGATGTTCGCAATGCCGCCGCGCGCTCCATCAAGGGCTTCGGCGATGCCGACATCTTTTACCCGTACGCCCGCGCGCTGTTCTCGAAGAGCCCGGTGGCGCGCATTCAAGCGGCCGAAGCGCTCGCTGCGTTGGGCGACCCGCGGGGCGTTGACATCGTGCTGCAGCGCGTTTCGATCGGGATCGGCGCCTCGCCCCGCGCCAACATCATGGTGGGGCGGCAAAACTCGTACATCCAAGACTTCGACGTCGAGATCGCGCAAGCGGCCGCGATTGGCGACCCGATTGTGAACACGATCCGCGACGGCATCATCTTGGATTACAAGGTCCTGGGCGGATACGGCGAGCAGTGGATTGTGCGCGAGCGCAACGCCTACGCCGACGCGCTCAAAGACCTGACGGGGCGCGACTACGGCACCAAGTGGAGCCAGTACCGCCGCTACGCCGACGAGCGCGAACTACCGCGCGTCAAACTCCAGTAGACACACACGCTTCTTGTTCTAGCTCGCGTCGCTTCGGCGGCGCGGGCTTTTTTTGTGCGACGCCTACAGCTCGAAAAAAGTGACGACGCCCATGCGCCGCGCCGCGAACCGGCTCCAGGCATCGCGAAACGGCCCAAACTCTTCCCAGAGCGTGTCGAAGTCGGACTCGGCATCGTTTAGCGGTTGACCGGTCTCTTGCAGAGCTTCATGCCGTGCGCGCAGATCGTCTTGCGAAAGATCCTTCACTTGGGTCGCGGTGGCGGCAACGGTGGCGGCATCGACGGCGTACACATGGCTGACGTGGTACGGCTTGGTGCCGATGCGCTCGCCGCCAAACGGGTTGTCGGTCTCAAGGGAGCGCCCAAGCAGTGTGAGCACGGCGCCGAACACTTGTTCTAGGTCGTGGCGCTCGCCCTCGCCATCGCGCAGCGACAGCGGTTGTGGTGGGCTCTTTGGTGGGCTCGCGCGTTTGCCGAACATCCGGCCCCATAGTCCCGGCGGCGGCGGCGGCGTAAACGCAGCGATCAGCGGTGCGGGGTCTTCGGGGGCAAGTAAATGGGCCAGACGACGAGGATCGTCTTGCAGCGCCTGGAGTGTTTCGCCGGTCGCACTGATGGATGCGAACATGACGTGGACAACGCTACGCGCGCGTCTTGCGGAGACCGTAGATCTTGTCGCCGTCTTTCCAGAGGCCGCGCGACTTCATCAGTTCGATGCGCTCGGGGCGGGTGAGGACGTTGCGCTGACGGCTCAGCGAGTTCTTCAGTTTCAAACTTTTGTGGACTGACATGGCGCCTACCTCGTGACGCGCCACCAATTGGCGTCGCCGAATGCTTGGGACCCATCATCTTCCTTCAGGCTCTTGATCATGTCCAGTAGATCCGTCGCCATCGGCTTGGCTCCCGCACTCCGCCACGACCCCATCGAAACCACGATCCGCTGGGAATCCGTCAGGCGGTGAATCGTGACTTCTTCGTTCGCAATCACCCTCTTGAGCTGGGCGGCGACGATCTGGGCGTGCTGCCGGCCCCGGTCCGTGTCCGGGTAAGACGCCACGCGGATCACATACGGCGCGACGACGCTGGAAAGTCGCTGCGTGGGAGCCGCGTCCGATTCGTCGCCGCCTCCGAGCGCCATCCCCAGCATAAATGCCAAGATCACAACCAATCCGGCGGCGGCCGCCGCGATGAAGACCTGAGAGCGGCGAATCAGTACCAAGCGGGGGCCCGCGCGGTCCATCCGCTCCTGGAGGTCGGTGGTTTGCGGTGCGTGAGCGGGCGTTTCGCCGCGCGTGCGGCGGTAAAAGTCGAGAAGGTCGGTTGCCTTTTTCATGCCTTGGGCCTCGGTGCTGCGCGGACGTTTCGAAGTGAACCGGCCGGTCAATATCCGTTATTTAGTGGCCCAACCGCGATTATACCCCTGCATCTCGGGGGTCGCAACGAGGATCGGGTGATCGAGCTTGGCGCTACGAGACCCGCGCCCGCGCCAAAGCGGCAGCCCAGGCCAGGGCGGCGCTCATCGATGTGGCGTCGCCCCGTCCCTGACCGGCAATATCGAACGCCGTGCCGTGCGAGGGCGACGTCCGGACACACGGAAGGCCGAGTGTGATGTTGACCGCGGTGGCGAAGGCGAGGGCCTTCACGGGGGCCAGTCCCTGGTCGTGGTACATCGCCAGGATCGCGTCGTAGCGGTCCCGGTGGGCGAACGCGGTATCGCCGGGAAGCGGGCCGAGGACCGTGAATCCGTCCGCGCGCAGGCGGTCGAGCGCGGGCGCGATGAAGTCCGATTCTTCGGTGCCTAAGAGCCCGGCCTCGCCCGCGTGCGGGTTGAGGCCGCAGACCCCGATCCGCGGTGTTGCGATGCCAAAGTCGCGCTCCAGCCCGGCGTGCAGGCGGCGCACCGCGGCCTCCACCTTGGCCGAGGTCAGCGTTGCGGCAACCGCGCGCAGCGGAATGTGCGTCGTGAGCAGGGCCACAACGGGCTCGGCGCGGTCCCACGCAAACACCATCAACGGATCCGGGACGTCGTAAAAATCGCCGAGGTAGGGCGTGTGGCCGTCACACGGAGCGCCGGCCAGCGCCCAGGACTCCTTGCTGATGGGGGCCGTGACCAACGCGTCGCACTCCCCCGCGCGGATCGCCTCCAGCGCCGCGTCCAGCGCGCGCCGCGAGCAGTCGCCGCCCGCCGCCGTCGGCCCGCGCGTCGGCTCGCCTGCCGTTGTCGCCACCGGCACGTCCACGACCCGTGCGACGGCGGGAAGATGGGGGAGGAGCGCCGCCGGTCCGAAGACCGTGAGTTTGACGTCATCGGGGATGTGCGCCGCGCAAACGACCTCAGGGCCGATCCCGAACGGATCGCCCGCGCTGACCGCGAGTCTTAAGCGATGCTTCGTCGTGCCCATGCGTCTAGAGGCAGCAGAATCGCAGCGAGGGCTAAGAAAGGCAAATCGAGCGGGCGGCGATGGCGTTTTGTGATCACCGGGCGCTGCCACAGTCGATCCCGCTGCGGGTTGAGGCGCTCGGGGTCGCCGACCAAGTCGAGCAAGGCGGCGCGGTCCACGTCGAGGCCCAGCGGCTCGTGCGGGCGGGACGGCGGGACGACGACCGTGCGCGTGAGGAGCGGTTGATTCACCGGTCCAAAAGTCGTGACCACATGCGTTCGCCCCGCGCGTGCGCCGAGGTCGATTTCGTACACCCCGCCGCGTCGCGTGATCGGAAGCGAATCTTGCCCCACGCGTGCGGTGAGCTCGACATCGGAGCGCAGCGCGCCGTCTTCGCCGCGCACAGACCACTGCAACCGCTCGCCGGACCGATCCCAAGCGAAGCGTGCGGTCACCGCGATCGGCTCTCGGCTTGCGTCGGGTAGCACCGATCGGACGAGTTGTGCCATCAAGCGCGAAAACTCTTCGTGGTTTCGAAGTGCTTGCGTCGCGTCGGCTTCCGGGTCGGCGGCGAACACGGCCACGCGACCGAGGCCCACGCGCCAATAACTAAGCAGCGGCGGACCATCGATACCCGCCAGCGCCGCACTCCACGCCGAAAACCGCAGCTTGCCCTCTTCGAAGCCGGCCACGGCCGGCAACCGATCATCTTCGACGCCCGCCAACATCTCGCGCGGAACGGCCGGGTTGGCCACGATCGGCGCGGCCTGCGGCGGCGTCGGGGGTTGCGGCGGCGTGGGGTCTTTGGGCGTGGGCGGAGGCGGTTTGTTTTCCTCCGGTTCCTTATCTTTGCGCGGCCGTGCGCGTTCGGCGTCGCGCCGTTTGTCGTCGCGTGCTTCGACCACGCGCAACGTGTCCTGCGTGACGACTTGCGGGATGTCGGTGGGGTGGTTGGCGCTCCAGTACTTCCCGCGACCCCATTGCGAGAGCCGCAACAGGAACTGCTTGTCAAAGTCCCATCCGATGCCGACCGACGAGAGCGTGATTTTTTCCCCCGTCATCGCGCGCAGCAGATCGCGCCAGCGGCCTTCGTCGCTCGGCAAGCCGTCGGACAACAAGACAACGTGGCGAATCGGGCTCGGCTCGGCGCGCATGACTTTGAGCGCGCCCTCTAACGCGGCAAACATGGCCGTTTGCCCGGTCGCTTCCAAATGGCGAAGCGTGCGCGCCACGCGATGCCCCAAGCCGGCGGGCTGGGGAGCGACGACGAGTTCTGCTTTGTCGCCGAACGCGATCACGACGATGCGGTCCTGTTTGGTGAGCGCGTCGGCCGCCGCCACGGCCGCCGCTTTGGCGCGTTCCCACTTGGGCCCCGTCATGCTGCCGCTCCGGTCGATGACCAGACATAGCGAGATCGGAAACGCGTCGATTTCGCGCTCCTCAATCTCGATGCGCGGTACCTCCTTGGGCTCCGGGTCGGGCGGCGGCGGAGGCGGCGGCGCCGGGGGGCGCGCGTCAACTGCGAGCGGCAAGAGAAACGAGATCGGCTTGCCGTGAAGGCGCGCGAGGCCTTCCCCCTCGGAACCGCCAATCGCAACCAGACCGCCGCCCTTGCCGACGAACTCCGAAAGCGCGTCGTACGACGCGTCGCGCGGCGCATCGGGCAACAGCACAACGACATCGGTTTGGTCGAGCGGGACGCCCGGCGTCGCCACAGAGACTTCCATATCTTGCGCCGCGAGCGCCTGCGCGATCAGCGACTTGCGTTCTTTGGCCGCGAGCAGCAGCGCCCGCGGTGTGCCCGGCGCGACGAAGTGAGTCCACGCCGCGTTGTCCGCGGGCGAGTCATCCCCTTCCAAGAGCACCTGCACTTCGTGACGCCCCGGTGTCGGAGAGAACGCCGCAAACGAAATCGACTGTTCGCCGACGGCGAGTGCAAGCCGTCGTTCCTCAACCTGTTTGCCGTCGATGTAGAGACGCGCGACACTCGTGCCGGCGGCATCGGCGTGAACCCGCATCTCCAAGACAAACGGGGCATCGCGGGCGGCGCGCGGAAGGAGGCGGACAAACGCCGCCCGCACCTGCGCGCGCGCGCTTGTAAGGCGCTCGGGAAGAGCGACCGCGTCAAACGTCACGACATGACGACGCAGATCGCGCGCCGCCTCGCGCGCGCCGACGGTTGTCGCGCGACCATCCGAAAACAAGACCACGCGCAGCGGTCGCCCCTCCGCGTGCTCCGCCGCCGCACGGCGAAGTGCGGATCCGATATCGGTGCCGGGCGCGGTTCTTAGGTTGAGTTGGTCCGCGCTGTGCGGCAAGACATCGTTGCCGAACGTAAAGAACTCGACACCACCGGGCGCGGTCGCCCGATGTTGCTCCAACGCCCGCCGCCCGTCCTCGCCCATCGACGGCGAAACGTCAAACAGCGCGATCACGCGGCCCATTTCGATCGTCGTCCATTCGAGGTACGGCTTCAGCAAAACCGCCAACAAGCAAGCGAGGCCCAGGCCGCGCAGGACCAGCGGCAGCCAAGCGCGTCGCGCCCGCGAGCGCGTGCGGCGCACAAACGGGATGGCGAGCAGGAGCAGCGCCAGGCCCACGCCCAGCCACACGCGCGACGGTTCGGCGAACGAAACGTCGAATATGCGGGCCCAATCCTCGATCGGCATTCGCAGCTAACGGACGAGCAGCGGCCGCGCCCAAACGGCGTTGTCGAGCGCCGGCGTGTCCGTCACACCGGCGGCGAGTTTGTCGGCGGGAACCAGGCGCACCACGAGCCGCAGCTTCTTTCCATCCTCTACGTTTGCGCGGATACGAACGGGTTCGCCGCCGCCGCGCACGATGCCGGTTTGCGCAACGCGCTTGCCATCCACATACACCTCGAACACAACGCTTCCGCTTCCGCCGCCGCGTCCGTAGCCGGGGCCGAGCACTTCGTCGTCAATGCCGCAGATCGATTCGAAGCGACGGATTGCGCCGCCGAGCTTGGTGAGGTCGTACGTCAGCGCTGTGTACGGGCGCACACCCATGCCCTTGAAGTAACGGCGCTGGCGCAGATGGATGGGCCGTCCATCGGGACTCCGATCGATCCGCACCGGGCAAACAAAGTCGAGCATCGCTTCGCGCGATGTTCCCTCGGGCAGGGGAAAGAACGGTTTGCGTTCGACCGCCTCTGCTTTCAAGTCGGAAACGTAAAGGAATCGACCGCCCGCGAAGTGAACCGCCGCGATTTGGCCGACGGGTACGCGCAGCGTGAGACCGGACGGCGTCACGCCGCGCACGACGCCGCCCTCGATGGCGAAACCGCGCGCCAAAACGACGATGCCGCCGGTCGCCAAGCTCAGGCGCGCGTGCAGCCCCTTGGCCGGCGCTAGCGCTTCGTTGTCGACAAAGATGGCCGCGAGTTCGCGGTAAGGAATCTTGCGTTCGCCAAAGTCCTCGCCGCGATCGATCGTAAATCCGGTCGCCGAGAACTCCGTGATCACACCCTCCACGCGTCCGCCGCTCACACGGTACGCCGCGTCTTTCTCGGGCACGCGGACCAGCTGCGACGCCGCCGCAATCGGTTTGCCGGCGACGCGGCGAACGGCGCGAACCATTTCGATGTCGAACTGGTGGGTGCCGACGATCGGACCGCGCAAGCGGACGAAATCCGCGGGCGCGGCGGTCAGGACACCCCGCAGGCGGCTGCCACATGTCAATTCGACCTCGAAGATGCGCGTGTTTTGCGGTGGGGCGGCCGGGGCGGGCGAGGAAAGGACCTCGACCACGTCGGCGAGGCCGAGCTCGGTCACTTTGCCCGCGGGGGACTGAAAGGTGAGCCGCTCGCCGGAAACCTGGAGCGACAAGCCGCGGGATGGGGGCCCTTCCAGCGTCGTGACGATGATCTCGGCCGAAGCGAGGCCGCTGAGACCGATCAACGCGGCCAAGATCGGGGCCAACCCCGCGCGGGACCAAGGGGAGAGGAGGAATCGAGAGGGGAGGTGAGGAAACCGTCGCACGCGCCGATTATAGAACTCGGGCGCGCTTGCCGCGTGGGATGGACACCGCTACGATGAAATAGGCGTTCGGAGCCGAGTTGGCGCCGGGCGGCACGGGTCCGCAGCACGGGCTCCCAGCACAGGGCCTCAGCACGGGCCCGCCGACGAATCCGCAGTTCATGAAAATCTCCTTCGCCGCGCTCACCGATGTTGGTCTCGTCCGGCAAAACAACGAAGACACGTTTCTTCTTTGTGATGCGGCCGAGCGCCCGCACACGCCCCCGCCCGCCTCCGGGGAGGGAACGGCCGAGACCAATGGCGTGGGCGTCTTGCTCGCCGTCGCCGACGGAATGGGCGGCGCGCTAGCCGGCGAGGTGGCATCCCGCATGGCTGTCGACGCTTTGGCCAAGGCCGCCGAGAGCCTTTCCGCGGAAATCAGCGAGGAGGAGAGCCGCGAACTGGTTCTCCGCGCGATCACCCAAGCCAACGAGTCGATTTACGAAGCGTCGATGAACAACCCGCAGCAGCGCGGCATGGGCACGACGCTGACGGCGGCGCTCGTGCGCGCCGGGCGCGTGCAGTTTTTTCAGGTGGGCGACTCCAAGGGCTACATCCGGCGCGATGCTCAACTCCATCAGATGACCGAGGATCAGTCGCTGATCGGGAAGCTGATCCACGACAAAGTGATTACCGCCGAGGACGCGGAGCAGTTGGAAGGTGGGCGCAACATCATCCTGCAGGCGTTGGGCGCCGAGCCGAGCGTAAAGGTCGATGTTTCGACGTCCACGCTGGCCGAAGGCGACCAGGTTCTGCTTTGCACCGATGGCCTGCACGGGTGCATCCGCCATAACGAGCTACAGGACTTGGTCGCCGGCGGGACCGATCCCGGCAAACTCTGCGAAGACTTGGTCGAGGTGGCCAAGGAGCGCGGTGGTCCCGACAACATCACCGTGATCGCGGTGAGCGTGCTCGAGGGCGGCGAGGAACCGCGGGCGCCGGGCCTGCTCGGCGGGATCGCGACGTGGTTCGGCGGTCTGTTCCGCGACGACAAGAACGACTGACGTCGAGGTTGCCCACGACCCGGCTCTTTTTGAGAACGGGCCCGCCGGCCACGTCGGCGCGCGTCCGGGCCGCGACGGCGCTTTCTCAGACATGAGCCGAGCAATCCGCCGTTCCGGGCGCCCCATGTCGATACAATCGCAAGGCGTCAACCGAGGTCGCCCACGAACGGGAATTCGGAACCCGGGAACTTGAACAAACCCATCTCGTCTAACGAACAACATGCGGAACCCCGCCTGATTGAGCGGGCTGGCCGCGGCGACGCTGCGGCGTTCGACGAGCTTGTCGTGCGCCATCAAGACCGAGTATTCAACCTCGCGTTTCGGCTGCTGAGCAGCCGCGAGGATGCATTAGATGTGGCCCAAGAAGTGTTCTTAACCGTGTATCGACAACTCGCGAATTTCGAGCAACGCGCTCAATTCAGCACCTGGTTGCACCGGGTGACGGTGAACCGTTGCCGTGACGAGTTGCGACGCCGGGCGACGGTGAAGCACACGCGCCCGGCGTCGCTCGATGCGGCGCGTGCGGATCAGGCGTCTTACGACCCGGTCTCGCCTGCGGCCTCGCCGACCGAGCAGCTGGTCACCGCGGAAACGCGCGATCTCGTGCTCGCGGCAATCGATCAATTGCCGGACGAGGCACGCGAGATCTTGGTGCTGCGCGACATCCAGGACCTCGCGTACGAGGAGATCGCCGATGTCTTGGACGTGCCCGTCGGCACCGTCCGGTCCCGACTCAGCCGTGCCCGCGCCTTGCTGCGCGACAAGATTCGACCGATCGTAGAGGGGGACGGCCATGGACTGGCGTGATGAACTCTCGGCGATGCTTGACGGCGAACTCTCGCCGGAGCGTGCGGACGAACTGCGGCGTCGGATCGAAACCGACCCCGAGGTGGCACGCGAGTATGAGTCGTTGCAGCGCACGATTGATGTCGTGCGGGGCCTGCCTCGTGCGTCGGCGCCAGCCGATCTCCGCGCTCGCCTCGCTTCCTCCTTGCTCGACGAACGTGCGACGACTAGTCCGCTTCCAAAGATCTTGTCGTGGCGACCCTTGGCGCTCGCCGCCTCCGCGTTGGTGGCGGTCGGCCTGGGGCTTTGGACGATGAAGGAGCCGCCGGTGCCGGGGCAGGAAAAGGTCGCGCGCAAGGAGTGGGATCTGACGACGCGCAAGGCGAAAAAGCGTCAGGACGCGCCGGTGGTGAACGCGCGGGAGTTGGACAAGAGCGAGGCGCCGGGCCGCGGTCGAGACGATAGCTCCCGCTCCGCGACCGCACCCGCGCCCGCTGGCGTACCGGACTTGACCGGCGTCACGGCCGATAAGGCTCTGGAGCCGCGCGATGCCGGTGAAGGGGAGATGAAGCGCGGCGCGAAAAAGCTCGGCGGCAAGTCGCGTTCCAGCCGCACCGAATCGTTGCGACGGTTTGAGCGCGTTCGATCGCTGCCGGCCTCCGACCGCGCCGTTTATTTCAGCGCGGTGAGCCGACTGAGCCCCGCCGCGCTGCGCGCGCACTTCGACCGCATTGAAAAGCCGGGACTACCGGTTGGAGGTGACCTGAAGGCCAAGACGCTCGACCTCGGAACGTTTCCGTTTGCGCGCCGTTCCGAAGCTGAGCTTGTGGCGTCGATCTTGCGACGTGTGTCCGGCGCTCCCAGGGCCAAGTCTCCGTCCGTCGCCATGAACCGCGAGGAGCGCATCAAGAACCGCATCCAGATGGGGTTTGACTTGTCGCGCAAACGTGTCGGCCAACTGCGAACGTGGCTGGACCAAGTTCAGGCGACGACCAAGAAGCCGCGGCCGGCGCTCAAGGCGATCTTTAGCGGCGCCAGCGAACCCGAGCACGAGGCGACCGTGCAGGTGAGCGTCGTGCTGACGTTCCCCAAGCCCTAAGGGCTCGGATCCCTCGTTCGCGCCGGCCGTCTACGGCTTTCCGCTGTACTTCTCGAGCCGGTAGCGGATCTGATCGCGCGTCATGCCGAGGAGCTGCGCCGCGCGACTCTGATTGCCCTTGCTCCGCTCCAACGCTTGGCGAACAAGATCGCGTTCCAGCGCTTCCATGTTGATGCCTTCAGCGGGCAATTCGAAATGGCTGGCGGAGCGCGCATCGCCAAAGGTCTCCAAGCTGAACGCGAAGTCGGTCTTCTTGAGCGTGCTGCCCTGGCCCAGGATCATCGCGCGCTCGACCGCGTTGCGCAGTTCGCGCACGTTGCCGGGCCACGGATGGCGTTCGAGGGCGGCGAGTGCGTCGCGGTCGGCGCCCTCGACCTGCTTGTTGAATTCGCGGTTGAACTGGTCCACGAAGAACCGCATCAGGATCGGGACGTCTTCCGTCCGTTCACGCAGCGGCGGAATCTGAATCGGAAACGTGTTGAGACGATAAAATAAATCGGTGCGAAACGCGCCTTCGCGAACTTGGCGATCCAAGTCGGTGTTCGTCGCCGCGACCACGCGAATATCAACATGGATGTCGGAGACGCCGCCCAAACGCTTAAACGTTCGGTCCTCGAGCACCTGCAGAATCTTGGCCTGCAGACCCAGGGGCATGTCGCCGATTTCGTCGAGGAACACGGTGCCGCCGTCGGCGACTTCGAACAGCCCCTGCTTCGTCGACTTAGCGTCGGTGAACGCGCCGCGTTCGTGGCCAAACAGTTCGCTTTCAAGCAACGTCTCGGGAATGGCCGTGCAGGTGATCGTCAAAAACGGCTTGTCGCGGCGCGCCGACGCGTTGTGCAGCGCGCGCGCGATGAGCCCCTTGCCGACGCCGCTCTCGCCGAGGAGCAGCACCGTGGTCGCGCGGCTATCCGCGAGTTTGCTGATGAGTTCGACGACGTCGCGCATGCCGCTGGACTCGCCAATGACGTTGCCGAGTCCGTCGGCCTGGTGAATGCGGCGCAACGCGCGCACTTCGCGGCGCAGGCGCGTGGTTTCCAGCGCGCGCCGCACGGTGAGCACCATCTCGTCCGCTTCAAACGGCTTGTTGACGTACGTGAACGCGCCGATGCGCATGGCTTCGACGGCCTTTTGAATCGTCGAGTAGGCCGTCATCAGAATGACCGGTGTATCAGGTTGCGCTTCTTTGAACTCCTGCAGAAGCGAGAACCCGTCGCCGTCCGGGAGTTTGTGATCGAGGATCGCACAGTCGATCGCGTAGCGCTCAAACGCCTTTTGGGCCTCGGCCACATCGGCGGCTTCGTGCACGACGTAGCCCTCCTCCGCCAAGCTTTCGCGGAGCGTGAACCGAATCAGCTTTTCGTCATCGACGACCAACACATGTTCGCGGCTCATGAGTTCTCGGATTCCTTCGGGCGGTATAGGAGCACGCTAAAGGTAGCCCCTTCGTTGGCCGCTGTATCCACTTCGATCCGGCCGCCCATGACTTGAACGAATTTACGGACGATCGTGAGCCCCAACCCGGTGCCGCGCGTCTTCGTCGTAAAGAACGGGCTGAACAGGCGCGGAAGCACCTCCTCGGGAATCCCCGGTCCATTGTCGGCAACGGTAATGCGGGAACGATCCGCTTCGTTGCGCGCGCGCACCATGATCTTGCCGGGATCGCGCAGTGCTTGGCCCGCATTGAGCAGGAGATTCAGCATGATGTTTTCTAACAGCTGTGGGTCGGCGTAAACGACCATGTCCGCGGGAATGTCGATGTCGAGTGTGTGGCGCTTGATCTCGGGCTCCTCGGCGAGCACGCGGAGAATACGATCCGCGAAGCGGTGGAAATTGAGATTCGCCATCCGCCCTTCGATCGGTTTTGAGAACGTGAGCAGGTCTCGCAGCGTGCGATCGAGGCGGCGCACCTGGTCTTGAATCTCGTCAACCACTTCGCGGCGTGGATCTTCTGCAGGGAGGCCGCGGCCCAAGACGCCGACCGCGCCGCCGATTCCCGCGAGCGGGTTTTTGATTTCGTGCGCCACCGCCGCCGCCATTTCTCCGATTGCGGCCAAGCTCTCTCGGCGTGCCAACTCGTCGCGAATGCGGTCACGTTCCGTGACGTCGCGCACAATCGACGCGCGTCCGGCATACTCGCCCGCCGCGTTGCGCAAGACCGTGGACGACACCTCAGTCTTGATGCGGCGGCCGTCTTTGGTGATGCGCTCGGCGTAGTGTGCGCGCAAGACGTCTGTGCTTTGGGCCGCTTCGCGCAGGCCGCGCAACTCCGCCGCGTTGTCGCTCGTGGGGGGAAACAGAACCGACGCATGGCGCCCGAGGATCTCGGACTCGTCGTAGCCAAAGATCTGCTCGGCGCCCCGGTTCCAAGTCGAAATCCGATCCTGTGAGTCCAGCGTCACGATGCCGTCGACCGACGTGTCGAGAATGTGAGCTAAGAGCAGCCGATGGCGCTGCAGTTGCCGTTCGTAGCGGCGCACCATCGAGCTGTACAGGCGGGCCGCGATGTACGCGGTCAAAAACGGGCCCAGGATGTCTTTGAGGTTGCGCAGGGGGACCGCGGTCGTGGTTTCGATACTGCTGAGATACTTCGTATCGACCCACGCCCAGATCCAGTAGACGGTTCCGGCGAACGCGGCGCACAGCACGAGGAGAAACGCCTCGCGCCGCACCAAATGGCCTTCTGGTGCGGCCGGAAGCGGGATGCTCTCCGGCAGATTGGCGCCCCTCCCGGAGGGGGATCGCCAGGCAGGTTCCGGCGCCGTGGCCATCCGCCCATTCTACGCTTCGGCATAGCTACGCCCGGGAGGCGCCCCGGCGCCCCGGCGCCCCGTGCGCTGCTGCGCCTCGCCTTCGCGTTGATTCTCCGCGCCGTCGCGGCGGGTGGGTATCCTGGGTGCGTGCTGCAGTTCAACCGTGTTTTGGTTCCGCTCGACTTTTCGACGTTGAGCGACACGATATTGCAGTACGGCGTGGACATGACCAAGCCCGACGGCACGACCATGCTGTTTCATGTGCTGGAGCCGTTGCCGCTGCACTTTGAGAGTAGCTTTGGGACGTTTGTCAACACGGAGGGGCTGATGCGGATTCGTGAGAACGCCGAACATCTGCTTACCAAGGCCGCCGCGCATTACCCCGGGCGCCATTTTGAAACCGAACTGCGCGAGGGCAAAGCGGCGCCGCTGATTCTGGACGCCGCGCAACGTTTTCGTGCCGACTTGATCGTTTTGGGTACCCACGGCAGAGGCGGGCTCGAGCACTTGTTCTTGGGGAGCGTGGCCGCCCGCATCGTGCGCAAGGCCAACTGCCCCGTGCTGACCGTGCGCAAGCCCATCGATTCGTAGGCTCTTGAGCCAGAGCCGAGATCTTTGCGGAAATGGGTCGTGGATTGACGTTTTCACGTGCATGGAGACTCGGCTCATAGTTCTCTTCGCGTTGTTGACGCTCCCGCCTGTTGCGCGTGCGCAGGACGACGACACGGCGGACGCGGCGTTTGTCCAAGGCGACGCCAAGCGGTTGCGATGCACGCTCAAGAAAGTGGAGCGCGTCGGCGACGACTTGGCCGCGTCCATTCTTTGGATTGATGTGCGCAACACCACGGCGCACCATGTGGAACCGTTGGTGTTTACGGCGCGCGTGCGCAAGGAAAAGACGCCGCGCACGTTGCGCCGTCTTCCCGACCCGGTATTTGGTCGCGCGGGGCGTTCCATTCCGCCGCGCGGTAGCCTTCGCTATCCGTTGATGGTGACGGGAGAGGCGGCTCTGTGGCGCGGCGCCAAGTTCGCGGTCGAACGCGCCTCGTTTTCGACGCTTGCGGGTGCCCCTGCGTCGCCCGTCAAGCTGGGGCGCCGCAAGCGTGAGCAGACCAATGATCCGGCGACGGGGTCGGTCGTGCGCACGCTGGTGCCGACGGAAAACGCGGCGCTGTTTCCGGTCGATATCGTTTGCATCGCACACTACCGGAAGCCGCGCGCGGCGCGTGTGCTCCTCGTGCGACGTGTCGCGCCCGGCGCGAAAGAGACGTGGGCGATTGATCAACTGAAGACGACGTACCCGTGGCAGCGTGGCGGGGCGCATTTTGGGGCCGAGCTCACCGGCCTGGAGATCGTTGACTGGAGCGTCGTGCGTGCAACCGGTGCGAAGGAGGCTCTGGCGGCCTACACCGCGGCGCGCGCGCGTGTCTACCGTTGGCCCGCGCGGACGCCGGCTTTAACCGGGCGCTTCGATGTCGTGCAGACGCAGGACGCCGTCGCCCGCGCCAAGGGCGCGTTCGTTTATCGCGACGGGACGTACGAGATGCGTCAGGTCGAAGGTGATCGAACGATCGCGGACCACGCGCTCGCGGGGTTGTTTTCGTGTTTTGCGACTCTTCCGGCCAAGCCTGCCGGGCTTAGTGTCGCGCGTCGCGGCGAGCCCACCGTGTTGCTCATGCAGCAATCGATGGCCAGGCCAATCGAGTTTCTCGGCAGCTCCCTCGAGAAGATCGTCATCGGCAATGGCGTGCTGTCCGGCGGGGAGACAAGCGGCGGTCTACGCGTCGATTGGTTGGGGCGGCGCCGTGGATCCTTGCGGCTCGTGACGGAGATCCGTCGCTTCGCGTCCCACGATCCCCCGGGCCGTCCGTTGCAACGCGCGACGTGGGCGTACCGAGATCTTGAGGGCCGCGCCGTTCCGCATCGCTACCAGCATCGTTGGGACTACGCGTCGCTTAACAAAGTGTGGACGTTGGATGTAAACCTGCGTGACCTCAAGTGGGAAGCGGGCGCCGCGCCGCATGCGGCGCCGACCGGAACCGGCGCGGCGGCGCTCAAGACGATCTGGGAAGGCGCGTGGCGGTTGCCGCGGGCGGCCTCGTCATTGTCGGTGCAGGTCCGCGTGCAGGCACCGATCTCGCACGCCGAGTGGCAAGGTTGGCGTAAGCCGGACGGCACCTTGTCGGCAAATGGCTTGACCGCCGCCGGGCTCATCACGCCGCGTGTGCGCCTGGCGTCGACCGCGAAGAAATTTTCCGCGTCGGCCCAGGACGCTTTGCGATCACTCTTTCCAGCGCGCCTCACGATTTGGGCGCGACTCGACCCGGCTCTGCGTGGGACGTTCGCCCAAGTGTTCGCGGGCGCCGCCATCAGCCGCGCAAGCGACGGCGCTCAACAGGTCTTCACGATCACGGGGAGTCGGTACAGGTCGGTGGTGGTGACCAACGGTCGGATGACCAAGCTCGTCGCCGCCGACGGGTCCGATGTCGTTTACACCTACGGCGCGACCGAGCGCCCGACTACGATCCAAACCAACGGAGCCACGCTCGAATTCGAATACAAGGACACGGGCGACGGTTGGATTCTCCCCTCCCGCATCGAGCTCAAGGACTGGTTCCAGGAGCGCTGGGGCCCCGAAGTCTTCAAACTGAAGTGGAGCCGCCCCTAGCAATCCGACGTGCCCCGGCGGGAGCAGATCCCGCCTCGGGTGGCTGTAAGTATTTTACTGGTAGTTACTTATGTCGTCTGTCTGCTACGGGTTCCTTAGGTGTCGGACCGTTCTGGCGACCACCTGCGTGATCCTCCGCCACGTCGGGATGTCGATCTTGCCCAACGCATCCGCGCTCGTGTTCATGGCGCGGTAGTCCGCGGCAAACACCGACACCGCCGGCACGCCGATCTGGTGCAACGGCCAATGGTCGGAACCAAGCGGGTACGCAAACTTGTCGATGTCGCGCCCGAGCGAGAGCTTGCTCTGTTCGATCGCGGCCTGGAACGGCTTGAGCAACTGCGGGTACTTGCTGCGGCCGATGAGATAGACCGTGTCGCTTCCCGAGTTCCCAATGCCGTCCACATTGAGGTGGAGGAGCGGTTTCGCCAGCGGGGAAACGTCGGACGAAACGATCGCCGCGAACTGCCGTGAGCCGTGCAAGCCGAACTCTTCGGCGCCGAACAGAGCGATCACGAGCGGAAGCCCGTCGCCTTTCTCTCGGAGGACGCGTGCGGCGCGCGCTGCGACCGAAAGAACCGTTGCTACGCCGGCGGCGTTGTCCGATGCCGCGTCCCCGACGCCCACTCCGTCCCAGTGCGCGCTTAGCAAGACGCCCGGCTTTCGCTTGTCGCCGAGCACAGCGACGAGGTTGCTCGTCTGAAATGACCCGCGACGAATGCGAAACGCAAACGAGCCGGGGCCGTCGTGGTTGGTCAAACGCAAAGCCAGATCGGGATCGACATAGACGACGGGTATCGCGAACGGAGGGCCGGCTAAGCGCCCGAGCCGGCTGCTCACGCTCGGTCGACCGGCCGAGCCGCTGCGCGACCACTTCTTGGCGACGGCGAGCGGAATCGGCCCTTCCCACATGGCATCTTCGCCGCGCGCTTTCATGTCGTTTGTGCTCGCCAAGATCGCGACGCCAGCGGCTCCGTTCTTGACCAGGGCCGCGATCTCGTCGTCTTGAATCGATTCCGGAGCCAAAACGAGCTTTCCGGAAACATCGGCGTTGGAAGACTTGGTGACCACGCCCGCAAACGAAGCGGCCGCCCCGCTGCGATGGAGCGGGAAGATGCCGCCACGAAAGATCTCATCGCCCAAGGTGAGGGATCGCTTGGCATCGAGCGCACCGGTGGGCACGTTCACCGCGGGCCACGCCAGCACTTCGAATCCGATCTGGTGGACCCGCCCGCGCAGCGTGTTGGCGAGTTTTTGCGCTTGTGGCCAATCCGCACGCCGGCCGCGATGTTTGGACTCGGTCAACATCAGCAGCGTGTCGAGACCGATGTCGGGTTTGCGTTGCCGCGCCTTGGTGATCTTCGCATCGGTCGTGCGATCGACCTCGATGATGCCGCGCGCGATCGGCCGCCCCGAGCGAAAGATCACCCAGGTTTCGGACGCGTAGTAAGGCAAGTAATGCACGCGTGCGAACGCTGGTTCGCCGTTGCCGTGATACGCCGCGACGGGAAGCCCCGGAGCCGAGGTTCGCGGGTACGTGATCAAAATGCCGTCGCTGGGACCGTCGTAACGCTTGCCCTGGAATTCGAATGCTTTGTCCTCGAGTTTTAGGTTCACACGCAACGCTCGTACACCGCGCTCGACGTCGGAACGCAATCCCGCCGGCACGCCGATCAGCAACGTCGCAGCGTCCGACGCGATCGCGGCGGGGCCCGACGGAACCTCGAGCGAACGCAGTACACGATCCGGCCCAGCCCCGACTCGCTTTTCTGCAGTCGTTACGGCATGCAGGCAAGGCGCGGCCCGTTCACGCGGCGTCTTCCGAAACACCTGGCGCTTCGGATCGAGTTCCACCCGCATGGCGGGCGCCGCCAACGTCACGCGAAACGCGCTCTCGCGTGCGGCGACGAGTACGCGGTGCGTCTCCGCGCCTTTCGCGGTCGTTATGCGCAGCGGAACCCACAACGAGTACACCGTGTCGGGTTGCGTTTGCGCGATGGTACCGCTCAAAACGTTGCCGTCGGCATACAGCGTGCCGAGTTGAAGGATCGGCGCACCGACTTGGTCGAGCCACGGCGCAAACCAAGGCTTGAGGTCGCGTTTGAGCTCGCGCCCCAACGCAGCCACCATGTCCGCCCAGCCGAGTGCTTTCCCGCCGTCTTTTTCAACGATGGCGCGCACCGCGCCCTCCAACCGATCGGCGCCCACCTCGTCGGCGAGCATCTTGAACACCATCGATCCCTTGCCGTACCCGATGTCGTTGTCGTATCCGTGCACTTTCGAACGAAACTGGCGCAACGGGTAGTCGGTCTTCGCCGTCACCTTCAGCGAAAACTGACGCGCAACTTTGCGGCGATAATCCACCGCCGTGCCGGCGTCCACCGCGGACCCGTAATTCGCAAAGTATGTCGTCAAAGCCTCGCACCAGTTCCCGCGCTCGTAGTCCACCATCAGGTGGTTGCCGAGCCACGCGTGCACCAGCTCGTGGTCGATGTAACCCGACGGGAGACGCGTCCCGCCCGCACGCTGCGTTTTCGCGCACACGTACTGAATCACGGACTCTCCGAGCAGCGTCCAGTTCGGAAACCCATAGCCGGTCGCGAAAAAGTTCTCGACGACGTCGAACCGGCCGTCCGGGACGGGCCCGAAGATCTTTTGAAAGCGCGGAATCTCGGCCTGCAACGACGCGAGCAAGATCTTGGCGTGCGCCCGATCCGCTTCGTACAGATACGTGCGACACGACGTCCCGTCGACTTCGATCTCGTTTTTAACCCAAGGTCCAGTGGCGACGACCATGCCGTCGGACGGGGCGGTCTGCTCAAACGTCACGCGATACGTCGTGCCGTCGTCGGACTCCGCGATGCGTTTGCCTTGGGCGATCGCTAGATGCGGCTTGGGCACCTCAATCGTGATCCGAAACTTCGCGGGCTTGGCCGACGGCAAGTAGAACCCGCCAACAAGGTAGGAGCCGCGCGGGGAGATCGTGCCCGCCGTCGAGTCGCCCGCAACCCACGTGGCGCCGCGCGCTTTCTTCACGGGGTTGACGATCTTGCCTTCGAAAACCGCTTCGACTTCGTGATCGCCGGTCGGCAGCGGCGCCTTAGGTAGGGTGACCTGGACGCCTTTCCACGCGCGCGCCACGAGCACGCCGGGGCCGCGCACGACCATTTTGTCGATCGAACGAAACGTTCCGGTAGCCGGATCCAAGGTGAGTTGGATGTCGTGGCGGAGGACGGCGGCGACCGTCGGCCCAGCGGGTTTTTTCGCACCCGGTCCAGGCTTGGGCGCGCCCTTGTTCGGGCGGCGGTCTTGCGCGCCGGCGAGCGCAGCCAGAGTAACGAGCGCCAGGAGCGAAATTCGGAGTCGCATGCCAGCATTGTAGCCAGGATGGAAGTCGGCCAATCCTTAGCGTGGGGGGAGGGGCCCGGCTACCATGAGCGGCCCGTCATGATCACAAAGCAACTCGAGTCCCTCGAAACCGTAGTCATCCGATTCGCCGGCGATTCCGGCGACGGCATGCAGATTACAGGGACGCAATTCACCAACACCTCGGCCGTGCTCGGCAACGATCTGGCTACGTTCCCCGACTTCCCGGCCGAGATTCGCGCGCCGGCCGGAACATTGCCCGGAGTTTCCGGCTTTCAGGTCCACTTTTCGTCCACCGACATCTACACGCCCGGCGATGACCCGGACGTGCTCGTCGCCATGAACCCGGCGGCGCTCAAGGTCAATCTCAAGGACCTGCCGCGCAACGGGATCCTGATTCTCGACACGGATGCGTTCGACAAGCGGAACCTAAAAAAGGCCGGGTACGAATCGAACCCGCTCGAAGACGGATCGCTGGAAGGGTTTCGACTCTTCGCGATTCCTTTGACGTCGCGCACCGAACGCGCGCTCGAGGACCGCGACGATCTGAGCAAAAAAGAGAAGACGCGCTGTAAGAACTTCTACGCGCTCGGGATGACGTACTGGTTGTTCAACCGGCCGCTCGAAAACACGGTCACGTTCCTCGAGAAGAAGTTCAAAAAGAAGCCTCAGTTCGCGTCCGCCAACATTACGGCGATGCGGGCGGGTTATGCGTACTGCGACGCGAGCCAGGAGTTTCAGGTTCGCTACGAGGTTGCGCCGGCCGCGACCGAGCCGGGTACATATCGAAACATCATGGGCAACGACGCCTTGGCGTTGGGGCTTGTGGCGGCGAGCGTGCGCGCGGGCGTGCCGATCTTTTACGGCTCGTACCCGATTACGCCCGCCAGCAGCGTGCTGCACGCGCTGGCGAAGTACAAGAACTTCGGCGTGGCGACGTTTCAGGCGGAAGACGAGATCGCGGCGGTAACGTCCGCGATCGGTGCGTCGTTCGGCGGCAAGGTCGGCATCACGGGCAGCAGTGGTCCGGGCATCGCGCTCAAAGGCGAAGCGCTCGGCTTGGCGACGATGGTGGAGTTACCGCTCGTCGTTATCAACGTACAGCGCGCCGGCCCTTCGACGGGCATGCCGACCAAAACGGAGCAAGCAGATCTCCTGCAGGCGATGTTTGGGCGCAACGGCGAAGCGCCGTGCCCGGTGCTTGCGCCGTGCAGCCCGGGTGATTGTTTCGAGATGGCGTTTGAAGCGTTCCGCATCGCGACCAAGTACATGGTGCCGGTGTTTTTGCTGAGCGACGGCTACCTCGCGAACGGCGCCGAGCCGTGGAAGCTGCCCGAGTCGATGGACGAGCTGCCCGCGTGCGCGGTTTCTTACCGCACGGATCCGGAAGACTACCTTCCGTACATGCGCGACGAGACGACGCTCGCGCGTCCGTGGGTCCGCCCCGGCACGCCGGGCATGCAACACCGCATCGGCGGCATCGAGAAGGCCGAAGGCACGGGCAACGTGAGCTACGACGCTGAAAACCACCAGCGGATGACCGACATTCGCGCCGAGAAAGTCGCGCGCATCGTGGCCGAAGTTCCTGATTTGGAAGTGTTCGGCCCCGAGTCCGGTGACTTGTTGGTTCTCGGATGGGGGAGCACGTACGGCGCGATCCACGCGGCGATGAAGATTGCACACAAGGACGGTAAGAGTGTCGCGCAAGCGCACTTGCGCCACCTCAATCCGTTCCCGAAAAACCTCGGGGACGTGATGAAGCGCTACAAGAAAGTCATCTGCGCCGAGATGAACATGGGGCAACTGCGCATGATGTTGCGCGATCGCTTCTTAGTCGACGTGATCGGCCTCAACAAGGTTCAAGGCATGCCGTTCCGAATTCGCGAGATCCTAACGGCGATCGACGAGCACACTTCGTAGAGACAACCCATGACGACGCAACCCCCGCAACTAAAGAAAAAAGACTTCGAGAGCGACCAGCAAGTGCGCTGGTGCCCCGGCTGTGGGGATTACGCGATCCTGTCTTCGGTTCAAAAGACGTTCGCCGAGCTCGGCCTGCGCAACGAAGAGGTCGCTGTGATCTCGGGCATCGGGTGCGCCGCGCGTTTCCCGTACTACGTCAACAGCTACGGCTTTCACACGATCCACGGTCGTGCGCCGGCGTTGGCGACAGGTCTCAAGATCGCGCGCCCCGACCTGAGCGTATGGGTGGTCGGCGGCGACGGCGACATGCTGTCGATCGGCGGCAACCACTTGCTCCACGCCCTGCGTCGCAACATCGATATCAACATCATGTGCTTCGACAACCGCATCTACGGTTTGACGAAGGGCCAGGCGTCTCCGACGTCGGAGTTCGGTAAGCGCACGGCAACCACGCCGATGGGCTCGTTGGACCGTCCGGTCAACCCGATTTCGGTGGCGCTGGCGGCCGAAGGGACGTTTGTCGCGCGCACCGCCGACGTGTTCGCGCCGCATCTGCAAGCGATGTTGACGGCCGCCGCCGCGCACAAGGGCGTGGCTTTCATTCAGATCCTGCAAAACTGCATCATCTTCAATGATCGCGCATTCGCGCACGTAACGGACCGCGAAGCAAAGAACGAACGCGTGCTCTACTTAGAGCACGGCGCGCCGATGATATTCGGCAAAGAAAAAGACAAGGGCATCCGCCTCGTCGGAAACAAGCCCGAGGTCGTGCGTCTCGGCGAAGACGGCATCACGGAAAAAGACATCTTGGTGCACGACGAGACCGACGAGTCGCTGGCCTACATGCTGTCGCGCCTCGATCCAAAAGACTTCCCGACGCCGTTGGGCATCTTCCGCCGCGCAGGCGCCCCGTCGCTACACGAAGGCTATCAAGCACAATTCGAACAGGCCAAGTCCAAGGACGGCGAGGGCGTAATCCTCGACCTCATCCACTCGGGCGACGTCTGGGATGTGAAGTAGCTCCTCGACGGTGTCGGGCCCCCTGTGAGCGCAGCGATCCGGTGCTGGGCGCGCGCGGCGCTGGTCGACCAGCGGCGAGGTTAGACCACAACCGCCTTCAGCGCCGACGCTAGGTTGCCTTTCGCTTTGACGACGACTCCGTTCATGCCAAGCCCGTTGGCCATGAGGCGGAGCTCGGCGGCCATTTCGGAGGCGACGTGGTCGAGGTCCTGGCCGTCTTCGATGTACGAGGCCTGCGCGAGGAGCTGGCCTGCCTGCCGGTCGGCTTTCAGGTCGACGCGGCCGACGAGGGTGTCGCCGAGCAGGAGGGGATACGTTTGGGTTCCGGGACGTCGATCTCGATACGATAGTAGAAGTTGAACAGGCGCTCGGTGCGGTCGCGGTGCCACACGATGGGGGCGAACGGGAAGAGCAGGGCGCGCGCGTGGACTCTGCGAGGCAGCTTCGCCTCGGGGTGGAGGTCGACCGGGCCGTTCCAGCTTTCGACCTCTACGGATTCGAGCGCGCCCTCATCGACGAGTTGTTTCAGCAACGGCCGGCTCTGCGGGATGTTGAGCCGGTAGTAGTCGGCGAGGTCCGAGGCGGTGCCGAGCCCATGGTGTCGGGCGGAGTGAAGGAGGAGTTGTTTCCTGGCGTCTTCGCGTGAGCGTGGCTTGCCGGCCAAGTGTTCGTGCGGGATGACCCGCGCGGCGAATCCGGTGCGGCGCTCTTTGGTCGTGAGTTGGCCGGTGCTGAACAACCACTCCAGCGCGGCTCACGACGCGCCGGAGCGATCGCTGGCGTCTTCTATGTCTGCGACGGAGAACGCGCCGCGTTCGCGGACCTGGCCGAGGACTCCTTCAATGTACTGGGAGTGGGTCGCGGCGAGTTTCTGTTTCTGGTGCTTGGAGTCGTCCATGCGGTGGCGCATCAACTAAGACAGTTCGACCGGCATCATGAAGGCGACGTTGCCCCTGTACTCGAACAAATTCGGCTTCCGGCCGAACGCGAACCGGTCGAGCGCCGCTTTGTCGCACGGGCCGAGACGGGCGAAGACCGGCAGGTAATGCGATCGCTCCAGCACGTTCACGGAGTCGATTGGCAGGAGGCCGATGCGGTCCGCCCGCCCGCGCAGGTGGACTTTAGTGCGACTTTTGTCCACCGGCTCTTGCTTCCGAGTTCCTGAAACCCAATGGACGCGTGCAAGCTGCACGCGGATGTATTCGTAGCCTCAGCCTGCACCAACACGCGATTTGCTCCGAGCGCCTCAAGCCTTCTCAGCGCTTCGTTGACGAGCGCACGTGCCAACCCTCGACGACGATAGGGAGCGCGGCATCCTAAGGGCTCCAACACTCCGGTACCCGATGGTTCGTCAAACCACGCGTTCAGACCCGCCGCAAGCTTGCCGTTTTCAACCGCGACGAGGTCCAAGTCTTGGCGAAACGCGTGTGAGGCTTGCATGCGTGCGTACTTCGCCACGTTGAAGGCCAAATGAGGCTGAACGTCGTTGAGCAGGTTGACACGGCTTTCGATGTCGTCGGCCTGTCGAATTCGCGGATCCGCGTCTGGTAGCGGAGTCGGAAGCGCCAACTCAAAAAAGCGCGTTCTTTCGTCGGTCCGTCGATACCCGGCCGCTTCCAGGAGCTTGGCCCGGTGAAGATCGTCTTCCATGCAGTCGACACGCGGTCGTGCACACTGCGCCAGAATCGTTGCTTCGATCTCGCGATGCTCGTGATGACTCACGAAGTCCAGTTCGAACTCGGACGGCCACGCGAAACCGATCAAGTTCGTGTTCGCGAACCAGAACAGCATCTTATCGAGCTCGGCCTCTTCCTCCTGGGCAATCCAAAACGCAAGATCGGGCGGGGTTAGGTAGATGGAACTCGTGCCAGCCGCCAAGTTTTGGCGGAGCATCTCGGCGAGGTCCGCGATCGTGTGTTCGATGGGTCCCTTCATCTCGTCTTCATCTCGGCGACGGCGCAGCACGCCACTTGACGGGGTCCGAGTTTAAGTACCAAGTTCTATGTTAGCCGATCCGTTGCATTGAGTGTGTGGAGGAGGCGGCGGAGCGTAGCGGAGCAGAGTCCGCGGGCCGCAGCCCATGTCCGGATACCCCAGTGGTCAAACGAGCGGGGATTCGTGTGGCTCCGGTCGCGTTCGCAGGAGTTCGCGCAGCTTTGATAGTCGCAGCCATGGAACGCCCGTTGCACCTAGCTGAGCCACTGGAATGCAAATGGAACGGGAGCGCGACTTGGCGACCTTGGCCTAGAGCCGCGGTTCTCCGAGAACGAACATGGCCCGGTGCTCATCAGAGCGCGCAAACAACAAACTTCCGTCACCCGCGCGGCGTCCCGGGGACCAGGTCACACCGGAGGCGCGCTCCCGCCGCTAGAAAAAAATCGATCTCTAAGTTTGTTTGATTTTGCGCCCGGCCGGAATGCGTTGTGCTGCCGGACGCCTTTGTTCCGGACATCATTTCAAAATGCGGGGAATCCGTTCCACGAACCTCTGACTCCCGCTGGCTCCCGACGCCACTTGGAGGCTTTTCACTGCGGACACGCGGTACCACGGAGCCCGTCGCTACACGAAGGCTATCAAGCACAATTCGAACAGGCCAAGTCCAAGGACGGCGAGGGCGTAATCCTCGACCTCATCCACTCGGGCGACGTCTGGGATGTGAAGTAGCTCCTCGACGGTAACGCTGCCTCGCCCGCGAGCACCTGACGTGCGATGGCGAGGACGTCGTGCATCCGCACGCGGCGGCTCAGCGTGTCTTCCGGCACGGCCGCGGCAAAACGCTCGAACGCCGCCTCCTCGCGCCGCTCGACTCGATCTCTTGGGAGGCCGTCGGCGTGCGCGTGCACCCCAACACAAAGAGGAGGAAGAGTCCGTATCAAATATTCACTCGTTCACCGCCGGCGCGCCGCCGAGTGCGCGCAGGCGCGCGCGGCGTTCCTGCCACACCCGGCCGTCCAGCGCACGGAACGACCCGTCCTCGTTCAGCTCGGAGCCGGTGATCACCTCGACCCAGATCCTTACGCGTTCTACGTTGCCTCGAATCGGCCAGCGCTCCGCGTCCCAGAAGCGCACGACCCCCTTCGTCGTGCCGGTCACGACTTGCGTGTCGCTCAGGAACGCGGCCATACGCACGCCGGATTCGTGATGGAGCGCCGGGCCGACGGGACGCGACGTGGCGACGTCCCAGACGCGGACGGTTCCGTCGTCGCACGCCGCCACGACGGTGCTGCCGTCGCGGCTAAACGCCGTTCCCGTCGCGTACCAGACCGGCCCCTGATGGCGCATCGGGGCCCCGACCAGCTCCCCGGTCGCCGCGTTCCACACGCGGACCGTGTTGTCGAAGCTGCCGGTGACCACGCGGCTACCGTCGCGGCTGAACGAAACGGCGTTGACCGCGCTCAGGTGCCCGGCGAGCACGATCGGCGGGCGTGTTGAGTTCGCATCGTAGATCCGGGCCAGCTTGTCCCCGCAACCCAGGATGAATCGTGCATTGTCCGGGCTGAACGCGCAGCCCTGCACGCGCGCGTCGACCCGGACCTCGCGCAGCATCTGTCCCGTGCGTGCGTCACGCAGCTGTGCGACGCCGTCGAAGCCTGCGGCGAGCGTGCGCATGCCGTCGGGACTGAACGCCACCGACCAGACGCCGTTCGTGTGCGCGAAGCTGTGGAGGAGCCCGCCGGTCGCGACGTCGAAGAGGCGGCTGTCGTTGTTTGCGCCCCCGGTCAGGATCCGCGATCGGTTCGGGCTCACGGCGACGGCGCGAATCCCACCCGGATGCTCCACGGAGCAAAACCGCTTCCGAGTCTCGGTGTCGAACACCAACGCCGTGTCGTCGTTCTTCTTCTTGACGAGGACGTAGCGGCCGTCCCCCGTGTACACCGCCTCCGGGCCAAAGACTTCGTGCTCGACCCTTCGCACCGCCTGGCCGGCCGCCGACCGCCAAACCCGGGCGACGTTGTCGTCGCACGCAACGGCGACTCGCTCGCCGTCGGGGAGAAACACGGCCGCCTGGACGCCGGCCTCGTGTTCGAACACCGGACCCGCGAGCGCGTTTCGCGACGGGTCCCAGACCTTCGCCGTGTTGTCGAGGCTCGCGCTGACAATGCGCCGACCGTCCGGGCTGACACGGAGGCGGTGGACGGTCCCGTGGTGCCGCCACGGTCCGGCGACATACTCCTGCCGCGCCGCTTCCAGGGTCCGGTCTTCGTCAGCCAGGGCCGCCTCGACGCTCCAAACGAACACGTTTCCATCGGCGTCCCCCGTCGCGATGCGGCCGCCCTTGTCGAGGAACGCGGCGGTGGGGACGCGCGTGTCGTGCCGGAACGTGGCGAGGAGCGTCCGCGTTTCGAAGTCCCAGAGCCGCGCCTCGCTGTTGTGGGACGCGGTCAGGATCCATCGGCCGTCGGGGCTAATGGCGACATCGTGCACCATGTGCTGCTTTGGGCTTGGCAACTCGCCGAGGCTCTCGCCAGTGCGCGCGTCCCAGATCGCGACCGTTCCGTCGCCGCAGCCGGTCACTACGTGTCGGCCGTCCGGCGGCCGGAACGCGGCGCCCAAGACACCGCCGGTCGTCGCCATCACCACGACGTCGCGCGGCGACGCCGCGTGCTCGAATGTGTGGATCCGCTCGCCCGACTGCGTGTCCCAGAGGATCGCGGTCGTGAGGTAGTCCGCGGCAAGCAGGCGCGCGCCGTCGGCGGAGAAGGCGAGTTCGTGGACATCGGCATCGTGCCGCAGCGGTTCGCCGAGGCTCGCGCCGGTGCGCACGTCCCAGATCTGGGCCGTGCGGTCGCTGCTGCCCGTGGCGAGGCGCGTTCCGTCGAGACTGACGGCGACGGTGATGACCGGCGCGTCGTGGGGAAACACCGCCTCGAGCGTGTTCAGCTCGCGCCGCCAGGCATTTAGATTTGCGCGGATCACGCGTTCCATCGCCGGAGCGTCGTCGGGGCAAAACTCGAGTGCGCGCGCAAGCCACAGCATGCCGCGGCCGATGTGGCCGCTGTCGCAAAGAACAAGTCCGCGGTCGACCGCCATGCGGAAGTTCAAACGCTGCTGGGCGTCGCGTTCGTTCTCAGCCCGGCTCTCCGCTGCGGTCGCTTTGACGAGTCCGAGGATGGTGCCGACGAGGCCGAGGAGCAGCACCGCAAACACCGCCGATGCTGCGATCACGACGCTGCGATGGCGGCGCACGAATTTCTTGGTCCGGTACCGCATCGACGGCGGACACGCTTCCACGGCCTCGTCCGTAAGAAAGCGCTGGATGTCGTCGGCGAAGGCGGCCGCGCTCTCGTACCGGCGCGCGCGATCCTTGTCCAGCGCGCGCATGACGATCCAGTCGAGCTCGCCGCTGAGGGCACGTTGCAGTTGTTTCGAATTGCTTCCGCGCAGCGCCGACAGGGACTCCGTCCGGTCGCCCAGCGTGCTGATGCGCGTGCTCGGGTTGGGCGGTTCCTCCTCGCGAATGATCCGCAGGACTTCCTCGAATCCGGCCGCTTGGAGACGCTCGCGGTCGAACGGCGTTGTGCCCGTGAGCAGCTCGTAGAGCAGCACACCCAGTGAGTAGATGTCGGAGCGCGTGTCGATGTCGAGCTGGTTGAACTTGGCCTGCTCCGGGCTCATGTACTCGAACGTGCCGACGATCTGTCCGTACTGTGTGAACATCGTCATTTCGGTCAGCTTTTGGCCGAAGGCCTTGGCGATGCCGAAGTCGATGACCTTGGGGACGGCCTTGTCGTCGTAGTCCGCGACCATGACGTTGGCGGGCTTCAGGTCGCGGTGAATCACCCCTTTTTGGTGCGCGTGGTGGACGGCGCGGCACACGCACACGAACAAGTCGAGGCGTCGGCGCGGAGTGAGCCCGCGTTCGTCGCAGTACTCGGTGATCGGAGCGCCCTTGACCAGCTCCATGGCGAAGTACGGTCGGCCGTTCTCCGTCGCGCCGGCGTCGTACACCTTCGCGATGTTGGGGTGCTCCATCAGTGCCAGCGCCTGTCGCTCCGCCTCGAAGCGGGCGACGATTTCGCCGCTGTCCATGCCCGGCTTGACGACCTTGAGCGCGACGCGCCGCATGACCGGGTGCGTCTGGTCGGCCATGTACACCGTGCCCATGCCGCCCTCACCGATGACCTGCAGCAGCTTGTACGGACCGATGCTGGTCCCGGGCGGTTCGGGAGCGAGAGGAGCGCTGGACAATTCGACGGGAGTCGCAGTCGCGTCGCGCATGAAACCACCAGCGTTCTCCTGTGCGTTGAGCAATGCCTCCACGCGCTTACGCAAGGCGGCGTCGCGAGCCTCGACACAATCGAGGTATGCCGCCCGCTCGGTGGGTGAGCTCAACTTGGACGCTGCCGCAAAGATCGTCTCTACGTCTTGGTCGCTGTGCCACGTGCCGCTTTCGTCCATCTGGGTCCCGCCTTTAGTGCGAGTTTGCGGATCACGCGGCTCACGGAAACAAAAAAGGGCGGGCCAGCATCGTGACGGCCCGCCCGACGGAGCCAAACGGGGCTACGGAGCGATTGTTCTCCCGCGCCCACAAAACGACGGACACGGCCGAAACCGCCTGCGGGGTTCGCCTTTTTCGTGAGAATCGTTGTTACGATTTGTGCGCGAGATGCACTACTTGGGTGTGGCAACGCTTGAGGACTTGGTGGATCGCTATCTCGTGGACGGCGACGAAGCAGCGATCGAGATGGTCGTGCGTCGCACCCAACCGCGGCTTCGACGGGCGGCGCGACGGATCTGGCCCGCGGCGGCGGACGACTGCGTGCAAACCGCGTATCTCTCGCTGATGCACAAGCGCGGCGCCGGTTTGGATGCATCGATCTGGCCCTGGCTCGTCACGGCGGTCGTCCGAACGGCTTATCGGTACCGCGCACAGAGTCAACGCCGCGCCGAGATCGCCGCGCAGCTCACCTCGGCCAAGGGACCGGTGGAACCGATTCGCGGGCTGATCCATGAGGAGCAGGCGCGGCGGCTTCGACACCACGTGGATCGGTTGCCAGCGAAGCTGCGCGATGCGGTCGTGCTGTACTACCTCGAGGGGCTGACGACGCGCGACACCGCTCTGCTGCTCGACATCTCGGAGGCGAACGTCCGCGTCCGTCTCCAGAGGGCGCGCGCGCTGTTGCGATCACGCTTACCCGCACGGTTCAGTGCCGGGATTTTCTTGCTGCCGTGGATGGTCGCGGATGCGAAAGCACTCATTCCGAACGGCGTCGCGCTGAAAGCGGCCGCAGCTGCGGCGGCCCTGTGCTTGATGGTGCTCAGTCTGTTCCTCGCGAAACGTGAGACGCGGCAGCCCGCGCGCGCCACGGTGGCGGCCTCGCTGCCGACCTTCGAATCGCGCCGGTCGCTGTCGCCGGCGTCGCTGTTCGAACCGGATTCCGCGGAGGTGACGGCCCAACGTTCCGAGTCACGCAAAGCGTTGACCGGCTTGGTCATGAACCTTGATCGAGTGCCGGTGGCAGGCGCGACGATCCGATGGAAATCCACGCATGACGGGATGACCCGCATGACGCGATCCCGCGGCGACGGGCGATACCGGATCGAGGCGCTGCCCCAACAGCCGGCCGTGGCGATCGTCCAAGCCGCCGCGTACGCACCGCTGGTCGTTCGCGTCGGCGGGAGCGGCGAGCAAAACTTCGTACTCGTTGCCGGCGCGACGCTTCGCGGAACCGTCGTGGACGACGCCACCGGCCGGCCGGTGGAGGGGGCGCGCGTTCAGCTTTGGCCGGATCGCCACCGCGATCCCGTCGAAACGCGCAGCGCGTTGGATGGATCGTTCGAATTCAAACACGCCCCGTCCGGTGGATTTCACAACAACACGATGCAGGAGCAATGTCGCGTCGGAGCGATCGCGCCCGGACGGGTTTCGCCTGCCGAAGTGCTCCCGTTCGCGCCCGACGGAGGGAATGCGTTCGTCAAGTTGCGGTTGTATCGCGCGCGAACGGTCACCGGCCAGGTGAAAGATCACCGCGGCGAACCGCTTGGCGACGTTCCGGTTTCACTCAGAACGAGCGACTGGCCGCAGCACATCCATGTGCTCAGCGACTCCGACGGTCATTTTCGATTCGAGCGCGTGCCCGCGATGAGTGGACTGGTTGTCTCCGTGATCGGAGATCACCAACCGATCGCCGACCGCGTCACTTTGGTTGGGCGTCGGAAACCGTGCGCGGAGTTCTTGGTCGTGGACGCGGCCGGGCACCCGATCGCCGGCGCGCTCGTCGGCGACACGCGCACCGGTTTCGATGGACGGTGCCGCGTGGATGCGGCGGGCACGATGCGTACGCGCATGCTCGTGCGTGCGCGCAGATTCGCCCCAACGCTCACGCCGGAGTTTGAGCCCTCGGAAACCGAACCGCCGCTTATTCGCGTAGAGATGCACCGCGGTGTCGCGTTCACAGGATATGTACGTTGGAGCGACGGGCAGCCCGCGCGGGAAGGCGTCGTCATTGCGCGCGAGGGCCCAGTGACGTTGACGTCGGCGTCGATCGCGGCGGACGGAACGTTTCGGTTCGCGCACCTGCCGACGGATCCCTGCGCTCTCGTCGCTTGCTCCGCAGCCTTCCTGAAGCCGCCGGTCCGAACGCCGGCGATGCGCGCAACCAACGGGATCACGCTCACGTTCCCCGGAGCGCGCCCCGTTGCGACGCGATGCGAGGTCCAAGGAACGGTCCGGGATGCCGCGACGGGCGCGCCTGTGTCCATTTTTCGGGCGTACGTCAGCAATCGCGGCGTGCACATGGCGGCGCCTGCGGAATGGCGGTTCGGCCCGCTCGATGCGGGAACCTATCGGTGGTTCCTTATCGCCGAGGGTTATGCGCGGTACGACGGAACGATCACCGTCGCGCCCGGCCAATCAACGTTGCGCGTGGATATCGAGCTCGACCACGCCTCGACGGTGCAAGGGTTCGTGCGCCATGCCCCGCCGGGCGCGCGCATCCGGTTGCTGGATAGCAGATGGGAGTGGGGCGACGAAACGACGATCGCGCGTGACGGTTCCTATCGGATCCGAAACGTAAGACCCGGTCGTTATCTGCCTGTCGTGTTCCGCTTCGTGAACAAGAAGTTCACCCGCCTCGCATTGGGAAGCTTCGACGCCATCGACGTGGGGGAAGGGATCATCGAGCGCGACCTTGAGGTCGTGCCCGGCGTCCGGGTGGACATTGTCGCGCGCGGCCGTCCGGGCGAACCCCTGACGCTTCATCGCGCGGGGCGACTCGTCGCGGGCGCCAAGGGAGCTCTTGCGGACCGCCGGCTTGGTTTCGCGTGGCGCGGGTGGTCGGCGTGGACCCTTTCGGCGGGTCACTACGTCGCACGCCAGGGCACTGTCGCGCGCAAGTTCGAAGTCGTTGCCAACACGCCGATGCGCGTTGAGATGGGAGAAAAAAAGTGATTCGCATCACCGCGATTCTTCTCCTCTTGTTGGCGCCGTTGCAGGCGGACATCGCCGCCGCCAAAGAGATAGGCGAACGTCTGCGCAAGAAGGCCCAACGAACCGACACGGGTTGGACGTTCGCAAAAGGGCCGGGGGTCTACGCCGGGGATGCCGGCGTCGCGATCTACTTCGCGGCGCTCTATCGTGCGACCAAGGACAAACGCTGGCTCGAGGCGACGCGCGAAACGCTGAGGCACGCCGTGGACGAAATGCCAACCGCGTGCGGGCTCTACGTGGGGCGCGCCGGCGTTGGCGAGGCGTGTTTGGAATGCTTCTGGGCAACCGGCGACAAACGGTTTCTGCGCGACGCGCGTCGCTGCGCCGAACGCTTGCCGGAGTACGCCGCCACCGACATCATCTCCGGCGCGGCGGGTACCGGCATCTTCTTGCTTAACTTGCATCGGGCGACGGGCGACAAAAAACATCTTGCGGCGGCACAGCGGGCCGGCGACTACTTACTCGCCCATGCTGTCCGAAAGGGCGGCCAAGCGTCCTGGCCCATCGCGCCCGGCAAGAACAAAGCGGTCTATCTCGGGTTCAGCCACGGCGCGGCGGGAATCGGGTACTTCCTCTTACATCTCGGGAGGCGCACCGGCGTGAAGCGGTACACGGTGCGCGCGCACGAAGCCGCCCAGTTCCTACTGGAGCACGAGGAGGACGGCCACTGGTGGAGAACCGTCCCGGCAACGAGCACGCTGCGCCGTGTGCAATGGTGCCACGGCGCGCCCGGCATCGGCTTGTTCTTCAAGGAGCTTCCGGAGTACGCCGACGCGTACAAGCGCTGTCTCACGGTGACCGAGAAAGAAGGACGGACCGCTCGCGAAAGCGGCTGCCAATGTCACGGGGTAGCCGGCAACGCCGAGCTGTTCCTCGAGGAGTACGTTGCACGGAAAGACAAGCGTTGGTTCGAAGAGGCGCGCAAGTCCGGGCGCGTTCTTTTGAAGAGCCACATGAAGATCGACTACGACCCGTCCTACATGACGGGACTTGCCGGGATGGGACACTTTTTCCTGCGGCTGGCTGACCCCGCCGGAACGCCACTCCCTCTGATGATTCGAACGGAGAAACCGAAATGAGAATCACGCTGATCGCCGTACTCCTGTTGGCAAGCGCCGGCATCGCCCAAAACCAGCGCGACGACTGGTTCTCTTTCGAGAGCAAAGAGTCCGACAACGGCCCGCGACTCGAGCTCATCCTGCAGAACAAACAGCAGCGCACGCTGGCGGTCGATGCGGACATGACGTTGATCTCGTACCTGCCCAAGGGCGTGTTTGGCAGCATGCCGACTCTCTCGATCAACATGGGCGATACGAACCGCGTTCTTTTGCGCTTCGGCCGGCTGCCGAAACGGATCGAGAGCGCCACATTGGTTCTTAGCTTGAAGCTGTCGAAGCGACCGCCGTCCAAGCCCTTCCGTCTCGGGTTGTATCCGGTCCAATCGGCTTGGACCGAGGGGCGCACCTCGTGGGACGGGCAGCCGGACGCCGCAGCCGAAGCCGTGTTCGAAGCCGAAGTGGCGCCAAAAGACGGACTCGTCCGCTGGGATGTGACCGAGGCACTGAAGAAAAAAGCGCCGCACGGTTGGCTTCTGCGCGTCGTAGAGCCCATCGTGCAACTGGAGCAACTGTTCGGTGGATCCATGACTTGGGTGGACGACGTGGACGCCGCCATGGCCCAAGCGCGGCGCGAGAAGAAACGCGTTTTGACGTTCCTGCAGGGCGAGCCCGTGACGGAGCGAGCAACGTTTGCGGAGACGAACTTGACCGCGATCATCATGATGGACCCTGGTGTTCGAGAGCTCATTCAAAAGAAATTTGTGCTGCACCGCGCTTCTGTCCACCCGCAGTCCTACACCGCCGGTACGGGTGCAGGCGTGGACCCCGTATCCCGGTACGGAACGCGCCTCGCCGATGCGAAACCGCCCGCGCTGATCGTCTCCACACCACGCGGCAAACATGTGGCGACGATGGAAAGCATCGGCACGTACAGCCCCGCGTTCGTGTATCGCTTCCTCGCCAAACGCGCTCCGAAACAAAGCCTCGGCCTGACGAGTCTAGGTCGCGGCGATCACGAGAAGGCGGAAACACAGTTCCGCAAGAGCAAATCCGACGAGGCACGCTACTACCTCGGATGCCTGCTCTATCGCAAGGGTGAGCACGCGGAAGCCAAAGAGCAGTGGGCGGCGGTCGCCAGCGACTCGCCGTGGTTCATGAAATGCAAAGCGCGGTTGGGGGAGCCCGCGCGAATGGCGATGTTTGAAGCTCTGGAGGAGGTTTCCGGCGACGTCGCATCCACCGAGCGCGTCCGGAAATCGGATGTCATCGAGCAGGCGTTGAATTGGCTCGCCCTTCAGCAACAGGCCGACGGTTCCTGGATCACGGGCCGGGGGCCGGACGATTGGCAGGGCGCCGTGACGGCTTTGGCGGCGCATGCGCTTCTTGTTCACGATGCGCACGATGCAGAGATGGAACGGGCGACGCAGTGGCTGCGCGACTGGATGAAGACCACGTCGGCGGCCAAAGCCAACGCGTGGAGTGCGGGGTACGCGCTCGACTTTTTTGTCGAGCGTTTCCGGCGCGATCCGAAGCACAAAGAGGATGCGCAGCGCGCCGTTGCGTACGTCGAAGCGGGCCAGTGCACGATCGGCGCGTGGAGTTACAACCGCGCGTGGGGCGAGCGCACAACGACGATTCGCGGATGGCCGCCGATGCCGCGGGGGCGCTACCACTCCATGAACACGGGCCCGTCGATGGTCTCGTTGCTCCAAGCGCGCGACGCCGGTCTGAAGGTGAGCGACAAAGTGCTCGAAAAGGGAAAAAAGGCGCTGATCGACATGCGCGAGGCGGCGGGTATCTATACGTACACGTGGCCGCACCCGCGCAACTGGAACAAGGACGCCGCGACATCGATCGGTCGCGCGCCCGCGTGCGAACAGGCGCTTTTCAAACTGGGTGCGGTGAAGAAATCGGATCTTCGCAAGACACTCGGCTACTTCATGCAGTACCGCAAAAACCTACGTCGTTCGGTCAAAATGACCGCCGGCTGGACGATGCCGAGCGGCGCGTCGGCGTATTTCTTTCACTTCGCGTATTGGCATGCGGCGATCGGTCTTAGGGAGTTAGAGGACACGGCGGCGCTCAAAAAACTGCGCACCGATCTCCTCCGCTGCGTCGAAGCGGACGGGACATGGGTCGATTGGCCGCCGTACGGAAAGCACTATGCAACGGCGATGGCGTTGCTGGTTCTCAAGAAGTAATCCGACCGTGCTCGCTCCAAGCGGTACGGCTGTCTTGTCGCCCCGACTCCTACCAGTCGATGTAGTTCGTGAAGCTCGTGTCCGGAATGATCGAGAGCATGTCCGTGGCGACCTCAAGAATCACGATTTCGCGCTGCTGCGTCGGGTCGGCCACCAGGTGTCCACCGCGAAAAAGTACTCGACCCGAGTGCCCGTCCAGCGATTTCGGGGTTTGCTCGTATGCCGCCACACGTCGTCGATCGCGTCGTCGATCGCGTCGTCGATGATGTGCGGCGAGACTTGGAATCTGGCGCCTGGGACGAACGCTACGGCATCTTCGGGCACTTCTGTCTTTTGATGCCGGACTCCGACTTGAAGTCGCGCGTCTCTAGCTAGGATGACGAACGAAGTTTTCGCGTACCACAGAAACGAGGTCTGGATGAAGCCGAGCGCCGTTATTGCCGTGTATCGACCTAGGGCAGAAAAACAAGCCGAGCTGCGCCGTTTGCTCGCGGGACACGTTGCCGTTTTGCGGCGCGAAGGTTTGGTTACCGATTCGCACCCGACTTATCTCGAGTCGAAGCACGACGGATCCGTTGTTGAGATCTTTGAATGGAAGAGCGAGGACTGTGCGCGCGATGCACACAGCAACGTCGCCGTCATGCAGATCTGGTCCCAGCTCGGGGAATGCGCCGAGTTCGTGGGCCTCGCCAGCCTGCATGGCAGCGAGGCGCCGTTCACGCACTTCAACGTGTTGGACCTCGCGCCTTAGTCGCGCGTTCGTTAGTACACAATAACCAGGTTGCGACCGGGGTTCGTCAGTCCGTACGGATTCGTATGGGCGTCGATTTCAAACAACGGGTCGTTCTTGCGGTCGTCTACGAGAATGCCCAACGCCGAGGCGGCGGACTCGCGCATCGTGTGCTTCAACGTCTTGTCGGACAGTACGTCGAGCAAAGACGGAATCGCGACCGTACTCCCGAGGTGGCTCAACGCAGCAACCATGTGCACTTGCACAGAGGCCGACTTCGTTTTTCTCAACTTGTTGACGAGTAAGCGCGCCGTTGCGCGGCGCCCCAAGAACCCGAGGGCGAGCGAGGCGTCCTCGACCACCGTGTGGGATCCATCGTCGAGAGCGGCAACGAGCGTCGACTCGATTTCCGGGGACGGTTGCCGCAGTAGGCCGAGTCCTTGGATCGCGGGCGCCCGAACGCCAACTTTGAGTCGTTTGCGACGCAGGCACTGAAACAAGTGGTCGCGCGCTTCCTTGGCTCCGGACAGGCCGACGGCGATCGAGAGCGCGGCGGTCCGTTCCGTGTCTTTTGAGCGGCGCAGCTTGGCGAATAAGAACTCGCGCAGGGCTTTGTTGTCCCGATCATGGCGGCTCGCGATCCCAAGCGCCAGCGCGGCGTAGGGGCGCACGGTCATGTCAGCGTCGTCGACCGCCTTGCGAAGCAGCGACACACCGAACGGTGTGCGCGCCGCGCCCATCGCCACAGCGGCGTAGCCTTGGACGAGGCGATCCTTATCACGGCCGAACGCGCGCAGGATCGCTTTTTGGCCCCGCGCACGTTGGTCCTCGGACAGCGTGTCCAAACGCAGAAGCATGCCGAGGCCGACGACGGCGCTGCGGCGCGTGTGTGACTGTGCGCGCCGCGACTTTAAGGTGCGTGCGAGGACCGCGACGGCCGTCGGGTCTAAAGTCATCGCGAGTCCGAGCGCGGCGCGCCCGCGGGCGATGTCGTTGAGTTTGCGGCCTCCGAGTTTGCCGCTTGTTACGGCTTCGACGAGCGGCGGAATGAGCAACGGATCGCGGGTCAAGCCGCACGCGTAGAGCATCGTTGACGACTCGGAGGATTTGAGCTTCGTGGCGAGCCGCGCCGCCAGCAGCCTGCCGATCATGCGATCATCGCGGCCACGCAAGCTGACCGCAAGGATCGCGAGACGGCGGCTGTGCGACGGCATCCGAACCTTGTCGTGGAGAAGACGCTCGAAGAACTCTTGGACTTCGCCGCGGAGCGCAGAATTGTCGACGCGCGCGAGCGAACCGAGTCCGATCGCCGCGGCTTCGTACACCTTGGTGGGTTGTTGCGGGTGGCGGAGCACACGTAGAAACAATGCGACGTCGCGCTCATTTCCTGCACGGCCGAGTGCGCGAAGCGCGGCGGCACGCACGCGACGATCCGTTGCGCTTCCTGCGACGGCGCGCAGCGCGGTTGCGACTTTGGATCGAACCTCAGCTCGCGCGCGCGTTTCGGCCTCCGACGAACCGCCCGACAAGACGTCCTTGCTGGCAATGGTGCCGCGCAGACCGAGCATGTACTCGCGGTTGAGTTCCCACCAAAGCCGCCACGAGTCGGCGTAGCTGACGCCGCCGGAACGTGGGCCGGTCCGCGCGCCTGTGCGCGGGTTGCCCGGTGTCGAAGGTGTGGGCGTAGGCGTCGCCGGGGGGCCCTGGCCCGGGTCGCCGCTCGGGACGCCGGGGTCCGGCGGCGGCGGGGGAAGCGGAATCGGTTCGGGGAGCGGGTCTTCGGGATCATCCGCGGGCGGCGGCATGTTGCAGATGCTCCATGCGGCCGGCGTCGGCGCGACGATAACGAATACCAGAAGACAAAAGACTAGTTTGCGCAATGGAACCTTCCCTCGATCGCTTTCGCTCGATCACAAGCCGTCACGAGCGGTGTTGAGCAAAGGGCGTTCCAGCGCGTTCATCGGAGGCATCGACGTCATTCGGCGGGATTCGGCAGCTCTGCGCCTCGGGATCCGCCGCGATGGGTAGACTCGGTAGCGCGTTGGTGGCGCGAGGGTGACAACGGCGCGGTCGAGCAATTCCTGCTCCGCGAGGTAGACGCGCCCCCTCTCGCGCCTCTCGCCGCCTCTCGCGCTTGTCGCGCGGACCGAGCGGGCGAAATCGCGCAGGCGCTCGAACGGACTCGCGTCTCTCTCGGAAAGACGGGCGTGGCGCAGCGCAACGGACGGCACGGAGTTCATCGCCCGTGTCCGTGCGGCGCGCGAACCGTCGCGGCAAGCACGAAGGTAACAATCGTTGATGTCTCCATCGTCGCGCGCCATCGCTCGCATCGTAAAGTATCGAAGCGGCATGCACGTTCTCGTGCGGCGAGCGCGCCTCGATGCGCAAAGACTCCATCGAAGTCGAACCGCCGGATCGTTTGTCAACACCACGGGACTATGAAACTGTTAGGATGCGCGGGACGGCTGGGGAGGTGCGCTATGGGATTCATTAGCACCGGAGGATGGCCGAACGGCGTGGTTCCGTTCGAAATCGACGCCGCGTTTACGCTTGCGCAGCAGGCGACCATCAACGCCGGCATCCAGATTTGGAATAACGTGTCGGCGCAAACGGGTGTCACGTTGGTGCCGCATACGAACGAACCCGACTTGGTTCGGTTCATCGGCCACAACCAAGCGTGCGCCTCGGAAATCGGGCACCAGGGTGGCTCGCAAAACATTCGCTGCGACCTTGCTTCGGGGTTGTTCAATCGGATCAGCATCGCGCACGAGATCGGACACGCCGTGGGCCTGTTGCACGAACATCAGCGCCCCGATCGCGACACATGGATCGTTGTCACCAACGTCACCGATCCCGACAACGCGAACATCGTCGATCCGCTCACGCTGCCGGTCGGTTTCGCGGGTGAAGTCGGTGTGTACGACTGCAACTCGCTGATGCACTACGATGCCGGCACGAACTTCGCCGGCACGTTTGCGGTGGCGCCCGGTGGTTGCGCGACGCTCGGCGGTGCGCAGGTGCTCAGCGGCGGTGATATCGAATCGGTCCGGGCGATGTACGGCCAAGGGTTGGTGACCACCCGCTTCGACATGCGCGTCACCGGACGCCATCTGATCAATCGGGGCACGGCCCGGCGTCGAGCGCTTCGCAAACGACGGCGCCGTCTACGGGCATTAAACGATCAAGTGGATGGATTTCCCCGGCCGCGCGGGTTTTACGAGAACCCTTTGTTTCGTACACGGATTGAATCGGGTTTCCCGTTTTTTTTCGGCGTGGAATACGAGGTCGGATCCGTGTTCGTGACTTGGCATTTTTAGGGGTGTGCGGAAGGAGGGCTCACGGTGGCGAAGAAAGCGAAAAAAAAGGGCAAGCAGAAGTCGAAAAAGGTCGAGCACGAGCGACCGCGCGAGCGCGACGTCAGTTGCTGCGAGTTTCGTGTGTTGGCCCACGGTGGTAGCCGGTCCACGCTGACCGCGCTGCGGGACGCCGTGGATCTAGACTTAACGATTGATGCCAGCGTGGGCGCGGACAGCTCGTCGATCGGTGCCGTGCCGCCGAACCCGGCGGCGTCGAGCTCCGACAGTGATGGCGAACACAAGGTGGTTTCGCGCCAGCAGCAGGGCCCTGACCGCATCGGCAAAGTTGATGAGTACACCGTCACTTGGGAGGTCATCAACACCAGGGCGCCGACGATTGTGGAGATTGAGCTATCCGGCAACGCGGAGGCGCGGATGCACTGCGCTCAGGCGTCGGGGACGGCGACGTTTTCAGATGTGAGAGTGCGAAAGCAAGACGATTCGTCGAAAGGGGCGACCCGTGTTGTCGTGACGGCGCGCAACGCGTGCGACGAAGTCGATCGGTGCGAATTCGTGATTCGTGAACCGTGAGGTCGCGCGGACCATGGCGAAGCAGGGAAAAAAACCGGCGACGGGCCGCGTGACCGTTCGATTTCAGTTTCAGGCTGGAGCCGCGCGCGTGTTCCGTGGGTGGACGGATCCAAACCTGATCGGGGCGTGGATGCCGGGAACGGAGCACGCCGTGTCCGTTTCCGTTACGAGCGAAGCCGGGCGCGGAGGCGGATTCGAATGCACGCTGCGTCTCGACAATGGAGACGAGGCGCAGATGAGCGCCGCGTTCGTCGAGTACGAGCCGTCGCGACGGCTTATCTATACGTTGCAGTGGCGCATCGAGGGCGCACCCGAGCCGGCTCCAAAGACTCGCATCAACGTCGCGTTCGCGAAACGTGGCAACGGGACCGAGGTCGTGTTGACCCACAGCGGAATACCAGCCGCCGCGAAAGCCGCCGCGACGGCGGGTTGGAACAATGCGTTCCGGCGGCTTGACGCGCTGATCTAGATCTTGGTTGCCCGACAATCCTGGAATCGAAGGTTCGGCGAAGACCTGTTCGTCACGATCGGCGGGGGCGTGGCATCGTTAAGGTATGGCTTCCCGCACACTTGCGATCGTCCTCTTCGCCGTCGTAGCTTCCGCGCAGCAAGCGGAGTTGCAGCAGGGGCAGAGTCTTCTCGCCCAAAAAAAATTCAGCGAAGCGGAAGCCGCGCTCGCGCCGCTCGTCGTTAAGTATCCCCAGCACGCAGGGGCTTGGTACTTGCTCGCGTTTGCGCAGCACAATCAAGACAAGTTCGACAAAGCTCTAGCGGCGTACCAACGCGCGTTCGCGAATCCGCGGCTCGCCCCGGTGGCGCGTTACAACTCCGCGTGCATTCATGCACGGCGCGGCGAATCCGATGCGGCGCTGAAGCAATTGGAGCAAGCGGTGTCGGCCGGCTTCAAGGATTGGGGATTGCTCAAGACCGACAAGGATCTCGTGAGCGTGCGGAACCACGCCCGGTTCAAGGCTTTGATTCCCGTGTTCTTGAAAGGTGCCGACGCATTTGTCGAGAAGGTCCGTGTGCTGCATGAGCTGCACGGCGAAGCGGCGAACGATCAATTCGGTTGGGTGGCGCGGCCGATGGGCGATCTTGATGGCGACGGCGTCACGGACTTTGCCACGTCGGCGCCGACCAAAGCGTTGCGCGGTCCCGGCGCGGGTCGCGTCTACGTGTACTCCAGCAAAACGGGCAAGCTTCTCTTCACGCGCGACGGCATTCCGGGCGCGGGGTTGGGAACGAGTCTGTCGTCGGTCGGCGACATCGACGGGGACGGAACGCCGGATGTGCTCGCGGGCGCGCCGGGCACCGGCACGGCACTCGTGTTTTCTGGGCGCGGCGGCGCGACGCTGCAGACGTTTCGCTCCGACGAACCCCGCGACGGCTTCGGGATCAAAGTCTGCGGCCTCGGGGATCTCGATGGCGACGGTTGTCCCGACGTGTTGATCGGTGCATGGAACAGCAACGCGAACGGCAAGGGTGCGGGGCGCGCGTACGCGTTCAGCGGCAAGACCGGCAAGTCGCTGTTTGTGCTGGACGGGCCGTCGGCCGGAGCGCAGTTTGGGAGTGCCGCCGATGCCGTAACTTCAAGCGGCAAGGGCTTGCTTGTGATCGGTGCGATGAGCGAAGCGAAGCAGGGACGCGCGCACGTGTACAAACTGGATGGCGCCCAAGCGGTTCCGTTTTTCACAATCGATCCGGACAAGACGTCGCGCCATCTCGGCCAGTACTTCGTGTCGATCGTGGGGGATGTGGATGGCGACGGCACGCCCGACGTCTACGCATCGGATTTCGGCAACCACGCCAACGGTCCGGCGACCGGCCGCGTGTTCCTCCACTCCGGCAAGACAGGAAAGCGCATGCGCGTGTTGACCGGAACGAAGGCGGGCGAGGGGTTCGGCACCTCGCCGTCATGGGCGGGCGACGTAAATGGCGACGGCTGCGACGACCTCGTGATCGGCGCGTGGCGATACAGCGAAGTCGCCAAGTCAGGAGGCCGATGCACGGTCTTTTCTGGCAAGGACGGAACCGTGTTGACGACCTATACGTCGAAGCAAGTCAACGACACGCTGGGCTTCGACGCATGCGGGATCGGCGCCGTCGACGGCGACGGCAAGACGGACTTTTTGCTCACCGCCGCGTGGAGCGAATTCCAGGGCCCCAAGACCGGTCGCGTGTGGATTGTCGCCGGCGGAAACTAGCGCGCGATGAATCTGACGCAGGCATAGCCGTTCGCGCTCACCGTTCCCGGGTGGCTCGGATTGAGATCCGCTCGTACAGAATACGGTTCTTGCTCGGGCGACTTCCGGATTCCGAGCGGATCCGGCGTTGCCGAGCCCCATAGTCTCGTTTTGGACAGGGGCGGCGAAATTTCCCGCATCAGTCCGGGGGCCAAATTGTCCGACATGGAGACATGCGACGGCAGGCCCTTGAATCTCTCAAGTCCGCGATTGAAGCCAACACCGAGCGCCGCTCGATTGAGCAGCTCCAGGCTTCCGGCAAGCGGCACGTGCGTGTGGTCTCCAGCCAGAAGGTCTTACAGATCATTAAGGCGATTGTGAGCGACATCGTCGACCGCGAGGTTGGCGAACTCAGTGCCGGTGAACGCGAACGGATCGTCGGCGAGACCAAGGATCAGTTCGACCGCGTCATGAAGATGCAGTCCGAACAGGACAAGGTCATCAACGAGCACAAGTCGCTCGCCGAAGAATACCGCGGGAAGTACGACGAGGCCACCAAGGAACTCTCGCACTGGCGCACCGCAGCGGAAGCCGCTTCGATGCTCAAAGTGGAGAACGAGCGTCTGCAGCGCTTCGTGGAAGAGGGCAAGGGGTGGAAGGCGGAAGCCGATCGCGCCGCCAAGCTCTCGACCGAAAACGAACGTCTCATGCAGATGGTCGAAGACACGCGTTCACGCGGCGAAGAGCGTGAAGAGCGTTTGAAGGCGGAACACCGCGAGCGCATCGAAGAGATCAATCGCGAACAGCGTGATCTGATCGCACGAGTTGAGGGTGAGCGCGGTTCGCTCGCCGGGAAGCAGGAAGCTGCTCTCCAGAGCAACCAGGAGCGCATTACGACGCTTGAGCAGCGCCTTAGCGATGAGAGCGAAGCCAAGAGTGAGTACAAGTCCAAGCTCGAAAAGAGCGAGAACGCTCGCGAGCAAGCGGACGCCGCGCGCAGCCAGGCCGACGAGAAGGCCGCGACGGTCTTTGAAGCGGCCAAGGCGCTCGAGGTCAAACTCGAAGGCGCACGCGTAACCTGCGAAAACTACGACAAAGAGCTCACGCGGATGGGTGAAGAACGCGACGCATTGCGCGCGGAACTCGCTCAGCTTCGTGAGCGTGCCGGTGAGAGCGACGCGGTGGCACAGCTACGCGACCAGCTCGCCGACATGCAGGGTTACCTGCAAAACATCGAGGAGAAGAGTGGGTCGGTCAACGCCGAGACACTCGAAAGCCTCGTCGATCGGATGAGCGAGCGTGAATCGGCCAATGCGGTCGATTTCGAAGACAAGATCAACGCTTCGCTGGACTCGACTCTCGACAAGATCACCAAGACGATGGAACTCGCCACGGCGAAACCGATCGACGTGGTGGTCGAGGCGACGGACGTGCTGGTCGGCAAGTTGTTCGACTACGGCGCCGACGTCATGAGCTCCAACATGGATGAGCTCGAGATCGAAGAGACGAAGACGAAGAGCAACATCGGTGGCAGCCTCGAGGCCCTTCGCGCCCTGCGCTCGGGTCAAAAGATCACGCACGACGAACCGGACCCCGCGGATGCGGTGGCCGACGTGCTCGATGGTGCCCTCGACGACGATCCGGCGCTCGCCGACACGCAGACGACTGCGGCGAAGGCGGAGCACCACGGGTCGAGCGCCGAGAACGAAGAAGTGTCCAAATCAGCTAAGAAAAAGGTCAGCGCCAGTATGGAACGTCTCAAGGCGGTCCGTAAGGGCGAGGAAAACGAGTAGATAGAAATTGAGCCCCGACCCTAAACAGGTCGATAGGAGGTCGATTGATTCGGGATGCCCCGTGCGGGTGGCCCGGGGAGAACGAAAAGCGATGTCCGGAGATATGACAACCATTCGATTCGATGCACCCAAGGCAACCGACGGGCAGGCCGACGCAACGCAGCAGGCGCAAGCAGTTCAGCAAGCGCAGCAGCAAGCCTCGGCACCGGTCGCGACGCCCACGACAAGCACACCGACGAACACGAACGTGCAGCTTGGCCGTGGACTCGACGTCGGTACCGCCAACCTTCTGAGCGCTACGCAAGAGGACGGCGAAATCGTCGTCAAGCGTGAGCGTAATGCGTTTCTCGAGATTCCGGCGGAGTTCGCCGGGAACCGTGACATGCTCACTAAATTGAACGTACCTTTCGTGTCGTTCAGGGACCATCTGTATGTCCTTGGCGATGCATCGTTCAACCTCGCGAACATGTTCGGCAAAGAGGTTCGCCGTCCGATGTCCGACGGATTCCTGTCGCCGCAGGAGCAAGACGCGATCCCGATGATGAAATTCATCGTTGAGCGTCTCCTCGGCGCGCCGAAGGTCGCCGGAGAGCCGGTGTACTTCTGCATTCCGGCGCCGTCGATCGACAAGGAGAACGACACGGTTTACCACGAAGGTATCGTGTCGGGCATCCTGAAGAAGCTCGGCTTCACGCCGCATTCCATGAACGAGGCGCACGCTGTTGTGTACAGCGAGCTCGCCGACCAGGGCTTCACCGGTATCGGTGTCTCCTGCGGTGGCGGCATGTTCAACGTCTGTGTCGCCTACAAGACGATTCCGGCGGTGAAATTCTCGGTGGCCCGTGGTGGCGACTGGATTGATCAGCACGTCTCCAAGGTGATGGGAATTTCCCGCACCCGTGCGACGGCGATCAAAGAAGGCGACGTCAACTTGATGGCGCCGCGCAACCGTGAAGAGGAAGCTGTGGTGCTTTACTACCGCAACCTCATCAGCTACGTGTTGCAGAACTTGAAGCAGCGCTTCCAGTTGGCCCGCGATGTTCCGCAGTTCACGGAGCCCGTCGAGGTCGTTGTGGCCGGTGGTACGAGCTTGGTCGGCGGCTTCGTTGAGGTCTTCGCCGAGGAGCTCCAAAAGATTGACTTCCCGCTGCAAGTGGCGGGTGTCCGTCGCGCCGAAGACGCCCTCTCGTCGGTAACCCGTGGCTGCTTGATCGCCGCGGCACTCAACGAGAGCTAAACAAACCTTTACACGATCCGATTGAGTCGGTGGGCCCTGCGCCCACCGGCTCTTTCTCTGTTCTTAGGGGAAGCGGATCTAGTCCGGCTGCGCCGCGTTCTCGAGACGAATCCCGAGGCGCCCGGCGGGGACACGAATCGTGACCGACTTGCCTTCGCGGACGACCGACACGGTCGTGTCTATGGCCGCACGCCCCTTCGCGGCGATCAAAGCGGGGACGTGCTCCACTCGCGTCGTTCCGTAGTGCGTAATCACATCGTTCACACGAAGCCCGGCAGGCTTAGCGGATCCGCCGTCGATGACCTCGACGATTCTGACGGCGCCGGACCGCGCCAGTCTCAGCGTGAGCGCGACCCGCCCGTTGCGACCGACAAGTCTCACCTGGCCGTGCGCGGTCGCGCGCCCGTTCGAACCGTCAGCGTACGAAAACGCTAAAATGCGGGCGCCCACCACGGGCTGCCGTGTTGCGGCATCGAGAACTCTTCCCACGCGCGCCTGGGACTTCGACGTGATGGCGGATCCGTTATCGGCGACGGTCGGATCGGCGCGCGCGTCCCTTTCTTCGAATTTCTGAGGTTTGCTGACTCGCGTAGGATTCAAGCTATGTTTTGGCGTCGCGGCGAGCACGAAGTCTCACTCTGTTATTCGATGAACGTTCATCCGGGCGAAGGGCTCGATGACGTCTTGCGCGATCTTTCCGAGACCGTTGTGCCGCTCAAGCGGCGGCTGGGTGTCGAAGGGCGCTTCGCCGTCGGCCTCCGCCTCGCGAATCGCGCCGCCGAAGAAGCGGTCGCGCGCATCGAGGAGCTTCAGGTCGCGCTGCAGAGCGAGCAGCTGATCGCGATCACTGTAAACGCATTTCCCTTCGGCGACTTTCATGCGGCGCGCGTCAAGGAAGAGGTCTATCGACCGGACTGGTCGCACGCATCGCGCGCGGTGTATAGCCTGCGGGCCGCGGTGGCGTTGGCCGCGGTGAACAAGAAGGGCACGAAGGTTTCGGTGTCGACCGTCCCGCTGAGTTACAAGGAGTGGGCGCCGTCACTCAACGCGGTCACGAACCGTGTGCTCGACATGATCACCGCGTACCAGGGCGTGGATCGCAAGTCGGTTGTCCGGCCCATGCTCGCTCTCGAACCGGAGCCGTTTTGCTTGCTCGAGACGGCGCGTGAGACCGTGGACTACTGGCGCAACCACCTCATGCCCGCCGCGCGCGCGAAATACGGGCGGGGGGCGGAGGAGTTGGTGCGCACGTACTTGGGCGTGTGTTTCGACACCTGTCATCATGCCGTGCGTTGGGAGGACGGCGCGGAAGCGATCGACCTCTATCGCGACGCGGGCATCCCGATCGCGAAAGCGCAGTTGAGTTCGGCGCTGGAGGCAGACGGCACCGCCGCCCTCGCGCCGTTTGCCGAGGAGCGCTACCTGCACCAGGTCGTCGCGGAGGACGGTCGCGCGCTCCACGATCTCGGGACGGGGGAGCTCGAAGGCCGCGTGCGGTGCCATTTCCACGTGCCGATTCACAAGGACGAGGTCGCCGGCGTCGCGACGACGCGGGCCGACATGCTGGCGAGCACGCGCCACCTACTCGCCACCGAGGCGACGAACTGCCTGGAGATCGAGACGTACACGTGGGACGTGTTGCCGCTGCGCGAAGGCGACCTCCTGGATTCGCTCGAAGCCGAATACCGGTGCGTGATCGACGAGTTGGAAACGGCCGGATACGCGACGGCGTTGTAAAGGTTTGGAGCCATTCCCGTCGCCATGGAGCGGGCGACCTGTATGCTGTGACGCCATGAAGCTCCGTTGGTCGGTCATCGCGTTGTTGTTGTGCGCGACCGCGTTCGCGCAGGACGGTGACGTCTGGCAAAAGGAGACCAAGCGCAACGAAGAGCTCGCCGCCGAAGTCGAGAAGTGGGCGGCTCGGACGAATGAGCGCAAGGCCGAGGCCGACGTCAAAGCCAAGCGGCTCGAAGTGGCCAACCAGCGGTACGGCGAACTCACCGAAGCGTACCGAGACGGCGGCACGGCTGTACCCACCGAGGACAAAGTCCTCCAAGAGATTCGTGAACTCGAAGATCAGACCGCGCGCACGCAGACGTTGCGCCGGCTCGACGAACTGCAGCGCCGCCGCGACGACGCGGAATCGGTTCGGGATGATTCCGCGCGCTGGCTCGTCGATCTGTCGCGCGAAATGGCGACCCTGCGCGAGAGCAACCCGGCTCGCGATTGGGCCGCCCTGGAGACGCGGCGCCGCGAACTCCTGACGAACCGGCGCAACCAGGCCGCCACGGTCGCGCGCGCGCTCGTGGACCTAAAAGACGCCGAGGAGCATCTGAACACCGTCCGGCGCAAGACGTTGTTCCTGCTGCGGCGCGAAAATCTGTTCCTGCGCGGACGCAGCGAGATCACGGAAGAGTCGTTTTCGCGCGGCTGGCGCGACATCCGACATCTACCGGGATGGCTCGCCGAGACGGGCCGCTCGATCGGCGCTTACGCCGCCGGGCGCATGAGCATCGGCGCGTTCCTTCGCCTCGCCGCTGCTCTCCTCGCGGTGTTCGGCGTGTTCTTGCTGGCCAGTCGTTGGGTCGGGCGGCGCGCGGACGCTGCGCCCAACCCCTTCCTGCCCGTGGTCGCACGCATTTTGCGCGCGCTCGCGATCGGGAGCGTGTTGTTTTTGGCGCCGCTCTTGGTCGCGGAATTGCTCCCCGACATTCCGGCGCGCGTCCGCGCGTGGCTGCGAATTCTTGCGTACACCCTCGGCGGGTACTGGTTAGCGCGCAACCTCTACCAGGAGCTGTTCCTGGTCCGCCCGCCGGCCACGGAACCGATCGTCAAGCTCGAACCGCACGTGCGACGCCGTCTCGGCCTCGGCGTCCGGATGCTCTTGCTCATTTCAGTCATCGTCGTCCCGTCGCTTTATGCCGTGGAACTATTCGGGTACTCGAACCGCGGCATGATCGAACTCGGCTGGCTCGTCTACGAGGCGGTGGTGGCTGCGATTGTGCTAACGACGTTGTTGCGCCGTTCGCTGTTCCAGGGCATTTTGCCGTCGGACGATTCCAGCGCGGCGCGCCTCCTCGAGTTCGTCGTTCGCTACATCCGTCCGCTCGCGCTGATCCTCGTTCCGGCGATCTTGGTGTTCGATGCGTTGCGGTTCGACATCCTCGCCGGATTGCTTACCCGGTACTCCGTTGCGGCGCTCGTCGTTTTGGTCGGCGGAAGCCTGGTGTATCGGTTCGTCGTGTACCTGATCGAAGTCACGATGCGCGCCGTCTACAAGACGGAGAAAAACGAAAAACGCGCCGCTGCGGAAGGTGCGCTCCTCTTCGTGTGGCGCATTGCGTTCCTCCTGCTCGCGCTGTCCCTATTTTTGCGCGTAAGCGGCAGCGAGATGGTCGAGCTCCGGTCTTGGCTGAGCGCGTCCGTGCCGCTCACGTCGGTGACGTGGTGGAGCGTGATCCTCGGCCTGTTCTACTTGACGTTGTTCCTGGTCGGGACGCACCACGCCAAAAACGTGCTTCAAGAGCTCGTCCTTGATCGCACGCGCCTCGACCGCGGCGTGCAGTACACGATCACGACGCTGGTGGGGTACCTGCTCGTGTTCGCCGGGTTCTATCTCGGCGTTAAGCAGGTCTTTGACCTCTCCAACATCGGATACATCTTCGCGGCGCTCAGCGTCGGAATCGGTTTCGGTCTCCAAGAGATCGTCTCGAATTTCGTCAGCGGTTTGATTTTGCTGTTCGAACGGCCGCTCAAGGTTGGCGATCTGATTCAGGTCGGCGACAAAGAGGGCATCGTCAAGCAGATCAACATCCGTGCGACCACCGTTTTGACCCGCGACAACGTGTACCTGCTCGTACCGAACCGCGAGTTTATCGCGCAAACCGTCACGAACTTCCGCCACAAAGACCCGAAGATTCGCATCCATGTCACCATGGGCGTTTCGTACGCGAGCGACACGCGCAAGGTCGAGTCGATTCTTCTCGAGGTCGCCAAGAACCACTCCAAGGTCCTCAAGTGGCCCGAGCCCGAAGTTTGGTTTCGCGAGTTCGGCGACAGCTCGCTGAACTTCGAGATGTTGGTGTGGATCCTGGACCCGCCGATGCGGCAAAAGATCAGCAGCGAGCTGATGTTTGAGATCTTCGACGCGTTCGCGCGCGAAGGTATCGAGATCCCCTTCCCGCAGCGCGATCTACACCTTCGGAGCGGATGGCCGCCGCCTTCGCCCGAAGAGAACGCGATGCCGGACGACGCCGCGCCGGATGACGCGGACCAGGATGACGCCGCCAAGGATGACGCTGCCAAGAATGATGGAGCCGGCGCCAAGGACTCCGGCAAGAGCAACGCGTAGTCGGCGCTACGTAAGTTCTTCCCAGGCGACGTTGGTTTCTTCGCCGGTCGCGAGTTCTTTGACGCGCACTTCGCCCTTGACCCACTCTTCGGGGCCGACGAGCACGATCCGGCGCGCGCCGGCCGCCTCGGCGAGCTTGAACGCTTTGCCGAGTTTCACCGGCGTGTACGGCGTTTCCGCAGCTAGCCCCTGGGCGCGCAAGTGCACGACAACGCGGCGCGCGGCGGTTTGCAGATCGTTGCCGATCGACACGACAAACGCATCCAAACGCGGCGGCGTTGCGGGAAGCAAGCCGCGTTCTTGGAGTAAGTCGGCGAGGACCACGTCACCCATGCCGAGTCCGAGCGCGGGCAGATCGGTATCCATGAGCTTGCTGACGAGTCCGTCGTACCGTCCGCCGCCCGCGATCGCACGCATCGATTTTTGGCGGTCGAAGATTTCGAACACGACGCCGGTGTAGTACGCAAGCCCGCGCACGATCGTCGGATCGGGTTCGATGTAGTCTTCGATGCCGTAGTCGCGACACGCGGCGAGGAACGGTGTGAGTTCACCGCGCAGCGCGTCCACAGACAGCCACTGGTCGCGCTTGACGCCGAGCTCTTCGAGTTTGTCCCAAGCTTCCTTGTCGACGAGGCGCAACACGTTTTGCGCGGCCGCGCCCTTGAAACCGAGCTCGGTTACGCGGCGCTCGATCGGCGCCCGATGGCTGACGCGGACATATACATCGTCTTTGCCAAGGCCCAACCGGTTGAGCGCATTGAGTCCGACGCTCACGATTTCAGCGTCCGCCCCGGGCTCGCTTGATCCCAAGATGTCCACATTCCACTGGATGTGTTCGCGCAGGCGGCCACGCTGTTGCCGCTGGTAGCGAAACAGTTGCGGAACCGAGTACCACTTCACCGGCTTGGGCAAGGCGTTGGCTTTCGCACCGGCCATCCGCGCCAACGTCGGTGTGAACTCGGCGCGCAGCGAAACGTCGCGTCCGCCCTTGTCCTGGAACGCGTAGAGTTCATCGACGATGGCTTCGCCGGACTTCGCTTTGAAGAGATCCGTCGACTCGAGCGGCGGCCCGTCGATCTCTTGAAACCCCGCCGCTTGGGCCGCAGCGTGCCACGCCGCTTCGATGTGGCGGCGCACCGCCATCTCGGCCGGGAAGAAATCACGAAAACCAGGCAGCGCCTTGAACGACATGGCGGAATCGTACCCGCGTCCCCGCTTGGAGCGAGTTAAAGGATCGCACCGCGGGAGCGAACGATGGCTACCGCGTAAACGCCGCGCGCAAATCGTCGTGCGCGTAAAAGACTCGTTGTGCCGCGTCGTAGCATTGGGGGAACTGCGCGACAAATTGGCCGAGCGTCTCTTTTACGGCGCGTTCACCGGGCAGTTGCGGGTGAGCGGCGATGGCGCGCTGCCAGCGAAAGCGCGCGCGCGTTTCGCGGCCCGCACGCAGCGCTTCCAACGTTTCAAGAAACAGCGCAAGCGACTCCATTTGCCGGGCGCGTTCCAGCTCGCCGAGGCCGCGTGCCGCCTGCCCGCGAAGTCGGTACGATCGCACCGAGGGGCGAAACGCGGTCAGCGCTTCCGCGATCACCAAGGCTTCTAAGTAATGGATGCGCGACCGCGCGCGCATCTCGCGGCGCTTGGCGCCCATCGCCGTCTCGACGCGGGCCATGAACTGGGCCGCCGTTTCGCTTGGTGCACGCTCCATGTCCGGGGCGGGCACGGTGGCGTCGGCGGCGCGCGCGCGTTCAAGAGCGTCTTCGATGCGCGAGATCGTGTAGCCGACTTTGAGTCGTCGCACCGCGTAGAGAACCAACCGTTGGTCGATTTCGTTGTCGCGCATCGAGTCGATCTCGAGGTCGAGGCGTTCGCGGGCGAGCACGGGATGACTCCCGCGATGGCGCTCCTCCGCAAGGCGCAGGTGGCGGTCCGCTTCGTCGAAGCGTCGCGCGCGACGCGCCACCTCGGCGCGCAAGAGATGCGGCCGCCAGGCGCGTGGGTTCGCGCGGACCGCTTCGTCCAAGAGCGACACGGCCTGAATGCGATCGTCTTTCATGACGTGACGGGCCAGCGCCACGCGCGTCTCCACATCGTGAGGGTCGTGATGAAGAAGAATGCGCCGCCAATGGTCGGGGCGCTCGTCACTCGGTAAGAACTGAGCGAGAGCGCGCCGGGCGGCGGCGTGGTGGGGGCGCATCGTGAGAATCTGCTCCAGGTCGCGCTGCGAGCCACGGATCAACAACGCATCGAGATGACGCGGCTCGAATGCGAGGACGTCGTCCACGTTGCCGGTGCCGTCGAGGACGCGACCCCACGCCCGATCCGCGCGCACGTGCCACCAAAGCACCGGTGTGAGTGCGGCGAGTGCCACGAGCGCCACGGCCAACGCGAGGGGCGCCCCGCGGCGGCGCGGCCCACGCGACGCGGTGGCGGCCATCGGCATGATGGCGAGCGCTAAGAGCGATGGGTCGTGGACGGGAAGGTCCGCGAGACCGGCGACCGCAAAAGCGAGTAACGAACACGCCGCGGGTCGCCACCGCCGTGCGCTGTAGAGGCCCAACGCGAGCCATGCGAGGTAGCTGAGCAACCCCAGCGCGCCGCCGTCCGCAAAGCGCTCTAAGTAGTCGTTGTGCACCGCATGCACGCGGCGGCCGCCCGAGATCTGATACTCCTCAAGAGGCCGGCGCGGCGGATACTCGCGCACAAACCCGTCTGCGCCGTGCCCGAGCAGCGGTTGTTGCGCTCCCATCGACCACGCCGCTGCGTACCAGTGGCGGCGCACGGTCACGGTGTTGGTTTCGCCCCACGCCAAGCCGGCGACCAACACGATCACCGGCAAGATCCCCAACGCGATGGCGCGTCGCGGATGGCGCCACGCAAACCACAAGACGACCGCGCACGCCGCCGCGAGCATGCCGCCGCGACTCCCCGTGGCGACCACACCGCCGACCACGATGAACCCGGCCCACAAGCGCCACGTGAACGCGAACGGCGCGAGCATGGCCAGCCCCGCCGCCGCGAAGTTACGGTTGGCAAACGTCGCATGCGCTTGGCGCGCCGGGATCGCGCCGGTCGCCTGGAGCACGACCACGACGGTAAGGAGGAGACCCGCCGCGCCGTAGACGACCGGCAGCCGGCGGCGCCAAAACCGTCGGCTCGTGGTCGCGGTGACGGTCAAAAACACCGCAAACAAGGCGACCCAGACGGAGACCGCCCGCAACGCCGTCGCGCTGTGGGGAGCGCGGACCAATTCGAGTCCGCGCGCGGCGAGCACCGCCATCAACGCGATTGCGAGCGGAAGCGGGAAGGCGAGGCGGGGCGTGCGGAGCGCCGCCAAGACGATGACGAAGGCCAGGGAAACAACCGCGAGTTGCTTGACGGCGAAGTAGTCGACCGCGCCGGAGTCGTAGACTCCCAGGGCGACCAACGGAAGAAGCAACGCCGCCCAGCGGATCAAGAAAAGAGTGCCTCGACGAACGATGCGGCATCGAACGGCTCGATGTCGGTCGGCTGTTCCCCGAGGCCGATGAACTTGACGGGTAGATCCATCTCGTCCTGAATCGACAAGACCACGCCGCCGCGCGCCGTCCCGTCGAGCTTGCTCAAAAAGATCCCAGATACCGGGGCGGACTGATGAAACAGGCGTGCTTGTTGCAACGCGTTTTGGCCGGTGGTCGCGTCCAACACAAGCAAGGTTTCGTGCGGCGCACCGGGAATGCGCTTGCCGATAACGCGCCGGATTTTTTCGAGCTCGCGCATGAGGTTTTCTTGCGTGTGAAGACGTCCCGCCGTGTCGATGATCAATACATCCGCGTTGCGCGAGACCGCTGCGTCCGCCGCGTCGTACGCGACGGCCGCTGGATCCGCACCCTGCGCTTGTTTGACGATCTCCACACCGATTCGCTTGCTCCAAATCGAAAGTTGTTCGACGGCGGCCGCGCGAAACGTGTCGCCCGCACCCAAAACGACTTTTTTGCCCTGGTCGTGGAGGTGCTGCGTAAGCTTCGCGATCGATGTCGTCTTACCCGAGCCGTTGACGCCGACAACCAAGATGACGGTCGGCTTCTCGGCGGCCCAGCGCAGCTCGGAGCCGACGCTCGCCAACCGCTGCTGGAGCTGCTTCATAAGAAACGGGCGCGCTTCCGCCGCATCTTTTAGCTCGCGGCGCTTCCACGCCGTCCGCAGCGCCTCGATGAGCGCTTCCGTCGTCTTCACGCCGACATCAGAGCTGAGAAGCGCGTCTTCGATCTCCTCGATCTTGTCTTCGTCGAGAGAGCCGCGAAAGACGCTGAAGAGGCTGCCGGTGACGGCCTCGCGAGTTTTTTTGAGCGCTTTCTTGAAGCGGTCGAGCAGTCCCATCAATCCCTCTTACAGGTCGTGTTCGCGGCGGATACGATCCAGGATCCCGTTGATGAACGATCCCGACTGCTGCGTCGAGAATCGCTTTCCCATTTCAATGGCCTCGTTGATCGAAACCTTCGCCGGGATGTCTTCGACGTGAATCATCTCGAACACGGCGATGCGCATGATGTTGCGGTCCACCAACGCCATCCGGCTGAGTCGCCAGTTTTGCGCGGCGTTCGTGATGATGTCGTCGATCTGCTCTTTCTCGTCGATCGTGCCGGTGACGATCAGGCGTGCGAATCGGACCACCTCGTCGTCGCCGCCCGCCTCGCGCGCCAAGAACTCCTCGACCTGACCGAGCACCTCGTCGCCGCGCGCGTCCGCCTGATAGAGCATCTGGAGCGCAATCTCGCGGGCACGCGTGCGTTTTCTCACGGCTGTGCAATCTTCCGGGTGAGGTCGAAGCACTCAAGGAGCGCCTGCGCCGCTTCGAATCCCTTGTTGCCCACTTTGCCGCCCGCGCGATGCATCGCTTGGTCAAGATTGTCGGTCGTCAGCACACCGCAGGTCACGGGTCGGCCGGTCTCCCGACCGATGGCGGCGAGGCTACCGATGGCCGCGTCGCAGATGTAGTCGTAGTGCGCTGTCTCCCCGCGGATGACGCACCCGATGCCGATGACGCCGTCCACGCGATCGTGGTCCAAAAGCGCGCGCGCAATCGAACCGATTTCGAACGCGCCCGGCACACGCGCAATCACGATGCGGTCCGACGTAACACCGTGCCGCGCCAACGCGTCGATGGCGCCCGCTTCGAGGCGCTCCGTGATGACGGCGATCCAGCGCGCAACGACGATGCCGACGCGCACGCGATCTGCAGTAAAGTGTCCGACAAGTTCCGGCATGAGGTGGGGGGACGATCATAACCCGCCCCGGAGCCGTCACCACGAATGGCTATCGAAACAGCGTGTAGATGTGCTCTTGCCAGATGTTGGCAACGCGGCGGCGTGCGCGGCGCGTGATGCGATTCAAATCGACAAACAGCGAGAATAGAACCGGGACGAACACGAGTGTGACGACGGTCGAAACGACGAGGCCGCCAATGACCGCGGTGGCCAGCGTGTCATATTGGATTTCGTCCTGCGCGCCCTTGATCACCGCCATGGGCAAAAGGCCCGCGATCGTCGTCAGTGCCGTCATCACAACAGGCCGGACGCGGTCGCGCCCAGCCGCGCGAATCGCCGCGCGCAGGGGCAGGCCCGCGCGCCGCCACTGCTGCGCGCGATCGACTAACACGATGCCGTTGTTGACGACGATTCCGACAAGCAAGATCGCGCCGAGCAACGACAGCTCATCCATCGGCTTGCCCGCGATGTAGAGTCCCCAGAGGCCGCCGATAAGCGCGGGGATCACCGCCCCGATCACCGCGATCGGGAGGAGCACCGATTCGAAGAGCACGCCGGTTAGGAGGAACACGAAAATCGCGCCCCAGAGCAGCGCTTGCATCATTTCGCCGGAGCTGCGTTGGAAGTCGCTCCAGCTCCCGCCGACCTGGAAGCGCACGCCCGGCGGAAGTTTCATCGATCCGATCGTCGCCTGCACGTCGCTGTGAAACTGCCGGTCGTCTTTGCCGTTGCTCGCAATCGTCATCTCGGCCACGCGGCGGCCGTCGCGGCGCTCAATCGTCGCCGCGGAGTTGCGCACGCTCATTTGCGAGAGCACAGACAACGGTTTCATCCCTTGGTCGGTGGGGATGAGGAGTTCACCCAAGTTGCCCAGGTCGACGGATTGATCGGGATCGAGTTCGATCAGGAGCGGCAGGCTGCGTCCGCCCGCGCGGTAATCCTTGAGCCGCGCGCCGCGCACGACCCAGCCCATCATCCCGCGGATCCGATCCGGAGCGATGACACCGCGCGCCACGGCTTCGCGATCCACTTCGATGCGCAACTCCTGAATGGACGCGTCCTGCTCCCGCCCCGTTTCGGCGACGTTTGGCAGTGTGTTGAGGCGCGCTTCGATGCGCTCCATCGTGGCTTCTAACAGGGCGGCGTCTTCCCCTTCGAGAGTGATTTTGGTCTTGCCCTCTTCGGTGACCGCTTCCAAGCTCGTGCGCACGCCCGCCACCTGCGGCATCCCATCCTTGATGGCGTCAAGCAACTCCTTGCGCGGTTTGCTCGAGTCGTTGCGTTTCCACAACATGACCATGCCGCTGCGCCGGTCAAAGCGCGCGTAGATGCCGTCCAGTTCCAGGGCGTCCCGCTGCTCGTCCACGTACTCCTCGTAGCGCTTCATCGTTTCGTTGGCGTCGCCCATCGTGTAGTGACGGGGGAAACGCACTTGGAAACGAATCGGGCCGCTGGCGCGTCCGCGCGCGCCTTGCCGTCCCAGCGCCGCGTTCGGAATGGCCGCCGACTGGATCAGCAAGAACACGCCGATGACGACCGCGATGCGGTGTCGCAACGCAAAGCCCAAAACGCGGCTGAACCATGTGACGTCCGTCGCCGTGGCCGTGACCACGCGCGCCTTCTCGTCGCGGCGGCGCAGGTGAATCGACCCCAGCGGAATGAGAATCAACGCGACGGCCAGCGAGGCGATCAAGGAGTACCCGATTGGGCCACCGATCGCGACGAGCCACAGACGGGCGTCGGTCTCGCCGCTCAAGAAAATGGCGGGTGCGATGACGACGATCGTTGTGAGGGTGGCCGTGAGAACCGCAAGCGCTACTTCGCCGGTGCCGCGCGCCGCTGCGACATCGGGCGCGTCGCCAAATTCACGTCGTCGCAGGATGGATTCGACGACGACGATCGCGTTGTCGATCAGCATGCCGACCGCCAGCGTGAGGCCCATCATCGAAGCGATGTTGAGCGAGTTGCCGGTCAGATACAGGGCCGTCACGGCGACCGTGAGGCTGAGCGGAATCGCCAGCGCGACGAGCAACGTCATGCGGAAGCGCCGGAAGAACAGGAACAGAATTACGACCGCCAGCACGCCGCCGTACAGAGCGTTCTTGTAGAGCGTGTTCAGCGACGACTCGATCACTTTGCCTTGATCGAAAAACGGGCGCAGCTCCAGGTCCTTCATCTGCGGGTTGCGATCGACGATGTCTTGAAACATCGCGTTGACCCGCTTTGAAGTCTCCACCGTGTTGGCGCCGGCCATTTTGTAGATCGTCCCGACGATCACCGCGGCGCCGTTGTAGCGCGACCAACCTTGGTCCAGCGAAGGCACAATTTCGACGCGCGCGATGTCGCGCATGCGAATGCCGTCGCCGACCGGGAGGTCGCGGATCTCGTCGAGCGAGTTGAACTCCATGGTCGCGCGCACATACGAGGTGCGCCCGGCATCGTCGACGTCGCCGAGATCGGCATCGAAGTTGTCGCCGCGGACGCGCCGGAGCACGTCGCGCAGATCGAGTTGACGGCGCGCGATCTCTTCGTTGTCGAGCCAGATGCGAACGCTGCGTTTGATGAGGCCCCACGAGGAGGCGCGCGCGACGCCGTCCACCGACTCGAGGCGCGGGTTGAGCACGTCCTCGACGAATCCAGACAACTCCTCGCGCTCGGCCTTGGCGGTGCACGCGAAGAAGATGACCGGCCGGTCATTGGCACCGCGGCGCCGGACGCGCAACCGCGACACGTCATCGGGAAGGTCGCCTTCGACGCGGCGGACGCGGTCCCGAACGTCCGCTTCGACAACCGTCGGATCGACGTCGGATCGCAATTCGATCGAGATGCGCACTTCCCGCGAACTGCAGCGCGTGGACATGGACTCGATGCCGGAAACCGTCGCGAGCGATTCCTCCAGCGGAATGGCGACGAGCCGTTCGGCTTCGGCCGCCGACGCGTCGCGCAGATCCGCGCTCACGGTGATGCGTCGCGGCTCGAACCCTTCCGGCAGGAACTGCAACGGGATGTTGAGAAACGAGATCGCGCCGAGGACGAGCAGCGAAACGCTGACGACGAGCACGCCGACCGGACGGCGCAGAATGGTAGCGATCAGGCGCTTCACGCCACGACCTCGCCGGTTTCGTGCCGCTCGGTCGCGGCGCGCTTACGAGTGCGCCCGCCTACGGCTAAGTCGTAGAGAACCGGCACGACGACCAATGTGAGCAGCGTGCTCGTGACGAGGCCGCCGATCACCGTAATGGCCATCGGCGCGCGAAGCTCCGCCGCGTCGCCGCCGCCGAGTCCGAGCGGGAGCGCATCGGCGCCGGGAATACGGGCGAGAAATCCGGTGAGCGGTAAGAGCCCCAGAATCGTCGTCGCTGTTGTCATCAAGATCGGGCGCAGGCGTTCCTGCGCCGCGATGACGATGCCGTCGCGCTTGGATGCGGCTCCCGCGATGCGCTTGTTCATGCAATCGACCAGCACGATCGCGTTGTTCACGGCGATGCCGACCAGCAAGATCGCGCCGAGCAAGACGACGACGCTCAGCGAGAGCGAGAGCCAATCCAGCAGGAGGATCGCGCCGACGCCCGCCAGGGGCAACGAGACCATGATGAGGATCGGTTGCCAAAGTGACTCGAACTGCGCCGCCATGACGGCGTAGACCAAGAACACGGCGAGCAGGAGCGCGAACATCAACGCGCGGTTGGATTGCTCGGCTTGTTGACTGCGGCCCGCGATCTCGAAGTCGATGCCGAACTGTCGTGCGATGGGGGCGACCGCTTCGTCTGCGGCGCGCGCCACTTTGTCGAGTTGCAGCCCTTCGTACGCGGCTGTGATGACCGCCGCGTGGCGTCCACCGACGCGGCGGATCTCGCCCGGTCCTTCCGCGACGGCGGGCTCGCCTGATAGCACAACGGCGAGCGGTAAGACGGGTTGACCGGGGGCGGAGATGTCGAGTGCGACTAAATCGCGTACCGTTCCCCGATCGTCCTCATGCAATCGCACGCGGATATCGGTACGCGTCGAACCTTCGACCAACGCGGTGGGGACGAGTCCTAAGATCTTGGCACGCACGCGCTGCGTGACTTCCTCGACCGTCAAGTTGTGACGAAACAGAGCGACGCGGTCAAACACCAACCGTACTTCGCGTGCGCCACGTCCGAATCCGGAGCGCACCCGTTCGATGCCAGGCACCGCGCGCAGTGCGCTTGCCGCGCGTTCGGCGGCGCGCGCGAGGCGCACGATTTCGCCCTCGCCCGCGCCGTACAACACGACGCGCAGCGGCACCGAGAACTTAAAGAAGCTCGACGGCAAGAACTCCGCGGGCATGACGTCCGGGATGGCCGCGACCGCCTTCTCCAACGCGGTGCGGACGGCCAGCTCGGCCTGTTCGGATCGTGCGTCGGGCTTGAGGCGCACCGACATCTTGGCGGTGTGTTCACCCTCGTCGGCGGCGCGATCGGCGTCGGCCTCGACACCGACCGTTGTGGCGACCCAATCCACTTCGTTGCGCGCGCGGATCACTTTTTCGACCTGTGCGACGCGCGCTGCCGTGCGTTCCAACGGCGTGCCCGGCGCGAAAGAGATTTTCACGTCGAATTCGCCGGTGCTCGACTCGGGAATGAGGTCCGGGCTGAGTGTGGTCGCGCGCCAACCGCCGTAAGCGAGCGCGGCCATCGCGAGAACGACGACCAGGGCGCGCTGATGAAGGCAGCCGCGCAGGAAGGGCACGTACGCCGCTTCGACTCCCCGATAGATCGTTTGCCAGGCGGTGGCGAGAGGAACAAACACCACGCTCAACCCAAGCGCGACGAGGCGGAACACGATACTGAGGCCCGCCATCGCGATGTTGATGACCAGGATCAGCACGCGCATGCCGAGGATGAGGGGCAGGGCGACCAGTAGCCCGATGGCGCGCGTCACTTTGCTGACGAGGTGGCCACGGCGGAGTTTGAAAAACGAGAGCACGAAACGGTCGCCGCACAGCACGGCCGCGAGGCCGAAACGCGGCACGGTGCGCATCCGTCGCGGTTCCATGTTCAGGGCGGGAAGCGTGGCTAGGCACGTTGGAATCACAAACAGCGCGACGAGGAGCGACACGAGGATCGAGAACACCACCGTCAGTGCTAGATCGCGAAAAATTTGGCCGGCGATGCCGGCGTCTTCGACGAACACAATTGGGAAAAACACACAGACCGACGTGAGTGTGGCCGCGCTGATCGCGCCGGCGACGTCGCCGACTCCGGCGATCGCGGCATCCAATGGGCTTAGGCCCTGGGCTCGTTTGCGCGCCGACGACTCCAGCACGACGATCGCGTTGTCGACAAGCATGCCTACGCCGAGCGCGAGGCCACCGAGCGACATGATGTTGAGCGACACGTTGGCGATGAACATCGGGGCGAACGTGGCGACGACGCAGATTGAGATCACAAGCGCGGCGATGAACGTCGAGAGCGCGTTCCGCAAGAACAGGTAGAGCACCAGCACGGCAAGAATGCCGCCGAGCAACGCCGTGTCGCGCACTTCGCGAATCGATCCTTCGATGAACCGGCTCTGATCGGTCAAGACCTTGAGGTCCACCCATTCGCCGAGTGTCGCCTGGAGGCTGCCCGTCGCTGTGACACCGACGTTTCCTCGGCGCCGACGCCCGCCGCGGCGCCCGCGACCCGACGGCGGTTTGGGACCCGTCACGGTTTTCGCGAACAACCGTTTGCGCACGGCGGCCGCTACGGTCACGAGATTGGCGTCCGCTTTCTTGTACACCTCGACCAGCACGGCTTCCTGGCCGTTGAAGTACGCCGCGATCTCGCGTTCTTTCCACGTCTCGGTCACGGTGGCGAGGTCGCGCACACGAATCGGGACGCCGTTGACGCGTTCGACGACGAGATCGGCGATCTCCGCGGCCGTTTTGAGCTCGTTGACCGAGCGGACGACGTACTCGATCGGCCCCTCGTTGATCAGGCCCGCCGCTTCGTTGCGGTTGGCGCTTTCTAACTTGGCGGACAGCGCATCGAGGGCGATTCCGGTGCGACGGAGCGCGCTCTCGTTGACGCGTACGGCGATCTCGCGTTCCCGCCCGCCGCGGATTTTGGCGGCGGCGACGCCCGGGAGCTTTTTGAGCTCCTTTTCGACTTCTTCCTCGGCGAGCTGTCGTGCGAGCGCGAGTGCGCGTTCGCCGCGTCCCTTGGCCGACACCGCAATGCGGAGCATCGGATCGAGGTTGGGGTCGTAGGGCAAGACGAGCGGTCGCTTGGCTTCGTCGGGCAACGTGGCCGCGGCGATCTTCGCTTCGATGTCGGCGCGAACGGATGTCATGTCCGTTTCCCATCCGAACTCCAAGCTGATGTCGGAGAAGCCGCTGCGCGAAACCGACGCCATCGACACGAGGCCGTTGGTAGTGGCCAACCTCTTTTCGAGCACTTCCGTGATGCGCTTGTCGACGTCGCGCGGACCCGCACCCGAGAACTCGGTGCGAACGGTCAGCGTCGGGTACTCAAGCCGCGGCAGCAAAGCGACGTCAAGCCGTTGAAACGAGATGTAGCCGAAGACAAAGACCGCGGCGACGACCATAAGAACGGCGACCGGTCGCCGCGCTGCGAGCGAAAGCATCAGTCGGCCAACAACTCGACTTTCGCCTGATCGGTGAGCGTGTCCTGGCCTTCCACAACCACCTTGGACGCCGCATCGACACCCTTCACGATCTCGACGCGCTGATCCTTTTCATAACCCGTCTCGACCAAAACGCGTTGGGCGGCGCCGTCCTCCACAACGAAGAGGTAAGCGCCATCGGCGTCGTCGTGGAGCACGGCGCGTTTGGGCACGGTCAGCGCCTTCGCGCGCGTCTCTACAACGACGCGAAGCGTGACAAAGAGCCCGGGTTTGTACCCGGCCGCAGATTTCACCGCTATCTTGACGCGCACCGTGCCCGAACTCGGGTCAACTGTCGGCGCGATGCGAACGACACTGCCCGTCGTCGATTCGTCGATCGCACTGCTGGAGATCCGAACCAAGTTGCCGAGTTTGATTCGGCGCGTTTGCCGGACCGGAAGATTGCCGTACACGACCAACTGGCTCGGGTCTTCGATGCGGAAGATCGCCGCACTTGCCTTGATACGCTCGCCTTCTTGCACATCACAGCGCGTCACAACGCCGCGGATCGGCGAAAGAATGGACGTGCGGGCGAGGTTGAGCTTGGCGCGGTCGTGTACCAACTCCGCCTGCGTCACCGCGACCGTGCCCAACTCCAACGCAACATCTGCTTGCAGAAGCGCCGCCTCCGCGACCGCGACTTTCGTCTTCGCCAGGTCGAACGCGAACGTGGCTTTCTCGTGTTCCTCTTTGGAGATGGTTCCGTCGACAATGCCACTGGTCGTTCGGTTCAGCGCCGCTTGCGCCTCCTCGCGCGAAACGATCGCTTGTTCGATTTCTCGCTGCGACTGTTCTTGCGCGAGCTTGAGTTCGCGAATCCGCCCCTTCTTCTCCAAGATCGTGGCCTCCGCTTCGCGAAACGCGATCTGAAGGTCGCGATCGTCGAGACGCGCCAAGAGCAGCGCGTCTTCGCCGTCCTCCTCGCGTCCGACCTCGTCCCCGACATCGCGGTAGCGCTTGACAACGCGGCCCTCGATCTCCGCGACCACTTCGGCAAACCGGTCACTCTCTAGCGTGGCTTGCGATTCGACGGTGGCCTCGACCAGCGCACGCGTCGGGAGCACCGCGCGGACCGGCATCGTAAACGTGGGGCGGTCGTCACCCTTGCCGTTTCCTTTGCCGTTTCCTTGGCCGCCGCCCCGGCCCGGTTGGCCGGAACCGCCGTACGCGCCTCCGTTCTTGGAGTCGTCGCCGTTTTTGGGTTTGTCGGAGCCGGATCCGCACGCCACAAGCAGCGGTACGATCGCGAGGAGGAAGGTCTGGGCTTTCAACACAAGGAGATACGCCGTCGGTTGGAGTTGTCGGGGAGCAATCCCGGATTCTAACGGCGAGATCGACTTCGAGACCCGCTCGCAGCCCAAGGCATTTCAGCGGGGCGCTCGGGCCCAGGACCGTCGATTGCGAGAAGCGGCCATGGGGCGCGCTGTGCTACAACGGGTTTGTGCTTTTAGACGAACATCGTCTCGACGCGTTGTTGGCCGCGCGCAACCCCTGGTGGGGGGCGGCTGCATGGCCCGGCGGCCGGCCCGCGGCGGGGCGGCTGTTGCGCGAGCGACCGCTTGAAGGCGCGTTGTTGGACTCGGCGGCGGCCGGGCTCATCGTGGGGCCGCGGCGCAGTGGCAAGACATCGGTTTTGCACCGCATGATCGACCGCCGTTTGGCCGTAGCCAACGACGTGGTGTACCTGCCGGTGGACCATCCGGTCTTACGGCTGGTGCCGTTAGGGCCGCTCGTGGACCGTGCGCTCAAGGCGTCGCAGTTCAAATCCGAGCGACCGCTGGTCTTAATCGACGGGTTGCAGGCTATTCCCGATTGGCCCGAGCGCTGGTTGGAGTTGGTGCGCACGCGTCCGCGCCCGCGCTTTTTGGCCGCGTCGTCGGTCGCGCCCGCGCTCGAGGATCCCGCCTTCGAAACCCACACCTTGCGCCCGCTTTCGTTCCGGGAGTTTTGCGATTGGCGCGGTGTGCCGGGACTCGACGCCACGCCGTTAGATCTCGAGTCGCCCACGATTCCGGAACGCAACGATGCCGACGACCATCTGTATCAACGCGTGCTCGATCCGCTGCTCGCGGACTATCTCGTGCGCGGCGGATTCCCGGAGTGCTTGGTGGAGACCGAGGATGGGCAGCACGCCTTGCGCGAGAACGTCGTGGCGCGTGCGATCTATCGCGACCTCCCGGCCGTCGTCGGTGTCCAACGCGTCGCCGACGTCGAGCGCGTGTTCTTGGCGGCGTTGCTGCTGGGTGGCGAGCCGCTGCATGTGGAGGCGTTCGCCGACGCGGTCGAGCTCGACCGGCAAACCGTCGGCCGCTATCTCGATCACTTGGAGCGGGTTCGTCTCCTCACGTCGCTCAAGAATTTCGCGGCATCCACCGACCGTTCGCGGGCGCGTGTGTATCCGACCGATCCGGGGCTTGTGAACGCCCTGTTTGAACGCGGCATCGGGGTTTTGGCGGATGCGGTGGAACGCCGTCGTTTGCTGCTCGGGGCCGTGGTCGGCCAAGTGGCGCACTCCGCGCGGGAGCGCGGCCTCGACGTTGCGTACTACCGCGAGGGCGACTTGGAAGCCGAGGTTGTGATCGTCAGTCCGGACGGTGCCGTGCCCGTGGTCGTGTTCGATCACGACGACATTGGCGATGAAGAAGTGGCGCATGTCGAACGGCTGATGAAGCGCACGCAGGCGCGCCGCGCGTTCTTGCTGAGCCGTGGCGGGCCGCGACGCCGCGAAGCCGTGACGTTCTTCGAGACGATCTTCCATCTGCCGGCGGCTTACTTTCTCTACGCCTTGGAGAGCTAAGCTCTGTCTCCAAAGTTGCCTGCATTCGGTCGGCCTCGTCGCCGCAGGATCTTCGCGCGTTCGCCTCGCTGGATCATTCCGGTACGGCCTTGTCGGACGCACTCGACCTGCAACAACGTTGCTCGACCTCGGTGCAACGGCCACTTTTAAGACGGAGCCTAGTCGCTCGCGTTGGGGCGCTATAGTGAGCACGTGATCTCCATCGACGAAGCGCGTGCTCTGGTCGCGCACCATGCCGCGCCGCTCCGCGAGACCGAGACCGTCACGTTGGACGAGGCGCTGGGACGCGTGTTGGCGGTGCCGCTCTGCGCGGATCGAGACGACCCGCCTTTCGCGCGCTCGCTCATGGACGGATACGCCGTGCGCGCGGCGGAGACGCCGGGTTCGTTTCGCGTGGTCGCGCGCATCGCGGCCGGCGCGGACACGTTGCCGACGCTGCAGCCCGGGGAAGCGGCGTGGATCAACACCGGTGCGCCGGTGCCCCCAGGCGCGGACGCGGTTGTGAAGGTCGAGGACTGCACCGACGAGCGCGACGCGCATACGTCCACCGAGGAATCGGTGGGGCCGGGCCACAACATGCTCGCGCGCGGCGCCCTTGCCAACGCGGGCGCGGTGGCCGTTGACGGCGTTTTGACCCCCGAGCGCCTGGCCGTCTGCGCCGCCATCGGCGCCAGCGAGGTGACGGTGCGGCGCCTGCCGCGGATTGTGATCTTGGCGACGGGCAGCGAGCTCCAGGCGACGCCGGGCCGCCACGAGATTCGCAACAGCAACGGCCCGATGCTGCGTGCCGTGATGGCGCGCTACCGGCCCGATGATCGCGGAACGGTCGGTGACGATCCTGCGGCGTTGGCCGGCGCGATCGAATCCGCGCTGAACGACGCGGACGTGGTCATCACGACCGGCGGCGTCTCCAAGGGCGAGCTCGACCTCGTGCGCCCGACGTTGGAAGCACGCGGCTCCGAAATCGTCTTTCACGGCGTCGCGCTCCAACCCGGCAAGCCGGTGCTGTTTGCCCGCGACGGCGCGTGTGCGTTTTTTGGCTTGCCCGGCAATCCCGCCTCGGCTCTCGTGTGCGCGGACCTTTTGGTGCTGCCGTACCTGGCGGCCGTGGCGGGTCGCGCCGCAGGCGATGTGTTGCTGGAACGCCAAGCGACCGCGACGGGGGCGGTGCGTGCGTCCAAAAAACGCCGCCGCGTTTTTCCGTGCTGGCGCCGCCCGGATGGCTCCGTCGATCCGCTGCCGTGGCGCAGCTCCGCCGACCTCTACACGTTGGCGCGCGGCAACGGGTACTTGGTGATTGAGCGCGAACAAGACCTCGCCGCTGGCGATCGTGCAACGCTGCTCATTCCCGAACGGTTCGGCCCGGCATGAGATGGCTCTTTCTCGTGTTGTTTGCCATCCCGATGGGTCTGGCGTTTCACCCGTCGTTACCCAACCACGGCTACGGTGCGATTTGGTGGATCGTTCCGCTGTTGTTTTGGAAGCGCTACCCGGCGCAACGCCGCCGCTTGGGCCTTTACGCCTTGGCGGTCGTGTTGCAGACACTCGCTTTCCCCGACCCCGACTGGGGTTTTTTGGGGTGGGTCCTCTTGGTGCCGTATCTGCTTGCGCGCGAGCTCGACGACGGCGCGACGTGGTGGCGCGCCGCGTTCGCGTTTGGGTTTTTCCGCGCGTTCGCGGGCTATTACTGGCTCGGCAACATCCACTTCTCGGCTTGGATCGCGGTGGCATTTCTTTCCGCCGCCGGCTTTACGTTCGTGTTCGAGTGGTTCGTACGGCGCGCGCACTTTGTTCCCTATCCGCTGCGCGTGGCGCTGGGTTGGGCGGCGTTCGAGTGGTACCACGCCGTCAGCATGGGCGGCTTCCCCTGGCTCTATCTCTCGCATTCGCAATACCTGTACTTGCCGGTGATTCAGGTCGTGGACCTCGTCGGGGCGGCCGGGCTGTCGTTCTTGATGGCGTTCGTGCAGGCAGCTGTCGCGCGCCCGTCGCGACGCCGCGTCATGGGCGCCGCCGCCGTGGTCATTGCCATGTTTGTCTATGGAACGCTTCACTGGGCGGAATTCGGCCTCTCCAGCTTCAAGGGCCCGCCGCAGCCGGTCGTGGCCATGGTGCAGACAAAACAAGTGCACTCCGTGAAGCGCACCGAGCAGATGCGCGGTGTTCCCTACGCGCGCCATCTTGCCGACCTGACCAAACAAGCTGTGCTCGATGGAAAAGCCGACCTCATCCTTTGGCCGGAAACGATCGCGCCGTTTCCCTACGTCGAGTCCGGAGGCTCGTCTTCACGGTTTGATCTCGCGTACCCGCGCATGGTCGCGCGGCGCATGAAGCTCCCATTGATCGCGGGCGTCAACAGCTACACGTCGATGGAGCGAAAGCATCGCGGTCACAACTCGGCCGTGTTGATCGACAAGGACGGCGAGGTCAAAGGTCTGTACCGCAAGCAGCGGCTCGTGCCGATGGGCGAGGAGTTTTTGCTCCGCAAAGTGCTTTCCGATGAGGCGGCGTCGAAGTTGATCGCTTGGCTCGTCAAGTCGATCGGCTACAACGCGAGTTCCGACCTCGAGCGAGGCGACGGGTACCAGGTACTCGACGCGGGGCCGGGTCTCCGATGCGCCGTGTTGATTTGTTTTGAAGGTTTGTATCCCGATATGGGACGCCGGGCCGCGGCACAAAAGGACGTCGATCTGATCGTCCATCTCGTCAACAACGGCTGGTTTGGCGACAGCTTCGAGCAGCGTCAAGCCGTCGCAAGCTGGGTGATGCGCGCCGTGGAGACGCGAACCCCCTTCTTTTCGTGCGCAAACGGCGGGATTTCGTGCGCAATCGGGCCTGACGGAACAATTTTGAAAAAAATTGACCGTGTCATGGAGGAAGGGGTCATGGCGGCGAGGGTCCCGCCCCGTGGGACCGCCCTCTGGTTTGGCAGAGGAGGCGAGTACGCCGTTTTGGTCCTAGGCGTTGTTTCGTGCGTGTTTTTCGGTGTTCCGCACTGGCGCGACCGTCGGTCTAAGGGCTAGAATTCAGAGATGGACCTGCCGCGGTAGGTTCAATCTCGCACGAGTTGTAGTCCGTCTTGACTCGCCGGGGGGCTTTTGCTGATATAGCCGCCTTCCCGGTTCGACCTCAGTGATGGGCGAGGCGCGCGCGGGATCGTTTCGGCATCTAAAGAAGAGACTCGGAAGGGAGACCACCCTATGTCCAGCATGGCGAAGATTTTCGTCGTGGTGAACCTCGTGTTGGCCGTTTGTGTGTTTGGTGCAGCCGCGGTGCTGCTCGGTGCGCAAGACGACTACAAGATGGCTCACCAAAAGACTTTGACGCAGTTCGATGACTACAAGAAGGCACAAGACGATGCCCTTGAAGCCAAAGATCGGCAGATTACCCAACTCGCACAGGCCCGAGGCGAGGCCGTCGCTAGCGCGACCCAAGCCAAGGCCGAGACTGAGACGCATCGCACTCAGCTTGAAAAGTCGCGTGCCACTGACACGACTCAGCGAGCGACGATCGAGTCGCTCTCGCAGTCGCTCGAGGGGCTACGCACCCAGCTCAAGGACAACTCCGAACAGATGCGCAAGATGTCTGACGCGGCGCAAGAGTCCACGCAGAACATGCTGAGCTGGAAAAACAAGTACGAGGAAGAGCTGCAGAATCGCAACCGCCTTGAGGTGGAGCTCTCCAACAGCCAGGACATGATTCAGTCGTTGTCGGCCCAAAAGGGCGACCTCGAGCGTCAGGTCCGTCAGCAGAAGTTCGAGCTCGGCGAGTACGCCAAGAAGTTCGGCACGCTGATCAGCGGCAACCGTGGCTCGAATGGCCGTGTTATGGCTGTGAAGTCGCTCAACAACGGCGTCTTGGTGTCGATCTCGGTCGGCAAGGAAGACGGCGTTCGCGATGGCGACACGTACAACATTCGTCGCGGCACGAACTACATCGGCTCGATCCGCATCGATAGCGTGATGCGTGGTCAGGCTGTCGGCATCTTCGACACCAAGTACACGGGTGGCAACGGCAACCCGGACGTGGGCGACATCGCCTACGCGGCCCGCTAAGGAGTCATCGATGGCGAGAGACGATCACCTAGACGTCGATGATCTGGACACCACTCCGGAGTCCGACAAGGTCACGATGGCCCTGATCTACCTATCCACGATCTTCTTCCTCGGAGCGTTCATTCTGCTCCAGATGAAGATGGGGGAATACGGGATCGGGTTGATGAAATAACCCTGCGAAGTATCTTCTTAGAGATGAAACCCGGGCGTTCAGCACATGCTGGACGCCCTTTTTTTGTGCCTGGGCCGGGGCGTTGGCGCCGGGATCTCTTGGGTGCATCCACCGGCGGATGAGCGCTGTGCCCGGTGTCGGCGCCGCGCGGTTCCGCGCGCGCTCGAAGGGTGTGCTCACGCGCGCGTCGACGGGGTGCCGAGCGCGCGCCGGACCGGGGGTCATTTTTGGCCTGGTCGGGCCCCGCCGCGGATGGATCGTCGCGGGCGTTGGAGCCGTCGCCGCTTACCGCGACCGCGGGCGCCGTCGTGCGCCGGCGCGCGCCATAGCAGCACACAACTCATTTCGGATTCGAAGCGTTGGGACCGTAACCGCCTATACTGACCATCGAAATGCGCGTTCTTGACTGGGTCTTAGGTCGGTTCTCGGTCGATATGGGTATCGACTTGGGCACCGCCAACACGTTGGTTTGTGTGAAGGGCCGCGGCATCGTCTTAAACGAGCCGTCGGTGGTGGCGGTTCGCAAAGGCACCACCGAAGTCTTGCTCAACGGGCGCGCGGTCGGCGCGACGGCGAAAGAAATGCTCGGCAAAACGCCCGGCAACATCGTCGCCATTCGGCCGATGAAGGATGGCGTCATCGCCGACTTCGAAGTCACGGAAGCGATGCTGAAGTACTTCATCTACAAGGTGCACGGTCGCAACTGGGCGGTGAGTCCGCGTGTCGTGATCGCTGTGCCGTCGGGCATTACGCCGGTGGAGAAGCGCGCGGTGATTAACTCGGCCGAGCGTGCGGGCGCGCGCAAGGTCTACCTCATGGAGGAGCCGATGGCGGCGGCGATCGGCTGCGGGCTTCCCTTTGCGGAGCCGCGCGGCTCGATGATTGTAGACATTGGCGGCGGTACCACAGAAGTGGCGATCCTGTCGCTGGGCGGCATCGTTAAGTCCACATCAATCCGCACAGCGGGCGATGAGATGGATCTTGCGATCGTCACCTACATGCGCAGCGCGTATGACCTAAAGATCGGTGAACAAAGCGCAGAGACGGTCAAGAAGACCATCGGCAGCGCGTTCCCGCTCAAAAAAGAAATGACGATGGAAGTGCGCGGCTTAGACGCCAAAAAGGGTCTGCCGAAAAAGGTCATCGTCACGTCCGAAGAGATCCGCGAAGCGATCGGCGAACCGGTCGCGGTGATCGTCGAAGCGGTGCGCGAGACGTTGCAGACGTGTCCGCCCGAACTCGCCGGTGACTTGATCGAACAGGGCATCACGCTCGCCGGCGGCGGCGCACTCCTAAGAGGCATCGGCAAAGCCATCCACGAAAAGGTGGGGCTGCCGTGCCGACTCGCAGACGACCCGCTAACGGCAGTCGCGCGCGGAACCGGCGTGTTCCTCGACAACCTCGGCGAAGTTAAGTCGATCCTCGATCACGCTGACGATTAGCTCTGCGGAGTTTCTTTGGTTCAGCATCTTCTTTGGTTCAACATCTGACGATGTTGAGACCTTGACGTTCGCTCGGTTTGGCGCCAATTCGGTTGCTCCGTGTCGCCCGGTTTTCTTTGGTTCAACATCTGACGATGTTGAGACTTTGACGTTCGCTCGGTTTGGCGCCAATTCGGTTGCTCCGTGTCGCCCGGATTTCTTTGGTTCAACATCTGACGATGTTGCGACCTTGACGTTCGCTGGGTTTGGCGCCAATTTGGTTGCTCCGTGTCGCCCGGATTTCTTTGGTTCAACATCTGACGATGTTGAGACCTTGGCGTTCGTTTGGTTTGGCGTTGGCTCGGTTGCTCCGTGATGGGTATGGCGGCGTTTGCGTTGGTTTGACCATCTGACGAAGCGGTGTTTTTGGGCTCCGTGCCCGACGGTGTGTGCGCTTTCCGATTGTGGTGGAGATACGCGTCCATTGACCCGCCGTGGCCTGGGCGTCGGTCGGCCGTGAGGCAGAGTTAGATGGAGGCACTTGGGGCATCCGGGCGACCGAATCCATAGGCTCCATCGGTGCCCCGACAAAGCGCACGCTCCGCCCGTGCGCTCTGCGCCTGAGACCACAACTTGTCGTTGTGGTGTGGACATTGGGGCCCTATACTTTGTGGGTCGTCCGCCGCGACCCTAGAACCACTCCCATGCGTCGATTTCGTAGGATCGATCGATATTTGCTCGTTCTGGCGGTGCTTTTTGTCATCGCCGTGCTCAACCCACGCAATTTGCCGGGCGAGGAGGTTTTACCGACGGTCTACCGTCAGTTGATCCACAAGCCACTGCTGGCGCAAGCGGCGGGGGCGACGCATCGCGAGGCGATTGACTTGGTCAAACTGCGTGCGGAACTCGCGCGCAGCCAGCACCAGGTCGCCGAGCTCAAGGATCAATTGGGGAAGGCGCGCCAGCTTGCGGGCCTGACCGCAAAATCCACCGCGCGCCGTCGGCCGCGGCCGATTGATGGGTGGATCTACGCGGTCGAAACGAATCCGTATCGCGTCGGTTTTCGCATCGATGTCGGCCAGGCGGTCGGCGTTCGCAGCGGCATGCCCGTCGTGGTCGGGAGTGCGTTGATGGGGACGGTGACCAGCGTCGACAAGCATGGCGCCACCGTGCGCCGCATCGACGATCCGACCATGCGCATGGAAGTCAAAGTGCTATCCGAAGAGGGCGCGCTGGCAGGAATCGCCGTTGGCGCGGGCGACCGCGAGATGGAGATTCGGCTGGTCCGCAAGACAGGTCGCGTGCGACCGGGCGACAAAGTGTTCACGATGATGGGGCACGCGATCATGCCCGGTGATCTCTTTGTCGGTGAAGTGTCAAGCGTGGAAGACTTCAACGAAGACGGCGTGTTAGAGATTCGCGTGACGCCGGCCGTGTCGCTTTCGAGTTGGGCCGAAGTCACCGTGCTCGACACGGGGCGCAAGTAAGTCGTGGCGTACATCGGAGTCTTTCTCGCGGTGTTTTTCGATAACACGTTCCGGCTGTTTGCGCCGGATTCGATGTGGATGCAGGAGGCCCCGCCCAGCGTGATGCTCGTCACGTCGATCTACATTGGGTTTCGCGCGGGCAACACGCGGCAACTCGGCTTTGCTGTGCTTCTGGGCGTGCTCGCCGATTGTTTTAGCGTCTCACCGATCGGTAACTTCGCATTCCTGTACGGAGCGACCGCGTACTTGGCGCTCCGCATTCGCCGGTACGTCCCGAGCGACGCTTTGACGTCACACGTCGTCGCGTCTTTGTTCTGCGGCATCATGTACGCGTTCCTCGGGCTGCTGATCGTTTCGGTGCGCCTGGGTGGCGCCGGCGGCGGCGGCCTGTCGCGCGCGCTCGTGCAAGCGGTCATGAGCGCATCGCTTGCACCGTTCGTGTTTGGGATTTGGGATCGCACGCGGTTCTTCCGCGGTGCGTTGCGCAGTCGCGGGTACGAGTTCGCATGATCACGCTCGATTTTAGGCAGCGGATCGGTCTGCTCGTGATCGGCATGGTGTGTGGCTTTCTTTTGTTGGCCGGGCGTCTCGTCGAGATCCAGATTTTGGAGCACGATCAGTGGCTGGCGGCGGCGCGAACGCCGAATGCTGGTTGGGCCCCGCTCGTTGCGCGGCGCGGCCGGATCCTCGACGCCGATGGACTGATGCTCTCGGGCGACGACATCGCGTATGACTTGGTGCTGTACGCGTCCGCTTGGCACGGGCGCCTGCACGAGTGCGACTACTGTGCCTTTCATCGCTACGTCAAGCCGAACCAGAAGGTCCCCAAGTGTCCACGGTGCAAAGCGCGGCCGTTTGCGGAAACGGAGGGGCGGACCAAGCGCGGACTTCGCTTTGTCGATCGGCGTGAGCTGACCAAACTCGCGTCCGCGCTCAAGATGCGGCGCACCGACCTTTTGAAGCTCTGTTGGGACGAGTTCAAGCGTGTGGAAAAGTCGGTGAACAAGCAGTTGGGCAAACTGGCCGTAGAGCGCAAGACCGCGGACGTGCGTAACGTGTGGGCGGACAAGGGGTGGCGGCCGCGCGTGATTGTGCGTGGCGTGCCCTATGAAGTCGCGCGCTTGGTCGAGTTGTATCCGCACCGCTATCCCGCATTCGGCATCTTGACCGTCAACGCGCGGCAGTGTCTTGTCGGCCCTCCGTTCGCGCATCTTGTCGGCATCGCAAAGCGCGAAGGCGAACGCGCCAACCGCCCCGGCGGCGGGCTTCAGTGGGTTTCGCGAGCGCGCGGTGTGAGCGGTGTCGAGCGCCTGCTCAACCGCGAGCTGACCGGCATGGTGGGTTGGAAGCAAATGCGTCGCCGCCACGGCCGTATGACGGATGAAGAAACGGATCGCCAGGCGCCGCTGCACGGGCTCGACGTGCAACTCACGATGCGGCGCCAGGATCAGGCGATGGCGTATGACGCGCTTCACAAGGCGCGCGGCGCTTTTGTCGTCGTCAATGCCGATACCGGCGCCGTCCTTGCCATGGCGACGGCGCCGAGTTTTGAGCCCCGCGACTACAACACCGTGCTTCAGTACTGGGTCGAGAGACAGCACCGCGCCGACGCGGCCGCAAAAAAGGGAGACAGGATTCCACGGCGGCAAGTCTCGCGCCTTACGCCGCTCGTTGAACGCTCGTGCTCACCGACGATTCCCGGCTCCATTCTTAAGCCGTTCACCGCCCTCGCCGGGCTTCACGCCGAACTTATTTCGCCGAGTCGGGTGATCGCCTGCAACAAGGTGTTTCACAACTCGCACGGGCGCGTGATCCGCGGACGGATGACGTGCCACAAGGCGCATGGTCCTTTGGACCTCCATCGGTCACTCACCGAGTCCTGCAACGTGTACTACCAGACGATCTTGCGGGAGTTCATCGAGTCTCGGCATGAGGAAGACTTTCTCGCCCTCGGTCGCATGTTTGGTTTTGGGGAGCCCACCGGGTTGCCTCCGGAGAACGCGCGGCGCGCTGCCGCCGGTTGGAATTTTGACAAGTCCGGATGGGGTGAAAAAGTCACGGCGGCGATCGGGCAAGGGCGCGTGCAATTGAGCCCGGCGCAGATGGCCCGCGCGTACGCTGGGCTCGCGACGGGGCGCCTTCCGAAGCTCTTCGCCGTGGCGCAAGTTGGCCCGCGCCGCACCGAGCCGGTTACGCGACCGATTCCGCTCCCCGCTCACTTGTTGACGTTGGTGCGCAAAGCGCTTCTGGACGTTCCCCGCATCGGTACCGCGCACGGATGGAGCCTTGAAGCGCACGGCATTGGCTGCAAGACCGGAACCGCGCAGGTTCAATCCTCGCGCAACGGCAGGCTCTACAACTCGTGGATCGCGGGGTTCGCGCCGGCGCGCGCGAACCGCCCGCGCATCGCGTTCGCGATGGTGATTCGGGATACGGACCTACCCAGCGCCGATGCGTGCGGCCCCCGGTTGCGTGACTTCTTCGCGCGCTTTTACGGAGGCGAGTGATGCGCGTCCGCCTCGGCCGTGACTTCCGCAGCGCGTTGAGTTGGCCGCTCCTCATCCCCATGGCGGCGCTTTTGTTTTTTGGAATCACGCTCCTCATGGGGATCGAGATTCGTGTGGCGAACGGTTGGCGCAGCGACCTGCACTGGACGCAAATCACCGGGACCGTGGTTGGCGTGGCCGCGGGGGCCATTCTCTTGTTGGTCCCTTACAAAGCGCTGCTCTCGCGCGCGTATCTTCTGTACGCGTTCAATCTACTGCTGCTCGTTGCCGTGCTCCTCATCGGGCCGGAGCGAAGTAAGACGCGCCGCTGGTTGTCCGTTGCGGGCTTTGAGTTTCAGCCGAGCGAGCTGATGAAGCTCACGCTTGTGATCACGCTGGCGCGGTTCATTCGTTTTCGGTCGAGCTACAAGACGTTTCGCGGACTGATGACGCCGTTCTTGCTGACGCTCTTGCCCATGGCCCTCATTCTCAAGCAGCCGGACTTGGGGACGGCGCTTCTCTGCGTGCCGATCCTCTTCACGATGTTGTTTGTGGCCGGCGCGCGTCCGCGCCACCTACTCACGGTCGTCGTGTTGGGGCTCATCGGCATCTATCCCATCTACGAGTGGGGGCTTAAGCCTTATCAACGCGAGCGCATCGATGGTTTTCTGATTCAGCTCCACATCATCAAAGGCAAACCCGGCCAAGCCGCGGAAATGGAGAAGCGCCAAAACTACCAGGTCACGCGCTCCAAGATTGCCATCGGTGCCGGCGGCGTCGTGGGTGCCCACTCGGATAGCGGGGCGGCCTCCTCGCTCCGCCGCGTTCCGGAGCGCCACAATGACTTCGCGTTCGCCGCCGTCGGGAATGGGCGCGGGCTTCTCGGTGGGTTCTTGCTCTTCGGTTTGTTCGCGTGGTTGCTGATCGCCATCTTGATCACCGCGCTCCGCCAACGCGACCCAGCCGGCCGGCTGATCTGCGTCGGTGTCTTTGCGCTGTTCACGTTCCAGATGTTTATCAACATCGCCATGAACGTCGGTCTCTTGCCCGTCACCGGAATGACGCTGCCCTTCATCAGCTACGGCCGCTCGAGCGTCGTCGTGTCGATCCTCGCCGTCGCCCTCGTCTGCAACGTGGCGTCGCGCCCCAGCTACGAATTCGGAAGAGGCGACTTCGACTAAAAAACCGTCAAACCAAGCCCATACCCCAATTCCAAAAAAAATCGAAAAATGCGGTACCGAAAATGCGGTACCGGGTTCGGCCTAGTGTCGCTGTAAGTGGTTGCAGCCAAACGAGTTATGGCGGCCGCGTGCGGCAATTTTATCGCACTTGGCGCTCGATCGGGCCGCGAGTGCGCAGAGAATGCGACTTTGGCGACGTTTTTCGATCGAGTCTGGCCGCAAAGTGCGGCAGAAATGCCGCACTTCGACCTCATAACCTGTTATCTATAAGATGGTTATGGCTGCGCAACACCGAACCCGGTACCGCATTTTGTGGTGTTGGGATTTGTTTGTTTGGGTTGGTTGGGTTTTGGGCGGTACGCCAGCATGGAGAGGTCGTCGTCGATGGCTCCGCGGAATTCGGTGAGGGCCTTGCGGACCTCTCCGAGGAGCGTGTCCGGCGCCTTGTCTTCGGCGTCGGCGAGCGTCTTGGCCAGAAGGGGAGCGCCGAAGTAGTCCCCGTTGGCGTTGCGCGCTTCGAGGAGACCGTCCGAGCAAGCGAAGATCGTGCTGTGGTGGTCAAACTCAATCTCCTTGAGGGAGCCGTAGTCCGCGTTTTCGAGGAGCCCAAACGGGAGCGCGGTTCGCTCTAACTCCGTGACGTCGTCGCCGCGGAGCACGAACGGAAAGGCCTGGCCCGCATTGGCGTAGAGCAACGCGCCGGCGTGCGGATCAAAGATCCCGGCAAACAAAGTCATGAAGCGGCCCTCCGCCATGTCTTGACAGAGAAAGCGGTTCGTACGCGCCATCGCGACGTCTAAGTCCACGCCGTCGGTGAGCGCGGAACGAAGGAGCGCGCGCGCGGTGAACACAAACAAGGCCGCGCCGATACCGTGCCCACAAACGTCGCCGAGGATCAATGCGGTGCGGTCGTTGTTGAGCGCGAACACATCCGCGTAGTCGCCGCTCACATGTTCGGCGGCGTGGTACGCCATAGCGGTTTCGCCCGACACGAGGTGGGGCTTGTTACCCGGTAGCATGTCGCGCTGAAGCGCGCCGATTTCCTCAACATCGCGACCGATTTGTAGGTTGAGATGGGCCGCTCGCGAGAGCTCGTGGGCCGCGATCGCTTCTTGCACGAGCGCCGCCAGCTCGTCGTTGTCCCATGGTTTCGACATGAAACGGTAAATCTTGCCTTCGTTGATGGCCTCGATGACATTCTCGCGATCGGCGTGCGACGTAAGCAGGATGCGAACGGTGTCCGGCGCAAGCCGACGCGCCTCCCGCAAGACCTGAACGCCGTCGATTTCCGGCATGCGAAAGTCGGTGATCAAGACCTTGGGCGGAGCGGCCCCAAGACGCGCGATGGCGTCGATCGGGCTCTGCGTCGTATCCATACGTAGGTCGAGGCGCGTTTCCAGCGTGCGCCGAATCGCCGCGAGGATGCCACGCTCGTCATCGACGACAAGAAGATCCAGGTCTCTCAATGTTCCCCCGCCGGACCGCGTTCGTTGCCAACGACCTCCGGCGAAGAAATGATCGGCGTGCGCTAGGCCGACTTAAGAGAGGCGACGGCTTCGTCCAGCGTCGGCACGATCGCAAACACATGGTCGAGCCCGAGCGTAACCAGTGTTTTTTGCAGGAAATCGCTGGGGCGCGCGATGATGACGCGCCCACCGAGATCACGCGCCTGTTTTTGCGCCGTGATGAAATACGCGATGGTGGTGGAGTTGGCGAACTGTAAATCTTCCAGGTCGAACGCTACGCAGTGAAGTCCGTCGCTGATACACGCGTCGAACCCCTCGCGCACAAGCTCGGTCTCAAACGAGTCGAACTCGCCCTCAAGCCGGAGCACCGCGACACCATCCCGGTCGTTTCGCTTTACTTTCATGGTTTCCGCCGGCGGCGCGTCAGTTCCCCCAAACGACCAAGGATCGCGCCTTGATCCGTCCCACCCGCCAGGCCTCCATCCTACGCAGGAGGGACAGCGAGGGCAACGACTGCGCGTGGTAGGATTCCCGCCCGTGACGCGGCGCCAATTTCTTGCGCTCATGACTCCGCTCCTGGTGGTCATGTTGGGCTTTCTCGTCCTGTTTTGGCTGGAACGGCGTGGCCGTGCCGGGGCGGCTCCCTGGGACGAAGGATTCTTCCAAGAAGTCCGCCAAAAAATGGCCGACGAGTTTGTCTGGGGCGTCCCCAACGGGCAAGAAGGCTGGGAGCACTATTTCAACGCCGTGAACTCGTGGCTTGGGGGAATTGACCCCTATGCGCGCGTGACACCGCCCTGGGAAGTGGCCGCGAGTCGCGAGCAATCGAGCGGCCGGTACGGTGGCATCGGTATTCGTCCGGAGCTGATCGACACCGATGAGCCGCCCGAGAGCGTGGGGGTGGTCGGCGTCAAACCGGACGGGCCTGCGGCCACCGCTGGCGTGCGCGTCGGCGATCGTATCGTCGCCGTCGAGGGACGCAGCGTTGCCGAAATCTGGGGAACCGGGGGCGACGGCGCGACGCGTTTAGCCGATGCGATTCGCGGCGAGCCCGGTTCGAAAGTGCAGCTTTCCCTGCGCAATGAAGCGGGCGCGGTCCGTCAAGCGATGGTCTCCCGCGTGCGCATCGACAAAGGCACAGTGTTCGGCGGAAAAATTATCGATCCGCAAGCGCACGTCGGCTACGTGCGCGTCGAAGCGTTTCAAGCCGATAGCGCGCGCGAACTGCGCGAGGAAATCGAAACGCTGCTCGAAACGGGCATGCGGGCGCTCGTCTTGGACCTACGCGGGAACACCGGCGGATATCTCGATCAAGCGGTCGCCATCGCCAACTTGTTCTTGTCGGATGGCGTGATCGTGCGGCAACGCGGTCGCCGCGACGAGTTTACCGAAGTCTATCGCGCGCAAGCGGACGGCACGCTCGACGGCAAGCTGAAGCTCGCCCTTCTCGTCGATGGCCTGTCCGCGAGCGCGAGCGAAGTTCTCGCGGGCGCACTGAAAGATCACGGGCGCGCCGTGCTGGTGGGCGAACGAACGTACGGCAAGTTCCTCGTCCAAGTCGTCGAGGAAGTCAACACGGACGCGGGCACCGCGCTCTTTACGCGAACGACGTCGGTCTACGAGACGCCATCGTCGCATCAGTACCAAAGGCGCGACCGTCGCGATCCGTTGGCCGGCATTCGACCCGACGTCGCGGTGCGCCTCACGCAGGAGGAGCGCGGCAAGCTGGCGGAGATCTTCCAGCATCAGGTCTATCAGCGATGGAATCCGATTTTGCCGCCCGCGCACGCGGACTTCATCGATCGTCCCCTCCAAGCCGCGCTCAGCGCGTTGCGCGGCGAGCCGTTGGTCGTACGCATTCCAGCCCTGGCGCGCGCGGGATGACGGGGCGATGAGGTCCATGGCGTCGGCAACGGCCCCGCGGCCTACGAGGTCGCCGTGAAGATCTTGGGCATCGACACGTCCTGCGATGAAACTTCGGTCGCGGTTGTCGATGATCACAAGCTGCTCTGCAATCTCGTGGTCGGGCAGCAGTCGCTGCATGAGCCGTACGGAGGCGTGGTCCCCGAAATCGCCGCGCGCGCCCACGTGGAACGCATCGTCCCCGTACTCGATGACGCGCTCACGCAAGCGGGCCCCCTGGATGCGGTGGCCGTCACCAATCGCCCCGGGCTGGTCGGGCCGTTGCTCGTCGGTCTTAGTGCCGCCAAAGCGTTCGCATTCGCGCGCGACCTTCCGCTCGTCGGCGTCAACCACATCGAGGCGCACGTCTCGGCGAGCTATCTTTTAGACCCCGCGCCCGAGCCGCCGTTCGTGGCTCTGATTGCATCCGGCGGACATACGTTGCTCTTTTTTGTGCCCGAGCGCGGCGTCTACGAGCGACTCGGCGGAACCATCGACGACGCGGCCGGGGAGTGCTTCGACAAGATCGCGGCGCTGCTCGGGTTGTCTTATCCGGGCGGACCGTCTGTCGAGCGCGCGGCGCGCGACGGCGACCCCAAAGCGATTCGGTTTCCGCGCCCGCTCAAGAAAGACGACCACTTTGACTTTTCGTTTTCCGGGTTAAAGACATCGGTGCTCTACAAAGTCAAAGGACAGGACAAACGGCGCGCGGATGAGACCGTCGGCGTGACGTCGGTGGCCGACTTCGCAGCGAGCGCGCAGGAAGCGATCGTCGATGTGTTGAGCTACAAGGCCGTGCGCGCGTCCCAAGCGATGGGGGCATCGCGCCTCGTGCTCGGCGGAGGCGTGGCGGCCAACACGCGCCTCCGCGAGGTGACGGCGGAACGTGCGGCGGCGAAGGGCGTAACGCTGTTTGTGCCGCCTCAGTCGCTTTGTACCGATAACGCGGCGATGATCGCCGTGCGCGGCGGCGAGTTGCTGGCCGCCGGCATCCGCGACGGATGGGATCTCGACGTCGACCGCTACACCCGCTAACCAAACTCAAAGATGGACCCTTCGGCACTTCGTTCTCTGCTCGCGCGCGTAAAACGCGGCGAGGTTTCCGTAGAAGCGGCCGAGGAGTCGTTGCGCGCAACGCCGTTCGGCGACTTGACCTACGCGACCATCGACCACCATCGCGAGTGGCGGCAAGGGCATCCGGAAATTGTGTTTGCCCCCGGCAAGACGCCGGACCAAGCCGCGACGATCGCGCACCAAATCTACGAGCGATCCGGGCGGACCCTGGTCACGCGTGTCAGCGCCGAGCACGCCGCCGCGTTGCTCGCTCGGCTCCCGGACGCCCACTACGAGAAGCGGGCGCGCACCGTTCGCTGTTCGCCCCAAGCGACCCGCACCGGCATCGTTGTGGTGAGCGCCGGCACGGCCGACGAGCCGGTGGCGTTCGAGGTGCGAGAAACCTGCCGTTTTCTCGGCCACGAACCCCGTCTTATTGCGGACGTGGGCGTCGCCGGGATCCATCGGTTGCTGCGCCGGACCGAGGATCTCCGGGCCGCGCGCGTCCTGGTCGCCGTCGCCGGCATGGAGGGCGCGCTGGCGGGCGTGGTCGCCGGTCTCGTGGCGGCTCCGGTCGTCGCCGTCCCGACGGCAATCGGCTACGGGACCGGCTTGGGCGGGCTCGCCGCGCTCGCGACCATGCTCAATTCGTGCGCGGCCAATGTCGCTTGCGTCAACATCGACAACGGCGTGGGAGCCGCCGTCATGGCCGCGCTCATCGCCGATGGGGGCGCCGAACCTGCGTCCTGACCGCTAGGGGCGGTAGAATCCCCCGGTTTCCATGAACGCCGCCAAGCTTGTTCTCGCCGACGGGACCGTCTTTACCGGTCGCGCTTTCGGCGCCCGCGCAGAACGCACGGGCGAGATTGTTTTCAACACCGCGATGTCGGGCTATCAGGAAGTGCTCACCGATCCCTCGTACGCGGGACAGATCGTGGTCATGACCTACCCGCACGTCGGCAACTACGGCGTGAACGCCGACGATGTGGAGTCGCGCAAACCGTGGGTCGCCGGATTCGTCGTGCGCGAGAACGCGCGCCTCCCGTCGAGCTACCGTTCGCAAGGTGATCTCGACGGCTATCTCACCGAGCACGGCATCCCGGGCATTGAGGACATCGACACGCGCGCGCTCGTGCGCCGCGTGCGGACGCAAGGCGCGATGCCGGCGATTATTAGCAGTGTCGATTTGGACGACGATTCGTTGCGCGCCAAAGCCGCCGCGGCGCCGAGTATGGAGGGCCAAGACCTCGTCAAGGAAGTCACGTGCGAGAGCGCGTACGACTGGACCGAAGGCGAGCCCGCCGAGTTTGCGACGTCGCGTCCGGCGACCGGGCCGCGCTACCGCGTGGCCGCCCTTGACTGCGGCATTAAGCGCAACATCTTGCGGCTGCTCGTCGATGCGGGCTTCGAGGTGCGGGTGTTTCCGGCCATGGCGACGGCCGAGGAGATCCTCGACTTCGCTCCGGACGGGATGTTTTTGTCCAACGGCCCTGGCGATCCAGCCGCGGTCACCTACGCGGCCGACACGGTGCGCGAGCTCTTGCCGAAGCTGCCGACGTTCGGCATCTGCTTGGGCAACCAGATCCTCGCGCTCGCGTGCGGCGCGCGTACGTTTAAGTTGAAATTCGGCCACCGCGGCGTGAACCAACCCGTAAAGGACTTGGCGACCGGCAAGGTCGAGATCACATCGCAAAACCACGGGTTCGCCGTGCGCGCCGAAGACCTCGAGAAAGTTGATCTGGAGCTGACGCACGTCAACTTAAACGACAACACAGTCGAGGGCTTTCGACACACGAAGTTTCCGGCATTCGCGGTGCAGTACCACCCGGAAGCGTGTCCCGGACCTCACGATTCCCGCTACCTGTTTGAGCGCTTTCGCGATTTGATCGCGAGTCGCGCCGGAGTCGCGTAGGAGGCGCCATGCCGGTTACATGTGTGTTTGGTGCCCAGTGGGGCGATGAAGGCAAAGGCAAGATCGTCGACTACCTTGCCGACCGCGCGGACTTTGCCGTGCGCTACCAGGGCGGTTCGAATGCGGGGCACACGATTTATGTGGGCGAAACCCGGTTTGCGTTACGCCTGACGCCGTCCGGCTTGTTGCAGGGCGCCACGGGCGTCATCGCGAACGGAGTCGTGCTCGACGCCAACGTGTTGCGCGATGAAATTAAAATGCTCACGGAGCAGGGCGTGGATATCGAGGGGCGCTTGCGCGTCTCGGATCGGGCCCACGTTGTGCTGCCGTTTCACGGACCGATGGATCGAGCGCTCGACGCCTCGCGCAGCGCCGATTGGGTCAACAACACCACCGGCCGCGGGATCTCAACCTGCATTGGCGACAAACATCGCTACGAGGGCTTGCGTGTCGCCGATCTTTTGTCGGAGCGTGTGCGCGCGAAGCGGCTGCGCTACCTGTTGGAACGCGGCAATCAGCAGCTGCAGGGGTTGGGCGCGGATCCCATCGATATCGATCAGTCTTTGGCCGAGGCCGAGGAGTGGGTTCGTTGGCTCAAACCGCTTGCGTGCGACACGACGATGCTTTTGCATGACGCGTGGCGCGCCGGCAAAGAGATCTTGCTGGAAGGCGCGCAGGCGGCGCTGTTGGATGTCGATTTCGGCACGTATCCGTTCGTGAGTGCGAGTTCGACGGGTGCAAACGGCATCGCGTCGGGCACGGGCTTGCCGTTTCGTGCGGTCGACAAAGTCATCACGGTGGCGAAGGCGTACATCACGCGCGTCGGCAGTGAGGCGGGGCCGTTCCCCACGCGCGCCGACGACGAGTTCGGACGGCAGATGCAGCGCGTCGGCAAGGAGTTCGGCACGGTGACGGGGCGCGAGCGCCGTTGCGGCTGGTTCGACGCGGTCGCGGCGCGCTACGTGTGCCGTCTCAACGGCGTGGACACGATGGCCCTCACCAAGATTGACGTGTTGCGCGGCATTGATCCGCTCCGCATTTGCGTGGCGTACGACATTGACGGCCAACGCATCGAGCATTTCCCGGCCGACCTCGACGCCCTGCAGCGCGCCAAGCCGATCTATCGCGATGTCGCCGGATTCTCGGAGGAGCTCAGCGCGGCGCGGCGCCGCGAAGACCTTCCCGAGCGCGCCCGCGCCTATGTGGCCGCGATCGAAGAGGAAGTCGGCGTACCGGTCAGTCTTGTCTCGGTTGGTCCCGAACGCACCGAAACGGTGTCGTTGGGGGCCGCATGACCGAAGCGGTTTGGCCGCGCCACATCGCCGTCATTATGGACGGCAATGGTCGCTGGGCGAAGACGCGCAAGTTGGCGCGCACGCGCGGCCACGCCGAAGGTGTGGAGTCGGTCCGAACCGTGACGCGCACCTGCGCGCGCCAAAAGATCGATCAACTCACGCTCTACGCATTCTCCGAGGAAAACTGGAAGCGCCCCAAGCGCGAGGTGGCCGTTTTGATGCGGCTGCTGCGGCGCTTTCTCGTGGGCGAGCGCGACGAGATCATGGAGAACAACATTCGGTTGGCGTCGGTAGGGCGCATTCACCGACTGCCGGACGATGTTCGCCGTGAACTAGAAATCACGCGCGAACTCTCGGCGAACAACGACGGGATGGTGTTGAACCTCGCGCTGAGCTACGGCGGTCGCCAAGAGATCGTCGATGCGGTGCAGCGCATCGCGCAGCGCGTGCTGGCAGGCGAGTTTGATCCCGAAGACATCGACGAGGACACGATCACAGCGCACCTGTACCAGCCGGATATGCCGCCGCCCGACCTCTTGATTCGGACCGCCGGCGAGATGCGCGTCTCCAACTTTTTGCTGTGGCAGATCAGCTACACCGAACTCCACGTCACGCCGACGTGTTGGCCGGAGTTTCGCGAAGAGCACCTGGAGGCGGCCGTTGCGGAGTACAACCGCCGCGTGCGAAAGTTTGGCGGTCTCGTAAAGAAGTCTGCGCCGCGATGAAGACGCGTTTGATTCTGGGCGCGATCATCATCGCGACACTTGTCGGTGTTTTCTGGCTCGACCACGCCGTGATGGGGAGTCCCATTTTTTCGCGTGTGCTTTTGTGGTTGCTCGCGCTCGCCGGTCTCGCCGAGGCGCTGCAGATCGGGTCGAAAAAAGTCACGACGTACCCCGGGCTACGCTGGTTCGGGTGCGTGGCTGTCGTCGCCGTGGTCATGCCGTCGCTGGTCACGAATACACCGGTGCCCGGCGTTTTGATCGCGCTCGCCGCTCTCGGCGCCGCATCCGTGCGTCTCATGGGGATGGCGCCGCTGCGTTCGACGCCCGCCGCATTCCCCGAAGCCGTGCTGCTCGGCGCGAGCATTCTCTATGTGCCGGGGCTGCTCATTTTTCTCGACCGGATGCTGTTCGTCGGCGGCCTGAAGTTCGCGTTTGCATTCTTGCTCGTCTCGAAGACCACCGACATGGCCGGGTATCTCGTCGGCTCCACGATCGGCCGCGTGCGGATCGCCCCGGCGCTGAGTCCCAAAAAATCGTGGGAAGGCACGATAGCCGGCGTGCTGGGAGCCGCGGGCGTCGCCGCCTTGTTGTCGTACGAATTCGGGCTGCCGCCGTGGCACGCGGCGATCTGCGGCGCGATGATCGGGATCGCGTCTTTTGTCGGCGACCTCATCGAATCGGGGCTCAAACGCTGGGCCGGCGTGAAGGACTCCGCGACGCTTGTTCCGGAATTCGGCGGCGCACTCGACATGTTGGACGGTATCCTCGTAGCCGCACCCGTTGCCGCGGTGCTGTTTTTCGGATCATGACCCGCGCGATCGTCGAGACGTTTTCGCCCGAAGAAGTTCGGGCCGTGTTTGGCATCAACGATGTCCATGCCCGGCAGTTTCGTGCCCGGTTCAACGTCGCTTTGACCATGCGCGAAGGGCAGCTCCAGATTGCGGGCGACGATCAGGATGTGGCTGCGGCGCGACGGGTCGTGGAAGAGATCCTGCAGCGGTTTCGTCACAGCGGTCATCTCGATCCCCGCGAAGTGGAGATGATGGTTCAGTCGCAGACGTCGCGTCCACAGGACAGCGGGGGCGACGGTGACGTCATCGTACGTAGTCGGCTCAACCGACCGGTGAAAGCGCGCAGCCCCGGGCAAAAAAAGTATGTCAACGCGATGCTGCGCAACGAGGTCGTGTTCGGGATCGGCCCGGCCGGCACGGGTAAGACGTATCTCGCGGTTGCGATGGCAATTCGGATGCTCCGCGAAGGCGCGGTCAAAAAACTAATCCTCGCGCGACCCGCCGTCGAAGCGGGCGAGAAGTTGGGTTTTTTGCCCGGCACGTTTGAAGCCAAGGTGAACCCGTACCTGCGTCCGTTGTACGACGCGTTGTACGACTTGATCGACCCCGCGCAGCTGAAGAAGTTCGCCGAGAACGACATTGTTGAAGTGGCTCCGCTGGCGTACATGCGCGGCCGCACGCTGTCGGATGCTTTCATCATTTTGGACGAGGCGCAGAACACGACCATCGGGCAGATGAAGATGTTTTTGACGCGCATGGGCGAAGGATCGCGCATGGTCGTCACCGGCGATGTGACGCAGATCGACATTCCGCGGCCGCATCAGTCCGGACTCGTGAACGCGCATCGCGTCCTACGCAGCGTCAAGGGCGTGCGTTTTTGCCGGTTCGAGAACGTTGACATTGTGCGCCACGATGTCGTGCAACGTATTGTCGAGGCGTACGAGTCGAACGCGGACTAGCCGTGGCTGCCACCGTCGTCGATCAACAAACTGCGATCCCGCTCGCGAAAGCGGCGTGCAAACGCGCGGCCGAGGCGGTATTGGGCGATCGCAAAGTCGTTGTCGCGCTGGTTGACGACGCCTCGATCGCCGAACTGCACGAACGGTATCTTCACAAGAGTGGGCCGACCGACGTCTTGAGTTTTCCTCATGGCGAGATCGTCGTGTCGGGCGACACCGCGCGGCGCGAGGCGGAGGCGCGCGGTATCCCGCCGCTTCACGAGCTTGTCCTCTACGTCGTGCACGGTGCGCTTCATCTTGCGGGCCACGACGATCGCAAGCCGGCCCAACAGGCCCAGATGCGCGCCGCGGAGCGACGAATTCTCAGCGAGTTGGGATACGGCGACGTGTTCGGCCACGCGGAAACTCCGCCGAAGCCGCGCCCGTCGGCGGGACGTCCGGCCAAGAAGAAGAAGGACCCCATGCCCAAGAAGCGCAAGGCACCGCAGCGGAATCCGCGCGCGAGTGCGAAAGAGGAGTCGGAGTGGGAGCGCGCGAAGCGCGGGCCGACGCGGCGGCTGGCGGCCGCCGAGAAAGCCAAGGCCGCGGCGGCCAAACCGGCTCGAAAAAAGAAGGGCGCGGGTAAGAAACCGGGCAAAAACACCCGACAAGAAGGGAATGCGGGCGCGCCGCGGCGCGAACGGTAGAATTTTGCGACTCTCATGAGCGGGACGGCACAAACGATTCTCAAGGCGGCGGTCGATAAGGGGCTCTTGAGCTCCGAGCAGGCCCAGGAACTTCTCGATTTGCGCGCGAAGCGCCGCGAGGCGGGCGATGCGACCGGTGTCGAGGACCTCGCGGTCGCGCAGGGATACCTGACCAAGGACCAGGCCGAACGCTTGCGGGTGGAACACGAAGGGTTCGACTTTCCGCGCGAGATCGGCGGCTATCGGCTCGTAGAGAAAATCGGCGCGGGCACGATGGGCACGGTCTTTCGCGCGAAGCAGCTCTCGCTCGACCGCGTGGTCGCCATCAAGTTGCTCAACCCGCCGCTGGCGAAAAAGCAGGAGTACGTCGATCGCTTTTTGCGCGAGGCGCGCTCGGTCGCCAAGCTCAACCACCCGAACGTGATCTCCGGCATCGATGTCGGCGAGGCGGACGGCGTGCGCTACTTCGTGATGGAGTACGCCTCGGGCATGACGATCGCGCAGCTGCTCGAGCGCGGCGGCGCGATGGACGAGTCGCGGGTCGCGCGCGTCGCACGGCAGATCGCGCGCGCGTTGGATCACGCGCACGAAGCTGGGCTGGTGCATCGCGACGTCAAGCCGGCCAACATCTTGATCACAAAGGATAGCGCGGCCAAGCTCTGCGATCTGGGATTGGTGAAGGACCGCAAAGGCCGCGGGCTCGCGATGGGCACGCCCGCGTACATCTCGCCGGAGCAGTCGCAGGGTGCCGATGATGTCGATATCCGAGCCGACCTGTATTCGTTCGGCGCAACGCTTTATCACATGCTCGTGGGGCAGCCGCCGTTCTCCGGCGCGGGCAAAGAGGTGATGGAAAAGCACCGCCACGAAGAGCTTGTGCCGATCGCGGAGCGTACCGACGACGTGAGCGACAAGATGGCGCGCATCGTGGAGAAGTTGCTCGCCAAGCGGCGACAAGATCGGTTCCAAACGCCCGCCGAGTTGATCGCGGCGTTAGAAACCGAAGATGCGGCCGTGGCCAGCGCTGAGATCCAGCTCCGTCGCCGAACCCGGCGCCGCCGACGGTAGACCGTTACCAGTATCCCCGCATGACCTCGTGCGTCCACGCGGGTTCGCGGACGGGCGTGCGTGGGGCGTACGCCGTCAGATATGGCTTGATGTCGAGCACCGGCGTCCCCGCAACGGCATCCAAACCGCGCACATGGACGGTCGTCCCATCCACCGACGTGATCTCGCAAACCGTGGCGCCGAGACGGTTGGGCCGGCGCTTCGCCCGCTGCGCGAAGATGCCGACGCGGGGATAGTTTTCATCGTTGCGCGGGTGGCGCGAGCCGCGTACCGCGGTCTCCGGATCCACACGATCCAACACGTAGAGGATCAACGCGTGGGAAAACGCGTCGAGACCGATGAGCGCCTCAGCATCGAACGAATCGACGAGTTCGATGCGCGCGGCGGCGTCGCCCCAACCATCATCACGCGTCTCAACGCGATCACTCCAAACAAAAGCCACAGGCGAAACAGAAAACGAAGGGAGCATGTCCCAAGTGTAGCCCGCCAAGATACGAGATACGGAACCCGGTCAGTCCGTCGTCGTGAGGCCACGACGTCCAATACGATCCGCGCACCACAAAGTGCGTACAATCGAGCCATCAGCATTGGCGTGAATGGAGTTCGTCTGGCCTTTGGAGGAGTGGTAGAAGAACGCAGCCCTCGTTGGCGACAGCTCGTACGCTAGTTGGAATGGCGGCCACATCCTCTCCCCGTTCCTCGTCGTCACCGGTCCAATCGATGAAGCCTAGTCGTGGCGCGCACGCCGTCACCTATGGCATGGCTCTTGTGATCTTGCTCGCGGTCCAGCCCGAGGCGATGGGGCCCGCGCACCTTGGTCCGTTGGGTCTTTTGGGGCTCGCCGGTTCGTTCGGTGTGGGCGCGGTGCTCGCGGCAGGGTTGGCTCTGGTCGCATCGGTCGCGTGCGTCGTGCGGGGTTGGAAGATCCCGGGTGCAGCCGGCGCGTTGGTTTTCTCGGTTGGGATCGCGATCTGGTTAGCTACCGGATGGCTGGCCTGGGTTGTGCAACGCGCCGCGACCGAGACGTGATGGTCGCGTCCGCACGCCGACTGGTTGTCATTTCTTGTACGGGACCCCGCCGTTCTTTGTCCATTCGAGGCGCAGAGCCGAGAGCGTTCGGCCACCCTGCGCGAACGAGCAATCGACGGTGCTTCCTGATTCCGTACTCGATGTAGCAATTCTGAAGGCGGAAACGACCCCTTTGAGTTGAGTTTCGTTCTCCTTCGTTGTGAGTGCGCGGCACATGTTTGCGGGAATCCTGCTCGTCGCAGTGGGGGTAACGGGTTTCCTGATCGGGGACCAAACATCGGGTGCGCCGGAGGGCAACGACGATCGTGCATTACGGCCGACGGTGGATCGAGCCGATCGCACGCCGGAGTCGTCTCCGCCGAAAACCGATCCGGACTTGCCGCCTCCGAAAGCGCCGGAGCTCGCGCCGAAAAAGCCGCGAGCGGTTCCGCGTCGTCGTTCGACCCCGGCCGAAATCGAGGCGCAAATGCGCGCAGCAGCTCGTCAATACGTCAACGCGCTGAAGATTCCGGAGTCCGTCATGGACGAAGCAGGCGAGCTCGACGTCAGTGCCGAGGTGCTGCGCGACACGTACGCCGCGATCTGGTGGTTGCACGCGCGCGGCCAATACGCCGGTCCCGTGCAGGAAGCGGGAGTGCGCGACGCGTTGGCCACACTGGCGGCGAAGGGAGAGACCGGGTTTCTTGCGATCGTCTCTTTGCTGCGAGGCGGCGTGGGCGGGCCAGCGTACGCCGAGTTGGTGCACGCGATGTGGAAGCCCGGGTACGAGCAACATTTGATCGAGTCCGTGCCGATTCTGCGTGAGAACGGAAGCACGGCGCATTATGTGTACCGATCACTCGCCGTGATCGACACCGATGGGTCGCGGCGGTACTTGCGCGAACGACTCACCAAGCGCCGTCATCACGCCACAGAGTTCACGGTCATCGCGGAAGCGCTCGGAAAACACAAGGACGCATCGCTAGCGGACCAGGTGGCGGCGGGGCTCAAACGCAGCGCATGGACGAGTTTCCATCCGCGTTTGCTCGGCGCTCTCGGTGACATGGGAGGCGACGGCGCCAAGCGCGAACTGCTCGCGTACCTCGACAAGCCCGGGACGGGCTACCAGTCGTTCGCGATTCGCGCGTTGGCCGGTATCGACCGCAACGAAGCCCGTACTCGCGGTCAAGCGCTCCTGGCCGGAGACAAGATCGGCAAGCTTGAACGGCATCGACTTCGCGGCGTGCTGGACGCGATGCGGTAGGCGCGACTGGCTCGTGTCCGCATGGATGGCTCACGCCTCGCGCGGGCGCAGGAACTCTTCGATCCGCTCCAGCTCGGCTGCCCGTTCGCGCTTGAAGACAGCTTCACGCGGCGCTCTTCCGCTGACGTAGCCGAGCTGGGCGTTCAGCTTTCCGCCTTCCGCCGTCAAGTTGCCCCATCCGATCACCGCATCGCGCCACAACAGCGGCAACGCGTAGTAGCCCAGCTTGCGTTTCGACGCCGGTGTGTACGCCTCGAAGCGGTAGGCCCAGCCCCAGAACCGTTCGAAGCGACGCCGGTCCCAAACCACGGGATCAAACGGAGCGAGCAGCCGCACCGTGTCGTCGGGTTCGCCGCGCCGCAGTCGTTCCGTGTTGGGCCAGTACCAGTCTGTGCCGTCGACCTGTGCGTGCGCGAGGCGTTGCTTGGCGCGGCGCAGTGCGGCGTTGCGATCCCCGCGCCATTGCGGCGCGCCGAGGCATAGGTGGCTTAGCAACCGGCCGAGTGTGACGGCGGGAAGCGGCGCATACTTGGCCGCGGCCACGTCGACGAGCGCGTCGAACGCGGCTTGCGGGTCGGCGGGCGCGGGTGTGGCCTCGCGGGCAGCGTACAACCGCGTCCCGTTCTCGCGCCGCGCGATTCGCAGCAAACCGCGGTAGTGCATGCCGCCGAGCAACTGCGTCGTCGCGTTCGATGAGCCACCGAACCAGTTTTTCACTTTGCCCTGTGCGAAGTGCGCGTTGACCTCTCGGGGGTGAACCACGCCACGTGTGGCCACCCATTCGAGCACGGCGCGGGCTTGTTTCCAGCGCGCCGGAGTCCAGACTTCGCGCGCGGTGCGCGGGTGCATCAGCGCATGGGTAGCGCGCGGCACAAAGCCGTAGTTGACAAAATGGTCTTCCTCGATCGACAACTTGGCGTAGCGGCGTTCTAAGTCACCGCAGCGGTAGTCCTTCACGCGGTGCCTTAGGATCAGATCTTGCGCGCGTGCCGGCGCGCGAATCGGGTCGGCCTGCACGAAGCCGAGTTTGTGAATCGCCCGCTTGAGCGAGGTGGGAGCAAAATGGCTGCGCGCGACGGCGTAGCGACGAAGTTGGGCCAGTGTGATTGTCATGAGCGAGGCGGCGCGGACGAGGTGTTGGGGTCTCGACGGTTAGCCGCGACGTTATTGTCGCGCGCCCTAGAAGGGGTAGGTGTCTCGAACGCTATCGTCCGGCATTCGAGTGGCCTCGAAGGGCGTACCCGGGCTCCGCGTCCGCCAAAGCTACGGCGAATCGATCGCCGCTAACGCGCCAAAGGAAAAAGCGGCCCGCCCGGCACCAAAAGCCCAAGCGTCAAGCCCCAGCTTGAGGCCAAGAAACCCCAAACGCCAGAGGCGTCAAAAAGAGCCGGACTCCTGACACCGAAAGCCCGAACGTCAAGCCCCAGTTTGAGGCCAAGAAACCCCAAACGCCCAACGCCAGAGGCGTCAAAAAGAGCCGGACTCCTGACACCGAAAGCCCAAACGTCGAGCTCCAACATCGTCAGATGTTGGGCCAAAGAAACAGCGCCGGACGCCTGACACCGAAAGCCCGAACGTCAAGCCCCAGTTTGAGGCCAAGAAACCCCAAACGCCCAACGCCAGA
>JAJFFF010000030.1 GCA_021776785.1 Planctomycetota bacterium | reverse complement strand
AGAGGCGTCACCGAGGCCCGACTCCTGGCACCGAAAGATCGAACGTCCAGCTCCAACATCGTCAGATGTTGGGCCAAAAAACACCGACCGTCAGGTGTTGGGCCAAGGAAAAGCACGCAGCAGCAAACGCGCCTAAAAAGCCAGAGGCGTCACCGTAAACGAGGAAACTCAGTCTCCTCGTTTAAGACCTAGATAGTACCCCATCCCCATCGATCCAGCCGACGGCAGCTTGTGTTGCACGATCTTGCCGATGCCGTTGTCGCCGCTGATGTTGAGTACGAAGTTTTTGATCCACACGCCCATCGCGCCCCAGTCCACGGTGAGCATGCCCTTGTATGCGAGGTATTGAATCGCGACGAAGACGAGCGCCACGCCGATCAGCGCGATCTTCGCGAACGCTCGGGATGCGATGCCCAACGCCAGGCCGAGGAGCATGGCGATGCCGCCTTCGGTCACGAACGGCAACACTTTGCGCGTCGTCGATTCTTCGATCTGGTCGTCGACCGGCGGCTTGGCTCCCTTCACATCCGGAACGAGGTCTGTCGTTCCTCCGGGGTTCAGGTTGCTGGTCGGGAGGCCCGCCTCGTTGTCGCCGCCCGTCCGGCTGCTGGCCTGGGTCTCGGTCGCTTTCTTGCTCGGACTGCCCATCGCCACGCGCACGGCGATGGACGAGACGATCAGAAAAATGACGACAATCACAAGTCGCTTGCGCCAGGCCGGCGCCGAGCCCTTGTGTTCCTCCTTACGCTCCATGAGGAGGAATCTACCATAGGCGCGACAGTTCTCATTGACGGACACAATGCGATGGGGGCCCTTCGTATCCAGGCGCCGACGCATGAGGCGAAGCGCCATGCCCTCTTGCGACTCGTGGGTGTGGTTGCGCCCCACGCGATTGTGTTCTTCGACGCGCGACAAGCGCCCAGCGGAATTTTGGACTCGGTTCGGGAGCTGGATGTGCGCGTCATTTACTGCCGCGAACGGGAAGCCGACGCGTTCATTTTGGATCATGTGCGCGACGCGACGAATGCGGCGCAGATCGTGGTCGTCACCAACGATCGTGAAGTGGCGGGCAAGGCGGTTCAACTCGGCGCGCGTTCGCGCGGCGTCGCCGAGTTCTTCGCTGGGCGAGCCGCTACCGACGCGTCGTCGTCGGAGCGCGACGCGGGCGAAGCGATTCGGCAGCGCACGTGGCAGCGGCTGCACTACAAGCCGGAAGACTTTGGACTGCCCGACGAAGTCGACCTCGAGCGCCCGGAAGGCGATCTGCGCGAAGACCCGACGCCGCCCAAAAAGCGTCGCCGCAAACGCCGCTAACGCATCACTCGTTGGCGATCGCGTTTTGCCACTCGAACAACGAATCGCGCGGCGTCCCGTCGTTCTCGCGGAGCCCGGTCAGCCGAAACGCGGGGGGCGCGCTGTCTAAGTCGTGCAGAACAAAGTACGTGACGTAGCCGAGGTCGAGCGAGATCGTGAGGTCGAAAAAACGCGGTACGAAGTCGATGTGTTCGGTGAGCGAACCCGTGTAGGGAATCGCCGGATCGGCCGTCCACGCGATTTCGGTGAAGATGATCTTGCCGGCCCAACGGGTGGCGATCTCGGTGTAGTAGTCATGGGGCACGTCGCCCGGAGTCTCGTACTCAAAGTACGGATACGACGTGAACCCGAACGCGTCGGTATTCGCGGCGAAGTCGTCGAGCAGATCCCACTGGGCTGGGTCGGTCCAGCCATTCTTGGCGCCGAGTCCGCGTAGGTGCTCGTACTGAAACACCGTGAAGACGGTTGTCTCGGGGCTTTCAGCCTTGATCGCTAGGTACGCCTCGCGAAACATCGACACCCATGCGGCCCACTCGCCAGGCGTTGCCGACAAGAAGTACGAGTTGACTTCGTTGCCCAAAAACAGGAACTGCGGTTTGTACGTGCGCACGTAATTTTGGAGCATCGACAACAAGTCGGCGCGCGTTTCCGCGTTCGTCCAAGTGTTGTTGGTCGGTTCCGACGCGCTGGTTAGGTCGGGGCCCGTCGCGTGGTTGAACCCGAACCCGATGATGGGCACGAACCCGTAAGTCTGTGACTGCTGTTGCGCAAACACGGCGGTGCTCGGAATTTGCCCCGACTCCGCAAGGCTGTCGCGCCACGCCATGTGAAACGCCAAGACCTGCCCCGTCTGGCGAAAGTCGCGCAAAAAATTCGTCACATCGGCGTTCGTCATTGTGCTTTGGAAGCCGCGCGGCGAGAACGTAGCGCCAAACCCAATCCCTTCGACGCGCACCGGCGTAAAGTCACTGTTGGAACCGCAGGCGGCCATCAAGAGAGCGAGAAGAGTTAGGCGCATATTCACTTCTTTAGTAGTCGCAGGTCGATTACGAATTGTACGTGGCCGGTGCCCGTGACCGTGTGATTGTAGTTGCGGCGTTCACTGGGTTCAGATTGTTCGGGATGGAGTAGGGCGTATCTCCCCGGGGCGACGCCCGGGAAGCGAAAACGACCGTCTTTGTCGGTCCGCGCCGCGTAGGTGTGCGGCCCCGATAAGAACACCAACGCGTTCGCGACCGTTTTTGTGTCCCGAAAGACCGTACCGGTGGCAAGGGTGCCGCGTCGGATTTCGATCGCCGGGATGCGGGAGGTTTGCCCGCTCACGACTTTGACGCTGACCGGGTTGGACCAGGCTCCCAAACCGTGCACGACGATCGAGCACGGGCCCGGTAGGACGCTGTCCATTTCGACGCGCCCGTCTCGGACACGCCCGTGTCTTGTCCTGCGGCCAAGGTGGTTTTGCATGCGACCGTGCATCTGAATCGTGGAGCGCAATCCGTCCGGAAGCGGATCGCCGCCTCCGCCATGCCATAGCACCGGGACGTCGATGGCGCCGCTCGCAGCGAGCACAATTTTCTTCGGTCGTTTCCAAGTCACTTTCGGAACGTATCCCGCAGCTGTAACGTGCCATATGCCGGTGCCCCTTCGGTCAATCTGAACCCACCCGTCGCCGTCGGCCACTTGGCCCGGCGCGAACGTCAGCTTTCTGTTGCGGTTGCTTCCGACGAACCGGATCCGCGCGCCAGAGATTCCCTTGCCGTCGCTGTCGACGATGCGGTGTCGATGGACGTCGTCTTTGATGTCGATGGCCACATCGTTGGCGCCACGCATAAGTCGAAACTTCTCGACACCGCTGGACTGTTCGTGGGATGCACGCAATTCCCACATGCCCTCATAGAGGCCGCCGACCGCTAGCCTTCCTTCTGGGTTGGTGATGGCGACGAAGCTGCCGAGCGCGCCGCTCTCTGCGACCGTCTTGTCGTCGTCAGGGCCGGAGTAGCTCGCCCGGACGAGCGCGTTGGCGACGCCGCGGTTGTCGGCGCTGATCCACAGCGTGATCGTTGCTCTGGTTTGCGGAGGGTCGTAGAGCTCGGCGCGAAGGTCGATGGCGGTGTCGGATGCCGGAACGGTGAGTTCGGCATCCGCGTACCCCTCCGCTCTCACGATGACGTATGGCGTTGTTGTCGATCGAGCATCCCAGCGTGCGCGATACGAACCGGGGCCAACGCGCCGCCACGCTTGCGGGCGCGGATGGATCCTGGCGTGTTCGATCGGGAGGTCGGCGCCGGGATCGACCACGTGCACGGTGACCTCGACGCCGGAATTCCAGACAATGCTGATCCGATCATTGGCATCGAAAGGTTCCGAAACAGGATCACCGCTGGCGAGGTCGGGGCGGTGCAATGAAGCCCGTTTGTGCGGTGCGTGTTCACCGAGCTTGGCGACGCCGCTCCTATGCGTGTTGCGGCGCGAAAAGGCGTCCACATACACGCTCGCGCCGGCCACCGGAGTGCCGTCCGGAGTCACAACGCGCACACTGCGCGCTGTACGTAGAACGGGAGCTTTGCTGTCGGGGCGGGACACGGCAGCGCTCCCAGGGTCGTGCGGATGCATCCCGACGGAGAGGGGGCGCGGGCGATCCGTTACGTCGTCGAGTTTCATCTTGAGCTCGCCGCGCCGCGCGACCTTGGGGGCCGCGATCACGAACTCCATCTCACGGGATCCCGTGCGCCGCACCCTAACAATGCCGCGCTCGTCGCTGCGCGCCTTCAGCGTTGTTTTAAGGGGGGAGCCAAGACCCGCGCCATAGCTTGTGACCTTGAGATGGACGACCGTGTTGGGGATCGGGAGTGCGGGCCGAGGCGCCGTCATGAGTCTGAGTTGCATAAGCGACGAGCTGCCGACTACCAGATGGCGACGGGCCGCCCCGTGATGCTCGTGCTCGAACTCGAAAGGCGTTCCGTCGTCCAAGTCGACCACGATGTCATACGTGCCGTGCGGAACATGGACGAGCGTCGCCTTCCCGTCCCGCGTGGACGACGTGGGCGGATCAACCGCGAACGTCGCGGAAAACGGCTCCTGCTGGGCCGCGGGTTGTCGCGGGACCGCGCGCACCAGCGCATTGTGTTGGCGTTCGCGCGCCGTATTGACGACGACGACCTCGAGTGCCGACGACGGGAGCTCCGACACTTCCACGAGGTCCGGAGCCGGGATCACTATGGGGGCCACAAAGAAGTGACGACCCGTCTTGTCACGCGCGTAGATTGCGTAGTTGCCGCGCGGCATTTGCGTAAACGCAAACTCGCCGAAGCGATTGGCGTTTGCGCGTCCGATGGACTCTGTGCTGAGCTCAAGGCGCCCGTACCGACGCAGGGTGACGGTTGCGTGGGGGACTGGTTCGCCAGCCGTGGCTCGAACCACGCCGCGCAGGGCTCCGAGACCTTCGATCTCGATCATGCCGACGTGGCGAACACCGGGGCCCGGTGCAGCGAGTCGTCGGATGCCGCGTGTCTTGTCGGGCGCTGTCGCCAACAGGCGAAACGGTTCGGTCGGCGGACTCGACCACGCGTCCAATTGCATCCGGAAGCGTCCGTTGGGCCCCGACTCAGACTGGCCCAACGCCGCGTCTTTGCTGTCCAGCAAGACAATCTGCGCGCCCGCAACGGGGGTTCGGGACACGCCCTCAACGACGCCGCCTACCAGGAGCCGGACGCCATCGGGTTCTGTTGTCAGTTTGTCCCATGCCGGTGCATGAGCGACGCCATCGCGCAGCTCCAGCCCGACCGGCGCATCGGCGACGCCATCGGGCGCGGAGTCGATCTTGCGGTGCGGCGCCTCCGCGTTGTGGCGTGTGGGTCGGTCCGACTCGCGAGCCCACAGGAGCAGACCGATGCACACCGCGACAAGCGCAATGAGACCGATCGCTGTCCGCACGGACTTAAGACGACTTGCTTCGGCCGCTCCATTCGCAGTAAGGGAATTGGCTCAGTGTGGAAACGCGGTAGCGTTCGTCGTGAGAGACTTCCAGTCCGACCCAAGGCGGTAGCGTTACCGCATCGCCTTCGGTCTCCAATTCGACTTCAGCGGTGATGAGTCCGTCATTCTCTCCGTGAAAGACATCAACGTCCCACGTGAGCCCTTCGAATTCGCGTTTGTAGCGCGTCTTCTCGACGACCCAGCCGCAGAGCGTTTCCAGAATGCGATTTCCATCGGCGAGCGGAATCTCGTACTCGAACTCCGCGCGCGTAAGGCCGGTTTGCGAGCTCTTCAGGTTGAGCATGGCCGTGCCCGCTTCCACGCGCACGCGCACCGTGCCGCGGTCGGTGATCGAGAGGTAGCCCTGCTGCTGCAGTTGCCCGTCGTCGGCCGGGCCCCACGAATCGTCGTCGATCAAGAATTTTCGTTCGATCTCTACGCCCATCAGTCAAACCTCAATTCAACATCGTCGGTTCCAGTGGCCACGTCGGGAAGACGCGCCGCCTTGGATTCCTTACCTTCTTCTTGCCATTGTGTCGCGACGAGCGTGTAGCGGCCAACTTTCAGACCGTCGAGTTCGAAGCGTCCATCGGTGGCTGCGTTCACCCAGGTCTGCGCGACAACCTTGTCGTCGGCGTCGCGCGCTTGAACCGATACACCGATCATCGGCTCGCCCTTAGCGTCGAGAACGTACCCGATTATCGTGGCGCCCTTGTTGTATTCCAGCCGAATGTTGCGATTTCCCGGTTGAACGGTGGTTCGTCTGCGGGTGGTGGACATGCCGCGGCCCGCCAGCGAGAGCTGGAGTTCGCCGGGCTCAAGTCCGCCGCGTTCAAAGTTTCCGTTGGCGTCGGTCGTCAACGTATCGACGTACTCGCTGCTCGGGCCGGGCACGTCGCGAACTGAGTTTTTTTCCTGAAAGACCTGAATGCGCATGCCGGCTAAGCCCTTGCCGGTCGCATCCACGACTTGCCCCGCGATCACCAGGCCCTCTTCGAGCATGAAAGCGCGACCGCCGTCGCGCGCGGTAACGCCTTCGACCACGCTCTTCTTGAATTTCTTGTGCGTGATCTCCAACGTGAACGGCTCGTCGGGAGAAAGTCCGTTCAACGTGAACTTCCCCGAGCGGTCGGTCACGGCGCCGCCGTTGAACACGAGGAACTCGGACTCCACGGTGACGCGTGCGCCCGCGACCGGTCCGGTCGGGCCACGTACGACGCCTTCGTACGAAGCCGCCCGTTTCAGTTCAAGGCGATGCCTCGCTTCGCGCGGCTTGAGACTGGGGTTTCCCGTGACGTGGTACTCCTGTCCCGCGTGCAGGTTGTACTCCGTCTCGCGTAGCCCAAAGATCGAGAACTTGCCTTCCTTGTCCGTCGTCGCGTTGCCCCATTGCCGGCCCGTCCCTTCGCCGCCGTTGGACACGTTGTTTTGGTCGATGCGCCAGTTCACACTCAGGGTGACGGTGACGTTCGCGACGGGACTTCCATTCGCGTCGACCAAGAGGCCGTGAAAGGACGGTCCGCGTTCGAGTCGGAGTTCACCGATATCGATCGACGGTGTTCCGCGCGGAACGTGCGTCTCGTGTTCGCCCGGCTTGAACTCGGCGTGTTCGTACGAAACTTTGAGGTCCCCGGTCGCGACGTTGCGCACTTCGAACGATCCATCGGCGAGCGATACGGTCGTGCGCGAAGAGGCCGAGCCGTCGCCGCCCATTCCACGCATACCGTTGTTTCCTTGGGCCTTGCGGTCGACGTTGATGCGCACACCGCCGACGCCCTCGCCTGCGTCGTTGACGATCTTCCCTTTGAGTTGCGCGGGCGCTGCCAGCGAAAGGGTCGCGTCATCGCCGGGTTTCACGCGCGTCGTCGGTGAAGATGCGAAGTCGCGGTGCGTGGCGATGAGCTTGATGGTCTCGGTTTTCTTGGCGCCGCGGATTTCGAAACGGCCTTCGGCGTCTGTTGTCGCTTCGGGCGCTTGCGAGCCCGTCACCATCGCCAGGAGGCGCGCCATCTGATCTTCGGTCCGGACGAGTGCGCCGGCCACAGGCTTTCCGTCGGGGCCCACGACGATGCCGCGAATCACCGCCGCGCGTGTCAACTCGACATCGACGGATGCGGTGGTCTTCCCCTCAGGGAACATCGACTTGCCGCCCTGCATGGCCATTCCGAGTTCCATCATGTTCGTCAGGGACACGTAGTCCGCGTGACTCGCAATGACGCGGCTCGCCGCGAGGGACACGCCGGTCAGCTTGAACTTGCCCTCTTGGTCCGTTGTGCCGCGGTCGCCGGCGAGCATCGAAAGTTCGGGTCGCGTACCGCCGATCGACATCACGCCGGCCCCCGGAATTGGTTTGCGTGTCGCGGCGTCGATCACCTTGCCGGTAACGACTCCGCCCTGTTCCATTTCGATGGTGCCCAGGTCGAGCAAGCCATCCACGGCTTTGGTGTCGTAGCCATGCATCTTGCCGACGTACAAGCCGCCCCACGCGATGACTTGGTTACGCTGGCCGAGCATGGCGGTGCCCTTCTTCGGAAGGCGTTCGATCACAAGCTCGCCTTGGTCGTTGGACGTGCCGCCGCCGAATCCGCCTTCGTAACCCAGCATGACTTCGATGCCGGCGATGGGAGCGTTCCCGCGCTTGGGATCGACAAACTTCATGCGCGCCGTCAGTCCGCGCGTCAGGCGAATCGTTGCGTTCTCGCGCGGGACTCGGAACGGTTCAAAATGAATGGCGTAGCCCTGCGCGCGCACGACGATGCCCGCCTGTTGCGACGGCGCGGCGACCAGCGCGAACTTTCCCGTTCCGTCCGTGACCACTTCCGCTTTCGGCGCACCCGAGGTCAGCGCCTGCATCATGTTGACGTGCATCACGCGGGCGCCCGCGATCGGAATGTCGCCTTCACCGAGGACTTGGCCGTTAAAGCCCGCGCCGGGGAAAAGGCGAAAGTCGAAGTTCGCAACGTCGGCGGCGTACGCACGACTGGGTTCCGTCTCCTGGCCGTAGCCGCGCGCTGTGGCGCGCAGCGCTAAGGAGTGGCGCGCCGGCACGAACAGTTCGTACGCTCCGTCGGCCCCCGTTGTACTCTGACCGAGCACGGTCTCCGGCGTCGTCATGATGTCCATCATGCGCGTCATGCTGAACCCGCCGGAAGCCACCGCGTCGGTCGCTTGCACGATCGCTCCGCTTAACGGTTCGCCGTTGCCTTGCAGGACGCGGCCGCTGATGCGCACGGCTTCGCGCAGCGTGATCGTGCCGAGGTCGTGATCCGCTTCCAATGCAAACGAAGCGCTCCCGACCTGACGACCGAGGCGTGCCTGCAGCACGTAGAAGCCGGGCTCGAGGCCGTCGACAGCGAGTGCGCCGTCCTCGTCGGCTGTGGCCGAGCGTTCGATATCGCCGAACAAAGATACCGTTGCGCCGTCGGCGGGCTCGCCGTCCTGTTTGGCGAGCGTGAGCCGGACTGTCAGCCCGGAAGCGGTCGTGGTGTTCGGCTTTGCGGGCTCGTTCGAGCCGGAGCCGTTCGTGTCATCGGAGGCGGACGTATTGCTTGAACGCTGCCCGCCCCGGTTCTCGTTGCTGTCGCGGTTGAGCCAAAAGAGCGCTGCGACAACGACGATCGCACCCACGACGAGAAGGTGGATCGGTTTCATGTTTTCTATCCCCGGGGACCATCGGTGATGATAACCGACAAATGGCGAGAACTTGCGTGATGATTCCAAGTGCGCTTGAGCGCTACACGGATCACGTGCGTGAGATCACGGTCGAGGCATCCACGGTGCGCGCAGCGCTGCACGCTGTTTGCGCGCGGTGGCCCGCGCTGCGACCGCGCCTGTTTGATGGGGCGTCGCTTTGGCCGTACCTCGTGATCTTTGCGAACGAAACGCGCGCTGATTTGGACACGCAACTCCGCGACGGCGATCGCGTTGACGTCTTGGCCGCCGCGGTCGGGGGCTGAGCTCTGTTTGAACAGAGCCTAGATCGCCGCGGCCTCGCGTTGTGCGTCGAGCGTCGCCAATACCTTTGTGCGTAGCTCCTCAAAGAACGGGCGCGTGTTGAAGTACGGCACGTTGGTTTTGGGGTACTCGTCGTGGGACTCCGCGGGCATGTCGTAGTCATCGACCCCAAAGCCCTGCGCACGCTCGGCTGCATAGCCGCGCAAAAACGTTCGCGAAACCGCGCCGGCGAGGTCGCGGCTTTGAAGTGCAACGCCGGTTAGGATCGAGATCGCTTCGCAGACCGCTTTGCCTGACATGCCCGAGAATTTACAGATGCCCAAGATGTCATCGCGCAGCGTTTTGATGCCGCGGTTCGTAATCGCGTCGACCCAATAGTCCATGCCCGTTTCTTTCTCGTACATGAGCAGGAGATAGGTCGCCATCGACATGTGGCCGCCCGCAAGCGCCCACGGATAGCCCGGGTTGGTTTGCGGCAAGTACGCGGGGTACTCCACGCCTTTGGAGTGCATCGCGTAACCCGTTTCGTTGTGTGCGCGCGCGAGTCGCATCACGCCTTGGCCGAGGTCAGGGAGACGGCCGCGGCCGATGTCTTCGATCACGCGCGCCGTCGCGGTCGCGTCTCCGTATCGCAGTCCGTCGGCGAGCGGGTCCTCCGCATGGCGCTTGTTGTATTCCATCGCGTACGAGAGCGTCACGCCAAGCGAGATGGAGTCCATGCCAAGTTCGTCCACCAATTCGACAAGCGTGCACGCCTGATCGACGTCGAAGATCCCCAGGTTGCTGGAGAGGAGGTTGAGCGGTTCGAAGTCGAGTTTTGCGCGGAATCTCTTATCGCCTTCGTTGTAGACGTTTTTGTGGCAGCGAATGCCGCAGCGGAAACACGACTCGTCCTTGATGGTGTACGGGCCGGCCTCGACCGCCGGGCGACTCAGGCCCACCGACGCATCGGTTCCGGTCGGATTGAAGTTGTGTTCGGGCAGGATGTGCATGGGCTGCATCGATTCGTAGTTCGCCCACGTTCCGCCCCCGCCGTTGCCTTTGTCCGCGTCGCGAAAGCGTCGGCTGCCCGGTCCGCGCGCCACGTCCAAGTTGATCTCTTTGAGGCGCGGGTCGGCGTCGGTCTGGTCCGGCCCGTCGGCCGCAATCGCCAGCAAGTTTTTGGAGCCCATGACGCCGCCGAAGCCGCCGCGGCCGCAGTAGCGCGCTTTCGGATCGCCGCTGCGTAGCTGGTTGACGGTGGAGAGTCCGATGGCGGCCATGCGCACGTGCTCGTAGTTTTCGCCGGCGGGTCCGATGACCGCGAAGTGGGCGTTCTCATAGCGCGCGTGGAGTATTTGGATCTTGCCGTTGATCGTTTGACCGGCGAGGTCGGACGCGTCGCGGAACGAAATCGTCGGCCCCGGTTCGATATGCACGAGCGTCGGCGTCGCCGCCCGGCCGGTGAAGATCACATCGTCGATCCCCAGTTCGCGGAGTTTGGTTCCGAACTTGCCGCTTCCTGCCGACCACATCGAACCCGGCTTGCCGGTGAGGGAGCACTTGAGCGGTGAGTACCCACTGAAGAACGTGCGCAGGCCGGTCATGAACGCCGTTCCGCTGAGGCGCCCGAGATTCATGACGAGCGGTGCGTCGGGTGCGTACGCGTCGTCGATGCGCTTGTCGGCGAGCCACTTGAACGCCCGACCGATGCCGCCGAGAAAGTCTTCTAGGTCCTCGCACGCGACCGTTTCTGTGCGCGTCGTTTCGTTCGCCAGATCGACAAACATACGCGTGTATGTGAATTCAGTGACGGGGCGCTCTTGTTGGTTCGTCATGGCGCTTCGATTGTACGAATCTCCGGCGTGTGGGAGCATGCTGTTCTCGCATGCGAATTTTTGCGTTGTTACTTCCATGACCCGGTCTCTCGTTGGTTTGCTGCTCTTGGCTGCCGTTGTGGCGGGCGAAGACGGCGATGTCTCCACGCTGACCGTCGCGCAGCGGTTGGAGCAGCTCGTGGATCTGCCGACACCGAAGCAGCGGTCGGCCGCGGCGCGCGCGCTTGCGAAAGACGATTCCGTATCGATCGACGCATGGCTGCGCGCCATGCGGAAGTTCGGGAGGTTCTCGGCGGTTCGCCCGGGGCGGCACCGTCACACCGTGGATCTTTTGGTCGAGGGTAAGACGGAGCGGACCGAGTTGGCGGCGTACGTTCCGAAGTCATACCGGGCCACGCGCCCGGCGCGGTTGCTGGTTGTGTTGCACGGGAGTGGGGGGCACGGGACCGGGGCCATGAGTATGTGGCTGGAGTGGGCCGAAACGAACGGCGCGCTCCTGCTCGCGCCGACCGAAGCCGGGTCGGCGGGCGGGTACACGTTTGCTTCGCGGGAACGCGTCGCGGCGCTGGCCGCTTTGCGTTGGATGCGGCGGCGCTACAACGTCGACGAGAATCGAATCTACCTTGCGGGCGTCAGTCGCGGTGGTCACCTCACGTGGGACTTGGCGCTTCGTTTTCGCGATCGCTTCGCCGCGATCGTGCCCGCGGTCGGCAGTCCGCGCATGACGACCGCGAAACGTCAAAACAACCTGCGCTATCTCGACAACGTCTTAGATCTTCCGATTCGTGATCTCCAGGGACTCGGCGACCACCCCCTGATGATCAAGACGCTGCGGATTGCGTTTGCGCGCCTGAAGGAACGCGGTGCGCGCGACGCGAAGTTTGTCGAGTTCCCGGAGCTCGGACACAGTTTTCGGTTGGACACAGAAGACTGGAATCAATTCTTGGCGGTTAAGCGCGACCCGCTCGCTCCGCGCATCATTCGTGCAGCGGCGGCGCCCGGCGAAGGACGAATGTTTTGGATGGAGATAACGCGTACGAAGCGCCCGGTTGCGGAGACGTTTAAGGTTTCCATGCCGCAGAGCCAGTACAAGGCGCTCGACGACGACGGCTTGCGTTTGCACCTGCAGAACGAGGCGGACCGGCGCACGGCGCGCCTTGAAGTCACGCGCACAAGCAACGTGTTTGCGGTCAAGCGGCGCCATGTCGCCACGTTTCGCCTCTTGCTTTGCGACGCGTGGATTCCCGCGCGACGTGATCCGGTGATCGTTGATCTTGGGTCGCGGTCGGTCAAGCGCCGGCCGGCGCGCTCCGCCCGCGTCCTCCTCACCGAGTTCGCCGAGCGGATGGACCGCACGTTTCTTCCGACGGCGGAACTGCGCTTGCCGTAACGAGCGGCTGACTTGTCGCCGTAGCGATTTGTCCGCTAGTGCTAGTCGTCGTCTTCTTCGGTGCGCGCGCCGTCGGGAAGTTCGGTGGGAACGATCTCGTGCGGGGCCGCTTCCCGCGGCGGGCTGGCGCGATCGGTCACGTAGGTGTTTAGGCGGTCGATCATCTTGCGCAGTCGGCCTACCGAGTGCCGGTTGAACCGCAACACGATGCGCGGGAGGTGACCGACTTCCTTCTCTTCCGGCAGCGCGCTCCCAAGCTCGATCTTGCCCGAGGACACGATGTCGCCGAAGTCGCTGTTGAGTGCATCGAGTTGTTCTTCGTTCGGTGCGGTGCGAACGCGGATCACGAGTGAATCGCGTACGTAGCGGCTCGAATGATAGTTCGAGTAGAAGTTGCAGACTTTGTAGTGCGCTTCGTCGATGTCGTCGGTCACGTGAAAGAGCGCCAAGTCGTCTTCACTGATGAGTCCGCGCGCGTGAAGATGCGTCTTCACGTAGTGCTCCCAGTCTTTCCAGTAACTTCCGCCGGGCGCATCGACGTACACCACCGGCACGATCTCGCTCTTGCCGGTCTGCATCAACGTCAGTGCCTCGTACCCCTCGTCGTGCGTTCCAAACCCGCCGGGAAACAACACGATCGCGTGCGACTCTTTCACGAACATCACTTTGCGCGTGAAGAAGTATCGAAAGTTGATCAGCTTGTGATCCCCATCGATCGTTTCGTTCGCGCGCTGCTCGAACGGCAGTCGAATATTGACGCCGAACGACTGCTTTCTTCCCGCGCCGCCTTGCGCCGCGCCCATGATGCCGTCGCCTGCGCCGGTAATGACCATCCACCCGGACTCGACGATTTTTTGTGCGAACTGGTGCGCGGCCTCGAACTCGGGGTGCCCCGGCTCGGTGCGCGCGCTCCCAAACACCGCCACTTTGCGAATGTTGGTGTATGGAGCAAACACGCGAAACGAATGCCGCAGCTCTTTCAATGCGCTGTTCGTCAGCTTGGTGTCGGCCACATCGGTGCCGTCGCGCATGAAGCGCAGCGAAGTAACGATCATTTGCCGAACAAACTCAGCTCCTGCGTACTCGCCGAACTCAGCCGTAGCGGAGGTGAGGAGCTGACCAATCGAATCGTTAAGAGTTTGTTGCCGAAGCTGATAACGCCGCCGTTGAACCATAGAAGAAAGCCTAAGCCCGCCACCTACACGGGACCAGGTCCCATGATACATAGCTATAAGTGATTTATAGAAGATGGGTTATGGCGACGGCCTGCGGGATTTTTCGCGCAGATCCGGGTCGAGGAACGCGGCCCTGCCGGTCCCTGCGTTGATCTCCAATCGCTTCTGTAGAGCCTCCTGACGCACCGCAGGCGCGATTTCGGAGTTTTTGAGTGCTCCCACTCGGTCCAAGCAAGTGCGGGAAAAATCCCGCACCCCGTCGCCATAACATAAGCAAAACCAAGATGTTACGGCTTTGTAACAGGGAAAGTGGTCCCGCATTTGGTCGCGGGTTGGGGTTGTTTTTGGTGGGTGCGTTGGTCTTTTGCTGCTTGTGATTCTTGATGTTGATTTGCTTCGGTTCGAGGCGGGGGATGGCGCGGCCCGTGCGGCGGTGGTGGATGGGGTGCGGCGTAGTCTTCGGACCGGATTTGTCTACACGCGGCACGACCTGTCTTCGTCCTTAATCGATGACGCCTACGCAATGCTGGGGCGCTTTTTTCATCTGCCGGCGGCGACGAAGCGACGTTACGCCGTCCCGAGTTCGAAGGGGCAAAGCGGCTATACCGAAACGCTCGTCGAGACGGCGCAGGGAGCCGACAAGGCCGACTGGAAGGAGATGTTGAACTGGGGGCCGAAGCTCGCAGATGGGCATCCGTTGCAACATCGCTATCCGCATCGTTACGCGCCGCCGGCGTTTCCCGACGACGATGTGCCGGGCATCGCAGCGGTGCTCACGACGTTTCACGCGACGTTGGCGAACCTGCAGCGTCGGTTCCTGCGGGTGATCGCGGAGGGCCTCGGAGCCCACACCGAGTACTTCGACAAGATGTTGAACGACGGGCCGACATTGACGCGCGCGACCCGCTATCCGCCGATGGAACACGCGCCGGACTCCGGTCACATCTGGGCCGGCGCGCACGGCGACATCAACCTGATCACCGCGCTGCCGCGGGCGACGGCGCGCGGTCTCCAAATTGAAGTGGGCGAAGAGTGGATCGACGCGACCGCGCCCGATGGCTACGCGATCATCAACACGGGCCTGATGCTCGAGCACGTGACCAACGGCGTGATCCCGGCGGGCATTCACCGCGTCGCGGCCGATCCGGGCCAGACGGGCGAGCGCCTGAGCGTCGTGCAGTTTTGCCACCCGACTCCAACCACGATTTTGGCGCCGATGCCGACCTGCGTGACGAACGAGCATCCGTTGCGCTACGCCCCGGTGATGGCGGGAGATTGGCTCGACGAAGTGTTGCACAAAATCAACCTTGGCTAAGACGGGGCCTCGCCAAATGCGGTGCGCCGCTCCGCCTCCGACTCTCATAATTCTGATGCGGGCCGGTACCGGCGTATACTTCAGACAGCCTGGTCCCGGGTGAACTGATAGTGAAACAACTACTGATTGCGGTCCCGCTTCTGTTGGGTGGCGGCGTTGCCGGATACTTCCTCTCGGAAGCGGAGATCGGCGGGTTCGCCAAATTCGGGCGCACCGACACCAAGACCGAGAGCGAGCTCGTACGTCTTCGTCTGCAAGACGAAACGAAAATCAAAGAGCTTCAGGCCGAGATCAACCGCCTTCTCAAGCTGCTTGAGGAGAAGAACGCGAACGACGCCGAAGTCGAAACGCTGCCCGCCGATTCGGTCGAGAGCATCGAGCGCGCGATCGAAGAGGTCTACGCCGACAACAATGTGGACTGGCTGCTGGACGTCATCAAGCGCCTATTGCGCATGGGCGAACGCGGCTATCCGATCCTTCGCCGATTGATGATGGACATCATCTTCAAAGGCAAGTTCCTGCCGTCGCAGAGCGACTTCCGCATCGACCAGGGCTACGCGATGGCCCGCATCTTCGCGGACAACGAGCGGCAGTTCATTGGGTTTTTGGACTTCTTGTTGAGCGAGCCCGACACGCATCCTTGGTTTAAGCAGGGCGCGCTGATGGGCGGCGCGTTCTACGTCGGGTCAAACGCACCCGGTTCGGAAGACCTCAAGCAGACGATGATGCAGCTGTTCATGTCGGACATGGGACCGGGGATGATTCCGGGCCTGCCCCCGCAAGCGGCCAACCGCATGCAGGTGTTCGCCATGATGATGTCGGGCGACAAGCGCATGATCGAGCCGCTGCGCGATCGTCTAAACAACAGCAAGGACAAGCGCGAGCAATCCGACATCATCGGCGCGCTCGCGTATCTCGGTGACCCGCAGGCTGTGCCGCTGATCAAGGACCGCCTCAATCCGGCTGAAGGCGACTTCCGCCGCGAGATTCGATCCCTCGGTCGCGTGGGCACGGACGAAGCGCACAACACCGCGAGCGAGTTCCTACGCACGATCCCGGATTCAAAACGGTTCTATCAACACGCGCGCGACTACGTTCGCGCCGGCGGAGGCGATAGCGCGGTGCATCTCATCCGCCAGCGCTTCCAAGCGGACCCGCAAGATCCCGAAGTCAAAAGCGCCATCGGAACGTTGCGCCGCTACCCGACCAAGGAGAGTTTGAGCACGCTCAACTCCATCGCGAACGAGTCGGGCGACGCGGACGTGCGCAAGCGCGCCGCGGCCGCCGCCAAGGACGTGGACAACCGACTGAAGGGAATCGTTCCGGGCATGGAAGGTGTTCCGGGCGCTCCTCCGCCGCCGCGCTAACGCCCGGCAGCGCCATCAGAACAAAGTCGTTTGGGGACGATGCGGCGCCGTCGTGTCGGCATCCAGAATGTGCGTGACGATGACTCGATGGTCGCGGACGAGGTGGTCCGCGATGTGGCGTCGATGGCAGTGCGCCACGTCCTTTTCGGCGCACATGAACACGGTGGGCCGTGCGCGGCCTGCGGCCAGCAGCGCCGCGACACCGTCGCGAAAGAGCGGCGTGCCCATGTGCTCGTCGTAGTCGCGGTAGCCGCCGAGCGCGTCGCCCAGCCAGAGGTAGCCCACACCGGCGTCGTCTAAAAGCGCGCCCAATTCGGGCCGATCGAACTGCGGGTGCCGTTTCGACGCGGGATAACGGCGCACGTCGCACAACGTCGCTATGGAGTGCGCCGCCAAGACCTCGACGAACGCCGCAGCCGTTCGATTGGAGTGACCCACCGAAAAAAGGCGCGGGCGAAGCGTGGGGCGCGCGTTCTCGGACACAACCCCGAGTGTGCCCGACGAGATCGTGTCGTCAACCGTCGTGTGCCCGCCCAAACGTGTATTCTGAACGATGCATGTGGCGCCGCCGATTTTGGCTCGACGAGGACACGCCGTTTCCGCCGGTCGAGTACGCCGACGCCCACGGCCTGCTCGCGATCGGCGGGTCGCTCTCACGCGACCGCTTGCTCGACGCCTATCGCCGCGGCATCTTTCCGTGGCCCGCGGAGGAGGATGCGCCGCTGCTCTGGTTTTCGCCGGACCCGCGATGTGTGCTCTACCCCGCCGAGTTACGCGTGTCGCGCAGTCTCAGACAGCGCATTCGCTCCGGTCGCTTCGAGGTTCGTTTCGACTCGGCGTTCGGGGACGTAATCCGAGCGTGCGCGAAAGCGCCGCGCGATGAAGCGGGCACGTGGATCACCGAAACGATGGTGGACGCGTACATCGACCTACACGCGGAAGGTCACGCGCATAGCGTCGAGTGCTGGCGGGACGACCAACTCGTCGGTGGGCTGTACGGCATCGCTTCGGACGGCGTGTTCTGCGGTGAATCGATGTTTCACCGCGAAACCGACGCGAGCAAGGTGGCGTTTGTCGCACTCGTCGAGCACGCCGCGGCGTGCGGGTTCCGATTTGTCGATTGCCAACTCGAAACCGAACACCTGCTGCGACTGGGCGCCCGCAACCTCCGGCGCGCGCATTTCGTAACCGAACTGGCCGCCGCGCAACAGTCGGGCGCGCGGTGGCGCGACCGAACCGACGCCGGTGGCAGCGAGTCGACGGAATCGTAGCCGCGGTCACGCGTGCCCGCGCGAAGACTGTGCGCGCAACGCCGTGTCGCCTGCATCGTCTATCACCATGCCATGCATCGGCGCCCGCTACTCGATCTGTTGGAGCGATACCTCGTGCGATATCCCGACGATCTGGTGGCTGTCGATCACATCCGGCAGTTTGTGCGCCAACACACCCAATGTTTCGAGCGGAGTTGCGTCGAGGGACACATCACGGGGGCGGCCTGGGTGGTGACGCCCGAGCGTGACCGGGTGTGCCTCGTCCATCACAAAAAACTCAACCGTTGGCTGCAACCGGGCGGGCATGCCGACGGTGAGTGTGACGTTGCCGCCGTCGCGCTGAACGAGGCGCAGGAGGAGACGGGGCTATCCGGTTTGACGTTGTGCGGCGACCTTCCGCTAGACGTTGACGTCCATCGCATCCCGGCGCGCGGCGCGATTTCGGCGCATCTTCATCACGACATTCGGTTCTTGATCGAAGCCCCGGGGGACCAGGATCCCGTCGTCAGCGACGAGTCCCACGCCGTGCGGTGGTTCGCCATGGACGAGATCGAAGCGATGTTTCCCGAGCCTAGTCTTTTGCGTATGTGGGAACGCGCGCGGTAAGTTGGCGGCATGCTCAAGGCCGTTGACAGCCCGTTCCTCGTTCCGTTCGACGGCTCTTATCGTGTGGATGCTGCGCCGACGGCGCCGCCCGGCGACGTAACGAAAAAGGAACGCCGACGTTTGCTCAAGGACAAGGTGGACGAGTTGGCGCTGCTGCAGCGCAAGTTGTACGCACAGGATGAGTGGGCGTGTTTGAGCGTGTTTCAGGCGATGGACGCGGCTGGGAAGGACGGAACAATCCGTGCCGTTTTTTCCGGCGTTAACCCCGCGGGGTTTCAGGTTTTTTCGTTCAAGCAACCGTCAAAAGAAGAGCTCGACCACGACTTCTTGTGGCGCACAGCGAGTCGGTTGCCCGAGCGCGGTCGCATCGGCGTCTTCAATCGCAGCTACTACGAAGAGACGCTGGTTGTCCGCGTTCATCCGGAGTACTTAGGTGGCCAACGCCTGCCCGGGAAGCGGAACTTAGATCGTCTCTGGACCGAGCGGTACGAGTCGATCCGCGACCACGAGCTGCACTTGGCGCGTAACGGAACGGTTGTCGTGAAGTTTTGGCTCAACGTTTCGCGCGAGGAGCAAAGAGCACGCTTTCTGGAGCGCATCGAGGACGAGCGCAAGAACTGGAAGTTCTCGTCGGGTGATGTGGCGGAGCGTGCGCATTGGGACGCGTACATGGCCGCTTATGAAGACGCGTTGAACGCGACGTCGCGGCCGTGGGCACCGTGGTACGCCATTCCGGCCGACTCCAAGTCAGCGATGCGGCTGGCCGTCGCCGACATCATGGTGCGGACGCTGGAGAGTCTTGATCTCTCGTTCCCCGAGCTCGGCGATCGCGAACAAAATGAACTCGCCGCGATGCGGCGCAAGCTGGAATCGGAGGGATGACGATGAACGCGTCGGACCCGACGGCGAGACTGGGCGACCATGAGTGAAGCCGCGTCGCCCGAGTGGTCCTCACTAGATCTCATCGCGCGTGTGGAAGCGGGGGAGCCCATCCAGGTGCTGGACGTGCGCGCGCCACGTCGATTGGCCGACGGTTCCATCGACATGGTCGCGCCGGATCGATTCTTTAACCATAAAGGATCCGAGATCGTGGGCCTGGCCGATCCGCGCGAGGTCGGTCTATCCGACGACGCGCCGGTCGTCGTCGTGTGCGGCTTAGGAAACGACAGCCGGCGCATCGCGCACTTGTTGAACGAGCATGGCTTTTCAGCGGTCTCGCTACAGGGCGGAATGACGGAGTGGATGCGCACGATCGTGTGTCGCAGCATGTCCACGCCCGCGTCGCTCGATCGGGTGCTTCAGTTCGACCGCGTGGGTAAGGGCGGGCTGGCGTACGCGTTGATCAGTAGCGGCGAGGCGTTCGTTGTCGATGCGCCGCGTCAGACCGGCAGTATCGAGCAAAAAATCATGAACGCGGGTGCGCGCATCGTCGGCGTCGCCGACACGCACGCGCACGCGGACTACATCAGCGGAGCGGCGAGCTTGTCGAAGCGGTTGGATGTGCCGTACTACTTACATCCGGCCGACGCCATCTTGCCGTTTGACGGGCGCCCCGGCGTGATCGACACCAAGTCGCTGGCCGACGGCGCGACGATCTCGTTTGGACGCGCGTCGTTGACCGTGCAGCACATGCCCGGGCACACCGAAGGCAGCGTCTGCCTCCGCTTGGACGAGGACCTTGTGCTCTCGGGTGACCTCGTGTTTGTTCGTTCGGTGGGGCGCCCGGACTTGGGCGGCAAGCTGACGGAGTGGACGCACGCGCTGTGGACCAGCCTTGCCCGTGCGCGGCGGGAGTGGTCGCCGGGCATGGATGTGTTGCCCGCGCACTACGCGAACGAGAGCGAACGCAATTCCGACTTCACGGTCGGGTGCGAGTTCGGTGTCGTGTGTCGCAACAACGAACCGCTGATGATGGACGACGAAACGAAGTTCGCCGCTTGGGTGCGCGCCCGCACGGCGCCGTTTCCCGACGCGTATCGCAAGATCAAGGCGATCAATCTTGGCCTGTTGACGGTCGACGCCGACGAAGCCGACGAACTCGAAGCGGGTAAGAATCAGTGCGCGTTGGGTTGATATAGCGTGCCGTATCGCCTAGCCGTGTTCGATTTCGACGGCACGTTGATGGACACGCGCGCCGCGATTGTCGAAACGACGATGAGAACGATGGAAGCGGCGGGCGCGCCGGCTCCCGAGCCCGCCGACGTCACCGCACGGATCGGGCTCGCCCTGCCGGTCGTGCTTACCGAGCTGGCCGGGCCGGGACACGGCGCCGACGGGCTCTGCGCGCTGTATCGAGCGATCTTCGCCACGTGCGCGCCGGGGCGCTCCGAGGTGTTCGCGGGCATTCTTGAGCTCTTGGACGAACTCCGCGGGCGCGGTGTGTCCTTAGCGATTGCGACGAATCGATCGCGCGACTCGGCCGTGGCGATTTTGCAAGAGCATGGGATGGCCACGATGTTTGCCGCCGTGATCGGCGGCACCTGTGTCGGCCAACCAAAACCGCATCCGGCGATGCTTCAGCATGTCATCGACGAGGTGGGCGTTGCGGCCGAGCGGACGTTGATGGTCGGCGATACGATTTACGACGTCGAAGCAGGTCGCGCGGCCGGTGTCGCCACATGCGCTGTGACCTATGGGATGCACGATCGTGCGCGCCTCCAAACAGCGGCGCCGACTTACATCGCGGACGCGCCCCGCCAGGTTACCGACGCTTGGGTTCGGTGAGGCTGCTGCGGCGTCCCGCGATGCCCGCAGACATGGTGGCGCGAACAGGATTCAAATGCAGAGACAGTCCTGCCCGCGCCGGTGTCCGATAACCCGTAAAACGGAGGTTGGTTGGCCAGTGGTGGCTTCCAAAAAAAAGGAAACCGTTGGGCTACCGAACATTGTTGTTTGTCTGAAGTTGTAAGGGGGGCGACTGGCGCCGCACCCCCCTACAGGAAGAAGAAGAAATATCGATTTAGTTACGACGCTTGCGCCCGGTCCTCTCGAATCGGAGTCGGATCAGCGGCGCGAAATTGCTCTTCCTCGGTGGAACCGGAGAGAGCGGCGGTGCTGGATTGGCCTCCCGCGATCGTCTGAACGACCGCGTCGAAGTAACCCGTGCCCACTTCGCGCTGATGCTTGGTCGCCTCGTAGCCGTCGGCTTCACTTCCGAATTCGGCTTCCTGGAGGCGTACGTAGGCGCTCATGCCCTCGTCGCGATACGTACTTGCGAGCGTGAACATCGAGTGGTTGAGTGAGTGGAATCCGGCCAGCGTGATGAACTGGAATTTGTATCCCATGGCGCCCAACTCGCGCTGGAACTTCGCAATCGTTGCGTCGTCAAGATTGCGCTTCCAGTTAAACGACGGTGAGCAGTTGTACGCGAGCAACTTGCCCGGGAACTGCGCGTGGATCGCCTCGGCGAAACGCTTGGCTTCGGCGAGGTCGGGCTTGCCCGTCTCGCACCAAACGAGATCGGCGTAAGGCGCGTAGGCCAAGCCGCGTGCGATCGCCTGATCGAGGCCGGGACGCGTGCGGAAAAAGCCTTCGGGTGTACGCTCACCCGTGATGAATTCGTGATCGCGCTCATCCACATCGCTGGTGAGCAGCGCGGCGGCGTTCGCGTCGGTGCGCGCCACCAAGACCGTGGGGACGTCCATGACGTCAGCGGCCAAACGTGCGGCGCTCAACGTGCGCACAAACTGACTCGTCGGAACCAGCACTTTGCCGCCGAGGTGGCCGCACTTTTTCTCGGATGCGAGCTGGTCCTCGAAGTGAACGCCCGCGGCGCCCGCTTCGATCATCGCCTTCATCAGCTCGAACGCATTGAGCGGGCCGCCAAAGCCGGCTTCCGCGTCCGCGACGATCGGGACAAACCAGTCGAACCCGTTTTTGCCTTCCGACGTGTGGATCTGATCCGCGCGCTGGAGACACTGGTTGATCCGCTTCACAACAGACGGCACGCTGTTGGCCGGGTAGAGGCTCTGGTCCGGGTACATCTGACCCGCCAAGTTGGCGTCCGCCGCGACCTGCCAGCCACTCAGGTAGATTGCCTGAAGGCCCGCCTTGACCTGCTGCAACGCTTGGTTGCCGGTCAACGCGCCAAGCGCGTTCACGTAGTTGTCGCTGTTGAGCGATTTCCAAAGTCGGCGCGCGCCGAGCGTGGCCAGTGTGTGTTCGATGGTCACCGAGCCGCGCAGACGCAACACCTCTTCTGCGGTGTAGGTCCGTTCGACATCGCTCCATCGTGCGCCGTTTTGCCAGAGGTCTTCCAGCACTCGCGCTCCTAGTTGTTGTTTCATCGCGTGATCTCCAATCCCGTGGACATACGGCGGACGAGTGATTCGTAGGCCGAAAGCGTTAAGAACTCGGGGAATGCCTTACCCGTGCTAATCGTTGTGAACAGCTCCGCTGCTTCGGCGAAACAGGACGCGTCGAACGCGTCTTGGCCCATCGCCTTGCGGACGGACTTCAGTTCGGCGCGGATTTTCTTTGTGACCATGTCTTTGGTCACGGTCGCGCCGGTCGCCAGCGTGGCCTCGTGTCGGATCCACTGCCACAGTTGGGCGCGCGAGATCTCGGACGTCGCCGCGTCTTCCATCAAGTGGTTGATGGCGACGCAACCCTGACCGCGCAGCCAGGACTCGATGTAGCGCAAGCTCACGCCCACGTTGACATCTAAGCCCGCTTCCGTGATCGCGCCGTCGGTCGGCACGCACAGGAGATCTTCCGCGGTCACGTTCAGGTCGTAACGGCGCCGGTGGATTTGATTCGCGCGCGGCATCCGGCGATCGAACACTTCGTTCGCCACCGCAACCAGCGCCGGATGCGCCACCCATGTGCCGTCGTGGCCGTCGCCGACTTCGCGCTCCTTGTCGGCGCGCACGCGCTGCAGTGCGAGCGCGTTCAGGACTTCGTTGCCCTTGATCGGTATCTGCGCCGCCATGCCGCCCATCGCGTGAGCACCCCGCCGGTGGCACGTTTCGATGAGCAGCAGGCTGTAGCTTCGCATGAAGTGCGCAGTCATCGTGACGTCCGCGCGATCCGGCAACACAAAGCCGGGGTGATTCTTCAAGCGCTTGATGAAGCTGAAGATGTAGTCCCAGCGGCCGCAGTTGAGGCCGGAGGAGTGCTCCTTCAGTTCGAATAAGATCTCGTCCATCTCGAACGCGGCGGTGATCGTTTCGATCAATACCGTGGCCCGAATCGTCCCGCGCATGATCTCGAGCGCGTCCTGTGCGAAGTTGAATACGTCGTTCCAGAGACGCGCTTCCAAGTGGCTCTCGAGCTTCGGCAGATAGAAGTAGGGGCCACTGCCGTTTTCGATGAGCGCATGCGCGTTGTGGAAGAAAAACAGTCCGAAGTCGAACAGGGAAGCCGACATCGGCTTGCCATCGACCACGACATGCATCTCTTCGAGGTGCCAGCCGCGCGGGCGCACGATCAACGTGGCCGTCTCATCTTTGAGCCAGTAGTGCTTGCCGTTCGGCGCTGCGAAATCGATCGTTCCGGCCACCGCGTCGCGAAGGTTGATTTGGCCCTCGAGGCAGTTCGACCAGGACGGCGCGTTCGAGTCCTCAAAGTCCGCCATGTACGTCATGGCGCCCGAGTTCAACGCGTTGATGACCATCTTGCGATCGACGGGGCCGGTGATTTCGACGCGTCGGTCTTGTAGATCGCTCGGCGCGGGTGCGACGGTCCAATCCGTCGTGCGCACGCCCGCTGTCTCCGGCAAAAAATCCGGCAACAGGCCGCGGTCGAACTCCATTTGCCGCTCGACGCGTCGTGCCAAGAGCGCCACACGTCGCTCGTTGAATTCGCGTTGCAGGGCGGCGAGGAACTGAAGCGCCTCCGCGCTCAGAATCTCCGCCGCGATCTGGGTTGTGGTCGTGGTTTCAATGGCTACGCCATCCACCGCATGGTTCCCGCTCATGTGCGTCTCGCTGTCGATCAAAGGTGCCTGGAGTCCGTTGGCGCGCTTGCGCGGCCAACGGACCGGCTCTGCATCACGCCGCGTCCCTGTGCGACTAGATCCATTGCCGCATGGGGTTTAGCGAGAAGTGTTCCAATCCCTAAAACAGCGGGTTCTAGACGAACTTCGTGGTGTTTTATCGACGTGTTGCGGGACGATCGTCCCGAGTTCGCGCTACTTCGCGCGGCGGATGAGGCGTCGGGCGCCCGCGCTGACGAGGTCGCCCACCAAGATGATCCCCGCACCCAGCAGGATGAAGAGAAACATCTCGTCGTAGTTGGTGCGGACCTGCGCGTCCGTGATGAACCAGCCCAGCGAGACAAACCCGAGCATGCCGAGCACCGTCGCTTCGCGCACACAGGTTTCCCAGCGGTAGAAAAAGTACAGCAGGAAACGATTGAGCGCGGTGGGCGCGATCGCGGTGGCGGCAATCTGGAGTCGGCTCGCTCCAAGCGCACGCAGCGCGCGCGGCGTTTTCGGATCGACGTTTTCGATGACCTCGGCGTTGAGCTTGCCGAGAATGCCGCCGTTGTGAAGGGCCAACGCCAGGACGGCGGGCCATGCGGTCAGGCCCAGCATGGCTTTGAACAGATACGCCCAAACGTATTCCGGGATCGCTCTCATGAAGATGAGGAACCCGCGGGTGATGGCGCAGAGCGCGCGCCAACCGTGCCGGCGCGCCGCATGCGGAACGTTGGGGCCGGGCAGGTACGGGTCAGCGGTGGCGAGTGTACGCGCCGCAAAAAGCGACAGGATGGCGCCGATGACCGCGGCTAGCACAATGGCCGCAATCGAGAGGGCCAGTGTGGCGACGACCGCCGCCATCACTTTGTCGGTTAACGCGGTGTGGAGCCACGTGGTGAAGATGTCCCAGTCGAACGCGCGCTCCTGCAACGGATACGGCGTAATCTCGCGGCGGAAGCGTGCGAAGTTCTCCGCGCTTCGGGCCGTGAACAAATGGCGCCACCCAAAGTTATGGGTGGTCCAACTCACCACGACCAGCGCGAGGAGCGCGAGCCCTGTGATGCGCCCGACCCAGTTGCGCGGGCGCGTGCGGCGAAGTTCCGCGATGGCGCGGGCGGATGACTTACTCATGCCGCCACCAGGCGGCGACGCAGAAGCCCGCTCCACCAGTCGACGATCAAAACGAGCGCGAAAAGGACGTAGAGATAGGTCCAAACTTCGCGGTACAGATTGAGCTCGAACGACTGGACGATGAAACTGCCAAGCGTTTGGATGCCGAAAAAGCCAAGGATCGCGGCGGAGCGGATCGCGCATTCGAAACGGTAAAACGAGTACGCCGCCATGTCGGGCAGCGCCAGCGGCAAGAGTGCCGCAAAGAACGCGCGCGTCGTGGATGCGCCGGCACCGATCAACGCGTGCGCGGCGCCGCGCGGCGCTTCATCGATCATCTCCGAGAACACTTTGGCGAGCGTTCCGCCGTAGGGAATCGCGATGGCGAGGACCGCGGTGGCGTCCGAAAGTCCGACCGCGGCGAGAAACAGCGTGGCCCATAGGAGTTCGTGGACCGAGCGCAACAACGCGATGAACGCGCGCGCCGTCGTGTAGAGGACGGGTGCAACAAAGCGTCGAAAGCTGTGTCGCCATCCGTTGCTTCCGCTGTCTTCCAGCTCCCAAATCGTGGCCGACGCGAGAAGCCCAAATACGAGTCCGAGGACAAGAGCCAGACTCATCGACGTCGCCGCGAACACAACCGTGAGCCACGCGCCTTTGGCCGCGCGCCCCCAGAGGCTGACGCCGAGACCGGACTCGTCGACGGCGGCCGGTCGGATCGCCGCGCTAAAAAACTCGCGCGCCACCTTCCAGCCGGTCTCCCTTGGGATCAACTGACCGGGCGCGAGGTCGAGATAGAATGCCGCCCATACGCCGGCAATGACGATGGCGAGTAAGACGATCCGCCGCGAGCCCCGCATCGTCTAGTCGTTTAGGATCTCGGACCGGCTTAGGTCGTAGAGCTTCTCGAAGTCTGCGTTGTGCAGCTCGTCGGTCGGCTTGTCGAACACAATGCGCCCGCCGCGCATGCCGATCAGCCGCGGGAAAAACTCACGCGCCAGCTCGAGGTTGTGCAGGCTTACGCACAGCGAGAGCTCGCGCTCCCGGCTGATCTGTGTGAGCAGCGCGACGGTGTCGCGCGCACGGGCGGGATCGACGCTGGAAACGGGCTCGTCGGCGAGCAGTGCGTCGGGGCTTTGAAAGAGCGCGCGTGCAATCGCGACTCGCTGGCGCTGGCCGCCCGACAGGCTGTCCGTGCGCTCGAACAACTTTTCGGGAATCCCGACGCGCTCCAAAATCTTGTGCGCCCGCGCGACGTCGGCGCGTCCGGGAAAGAACACGCCGCGAAGCGACGCAAAGAACCCGCGCCGCCCGATCTGTCCGGAGACTACGTTTTGCACCGCGCGCAGGTTGGGGACGAGGCGGAGGTCTTGGTGAATGACGCCGACCCGCGCACGCACCGCGCGCAAGCCCCCGATCGAAAGCATGTCGAGGTAGCTGTCGTCGACCTTGACGCGCCCTACGCTGGGCCGTACCGCGCCGTTGAGCAGGCGCAGAAGGGTCGTCTTGCCCGCTCCGCTCGGACCGACGATGCCGACGGACTCACCGGGATCGAGGTTGAAGTCGATCCCGGTGACGGCCGGAAAGGTTCCGTACCGAACCGTGGCTTGTTCAATCTGAAAGCGAGCCACGCAGTTCTACGATTCAGCGCAACAACTTGAGCGCTTTTGCCGTCTCCACGACGCCGTCGAACTCTTCGTTCTTGGCGACGATCAATTTGGATCGCTGGAACGCGGCCAGCAGCTTGGGGTCCGACATTTCGAGGAGCGTTTTTTGCAGCTTGTCCGTGAAGCCCGGGCCGAACATCTTGTCGATATCGGGGTGCGCGGTGAAGTTGTAGTCCGCATAGGTCGGGGTCGTCCAGATCTTGCGGCAAACCTTCGGGTCGATCTTGCCGGCTTTGACCATCGACTCGTACTTCTTGTAGCTCAGCGCGCCGGTTTGGACGGTGCCGTCCTGCACCTGATACGCGGTCTTGTCGTGCGCGCCGGAAAACTGATACTTCTTGCTGAAGAATTCGTCGGGCGCCTTGCCGGAAAACTTACGAATGAAGAACTCGGGCATCAAACGACCCGATGTCGAACTCTCGGATCCAAACGTGAACGTGAGGTCAGAGATCGCTTTGGGAAACTCCTTGGATTCGGTGAGTCCTGTGTCTTTGTGCGCGATGAAATACGAAACGTACTTGGGGTCTTCGATACCTTGGGCGATGGCTCGCGCGCCGGGAACGGCGGCACGCGCCTGGGCGCCGGTCAGCCCGCCGAACCACGCCAATTGGATCTGCCCGTTCTTAAACATCTCGACCGAGGCCGAGTATTTCGTCGCCGGGACGTACTTGACGGTGATCCCCAGCTTGTCGCTGAGGTATTGGGCGACGGGGTCGTATTGTTCCTTGAGCAGCGTCGGGTTTTCGTCCGGAATCGCGCTAAACATAAGGACTTTGGTGTCATTGTCGGCGCTCGTGTCGCCGCACGCAGCGCTCACCAGGAGCGCAAAAAACAAAAGCAAACGCATTGGGTTCTCCTCTAGGGCGGGTCGGTTCTATTGGTATGACCGATGTTCAGTATCTGTAAGCCCCATAGTGTAGCGGCACCGCAGCGGTTGTCTACACAACGCGCGGCGCCCAAACACGCGCCGGCCAGGGCGAGGAGATCGGGCGCGATCGCGAACGGATCCGGGATCGCGAAGTGATACCCTGCTTGGATGGCGCAGGTGATTCCGCAAGCGACCCCGAACCCGCAGGCTTACAAGTTCACAATCGAAGGCCACTCCTTTGCCGGCCCGCAAACGATTAGCGACAAAACGGGAGCGGAGGGAACGCCGTTCGGCGGACTGTTTGATCTGCCCGGCGTCGTGAGCATCTTTGCCACGTCGAACTTTGTGACCGTGATGAAAGATCCGAGCGCCGATTGGAGTCAGCTCGTGGACGCCGCCAAGGCTCATCTCGAATCCGCGTTCTAGCCGTCGTCCGAGCTGCTGTACGAGCGCGCGGATCCGCACGCCCGCTGTTAGCATTCGCCCCCGCCAATGGGGTCATTTCGTCGCACGTTGTCTTGGGTCTTAGGGACCGCGGTCGGGCTGTTTTTGCTCCTCTCCGGGGCCGGCTACTTCTTTTTGACGAGCCATCACAACGAGCACGCGCAGACGATCCTAAGAGATCACGCGGGAGCGATCGTGAGCGCGTATCTGCGCATCGGCGCGGTGTATGTGTTTGCGGGGTTGGCCGCGGCGTTTGTGCTGCACCCGTTTGTTCGCTCGTGGAAAGCCGCGCTGGCGACCCTGGGCATCGCGTTTTTGGGCTTGCTGTTCACGTTGACCAGTGACACGCACTTGCTCTATGGACCGGTGCAGACGATCTACTGCGCGGTTCACGACATGGTGCCTGCGTTTTTGCGCAATCTCTATCAGCCCTGGCTGATTCCGGCCGGACTGGGCGCCTGGTCGGTTTGGTCGCTGCACCGCTGGACGCGCCGGTTCAGCGCCAAGGCGAAGGGGACCGCGACGGCTGTGCTTGTCGTTGCGGGCGTGCCCCTCGTCTTTTTTCCGCGTGGGGTTGTTGAAAAGAAATTCGTCGGACCACCCAACTTCGTGCTGATCGCCACCGATTCTTTGCGGGCGGATCACATTCATGCGAACGGCTACAAGCGTGAAACCACGCCGCACATAGACGCGCTGGCGAAACGCGGCACGAATTTCTCAAGACTTCTCGTGCCGACAGCGAGCACACACGAGTCGTGGATCTCGATGTTGAGTTCGACGGAGCCGCGCCAGAACGGGCTGCGTCACATGTTCCCTTCGCGCGCGCAAGTCGAGTCGATTCGCAAGGCGCAGACGTTCTTGCCGCAGGTGCTGACGGAGGAAGGCTACGAGACGGGGGTCATTGGGGGGTGGTGCGGGACAACGTTTCGGCTGCTCGATGCGGGCTACCAACACATCGACGTTTCGCAGACGCAAAACCATCTCGCGTTGATCGCCGAAGCCGCGTTCACCAATCACCTGCTCGTGGTGCCGCTACTCGACAACCCGGTGGGGCGGTGGTTGGTTCCCGAACTCGAGCGCGTGTCGTTTACGCGCTCGACAGCGGGGATCACGAAGAAAGGACGTCGTTTTTTGCGCGACATGCGCGGCGGACACAAGCCGTTCATGCTCACATTGATCTATCACATGACCCACCTGCCCTACAGCGCGTCGCATCCGCACTACCTGCGCTACACCGATCCCGACTATCGGGGGGACAACCGCTATCGCATCAACTTCGCGATCGACGAGATGATTCAAAAAGGCTTTGAGCACAGCCTGAGCGACGAAGACAAGCAGCACATTATCAATCTGTATGACGGGTGCGTGTTCGAGTTCGATGCGCAGGTCGGCGCGATCGTGGCCGAGCTCAAGGAGCTGGGGTTGCTCGAGAACACAATCGTCGGCGTGTGGGCGGATCATGGCGACGACCTCTACGAACACGGGACAACGCTCGGTCACGGCGTGTCCTTGTTCGGCGGCGATCAAGCCAACCAGGTGCCCGCCGTTTTCGCCGGACCCGGGGTTCCAAACCGCCGGGTCGATACGATCACGCGTTCGATCGATCTCGCGCCGACGTGGCTCTCGTGGTTAGGGATCGACGACCGGCCGGCGACGTGGACCGGCGTAGATCTCAGCGGCGACGTTCCGCCTCTCACGGCGCTCTTGGAAACGAGCTACCTGCTCTATCGCCAGCCGGTGCCCGATCTCAAGCCGGGCGAGAAGGTGAAGGACTTCCCCAAGTTCGACCGTGCGACGTACTTCGACCCGGAGTTCGACCACAACCTTGTCCTCCGCGCCGACCTCGCGCAGATGGTGATCGACACGAAGTGTTTCGCGGCGCGCGAGAACGACCTCAAATTGATCTCGGTTCCCGGCGAGAGCGGTCGCATCTTTCGGCTGTTCGATCTCGCCCGCGATCCGGAGTGTCGTCGCGATCTGACGGCAAGCCGCCCCGACGACGTGGCGCGCCTCAAAAAAATGCTCCCGGAGCACGCGCGATGAATGTCCCCGACGTGTGGGTGCGCGACCGCATTGAGTTGCCGCACGGTCATTGGAACACGCAAGATGATCTGCGCGATTCGGCGGTCCTTGCGATCCTCGTGGAGCGCGAGGGCGTGGACCACCTTGTCTTCAACCGGCGTCGCGACGATCTTCCGTATCACCCCGGTCAGATTTGTTTCCCCGGCGGAGCGCGCGAAGGCGACGAGGATGCGAGCGAGTGCGCTATCCGCGAGACGTGCGAGGAGATGGGCATCACGTCCGACGCGCTCGTCGTGTTGGGACGCTTGCCTGATCGCGTGTCGATCGCGGGGTTTCGGGTTGCGCCGTTTGTCGCGCGCTTGGTTCGTCCGGTTCCGTACGTGCTTGAGACCGCCGAAGTGGCCGAAGCGTTCGAGGTGCCGTGCGCCGCGTTTTTCAACGGCGAGCAGTGGGGCTTCACCGAAGCCCGCACCAAGCTCGCGCGCTTCCGCCGCGTTCCGTACTTCCAGCACGAAGAGCGCCGGATCTGGGGGCTCACCGGAATCATGCTGCGCGACTTCGTCACGCAGGTGTTGGGCTACGCGCCGCCGGTCTGAAGCGCCGCCAAGTGCGCCTCGGCCTTTTCGTCGGACGCAAACATCTCGAAGAGGTGGTGTAGCTCGAGGGTGCGAAACGTCGCCGCGAAAAACCGCGATGGTTCGGAGAACACCAACGCGCCGCCGCCCTCGTTCAGCTCCTTGCCCTTCGCCACGAAGTAGCCAAGCGCTGTGGAGTTGATGAACTCCAGACCACGGACATTGACGCAGAACTTCGAGACGCCCTTTTCCATGAAGCGTTCCAGTGTTTCGCTAAACGTCGGCAATACGACCGTTTCGAACGATCCGGAGAGCGAAATGCGAACGACGTCTTCGCCTTCGCGAACATTGATTTTCATGGCGCGCGCATTCTCCCGAATTCCGCGCCGAAAGTCACTCCACCTTGTCGGCCAGACCGTCCAGCGCCGACAGCGGGCCGAGGACGATCAGCTCGTCGGTGGAAAGCAGCACCGAGCGCGGCGTCGGCTGCGTGCGCATCTCGCGTCCGTTGCGCACTTGCAAGATCGTGAGGACGGTGATGCCGGTTCGCTGCCGTAGATCGATGTCGGCGAGCGAACGGCCCACCATGTCAGCTGGCACGGGAACGCGCCGAATCTCATGGCCCGGCGGGATCTCGACGTAGTGTTCGGCGCCCTGGTGCTCAACGAACTTCGCCCGCAGGTTGCGCGTTTGTAACACTTCGACGGACAGCGCTGTGATGAGGTCGCGACGGTTGAGCATCCCGACTAAACGGCCTGAGTCCGGCTCGACCACGGGCAGCTCGTGGGCCTCGAGATCGTCGAACAGCGGCAAGATCTCGGCCAGCGTTTGCTCGGGATGAACGACGGGGACGGTGACCGCCACGTCGGCGGCGATCACGGCCGGGCCGAGCGCTTCCTTGAGATGATTCTTGATGTCGTGAAGACGGATCATTCCGTGCAGTTGGCGCTCGGAGTTGACCACATACACAAAATCTCGGCGCGCTTCTTGAAACGTCTTCACGATGGCTGCGAACGGTGTGCGCCGTCGAATCGCGATGTGGTCGTCGCGCATGATCGACGCCACGAGTGTCGTCGTCAGCGCCGTCTCTTCGATGCCTTCGGGGACATGCACGCCCTTTTTCTTCAGGCCCGCGAAGTAAATCGACTCCATTCCGATTGACCGCGCCGTCACTGTCGCAGCCATCGTGGCGACCATCAGCGGCAAAACGACTTCGGTCTCGGCGGTCATTTCAAACAAGAGAAACATCGCCATGATCGGCGCTTGCGTGGTGGCGGCGACGGCCGCGCCCATCCCGACGACGGCGTACGGTTTCGGGTCGACCACGAACTCCGGCGCGATCGTGTGGCCGAGTTCGCCGACGGCCAGACCAAGCGCCACGCCGACAAACAGCGTCGGCGTGAAGATACCGCCCGATCCGCCGGATCCGATCGTGAGCGACGTGGCGACGATCTTCATGATCAGCAGCAACGCAACGAAGCCAAAGACCGGAGTTTTGTTGAGGACGAGGTTGGCGGCTTCGTAACCGTTTCCCCAAACGTGAGGTAGCCAGATACCGATGACGCCGACCAACATGCCGCCTAACGGCAGCTTGAGCGGGTCGGGGATCTTGAGGTTCGTGAAAAACCGCTCCGTGTCGCGCAGCGAGCGAATAAACAGCCAGCCGCCGCCGGCCGCCAACACGCCGACCAACACGAACAGGATGATCTCGGCGGGATGGGAGATGGAAAATCGCGGTAGCTCGTAGAGCGGGGCGCCGCTCATCCAATTCACAAACGGGCCCGCCGCGAGTCCCTCGACGACGAGGCTCGACACCACCGACGCGATCACGACCGGGACGAAAATCGCTTGCGAAAAGTTGCCGAGAACAATCTCCATCGCGAACAATGCGGCGCCCAACGGCGCGAAGTAAGACGCCGCCATGCCGGCCGCGATACCGCAGCCGGCGAAGAGGCCCTGGTGTTGCTCCGGGACGCGCACGAGTTTCGCGAAGCGCGCGCCGAAGCTGGCCGCCATGTAGGCGATCGGGCCCTCGCGGCCGATCGAGCCGCCGGTCGAGACCAGAAAAAACGACGCCATGGCGCGCTTGACCGTGGCTACCGCGCTTAGGTTGCGCGCTCGCTTGAGCGTCACGGCTTCCATCACATCGACCATGCCTTGGCTGGCGCGATTGCGGGTGAGTCCGTACTTGAGCAGCGAGGCGACGATCGCGCCGCCGAGCGGAATCAGAATGCACTTCCACCAAGGCAACCCGAGTCCCGCGTCGAGGAGCGTGCCGTCGCCCATCAGCGAGCGCTGGACGGCGCGGCTGCCGACCTGGAACGCGGTCGCCACGAGGCCGCCGATGATGCCCACGCCCGCCGCGAACAGGTAAACCTTCGGGCGTTCTGCCCACCGGCCGTTTCGCTGGCGATCGTTCATGGACTCGCGCGACACTATATACCCTCGACCCCAGAGGCTCGCTGGGCCGGGCGGAGTCGTCCGATAAGCGCTCAGAACGCGGCGTGAACCGCGATGGAGATGGAACGATGCGCGCTTGGGGTCGCCGGCGCTACGTACACGCGAACTCCAATGATGCTTGTGTTGGCATGGAAGCCGTAATGGCGACTACTGTATTGCCAATCGAACTGTGCTAAGTTGTGGAGATGACGGCCATACTCACCATAGCGCTATCCAACGAGGTGTTGGACGCGCTCAAACAGAATCAAACTCTAACCATTCGCCTGGAAACGGCTGGCGGTAGCGACCGTGGTTCGCGCCCTGTTGGGCGTCCGCGCGGTCGCCCTGCGGGCAGTAGCAGCGGATCCAACCCGCGCGAAGGAAGTCTTCCGGCGCGCATCTTGGAGTGGGCAAGCTCCCGCACCAAGCCGTTTGGAACGGCGGAAGTCACCAAGAAATTCAAGTTGTCGCGAGCGCACTCGTCGATGCTCTTGAGTCGCTTGGCGGCCGGGAACTATCCCATCCGTCGCGAGAGCCGCGGCATCTACGCCTACGACGGTTAGTTTCCGAGTTTAATTTCAGGCTCGGAACGGCGCGCGGCCGTGCCGCATCGGTAAGAACCGGGGCGGTCGCGCGCACGTTTGACCTGTGGACTCTCAGCCTATGCTTGAGAGATGCACGAGCTGCTCACAAAACTCGGCCTCGAGCCGATCAACCACGGGGCTTGGACGGGCACATCCCTTCCCAACGATGAAGGGGCCTTGATCCCGTCGCACTCGCCCTCGAACGGTCTCCTGCTGGGCCATGTGCGCCAGGCGCAGCCTGAAGACTACGACCAAGTCATCACAACAGCGCAGGAAGCGTTCTCGCGTTGGCGCATGGTGCCCGCGCCCAAGCGTGGCGAGGTTGTGCGGCAGTTCGGCAACGCGTTGCGGGCCAACAAAGAGGCGCTCGGCGATCTCGTCTCCTTGGAGATGGGCAAGATTCGAACCGAAGGCCATGGCGAAGTGCAGGAGATGATCGACATCTGCGATTTCGCGGTCGGGTTGTCGCGCCAACTCTACGGGTTCACGATGCACAGTGAGCGGCCGCTCCATCGGATGTATGAACAGTGGCACCCGCTGGGCGTGGTCGGTGTGATCTCCGCGTTCAACTTCCCGGTCGCCGTCTGGGCCTGGAACGCCGCGCTTGCGTGGGTATGCGGGAACGCCGTCGTTTGGAAGCCGTCCGAGAAGACACCGCTCACGGCGCTCGCGTGTCAAAAGATTGCGCATGAAGTGTTCGCAGCCAACGGGTTCGACGCCGGCCTGTCGAGCGTCGTCGTGGGGCTCGGATCCGAAATCGGGGAACGTCTCGCGGCGGACGCGCGTGTACCGTTGGTGAGCGCGACCGGCTCGACGCGGATGGGACGCCGCGTGGGTGAAGTCGTGGCCAAGCGATTGGGCCGCACGATCTTGGAGCTTGGGGGCAACAACGCGATCATCGTCACGCCGAATGCGGATCTGGAAATGGCGCTCCGTGCCATCGCGTTCGGGGCGTTGGGCACCGCGGGGCAACGTTGCACCACGACGCGGCGCGTGATCGCCCACCACTCGGTGTACGACGAATTGCGCGACCGTCTCAAGGCGGTGTACAGCTCCGTGCGCATCGGCAATCCCCTCGACGACAAAACGCTTGTGGGGCCGATGATCGACGACGACGCTGTGAAGCAAGTCCTCGCGGCGCTGGAACGGGTTCGCGAGGAAGGCGGAACGGTCGTGTGCGGCGGGGCGCATCTCGAAGGCTGTTACATCGAGCCGGCGCTGGCCGAGGTGGAGGCGGACTCCGCGATCGCCAAGGAAGAGACGTTTGGCCCGCTGCTTTACTTGATGAAGTACGACACAATCGACGAGGCGCTTGCTATTCACAACGGTGTCCCGCAGGGACTATCGTCCGCCATCTTCACCCGTGACATGTTGGAAGCGGAGCGGTTTTTGTCGCACGGCGGAAGCGACTGCGGCATCGCTAACGTCAACATCGGGACGTCGGGTGCCGAGATCGGCGGCGCGTTCGGAGGCGAGAAAGAAACCGGTGGGGGGCGTGAGTCCGGAAGCGACGCGTGGCGCGCCTACATGCGGCGCCAAACCAATACGCTCAACTGGTCGACGGAACTTCCGCTTGCTCAGGGCGTAAAGTTTGACGTTTAGCAGCTCTTGCAAGGAGTCGCGGGGGATCCGGGCGGCTTTCGATGATCTCGCGCGCTCGCTGTGCCAAGCCCGCGGGCTGCGCTACGAAGTCTGAGGCGCGGTCGTTATCTTCTCGTCGCGGCGGCCGACTCGATCCAACAATTGATCGATCGTATCGACCACGCTCGCCAGCTCCTTGACGCATCCTGCGTGATCTTGCGCGCGCGCGCGCTCCACGAGTCGGTGCGCGCTGTGCGCGGCGTTCTCACCGGCCACCTGGCCGACGGAACCTGCGACGCGATGCGCTTCGGCTGCCAACGCGGCGTAGTCCTTTGCCTCCATCGCCGCTTGAAGCGCCGCGCAATAGGATGCGCCGCGCTCGGCGAAGACCGCCGTGATGCGTGCGAGAAGGGCTTCGTTCCCGCCGACCATCCGGAGCGCATCGGAGAATCCGGTGTCGATGTCGGGAACGACGCGTCCCGCCGCGAGCGCGCGCACCGTCGCGAGTAGTTCGTCGCGCGAAACGGGTTTGGTCACGAACGCGTTCATCCCCGCAGCAAGGCATTGATCGCGATCGCTCCGGAGCGCGTGCGCGGTGAGCGCCACGATGGGGAGGTGGCCGCCACGCGTTTTCTCCGCCTCTCGAATCCGACGCGTTGCTTCGAATCCGTCGAGCTCCGGCATCTGCAGGTCCATGAGCAAGACGTCGTAGCTGTGAGCCAGAGCGGTGCGCACAGCGGCCAGGCCGTTATCGACAACGTCGACGCGATGCCCCGCTTGCGTCAGGAACGCGCGCGCCACTTCTTGGTTGATCGGGTTGTCTTCCGCCAGCAGGATGCGGAGAGTGGCGTCCGACGTCGCCATCGGTTCCGTTGTCGAAGCGCCGACGCTCGGGAAGATCGCGGCCCCGCAGGGGACGGTGAACGAGAATACCGAGCCTTCGCCGACGGCACTTTCGAGTGACATGGAACCGCCCATCACGGTCACGAGACGACGGCAGATGGCGAGCCCCAGACCGGTCCCGCCAAACCGACGCGTGATGGAGCCGTCGGCCTGGACGAACGCATCGAACACGTGGTCCTGTCGATCGGCTGCGATCCCGATGCCGGTGTCGCGCACGCGAAACTCGAGGACCAGGCGCTCGTCTTCGGTTGAGAGCAGCTTTACCTCAACAACAACTTCACCCTCGTGCGTGAACTTGATCGCGTTCGCCACGAGATTGGTGAGGATCTGTCGAATACGCGCCGCGTCGCCACGCACAACGTGGGGGACGGCCGGGTCGAGGCGCGACGAAACGGCCAGACCTTTGTCTTGGCCCATCACGAGGAGTGCGAGCAGCGACTCCTGCAACAATTCACGCGGCGAGAACTCATCGATGATTAACTCGGTGTGCCCGACTTCGATTTTGGAGAAGTCCAACACTTCGTTGATGATCGCGAGGAGTGAGTTCGCGGAACTCTTGACCGTCCGAAGGTACGTGCGCTGGCGATCGGTTAGGTCGCTGGCGAGCGCGAGCTCGGTCATGCCGATGACGCCGTTCATCGGCGTTCGAATCTCGTGGCTCATGTTGGCAAGAAACTCGGACTTCGCTTGCGACGCCGATTCGGCATGTTCTTTCGCTTCTCGCAGTTCGCCGTTCATGTTCCGTAGGTCGGAAGTTTGGCTCGCGACCTTTTCGACCAGCCGCTCACCGGCCTCCGCGAGTTCGTCGTCGCGCTTTTCGATCTGCGCCAGCATTTCGTTCACGCCGTTGGTCAGCGCGCCGAGTTCCTCGTCGCGGACGTAAGGTGCGCGGAGTTTGTAGTCGTTGGAGCGACCGACTTCGCGCAGCGTATTGAGAATATTGCGGATCGGTTCGTGCACCCATCGACTGAGGCGCGCTGAAACAAGCCACGCCAACGCGAGGGAGCCAACGAGAAGGAGAACGAGGACGCGGAACGACGCGGCGGCGCGCAACTCCTCGTGCGACAGGTCAGAGCGCATGAAGATTGTGCCGAGCGGTTGGCCGTCGCTCGTGATCTCGCGGTAGAGATCCAGGCTGTCGGACAAGAATTCGATGCTTGCCTTGCGCGGCTCCGTCGGCAGCGGCGTGCGTATGTCGGATCGAACCCAGCGCGCGACGGATTCTCCCCCGTCGTTGAAGACGACCACGGCCGTGATGCCGGGATAGCTGGAGACGGCTCTTAGCGCGTGCTCGAGAGCCTCGTCATCTTCAAACACGAGAGCCGCCCGCACGTCGTTGGCCACAACACTCGCTAGTGCGCCGAGGTTGCGCGTGAGGTCGCGGCGGAACGTGACGCGGTCGTGCCAGGCGATCACGAGGGCTTGGAACACGACAGCGATGGCAACCGACGCCACCATCATCGCGGTTAGCTTTCCGCCGAGAGATCGGGGGAGGCGTAGCATGCTACTTCTCCCGCTCCTTCACGATGCGGCCCAATCGAAGCAGCTTCGGGTGCAGCTTCAGACCGGCTTGCTGCATCGCCAATCGGTTGAAATCGAAGCGGACTTTCTTCTTCTCGATACGAAACCCGACCATGCCGCCCGCGTGGGCGAACTTGTTTTGTTCCCCTACGACGAGGACGGGCGCTTTGCCGAGAGCCTTAAGGATCTTGGCGAGCTCGGCTTCTTTGCAGGGCGCGATAAACAGAACGTGACACGATCGCGCATTCTCGGCCTTGGTGAAGCGTCGCACGTCGAGCTTGCGCGTGCCCTGTTTCTTTCCGTGAAACGCGAGCAGCGCATCCGCAATCGCGTGCTTCCCGATCACGCCCAAACGTAGCGTCCCGTCTTTTCTGGGACGACGCGCTTTGGGATACGTCGTGAACGTCGCGAGGTTGACCGCTGTCGCCGCCTTGATCTGCGCTTCCGGTTTGCGCACGGGTGCGCTGTACACAACCGTGCATGCAAAAATCAGGAAGACCAGGGGGTGGCGAATCACGGGCTACCAGCGATAGGTCAGACGCAAAAAGATCGATGTTTCGATTTCTGTGGATTGCAAAAAGCGAAGCTCTTCCACGCTCTCGGTGTCGCCATCGTGTCCGATGTTTTGCGCGATCAGGTCGAGTTGGAGGTTCTCGCACGGCGTCCATCCGACGCGGACGTCGAGCCGCACATACGACGGAACGCCAAGCGTCGGCGCCGAGTCGGAGTAGTACGTCGTGAGGTCGACCTCCCATCCCGGTGCAAGATCGATCTGCACGCGCAAACTTGCAATGTTGCGCGGGTAGCGGCCCTCTGCGGTTTCAGGGTCCAAGGGCACAGTGATGCCGCGGTTGGTCAGCGTGCTGCGCGAGTAGCTGTAGTTCGCGAGCAGGCGAACGCGCTCGTGCGCCTGCCAGTTGATGCTGAGTTCCGCGCCGTAGACGTCGCCTTCCATGACGTTGTCGAAGATCGACGCGGCGAGCGTGTGCGGCGGCGCCGGAACGTTTTCCTGCGTGGGCGCAAGAGCGGTGAATCCGCGAAGGTTGTCGTAGGTGTTGAAAAACGCGGCCAACTCGAACGAGACACTCTCCAAGCCGCGCCAGCGCAAGCCCCACTCAAACGAGAGCAGCTCTTCCGGCTCGAATGTATCGTTCCCTAAGAACGCGAGTAACGTCGTCGTGCCGCCGTTGTCGAACGCCGCTAGATTGAGACGCACGTCGTGATCGACGCGCGACGGGGTTCGCACAGCGCGCGAAAATGAAAGCCATGACGTGTACCGCCGATTCGGGCTCCAACGCAGTCGAGCACTGGGCTGCACTTCAAGGCCGCTGTAGTCGTTGTGCTCGAGCTTTGTGCCAATGGTCAACACCAGAGTGTTTTCAATGAGCGAAATCGTGTCCTGTACGAACGCTCCGACGAGATGGTCCGAGCGCCCCGACGGATCGAACGAGATCGCGAACCCGTTGTGGAAGCGGTCGGTCGTGAATCGGTAGTTTGCGCCCCACAAAATGTCGTGCCGCCCCGTGGGAGCGAATCGGTACTGAAAATCGAAATCGACGGTCGTGCGTTCGTCGCGCATGTCTGCCACGCGCAGGTCGTCGCGATTGAGATAGACCTGCAGCTCGACCTCCACGCCTTCGTCGGTGCGCTGGCTCCAGCGAGCGAGGAAGTGTCCGCCGTGCGTACTCGGTTCGTTGGCGAGGACGGTCGCGAACGGATCTTCCAACGTGGGGATGATCGAGCGCTGCCCGTACTGTCCGCCGTAGATTTCGCCCGAAACGGTGATCGTCGTGGATTCGGAGCGCTCCCAATCGACGCGAAAGCCCGCGCGGGTTTGGTGCCAGGCGTCGTTGCCTTCGATGCCCGACGGATCGTCCTGATCGCCATGGACGCGACCGGAGACAAACACGCGGTACCACGCCTCCTCTTCGGCGAGCACACCGCCGTAGCGCGCGCCTGCGCCGACGTACTCCAGTGTGCCGCCGCCTGCGCGAATCAGCGCGCCCTGCGTTTCCTTCGCGCCCTTCGTCAAGATGTTGACGACGCCGTTCACCGCGTTCGCGCCCCAAGCCGTTGCGCCCGGGCCGCGGATGACCTCGATGCGATCCAGATCGGGCAAGAACGTGTCTTGCGTACTCCACTCCACGCCCGCAAACGTCGGTGTGTACACGCTGCGACCGTCCACGAGCACAAGCAGTTTGTCGGTGAACCGGCCCGAGAAACCGCGCGCGCCGACGCTCCATTTGTTGGCGTCCAACCGCGCCACATGAAATCCAGGCACGAGGCGCAGCGCTTCGGCCAGGTGGGAGTGGCCGGAACGCCGCAGATCCTCGCCGCTGAGAACCGAGACGGCGGCCGATGTGTCGGAGAGTTTTTGCCGCGTGCGGGAGACGGAAACGACATCGACGTCCAAGAGATCGTCGAGCGTCATCTCCAACAGTTCGTCCGCTGTGATTTCGTCGGTCTCGGCGGCCGTGGCCCATCCGCAGAGTGCTCCTAGGAAGAGCAAGCATCGCCATAAGTCCTGCATTCGTGGTCCCCTCACGTGGATCAATAGGGACCTATCGGCGCCAGGATTGGGCGATATTGACGGAAAAAGGTGCCCCCGACCGCCGCTGCGTACGGATTCGGCCGCCGGAGGCGTAATTTCTTACGGCAAAAGCAGTAACGCTCTACGCGCGCGGCCGGCGTCGGCGCCAGAGATAGGCGCCCGCAACCACCGCGCAGAGTGTGAGCGAGGAGGGCTCAGGAACCGGTCCACCGCCGCCCCCGCCGCCGGGCGGGATGGTGCCGCCGCTCGAGAACAGCGTGCCCCCGGACCCGGCTGCGGCCAGATCGGTCGGGTCGCCGAACGACGCGAACGCTCCGGTTTCGAATCCGGGCGCGAAGATGTCCACGCGGACGGCGTACGTGAGCGTGAATCCGGCGCCATCAGCGAACGTGCCCAGTGCGAGCGAGTCGCTAAACGTCGGCGTGATGTAGTCGAACCGCGAGAAGCCGCCCGTGCTCGATTGAACACCGCCGAGATCCGTGCCGGTCGTGGACAGGACGCGCGATGCCGTGCCACCGACGTACGTCGCGCCGGCGCTAAAAATCGAAGCGCCGTCGAGCAAGATGTCCACAGCGAAGCTTGCTCGCATTGCCAACGGATTGGCAGCGCCTGTGTTTGCAAAATCGATGAGGCTGAGCGTGATCGGAGCGATGGTGAAACCGAATGTGTAAGCGAGCGGTCCGCCGGACGTGTTGGTCGGCGTGAGATCGAACCTCGACGTCGCGCTCAACGTGTTGCTCAAGTTGGCTTGCGCAAACGTGCCTCCGACCGAAGCCGCACTGAGCCCACCCGAGCCGAACAAGCCCGCCGCGCCCCGCGCCGACGGCACACCGAAAAAGTTCGGTGGAAACAAGACCTGCGACACGATCACCGCGGATCCCGGCGGCGATGTGTCGTTGTCGGACAGTGTCGTGCCGAGCACCGTGCCGGTTGCGCTGGTCGTGATGGAGTCCGCGTGCGCGGACGCCGCGAGAGCGAGCACGAGCGCTGCACTCCATAGGCTGTAACGTAGTTGCATAAAACCTCCCTGGTGATCGCGCCGACAGACGCAGGCGCGGATACGAAAACTCCAACGTGAGACGCCCTCACTACTTCCCAGGACGGAATTGCGGCGCGGACCCTGCAGCAACGCGTCGATTTAGCGGACGAACAGCTCGGGCGCGCGTTGGCGCCAGTATCGGCTTGCATCTGAGGCCGGTCGGGCCAGCGGACTTTGCGGAAACCGTTGCGCGCATCGATCGAACGCATCCACCAAGCCCGTCACGACCTCTTTGTGGCTGGGCAGGTGATACACCGGGGCATCTTCGTGATCGAGCATCTTGCGCCACGCCAGCCCTTGGGAATACAGCGCCTTGTCCAGGCCGGGATATCCCGTGGCGCGCTGCTCCAGGTGGCGCCACAGAGCAATGGCGCGCAGCGGACCAAAAGACGTGTCCCGAAAACGATGGCGCACGAGTTGGGCGCGCGCTTTGGTGACGACGCGAGAAAACATCATGGAGTCCTGGCGGCGCCGGCCGCGTTGGTAGGTAGGCAACAACGCGTTCGCCGCTTCGTGATAAAAGATCGCGCCCTGCTTGTAGATCAAGTCGTGGGCGGCGTCACCGCGCACGCGGGACGCGCGCCGTTCCAGTTCAGCCAGCGTTTCCCAGATGCGAAACTGCGCGGCGGTGCGCGCCTCGTCGATAGCCTTGCTTTCCGAGCTCGGGTAGAGGCGAGATTGGTCCTCTAAGGCCGCGAGGCGTTTCCAGAACTCACGGTCGGTTTGCGTGAGTTCTCGCGAAGCTGTCACGCGATGCACGCGCGCGCCGGTGATGACGCGCATCGCCGGTCCGGTCGCGATGTTGGCGACGGCGAGCAGAGGATCGTTAGGCGCAAGAGGCGTGACGCCGCTCATCAATCCGCGCGGTGCGGGAGCGGCCCAGCGCTCGCGCCACGCTTGCGCCAACACCGTTTCCGGCTCTGTCGTTGCGATCGCTGCGGCCAACCGAAGACCATCTTCGAATCCCTGCTCGGCGGCCGTGCGGCGCACCAACACGTACTGCAGCCACTGCCGATTGGGCGTCTGCAGGCCGTCGGTATTGAGCAGGTGGTCGAGTTGACCGAGATCGAGAAAGAACTCGGCACACGTACGCAACGCGTGTCCGGGCGAACCCCAATCGTTCACGCGTTGATCCGGCCATGTGCTCGCGCGCGAGAACCAAACCGCCGCGCCAAGCATGTCGTCGCGACGAACCGCAAGCACACCCAGGCGAAACCCCATGTCATCGCTACCCGGGTGACCGGCGTAGCGTTCGAGCCAGGTCTTAAGGAACCGTTCGTGCGTTTCCACGCTTGGGTTGGGCGGCGGCATCCAATCGTGAGGCGCGACTAACGACATGATGTCGAAGTACGGGTCTCTGTCCAACGCTTCGATGAGCCGGTAGCTTCGGAGGACGCGGCGAGCAGCGGTCGTGCCCGCCGCGGCGATGAGTTCGAGTTCCGGCAGCGAGTCCACCAACCGGTGAACCTTGGCGTCCCGGATCGGGAGTGCGCGAAACGTTGCAAACATCCCGGCGTCACCGCTAAACGCGAGTGCGCCGACGGCATCTTCGCGGTCTTCGGCATTGTCGCCCGCGACGATCGGATCCAAGAGCCGTCGCGCGCTATTGGGTTCCAGTGTCATGGCCGCGAGAAAGATCAGGTTTTGACGCGCCACGGGATTTGTGGCCTGCGCGAGGGCGGCGCGCAGTCGTTCGAAGCGCGCGTCCAACTCGTGGGCGTCTTCCTGATTCCCAAAACACTGGAGGCAGTGCGCCCATCGGCGTTGCTTGGACAGGTCGCGTTTGTCGTTGGGCTGCATGACCCGGTACAAATACGCCTGGCGTTTGCGCCCGTCCCGCCAGCGGATCAGTCCAGGCACGACCGGCAGCAAGGCTGCGGCCTCGCGGTCGAGAACGAGCGGTCGCTTCGGCGGGCGCGGAACGCGCTCCGAGGAGGAGTAGGCGCGTTGCGCCCCGCTCGCTGCGTTTCGCGTTCGGTTGATGTGCGGAAGAGAACCAGCGGACCCGCGCCCGTCGCGATCGCTGTGGTCGGACTCCCAGAGCCATGCGGCGAGGAGGCCGAGCGTCACGCCCAACGCGAAAAGCAAACCGATCCGTGTCATGAATTTTGTCAAAACTACGGCCCCGGTGCGACGGGTTGTGGCGGTGCGCCTACGATACCCCGATGCGATCGTTTGTCGCCCTCATTCTAGTTGTGGGAATCATCAGTATGACCAGCGCCGAGACCGAACCCAAGCCCGTCGTCCACGAGGCGAAGCTCTACGTGAAAGCGAAGTACGACGATGTGTGGACCCATCTCACCGACGCAAAGAAGTTCGCGGCGTGGAACTCCGCGCCCGGTCTGAAGTTCGGCGATAAGGCCGGCGACGTCGTGAGTTGGGGCGGCGAGAAGGGCGCGGTTTACAGCGGCAAGCTGCTCGCGATCAAGAAGGGCGAGGGTCTGTCGCACACGTTCGCATTCCAGGGATTTGGATTCGAGGAGACGTCGAAGGTCTCTTACGACGTCGTGGCGTGCGGGCCCGTCGTCTTAATCCACCTCCGGCACGATTGCACGGGCGCTCCCAACACCGGCAAGATCATCGGTCCGCTGGGATGGACGAAGTCGCTGTCGCGCCTGAAGACCCTCTTGGAATCCGGCGAGGCGATGCCCTGGCCCGTCGACGAGTAAGGGCACCTACCGGTTTAAGAACTCCGCCTTGGATCGCGGGCCGTTCTTCATGAAGTTCTCCATGCCGATGCGCATGTCTTCGAGGCCGCACACCTCGCCAAAGCACTTCGACTCGAACCGGAGCCCTTCGTCGAGGCCGAGTTTCGCGCCCTCGACGACGGCCTTTTGAATCACGGCATCGACGGCGGTCGAGAGGTGGCCGAGATCGACCGGGCCTAGGGAGGCGTCGGCGAGCGGCTCGCGGTTGATGCGCGTGAAGCCGTTGTTCGCCATGTCGTTGGCGAGTTCGACGGCCCGCGTGACGAGGTCGCCTTCGACCTCTTCGGAGATCAACCCGCACTCGACGGCTTCCGGGCCGCCGACGGGACGACCCGTGCGCAACATGACGTTCGCTTTCTCGAAGCCGACGACGCGCGGCAAACGCTGCGAGCCGCCCGCGCCGGGGATGATCCCGAGGTTGGGTTCCGGCTGGCCGGCGAGAACGCGCAGTCCCGTGCGGGCGATGCGGGCGTGACACGCGAGCGCGAGCTCGTTGCCGCCGCCGAATGCGAGGCCGTTGTACGCACATACGATCGGCTTGCTGCAGCGATCGACCTTTAAGAGGATCGAATTGGAGTGCCAGCTCGTCGCTTCCCCGTCCGCGACGGTTTTTACGGCGGCCAACATGCCGATGTCGGCGCCACTCACGAATGCCTTGCGGCCAAAACCAGTGATCACCGCGCCGCGAATCGAGCTGTCGGCTTCGATGGCGCTGACATGGTTCTCGATTTGCTCAAACACATCCTTGTTGAGCGCGTTGAGGACCGCGGGGCGACGAATCGTCAGCACTGCCACGCCGTCGCGGTCGTTGCGCAAAACGACCGGAATGTCCCAGTCGACGCCTTTGGCCGCTTGATCCTTGATGCAGCGCGGGACGGGGAACCCGGGATGGTCGGCTGCGTATCGCTCGACCAGCTCCAAGGATTGGGCGACGCCGATCTGGTTCATCAGCGCAAACGGCGGCGCGGTCACGAGTGCTGTGCCCACGCCCATCTCAAGGTCGGCGACGTTGCTGATGCCCGAGTCCAAGATCTCGCCGACGATCCCGAAGAACGCGCCGAGCATGCGATCGCGAATACGCGCGGCGGCGTCTTCGGGAACTTCCGGTTTCTCGCCGCGCTTCACGCCGTCCCATGCGACGTCGCGATCCATGTGATCTTTCATCAGCGCCGTCGGCGCGAACCAACCGTGGATCTTCTCGGCGTAGTGCTGCAGCCCGACATACGTAAGCGGGTTGCCGCCCGTTAGGTTCATGGCCGTGAACGGGCCGATGCCTTGCTTGAGCGTGCGCCGCGCGACGTCGTCGACTTGTTTGACGGTGCCGAGACCCTCCTCCACGCATTTGGCGGCGGCGTGAAAAAGACCTTCAAAGATCGGGTCCATCGCGTAGCCGTAGCGGCTGCCGACCTCGATCGGCACCTTGCCGATTTCCTCGTAATAGCGCATGAGCCACGCGGTGATCGCGCTGTCCGTTTCCGCCGCGGGCACGATCTCAACCATGGGGTTGCGTTCGGCCGGGAAGAAGTAGTGAATCACCGCGCAACGCGATTTGTTCTTGCACTCGCCGAAGATGACCTCGGGCTCCATGTGCGAGGAGTTCGACGACAGGATTGTGTTCTCGTCCACCATCCCCTCGACAAGTCCAAAGATCTTGCGCTTGATGCCGAGGTCTTCGGATGCGGCTTCGATGACAAGATCGGACCCGCGCAGTTCCTCGTAGTTGTTCGTAAACAGCGCGTTGTCTTTCATCGCCTGTCCGAACTCCGGTTTGAACGCACCGCTCTCGACACCGCGGTCGATCTTTTTCTCAAGCTTTTTGCGGCCGGCCGCAAGCGCGTCCTCCGAGATGTCAACGACGACGATCGACACGCCGTGCGGTTGCATGACTTTCGTCATGTGGAGCGCGATATCAGGTCCGATCTGACCCGAGCCGATGATGCCGATTTTGGAGAGAGTGCGGTTGCCGGTGGTGTACGCCATGGAGGCATTCTAGAAGCCCTGTTCAACCTCTCGCGCACCGCGTGCGGGCCGCGCGCCGGGATCGCCTAAGGTCGGTCCGGAACGGGCCGTCGCCCCGAGGGCGCAAACCTCCTGTGGCGACGCGGCCGGCCGCATGCAGGCCCGTTTTCACGAAACCTAGCGCAGATGGCGTTCAAACGCTTCGCTGAACCAGCGATCGATCAAACGCCGCGTTTCTACCGACGTCTTGGTTTGGGCGAGCCCCTCCATGAGCGGCGCGGCGGGTGGCCCGATCTCGACCAATTTGCTGTACGCGCGCCCGCGGCGTCGGGGATCGGGCGACTTTAGGAGTTCGATGAGCGGCGCGACGGTCGCTCGCGTTTTGTCGTCGGGCTTGCCGCCCGCGGTCAGCATGCGAGCGCGGGCTTGCGCCGTGCTTACGTAGTGGCGGATCACGCAATCGGCTGCGACTTGATAGCGGCGCCAGTCTGTGGCGTCCAAGTCGATCGAAACGAGCGCGTTGTCGGCGCCGCGAACGAGGAAGCTGAAGCTGTCGAGCTCGGCCACGTTGATGGTCTCCATCCTCGAACCACCGGCGAACTCATCGATGGGAGGGAACGTGCCCGACTCGGATCGCGGACGCTTCACGAACCCGCCTCGGGCTTCGACGCGCAGGGAGTACCGGGACACCGGCGTAAAGCGCAAGCCAAGAGTGACTCGATTGGCGTTGAGCACGAACTTCGTCTGGCGAAATCCGTCGGAGTAGCGGGCGGTGTGATGCGCCACGGCTTCGGATTGTTTCTTGTTGGCGCCGAACGCGCGGATGGTGAGGCGGCTGCGCTGGTTGCGCGGCAGGAGCTTGCGCTCCAACCGCGGCTCTTTCACCTTGTACTCGTGCTTGCCGTTCACGGTCACGACGTAGTAAAGAGCGTCCGGCCATCTCTTCCAGAAGATCGAGTCCTTTTGCTCGACGATCTTTCCGGTCCAACGGGGCGATTGATACGCATATCGCATCGTGATGGACTTGTTGTCGAACGCGATCAGATGAACGGTCGCCATGCCCCCCTTCTTGGTCCGGACGATAAACGTGCGGGTCGTGGGGTTGCGCGCTTCGACGTAGAAGCGGACGTTTCGTTCATCAACCGTAACGGGGAAGAACCCAAACTTCGCGGTCGGCCGGCCGCCGTGAAGCGCGCGTACCTGGACCATCGAGGGGTTACCGCCGCGGAGCTCGATGTCTCCCTGCGTGGGGTGCGCCATCCCGCTGTCGAAGGAATAGTGGGTGCGGCGCGCCGTGACCGTGACGGTTTTTACGCGAATACTGGCTTCGAACGTGTGAAAGGACGCGACGGCCGCTTCGGTCATCGCGCCGCTCGTTAGCACCGCCGCGACGTGGGCCTCGTGCATCCGATTTTTGGGGAGTCCTTTCAGCAACGTCGTGTTCTTGCGTGACGTAAAGACCTGCGCTCCGACCGTGATGCGGTAGCTGGCAACCGGCGCGGCGGGCGGGGGGTCCCAGCGCAAACTTATGCCTTCCGGCGTCCGTGCCGCGACGACGTTTCCGGGCGGTTCGGGGAACGTGTATCCACCGCTTTCCAGATACGCGACGTGAACCTCCATGCCGTTGCGAAAGTCGCCACTCGTTCCGGTCATCATGAGCTTCGCGTGGCAACCGTTGCGCAACCGCACGGCGAACACGTCACCATCGGTCAACCGCGAAAGGCGGCGTGAATACCCCGTTCGTGGCAACGTGCGGAGCTCACGAAATGCCTGGATTCCCTGCCCTACCTTTTTTACTCCGGCGTCGGGGGCCCACACGCCGTACAGGTAGAACTCAATGTCAACGGCGCGGTCGCCGCCGGTGGACATCGAACTGACGTGCAGATTGCCCGTTTGGTCGTACCAGCGTCCGGGATAGAGAACTTTCCCGTACTTGATGCTTTGTTTTTGCGAGCGGACGAGAGTGAGCGGCGCCGACATGGCCGACTCCGTCACGCGGCGCACAAGAAACGTGTGTCGCGTGTCGGGCGCAAGGGGGGCCAGGCGCACCTCTGGGCCTTCGGCCGATTGTTCGCGTTGTTTCTTGCCGGCGCGCACCGTGATGTGCCACATCCCTTCACCGAGTTCCGCAAGGAGGAACGCGTCGCGGTCCCACGTGACATGGGCGTGGGACGGCGGTTGCGGAAAGTCCAAACGCCCGGCCGGGTTGAGTTCCCACGAGACGCAGGCGCTCGCGAGCTGAGACTGAGACGGGATGTACGCTCGAAACTTTGCGACCCCCCCGCCATCGGTGCGGACATCCATCGTTCCCTGACGCATGGACTTGCCGCGCGCCGTGCCGACGCCTTCGACCCTCGCGAAACGGCCCGCGCGGTCGATGCGGATCTCGGCCCGTAGATTGCCGACCACGGGCCGACTTAAGACGGTGGCGGAATCGAGATCGATGTACTGGCCCGCAATCAGCTCGATCGTGTGTCGGGAGATGCGCGGGAGGGCGCGCGATGCCGGCGCGGCGGCCGGCTTGTCCTGCGCGATCGTCCAGCTCGTTAATACCAGTAGTGCGCCTAGCGTTCGCATCGTTGCCTCCCCGAGGCGATTCATTGTAGGCCGAGCCCGCGATCGGGGAGCCGTCCCGCGCCGTTAACGCAGATGACGCTCGAAAGCCTCGACGAACCAGCGTCGAATGAGGCGGCTCCTGTCCGGCGTCGTGTTGTCTTCGAGCGCGAGCTTGAGCGTCGGCGCAGCGGTGGGTCCCAATTCGACCAGTTGTTGATACGCCTGCCGGCGCCGCGTCGCATTCGGCGAGCTCAGGTTGGACACGGCAGCGCGTGCTGCGGCTGTCTGCTCGTTCGTCGCGCCGCTTCCCGCCTCCACCAGGCGTTCATAGGCCTGCTCCAACGTGACGTTCTTGCGCAACACCATGTCCGCGACGAATTGGAAGCGCCGCGCATCTCGCACCGTAATGCGCAGGGATGCATGATCCCCATCCTTCGTTACGGCGATGACTTCGAGGTCCGGTAGGGCCGCGATCGCGATCCTTGCCGACTTGGTCGTCGCGAGTACCTCACCCAAACGCGGAAACGTCCGCTTGTTTCCGCGCGGGATGATCGAGACCCCGCCCGGCGCGATGAGCAGGAATTCGTTGCGGTTACTGGGGCGGATATAGATCCCTTGGGGGTTGGCTTTCCACCCCAACCGAATCGTGCTGATCAAATAATCGCTTGAGTACGTGTGGACGTCGTGGAACACAGCCGGGGAGGGGTCGCCGGCTTTGGGGAACGCTTGGATCTCAAGGCGCACAGCTTCTTGGTTGCGAGGTAGTTTTTTGAGATCGAGAGTCGGTTTGTTCGTCGTGATCGGGTCTTGCCCCGGCACCGTTACGACGTAGCGCACGGCTCCGGGCCACGGAGCCCAAGAGATCGTTCGACCGTCGCGTGTGATGAACCCGGACCAACGCTTTGTGCGAAATACGTATTGAAACGTGACGCGTGGATAATCCACGGTCTTGATCTTCACGCTTGCCAATCCGCCCTTGGCGGAGCGCACCAAAAAACTCTGCGTATGCGGTTTGCGGCTATCCGTGTTGACGTTGACCTTCCTGCTCGGCGGTTCGTCGTGGGTGAAGTCGCCATACGGCCTGGAGCTGAGCCCGCCATGCGGGAGCGTGATGCGAAGCGACGAGGCTCCACCTGCGGAATTGGTGATACCCATGTCGCCGGGCGCGGCAACGACTTGCAGCGTGTCAAACGAGAACGACTCGCCGCTGTTGTTGATCGTGAACGAGCCCACAGTTACGGACGGCGGATAGGTGTGCAGCTCCGTCGAGATCAAACCCGTGCTCGCGCCGCTCGCCAGGTCGGCGCGGAGTCGCGCGGTGTAGGTTTTGTCGGCTTTTAGGTCGGCGACGAAAAGAGACGTCTCTTTCGTGGTGAACTGGAGCGAGCCAATTGTGAGCACGTACTGACCCACAGCGTGAGTCGGAGAATCCCACGAAAAACGAACGCCGTCGCGGACACGTTTCCAAGTCAGGTTGGACGGCGGCTCAGGCAGAGACGCTCCGCCGCTCGCGATGTACGCGATGCGCACACTCATGCCGTTGCGAATGTCGCCATTGACGCCGGTCAGGTGAAGCTTGGCGTAGCGGCCGTCGCGCGTGCGGACGGCGAACACCGTGTCGTGACGGATGGACGAGTGCGCGGGTAAGTATCGGGTGGCGGGGAGCGTTAGCAGTTCGCGAAAAAGTGCGGTGCCTTTTCCCATTTTTTGAATGCCGCCGCCCGGGACGTGTATGCCGTAGAGAAAGAATTCGACATCGAAGTCGCGTTCGCAAAATGCCTTGGGTGGATCCAATCGCAGCCCACCGGTTTTTTGAAACCAACGGCCCTCGAACGAAACAACGGCGTGCACGACCCGCGGCTTCGGTTCGCATGTGATCACGAACGGCGCCGATGCGACTTTGGCGACCACGCGCGACACCTCGAACCGGTGCGGCGTGTTGGCCGCCAGCTCAAGAACGCGCAGTGTCCCGCCGGATCCGATCCACTCCTTGGATTTTCCTGCCGCTTTGGCGACGACGAGCCATGCCGGGCCGAGGCCGTCCAGCTCGTAGTGTCCGTCCTTCCAACGCATCGAAACGCCGGTCGGAATGGCCGGAATTTCCCCGCCGCCGGGCAACAGACTCCACGTGATCACGCTGAGCGCTGGATGTTGAGTTCCGAGTGGATGCGAAGTCAGTTCAGCGGCACCGCCTCCATCGGTTGTAAAGGAGAACGGAGCGCCGAGCGGGACATCGGTTTGATCCCCGGCCGTTGTCAGGAGTTGCCACGCGAGACGATGGCCGCTGCCGACGAACGCAAGATCCGCCTTCAGTTCGCCGACTTGCGGGCGACTCAAGACCGTTCCGCTGTCGAGATCGACGTACTGTCCGGCGACGACGGTCGCCGTGTGTCGGACGACGCGACGCTCGACGGCGGCCTGCGCGTCCGGCGCGTCTTGGGCGCTGACGGCTGCGGTCAGTAGGACTATCCAGAAAACGATGCGCATGCCAACCTCCTAGCAGCCCGTTGAAAAAGTCACATGGGCTACGAGCGGATCTCGAAGGCGATCTCTTCGTCGCGGATCCTCGCTGTAGCGTTGCTACAGCTGTGGTCCGCTCCTTGATCTCGACTCCGATCTCTCGCTCTCGCTATTCCAAGCACTTCTTC
>JAJFFF010000029.1 GCA_021776785.1 Planctomycetota bacterium | reverse complement strand
GAAGAGTTGGGAGCGCGCGTTGGCGTCGCTCCGAGCTGCCGCGCACTTGGAGTCGCTCGGGCCACGCTCTACCGGCGCCGAGCGACACGAGCACGTCCTCGGTCCCCGCAGCCTCGTCCGCGTCCGCCGCGGGCACTCGACCCTGAGGAGCGGCGCACGGTGCGTGCTGTGCTTTGCGAGAAACGATTCGTCGATCAAGCGCCGCGCGAAGTGTTTGCGACACTGCTCGACGAGGGCCGCTACCTGTGCTCGCCGCGCACGATGTATCGAATCCTCAAAGAGGGTGGTGCTGTGCGCGAGCGCCGTGATCAACTGCGTCACCCCGCGTACAAGAAGCCGGAGCTCTTAGCGACAAAGCCCAACGAGCTCTGGTCGTGGGACATCACCAAGCTCAAGGGGCCGGCGAAGTGGTCGTACTTTCAACTCTACGTGCTGCTCGACGTCTTTAGTCGCTACGTCGTGGGCTGGACGATCGCGCCGCGCGAAAGTGGTGCGCTCGCGAAGCAGCTCATCGAAGAGACGTGCGCGAAACAAAAGATCGATCGCGATCAACTCACGGTGCACGCAGATCGCGGTCCTGCGCCGCGATCAAAGTCGGTTGCGTTTTTGCTCGCGGATCTTGGTGTGACGAAGTCGCACAGCCGCCCGTACACCTCGACCGACAACCCGTACTCCGAGGCGCACTTTCGCACGTTGAAGTATCGGCCGGACTTCCCGGGACGCTTTGGATCGATCCAAGATGCGCGAGCACACTGCCGCGCGTTTTTTGACTGGTACAACTGCCGGCATCGTCACTCCGGCATTGGTTTGCTCACGCCGGAAACCGTACATCTCGGTCAAGCCGACGCGGTCGTCGCGGCGCGCCAGGTCGTGCTGGATCGTGCGCATCGAGCGCGCCCGGAACGATTCGTGCGCGGCCGACCCGCGCCCGAACAACCGCCGCACGAAGTGTGGATCAACAAGCCGATCGAAGCGACACCGACAGAGGTCGTTGCTCACTAAACTCGAACACGCGGTGTCTCATGATCGTTGACATGTCCCGCACGCTAATCACTTGGAGCAGCCGCGCAGCGCGTCTCGTGATGCGCAACTGATGCGCATCTCCTGGACTCTATGGAAACTATGGACTCAGCGGACAACCCGCAGCCGTAAGTCCTTGGGGTTACTCGCTAGCGCAACGGATTATGAGTCCGCTGCTCTAACCGATTGAGTTACGGCCCCGCCTGTGCGGAAGTAGGGATTGTTCAGCGACTTACGTGCTTGAGTGTCTTGGCTGCGCGGTTCGTGGACCGTAGGTGATGCGCTTCTTGATGCGCATCTGCGTGGTACGTAGCGGGTTACCCGGCGAGCGGATCGGTTTTGTACGTCGGGATCACGAACGCGGAACCGATTCGGTTGTGGCTGGTAGGAGGTTACGAACAGTAGGGGCGGAGGCTTCCGGAGCCGTGGTTCACTTCAGCGGGCCTTGCCGCTCGCGCACATATCGACGACAGTCGCGGGGTTCGGGCGAGACATTGAACTTCGCGAACGCCGGTAGGTACTCGGCCGGTTTGAATCCGGCCTTTTCCAGCACGCGGGCGGAGGCCGGGTTCTCTTCGGCGCAGACAGCGGTCACGCGGCATGCCGATGTCGTCGCGAACACGAAGCGCACAACAAGTTCCACCGCCTCGGTCGCGTAGCCGTGGCCCCAGTGCTCGTGCGTGATGACGTAGCTCGTCTCCACATCCTCGCCGGACGAGTCCCATGCTGCGATGATCGTACCCACGACTGCGGCGTCGGAGCGCCTCACAAGCCACCACGACGGCCTGCGGTTATCGGCTCCATCGACGAGAATACGGAGGAAGTACTCTGACTCCTCTTCGGTCGCCTTCGGCTTCCACTGGACGTAGTTGGTCACGCGCGGATCGTCGCCGAACACCGCCTGAACGTTCGACACGTCGTCCATTGTGCACGGAGTCAATTGAAGGAGCGAACCATACAAAGTGTGTTGATCAGTGCTCGTCACGATTCTCCTGGGTTCGCGAATCCGCTTGTTCTTGTGCATCTCGAGGTGGTGTACCCACAACTATCTACACGGTACTCGACGTGCTCCGGGAAGCGTACCGCCCGAACGTCACGCCGCGCGCGGATGGGTCAGCCGATGATCGGGTCGCGCTCCCAGCCGGTCGCCAGCACGCGACGCTCATCAAACGACCCCAAAGCAGGCGCACTCAATATTCCGGATTTGTTTGCGAACACTTTGGTGCGGTGCGGGGCTCTTTATGAGGTAAGCGAGGTCGAGAACTGAAACAGAGGCCTCGGAAAATGGCTGAACTGCTGTGGATGGCTCTTGCGGTCCACCCGTGGAGGGAATGATGAGCAACAATCTAGACGAGATGCGAAGAGTGGCCCTGGATAGTGTTGATTCCGCGGCGAGGAACCTGCGTTATGTGATCGCGGTGGCAGCGTTGCTCGAGGCAGCGTGCTTGACGGCGTTCATTTACTTAATGGACTTCGAGTCGAGGCTGCACTGGCTGATCTTGATCGCGGCTTGTTTGGTCTACATGACGATTGGAATCGGCTTGGTCGCGCTGGGGTCTTACGTCAAGCTCAACACGCTGCGGTTACTGAGGGCCATGGAGGCACACCACAGCAGTCGCGATAGTCGGTGATGGAATCTGATCACTCGGAGGCGGAGACTCGGTTGGTACTCCGTGCGCAGAGTGGAGACCGAGACGCGCTGGACGAGCTCCTGTCACGAGCTGGACCCGACTTGCAACGCTACCTAGGTAGGTTGGTGGGGCGCGAGGACCTCGCGGATGACGTCGTCCAAGAGACTCTGATCGTCGTCTGTCGAAAACTCAAATGGCTTCGTGAGCCATCCGTTTTTCGCGCTTGGACCTATCGAATCGCCAGCCGTATTGCCTTCCGGGCAATCAAACGTCTGCGAAGAGAAGTCCGCGTGGATGACGCCATACTTGACAGCGTCCCGGACGAACACGCTGCGCGAGATCTAAGACAAATGCTGGAGCGCGAGAGCGCGGTTCACCTCTTAGAAGGATTGCCACCGGCCGCGCGTGCGGTCCTGTTACTGCATTACATCGATGGCCTGACCATTGCGGAAACATCAGACGTACTTGAAATCCCCTTGGGTACTGCCAAATCACGGCTTGCCTACGGCATTATGAGGCTCCGCGACTCTTTCTCGCCGTAGCGCAGGCAAGTCGTGATCCATGGGATCGAGCAGTGTGCGACCGGCCAAAGCCTCATTCGCTCTCGATGTGGCGGCGTGCTTGCGTCGCGACGCCCAGGCCGGCGGGGGCGCAGGCACATCTACGACAGAATTCGAGGCATGTGCAAATCCGAGTAGTCGATGAGGATATCGGCATTCCGCGTCGGGTCGGAGAGTCTTTCGTAGTGACGATGCAGTGGAGCGAATCGTGCGCGATAGTTCGCGCGAACCGCTTCGTCGTCTGGGAATTGTCGGAACTTGAGATCCCGCTCCACCGCACGTTCCATCGCCACGTCCAGAGGTGCGTCGAGATAGATGCGACAGTCCCAGTACGCACACACGATTGGTCGGAGGAGCAATACTCCATCAACGATGAAGATTGCGTCGCGCGGACACCTTTCCGACTCGACTGAGAACTCCTGGCCCGATTCTCGGTCAATTGTTCCTCGAACGAAGCTACACTCGCCGCCGGGCCCAAGCGGCACGAGGACGCGATCACGTAGCAACTCGAGATCGAGCACTTTCTCGTAGAGGTAGACATGTTGAGGCTGCGTCGGCTTTGAACGAGGCTGTAAGAACGCATCCACCGACACCGTCCTGGTCGTACGACCAAGCGCTTCGATGCACGTGCAGAGGTCGCCGGTAAAGTGGCTCTTCCCGACTGCAACAGGTCCATTGATCGCGACACGGAACGGGCGGTCGCGTGGCGCCTCGACCAGCCTCGTCGCGAGAAAATTTATCAGGTCGTCTCTAGTCACGCCTGCGATCATATTCGATCGCCGTCGACCGCCTGCTCCTGTGGAGCTCAGTGGAGACTGAGCCGGCAAACGAATCGACGACGAGTGCTCGGGTCTATCGCTCGGTTCCAGGTACGATGAACTAGTGGTTTGGATGTTGCATGTCGCGCCAGGTGGGGGCCTCTAAAGTGATGTGGCGTGTTGTCGTTGGAGCCGCTGCACTTGTCGTGCTGTCGTTCTGCTTCTGGGTTGGCGAGGCACAAACTTCGCGCGCACTTAGCCCAAACAACAAACTTGACGCAGGCCCGGGTATGCGTACGCCAAGGCGCGCAGGCCTCTCTGTTCCACGGGCCGGCCGCGTTATCGAAGTCCGCGTTCGGGGTCGTGACGACCGGCCAGTCGTCGGCCTAAGAGTCCAACTGGAGTCGGATGGCACAAACGCTTCCGGAACAACTGACGATAGCGGGCGCGTCTCCATCGCGGTCGCTGCATCAAGCCAAATTGCGGTCCGCATTCGCGGCTCCATTGTCGGATGGCTTCCTCCCGACATGGATGTGTTCGACCACACGGTCCGCGAATCCAACCGCGTGCGATTCAAGTTTCGAACCGGTACGAACCAGCCTCCTCTAGCCGATATCGTGCTTGAGGGAATCAAAGAAATCGAACGTATCCCGGCCCCAGATGGATTCGTCGTCTGTTACTCCGGCCTAGGGTTCGGTCCCGTCACTGTGCGTGCGCCGGGGTATGCCCCGACTCTGGTTCGGGTCACTCCCGATACCCGAAACGTCGTTGTTTCTTTGTTTCGCAGCGCTCTTCTGCATGCGGTCTTGCGCGGGACAAATCGTCAGGTTCCGATCGCGATTGAATTTCGTCGCGACCATCCGCGCGCCGGATGGGTTCGGTTGGAGCCTTCCGTTCAGGAGCGCGTTCTCCGGGCGCCAACTTCCATGCCTCTCGGGCACTACCGCGTCGTAGCTTCCGTCTCAAGCACGTCGTTAGGAGAGATTCGCCTCGCGGGTGATGCCACGCTCGCGTTCCACATGAACGATCTTCGCCGCGTTCAAGTCCGGATCCTAGCGCCCGCCCATCATCCGACGCGCCCGCGCGTCACCGCAACTAAGCCAAGCTCGCCAACAGCAACAGAAGTCAAAAACTGGTCCAGCGCGCGCGGTTCACTTGCGTTCTTCGCTACCCGACATCGATTCTCGTTTACGCTCGACCATCCCGCCTTTGCATACACGGGAATGAACCTTGAACCTGGCGACGAAGACGTCGTAGTCGAGGCGACTATGACGTGGCGCCCCCACATTCGTTTTCGCATTCATCCTGAGCCCGAGCTGCATCCACGTGTGCTTGCAACGGACGACGAGAGCGGTGCAGTCAACGAAACAAGGCATTCGTTTTTTCTGGGGAACGTGTACCTCGCGTTCGTAGCCACTGAGGGGCTGTATCGAACGCGAATCGTGATCGATGACGACGTTGTCGTCGAACGGTCCATAAGGTTCACAGCGGCAGGGAATGATATCGGCACCCTTGCATTGCGCTGAGCTGCTGTCACGCCGCGAGACCTGATGCGCACTGCTACGCTCCCGCGACCACTCTATGGACTCTGTGGACTACATGGAACATGGACAACTCGGAGCCGTAAGTCCTTGCGGATTCAGGCACAGTCCACTCGTTGTGGGCCTATGGCCTTTCGCCCTCTGACGCCGCCCGAATGTTCCCAGGGCGGTGGGGGCCAAGCCTTGACTGCGGCCTGCCACATGAGCGGTTGCCGTCGCGTGTTTTGCGATAGGTGATACCACGGGTGATACGAGCTTTGCGTGAGCGCCCGAAATCCGCCCAGGGCCGCGACTTTTATGCACAGCGGGCCGGTTTCGAAAACCGGTGTCGCCGCAAGGTGACCCAGGGTTCGAATCCCTGCCTCTCCGCCATTTAACGCACGGCGCGCGAGTTCTCTCGGGCGCCGTTTGTGTTTGGTTGGGCCAGCGTGGGCCACGTGTGGCCACACAGGGACGCTGCTAGGTGATACCACGGGTGATACGGGTGGAGAGGCGCTGAGGCGCTCGTCGGCTCGCGGAACGTAGTACGGCTATCGGTGTCGAGGCGGATTCGGACCCGGACCCCAGGCATATACGCGAGTGAGAACGTACAGAGTGGAGGTGGTAGATTGCTGACTCGAGATGAATTCATTGCCCTACACCGCCATTGGATGTGGGGCAACGTTATCAAGAAGCACTTCGAGACAGCGATCACGGATGTGCGGGCGCGCGGCGAAGCTAACGCCCTGCTGCTTCTGGCTGGACCGTACGGCGCATACATGTCCATCTGGTACGGGATGTTGTATGGCGTCCTTGAACGCTTGAAGGAGAACCGCATTCGGATTCCAAAGATCCAAGGTGACATCGACAGTATCTACTTCTCGCTGCGCCGGTACCGGAACGCGGTCTTCCATCCCCAAGCCAAGTACATTTCCCCGAAACTGATCGAGATCATGAACGATCCCGAGTCGCCGAAGAAAATCTGGGCCGTACATGCTGGGTTGGGGCAGTTCTTCTTGGAGGAATTCAACAAGCTGAAGTCGGGTGCATCCAGCGAGTACGTTAAGCCTTAGCGGGCGGTCGGCGCGGGCGGCTGATCGGTGCACGTTCAGGCGGTCGGAGCGTGGCGCTTCGCGATCGTGACCTCGTGGAGAATCAGGAAGTCCGACATGTTGCGGCGAGCAGTACCCAAGAAGTGGTACTCGTCGCGGAGCAACTCGAACTTCGTCACAGCATCCATCCTGCCGTCAGTCGTTCCCTCGGGGACGAACAGACTAAACAATCGGTCCCCGAGGCCCAGATCGTGCGCCTCGCCGTGTCTCATCTCGAATAGATCGTCGATTCGCTCGAGTCTCCTGACTAATGCACCTAGCCAGGGGTCATTCCCAACGTCCGGGTCTTGTCTTGCTCGATTCTTGATTGACCTTGGCGCGACGCGCTTCCTCGTTATCTTCCAATCCAGAGTGAGGTTCAGTAGATGGGCCAACTGGTTCCAGGCGGATAGGAGACATGGGGCGTACCCGCAATGCTCGCGACACTTGAGGTCAGCGTAGGTCATCGCCATGTCTTTGGGCGCCAGCCGACTCCAGATGTTGTACGCGTTGAACCACGCGAGCTGAATCTTGAGGCGTTGGAGCGTCCGTTCCAAAGCATGGTGCCAAGGCACCATGTCGGGCTCGAACCCAGGGTTCGTCCCGTATAGAAGCTTCATGAAGGATATTGGGTATGGGACGCTCTCACGATCGACGTGGCGGAGTCCGGCCTTCTGACATAGGTCTTCCTCAAACTCGTCGATCTTCTCAAGCTGCGTCACGACTCTGGGGTCAGGTCACGCGTGACACGTACGGACCCGAAGAGCGGCGCCGTGAACAGTCATATCTTATCAACCCACGCGTGTCGCCGTTGTGATGCACGACTGGCAGGCCTAAGCAGCGCCTAGCGGATGTACCTCTTGTCTCGTTTCATGAACGCTGGCAGCGTACCTTCTAGATAGCGCACTACGCGGCGATTCACCTTCGGGTTCTCAAGCGCGCCGGACTCGTACGTTACGCGGCATAGGTGCTTCTTGTCGATGCTTGCTGCGATGACTTGATCGGCGTCCGCGACAACCGCGAGGTTCGGATTGTGGGTAACGACGATGATCTGCCTCCGCTGTTTCGCGAGCTTGATCGAGGGAACCAGAACTTCATGCACGGTTTCGTTGTCGAGATTTTCTTCGGGCTGATCCAAGATCAGCGGCCTGTTGTTTTTTTCAACAAGCAAATAGAACAGAAGCAGGAGAAGGCCACGCTCACCGGGGGAAAGCTCAAAGAGCTCCTTGCCCTCCATTTTGAGGGCATACCGAGGCTTTAGGAAACTTAGCCCGTAGAGGAAGTCGTATAGGGCTGCAGCGGTGCGGTTCCCCTTAAGTTGTGTCGCCGTTGACATCGGCCGAGGCTTCTCGTGTCGCACGTCATTCTTAAGCGCCTGCATGAACTCGTCGAGGAAGGCCTCCAGGCCCTCCGTGCCGTCAAACGTGTGCCGACCGACAATGTCCTTGATTCGAGCGACCCCATCCTCGGCGCCTTGAAAGGATCCCTTTCTGCCCTTGTCTATCCACTCCGCTAACTCATCAGCGAGATTCGTTTCACTGATTCGAACGTCGAACGACAGCTGTATGCTCTCGGCCAGCGTCTGATGCTTGAGAATGAAGTCTTGTACCGGCTGATAGAGCTTTCGGTAGTGCTCCTGTAACCCGACGATCTGTTCGTGGATTCGTCTGCAGATAGCGCCACGTTCGGATTCATGTCCGGCAATCTGCGCAGGGAGTTCAGCAATTCTCTGCAGTTCAGCGTTCAAGCTGGCAAGTGAGTCCGGATCTTCAATGTCGCTTTCCAGACTCGCTACGGCGTCCACCCACTCCTTGTGCGCGGTGACGTACTCCTGATGGCGACGCGTGGGTGCATCGAGCAAGTTCTGGAGTCGCGTGATGTCTTGCTTGGCCAGCGTGAGCCGTGACGTCTCGCTTTCTTCGTTTTCTGTGTCCAGGCGCGCCCTTGTCGCAGCCTCCTTGTTCGCAAGCTCGGCGTGAAGCGTCTTGACGGCTTCCGTGTCTACCTGGAGCTTGACAAGATCTTCCCAGTCCAAGCCGAGAGCCTCGAGGTCCTCTCTAGTTTCTTGCTCTAGCTGACTATAAGCATCTTCGAAGTTGCGAACGCGTTGAAGTATTTTGTCCGCAGTCGCAATCTGCGAAAGGAGAGACTTCCGCTCCTGTGCCGCCGCATCGACGGCTGCTTCAAGAGTTCCGACCAACGTCCTTGCCGCGTCGATCGATACTTGGATCTCCTGCATGGCTTTCGTAGTCGCCGGGTCGGTGTCAGGCTTCGGTTGCGCTTTGGGCTCATTGTTTTTGAGTACGCTCAGCTCTCTCAGTTTCGCCGTGCGCCGCTTCTCAATTTCGCGCTTTCGTTCCGGCGATGCGTCAGCCTCAAGAGCGGCGATTTCTCGGTTGGTCTTGGAGAGCTCCCCTTGGAGTACATTGATGCGATCGAAGGTCTCTTCTCCGAGGTAGGCGAGTAGTGCGTCAAGGCTCTGCTTGCCGAGGCGCTCTGCGACTGGGATGTGAGAGAAAATGACCGCGCGGAGTTCCTGGTCGAACGTTCCTCCTCCTTCTGACGTGATCTCGTTGCAGACCTGCTCAAGATGGCTTTGGGGGATGTACCTGACACGCTCGACGTCTTCACGATCGGGCGAATCGGATAGACCGTAGCGCCGGACCTGATCGCTCTGCCAAGTCAGCTCGGCCTTAAAGTGAATCGACTTGTCCTCGCGAGGGTTCCTGAAGCGGGTCTGGTTGAGGAACGAGTAGCTTCTCTCATCATGCTGGCTGTTTCCACCAAGTGCCAGGATGTCCGCAAGCGCGCTTTTTCCGCTTCCTTTGTTCCCAACTATCGCTACTAGACCGGGATTCAGCTCGACGTTGCAGTTGAACCACTCCTCGCGGAGCGGGGCGCCTTGTCGTTTTTGAACTTCAACCGACTTGATGTACCGCTGCGGCTGCTTACGAACGTCAGCACGCTTCGGCGGGTTGCTTCCCACAAACACTCGCTCATCGAACTCGAGAAGTGCGTGCTGCAGCCCCCTGAACGTGGGGTCCGCCTTTAGCCACAGATCGCAGTGGCCAAGTGAGTCCTTGTCGCCAGAGTCAGCCCAGCCATGGGCGTCGCTACAGTCGAGGAGGGACGCCTTAACACCCTGCTGCTGCAGTATGTCCCTCGCCTTGGAATAGGCGGCAGCGTTCTCTGCCGCGATAAACGTGACATCCGCCTCGTTGATGAGCGTCTTTTTCTCTGCAATGGACTGGTCGTTCCACTTGAGTGAACTCCACTCTGTCTTACCAACGGCGGTGACGTGCTTGTTCTCGAAATAAGTCGACTTCAGTGCCGATGGCCTGCTCCCCGATTCTTGATCCGGATTGAATGAGAGTTTTTTGACCGGTAAGGTCAGGAGACGAAATCATGAAGAAGAAGCGGCACACGACCGAGCAGATCATCCGCAAACTGCGTGAGGCGGAGAAACTCCGGGGCG
>JAJFFF010000028.1 GCA_021776785.1 Planctomycetota bacterium | reverse complement strand
CAAAAACCGCCCGCGATAAAGCGGGCCGTCGCGCCGGCGCGTGCGGTTAAACCACCGCGAGTAGCCGAGCTGCACAGAGCGCATGGCCAGAGAAAGTTCAGCCTTGGGACTTCGCACGAGCAGATGGAAGTGCGTGTGCATGAGCGAGTACGCGTGCACCTCGATGCGCCCCCGCCGCACCTCCCGCGCGAGCAACGCCAAAAACACACGAAAGTCTTGGTCGTACTCAAACAACGTGCGCTTGGCGACACCGCGATTGGCGAGGTGATGCCACGTATCGATTCCGTCTTCCCTTGCTCGGCGAGGCATGTCGAACTCCATCGATGAGCCGCGCGCAACGCACGGCGAGCATCACTAAGAAGTCGCGAAATCGCCCCAAAGGTTTCATACAAAATCCGCGCAGTTGGCTAGCCCCGATCAGGAGCCAGATTTTTCACACGCCGCGCCCCAAAAAAAACGGGCCGAGGACCCGATTGGCGCGAAATGGCGCGAAACGCCCCCCGCGATCCGCGCCGATCGACCTGGTTCCGTATTGGACCTGGTTCCGTATTGGGCCTTGGGCCGGGTCGGAGCCGCTACGTCTTTTTCCAGCGCACGCCTTGCGCCGTATCGAGCAACTCGATTCCTCGTGCCAGCAACTCGTCGCGGATTTCGTCGCTGCGCGCCCAGTTTTTTTTGTCGCGTGCTGCTTGCCGCTCGGCGATCAGTTGTTCGATCTCTTCGTCCAGCGAGCGCGCGCCGTCGGGATCTAAGATACCGAACACCGCGTCGCACTCGCGCATGAACGCGATCACGTTTTCCGCTTCGCTTCGGTTGGGGCCAATGCGGTTGATTTCGGTTGTGAACGTGTGCAGCGCGGCCATCGCGCCCGCCGTGTTGATGTTGTCTTCCAACGCCGCGCGAAACGCCGCGCGCGCCGCGTCGATCGCCGCTCCGACCGCCGGATTGTCGGGTCCTTCGGGTCGCTCGCGCATCTCGTACGACACGAAATTTTGAAACCGGCCGCGTTCTGCTTTGGCCTGATCCAACAGATCGAGGTCAAACGGCAAGGGCCCGCCGTAGCTCTGCCGCGTCAAAAACATGCGCAGATCGCGGCCGTCGTAGCCCATCTCGAAGAGCTCGGGGAGCGTATACATCTCACCCTTGCTCTTGCTCATCTTGCCGCCGCCGATCTCTAACCAGCCGCAGTGCACCCAGTAGCGCGTAAACGTCTTGTTAAAGATCGATTCGCTCTGCGCGATCTCGCACTCGTGGTGCGGAAAAATGTTGTCGGGCCCGCCCGTGTGAATGTCTAACGTTTCACCGAGGTATTTGTGCGACATCGCCGAGCACTCGATGTGCCAGCCTGGAAAGCCTTTGCCCCACGGACTGTCCCACTGCATCAGGTGCTTGGGGTCGCGCTTCCACAACGCGAAGTCGTGGGGACTGCGCTTGTCGTCGCGATCCGCCACGACGCGCCCGCCCGCGCCCGCCTCCAACTTGTCGGGCGTGTTGCCCGAAAGCTTGCCGTAACCCGGAAACGACTCGACCGAAAAATACACGTTGCCGTCGGCTTCGTACGCGTGCCCTTTCTCAATCAGCGTCTCAATCATCGCGATCATCTCGGGGATGTGATCGGTCGCGCGCGGGTACTCGTCCGCGGGCGGAATGTGCAACGCGGCTAAGTCATCTTTGAAAAACTGCTCTTGTTCGCGCGCGATCTCCCACGGATCGAGTTTGCGCTCTTTTGCGATCTTTTGCAGCTTGTCTTCGCCGCTCGCATCCGCGACGTCGTCCTCGGTCAGATGACCGACGTCGGTGATGTTCATGATCTGCGTGACGCGGTAGCCCAGGTACGTGAGCGTACGACGCAACAAATCCGCCGTAATGAACGCACGGAAGTTTCCTAGATGCTGGCGCTTGTAGACGGTCGGCCCGCAGTTGTACATCCGCACTTCGCCCTCTTGGAGGGGAATGAACGGTTCGACCTTGCCGGTCAACGTGTTATGCAACTTCATCCGAGATCCTCGAGAAGACAGACAGCCTGGCAAGCGATCGCTTCGCCGCGGCCGATCGCTCCGAGACCTTCCATGGTGGTGAACTTCACGCCGATCGCTCCGGCGGGTAACGAGAGCAACTCCGAAAGACGCGCGCGCATCGCGGCGCGGTGCGGCTTGAGCTTGGGACGCTCGGCCAACACGGTGAGATCCACGTTGACCAACCGGAACGAACCGTCGAGCGCGACCCGCATCGCGTCTTGTAAGAGCACAGCGGAGTCGGCGTCTTTGTAGCGCGGATCCGTATCCGGAAACAGGTCGCCGATATCAGCCTGGCCGGCCGCGCCCAAGATGGCGTCGGTTAAAGCGTGCAAAACGACGTCGCCGTCGCTGTGGGCTACGAGGCCGCCGACCCCGCCTGCAGATATGGCTGCATCCGGAATGACGACGCCGGCCAAGACGAGCGGACGCTCCGCGCCCGTCCGATGGAGATCGAACCCGGTTCCGATACGCATGGGTGCTGATTCCGCGCCAACATGACGGCGTTTACAGTACCTTGCTGAGCGTGAGTACGGGAGTAATCCTTGTCGGCGCCGGATCCGGTGAGCGCTTCGGGCAGCCCAAGGCGCTCGTGGAACTGGCCGGAAAAACGCTGCTCGCCCACGCCGCGGACGCCTTCGATGCGATCCCGCACCGGGTCGCGGTCGTTCGCGCCGAAGACGTCGATGCTGTGTCTTTGCCCGGCTGGACGGTCGTTGCCGGTGGTCGGCGACGCCGCGACAGCGTCGCGTGCGGCCTCGCGGCCCTGCCCTCTTCGACCAAGCGCGTGCTGGTCCACGACGTGGCTCGCCCCTTTGTGAGCAAAGCGTTGGTGGCGCGCTTGATGGCGTGTTCCGCGCCCTGCGTGATTCCGGTCATCCCCATTCCCGACACCGTCAAAGAGGTAGACGGCGACCGTGTGGTGCGTACGCTCCCCCGTGCGCGCCTCGCCGCGGTCCAAACGCCCCAATTGTTCGATTTCGGGCTGCTTGAGCGCGCGCTCCGAGCCACGGCCGCGGACGCCACGGACGAGGCCGGACTCGTGGAAGCCTTAGGCGAACCGGTGCAAACGGTCCCAGGCGCGCCCCAAAACCTCAAAATCACGACGCCGACGGACCTTATCGTCGCGGGCGCCCTCTTATCCGGATGAAAACGGTACTCTAGGCAGTCGTATTGAGGCGGGCGGAACACTTCATGGACCGGCGGCATTAAGATGGCGTGGGCCGAGAAGTAAAGCCCCTACTGGAGGAATTGATGCGTCTAACTGTCCTAATTGCAACAACGCTCGCCGTTTCCATGGCCGCGGCTCCGCTTCGGGCGGAAGTGTCCGACGCCAAATGGAAAGAGGTCGTGTCGGCGTTCAAGGACGACTTCTCGAAGAAGTCCATCAAGTTCAAGAAGCGTGCGATTGATTTTCTACCGATTCATGACGCGCGCACGTTGAAGTTCATCGTCGAAGACAAGAAGCTTTTGAGCCACAAAAACTGGTGGATCCGCGGCACCGCCGCCGACCGCCTATCCAAGGTCAAAAGCCCTGAGCTCCGCAAGAAGCTCTTGGCCTATGCGACGCACTCCGACAAGCGGGTTCGCGAAGGCATCATGACGGCGCTCTCGATGAGCGGCGACCGTCTCGATCCGCCGGTCATTGTGAAAGCGCTCCAGGACAAGACCTGGGAAGTGCGCCGGATGGCGTGCTGGGCCGCTGGCATGCAGCGTGTCAAAGAAGCCGTGGAACCGATGATCAACATGATTCATCACGTCAATCCGCGGACTGGCGCGACGATCCAAGAGGGCGAGACCAACCCGCGCGTGCACTCCGTTTTGCTCTTCAACTTGGAAGAGATCACGGGAAACACGACAATCCATACCGACGTCGAACAGTGGCGTCAGTACTGGGAGCGCAACAAGGACCGGACGTTGCCGCGCGTGAAGCGCTTCGACGTCGGTTCGTTCGGCGACATCAAGCTTGAGGTCAACGACACGTTCGCGCGCAAGGGCTCGGGCCCGCTCGTCATCGCACTGCCGAGCACGCAGCGCTCGACGGTGTATTACATGCCGTACTTCAACCAGTGGATGTTTGTCCGGTGGCTGTTCATCAACTTGCCTCCGATCGATTCGTTCCCCGACGTTCAGCAAAACGCCCAGGGCGATGACATCTACCCCGTGGACATTTTGGTGGACGCGTTCGAGGACATGCGCAAGAAGCGCAACGTCGAAAAGATGGTTCTGCTCGGCCACGGGTTCTCCTGCTGGATTGCCGCGAAATACGCGCAGAAGTACCCGGATCGCGTTTCCGGCCTCATCTTGTTGAACCCGTATGCCAGCAACGAGGACTATTCCAAGGCCATTGACGCCGCTAAGCGCAGCGCCAGCCCGGACGCCCAGTTGTGGGGCAAGGTGAGTTCGTACGAGATGAAGATCGCGTCGGCTCTCGAAGGCGAGATCTACGACTACTACCGTTCGAGCGCGTGGCTCGGGCCGAAGAGCCGTAACGACATCGAACTCAACCTGCTGCGTCGTATCTGGGTGGACCCGAACGCCAAGACGATCGCGATTCCGCCGTTCGACATCCGTGGCGAAGAGACGTCGCGCGTTCCCACGCTCATGTTTTTCGCGAACAAGAAAAACGAGCTGACGGGCGCCGGCAGCATCAACCGTCTGCGTCGCTACTATCCAAACAACTTCATCGTTCCGCTCAAGAACAAGGCCGCGCGCCTTCCGTTCATGGAAGCGCCGCAGGTGTTCGAAAAAGTCCTGCGCCGCTTCATCGACGAAAAGATCGATCGATAAGCACCGAAGATTCCACGACTCCTCCAGAGTCTGATACGCGACCCGGGTTTTGGCCCGGGTCGCTTTTTTTGTGGCGACCCGGCGAGCTCGCGCGTCGTCTGGCGACGTTACGATTCGACGCACGCATGAAGAACCGCATCCTCGGCATCGATCCGGGCACTCAGGTCGTCGGATACGGCGTAATTGAGTGTGAAGGCACAAGCATGCGCCTGCTCGCCGCCGACGTCTTGCGGGCACCCAAGGGCGCGCCGCTCGCCGAACGACTCGCGCACATCAGCGCCGCCCTCGAAGCGGTCGTTGCCAAGTGGCAACCGCAGTGCGCCGCCGTCGAAGATGTGTTCGTCAAAGCGGACCCGCGCGCCGCCCTCGCCATCGGCCACGGACGCGGCGCGTTGCTCGCCGTCTTGGGCCGCCACGGACTGCTGGTCGCCGACTACCCGCCCGCCACCATCAAGCGCTCCGTCGCCGGCAACGGGCGGGCTCCCAAACAGCAGGTGGCCCGTATGGTCGGCACCATTCTCGGCTTGGGAGCGCTCCCGACGCCCCTCGATGCGACCGACGCTCTGGCCACCGCGATCACGCATTCGCTCAAGTCGCGCACGCAAATCATTGTCAAGAAATGACTTACGTCGATATCGCCCACGAAGCGGCTCCGCGCCGCGGGTTCGGGCGTGCGGCGAGCCCCCGCGCGCGAAATTTCATCGGTTTGGCCCGGTTGCTTTGGCACCGATGATGAGAGTGGTTTAGATTGGAATCGACATTGAACGACGACGAACCTGAGCCCGGACGCGGCTCCGAACACTACCCAGCGCCCTCGGGCGCCCAAGACCGATCCCCCGCAGATCCTGCGGCACGGCCACCACGTCGCTTGTTCGACTTGGGAACGGGCCTGATCGTGATCGGCCTGCTCGCCTCCACGCTCGGTGTGATCACGGCGGTTTCCACGGTCGGCTGGCTCGCCATCGCCGCGGCGGGATGCCTCGTCCTCGCGTTTTCATTCGCGCTGTTTGAAAACGCGCTCGAGCAACACAGCTACGCGCAACTCCGCGCCGAAGCCAAGCGGCGCGAAGTAAGCGACACGATCGACGGGTTGCTCGAGCACGAAGACGAGATCTTATTCACGAGCAAGATCGGCCGCGGCCTGGCGCAGATCGCAGCCATCGCACTCGTCGCCACCGCGTTGGTTGCCTCCAAGGCATCGGTGTGGGGCGTCATCGGCTGGACGACCGCACTCGCGTCCACGTATCTGGTTGTGCATGTGGTGGCACCGTTCCTGCTCGGACGACGCGTGGGGCATCTTGTGCTCCTGCGTTCGCTGCGTGGATACAACGCGATGATCACGCCCCTCAAACCGATGGCGCGCGCGCTCCGTCGGTTTGCGGGCAAGTTGACCGGCGCGCCCAAAGAGCTCGACCGCGCGGAAGAACTCACCGACGAGTTGCACTCCGTGCTGGAAGAAGGAACGCGCGAAGGAACGCTGCAAGAGGTCGAGAAGGAAATGATCGAAGGCGTCATGGATCTGCGTGACGTCACCGCCGAACACGTGATGACCCCGCGCACCGAATTGATCTGTGTGCCCGTCGACGCGTCGATCCCGGATGCGATCGCAAAGTCCCAAGAACGCGGGCTGTCGCGCCTCCCGATTTATCGCGGCACGCCGGACGACATCGTCGGTGTGCTCTACGTCAAGGATCTGCTCGCGCACTGGGGCGCCGACGAGCCACCGACGGTCGAATCCATCAAGCGACAGCCGTTTTTTGTGCCGGCGAGCAAAAACGTCGGCGATCTGCTGGCGGAGATGCAATCGCGTCAGATCCACTTAGCCGTCGTGCTCGACGAATATGGCGGCACCGCGGGCGTCGTGAGCATCGAGGACATCTTGGAAGAGATCGTGGGCGAGATCGCTGACGAGCATGAAGAAAAAGCCCAACTCGACGTGGTCCGCATCCACGAAAACGCGGCCACGGTTGAGGGGCGGGCGCACATCGACGACCTCAACGAATCCCTGGACATCGCGCTGCCCGAAAGCGACGAATTTGAGACCGTGGGCGGACTCCTGTTCTCCCGCCTGGGGCGCGTCCCCTCCACCGGCGAGTCGTACGAGGAAGATGGCGTGCGCTTCACCGTGCTGGACGCCGACGAACGCCGGGTCCACCGCGTCAAAGTGACCGTGCAACGCGCCAGCCGTTCGGCGTAGCAGCCCGTTGAAGAAGTGCTTGGAACAGCGAGAGCGAGGATTCGGAGTCGAGATCAAGGAGCGGACCGCAGCTGTAGCAACGCTACAGCGAGGATTCGCGACGCAGAGATCGGCTTCGAGGCCCGCTCGCAGCCCATGTGACTTCTTCAACGGGCTGCTAAAGCCCATTGAAGAAGTGCTTGGAATAGCGAGAGCGAGAGATCGGAGTCGAGATCAAGGAGCGGACCGCAGCTGTAGCAACGCTACAGCGAGGATTCGCGACGCAGAGATGG
>JAJFFF010000027.1 GCA_021776785.1 Planctomycetota bacterium | reverse complement strand
CCGCAGACACCGCCCCCGAAGACGAGGCCCCCGCCGCCCCCCCGACAAACGCCTCCGACGACGCCCGGCCCGGTCCGGCAAAGCCGCCCGCACCGTAACTCTGAAGCAATTCCTCAAACGAGTGCTCCAAACGCGCGGCGGCAAAAAAACACCCGCGCCAAGCAGGACGCCTGACGCGGGTGCGTTTGGGGTGAGTAACCGGATTTGAACCGGCGACCCCCAGAACCACAATCTGGTGCTCTAACCAACTGAGCTATACCCACCAACGAGGGCTTCAAAAAGTACCCGAGCCGCGCGAAAACGCAAGAGCACGCGGATGGGACACTGCGAGTTCGGCTTTCCGTCGGAACCGGGAGGATCAGCGGTAGAATAGGCGTCCAAACGTTATGCGGACTCTGTTTGTCACCCTCGCGCTCCTCAGCCTCATCGCCGGCTGCGGTGGCGGCAATATCGGCGACCTCTTCTCGATCTTTCCGGCGGACGCTTTTGAGGACCCGATGGACGGCGGGGACAACCCGGGCGGTGGGTTCACGCCCGCCGAGGTCGCATCGCTCGGCGGCAGCCAAGGGGTTGCGGGCGATGTCCGCAACATCGTCGTCGCTTCCGTGGATCAACGTTCGTATGCGTTCGTAGCCGCCGGAACGACCGGCGTCCACGTGATCGACGTGACCGACCCCGACCTGGTCGATCAGACGGATGTGATCACGACGATTCGAGCAGCCGTCCTGACCGCGCCCGCCGCCTTGGCGGGCGGCCGCGTGGACGCCCTCGTTGTCGTGGACGGGTTTTTGGTTTGTCTCGCCGTCGGAACGACAGCGAACGGCGTCTCCGTGTTCAACCTGGAAGCGTTGATCGCCGCCGCAACGAGTACGACCGCCGATGTGTCCGGCTCGTTTATCGCCCCGGCCGACGCAGGCATCCCGGTCCCCGGGACGGCAAGCGGCGACGGCGGTGGCGTCTCCGGCGTGGCGCTCAATTTCTTCGTCGCGGATGGCGGTCCCACGCTCAAACGCGGCATCATCGACCCGGCGGCCGGCACATGGTCCACCGCCACCGAGATTGTCACGCTCGCCTCCGTGGTTCAGATCACGGACGTGCAGGTCAACAACACGCTTTCGATCTACGCGTCCGTGCGCACGACGACCAATACGTTTGGAATCGTCACCCTGGGCAATCCCCTCACGCCGGCGCCGGTCACGCCCGTGTTTTCGGCGGTGGAGTCCGAGAACTTCGACGAGATTTTAGACGAGTTTGTCGTCGGTCCCGGAACCTATCCGCTCGACCTGGCGCTGGACGGCATTTCGCTGTTTGTCACCGGACAAAACCGGGTGTCCGTCTTCAATGTCGCCAACCCGATCGGACCGAGCTTGCTCAGCACGCTCGACAACACCGGGCCCGATACGATTGCAGCCGACGTGGACGGCGACGTCTTAGTCATCGGCGCGGGCGACAGGTTGCAAATCGCGATGAGCGTCATCGGGCAAACTCGCCTGACCGGACAGGTCACGTTCGGCTCGACGTTTACGATTCGCGGCGTTGCACTCCATGCAACCACGGAAGGCAATTTCGCGCTTTGCTGTGCGGGCACACAGGGCCTACGAATCGTGCAGCTCAGCCAGACGGCGCCGTAAGCCCACTTCAAACCGACGGATGAACAACGAGTCGCCCACACGCATGATCCGCCCCCTTCTCGCCCTCTTCTTGTTCGCCTCCGTTTTGTCTGCCCAAGCCAATGCGTACTTGGATGCCATCAACGCGGGCCGCGAGGCCCTGTTTGCGAATAAGCTCGAGGACGCGCTCGACGCGTTCTTGCGAGCCCGCAAGATCGCGCCCCAGGATTGGCGCGGACACGCGTACCAATCGCTCACGCACATTCAACAAGCGTTGTCGGAGCGTGCCGCCCCACGCCGCAAGGGCCTGCTCGACAAGGCGGAGACGATTGCCGGCGAACTGATCAAACGGGCCGGACTTCGATTTTCCGACCCTTTGTACAAGTACCTACTCGGCGTCGTGGAGAGCATCCGCGGCAACATCGTCCCCGCGTACACGCTGTTGAAGACGGCCGCGACGCGGTATCCGCACGCGCGCTACAAGCCCTACGAGGAAATCGCGCTGCGTAGCATCGCCGAGCGCGCCTACGCCAAAGTTGCGATCGAACTGGGCATGCGCCACCTCGCAGCGGGCCGGTTTGACGAGGCGGACAACACGCTCAACGCGGCGGCGAAGTACTTGCCCAAAGAAGATCCGCAGTGGCTCTCGCTGCATCGCAATCTTGCGGTTGTTTCCGAACAACTCTCGCGCAAGGACCGGGCGGTTTACCATTTAGAAGAGTGCATCAAGCGACTCAAGGACAAGCCCGACGACCGGTACGAGCTTTTGGCCACGGTCGCCATGATTCACTTCGGCCAAAACCAAATCAAAAAAGGCGAAGCAGCACTGAAGCTGCTTGCCGACGCACCGGATCGCTTACCCGTCATGTCGGCGCGGTGCATGCTGCGTTTTCAACGAGCCCTTCTCGACCCCGAGGGACCCCCGATGGACGCGGCGCTCAAGTACTATCGCGAGTCCCTCAAAAAGCTTGAAGCGAAGGGGACCTACGGCAGTTTGATCTCCCAGTTCGCGCGCATGGTCGCGGAGAAGGTCTCCGAAAAGACCGCGGCCGAACACCGCGCTCTCATCGACGAAGCCATCGGCTACCTCAACCGCGAAATCAAACTCCGCCCCGAGTGCCCGGCGTTCTACTTTCATCTCAAGATCTTGTACCGCCGGATCGGCGATGATGAGAACGAGTTGAAGTACGACAAGCTGCACAAGCGCAAGAAGCAAGAGTTTGAGAACAAGGCACGGTTCGACGCCATGGGGCGACCGAGCTGCACGTGATTTCTGGTTCAACATCTGACGATCGGTGTTTTCTGGTTCAACATCTGACGATGTTGAGACTCTGACGTTTGTTCGGTTTGGCATGCCTTTGGTGATCGTCCTCGCCGCTGGCGACGGATGCGCGTGTGGTTCTATTCTGGTTCAACATCTGACGATCTGTGTTTTCTGGTTCAACATCTGACGATCGGTGTTTTCTGGTTCAACATCTGACGATCGGTGTTTTCTGGTTCAACATCTGACGATCTGTGTTTTCTGGTTCAACATCTGACGATGTTGAGACTCTGACGTTTGTTCGGTTTGGCATGCCTTTGGTGATCGTCCTCGCCGCTGGCGACGGATGCGCGTGCGGTTCTATTCTGGTTCAACATCTGACGATGCGGGTTTCTTGGTTCAACATCTGACGATCTGTGTTTTCTGGTTCAACATCTGACGATGTTGAGACTCTGACGTTTGTTCGGTTTGGCATGCCTTTGGTGATCGTCCTCGCCGCTGGCGACGGATGCGCGTGAAACTCGCGCGATTTGAGC
>JAJFFF010000026.1 GCA_021776785.1 Planctomycetota bacterium | reverse complement strand
AGCAAGACAAGACGGAGTCAACACCTGGCATCACCTGGCGAATCGTGGGATCGCAAAGCGCACGTTGTTTGAGTACGACGAGGACTTTCGGATGTTTTTGGCGCTGCTCGCGCGCGAGGTGCGGCGCGGCCGCATCGAGGTGCACGCCTACTCGCTGATGCACACGCACTTTCATCTGCTCGTGCGCAGCGTCAAAGGGCAACTCTCCTTGGCGATGCGGGCCATCCAACTCGGATACTCGCGTTGGTTTAACCGGACGCGCCGGCGCGACGGGCCGCTCTATCGCGGGCGATTTTTATCCGAGCGAGTCCACGGCCTCGAGTACCGTCGCAACGTAGTGACGTATATTCACGACAATCCGGTCAAAGCGAAGATGGTCGCGGAGCAAACGGATTACGCGTGGTCGAGCGCGACGCATATCGCGAGCGAGGATCGCCCCAAGTGGCTGAGCACGGACTGGATCGATGACGAGCTGGAGCGCCGCGGAGGCGACGGAACGCGCGAAGAACAGCTTGCAGCAGCTTTCGGCTCACGGCTCGACCCTGAGTTTCGGCGCGGGATCGAGAAGCGGTTGCGCAATCGCATTCCCGAGTCGATGGAAGAAGAAAATGCAACGCAACACTACGTCCGCGACGCGCACACGATGCGCTGGATGATTCGCAAGGCGAAGCTCGCCGACGGCACACGTCCGTGGCAGCCGGCAGTCAAGCGCGCGAACGTGCTCGGAACGGTGATTCAATTGCGCGCGAGGATTGAAACGCAGCGCACGAGAAACCGCTCGCGACTCTGGCGAAGGATCACCGGACTGCTCTACCGCATGTCCGGTCTGACGCAGCGCGTGATCGCGTGCTTGCTTGGCTGCAATGAATCGACAGTGTCACGCGACATGCGCGACCATCGACATTGGCTCGAGCACTCCGAGCAGTACGAACACCTCGTCGCCCACGCCGTGGCGACCGCGCGCCAAGCTGCGTAGCGCTACGCAGCCGGCCAATCGAACAACGCTCTTGCACGCCGAGGCACCGGTCTGTTCTTTGCGCGTTCGCGTGTCATTTGGGTCAGGTCTTGCGAAGAGCGGACCGCCGGTTGGTCGGCGCGCTTCCCTTTTCGTGTCGGCGCGGTCCGGGATTCGGATCCTCACCCCAAAAATGGCGTTAGCATGAGGGTGCAATGCGCTCGATTGACGTGGTTCCGTATCTGGACGTGGTTCCGCATCTTGGGATGGCTAGCGTTTGGGTAGCCGTCGTCTTCCTCGTCATGGGAGCGGACTGTTCGGCGAACGATGACGATGCCGACCGGATCTCGATGCTAAGAAACATAGCGGCTGCAAAACGCAAGAGCGAGTTGTATGCGGCCGAAACTGCTCGGAATCTTGAGCATGAGAATCCACGGGTTCGCATCGCTGCAGCCGTCGCGTGGAGAGCGATCGGACGGGACTCCGGCGAGACCCTAGCCGTTCTCGAGTCCGAGATGCGCTCGGAGAAGCTCCCCGTCGCGGCAGAGGCCAGCGCGGCCTTGGCGGAATTGGGCGCGGACGGGGTCTCGCATTTGATCCGCCACCTCAAAACGCCGCGGTTCCGCTCGCTCAGTCTCTACGGACTAACGTTCGCTCCGCCACATCTAGTCCGGTCGAACACACTCGCCACGGTACTACGAAGTGAGCTCACGGATCCTTCGGGCGATGCGAATGTAGCGTCTTGTTTGCAGATTGCTTCGCAATCCGTGTTTCTCGCTCCGCTATGTGCCGAGCAGGCTCTTACGTACTTGACCCACGAGGCCCACGACGCTGACGCCGCCGCGGTGTTCCTCAGGTTCAACGTGGCGAAACACGTTCCGGCGCTCCTCGCGCTACTCGGCAGCAACGAGCTCGACAACGTAGTAGCCGGAGACATTGCGCGGTCCTGTGCGCTAGCAGGATCGGACGGTATCAAAGGCCTGATTGATGTGTTGGAACGCACGAAATCTTCGCCCCGTGCGTTCTCGATATTCCGCGGGCTCGACGCAGCCCAAGAAGAGTCCGTGAAGCAACTACTCCTCGCCGCTCGATCGGAGAACGCAAACCTACGTCGCTGGAGCGTCGCAGCCCTTGAGACGTCTCGAACGTTGATTCCCGCCACGTTCGACGTCGTTCTCGGGGCGCTTCACGACACCGCCAGCGAGGTGCGCATGGCCGCGTGCCATTCGGCGCCGGAAGTCGCGGCTCGGGTGAAGAATCCGTCTGCCGATCAGCTGGGCGCACTTCGGCGGGCGTGCGGTCACTCGGATCCCTCAGTACGAATCGCTGCCTATCGTTCGATGCTCGCGCTCATCGAAGAGGCTGATGTCACGGAAGCGCTCATCCGAGGGTTGTCGGATGCGTCGCTATCAGTTCAAAAGACATGTGCCTTCGGTGTAGCTAAACTGGTCCGCAAGGCGCGCGGCATAGACGCAGTGTCCCGCGCGGTTCCGCAGCTCATGGACTTGGCCCGGAGTCGTGTTGCCTTTGAGTCGTCGTCCGAAGCATTGTCCATCGTCGCGCCGAGCAATCCGAAAGTCGTTCAGGTCGTTGCCGCCGTTCGGCCGCGAGATTCCACCAGCGTGAAGGTCGCGAGCTCTCTCGCACTGGCAAGGATCGGCCCACGGGCTCGGCGTAGCGAGCAAGCCATCGCGAGCTTTCTCCGTTCGGAAGACTTTTCGGTACGCATAGTCGGCGCGTACGCCCACTGCCGCGTCATGGGCGAGTACTTCGAACTCTTTTCGGCGGCCAGCTACGGGTTGCATCATCTACAGGATCTCAACCACAGCGAATTCCTCAATCTGTTCTCGGTGTTGAACTTGCTTTCCGCTGATGAGTCTCGGCCACTCCTCGCCCACGCTCGCGATGCCCTTGCGCGGACTTCGACGGAGAAAGGGCCGCCCCCGGGCGCGGCGAAGCTTGCAGAATGGCTACGCGTACAGTCCGGACCACGATAGCGTCCGTCGTCGGTCGCAAAACATTTCTCGCTTTGTCAGTCCTCTCCGCGAGTGTTGGGGTCGCGAGGGAGCGACAAGGAAGACACCGACGCGCTGGGCCGTGCCCGGGTACTTACAACCCCCTCACATGCAGGTGGGCTTGCCGGTACAGAATCACGTCAACCGGCGCGGATGCGGTCGGCGGAATCGCGCTAAAATCACGGTTCTCGGGTGCGGCGCGAAAGGGTGGCGCCCAAGTTAGAGCTAGATGAAAAGAGCGTTCGCTGTCACGGTTCTGTTTGTCATCGTTTTTGTGATGATTCAGTTGAGCGATTCGACCTTGGGCGACAGACGCGAGGTCGGGCCTTCACCTGCGGTGTTGGTGCCCGTTGTTGTCGGTCAGCCTGACGGGCCAAATGAAGCTAGAGCTGCCGTACGTGTGCAAGTGAACGACGTGGCCGGCAACCCCATTGCGTCCGCGTCCGTTTCTGCTTTCGACCCAGTTCGCCCGTCAGCTAGGCCGACCTGGAAAGGAGCGACGGAACAAGACGGTTCGGTCGTCGCGCAAATCCTTCTGCCATGTTGGATAGCGGCTGGTAGTCCGATGCATCCTGCGCGAGTCGTGTGGGTGAGCGATGCTTCGTCCCAAGTCATTGTCCTGGAGCGCGCGAATACGTTCTCGGTGCGCGTCCTCTCAGACTCTGGGGCCGCCGTTCCCGGCGCATCGGTTCGTTTGTTCCCGGGACCAGTCAGTCTTGGTTGGAGGGCCGCCTCGCGCGATTGCTGCGCGAAACTGGATCTCGCGTCAAAGAGCGGCCCAGATGGAGTTGCTCATTTTCCAGTGGAACGGGTTGCGCTGGATTGGTGGGTTTGGGCGGAGGCGGGCACTCTTATTGGTCAGTCGGCTGCTCGCGATCTAGGTACTCCGGCCACGCTTCAACTCCGATCTACAAAAATGGTCCCTGTCTCTGTAATCGATAAATCAACCGGTGTCCCGCTCGCGTCATCCTTGACCCTGACGTCCGTAGACGGAACCGAGATTCGTTCGATCATGCCCGGCGCAACGGGGCAGTATCTTGTTCCGACTACTCCACAAGGCCAATGGTGTGTTGTCGAGTCGCCAGCGTACGAGCGTGTTCGTGTTCGGATCGAGTATCAGAAGCGCACGTACGTGGTCAAAATGATTCGTGCGAAGACACTTGTCGTGGAAGTTACGCGTCAGGGGCGAATCGCCTCGGGAGCAAAAGTTCGGCTATCACCCTTGAGGCTGCATCCTCCGTCAGAGTCGTTTTCTACCACTGGAGTAGACGGTCGCGTCGAGTTGCCTCTGCGCAATCGCAGAGCCGTTCATTGGGTGACCGCAGAGCTGAATGGAGAGTTCGGCGCCCGGCGAATTCCGGCACGCGACTTAGACGCCGTCGCGTCAGTCGCCTTACGGAAGTCAGTTTCACTTGTGGCTCGTGTGGAAGCCAACGGAAGGCCCGTACGCGGAGCACGCGTCTCTGCGGTTGTTACAGAGGTCGACGGGGAGGACTGGAATACCTGGCCGCAAAACTTCTTGAACGGGCCGAATCGGTCGGACAGCACCGGAACCGTGAGATTTTCGCAAGTTCCCGTGGGGGCGCGCATCACAGTCGTGGCGTCCAAACACGGGGTCGGAGCCGCCGTTATGGACGCTGTAGCTGAAGCAAAAGGTAGGGCGATCGTGATGAATCTCCAGCCTCCAATGGCTTGCGAAATCGAGGTCGTCGACGCCGCCGATTCTTCACCGGTGGGTTCAGCTCAGGCCAAACTCTATCGAGCGCAGCGCAGATATCCGCGCCTCCTTGTTGCGGCTCTCAATCAAGAGCTACGGAGCGGAGTCGACGAGAATGGAGTTGTAAACATCCCTGCCGTCTTCGGTCAGGCGTGGGACATAGAGCTCGTCGCTCCCGGCTTCATCCGGCGAGTCGCATCCATCGGGCCAGATGACCGCCGTGTCCGGGTGTCACTCCGACGGTTTGCTAGCGTTAGCGGCACGGTGCATGGGCTGGCGGCGTTGCCGGAAGAGTCTCGCTGGGTAGTTGCTTCGCCGATTTCCAGTGATAGCGGACTTCTTCCCGGAGAACTTGCGGACCCACAGATCCAACTCAGAGCAAAGTGCGACGAAAAGGGTGACTTCGTAGTTCGCTTTCTTACACCCGCGAAGCAGTACTCGATTGGTATTGCAGACCTCGGACCGTTCGCGTCGAGGCGGATCGAAATACGAGCACCGGCGTCCGACATAGGCGTCCGCGTGGCCAAAAGAAAATGGTGCTCCCTGGTCGTTCGTGCTCCTTCGGTAGTTGGTCGGATCCTGACCTTAACGACGAAGGCGAAAGCGGGAGGAAAGTTGACGCAACATAGGTTTGTTCCGCCTTCAGGGACTGTTCGGTACGTGATTCCACAGGGCACGTTATGGGCGCTGTTTGACTCAGTTGATGGGTTTCCCGTCGCGATGCCTCTGACCGTGGATACGAATTCTCTCTCGATGGATGTTTCGATAACTTTCGCACGTTTCGAGGTTTCTGTCGTGGATAGGAGTTCGCGTCCCGTGCGACGGGCCGTTGTTCATGTGAGAAGAGAGCCGGCCTCCCGAAATCCTATCGACGGTCGTAGCGCGTGGCGAGGAGAGTGGGTCGCAAGGACGAACGCGGCGGGGAAAGTCATGGTCCCTTTCCCAGTTGAGGCTTGGAGCGTCGTTGCAGGTGGTAAGCGCGAATCCCGTCCTGTCTTCGGAACCGGAGCGCCAAGTCGCCCGGTTGTGCTGGTCGTGGAAGACTGATTGCAGGCCCGCAGTCGCGGATAACGCACGAACACCGTCGCAGGATACCGACCAGAGATACGGGCTCATGCCCATCCGTGTCTATCAACCGCGAGTCGGCGTGCCGCGCAAAGAGGCGTTAGCATGCTGGGCAATGCGTTCGACCAATCAGTACTCCAAGAAGAAATGAAAACCAACTTTGAGTTCGAGTTGGTTTACACCGTGTACGAGATTCTCGATGCGGAAGCCTATGAAGAACTGGCCAAAGTGTTCTTCAAGGCGAATCCAGACGTTGCTGGAAAGAGCCTCGATCCATCGAGCAAGGAGCAGCAGCAGTACTACGGCTTCTATCGGGACGAGCTGTTCGAGACCGTTGCTGCTCGGCTCGGTCCCCAAGCCAAGCAACCTGGAAAGAGCTTTCGCGAGCTACAGCCTCAGATTCTTCGGGAGCAGCGTGTGCGCTTTATGTTCGAGCATATGCTTGCGGAGGCGCGAGCGACCGGAAGCCTGAAGGCGGTGTTTGCGCGAATGGCGAAAGCTGAGGCGAGTCTTCGTGGTAAAGCCGCGGGAGTAGCGCGCAAAATCTGCAGCACGGAATCGGAGAATGGCCTACTGGTTTATCGGCATCTCCGTGTGTCGTTTGATGAGCTGTCGCGGCTAAGCGACCGAGGGGAGAGAATAGGGATAGGCTTGAGGCGGAGCATCGTGACGCCGCATTCCATACTGTCCGATCCGTCGGCGTTTCCTCCCAAAGCGTATCTATTGACAGATCGTGTTCGGGCGATCCATCGTGTCGTAAGAGCTTGGACGGAAAGAGACCCAATGAAAGGGACAGAGTAGAGCGCCGGGCGGTTTCTGGATTCGACTCCCCGCACCCAACGAGGCGTTAACATGTTGAGCCATGCGCTCGATGGAGAGTTCGCCTTGCGCCGGCGGCGTTTGCGAGTTGCCCGCGTGTCTTCGCTGCTCGCGACCGCTCGATGCAACTCGCCGGGACTATTGTCTCCACTGCCGCGCACCGGTCGGTGAATTCACGTCGAACCTCCCCTTTGAAGGCGTAGCCGCGAGCTCGGACTTCCTGGCGCGGTGGTGGACGTTCCGAACCGATTCCGCTTGGCGCAAAGCGCTCATCCTGATCCCGTTTTTTGTGATCCCCGTGGTTCCGCTCATTTTGGTGATCACATTTGGTGCTCGCTCCATCGCTCGTTTGGCCCGTCGAACCGCGCGTGCGGTTTGTGGTAGGTGCTTGTGACGAATGACGTCTTAGTCGAAGGATGTGTACACCACGAGTCTTCGCCGGTTGAGGGCGCCGACGTCACCATTCTCGCCCACCCGCGTGTTTTGGGGGCAGCAGCCGGCGCACGCGATGAACAGCCGCGCGGCTCTGCATTCACAGCGGTGACGAACAAGCGCGGCGAGTTTGCGTTTCGAGCACGGGCGCACCCCGGGCTGGCCACGGCTCTCCAGAGCGGCGCGTTCGACGTCTGGGCGCGAATCGGTTCATTGATTGGGCAGTCGCGGCAGCCGGCATGGCGCGGAGACTTGATCCAAATAGATCAGCTCAGACTGGCAGAGGGTGTATGGGGGAGAGTGCGGGTCACGTGGAGCGATGGGGCGGCCGCTGACGCCAACGGCAACAAGATCACGGAAAGCTACCCGTCGAGCTTGGCGCTGGACTACACCTACAACGACATCGACGTGCTCACAGACATAAGCGACGGAACAAACTCGATTGCGGGCTACACCCACATCGGAGCACGCAAAAAGGTCACGACGTTTGAGAACGGAACGACCACATCACGCACCTACACAGGGTTTAGGAACGAGGTCGCGTCGATCATGCACTCGACGAGCACGCCGACGACGATCTCGCAGTTTGACTACGGCTACAACAAGGTGCACGACCGGACGCATGAGTCATACACAGGAACCGGGCTCGGCGATGCATTCGCGTACGACAGACTACGCCGCCTGACGACGGCATGGATGGGTTCATCCGGCGTAACCAACCCCTCAACGAGTTCGTACGTCAAAAAAATTGCGTACAACCTCGATGACGACGCAAACCGAACAAGCATCGTGACCACTCTGAATGGGGGGGCGCCCACGACCGTGAGTTACTCAAGTGACAATCTGAATCTCTATACAAGCGTTGGCGGCACGGCTCGAGTCCACGATACGAATGGCAACGTTACCGACGACGGAACACACTTGTTCGTCTACGACTACAGGAACCGGGTTGTCCAGGTGAAGCAGAAATCCGGTGGTGCCGTCATTGCGGAGTACAGATATGACGCCATGGGGCGACGTGTGGAATCAACGACTGGCACGACCGTCCGGCGCTTGGTGAGATCTAGCTATTCCGCTCCGTGGCACGTGGAGGCGCTGTCGCATGTCATCGACGTGTTCAGCGGTTCGAACACGCATCAGCGGTCCTATTGCTGGGGTGACGAAGTCGACGAGATCCTCATGCTTTCGCAGGCCGACCTACTCGACTTCGACAGCGACTCCGACACTGCGGAGGTGACCCGTAGTTATTACCATCGCAATGCGCTCGGTAGCGTGAGCGATATCTCGGACGGCAATCAAGCGGTGGTTGCGAGCTACCGGTATGCTCCGTTTGGCGTGGTGACGATCACGCGCGGCGGTGTCGCGCAGTCCTCTGACCCGCTCGGCCAAGACTTCATGTTCACAGCGCGCCCCCTAGATGCAGAGACAGGGTTGTATTACTTCCGGGCTCGGCATCACTCCCCTGAGCTGGGTCGATTTCTGTAGCGCGACCCCCTCGGATATTTCGGTGAGGCTGCTCTGCACGAATACGTTTTGAGCAACCCGGTCAATCGACTAGATCCATCAGGACTGCATACATTTTCGCTCGGCCCTGACATTCAGACGGACGTGGCTAGTGCCGTCGCGGCAGCGTTCTTGTACACAGCCGTCAACGGGTTTGTGAACACAATCCGGTCGTGCGATTGCGGCTACGCGAAACTCTCTTTCGGGACGAGTGTTCGCGTTGGCGGCAAGGGAGGGGCGTTACGAAAGGTGCTAACTTTCCCGTTGATTCCGGTGAAGAGCCTCATCGGCAAGAGGGTGGCTAAGTCGGGCGCGGCGGGCTCTCTCAATCAAATGGCTGCCAATGCCGGTCCAGTGCTGCCTGGCTGGAGAGGGGCCGCCAGTCGGGGATTGTTGGGCCTCGGACGCCTCAAGTGGGTGTGGAAAAAAGCATGCACTCAACCGACAGTCCCCTGTCCGGTTAAAGGTAAGATGCCTGACAAGCCGTTCATCATGAACGGAACCTGGAAAGGGTTTCCGATTCGGATTTCGTTGCGATTGAGAGCAAATTTCAGACTGAGAAAATACGTGGTGGAAGACCACAATGTGCGACCGCCGTGCAGAGTCTGGGCGCCGGGTGGGCCCCACGGTCGCGGAGGACTTTTGCGATGAAGCGAGTTTTTCTAGTGTCTTTCATTTCACTCGCCGCGTGCACCGCTCCGACGGGGGGCGACATGGACCTACTGTCGCTGAGTTTCGAGGCCGGCCACAGTATCCGAAAGCCGGACCTGATTGTGGCGCGTAGCTCTCCGCAGTACTTGGACTGGCAAGCGAACAACAAGCCCCAAGAGCACTACCGGAGCGGACGATACACAGTAGTATTTGGTCGGCTAGGCGAGCGAGGAGACGTTTGGCCGCTGGCGGTGTACTTAGGCGCCCCTCCGCAGCCGGAAACTAACTTCGTCTTGCTACCGTGGCCCTGCAAGGTGATGGTGGCAGTGGTTGACTCCGATCGCAATCCGGTAGTCGGCGCGCTGCTCACCATCGACATGCCCAACATTCCGCCAATGAGCCGCACGACTGACACTAATGGTGAGGCGGAGTTTTTCCCCGTGGCCGAAGGCAATGTGGCCGTGCGTGTGGGCACACATGGTCCGATCGGATTGCGTGTAACGCCGAGCTCGCCCCTGAGATTGAGAATCCTTGCTGAGGACGGAACACTTATCGAATGAGAATCGATCCCTGAACAGGTACACCGCTCAACAGATCACAAAGACCGATATGCGTGGGCGACGAAGTATGTCCAGCTCCATCGGTACTCCGGTGTGTTTTTGGCGAACACCGTTTTGCCGCGCGTTAAACGGATTGACTACGTGTTCGATACGAGCTGGAACCTCACAGGGCGCCGTCGCCGCACGACAGACACGGTCACGAACAATGTCACGGACCTCGTGCACACGTAGGTCTACAACGCAGCAAGTTCATGACGTCGTAAACAGACCCGCGGGGCAACCCGTGGGCGTGTGCGCGAGACACGCCAGGCAACCTGACGTCGATCACGATTTGCGCTGCGTCGAGGGCGCAGGCTTCGCCGGAGGCATCATGAGCGCGGCAATCGACGGCGCCCGCGCAGCGCAAGCGTTGTTGCGCTTTGGCGCGACTAGTTCTTCTAATCCGAGACCGTCTTGAGCGGAAGACGGATCGTGACGCGGTCGCCGGCTCCCTTGAGTTCGGTCACTACGAGGGCTCGTCCGACCCCGTGCAGCCACGCGCCGATCCGGATTTTTCCGGCGGGAAGGATGAGATCGGGCCCGACGTAGTCTTTGCGCCAACGTAGGCATAAGACGTTGTTTGCCGGTGCATCCCACCGCGCGACCCGGCCCGAGAACCCACCGGCTTTTGGATTCACGACTAAGTCGTATCCACGCACGGGTCTGCCGCTCGGATCGACGACCTCAAGGTTTACAAGTGTCCCCGACAGGGCCAAGCTCAGCTCGGTCGTGCCGTCTTCGGTGATTTCAAACTCGCCAGCGTTTGCCTGCCACCACGAACCAACGTCGCCCGCGCCGCCCACGGTGTATCGGTAGCGTCCCGGTGGAAGGCTAAGGGGTTTGGCTTTTCCTCCGGACAGCCGAATCAAGCTCTGGCCGGTCCCCGCGCGCGATCGCATCGAGAGCGTCAGCCACCCGTCGAACGCCTCGCCCGAGTCTCGAAACTTCGCGCTCACGCCGAGCGATCCGTTGCGTCCCGGTTGCGCGGGCTTCATTCGCACTTCGACTCTTGTCGTCCCGTTGTCTTGAACTTCTGATTCCGCAGTGCCGCGCAGGTAGCCGGGAGACGTACAGAACACCATCACGCGTGCTGGACCGGCGGCCAGTCTCGAGCGGTACATCCGCGTCATGCCGTTTCCATCGTCGCCGGCGGGCGCAGAGGGCGGCACGGTCTCGCCCCGTCCGAGCCCACCGGTGAGTTTTAGGTTTTTTGTGAACTGAAAGCCGGTCATCACCGGCGACACGGGCTTGCCGGTCACAGCGTGCACGGCGCGCACTTCAATTGCGACGAGTGCTGCCATTTCCAGTCGCAGGCCGTGCGAGCCGGCCACCGCCGAAGGGGGCTTGGACCAAGTCATTTGCGTATGTCCCTCGGCATACGCTCGGATCAAGAATGTGCCCTCGTGCAGACCGCCGATTGCGAAGTTTCCCTGCGAGTCAGTGACTGCGTAGTTGCCCTCCGGGAGCCTGGCGGGGAGCAGGTCATCCGCGTTCGGCCAGCCGACGTTGTTGACAGGTTTATGGGCCCAGACCCGAGCTCCGCCGAGAGGGCGGCCGTCCAGCGTTACAACGCTCCCGCCGATTGTTAAGCCAGCATCGAGGACGAACTCAACCTTTGCGGCATCCGCAGCCACCGACTTACTTTGAGGCCGGTATCCGCGAGCCAGAACATGAACTGTGGACGCGCCCTCTCGTCTTGCAAGGGCAAACAGTCCGCCACCCTCGTTGGACGCTTGATTGTTCGGAGAGCTTGCCCAATACACCTTGGCATCCGGTGTTGATCCATCAGTCGTGGACACCTTCACGACCAAATTGGCTCCGGTTGTATCGTGGCGAACCGGCTCCGCCGGCTCTGTATTGCGGACGGAAGCTCCCTCGGTGGATCGAGCACTGCTTGCCGTGTCCCTCGGAGAAGGAGATCGCAGTCGTTGGACGAAGGCGGTGTTCCAAGAGACGGTCAAGATGAATGCGACCACAACAAGCAAAACGCATGCGGTCCGCGCTCCGTTCATGCTTCGCTCCTCTTACTCGAAGGACGCCACTTAAGAGTTTACCGGCTCAACGCGGTCGCGAGGTTTTGGATGCTCGTTCGCATCGTTGCCGTGTATCCGTCTCCGTCCGGCTTGGCCTCGCACGGGCTGAATTCGATGCTCTTCAGGCCGGTCGCGGTCTGGATCGCTTGGGCGACCTCTTTGGTGGGCGCGCTTTCCCACAGCATGAGCTTGCCCGGCGTCGTCTTGATCTTTGCTGCGATCTCGGCGAGTTGCTCTTTGGTCGGCGCAAACTCCGGGTCCAAGTCGAAGTTTACGATCTTCCATCCATAGCGCTTCGCGAGGTAGTTGTACGCGGGGTGGTTTGCGTAGAGCGCCTGTTTGACGGGCAGCTTCTTGAACGCTTCGTCCAAGCGATCCAGGTCGCCGGCCAACGCGTTGTAGTTTTGGCGAAACGTCTTCTCGTGCTTGGGCTGCAGGCGAATCAACCCGTCGCGAATGGCGGCGGCTTGTTGTTTGGCCAGGATCGGGTCCAACCACGTGTGCCCGTCGATGCCGGTATGCGTGTGCTTCTCGCCGTCTGGTCCGTGTTTGTGTTCGCCGCCCGTCCCCTCGTAACGAACCCACTCGCTCTTGAATCCGAGCGCTGTGTTCAAGATCTTGCTTTGCGGCAGGTTGGCCGTCTCGACCCACTTCTCGAACTCCGCGCCGTTTAAGATGATGAGGTCGGCGTCTTGGTAGCCCGCGATCGCTTGGCGCGTCGGTTTCCAAAAGATCGGATCCGCGTCCGCGGGAACGGGGCAGTGCACGTTGACCTTTTCACCGCCGATCAATCGCGCGAACTCCGTGGTCGGATAAAACGTCGTCCAGACGTTCGGCTTGCTACCACGTAGTCGCTTGCGCAACACCCCCGGTCCGTCCTTGGGCTTGTCCTCATCCGGTCCGCAGCCGGCCAGCAGTGTGAGGGCGGCGACCGCTAAGGGCCAAGCCAGGTGATGCATGCGAGCGATCCACATAGGGCCACCACGATACCCGCTCCGATCACGATCGTCAGTTCGATCGCCACCATTTTGACGATGGTTCCGCGCGCGCACCCGATCCGGAACAAGGTCTCCAGCTCCGGTTTGCGCACGCGCAGCGTCAACGCCACGATCAGCGCGAGAAACAAGCCGGTCGCCAGCGTCACCAGCAGCGTGTTCGCATCGAAGAACCGTTTGAGCTGGAACACAAACCCCAAAAGCTCATCAACGACCTCGCGCGTGTCGAGGATCTGGCCCGTTTGCGAAACGCGGTAGCGTCCCTTGAGGATCGTCGCGGCGCGGTTGTCGATCGGGTAGACCAGGATTGCCGTGAGTGGATAGTCTTCGTCGGTTCCGTGAACGTGAAACGAGTCGCGGTTTTGATCCGTGAACTCGACGAACTTTTGAACCTTCTCGTTGTAGACCACGACGTCGCCGTCGCGGTTCAAGATCGTGCCCGGCTTTTGCTTACCGGCGTGGCCGTGCCCGATGCCCTCCAGCACCCACGCCGTTAAAAGCCCCACAAAAATCGCATCGTCGTCGGGTCCGCCCGTCGGCGCGAGCACGCCCGCGACGAACAACTTCATCGGGTACGTCCCCGTCAGCTCCAGCGTGTTTTCCTTGTCCGTCAGGATGAAGTCGCCGACGCTTTTTTCCGCGGCCTGCGCGACGTTGGCGCCCAGCGCGCAATCGCCCAAGAGCGCCGGCCTCGTTCCGTTTTCGACAGCCAATCGCCGCCACGCGAAGTACTCGGGGCTCACGCCGACGACCGGATGCCCCTGCGCTCTGTGGCGCGCCAAAACGGGAAGTGCGGGCGCCTTCGCGCGCACGCGTTTGTACTCCGCCATGTTCGTCGGTGCCGGCGTGCGACCGCGGAAGTACAGAGCGTTAAACAAGAGATCGAAGCGGCTGCCCTTCGCGCCGACCACCAGCGGCGTGTTGACGGCGCGGCGGCTCAAGGCTTGTTGGTGGCGACCGACCAAGACGGTTACGGCAAACGGAAGCAGGCACACGAGCGCCACGCTGAGCACCAACAGCGCGGTGCGGATCTTGTGGTATCTGAGGTACCGAATGGCGAGGCGCGTGATCACGCTGTCCACTCCGAGCCGTCGATCACGCGGTCGAACAAATCGAGGAGCGTGTGGTCGTGGGTGACCGTGACGACGGTCGCGCCGACGGCGCGCGCTTCGGCCAACATGAGCTCGACGGCCGTGCGCGCGTTTTTGGGATCGAGGTTGCCCGTCGGTTCGTCGGCTAAGACGAGGCGGGGCTTTGTGATGAGCGCGCGGCAAAGCGCCACGCGTTGGCGTTCGCCCTGCGACAGATGCTCCGGCCGCCGGTCGAGAAACGCCGCCACGCCCAGCGATTTCGTCAACGCCACGAGGCGTTCCGAAACGGCGCTGTCCAGCGTTAGACCCGGATGCACGTAGTACGGCAACAAGATGTTCTCGCGAACGGTGAGGTGCGCAAGCAACCCGAAGTCTTGAAACACAAGGCCGATGCGCTCGGCGCGAAATGCGCGCCGGGCGGCGTCCGACAGCCCGTCCAACGACACGCCGTCCACAGCGATCCCGCGCGCCTCCAAGATGCCGGCCAAGAGATGCAACAGCGTTGTCTTGCCGCAGCCGCTGGCGCCGATGTAGGCGACCGCTTCGCCCGGCGCCACCGAAAGTTCGGGAATGCGCAAGCCGAACCCGTCGCTTTCGTAGCGAAACCTAAGATCCTGAACCTGGATGCCGCTAATCGGAGTCATCTTCGAGATCGATGGGCTTGTAGTCGTTGATCTTGATCGCCGCGATCTTCCAGGACGCGCCGTCGTGTTCCACGGTGTAGCGCGCATCGTACTCGTTGCGCCGGCGGTGCGTGTGCCCCCAGTGCGACACCGAACAGTGCACGTTCCACTTCCAGTCGACAAAGAACTGCGGCCGCTCCGTTTCCTGCTTGGGGAATTCGACGTCGCGCGCGATCACTTCGACCGACTCGATCGCCGCGACGGCCCCCGAGCCGGTCTCGCGCAGGACCAGACTTTCGAAAACATCACCGTACATCTTGTCGAGCTGGTCGGCCGCGACGCTTTCCGACAACAGGTCGTAGATTTCGTCCTCGGAGCGTGCGTCGAACGCGCGGTAGATGTTTTGGTGCAGTTCCGCGAAGAGCTCGAGCGCGCGCTCTTTTGAAGGAACCTCGATCGAGATCGGGCGCGCCACGTACGCCGCCAGCGCGAAACAACCCAACGCCGCGACCGCGACGCGGCGGTCGTCGCACGCCAAGGCGACCACGAGCGCGGCGCCGAGCAGCGCCATCGACGTAAGGGGCGACCGCACGGGGGGGCGCTCGCTGCGCTTCGGCTTCGCAACCGCGGCGACCTGGCGGGCGTGCCACACAAACGCCGGCTCGTCCGGACGCACCCCGAGCAGATCGATTTGCGGCGGGTCCTTCGCCAGCCCGGGCACGATGAGTTCGCCCTGCCACATCGCGCCTTCAAAATCATCCCAGACGACCGAAACACGCTTCGGTTTGCCGCCGCCCGGTGTGGGGTAGGCAAACGTCATCTCCAAGTACTCGACCATGGCCGTGCCGAGTTCACTCTTGGGAATGCGTAGCCCTTGCAGCCGCGGCGCCACGCGCTTGCCGTCGACCTCGACCAGGTTGCGCTCGCGAAACCGCGCCTCCAAGACGTCGTGGGCTTCGGCGGCGTCGCGCTCCGGTCCGACCCAGTCCTGCACGATCTCGCGCAGCCCGGTCACGACCATGACCGCCTGATTGGGCTCGATCAAAAGGTCCATCCAAAGCGGGGGCGCAACATGCGGGTGAGCCCCTCCGCGGGCGGCGAAAACCCCTAAAAATAGGGCAAAACAGACGATTCGAGCCATCGTTGGCGCTGATTTTAGCGCCCCCGCCTCACTTGCGGCCATCCCGGCCCGATGGCGGCGCGCCCGGGCCGACTTTATCGAGACGGGTCAGATACCGATGGGAGAGGGTCGGAACCGTGTGGACATGGGCCTTTTGCACGGCCTCCGGCAGGGAAAACACGAGGACTAGATGGCACGAATCGACGCGTTTTTTCGGTTGATGAACGCGCAGGGTGCTTCCGATCTCCACATGGCGAGCGGAAACCTGCCGGCGTTGCGCATTCGCGGTTCGCTCGAACGCATCAACTATCACGCTCTCGAAAATGACGAGCTCTCCGAGTTGCTCTTTGAGATCACTCCGGCGGACAAGGAGAAGATCTTTCAGGAAACCGGCGATCTCGACTTTGCGTACGAGCTCCCGGGCGTGGGGCGCTTTCGCGCGAACTACTTTCAGCAAAGCAACGGCGTGTCGGCGGTGTTCCGTCAGATTCCGAGCGAGATTTTGACGGTCGAACAGCTCGGCTTGCCGCCGATCGTGAAGCGGTTTGCGTCGTTGCCGAAGGGGCTCGTGCTCGTGACCGGACCGACCGGTTCGGGTAAGTCGACGACCCTAGCCGCGATCGTGGACTACGTGAACAAGCATCGCCGCGATCACATCGTGACGATTGAAGACCCGATCGAGTTCGAGCACCGTTCGCGCAGTTGCATCATCAACCACCGCGAAGTGCACCGCCACACGAAGTCGTTTTCGGCGGCGTTGCGCGGCGCATTGCGCGAAGACCCCGACGTCATTTTGGTTGGCGAGTTGCGCGACTTGGAGACGATCAGCTTGGCGTTGGAAGCGGCGGCGACGGGCCACTTGGTCTTGGCGACGCTGCACACGCAGAGTGCGTCGAAGACGGTCCACCGTTTGATCGAGGTGTTCCCGGTCGAGCAGCAGGAATCGATTCGCTCGCTCCTGTCCGACACGCTCAAGGGCATCATGGCGCAGACGCTGATGAAGCGCGCCGACGGCAAGGGCCGGATCGCGTGCATCGAGATTTTGGTGGGTACGCCCGCTGTGGCCTCGCTGATCCGCGAAGACAAGACATATCAGTTACCGACCGTCATGCAGACCGGCCGCAAGTACGGCATGGTGTATGGCGACGACGCGCTCGAGGATCTTGTGCAGCGCCGTTTGGTGCTGGCCGAGGATGCGTTCGAGCACGCCGAAGAGAAAGAGCGGTTCGTGCGTTACCTAAAGCGCGTGCCGGAGGAATATCGCGAGCTTTTGGAAAAGGCGAACGAAAAAGAAGCAAAGGGGAGAGCTCCGGCCCGGCCGGTGCGCTCCGGGCGCTAACCCATGCGACGCCGCGAACTCGACACGTTGCTGAGTCGGCTTCTTGAGAGCCAACCGCAACTTTCAGACATCAACTTTACGCCCGGGAAGCCGCCGCAGATCGACACCGGCGGCGAGCTCCGCTTTCCGTTCATCGACCCGCCGCTGCCCGAGCTTACGCCGTGGATGACGGAGCAGATCGCGCTCAATCTCTTGGATGAGCGCCGCGATCTCGTGAAGGAGTTGATGCAAAAAGGTTCGTGCGACTGCGCGTACGAAGTGCCGGACCTGGCGCGCTTTCGCGTGAACATTTTTTCGCAACGGAGCTGTTACTCGATCGTCTTGCGGAAGCTCGCGACGCGCGTGCCGACGATGGACGACCTCGTGTTGCCGAACGTGTTTCAGCAGATGGCGGCGCTCAACCAAGGACTGGTCTTGGTGTGCGGCGCGACGGGGCAGGGCAAGTCGACGACGATGGCGGCGCTGCTTCACGAGATGAATCTCACGCGCCCCGTGCACATGGTCACTCTCGAAGACCCGATCGAGTTTGTTCACAAGCATCAGATCGGCACGATCAACCAGCGCGAACTCAGTGTCGACTTCGACACATGGGCGACCGGGCTGCGCGCGGCGTTGCGGCAAGCGCCGAAGGTGATCGTGCTGGGCGAACTCCGCGACCAGGAGACCATGGAAACCGCACTGCACGCGGCCGAGACGGGCCACGTCGTGTTGGCGACGATGCACACGATGGGAGCGGGGCAAACCGTTAGCCGGTTGATCGGCATGTTCCCGGGGCCGGAGCAGACACGTATCCGCGCGCGTCTCGCGGAAGCGCTCAAGTTCGTGGCCGCGCAATGGCTGATTCCGCGAAAAGGCGGCAAACGTATCGCGATCTTGGAAGTGTTGGCGTCCACGTTGCGGACACAGGAACTCATTCGCGAAGGCGAGCACGAGGACAAGACGTTTTATCGCGCGCTGGCCGAAGGTGTGAACGATGGGATGCAGACGTTTGATCAGCATCTCGTGCAGCTTTTTGGCGACGACTTCATCGAAGCCGAGACCGTGCTGCACTTCTGCACGGACAAAGTGTTTGTGAGCCAAGAACTTGATCGCGTGCGCTACGAGAACGCGATGGACCGCGGCGAAACGGCGCCCGTCACCGGCGACCCCGCGTTGAGCGAGCTGAAGGTCGACTTCACGTACGGCCGCAACAAGGGGAGTCAGTAATGTCGACGCGTCCCGGCCGTTCCGGCACCAGTCAATACGTCCGTCGCGACCCGGGGGCCGCGACGAAGCGAGATCCGACCGCGGTTGGGGGTGCGCGGGCTAAGACGCGCATCGAAACATCGACGCCGCGCGCCCTGGTCTGCACCGATGACGCGCAGATCCGCAAGTGCGTCGCGATGGCGGGCTTCGACGTCACGGTCGCAGCGTCGGCCGACGTAGCACTGCCGTTGTTGCGCCACGAGCGTTGGGAGTGCGTTGCGCTGGAACGGCTTCCGGATCGCGAGATCGGGCACTTCTTAGCAACGTTGTTCGGCGAGCGTCGTCGTGAGCTGTTCGTCATGAAGGTGGACGGACACTTCATCACCGGCGATCGCTTCCAGGCTTGGAGCGAGAGCGCCGATTTGGTCGTGCACAACTACGACCTTGCGAATCTCCCGACGATTTTGGAAGAGGCGCACCAGGACAAGCTCGACTTCTACAAGAACTACCGGCAGGCGCAGCGCGATACGCCCTCGCGCCTTGGCGGGCACTCGTAAGGTATCTCCATGGCGCTATTTGGACGTGGCAACGATCTCGACGGCATCCTTAAGCGGATCGCTACGCGCAGCTACCGAGGACCGGCGGAGAAGCGCGAACTTATCGATCAGCTCGGGCAGTTCCAGCTGCGCAGCGACGACGTCGTTAAGTTCCTAACCGGGGGCGACAGCGACCTCGCGCGCTTTGCGATGACGCAGGTCGCGACGATCAAGGACAAGAAATTCGCCGAGCGTCTGGTCGCCGCGATGCCGACGGCGGCGCGAACGCGGTGGAAGGCGATCGTGACGGCGGCGCTGCAGGTCGATTCCCTGAGCGCGATCGAACGCGCCGGTCAGATGCTTCGTCAGCCGCGTCCCGAAGCGCGGGAGGCGGCGTTCGAAGTGATCGCGGCGACCGACGCATGGAAACGTCAACTCGGCCTTCTGCGGCTGATGTTGCGCGACGATTTGAAAGCGCTCCAGCAGCGCGCGCTGCAGTTGCTCATGAGCGACTTGCAGGATGAAACGCTGCGCGTGCTGGTGCGCGACCTCTTGTACGACGCGGACGAGGACATGCGCGACATGGCGATCGAAGCGCTCGCGCGCCGTCCGCATGTCGATTTCTTGGAAGACTTCTTCGACCTCTTGCCCAACGTCGATGCGCGTCTACAGCAGTCGATCCTGCGCGGCCTCAAGATGCTGCTCAGTCGCGGCGGCATTTCGGACACCGTGTTGGAGCGCATTTTGCCGTTGCTCGCAGCGGAAGACGAACGAATCCGCGTCGCGTCGGCGCAGTTGCTCGCGTCCATGCCGGACAGCCATCACGTGCTGCGTCAGTTTTGTCGCTACGCCAAGGGCATTGCGTTCTGGCTCCGCGACCGCGCGTTCAAAGCGGTCTCAACGGTGGCCGGCGACATCGTCGAGTCGATCCTGAAGCTGTTGGCCGATGACGACCTCGATGTCGTCGTGGGTGGAATTTCGCTGGCGTCGGATTGTGATGACCCGCGCCTCGTCGATGGCTTGGCGACACTCATCGAACGCGACGAGCACGATTGGTGGGTAAAAGTGCCCGCGATGGAGAGGCTTTGCGCGTTCGAACACCCGCGGATCCAGAGCGTGCTGACGAGCCGTCTCGAAGATCCCGAATTGCGAGCGGCGGCGCTGTCCTGTTTGGGAAGCCGCGGCGCGAACTCCGCCCTGTCGATCATTCTTCCGTACTTGGAGCACCCGACGCGCTCGACCCGGCGCGCCGCTATTCGGGCGCTCACGAACTACGGGCCGGTCCCGCTCGTGATGGCCGCGCTCGAAAAAACCGCGCGCACCGATGTCGACTACGACTGCCAAGCCTACGCGCTTGACCTTCTCGACACGTTTGGCGCCGATGGGGTGGCCTTAGCCGCATCCATTCGCGGCCAGCAGGTCGTCGTGGCCGAGAACGAAGTCGGGCGCCAGCCCCTCGAGCTCAGCATGGTCAATCCTGAGCTCGTGGATTAACGCGCGGCAACACGCGACAACCGGCGACACGTTTCGTAGCGTACGCGCGCTATGGTTGCGGAAGTTGCGCGCGTGTTTTTTCGATTGGGGTGTGTCGCGTTCGGCGGACCCGCCGCGCACATCGCGATGATGGAGGACGAGTTCGTGACGCGCCGCAAGTGGCTCGACCGCGAACACTTCCTCGACCTGATCGGGCTCACGCAGATCATCCCCGGCCCCAACTCGACGGAGATGGCGATTCATCTCGGTTACCTGCGTGCGGGTTGGCGCGGGTTGTGGGTCGCGGGGTTGGCGTTTTTGACACCCGCCGTGACGCTTACGCTCGGCCTTGCGTGGATGTATCGCGAGTACGGCGATCTGCCGGCGGCGGGACACCTGTTGGCCGGCGTGCAACCGGTCGTGATCGCCGTGTTGTTGACGGTGGGGTGGCGCCTCGCCAAAAAAGCTGCGAACGGACCCGTGACCGCGTTGCTCGCGCTCGCCGTGGCCGTTGCCGCAACGCTGGGCGTGTCGCCGGTGTGGGCGCTGTTGGGCGGTGCGTTTTTGGGCACGCTTGTGCTGAGCCGGCCCCGTCCGGGCGAGTTGCGCGCGGTCGATTTGCTGTTGTTGTTTTTTGTGTTCTTAAAAGTCGGGTCGATTCTTTACGGCTCGGGCTATGTCCTGATCACGTTTTTGGAAGACGATCTCGTCACGCGGCTTTCATGGATGACGCGCCCCGAACTGGTGGACGCGGTCGCGGCGGGACAGTTGACGCCGGGACCCGTTCTCGCGACGTCGGCGTTCGCCGGGTTTCAAGTGGGGGGCTGGTCCGGGGCGGGGTTGGCGACGCTCGGGATCTTTTTGCCATCGTTTGTGTTCGTTTCGTTGCTCGGCCCGATCGCACACCGGCTGCGGGCGTCGCCCAAGGCGCAAGCGTTCCTGAAAGCCGTCCGCGCGGCGGCCGTCGGGCTGCTCGCGGCGGTCGCGTTCGCGTTGATCCGATCGGAGTTGGACTCCGCGCGCGCCATCGCGATTGCCGTCGTGGCGTTCGTCGCGAGCTTCAAGCTTCCGGTGCACGCGCTCTTGGGCGGCGGCGCGCTGGTGGGCATCGCGATGGGATTGCTCGCATGAAACCGATCTGGAGAGACGCGCCGCGCGTGGGCCCGGACGAGCCGTGGCCCGCGTATCGGTTCACGCCAGGCGCGGGCATGCCGCATCCGATCCGCGACCCGAAAGGCCACAGCTACGGACACATAGACGATGTCGTGTCGCGTCCGCCGGACGAGTGGCGACAAGACGTTGCGCACCTCCGCGGCATCGATCTTTACCACGCCGGCTACCTGTGGGAAGCGCACGAAGCATGGGAAGGCATCTGGAAAGCGTCGGAAGACACGACGCAACGCGCGTTCCTTCAAGCGCTGATCCAAACCGCGGCAGCACTGATCAAAGCGCAAACGAACCAACCGCGCGGCGTGGAAAAGTTGATCGGCCGCGCACGCGAGCACGCGTCATCGCTAGCCGTGGGTCGGTACATGGGCCTCGACGTCGCATCGCTGCGCGACGCCTGGACTCGCATGGAAAAAGACCCGGCTCACGCATTCGCGCATGCGCCGCGGCTCAGTCTCGAGACGTAGTCCGCGGCCAATCCCAGGCGAATTCACACTCGATCAGGTCGTCCCCATCTTCGAGCTCGCGATGCGCAGCACCAATGCGGACTCGATCCGGCCCGACCTCGTACCGAAACGGTTTGCCGGTCCGTGGGTCGCGCGGCCAGTCGTTGGGCAGTTGCGCGGGCCAACGACGTTCGGATTCGAAGTGAGCTCGCGCCCGCAACGCGGTACGCGCCAGTTGCAACCGAACCGCGGCTTCGTAGTAGTGCGACTTGGTGAGCCAGCGGCTGAAGTTGATGGATTGCGTGAGCCACGTGTCGATCGATTCATAGTCTGACCGCGGTCGATCGGCGTTGGCGAGTGTCGTCTCCTGAGCCAAGAAGAGATCACAATCGTCGAGCATCGTGAGTCCATCGCGCAGCGTGGCCAGCGGACCGGGCGGTCGGATGGTCTCAAACTCGTTACGCCAGGCGCGCCCCTTCCGGAACTTCTTGAGGAGCCAGAGCAACCACGCGCGCTCTTCCGCGATCCACCGTTCGTCGTACGGGTGGTTAGCCTGCCGTTCCAACTCCGCGTCCAAGAGCGGCAGGATCTCCGACGCCGAAAAGCCAGGTCTGTCGCGCTGACCGTGCAGTAACTCAACGGCCCACCCTCTCATGAGGGCCGGGTAGGAGCGACCGAGGCTGCCTACGCTGCTCAAGACGGCTGCCACGCGAAACTGGATTTGCACGGCGCGAACGGTTCTTGCGGTCCGCGTCCCCGGCGCGGGGCAGTGCGCATATACGAGTAATGGGTCGAGGAGTTCGCTGGCGATGGAGTATTCCAAAGCGTCCAGGATTCCCGGTTTGGAGAAGGTCTCAAGCGCCACGTTGCGCGGCCGGCGGAGTGCTGCCTCGACCTGGTCGAGAAGCGTTTCGACCGTCGCCAAGTACGACCGGCGCTGCGCAACCCATTCCGGATGTTCGTCGATCGGGTAGGTGTCCGGCTCAAGCAGGTACGTCGCGAAGTAGCGATTCTCGAGGTTGTCTTTTAGCCACTGCGTCGCGTCCCGCAGTCCAGCAACGACGTTTTGTTCATCAGGAATCGTCTCGGGAAACGCCTCCTTAAGATGCAAGGGTTGCCCATCGGCGGCGAGTTGCGCGAGCCGGTCGTCTAGTTCTGCGGACAGCCGTGCGACGTCTTGTTGATACGACTGAGACCGCAATCCGAGCCCGATGAATGCGAAGAGGACGAGCCCGAGACCGGCCTCCTTCATCGGTCCCAGGTCCACGCGAGATACTCTTCTACGAGGTTGGACCAGTCCTTTTGTTCGGTGGCGTCAAGGTCCGGGTGTGACATCCAAACTCGCGCTTGTCCTTCCTCGATTTCGTAGCGGCAAGGCTTCCTGGTCCACGGATCGAGTGGGGCTTGGACATCGGCGGTACCCGGCCACGCGTTGTGTTTTTGACGGTGCGCCAAGACCTGCAGAGCGAAGCGCGCTAAACGTAGTTGTGCCGTGCGCTCGACGTAGCGTCTTTGCGCTGTTGCTCGTAGTGCTGTCATCCATTGCGAACAGCGCAGGCGCACTTCCTCGCAATTGGTTTCGGCTCGTGACCGCCATGCGTTGGCCAGGCTTGTTTCCTGCGACATCCACAGGATGGACTCGTCGATCATTCGGATTCCATCCTCGAGTGCGACACTATGACCCAGGGACGGAGCTCCCGTCGCCGTCGGGTACGCGTCACCGCGGCGCCAGTAGTCGACCATGAGAATCATGTGGGCGCGCTCTTCAGGAATCCATTGAGTGGAGTACGGTTCGGCAGCCAGCTCCTTGAGCTTCGCATCCAATTCGCCCAAAACGGTTGTAGCGTTATCGACGGCGGCGTACTCCTGCAGCATCTCGATAACGTTTCGCACGATGAGATTGGGCACGATCCTACCCAAGAGAAAGGGGAGCTCGGTTCTTTTGGACAACTCGAAACCGACTTGCGTAGCGCGAATCAACCGGTTCGTCCTCTCGGCGGCGGGGCCTAGCGCCACATAGTCCCTAAGGCCGCGCATCGCTTCCTGAATAACGGAGATGTCATAGAGAATGATGTGTACTTCGTCGTCCCACGCGATGTTCGCAGCGAAGCGAGGTCTTCGCACCGCAGACTCAAGCTGCTCGACAAAAGGAATGAGAACCGCGGATTCCTTTCTTAGCGCTTGAACTTCTTCATGCGGCGCATCGTCGGCGATGTACTCCGCCATTCCAATGTCGTAGTAGTGCTCAAGTTTGCGCGTCTTGATCTCTTGGTGCGTAGATTCGATCGCGTCACGCACTCCCGCCATGACGTTTTCGTCATCCGGAATCGACGCCGGAATCAGCTGGCGTGAGTGCGTCGGCTGCCCCTCGGCTCTCAGTAACGCGATCCGTTCGTCGTACTCGCGCGACAGTCGTTCGATTTCCGCCTGATACGTCTGGCTGCGAAAGCCCATCGCAATGAATGCGATGATCGTCAACCCAAGACCCCACTCCCTCATCGCGTGATTTCCTTTTCCATGGTTCGTCGTACCGCCGAGCGTCTGGGCCTATTCAGTGCTAGTGAATCCGCGGACCCCACTCGATGTTCGCCAAGATCTCCGCCTCGGCCGTCGTCAGCTCGTCCCAGCGCTTTTTGACCTGCTCGCGGGGCCAGTGTTCGTACGCCACCGAGATAAAAAACGCGTGGTGGCCCGCCTCGCTCTCTTTTAGATCCTCGTAAAGCTGCCCGAGCTCGCCGCTCGCGGCTTGCGACAACAACTCGAAGTGCTCCAACTCCTCGCGCGCGACTTCTAAGAGCCGGGTTTCGGCGCGCTCGAGCTGCCCCATCAGGGTGATGCAGTGGCCCGCCGCTTTGCGCTCCAAATGCGCGTGATCGCGGAGCAGCGCGAGCTCGTCCGACAGCGCCACCTCGACCCAGGAGGGGTCGGTCTTGGTCTTGAGTCCCAACATGGGGCGCATTATGCCCAAAGGACCGGGCGTACCATGGGAGTAAGTCTCACCAAGCTGCGTGGCGCATGGAAAAAAATGACGGCAAACTCGGCGTCCGCGTTCGCGCACGCGCCCCGCCTTAGCCTGGCGTCATAGTTAGCTGCCAGTCCCACCCGAACAGGTCGTCGACGTACTTGTCCCAGTCTAAGAGCGGGTCGAACTCGGCGTGGGTTGCCCAGACTCGTGCGTGACCCAAAACAAGCTCGTAGTGAAACGGCTTGCTGGTTCGCGGATCCGGCGGACAGTTCTTGGGAATCTGGTCAGGCCACGATCCCGTCGCTTCGAAATGTCGACGGACGCGGAGTGCGGTCCGGGCGAGTTGGAGCCTGACGGCTGCCGAAACATATTCAGTCCTCGTCAACCAGCGCGCCCGGTTAATCGACTTAGTTAGGGTCATCGGTTCGTCAATCGACGTGTAGTCGGACTTCGGTCGCGACGCGTTGGCGAGCGTTGTCTCTTGAACCCGGAAGAGATCACAATCGTCGAGCATACGTAGACAGTCACGCAGCTTTGTTTGAGGCCCGCGCCTGTCAACGCTCGGATGCACATTTGAACGCCTCTCGAGTAGCCAGAGAAACCACGCTCGCTCCTCCCGAATCCAACGGTTGTCGTAGGTCTTTGTCGCCTGGTGCTCGATCTCTGTGTCGAGTAGCGGAAGCAGTTCCGTGGCGCTAAATCCTGGCAGCTGTCGCTGTCGATGGAGAATTTCCATCGCGAACCCGCGGCTGATTGCTGGATAGGAACGACCGAGCCCACCCGGCCCGTCGATGGATTCCGCAACGCGGAACTGAATGCGCAACGCACGGACGATGTGTTTCGTACGATCTTCCGGTTGCGCACAAATCGAATAAGCGAGCAGTGGATCTCGCAGCCGCGACGCGAACATGTAACCCGTCCAGTCCACGCCGAGTGGCTCGGACCATGCCCAGATACCGACGGTTTGTGGTCGAGCAAGCGCTTCCTCAACTCGAACGAGGAGCTTCTCCGCACTGGCCAGGTACGAACGGCGCTGCGCAATCCAGTCCGGGTGGTCGTCGATCGGATAAGTCTCCGGTTCGAGCAGGTACATCGCGAAGTACGGGTCGTCGAAGTTTTGCTCGATCCACAACACCGCGTCGCGAAGCCCCGCGACGACGTTTTCCTCGTCTGGGACCGACTCGGGAAACGTCTCGCGAGGATCCAAGGGCTGACCATCGGCAGCCAGTTGCTCAAGTCGGTGGTCCCGTTCCGCAGACAGACGCGCGATTTCTCGTTGGTAGGACTGCGCGTGAAAGCCGAGACCGAGAAGCGCCGCGAGTGCGAGCGCGAGTCCCGTTTCCTTCATCGCTTCCAGCTCCACGCGAGGTCTTCTTCGAGAAGTTCGGACCAGCCTTTTTCGCTTGCCGCGTCGTGGTCGGGGTGCGGCATCCAGAGCCGGACTTCGGTCGGCGTGAGCTCGTAACGACACGGCTTGTTCTGCCACGGGTCGAGTGGGCCCTCGAGATCTGCGACTGCGGGCCACACTCCCTGTGCTTGACGATGTGCCAAAACTCGAAGAGCAAATCCCGCCATGCGGAGTCTCGCCACGCCTTCGACATAGTGTGTTTGAGCGAGCGCCCGAAATCTCGTCATCCATCGCGTACAGCGCAGACGCTCATCGACGCCCTTGTATTCGTCGCGCGCTCGCCATGCGTTGGCCAGATTCGTTTCCTGTGACACCCACAGCACCGTCTCATCGATCATGCGGATCCCGTCTCGCAACGTCGTACGCCGGCCGAAGGACGGAAAATTCGGCAGGGCAGGATGGGCAGCATCGCGGCGCCAGTATTCGATGATGAAGAGCAACAGGGTGCGCTCCTGCGGAAGCCAATGATCTGTGTACGGTTGCGAGGCCAACGCTCGGAACTCGGCATCAAGAGCGCGCAAAACAGTCGCCGCATCGATGGAAGCGACTGTGGCGTGTTCCCACAGCATTTCAAGGACGTTCCACACGATCATGTCGGGGATGGCACTCCCAATCAGAAACGGCATGTCGGTTCGCTTGGACAACTCGAGCCCGATCCGTGCCGAACGTATCAGCCGCTCCGTTCTCTCGGCGGGAGGACTCAGCCTCACGTAGTCTTCGAGGCCATTCATGGCCTCTTGAATGAAGTGGATGTCCCGCATGGGACGGAGATAACTACGGTCCTCCCACGTAACATCCGCTACGAAGCGAGGTCGTTGCAAGGCAACCTTTAATCGATCGACAAACGGGAGAAGGACGACGGACTCCCGCTTTAGCGCTTCCAGCTCTTCGACCGGCGAGTTCGAGTACGGGTACTCGCCGACTCCGACAAAGCAGTAGTGCTCAAGTTTGCGGGCCTTGATCTCACCGCCGACCCAGCGGAGCGCTTCGCGCACGCCCGCCATCACGTTTTGGTCGTCGGGAATCGACGCCGGAATCCACTCGCGTGGATGCGTTGGGATGCCGGCTGCCGTGAGCTCGGCGATTCTTTGGTCGTACTCCGCGGAGAGCTGTTTGACCTCGGCTTGGTACGACTGGCTGCGAAAGCCCATCGCCAGCAACGCCAACACGGTCAGTCCCAACCCGACTTCTTTCATCGTGCTTGTCTTCCCCAATCCATGAGCGATCGTACCCGGGCTTCCCGCGCCCTATTCGATTCGAGGCTAGTGAATCCGCGGACCCCACTCGATGTTGGCCAAGATCTCGGATTCGGCCGTCGTCAGCTCGTCCCAGCGCTTTTTGACCTGCTCGCGGGGCCAGTGTTCGTACGCCACCGAGATAAAAAACGCGTGGTGGCCGGCTTCGCTCTCTTTTAGATCCTCGTAAAGCTGCCCGAGCTCGCCGCTCGCGGCTTGCGACAACAACTCGAAGTGCTCGTAAGACCGCGCCTCGATCAGCCCCATCCGGAGCGTGCGATCGAGCAGCGAGCGCCCCGTCGCCTTCGCCAGCTCCTGGACATACTTGTTGCCCAGATCGACTTTGAGCTCCTCGCCCCGTCGCTCCAAGATCCCGCAGACCCGCTCGAAGTGCTCCAACTCCTCGCGCGCGACTTCTAAGAGCCGGGTTTCGGCGCGCTCGAGCTGCCCCATCAGGGTGATGCAGTGGCCCGCCGCTTTGCGCTCTAAATGCGCGTGATCGCGGAGCAGCGCGAGCTCGTCCGACAGCGCCACCTCGACCCAGGCGGGGTCGGTCTTGGTCTTGAGTCCCAACATGGGGCGCATTATGCCCAAAGGACCGGGCGTACGTTGACGCATCTTTGACAAGTCCGTGTGAACTCTCGTCGGAGCATTGCGTCTAATGGGGCACGATGCGATCCCTCCCTGTACTTTCCCTCCTCGCCGTTTTTTTGTTGATCTTGACCGCGGTCGCGAAGGAGGCTTTGCCGACCGACCCCGAAGCGCTTTACCAGTACGCGCAAAAGCACCACAACTACAAGCAGTGGCGCGACGCGGAACGGGCTTACAAGGCGTTCTTGGAGCGCTACAAAGATCACAAGTACGCCCCGGAAGCGACCTGGCGCATGGCGCAGCTTCAGATGGGTCCCGCGCGGCGCTACGTCGTGGCGCGCGATTGGTACAAGCGCTACGTCGACACCTATGGCGAAAAGGCGCCGCAATATTGGAACGCACGGATGGGGATCGCGTCCAGCTACCGCAGTCAAAACTTGAAGGAACCGGCGCTCAAAGAGTTTCGCAAGATTCGCGCGGACGCGACGGCGGCGAAGAGGGTCAACGTTCAGGCGAATGCGATCCAGAACATTCTCAACCTCAAGAATCAGTATCTGCGGCCGTACGTGAACCAGAGTTTCACCGCCGGCGAACGCCCGGTCATCCGCGTGAACTCGCGCAACATCGCGCGCGCCAAGATGCGTGTGTATCGCTACAACAGCAAAGTGTTGGGCGAGATCATTGAGGCCAAACGCGTCAACGTTCAAGCAGCGGTCTTGGACCTGGAGAAAAAAGACCGGACGCTTATCGAGGAGCGCATTCTGCCGCTCGCCGTGGCGAAATGGTTTAACGGCAAGATCCATCTCAACGTGACCGACGCCGGCGTCTACGGCGTCGAGGTCGAGCACGTGGAAGAGGAATTCACCGTCTCGGTCACCGTTGTCATTAACCGCATCGGGTTGATCACAAAGAGCGACTCCAACCGCTTGCTTGTGTACGCGCAGGACCGACGCACGGGCGCACCGGTGCCGGGCGTCAAGGTCCGCGCGATCCACGGCAAGCGCATGGTCGAAGATCTGACCGGAAAAGATGGCCTGTTCGTCGCCAACGGCATGGGACAGAGCATCGTTTTCGGCACGCTCAACGACGAGTACGTGTTCGCGACCGGCGATGCGTCTTGGTACGCCCGCCGCGAGTCGCGCTACTACGTGTTCACGGATCGGCCGATTTACCGCCCGAAACAGACGGTGCGCGTCAAAGTCGTGCATCGCATCGAGAACGCGGGCGAGCTCGCGGTCCAGGACAAGTTGCGCCTCAAGGTCAAGGTGACCGATCCGCGCAACAACCCCGTCGCCGAATTCGAAGGCGAAGTGAACGAATTCGGTTCGATCTCCGGTTCGTTCGTGCTCGGAGCCGAGCCCGCGCTTGGCCGCTACAACATTCAAATCGCGCCGCTCGACACGACGGCGCCGATGCAGGGTTGGTACGGCTCGAAGCTGGCCAGCCGCGGTCAGTTCCGCGTCGACGAATACCGCAAGCCGGAATACAAAGTCGGCGTCACGTTCCAATCGCCGCGCTACATCCAGGGCGAAACGTTGCGGGCCGAAATCGATGCGACGTACTATTTCGGAAGTCCCGTCCCGAACGCCAAGGTGCGTTGGACGCTTTACAAGACGCGGCATTGGAATTACTTCTGGCGCAAGATCCCGAGCTGGTATCGCTGGTACGGCGACGTTTCGCGGGGCAGGTCCAGCGGCTACTACGGCGACGTCGTGGCGAAGGGCGAAGGCCAGACCGACATCGACGGTAAGCTCCCGATGTCGTACCCGATTCCCGAGGACGAGTACGACGTGCGCTACTCGGTCGTGGCCGAAGTCACGGACCTGAGTCGTCGCCAGGAGACCGCTTCCGCTGTCGTGAACGCGCACGAGGCTTCGTTCGGCCTGGGCGTGGAAGTCGAACGCGGCGTCGTGGAGTCCGATCGTCCGTTCGAGATCTTGGTGCATGCCCGCGCCCACGACGGCAAGTCCGTGGTCGGTCGCGCCGTCAACGTGCAGATCCTGCACCGGAATTGGCGCAACCAGAAGTACGTCGAAAACGAAGTGGCGACTCTGCGGGGTGTGACCGGCGAAGACGGAATCGCGCGCGTACAGGTCAAGCTCGACGGGTCCGGTTCGTTTCTCATCCACGCGACGGCGCAGGACGAGTCGGATCGTTCCACGTCATCGCGTCGCTATCTTTGGGTCGTTTCGGACCGGTGGAATGGCGGCAACATGCGTTGGGACGGCGTCGATGTCGTGCCCGACCGCGACGCGTATCGCCTCGGCGACGTGGCGCGCTTCCTTGTTACGTCGAAGGTCAAAGACGCCACGGTGTTGTTCACGCTTGAGGGCGAGAAGCTTCACGACCACCGTGTCGTCAAGCTCAACGGCCACACCGCGACGATTGAATACAAGATCAACCAGGAGGCGTTGGTTCCCAACTTTTACGCCTCGGTCTCCACTTTGCACAGCGGCAAGATGTATCAGCGCCACAAGAGTGTGGCGGTCGATCCGACGCACCGCTTCTTCACGGTCGATATCAAACCCGATCGGGAGAAATATCGCCCGCGCGAGAAGGCCACGTTCACGTTGATCGCCAAGGACTTCGCCGGACGTCCGGTCGCCGCCGACATCGCGCTCGGCATCGTCGACGAGTCGATTTACGCGCTCCAGTCCGAGTTTGTTGCCGACATGCGGCAGTTCTTTGTGCGCCGACGGTACAACCGCGTCCGCACCAACACGTCCCTGCGATTTTATGACTGGGGGCGCGTGCGCAACCTGCGCGACGGAGAGAGTGATAAACGAGCGGAAGCTCCCTCCGAATCCGCTGTGGAAACACGGAGCGGTCTTGGTGGAGCGATGGCGCCCAAGGCGAAGGCGGCGGGGAAGATGCAACTCGCTAAGACCGAAGTGCGCGGCAATTTTGCCGACACAATGTTTTGGACGCCGACGGTTCGCACCGACAAAAACGGTCGAGCGACGATCACCGTCGACAAGCTGCCCGATAACCTCACGACGTGGCGCATCACCGCGCGCGGCATGAGTCGTGGCGGTCTCGTCGGTCAGGCCAAAGATACCGTGCTTGTGCGCAAGGATCTCACCGTGCGTCTGGCGACGCCGCGTTTTTACACGCAAGGTGACACGAGCACGTTGTCGGCGATTGTGCGCAACGACCTGCCGTTCGCCAAAGACGTCGTGGTGCGGATCTCCGCGACCGGCTTAGATCTTTCCGGGCCGCACGAGGTTACGGTCCATCTCACGCCCCGCACGGAGCAGCGCCTGGATTGGCAGGTGGCGATGGCCGCCGCCGGTCGCGCCGAAATCACGGTGCACGCGCTGACCGACATCGAGTCCGACGCCGTGAAGAAAAAAGTGCCCGTGCTGCCGCACGGAAGCTTGCAGTGGACCTCGCACGCGGGGCTCCTCGACAAGACCGTGCGCCGCGAGATCAACGTGCCGGAAGACTCGATCGAGGGCGCGGCCGACTTGCTGGTGACGGTGTCCCCGAGCCACGCCGCCACCGTGTTGGAAGCGCTGGACTACCTCGCCGCCTACCCGTATGGGTGCGTCGAGCAGACCATGTCCCGCTTTTTGCCGACGGCGCTCACGGCACAGGTGTTGCGACGTCTCAAGATCTCGAAGCCGGAGTTGGAAGCTGAGCTTCCGCACATGATTCAGAGCGGGTTGCAACGCCTGTATGGGTTCCAGCATCAAGACGGCGGCTGGGGCTGGTGGAAAAACGACGCGAGCAATTCGTTTACGAGCGCGTACGTCGTGTTCGGGCTTGCGCAGGCGCAGAATGCGGACGTGAATGTGTCCGACCGCGTGCTGAAGCGAGGGATCGCGTTCGCAATAAAACGCGCCGAAGTCGCGACGTCTGTCGAGGAACGTGCGTACCTGCTGTACGCGCTTTCAGCGGCCGGCGAGTCGCTTCCGCGTGTGCGCAACGCGTTGGCCGATCATGCCAAAGACCTGTCTCCGTCGCTTCAGGCGATGGTGGCGCTCGTCTTGCATAAGGACGGCGTGAAGGACGAAGCGAAGCGCGTGTTGGCGATCATGGCCGACGGCGCGGAGCGCACCGGCGGCACCGCGTACTTCAAGGGCGCCAAGAATTATCACTGGACGGGCCACCGCGTCGACGCGACCGCACTTGCCTTGCAGGCGTTGCTCGCCATCGATCCGCAACACGAGCTCGTCGAGAAAATCGTGGCGTGGTTGTCGCTTAACCGCGACGGCCGCTACTGGGTGTCTACGCGCCAAACAGCGCTGGTCGTCTTCGCCATGTCCGAGTACTTGGCGCAGAACAAAGACGAACTCGAACCGGACATGAAGATCCGCGTTTCGCTCAACGGCGAGCAGCTCTTCGAGAAGCATGTCGATAAGAGCAACTGGTACGACTTCGAGGGCACGATCAAGGTGTCCGGCGATCGGTTGCGGCCGGGCAAGAACGTCTTGACGATCGAGAAGTCGGGTACCGGCAAGCCGGTGTACTCGACGTTTTTCCGGCGCTTCCGCCGCGCGGCGACGTTTGAGGCGTCCACCGGCGGGCTCACGATCGCGCGCGAGTATCGACGGATTCAAAAAACCGGAGACCCGACCAAAGGCGGTGTCACCATCACCGAACTCAAACCGGGCGATACGGTGCAAAGCGGCGACGAAATTGAAGTCGTGCTAACCGTAAAGACGGACCAACCCCGACGCTACCTGATGATCGAAGATCCGCTTCCGGCCGGTTGCGAACCCGTGCGCAACCCAACGCCTCAGCGCTGGATCGGTCGCGCGTGGAACTACTGGTACGCCCACAAGGAGTTTCGCGATGAGAAAGTCGACATCGCTGTGACGCACCTGAGTGGTGAACAGCGCGTAAGCTATCGCATGCGCGCGGAAGCTCCCGGTATGTTCAAGGTGTTGCCGGCGCGCGTTTGGAATATGTATCAGCCCGAAGAGGGCGCAAACTCGGCTGGCACTTCGTTGGGAATCAAAGACTAATGCGCATCGCACCGTTCGTTCTGGTTGCTCTTGTTGGTTTGTGCGTGACCGCGACCGGGGAGTCCTGGGCGCCCTACACGTACAAAAAGCACGAGTCGCCCGATCGGCGGACGGTGCTGCACACGGCGAAGGGCGAAGCCGGCGGGTTGGCGTGGCGGTTGGTGCATCACGAGGCCGGTCCGCCCGCCGACGGCGCGCCCAGCGACAGATCCAAAAACGTTGCGCGTGGCGAGTTCGTTCAGTTGCCGTGGGGCATTCACGTGCTCGACGGCGCCGCGGGCGTCGTGTTCTTCGAGCAGTATGGCGCTCCCGGTGTCGGCTTCACGCTGGCGCGGATGCGGCGCGACGGGTCGTTTGCGTTTCGTCATAAGCGAGGCGCGGTCCTGCCTGCGAAAGCCCTTCCCGCCAATCGACCGATCGGCGGCAACTGGGTGTGGCGCGCCTGGTGGGTGGACGAGCAAAACAAGCGAGCCATTCTGATCACGCGCCATCGCACCGTGCGGATCGTCCATCTCGAGACCGGCGCGGTGAGCAAGGGCGTTCTCGACGACGAGGTGGCGCGCGCGGCGCAGTCGATTCCGCATGCGCGGACCCAGGCGTTGCTCCTCGCGTTGTCGGATCCGCTCGTCAAACAGATCGACAAACTAAAGCCGCTTGTGAACGACAAGGCTGTTGCGCCGATGGATCGCCTGCGTGCGGCGTTGGTCTTGGATCATCGGAAGCTGCGCGCGCTTACGCCGCGTGATTTCGAGATCGGCGCGACCGATCCGAAGATGACGCGGGGCGACCGCAACGAGTGGGTGACCCATGCGGCGCGGAGCTTGTCCGCCGAGAAGGCGCACGCGTTGTTTGAGGGGCTTGCGTTGCGGGCGAAGTCCAAGGCCCTGCGGGAGACCGCCGTTTATGGTCTCCAACTCTTGGGGACGGCCGAAGCGGGGGCGACGGTCGTGCGTCTGATCAGCCACGCGAAAGCTTCCCAAGACGTTCGCGACGCGGCGATGCGGTCGGCTTCGCAGATGAAACCCGAAGTTGTGCTCGGGCGCGTGCTTCGGGACTTGCGTGGCGCCGAGCACGATGTCGCTTCCGCGACGCGCTTGCTCCACGCCGCGTTCGCGCTGGATCCCGACGGGCTCTCCGCAAAAATCGCCAAGGAGCAGACGACGGTTCTCAACGTGTTCAAGAGTGGTCGCGGTCCCACCGATTTTTTGATCTTGTACTTTGCGCAACACCCAACCACCGAAGCGGTGAAACCGCTACTGGGCACATTGAAAAAGTACCGCAACAACGACCGCCGCCGCCAGATCGCCATCATCGCGCTGCGCGAATGCACCGGGCAAGACTACGGCGACGATGTGGACGCTTGGTTGGCCAAGACCGTCGGGAAGTAGTGGCGCGCGGCCTCTGGTTCCAGCGAAGACGCTCGGGCGTACCCGTGCGCGCCACTCCCGGCGCCCCGGCGCACGGTTCAAAACCGCATTCGGGCGGGCGCGTGCGGGCGGTGCCGCTACTGCATCAACAGTTCGAGGCGCGGCTTGAGGCACGTGTCTTTGAACTTCTCAAAGAGCGGTCGGACGATCGCGCGGGCTTGCGCCGCCGAAGGTGCCGCAAGCGCTCGTTTTGTGGCGGCTTCGACTTGGCGTTCGGCCCGCGTCGCTTTGGCAATCGTGTCGTCGAGTTGCCAGCGCTCTAAAGCGGCGACCAGTTTCGCGCGCCCCGGGATTCCTTTGACGGCGCGCGCTATCGCGATGGCGTCGGCCAACGCGGCGTTCGGCCATCCGTCGGCGAGCCGTGCTTGTGCGCGTTTCAGCGCGTTGCCCGGGACTTGCAGCAGCAGCGTCGCCGCGTAGACGGCGTCCGCGTGTACTTCGCTGCCGGCTTCCGCGCGGTCGCGAACCGAGACCGCGAGTTTGTACGCGCGCGCGTACTGGCGACGCTGCACGTACGTCGCAATCGGGCGCAACTTGCCCGTCAGGTCGCGTCCGACCATGACCAAGGGCGCGCTCCAGCGGATCCATTTTGCGAGTGACTCGTTACTGTCGATTTTGCGCTTGTGCGCGATGGGCCCCAAGAAAAACGTCAGGTTCAGCGCGGCGTCGTGACCGTAGCCGGGTCGAACCGTACCGAGCGGGTCGCCCGCTTTCACGGCCTGATGCCACCCGAAAAACACGCGGTTGTCGAGGCCCGCGTAGCGCGCGATGACATACAGCGCCGCGCCGAGTTGGTGTCGAATTGTGAATTGATAACCGTTCGAGGCGGAGGCGGTGTACCGGTTTTGAACGATGCCGTCGGCGATCGCGTACACGGCGATCCCGTCCCATCCGTATGGCGGCTGGTCATTGCCTTCGGCTTGGTGCAGCGTGGGCCAGGCGAACGATTTCGTGCGGGTCGGGGGGCGTGGCCGCGATCGAGTGCCGCCGCCTCCGCCGCCGCCGAAGCCTTTGGGGATGGGCATCCAGAGGATGTGTCGAGGACTCGCTTCGAGTGGGTTGAGAATCTTGTGCTCCGCGGCGATGCCGCCCGACGCGAGGATCGCACGGACATACGCGTTTTGCTCCGCCGCGGCGTTCGCTTTCGCGACCAGCTCGCGCAGTGTCACGGCGGCGCGTTCGCGCACGTAGACGTCGCGGCTCTGGAGGGCGGCGCGCACCGTTGTGATCACGCGTTCGCTGGGCAAGCGCGCGAGCACGGTCAGCGCGCGATGTTGAACGCGGCGATCCTTGTGTTGCGTCAGCTTGATGAAGAGCGGGACCAGGCGCGGATCCTGAAAGTGCTTGAGCGCTTCGATCCGCTTTTGCGCATGCTTTTCGATGAACGCGTCCCATGCCGCCGTCTGCTCGGTCTCGGTCATGTCCAGAATCGCTTCCAGCGCCTCGTCCACTGTCTTGAGCTGCTGGCCGCGGAGCCCGGCGTGGAACTTGGCGTCCGGCTGCTGGCTCTCTCCCGTCACCGCCGTGAGCAAGATTGTCAAAAAGAGCGTCCCGGTGCGTCGCATGCCGTCGTGAGTGTAAAGGACAATCCCCGCGATGATGGGGCGGGCCACTCGGGTCTAGGTCTTCATCCCATCGGTGGAGGAGCCATGAAAGAGTTCTTGGGCGAGGGACAACACGTTCGTTTGGTGCGACGTAAGGGTTGGGAGTTCATCGAGCGCCTGCGGGTCACCGGCATCGTTGTCGTCGTTGGGATCACGCGCAAAAGAGAAGTCGTGCTCGTCGAGCAATATCGCGAAGCCGTGCAGTCTCGCGTCTTGGAGCTTCCCGCGGGCCTCGCTGGCGACATGGGCGCCGAATCGCTCGAAGCCGCCGCACGCCGCGAGTTTGAGGAGGAGACCGGATACACCGGCAAGAGCTTTGTCCACCTCGGCGACTTCACCACGTCGCCCGGCGCGACGTCCGAGATCCAGTCCATGTTTCGCGTGCGCCAGGTCAAGAAAGTCGGAGACGGTGGCGGCGTGGACGGCGAGGACATCACCGTCCATCTCGTCCCGATCGACGACGCCGAGAAATGGATCAAAGCGCGCGCGAAAGACGGCCTACTCGTCGACCAAAAGGTCTGGGCCGGTCTATACTTCGCTTTGTGAACCAGGGGCCGTTCCAGAACCGGGCGTATCGCGTCAACCTCAACACACCCAAGGGGTGGTTGAGCCTCGTCCTGTTCGTCATCATCGCGGTTGTCGCTGTTGTCTTGGCTTTGAGCGCCCTGATCATCCTGATCCCGGCGGGCCTCATCACCGGCTGGTACCTAAAGAAAAAGGCAGCCAAGGCCCAACCCGTCCAGCCAAGCGAACCAACCCAAGTAATCGAAGCAAGCGACTACAAAGTCCAATAACCCCCCAAAGTGCCCGACCGGGCCAGGCAGTACCGCGCAATGCGGTACCGCAATGCGGTACCGGGTTCGATTTTTTTGGCTGTAAGTGCTTGTTATTGGTTGGTTTATGTCGTCGAAGTGCGGCATTGATGACGCACTTGGTGGCTTTTTCGGCCCCGTCCGGGCGCCTCGAAGCATGGTTCCAACTGCTCCTCGCCCGGCGTTTGGAGATTTAGGCACGTCTACGGTGCAGGCCCCTGTCAGCCGGTCCCGCGCAAAGAACCATGCATATACATCGAGCGCGACTATTTTGCCGCACCGTGGCGATGTAACGTCATGCAAAACAACATGTTATGGAGAAAAAATCTCAACCCGGTACCGCATTGTCGGGATTAGTTTGGGCGGGTTATTTTTTTTCCGGCTTCGATTCCTTCTTGGGCAAAGGTGCCGGCGGGGGCTTCGAGGGCGAATTGGACGGGTTGGGCGGAGGTGACCGGTGTTTCGTTGAGCGGGGTGAGTGCGTGGATCTCGACGATCGTTCCGTCGGCGGTGGCGTAGGCAAGATCGAGCGGGATGATCGTGTCGCGCATAAAAAAGCTCAGCTGACGTTCGCTCGCAAAGACGAACAACATGCCGCGCGGAGTGCCGTCGGGCAGGGGCGCAACCTGCGCGGGCGTTGCATGCATGAAGCCTTGCGCCTGCTCGAAGAAAGTGGACGCGATCCAGGCTTCGATGACGGCGCTGCCGACGCCGACCCGTTCGATGGAGAATTCGGACAAGTCGGCACCTCCGGGAGCGGGCGCCGGCGCGGTGCCGGACGAACACGACGCGACGCCGAGAATCAGGGCCCAAACAAGCGACGGCAAGAGCGCGCGGTACACCGCTACACTCTATCGCATGGCAAACGAGGCCGAACCGAATCCGGGGCGCGCGTGGTTTGATCGGTTTCACGCGGCGTTCGTCGCGAGCGATCTCGACGCGATCTGGGCGCTGCAGACAAGGGCGTCGCACGAGCTGACGCTGGCGAGCATTCGTGACATGACGGAGTCGGCGCGCCGGGATCCAAACGTCGGGAAAGCGTTGGAGGACCGCATGGGCTGCGCGATCGGAAACCTCGAGCCCAAGCAAGTGTGGGAAGCATTCACGCGCGCGAGCTGCGCACACACGGCGGCGGGCCACATGGTGTGGGAGTTCGTCCGCGAGGAAGCGCGCGACGATCGAATCGTGGTGCGGTTGACGCCGGGAGGCACACGACCGTTGCCGGCGGGCATGGGCGGTGAGTTGGTTCAGGTGTTGCTCCGCGAGGACGGCGAGTGGCGCCTCGACAAACCGGCTTCCGAGGAGTGGGCGACGTCATGAAGCCGACCGAATTCGACGCGCTGATGCAGCAGTCGCTCGCCGACCGCGCCGTTTCGCGCGGCGAGAGTCGAGCGCTGCGCGACCAGCTGCAAGCCGCCAAGCTTACCGAGGCGCAGGTGCGCGGACTGCGCGGACGGGCATTCGACGTGGCCCGGCGCGAACTGATCGATCCCGCGAGTAAAGACGTGCTCGAGTGGATCGAGCAAATTGTAAAACTCCTCGACAACGTCCATCCCGATGTGCCGCAAAGTCGCGTGGCGGAGGTGTGGTTCACACCGGAGATGGACGCGGTGCAGCGCATCCAAAAGCTAATCGACGAAGCATCGCACAGCGTTGCGGTTTGCGTGTACACGATCACCGACAACCGCCTCACGCGCGCGCTCGAACACGCACACGCGCGCCGCGTAAACGTGCGCATCATCACGGAAAGCGAAAAGGCGCTCGACCTCGGCAGCGACATCCGACGGCTGCGCGAGCGAGGCATCCCGGTCCGCGCCGATCGATCCGACCGCGGATTGATGCACCACAAGTACGCGGTGTTCGATCAACGTTTGCTCATGACCGGAAGCTACAACTGGACGCGCGGGGCCGCCGAAGACAATCACGAAAATGTCGTCGTGACCGATGACATCCGACTCGTGAAGCCGTTCGTAGAGGCATACGAGCAGATCTGGAACACCCTCGATTAGCCGGGCGCAGGCGGGAGCCGCGCGCGACGGTGAGGCCCGTCCGACATGCGCGCCGAACCCATCCCGCGAGACCGACGGTGCGCACGCTGTCAACGACACGGCGCAGGCCGGACTAACCGTGCGACAAGCTCCGCCCGCTAACCCGCGCGTCCGCGTCCCTGTGGACGGAGTTGTTTTTGGAGTGCGGCCGAAACCGGTACGCTGAAGGCCTATGCGCAAAGAGATCCCGCGCGATATCAGCTTCGACGGCCTGTTCGGCCCGCAGCGCGAGTACGCGTATTTTGAGCACGCGGCAACCGTCGGCCCGCCGCCGATCGATCGTTTCTCGTGGGTCACCGCGTGGTGGCTTGCCGACCTCTCGCTGCTCGCGTATCTCGACGACAACGACGTGCGCCGCGTTGCGTTGGGTCCAGCCGGATGCACGAGCGTGGAGAGCGTGCATGCCGGCGGAACGCACGCGATCGTCGTGACGCGCGGCGACTTTACAGCGGTCGCGTTTCGTGGCACCGAAGGCCTCGACCTCGTGGATTGGAAAACGAACGTGCGCGTCGCGCTCACGCGCTCGGGCACAACAGGGCGGATCCACTCCGGGTTCTTAGAAGCGTACCGACAGATCAGCCCCGGGCTCGACGACGCGCTGCGCGGGAAGCCGGCCGCACTGTTTTGCGGTCACAGTTTGGGCGGCGCGCTCGCGACGTTGGCTGCGGCGGAGCGCCCGGCGCACGCGGTCTACACGTTCGGCGCGCCGCGCGTGGGCACGGGCGGGTTTCGCGACGCGTATCCGGTGCCGGCGTACCGCATCGTGAACAACTCCGATCTCGTGACGCAGCTCCCGCCGTATCCGTACCGCCACACCGGCGAACGCATCGTGTTCGACGAGGTGGGGAACGCCGTCCGCGCGCCGGCGCCGGGCGCACAGTTTGTGGCCGCGCTCCGCGGACTCCGCGACGGACTCGACGACGCGATCCAGGCGTGGCGCAGCGGCGACTGGCGCGCGCTGATGTTGCGGTCGCTGGTCGATCACGGACCGCGGCGCTATGCCGTGCTCTGCTGGAACGCGCTCGTGGATTCCCGCGGTTGATTTCAACGCACGCTAGCGGCCCGTCGAGGACCCGCCGGGGAAGGGCGAGAGCGAACGATCAGATCCGAACATCGCACGCAGCCCATTGGCTTGCGAGCCGCTAGATTTTTTTGGCGATCCACTCCGACTTGGCGTAGCCGCGCTTAAACCCGGTGACTTGTTGCAGCGCCGTCAAAAATTCGACGTACTGTTCCACGCACTTGGGAGCTTCGGTGTTGCCGACAAAAAACGGTTTGCCGTTCTTGATGTAGATGCGACCGGTTTCGTACTTGCCGCTGACTTGGCAAACGCCGGGGGTCGGGACGCCATAGAGCGTGTTGGAGTTCCAGGTGATCACGTCCCTATTGTTTCGGACCGCGCAAGTCCCTACGACTACGACGCTGGATTCCTCCAGATTCGGCCCAACGAGCCGCGATCCTGCAGCTTGCCTCGGCGCGGGATCGCATGTGAGCCCATTCCGCGCCATTCGGGAGGGCGGCTTGACGCGCGCGCGGATTCGACGATGAGTCCAGCGCGATCGCTAGCCGACGGTCACCGGACGTCCCGCGGCCTTGCCGACGGGCTCGTGGTCCCGATACGCGATCGCGCCGCGGACCATCGTGCACACCGGCCATCCGGCCAGCGGGGTTCCCACAAACGGCGAGTATCCCGCCCGGGAGCGGACCCACTGTTCCGGCAGCGGTTGCACAATCGAAGGATCGACGATCGTCAGGTCGGCATCCGCGCCTACCTTGAGCACGCCCTTGTCGTGAATATCGAAAATCGCCGCGGGGCCGGCCGCCGTCAAGCGCGCGATGTCCTCCAGCGCGAGCCAGCCGTCGCGCACGGCCGTCAAAAGCAACCCCAACGTCATCTGCACGCTCGGGATGCCGCTCGGGCTATCCGGGTACGGCTTCGCTTTTTCCTCGGGCGCGTGCGGCGCGTGGTCGGAACCGATGCAGTCGATCACGCCATCGACGACGCCTTGGCGAATCACCTCTTGATGGCGGCGGTCGCGCACGGGCGGGTTCATCTGCACGCCGGCTCCGAAACGGTTGTAGCAATCCGGCGCTTCGAGAAAGAGGTGGTTGGGCGTCGCCTCCGCCGTGACGAGCCCCTTTAGGTCGCGCTCGCGCAGTAGCTCGATTTCATCGGCGGTCGAGATGTGAAGAACGTGGACGCGCCGCTTGGTCTTTTCGGCCAAGTCGAGGAGCCGCGTCGTGGCCAACAATGCGGCCGTGGGATCGCGCACTTCGGGGTGAATGTTGTAGGGCGAACCGCTCGGGATCGTCGCGTAGCGCGCGCGCAATCGCGCCTCGTCTTCCGCGTGCACAGCGACAGGGCGCTGTCCGTTGCGCAGGATGCTCTCCAACACCGCGGCGTCGTCCACGAGCAGGGATCCGGTCGAGGACCCCATAAACACTTTCACGCCACAGCAGCCCGGCGTGTGTTCCCACTCGTCGAGGGAATCAACGTTGTCCTCGGTCGCGCCCAGGAAAAATGCGTGGTCGCTCCAGGCGCGCCCCTCGCAACGGCGTAGTTTGTCCGCGAGCGCTTCCGGCGTCGTCGTCGGCGGATTCGTATTCGGCATCTCGAAAAACGTGGTCACGCCGCCGGCAATCGCCGCCAGTGAGCCCGACGCGAGGTCTTCCTTGTGCTCGGCGCCCGGTTCGCGAAAGTGCACCTGCGTATCGATCAAGCCCGGAAAAATCAGCTTGCCGGTTGCGTCGATGCTCTCGGCAAACGCGCTCCCTTCGTCGCCAGCGACGATTTTGCCGTCGCGCACAAAGAGATCGCGCTCCACCACGCCGTCGGCCGACACCACGCGACCGCCCCGAATCGAAAACCCGCTCATAGGTCTCGAATCTAACCCAAATCGAACGAGTTCGGAATTCGCGGCGGAATTCCTGCAGGCTAGAATGAGATCCTGCGTTTGGAGAAGTCGTTCCACGGGAGTTGTTCTCGCGGAGCCAACTCAGGGGGTTCACATGAGTAACGAATACACGCACCCGGAGATGCTGGTCTCGACGGCATGGGTCGACGAGCACCGTTCCGACACGAAAAACATTCGTATCGTCGAGTCCGACGAGGACGTGCTTCTCTACGATACCGGTCACGTGCCGGAGTCGGTCAAGATCGACTGGATCGACGACCTCAACGACCCGATCGTGCGCGACTACATCAGCCACGAACGGTTCGCTGCGCTTTGCGCCAAGAACGGGATCGGCAACGACACGACCGTTGTGTTCTACGGCGACAAGAGCAACTGGTGGGCGTGCTACGCGCTTTGGGTGTTCAAGCTGTTTGGCCACGAGAACTGCCGCATCATGGACGGCGGCCGCAAAAAGTGGATGGACGAAAATCGCGCCGTGAGCACCGAGAAGCCGACGTACGCGCAGCGCGACTATGTGGCGCAGCCGCAGGATCGTTCGATCCGCGCGTTCCGTGACGAGGTGCGCCATCACATCGAGCGCAAGGGCCAGTTGGTCGACGTGCGTTCGCCGGAGGAGTTCTCGGGCGAGAAGACGCACATGCCGGACTACCCGCAGGAGGGCGTGTTGCGCGGTGGGCACATCCCTGGCGCGAGCAACGTGCCGTGGTCGCGCGCCGTCGATGAAGACGGCACGTTTAAGAACCGCGCGGGCTTGGAAGCGCTCTACCTACAAGAGCAGGGACTCAAGTCGGACGAGCCGATGGTTGCGTATTGCCGCATCGGCGAGCGTTCCAGCCACACCTGGTTTGTGTTGAAGTACTTGCTCGGATTCAAAAACGTGCAGAACTACGACGGTTCGTGGACCGAATGGGGCAACTCGGTCGGGCTCCCGATCGAAAAGTAGCACCGAGGGAACGTCATGTCGGCCGCGCTGGACGAAATCATCGATCTGTTTTCGGGAGTCGAACCGCAAATGCGGCTGGAGCTCTTGTTGGATTACTCCAGGAAGCTCCCCAAGCTTCCCGATCACTATCAGAAGTTGATGGAAGCGGGCGCGGGTCGCATCCATGAGTGCATGACGCCGGTCTTTTTGTGGGTGGATCGCGACGACGAAGGTCGCATCCACCCACACATCGGCGTGGCCGAAGAAGCGCCGACAATCGCCGGCATCGGCGGCATCTTGGTGAAAGCGTTGGACGGCTGCACGCAAGAAGAGCTGGACGCAGTCCCCAGCAACCTGGTCGAAAAACTGGGCTTGCACAAAGTGTTGCGCATGAACCGAACGGTGGGCGTGGCGGCGCTGGTAGGACGGCTGAAGAAGCAAGCGGCGCTGTAGTGCGATGAAGCGCCTCGCCGTTGCGCCCGTCATTTTGGTGGTCGCGCTTTGGTTTTGGGTGGGGCGGGACGAGTCCGCTTTCCGAGGCGCCTTCAGCCGGCGCGTTCCATCCTCCGCGTCGACGAACCAACGGGCCGCGGAGCGGCAGCCGCCGACGCTTGCGAGTCCTGATTCCGAACACCCGGATCGAACGGCGTTCGTCGTGCGCGTGGAAACGGCCGAGGGCGAGCCGGCGATCGGCGCAGCCGTGGAAGTGGCTCTGCGTCGATCGGCCCCTCCGTACTTTGTAAGCCGGGACATACGGCGTGCGACCACGAACGCCGCGGGCGCGGCCACGGTTCATGTGCCGCGGGAGTGGTCGGGTTCGGCATTCGTTCGAGCGGTGTCCGTACAAGGAGACCGCGCGAGCGTTGCGCAACCGATGCGCAGTAACGAAGTCGCGACTCTTCGCGTACCGGTGTTCACACTCCGAGGAAAAATCGTAGGGATCACTGGCGTACACGCTTCCGACGTTCGCCTTCGCGCAACGTGCAACGCATGGCCGGAGGGCGAATTCGGCCGCCGCGAAGTTTCTGTCTCTGCGGACTTAGAGTTCGAGCTGACGGGCGTCGTTGGTGCGTCAGTATTGCAAGCGCGACTGGCGCATCATGTTCCAGTTCGGTGGGAGGGCGAAGTGTTCAAGCCGCAGTTGCCCATCGAACTGCGGCTGACGCCCGCTGCGAAGCAAGTCGTCGTGCAGATGCAAACCCCGGAGGGTGAATCGCTACCCGGAGGCCACGCCGTCTCGTACGCGTCGGTGATCGACTACACGGACAATCGGGGGCGTGTCGTCGCCATGGGATCCGACTCCGAGGAGTTACGGGTTGGTTGCAGGCCTATCTCGATGGGAAAGGGGCGTTGGATCGGTTTGCGGTCTGCGGTTGTCCTTCCTCGGTCGCACCAATCACCGACTACGGTTCGGCTCACGTACAGCAGTTCGTTCGAAATCCGCGTCTTGGATCGCGACCGAAATCCTGTGGCGTTCGCGCTTTTGATGATGGGTACGGAGAGTGACCACATAACGAGCGGTTTCACGGACCGGGTTGGACGTTGGCGACCATTCGCGGAGAGCGCTCGGTGGATTTTTTCAGGACACGCAGAGATACAACTTGCCGACGAGGTCATATGGAGTGGACGCGTCGGTGATGAACCGATGGTCGTGGAGGCTGTCGCTCCGGACCAATGGACACACGTGACCGTTCGACTGGTCGACGAGCGTGGCACGCCGCTGTTTGCTCCCAACATCCAGGCGACCACTGGTCCTGTGTTAACGAAAATAGACCCGTTTTTGCTTATATTCGTTAGGAAACGGAACTTCGAGCGCTCGATGTTTCAAATCGCGGTCAAGCGGTCATGGTTGTTGTGGCCGAGCGAGTTCGAGCTCTCTGTCCACGAGCCGATCGGGAGCGATCGAACGTTCCCGTTGCGGCAAAACATCGTGGTTTCTGTCGCGCCGGGGACGGGCTCCGTTGCGGTCCAGTCATTGAGCGGGGTGGTCGAATACTTTGGTCTACGCGAATCGAACGACTGGGTGGACGCTCGACGTGACCGGCGGCAGCGATTCGAGTATCACGGGCTTCCTCCGGGAACGTACCGATGGTCCGCTACGACAGAACTTCTTGGATCTGTGGAAGGGTCCGTAGATGTAGTCGCGGGCGCGACGACCGTAATCGAGATCAAGTAGACTGAAAGAGGAGGCGGGACCAGGTCCCGCCCCCGGCCACTCTAAGACCTTATTCGATAGCGGGTTGTGGCGTGTCGTTGCGGGAATTTCACCGCAAACCGGACCTCGTGCCCCAGTGACAGGTCACTGTCGTAATTGTCTCAAATGCCCGGAAACGCGTGTTCTGCGGGGCATGCGGCCCAATCGCGCGCGGACGGGCAGTCCTCAGATCCGCTGATTCTGCGGGAAAAATCCCGCACTCGCATGTCGCAAGATCAAGAATGACAGTCGCTTAGGGCGAGAATGGGCGGGACCTGGTCCCGTGGCTGGTTCCCGTGGCGGCGCGTCAAGTTGACGCGCAAAGTTTCGTTGCCATTCAGTAAACTGCGGGGGGAAAGGGGGCTGTCATGGTCTGTCATTTTGATCGTTCGACTGCTTCGGTTGCGGCGTGGAACTTGGCTGGTTTTGGTGGGATTCCTGCGGATCGTGTTGCTCGGCAGGTGGAGGGGCTGGCGCTTCTGGATGCTGAGGTTGTCGCTCTTGTTGAGGTCAACCCTGACTCTGTGCTGGCCGACATTCAGGCGGGCTTGGCGGCCAAGAACGTTCACTACGACGCTGTTTTGTTGCCGCAGGCCAACGACCTCAACGTCGGCGTGCTCTACAAACATGGCGTGACTGCCAACAACGCGCGCTTTTTGGCCGGCTCCGATCTCGGCGATCCGGCGCGGCGCAAAGCGCTGGTCGTCGAAATGGAAATCGGCAAGTTCGATTTCACTCTTATCGTCGTGCACCTCAAGTCCGGACGCGGCGCCGCCCAGCAAGCCGTGCGCGACGAACAGTGCAAAGTCGTCGGTCAGTTCATCACCGACCAGCGCGCGCAGAGCCGCGAGGATATTTTGCTCGTTGGCGACTTCAACATGATTCCCGGCCAGGACGTAAGCAACTTCCATCACCTGGGCGGCGCCGACGAAATGGACTTTTTGTCGTCGTGGGATCTGCAAGCGCGCTTCTCGCACATCTTGGAAGCGGGCCGCGCCAACCTACTCGACGGCTTTGCGATCAGCCGCACCTATAGCACGGAGTACATCCGTGGCAGCCTGCGGTTGTTTCCGATGCACTGGAGCATGGACATCGGCCGCGAACGCTACCGGGCGACCGTTTCCGATCATCTACCGTTCGTGGCCTCGTTCCGCATCGACCGCGCTCGCGACTAAGGCGTGTCCACACGCGCGAGCGCAACGATGCTAGGGAGCGGGGCAGTCGGCGGAAGCCCATAGCCACGAACCGACTCGTTTCGTGGCCTGAAACGATGACCACATCAACAGCCGGACGAGGGAGCCGTCGCCGGGGCGGTCGTGTTGATATTGGTCGATGTCATGTTTGGTGACCTCGCGTGACGCGATCGCGCAGCGCATCGCCAGACGTCCGGCGGCCTGGTCTTCGGGCGGGAGTGCCGAGATCTGTTGCTCGATCCAGTCGGTGCTGTGGGCGCCGTCGGTTCCGCGCCAAGCCTGCAGCGCACGGAGCACGACCGCTCGGCAGCGATCGCTTGCGACCACCGATCCCATTTGGGTGATCACGCGGTCAAACGCCGAAAAACTACTGTGGATGACGGCGTCTCGTTCGGCCCAAGAAAAGTCCGCACTAGGCAGTCCGGATTGCGGGAGCGGACGCGGCTGCTCCCGCGTGGCGAGCCGACGTAACTGCGGCCGCGCGAGCCACATCACGAGGCGTTTCAAACCCGGGATTGGCGGCAGCTGAATCGGCGAGTCGGGCATGAAGATGTTCACGAGCCGGTTGGTGTAGTGAAACATGAGCGCGACGCCAATCACCTCCGCCGCCTGTGGCGCGACGAACGGTGGGTGCCTGACTTCCGACGCATCGGGGCGCATCGTGGCGCGCGCCCACAGAAAGAGGCGGCGTCGTCGAACGTCGGCGATGCGTCCAGCGTCGTCGGCGGCCATACCGTTGCCGGATTCGCGGTCCGCCATTCTGACTAAGCCGGCGTGCGCCTCGAGACAATACGAGCAGCCGTTGCTGGCCGAAACGCCGCTCGCAATGATGTCTTTGTCTTCCCGGTCGAAGTGATTCCCCGAAAAATAAACGGCCTTACTCATGTGCCAATACGCTTCGAGCGCGCGCGGTGCAATGGCGTGCAGCCGGATCGGATCCGGCACCGGGCCTGGAAACGTATCTCGAATCTCGGCGATCGCTTCGGCGGCGCCGCCCGGGAGGTCGTCGTACTCAATCGTGGTCGTCAGGTGATTCATGGTCGGTTGTCTTTAAAGATTGCTTGCGAGTCGGTTTTCAAGATGCCGCATGACCGGCGCGGAGGTTCCGCATTCGATCGCTGTTCGGTAGCTGGCCCGTGACTCCGCCCGCCTCCGCTGGAGCCTCAAGATTTCAGCCCTGGCGATGTGGTAGGGGGCATATCGATCAACCGCTGCATTGGCGGCCAGCGAATCGAGACGCGCGAGAGCTTGTCCGGGCGCGCCGGAGAACGCTTCGGCGACGCTCCGGTTGATTGCAACAACGGGCGAATCGGTGAGCTCCAGGAGCTGGTCGTAGTAGGTCAGGACCGCCTGCCAGTCGATCTTGTCCCAGCTCGGCGCGACCGCGTAGCACGAGGCGATGCCCGCCTCCACGTGATAGCGGGTCAGCTCGCCCGCCATCGACGTTCGCATGAAACAAAGCCCGTCGTCGATCAGACGCCGATCCCACTTCTCGGGATCTTGGTCTCTGAGCAAGACCGGCGCGCCGTCGGCGGCGGTGCGGGCATCGAATCGGGATGCCTGAAAGCAAAGAAGGGCGGCCAGCGCGTGGGCGGCGGGCGACGTTGTCGCGTCGTTGTTCGCGAGGTCGCGAGCAAGGCGCAGCGCCTCGTCCGCGACGTCGCGACGGATGAGTTCGCCGCCGCGTCGCGGGGCGTACCCGAGGCTGAACATGAGATAGACGACGCGCAGCACGGTTTCCAGCCTGGCTCGCACGACCTCGTTAGTGAGCGGAGTCGCAAGCGTCGGGCCGAGCTGTCTCAGCTTCCGTTTGGCGCGCGAAAGACGTTGCGCGACGGCGCTTTCCGACGACAAGAACAGGTCGCCGATCTCCCGCGCGGTGAAACCGTTCACGACACGCAGGGTGAGAATCAGCTGATGCGTTTGGTCGAGCTCGTCGTGACAGCACAACAGCATCAACTGCACTTCGGGATCCGAACTTCGATCGGGATCCGTCGGTGTTTCCGGCGGCGCCCAGCGTCCGTGGATGGACTCGTCGTAGAGCAGTTCTCTCTGTTCACGCCGGAGGCGGTCAATGGCGCAGTTGCGCGCGACGCGGAGCAGCCAAGCTCCCGGAGCTTCGGGAATCCCCTCAAACGGCCACACGCCCAGAGCCTTGAGCATCGCTTCCTGTGCGACATCTTCGGCGAGTTCGACGTTGTTGCCGCCGAGACGGCTCACGAGGCCGGCGATAAGCCGACCTCGCTCGCGTCGGACAAAACGGTTGAGAACGCGGCGCGTCTCGCCGTCGCGCTTCTCGTGTCTATTCGCCATCGAGCTGACGGATTTCGATGGACTGGTTGTGGACGAGGTGGGGGTGGGCCTTCGCGATCTCGATCGCCGCGTCGAAGTCCGGGGCGTTCACGACCATGATGCCGCCCAACACTTCTGTTAGTTCGGCGAACGGGCTCTCGTGGACCGTGAATCCTCCACCCTTACTTGACACGATCTTGCCCGGACCTTCAGACAGCTTGTAGCCTCCGTCGCAGACGCCGCTCTTGGCAGCTCCCTGCATCCACTCCATGTAGTCTTTAAAGATCGCCATCGCGCTGTCTTCGGACAGGCTCGAGTAACGATCGGGAGCGTGATTGAGTAGGAATGCAAACTTGGACATGGCGATTTCCTCCAGTGTTTGTGGCCGAATGGATCTGTGTCTGGTTCGCGAACGCGGAGCAACGCGTTCACCCATAGGACGAATGGCGCCAAGCGATGTTGACAAGTGTGCCGCATTTTTCTGTCTGGGTCGCGGTGGGCCCCGGCTCGATGGTTGCCGGGCGCTTCCCCTTTTAGGCCCGGTGGGGCCGCGTGACAAGGCGCTGTCATGTGGTCCGCTTCGGCGGAGCCGGACAGCAGCGCTCGGAGAACGGCGCCCCAGATCCCGCACTCGATGTTCATAACCGATAAGCCCAAAAGCTCTTAGGGCGGTAAGGAGCGGGACCTGGTCCCTATTCAGGCGTGCCTATCGCTTGGCGGTGATCGGTGCGCCGGGCGTTTGAAGTTGCTCGGCTCTTGTGACGACGATGCGCATGTAGCGCAGTCGTTCATTGAGCTTGTTGCCTTTTCGGTCGAGCGGGCCTTGGACGGCGATGAGCTCGCCTAACAACTGCTTGAGTTTGAGCTGGGCCGCGAGTTCTTTCCCGACTACTTCGACTTCGATGTAGCGTTGGCCGCCGATACGTAGCGTGGCGCCGTTCGCGTGCTCGCGGATGGCGTCTTTGTCCTTGTCGTCGATCAGCCCGAACACCGCTACGGGGTCTGGTTTATCGACGCGCCGTGAGAGTTTGCGGATCGCGTTCTTCGATCCCACTTGGATCGGCGCCTTGTTTGCTTTCTGTTGGGCGCCGTACCAGTCCAACGCTTTTGCGCGTCGCTCCCACCACGCCAGAATCGTGCCGTAGCGGGGATAGCACTGCGCGCCGTCCGCCCAGATGCCACGTTTGTTTTTTCGGGCGTCGGCCTGCGCCGCTCGGAGCTGTTTGTCGAACCTTTTGGAGCGGCCGTACTTCATGTAGTACGGCGAATGGCCGGAGCGAATCATGCGCTCGGCGAACAACCAACGCTTGCCGTTTTCGGAAACGATGAACACGTGGGCGATCGTGCGGCCGTACGAACCCTTCGATGACGCGTTCGGATCGTCCTTCTCGAGCACCACGCGGTCGCCCGCTTTCAGAATCGACTTCGCGAACTTCGATGCCAGCTGGCCCGCCGGTGTCGGGTACTTGCGCGGTAGCGGCGCGTCACCTTGCATCTCTTTGCAATACGCCGCGAAGTCAGTCGTCATCAACGCGCGCTGTTTTTTCGTGAGCTCGCCGTGCGTTTCTTCGGTGTCGAGCGAGAGCACGCGAATGGAACGCTTGAGTCCGGTGACGCGCAACGTGTCGCCGTCGACGACGCCATCCGGTCGCAGCGTATACGTTCCGATGATGACGCCCGGCTGAAACTCCGAGTGCGCCGCGCGCGGGGCCGTCAAAAGCACCAACGCGATCAGAAGCCGGCGGCGGATCATACGATCAGGTTATCGGATCCGGGATCGGGCATGGGTGTGTTTCCCAACTTCCCGACTTGCGGCGGCTGCCCGCCGCGTAACACACCGCTGCCTTCGAACTTCTCGGTCGGATCGACCGCGGCGGCGTCCAGCCAATCGCCGGCGCGGATCTGGCCGCTTTGGCCGTAGGCGTCGAGCGCGTTTTGGTACGTGACTTTTGAGATCGCTTCGTCGCTTAGGCCGCGCGCTTTCATTAACGCGGCGGTCTTCGGCACAGCGAGCGGATCCGACACGCCCCAGTCGGCGGCGGAGTCAACGATGATGCGCTCGGGACCGTACTGCTTGACGATCTCGACCATGCGTTCGCTGCCCATCTTCGTGTGCGGGTAGATCGTGAACGCGGCCCAGAACCCGCGATCGAGCACTTCTTTCACGGTCTCTTCGTTGTTGTGATCGACAACGACGGTACCCGGCGCGAGGCCGTGCTCTTCGCACACCGACATCGAGCGCGACGTGCCCTCTTTCTTGTTGCGGTGCGGCGTGTGAATCATCACGGGTAGATCGACTTCTTTTGCCAGATCCAACTGGATGCGGAAGTACTTCTCTTCCAACGCACTCATATCGTCGTATCCGATCTCGCCGACCGCGACGACACCCTCTTTGGCGAGGTAACGCGGGAGCAAGTCGATCACTTCTTCGGCGAGCGCTTCGTTGTTGGCCTCTTTGCTGTTGAGGCCGATCGCGCAGTAGTGGCGAATACCGAACTGCGACGCGCGAAAGCGCTCCCACCCGACCAGCATCGAGAAGTAGTCCTGAAACGATCCGACGTTGGTGCGCGGCTGGCCGAGCCAAAATGCGGGCTCGATGATCGCCACCACGCCCGCCGCGGCCATGGCTTGATAGTCGTCGGTCGTGCGCGAAACGGCGTGGACGTGCGGGTCTAGATACATGGCGCTTTCGGAGCTAGGCGAAGTCGTTCCACGAACGGCTAACGGACGCGAGCTCTTTGTGTTTGGATAAAAGTTCGGCCGCGCGGGAATGGGGGGAGGTCCGCAACGCCAGCGCGGCCGCCGCGCGCGCATCGTCGTCGCCCTGCGCGAGGACACGCGCCAAGTCGCGAATGGCATCGTCGTCGGCATGTGGTCCCACGCAACGCCAAAGTTCCGGGCTCACAACGCGGCCCGCCGCCCAGCGCTCGTGTGCGTAGTCGCAGAGCATGCGCATCAACGCCGCGTTAGCTCGCTCGTCCAAGCCCACGATCGGCGCGAGCGGCACGCCGACAAACAAGGCCTTCAAGACCATCTGATTCCACGGCGCTTCTTCGAAGTGGTCGCGCGCAAACGGGTTGTTGTGCGCGATGGCTTGAAAGACGGCCGTGATGTTGGTGCGCGTTCCTTCGCGGGCGCGCGCGACCAGCCGAGTCGGTTGTGTGAGCAGCGGCAGCGCTTGATACGCCGCGATCTGTTCGCCGATGTCGGCGGCGTCGAGCAGCTTGTCGATGGTGGGCGCGAAGGCCTCTCCATCGGGTAGCGCGCACAGGAGCACGGCGCGCGCCGTGTGCATCATCTCCCATGCTTGCGGGCGCCAACCGGGGACCGCCGCGTCGGCTGCGCGCAATGCGGATTCGTCAAGCGCGAGCGGCGTGCGATCAAAGCGACGCGAGGCCGCCGAGTAGTTCATGAAAAACACGCTGTCCGGAGCGCCGTCCGCGATCGCTCCGTGTTTTTCGTCCAACCACGCCAACGCGTCGGCGACGGCGCGCTCTGCGAGCCACTCGCGTAACAAGCCGGCCCGCGGGTTCGTCAAGAGTCGGCCTCTTTCGCCGCCTTGGTGGCCGTCTTCTTGGTCGTTTTTTTGGCCGCCTTTTTGGTCACCTTTTTCTTGGTGGTCTTTTTGGCGGTCTTCTTCTTCGCCGCTTTTTTCGTGGTCTTTTTCTTGGCCGTTTTCTTTTTCTTCTTCTTCTTGCTCGGCCCCTTCGCGCGACGTGCGGCGATGAGTTCCAGAGCTTCTTCGACGGTTAGCTTTTCGGGATCGGCGTAGTCGCGCGGCAAGGACGCATTCGTTTCGCCGTCGGTGACGTACGGACCGTAACGACCCTTCAGCAGCTTGATGTCCGCGCCGCCGGCGGCTTCGACTTTTTCAAACACCTTGATCGATGCCGGTTGGCGACGAAAGCCGCTCGCTTTTTCTTGCGCGAGCAGCGCGAGGCAGCGGTCGAGTCCGAGCGTCAAAAGATCGTCTTCGGGCGTCAAGCTGCGCGTGTCGTCTCCGCGCTTGATGTAGGGCCCATACCGTCCGTTGTAAGCGACGATATCTACGCCCGCCGCGTCCTGGCCGACCGTGCGCGGCAGCGCCAAGAGCTGCAACGCGACATCAAACGTGAGCGAGTCCGGCGTCATGCTCTTGAGCAAAGACACCATCTTGGGTTTTTTCTTCTTGTCGTCGGGATCGGGATCGCCGAGTTGGACGTAAGGCCCGTACCGCCCGGTCTTGACGTAGATCGGCTCGCTCGTTTCGGGGTGCGTTCCGATCGGCGTGTCCGCCTGCGCGCCTGCCGCGATCAGCTCCATCGCGCGTTCGAGCGTGAGCTCGTCGGGGCAAGTCTGGTCGGGGATCGGCGCGGTCGTCTCGTCGCATTGCAGGAACGGACCGTAGCGGCCGACACGGATCACAACATCGTGGCCGTCGGGACTCTTGCCGATCGGAATCGAACACACTTCGCGCGGGTCGATGCTCTCCACCTTTTGGTCGAGAAGCGGTCGCAGGCCGGGCGAACCGTTGCCGTGATAGAACTCCTTGAGGTACGGCAGCGTCTCGTACTCGCCGCGCGAAATCTGGTCGAGTCGATCTTCCATCCGCGCCGTAAACGCGGGGTCGATCAAATCGGTCAGGTGCTCGCGCATCAAACGCACCACGGCAAACGCGGTAAACGTCGGGACGAGTGCGGTTCCCTTCTTGAACGTGTACTCGCGCCGTTGAATCGTGTCGATGATCGACGCGTACGTGCTCGGACGTCCGATGCCCGATTCCTCGAGCGTCTTCACCAGCGTCGCTTCCGTGAGGCGCGCGGGCGGCGACGTAACGTGGTCCTCGGTCTTGATCTCGTCGGGGCGGACGCTGTCGCCCGCCGCGACGGCCGGCAGGATCGTCTCGCGGTCCGACAAGGCCGCATCGGGATCGTCCGAACCTTCAACATACGCTCGCAAGAAGCCCGGGAAATCAATCACGGTGCCGTTGGCTTGGAAGACGGCTTCCTGGCCGGCGGCCGCGCCCGCGACGCGCAACGCCATGCGACGTCCCGACGCGTTTTTCATCTGACACGCCATGGTGCGCTTCCAGATGAGTTCATAGACCTTGGCTTCGTCGCCGCCAAGTTTTTTCGACACTTCCGTAACCGGTGCGATGGCCGCGCCGGCGGGACGAATCGCTTCGTGCGCCTCCTGGGCGTTCTTCACCTTCGTCTTGTAGGTGCGCGGCGTGTCGGGCAGAAACGATGCGCCGTACGTCTTGGTCACGGCTTCGCGCGTCAGGCGAATCGCCTCGCTGGACAGCGCCACCGAGTCGGTACGCATGTAGGTGATAAAACCGTTTTCGTACAGGCGTTGCGCCGCGCGCATCGTGCGCTTAGCGTCGAAACGAAGCTTGCGGTGACCTTCCTGCTGCAGCGTCGATGTCGTAAACGGCGGAGTGGGAGACCGCGTGAACGGCTTCTCTTCGGCGGACGCGATGCGGAACTGCGCGTTGTCGAGCGCGGTCCGTAACGACTGCGCCGCCTCGCCATCGAGCAGCGCGAGCCCCGATTTTTTCGGCTTGCCGGTGTCGGGGTCGAAGTCCTTACCGGTGATCAGCCGCTTGCCGTTCAACGTGACAAGGCGCGCGGGGAACGTTTCTTTTTTCTCCGTCTCGAAGACGGCTTTTAGATCCCAGTAGTGCGCCGCGTGGAAACGCATGCGGTCCATCTCGCGTTCGACGATGATGCGAATCGCGACGCTTTGCACGCGGCCCGCGCTGAGGCGGGGCGCGATCTTGCGCCACAGGATCGGCGAGACCTCGTAGCCGTACAAGCGGTCGATGATGCGGCGCGCTTCCTGCGCGTTGACGAGGTTTTGGTCGATCTCGCGCGTGTTTTCGATCGAATGCAGAACCGCCTGCTTCGTGATCTCGTGAAACACCATGCGCCGCACGGGCACCTTGGGCTTTAAAAGCTCCAACAGGTGCCAGCTGATGGCCTCCCCTTCGCGGTCTTCATCCGTCGCGAGGAGGAGTTCATCTGCGTCTTTTAAGAGCCGCTTCAAGGCGGTGACGTGTTTTTTCTTTTCGGCCGAGACGACGTAGAGCGGTTCGAAGTCCTCGGCGATATTCACGCCAAGCCGCGCCCACGCTTCTTTTTTCAGTTTCTCGGGGATCTCCGCGGCGTTGGCCGGGAGGTCACGGACGTGTCCGATGCTGGATTCCACGAGGTAGTCGTCGCCCAAGAAACGCTTCAGCGTCTTGGCCTTGGTCGGGGATTCCACGATGACGAGGCGCTTTGTCATGTCTAAAGATTCGGTCGGTTCAAACTCGGAAATGGAGCGGCTACTTGGCCTCGTACGCTTTGTGGAAGGCGAGGATCGATGCGCGCAGCGTCTCGGCGCTGGCCCCATCGACGCTTTGCTTCGACTTCATGGCGTTGCGCATCACCGCGTGCGCCTTCGTGAGCTTATCCACATACTTGCCCCACGCCGCCGCGTCGGCAGGATCCGCGGGCTTGAGGCGCTGCGTCATGAAGTATTGCGCGATGACGCCTTGGATCGACGTCGCGTGCGTCTCTTTGGTCATCACCCATCGAACGCCCTGGTTCACGCCGAGGGTGCCGCCTTGGCCCTTGGAGAGTTCGTTGATCTGCTTGATGGCTTTCTCGATCGTGGCCGTGTCTTCGAGCATGCCTTCAAAGCGCAGCTGGTCGCCGTAGATTCCGCACGGCACTTCACAGTGTGCGGCGGCGAAGCGGTCCACGCCTAGGATGAGGAAGAGGCCTGCGAGGGTGGTTAAAGCAAGTCGGTTCATCTCGGTTCTCCTGCGAGCGCGGCGCTTCGATGCGGCGGCCCGATCGCGGTGGATTGTACGGCTGGCAAAAAAAACGCAATCCCGCCCCGGAGACTAGCAGCCCGTTGAAGAAGTGCTTGGAATAGCGAGAGCGAGGAATCGGAGCTGAGATCCAGGAGCGAACCGCAGCTGTAGCAAGGCTACAGCGAGGATTGGCGACGCAGAGATCGGCTCCGAGGCCCGCTCGTAGCCCATGTGACTTTTTCGACGGGCTGCTAGCGGTCGCCGAGGCGTAGGAACGGGTGGTCGGCGGGGACGCTGTGGGCGCCGTCTTCAAGGAAAATGATGCCGTAGGCCAGCGCTACTCCCAAAAGAAGCGCGAACGACAGCTTGAGGCGGTCGTGGGAGTGAAACTGGACCTCGGGCAGGAGATCACTGAGCGCGATACACAAAAACACGCCGCCCGAGAGCGCCAGCGCGCAGCCGACGGCGGGCCCGGGGGTCGCGTCGGCGCCGATCAGGAACGCGGCGGCGCCTGCCGGGACCAAAAGCGCAAAACCCAGGTTGGCGAACAGGATCGTGCGTCCGCTCTCGCCAGCCCGGCGGAGGAGCGCGGTGATCGCCAGAGCATCCAGCGGCTTGTGGAGCACAATCGCCAAAAACGTGCCTAGGCCCGCGGTTTTGGAGTGCGTGGACTCCGCGACGACGGCGGCCGAGAGCGCGATGCCATCCAGGATCGTGTGGATCCCGAGGCCGATCGTCAGACCGAGCCAGCCCATGCGTGACCGCGGCGCGTCGTGAGCGTGGCTCGGCTCCGGGCCATGGTCGTGGGCGTGCGCACCGTGGCCATGGTTGGCGCAAGCGCCTTGGTCCTCGGCTTCCGGCTCCTCTAAAAGCCCGTGGTTATGGAAATGGAATGCGCGGAGCATAAAAAACATGCCCAGCAGGCCGAACACGAACCACAAGATCGCCCGGTCGATGCTGCGGACCATAGCCGTTGCGTGCGGGAGCATGTGGAACAGGCTCACGCCGAGCATCAGGCCGCCGACGAGGCTGATCACCACCTGCATGCGCGTGTGGGTCAGTCGTACAAAGCGCGGCAGGGAGCCGCCGAGGAAGGCGACGATGGTTACGCTCAGGGCGTAGATCGCAACGAGTGTGGTCGGCGACATGGCGAATTAGGAGCTGCAAGTGGCGCAGCGGCCATAGAGAACGATTTCGTGCGAGGCGACCTGGAACCCCGGCGGGGCCAAACTCTCGACGTTGCCCGGGCAGCCCTCGACGTCGAATACGCGGTCGCACTCCTGGCAATGGAAGTGGTGGTGATGGTGGAGGCCGGCGCGCTCGTAGCGATCGACGCCGCCGGGCATTTCGACTTTGTGCAGCCACCCCTCGGACATGAGCGCTTTGATGTTGCGATAGACGGTCGCGATGCCGAGACCCGGGACCGCGTCCTGCGCCTCCGCCAAGATTTCTTGGGGGGTCAGCGGGCGGGCGGCCTGCTCGATTGCCTCTTTTAGGGCGGCGCGTTGGCGGGTGCGGCGTTCCATGACGTGAATCTGCTCCGGCATCGACGATACCAAACGAGAATGATAAGCCATTCTCGTTAATACTGGGCGGGGCGGGCTATTCTGGCGCGATGAGCGAGAAAACGATCCGCGTCGAGTTTGACGGGGCCCACGGTGCGAAGCTGGCGGCGCGCTTGGAGATGCCGGCGCAGCGACCCATCGCGTACGTCTTGTTTGCGCACTGCTTTACCTGCTCGAAAGATGTGGCGGCCGTCTCACGGATCAGTCGTGGGCTGCGTCGGCGCGGGTTTGCCGTGTTGCGATTTGATTTCACCGGCCTCGGCAACAGCGAGGGTGATTTCGGGAACACAAACTTCTCGAGCAACATTGCGGACGTTGTGGCGGCCGCGGATTTTTTGCGCGCGCATCATCGTGCGCCCGCCGTCATGCTCGGGCACAGCTTGGGGGGCACGGCGGTGCTGGTCGCGTCGGCGCGCGTGCCCGAGTGCCGTGCCGTGGCCACGATCGGTAGCCCGTTTGATCCGGCGCATGTGAAGCGCTTGATGTCGGATGCCACGACCGTTGTCATTGGCGAAAGGTCGTTCGCCATGGACCCCGGTTTCTTGCCGGACTTGGAACGACAAGATGTCGCGGCGACGATCGGTGGGATGAAGCGCGCGCTTCTTGTTTTGCATGCGCCGCTCGACGAAGTCGTCGGCTACGACCACGCCGCGCGCATCTTTGGGGCTGCCAAACACCCCAAGAGTTTTGTCTCGCTCGATGGCGCTGACCACATGTTGACGCGTGCCGAAGACGCGGAGTTTGCCGCGTCGATGCTCGCGGCTTGGGCGCCGCGCTACTTAGATGCTCGCGGCGCCGCGGCTTCGCCCTCACCGAAGTCCGCTCCGCGCGACGTGGTCACGGTTGCCGAGGCCGATGACGGAAAGTTCACGGCCGAGATTGTCGTGGGCGCGCATCGGTTGATCGCCGATGAACCGACGGCATTGGGCGGCAACGATCGCGGGCCGGGGCCGCATGACTTCTTGTTGGCTGGATTGGGTGCTTGCACCACGATGACGTTGCGCATGTACGCCGAACGCAAGCAGTGGCCGCTCCGCAAGTCCAGCGTCGATCTCACGCGCCAAAAGATCGAAGAGGACGGCGAGAAAGTGGAGCACATCGAACGAAAGCTCCACCTCGAAGGCGACCTAACCAAAGAACAAAGAGACCGCCTTAGCGAGATCGCCGACCGCTGCCCCGTCCACAAAACACTAACGGGCAAAATCAAGATCCAAACGACCCAAGCAACCGCGTAAGCCAAACCCGCCCGCGACCACACGCCAGCCCCAGGCGACAGCCCAGGTGGAGCCAGGCGGGACGGAGCCAGGCGGGACCAGCCAGGCGGGACCAGGTCTCGCTTTCGGGCGTTGTAAGTTGCTTTTTGAAAGCTATTTATGTCGTTTGCCTGCGGGATTTTTCGCGCAAACGAAACCGCGCTCCTGTGGACTGCGCGCTGCCGGTGGAGAGGAATCCGCTCCCATAGCGAGAATGCATCCACGAAACGCGATCACGTTCTCCGATGGCCGTATCGCTGCTCCCGATATGTGCGCGAAAATTCCCGCACGCCGACGCCATAAGCGAAGCCTCAAAAGAAACTTATGCGCGCCACAAGCGAGACCTGGTCCCGTTTGGGGGGGCCCGTTTGGCGTCCCTTTTGGTAGTTTTTGTTTGTGGGGGTTTTTGACTTTTCTTCGCTTTGGGATTTTTCGCGGCCCGCTGTTTCGGAGGAGCGTTTTCGGGCGCATCTTGTTGAGGTCGACGGGACGGCCGATCTTCCCCATCTGCTTGAGGTGCGAACGCAGCTTGCTCGTTCGATGGGGCTGCAGGGGCGCTTTGAGGAGGCGCACGCGGAGCTGGATCGCGTCGAGACCGCGCTGACCGACGAGATGCCCGTGGCGAGGCTGCGCTATCTCCTGGAGCGCGGGCGCACGCTGCGATCCAGCGGCGAGCCGACGCGCGCGTATCCCCTGTTTGTCCAGGCGTGGGAGCTGGGGCGCGTGATTCCGCGCCCGGGGCTCGCGGTCGACGCGGCGCACATGATCGCGCTCGTCGTGAAACCGAGTGAGAAACGCCCGTGGAACGAAGCGGCGATGGAGTACGCGGAGCGATCCGGCGACTCCCGCGCGACCGGGTGGTTGGGGACGCTTTACAACAACATGGGATGGGACAGCCACGAGGAAGGCGACTACGCGGAGGCGCTTGCCCTCCACGAGAAGTGTTGGGCGTGGCACAAAGAGCGCCAGACCGGATCCGGCGAACGGGTCGCCAAATGGGCGGTCGCGAAACAACTGCGTTTTCTCGAACGCGGAGTCGAAGCGCTGCCGATCCACGAAGAACTGCTCGACGAGTACGCGCGCGAGGAACCGGGCGGCGAGGGGTTTGTGCACGAAGAGATCGCGGAGCTGAAACTGGCTGCCGGCGATCCCGAGGGCGCGCGCCCGCACTTCGCCCGTGCCCACGAGTTGCTGCAAAAGTACGACTGGATCGAAAAAGACCGAATCCAGCGCCTCGCCGACCACAGCTAGCGCGTTTTCGGCAGTGGACCCAAGCGGTGGCCGCCGCACCAAGACCGTCTCAAATCGAGACGTCCCGACGCTGGTCGTGCGCTTTGTCGGATCCGCTTCGGAAAGGTCCCCCCGCATGCCGATAGGGATGCGGAAACCCCGCTTCGCCGGGGGAAGGAGGCTCTGTCCATGCACGGAATCCGCGCACGAATCATGCTGCTCTTCGTCGCGCTCCTCGCGCTCTCGGTCCCGGCAACGCCGCAGGACCAAGAGCCCGCGAGCGACGCGAACAAGCGCGCGGTCAAAAACGTCCGAACGGACGTCGTGTTCTTGCTCGACGTTTCAGGCTCGATGCGCAAGCGTCAAGGCCTGACGCGCGCACGCAAATTACTCGTTAACATCTTAGGCAAGGTCGTTCACCCGGGCACCAGCGTCGCGCTTGTGCCGTTCGGTTCCGGCGTGCACGAGCCGATGCTATTCGAAGTCCCGAACACACCGGGCGGCGCCGAGACGATGCGCGGCGAGATTCGCAAATCGATCGAACGCATTCGCGCGCGCGACAGCTACACGTACCTCTTCGAAGGCATCCAAAAGAGCCTCGAAGTCTTGCGCAAGTTCAAAGAGCGCAACCCCGAGCATGGTCGGCACGTCATCCTGATCTCGGACGGAAAACAACTGACGCGACGCGGGCATCGCAGCCCGACGCTCACAGCAATCATCGACTTTTTCGAAGAGAAGAAATTCCACAAGGTGGACGACTGGTTCATCTGGTACGGCCACTTCGGCGAACCCGACGACACGCTCCGCGATGTGCTCGAGCGCACCGGCGCGGGCCGCACGATCTCGCTTGACGATCTGCCGACACTCAACTGGGCGTACTCGAGCGTGCAGCCGAGCGCGGTCAAACTTGAGACCCGCAAGCCGGGCAAGTGGGAACAGGAGTTCACACTGACGGCCAACACGGACGACGGCGGGATCGGCAAGAACCTGTACTTCGAACTCGATGTGAGCAACCTGCCGCGGGGCATGAAGTTGGCGCTCGAGCCGAGTTCGGTCGAACTGACGAAGCCGCAGACGCCCATCCAGCTGAAGCTCACGTGCGAGAACGGGTTGGCGGGGGACTACTCCGAGCGCGTGAAGCTCAAAGTCTCGTCCGACAAGGGCGTGTTGCACTGGGTGGAGACGCCGGAGATCGAAATGTCGCTGCGGATCGGCGAGCCCCGCATCAGCGTGGGCGCCGCCGTCCTCCAGTTCGGGCGGATGGGCGCGGGCATGACGGCGACGCGCGAGATCGCGCTGATCCCCAACCGCGATGCCGCCGCGATGTCGCCCGACGTCAGCGTCGTGGTTGCCGACAACGGCAACGGTGCGATTTCGTTGCCGCGCGCGACGATTCCCGCGAGCCGCCGCGCGAGTCTGCGCGTGACGCTGCGCGTGCCCGAAGATGCGAAGCCGGGTAAGTACGCCGGCACGCTATCGCTTTCGAGCGACGGGATCGCGATCGACCCCGGCGCGATCACGGTGCGCTACACGGTCGGCAACGGCCGGGTGACGATCGGCACCGACAAGGTGCGGATCAGCAACATCTTCGCGGGTCAATCAGGCGCGTCCACGTTGACGTTGACCCCCGACGACATCGCAACGCGCATGGGCATCGCGGTCAACGTCGCGGTGTCGGATCTACCCGAGGGCGTGGTCGCCGAGATCGAACCGTCGATCTTTGTGCGCCATCGCAGCTCGCTGAAACTGAAACTGAACGTGGGGCCGGATGTGTCTGCCGGCGAGTACACGGGCCGTCTCCGGTTCACGGCGCCCAAGGGCGTGGACGTCGTGCCGGCCGAGTTGCCGATCACGTTTAAGGTCACTAAGCCCGCCGCGTTGTTGTTGCCCCCGACGATCGACCTCGGCGACGTGCCGGCAGCCGCCGCGCGCACGCTGAAGGGCTCGCTGGAGATGTCGGTTGCCAAGCATCACGACGGGCACCAGCTCGAACTCGTCGCGATGGACGAGACGACGTCGATGGAGCCGCGCGTGTTCTCGCTCAAGATCGGGAAGCTGGTCGCGCCGTTCACGCTCAAGGCCGCCGACAGTAAGCTCGGCGCACGGTCGGCCGTGTACCAGGCGTTCTTGTTGCGCGGCGACCGCCGTGTCCTCATCGGCAACGTGTCGATGCGCTGGAACGTTGTGGCCTCGACGCTCAAGTTCGAAGCCTGGACAAACCCCGGGCGCATCTCGAAGAGCGATCGCAAGGCGCAGGCCAAGCTCGTCGTCGATGCGACGCCGGATCTCGCCGGGAAGACGATGCGCTTAGCGGTCGCGTTTCCGCAGGCGGCCGGCATGATCGTGGGTTGCGAACCGAACGCGATCAAACTGCAGGGCGGCTTGCAGACGATCGGGATCGAGTGGCATGTGTCGGACGCGGTTCCCGGCAAGCACGTCGGCGCATTGCGGATCGGCTTAGCCGACGGCTTGCCCGGCGCGACCGTGCCGAACCCGGTGCGCGTTCGACTTGACGTCGCGGGCGCAGCGGTGCAGGTCGTGGCCGTCGAGGGTGGCCTCCAAGGCCTCAAAAAGGACGAAACGCGCACGTTGACCGTTGTTCTCGCGGCGACCGCGGTTCCGGTTCCCACCGAAGTGTCCCTTGCCATCGACCGCGGTGATTGGCCCGCATGGCTGCAAGTGGAGCTGCCCAAAAAAGTCACGATCGACGCGGCCGACAAGACCGTTCGCATTCCGCTGACGGTTCGCTCGTCGCAAGACGCCGCACCCGGCGCGTGGCGTGCCAAACTTCGCGTGACCGCTGTGACCAAAGGCGTCACGGTTACGCCGGAAGTCACGGCGCTTGCCGCCAGCGTTCCCGAGACGGTCACCGTCGTCAAGAACGTCGAAGTCGTAAAGATGAAAGAGTCGGAAGGTTCCAACAGCGCGATGTGGGTCGCCATCGGCGTCGCCGCTGCGTTGATCCTCGTTCTGCTCGTGTTCTTCCTGGCGTACCGAAAGCCGAAGATCGTGCATGTCAACGTGCCCGCGCCGGCGGAGGAACCGGGAACCGACGATGACCTAATTTTAGAAGAAGAGGAAGACGTCTTTGTGTTCGAAGGACTCGACGACGAGACCTACGAATAGAACACAAAGCGAGAAATTCCGAGATTTGCAGCATTGAGTCTCGCACCCTGAAGTTGAGGCCGCGAACGCAAGTTCGCGGCCTCTTTTGTTTTACACGCCGACGTCGACCGGCGTAGCGGGTGCGCCGTTGTGCAACAGTTCGCTCAGGCAAGTCGCGAGCGTTCGTGGCGCAAAGGTCTCAGTGGAGTCCTCAATGGCTGGCACTGTCCACCAAGCCGCGCCGATATAGCAGCTCGCCTCGAGCTCCTCGAACGCGGCCGGTTGCGGGTCCTCGCGATCGACCCGCAACAAGAAGTACCGCTCGATTGCCTCATAGCAAACATCGTTCATGTCGAATACGTGGCGACGCTTCCAGACCGGCGCTCCAAGATCGGTGACGCGGATGCTCGTTTCTTCCCAGAGTTCACGCACTGCTGCGTCGTGGTAGCTCTCGCCCTCGTTCACGCCGCCGCCCGGCGTAATCCACACGGGGATTCCGCGCCCAGGCACCACGATGTGGTGGAGAAAAATCCGATCCCGTGCATCGACGAGGATCACCCGTGCCGCATCGCGACGGATCGCTTTGGAATCCGTCACCGTTTCGTCCGGCTCCCGTGGCTCGGGTCGTCGAGAAACTTGCGAAGAACCGCGAGTCGCTCGGGCTCGCGCGCTCCGGCGAAGTAGTGTTCGATGATGGAAGCCTGCTGTTCCATGCTGTAGCTCAGCAGATCGCGGTTCGGGTCGAGCGTGTAGCGGTACGCGCGTCCGTAGCGCGCCCGATAACGGATGAACAATCGCACCGCCGCGACTTTCGGCGACAGGATGCGGTTGTGCTTTTGCCAGACGTGCGTCATCTCGTGGATGAAGTGCGCGCGCATGCGCAGGTTCGCGCCGCTGAAGTCGTCGCGGTAGAGATCGACCGCGTAGATCTTTCCGTTCGGCGCCATCGAGATGTGGGAGGGTTGGAAGAGCACGTAGCGACGATGGCAAACGCGCACGCTCGCGTAGCGAATCGTGTCACCAAAGACGGTGCGGGCGAGCGTGATCTCGCCGGACGTGAGCGCGCGCCCCATGGCGGCAGAGCCTACCAAAGGGGCGACGCTGTTCGAGCGAGTGAGAGAGTTACTCGTTTATGCCGACTTGCACGAGATCGATGCGCCCGTCCGGATTCGCTTCCGACACCATACCCAGCTCGGGGGCATAGATAATCGTGTCGCTGTCTTCTAGGTCCTCGGGGTTTTCGACCGCTTCGGCGCAGTCCGCGTAGGTTCCGAGCGGGCCGGTCGCCGTCACGCCGACTTGGCTGATGATGAAGATGTCTTCGCCGTCACCGCGAAATCCTTCGTATACATCACCCACGGCGGGCTCCGCCGACATCAGCAACCACGCGCGCGCTTCGGGTTGGTTCGCCGTCCAGGAGTCGGCGCTCACTTGGAACACGCCGTCCTCGAGTTCCAGCGACTCCTCGCCGAACTTCCAGACGTTTCCGTCCAAGTCCTGTGCGTACCACTCCGTCGAAATCTCGACGAGCGTTTCGTCCAAGAACACATGTTGACGCACCGCCGTGCAGACCACGCCGTCGATGAGCACGGTTTCTTTCAACACATTGAGTTCGTCGCGGCGCGCTTGGTCGTTCTTGGTGCCTTCAAAGATCCAAAAGCGACCGGGCGCGAGCGGGAAAAATTTGTGATCGACGCCGACGTCGAAGCTCGCGGCCGGCGGCGTCGGGTTATCCACAGGGGGCCCGATCGGCGTCGGCGGGGTGGGCGCTTCGTTGTCCTCTTCGACCGTGTCGCCGGGAACCTCGAATTCCTCGCCATTCGGCAGGACGAACTCGTCGTCCAGGCTACTGCGAAAGATGCCGCCGTCGCAGCCGGCCACAAGGCCGAGGAATAGAATCGAGAGCAGCGGGAAAGTTCTCGTCATCTTGGTCACCTCCTCGTTGGTACGGCTGAAGTTTTGCTTAGCAACCTTTGGTTTAGCTTAGGACCCGGCTCCGTCTGAGAATGGGGATTCCGTGGCGGGGCGCGCCCCCTAGACCGACTCTGAGTGTAGAGAACGGGGCTTTAGGCTGCTCCAACCTTCCAGTCCCACCTTAAAACGCCCCTCTTCGTCCTGATCGAAATCGAGACGCAATCCGAGCAAATCGGCCACGGCGGAGACGACGGAGAGGCCGAGCCCGACGTGTGTGGAGGCCGACCGCGCCTCGTCCTTGCGCCAGAACGGATCCGCAAGGTGCGAAAGTTCGGACCGTTCCAGCGGCGGGGCGTGGTTGGCGATCTCGATGCGGAGCCCGGACCCGTTTTGTTTCGCTTCGCAGACGATCGGTGTCGCCGGGGTCGCGTAGCTCAACGCGTTGCCCAACAGGTTTTGAAAGACGATGGCCAGCTTGCCGGGGTCGGACTGAACGAGGAGAGGCGCGGGCGTCGCGTTTTCAAAGCGCTCCGCTTGCGAACCCTTGACGTCGGAGAGACGCGTCCACGTCTGCGACAAGATCTCGTTGAGATCGGTGGTCGTTGACGTTGTGCGTTCGACGCCGGCCTGGCAGCGTGCGAGCAAGAGCAAATCGGCGATCGTCGCTTCCATGCGCGTGGCGACATCGTTGACGTCACCGAAAAAGGCAACGACCGAATCGGTGTCTTCGGGCCACTTGCCGCCGACTTCGGCGAGCGAGCGCAACTCGGCGATCGGCGTGCGCAGTTCGTGCGCGACGTTCGCGTTAAAGCGGCGCTCGCGGTCGAACGAACCGCGCAGGCGTTCGAGCAACGCGTTTAACTGATCGACAACCGGAGCGAGCTCGCGGGGGCGTGGGTCCAACGCGATCCGCGCGTCCAGTTTGTCGGCATCGAGATGCTGCACTTGATCCACGATCGCGTCCAACGGGCGCAGTCCCCGCGCCAATGCGCGCCATGCGAACAACGTGGCAAGCGCGACGGCGAGCGCGCCGAAACCGAGCATCGTCCATCGCAGTTGTGCGATCGTTGTGTCCGCGGGTTCGCGGCCGCGCGCCACGACGAGCGTGACCGCCGGAGGCTTGGGGCCGGCATCCGCCGGCGCGATCTCCTCCTCGTCTTCGGGGTCGGATCCGGGAACAAACGTCATCTGGAGGATGCGCCCCGGACGATCGTCGGGCATCGTCACGTCGCGCACGCTCATGACGGCGTTGCCGAGGTCCATGCGTTCGAGGTCGCCCTTGAGTTGCGCCGAGCGTGCGATCGACCGGCCGCCTTTGAGAAAGATCTGAAAGTGGTCGGCGTGCACCGCGCGTTCGAACTCGGGCATCAAGCCGTCGGGGTAGTCGAACTCGATCTTGCCGCCCGTTTCGCCCTCGATCAGGGCGGTCAGGGCCCGCGCACGCGAAACGAGCGTGGAATCGAAGTCGTCCATCACGCGGCGCGTGAGTGCGCGATCGAGGAAAATCCCCGAAATCGCAATCACAATCGCAAAGCCGGCCACGAGAACCAGCACGAGGCGCCGCCGGATGGAATACATCTACTCGATCACGTATCCCAGCCCGCGACGCGTTTGAATCACGTCGGCGCGGCCGTTGCCCTGCACTTTCTTGCGCAGTTGGTGAATGAGCACCTCGACCGCGTTCTCCGACCCATGGCCCGCGCCGGCGTAGAGGTGATCGAGAAGCTCGGTCTTCGCCACGATGCGGCCCCGTCGCGTGATGAGGTACTCCAGCACCGCGTACTCGTTGCGTGTCAGCGCCACCGACTCGCCGGCTGCGTGCACGGTGCGCTTGGCGGTATCGACCGAGAGTTCGCCGACGACGTGCGCCGGACTCTTGGACGCATAGCGCCGGCGAACCAGCGCTTGAAGACGCGCGACCAATTCCTCGAACGCGAACGGTTTCGTTAGGTAGTCATCGGCCCCAAGCTGAAGGCCTTCGATGCGCTCGTCGACCTGATCTTTGGCGGACAAGATCAGAACATGCGCGTCGCTCCCGCGTTCGCGCAACCGGCGCAGCATGGTGAGGCCATCCATCTTGGGCAGCATCAGGTCGAGCACGATCGCGTCGTACTTGCCATGCGTGGCGTACGACAAGCCCTCTTCGCCGTCGCCCACGACATCGACGGCGAAACCCGACCGATGCAGCCCGTGCTGCAACGAGCGCTGCAGCCGGGCGGAATCCTCAATGACTAAGACCTTCATGACTAGGCGCGGTTAGCGATCATCCTCGTCGTCGTCGTCGTCGTCATCATCGTCGTCGTCATCGTCGTCGTCATCGTCGTCGTCATCGTCGTCGTCATCGTCGTCGTCATCGTCGTCGTCGTCGTCGTCGTCATCCTTGCCGTCGTCGTCGTCGCCCGCTTCGTCGTCGATGAGGTGTCCGGCGGTGGTGACTTCCAACGTGCGCATGCCGTTGGGCGTCTGGATTACGACTTCATACGTCCGCTCCGTTTCAATCATCGCGGATTTAACCGTGGCCGACGGATGGCGACTCATGATGGCCGCCCGCGTGGCCGCCGGGAGCGTCGTCGCCGCCATCGCGACCTCGGACGCCATCACTTCGCCATTCGCGGCAATGGCCGCCTCGGCGGTTCCCGCGGTGTTGGTGTACTCGACCTCGTAGAACGTGACGCCGTCTTCGGTGACCTTATCAATTTCTTTCACCTGGCCGGAACCGACCAGCCGTTGTATCGAGGCGCGCACGGCGGCGGGCGTATCCCCGATGGAGACTTCGAGTTCGTGCGACTCGCGCTCGGTCTCCGCGATGACCGCGCAGCCCGCAACGAGAAGTGACCCGATGGCCAAGAACAGAGTGACTCTGCAACTCATATCGCTGATCCTTTCCGAAAGGCCCGGCATGGACCTCTCCTCAATACTCACGGATCAATCTTAGAGTTTCCTTAGTCCTGCGATTCCCAAGATTCCCGGGCATCGGCACAGAATCGGGAATACAAGGGCAATTGGCGGCCCGTAAGGAAGCCCTAAGCGAAGTGGGCGAGGCTCAAAGTGCGAATCGGGGACTCTGATTCAGTCTGAAAGATTTCAGTCTGAATGTCCCGTCCGCAACCTCCGGGGCCGCTCGCATGGTGCGGGCGGCCCATTTGCGGGCGTTCAGCGCGATACCGTTCTCGGCGCTTTCTCGTTGACGGACCCTGAGCCTGCGGCACTCGCGACGACCCGAAAGCGGCGTAGCCGCCACTCGCCACGAGCGGCGCTCAGTTGATCCACGCGACTCGATCGCCTTGATTCACAGGCAAGAAGGAGTTCGTTATAGGCAAGCGACGGATCGGTCTCGCAAATCCCGTTTACGTTTGTCGATTCGAAGACAATTACGGTGAACCTCCCCGCACAGCCTCAGAGTGACTACTCCTACATCGCCCTTTGGGGGCATGACGATCCCAATGAAGAGCGCGGATCAGTTATCCGTGCTTCCCACCGCTAGACTGGGGCAACTTTAAGCCAGACAACGGCGAATACATCTGGGATCCATGCGAGAAGCCGAGCAATTGGTGTAGTGGTGGAGGAGGAGGTGGTGGCGGTAAATGGAAAGAACTCCTGGATGTGAGCTGGTCCGCACTGGAGTCATTGTCGGAGCAGCATTCGCCGTACTAGCCGTTGCCATTGCCAGCTCTCCGTCGGACGTCTATTTCGAACCAAATCTAAGAGCGGTCTCCGACGCCGAACTTGATGATGCTTTGCATTCGTTTGCCAACGGGCATCCGGACGTACGGATTGAAATGGCAAAACGTCTCGGCTTGCGCACGATAGGCAACGACGAAGCGCAAGATGCGAACGCGCAGCGGATCATCGATGCGCTGCGTCGAGCTGTAGCGGAAGACGAATCGACTGGCGTCCGATTCCACACAGCTATAGCGTTGGCAAGATTCTGCGATCGCTATCCCGAGCACAAGAGGCTCTTTCGACAAGCGACGGCTGTCATTGTCCGAGAATACGAGAAGCAAAGCCGATGGATAGCAGCACACCCATCGCAACCGATTTGGGCGCTGGGCGCACTGCGTGTCTCTACGCCAGGCGTCCAAGCGATTCTTGAGGGGCTCTCTCGATCGCCAAATCCTTGGAATCGACGCATCGCTGTCGAGGCGATTAGAGAGTTCGCTGACGAAGGCTGGGCCGCAGCCCGCCTCCAGGCGGCGTTGCGCGATCCCGACACCGAAGTTCGAAACGCGGCCGGCTAGCGATGTCGCTCGAGTTCGGGATCATCCTCTTGCTCACTCGTCCTTGCCGAGTATCTGATCGATCTCGCGCGCACCGTGAATCACGCGCATGATCGTCGTGGGGAGATGTTTCGGGATCGAAGATCACGATCCAACGAAAGACCGTCCACCACAAGAAGCGATCGCCAGTCAAGTGCGGGCGTTTGAAACCGACGTGCGGTTCGCGCGCTAAGTTGTCGAAGGCCTCGAGGAACTTCTCATGCACGTGGAGCGCTCGTCGGCGGCCGTCACGTTCCGCGATGTACTGCAGAATCTCGCCGAGCTCTTCCTCGGCGGTTTGGGTGAGTTGGTAAGCAGCACAGGTCAATCGGGCCGCGCCTCAAACTCGGCGCGTAGGCGTGCCATGGCGGTCGGTCCGTCACTCACGGCACCAGAGTCGACGTCGGCCACAGCCTTGTCAACCAGACCCTTGAAGTGCGCGCGTGCGCGCTCCTTCAACTCCGCCGGCAGGCGTTCTTCTTCGTCGGCCGCCAGGCCGTCGTAAATCCACTTCTCGAGTAGGCGTCGGTGCTCTTTGTCCTCGAGCAGGCGCAGGCCTTCACGCACGACCTCACTGGCAGTGCGGAAGCGGCCTCCGCTGACCATCGCTTCAACGAAGCGGTCTTGGTCCGGGGCCAAAGAGACGTTTCTGGACTGTCGCTCGGCCATGTTTTTAGAGTCGCACAAAAAGGCTGCTGACACAGCAGCCTAGGTCTCGATTCTTAGGGCCGGCGATCCGCATCCGTTAGGAACCGGCCGTTTACGTTGGCCTTCACGACCGCTCGCGCAGCCCGGGTTCACTGGGCAACGATGTTCACCAACCGGCCCGGAACCACGACGACTTTGCGCACTGTTTTGCCTTCCAGTTGCGCGACGATCGCCGGGTCCGCCAACGCGGCGGCTTCCAGCGCATCTTTGCTGGCGTCGGACGGTACGCGGATGCGGCTCCGTACTTTGCCCAGGATTTGGACGGCGATTTCGACTTCTTCGTCGACGAGTTTTGCTTCGTCGAATGCCGGCCACGTTGCGTTCGCCACCGAACCTTCGCCGCCCATGCGATGCCAGATCTCTTCGGCCATGTGCGGCGCAAACGGGGCCAAGATGCGCACGAAGCGATTGCTCTGGTCCGCCGTCAACGCCTTGGCGCCGTTTACGAACTCGATCATGGCTGCGATCGCGGTGTTGAAGTGCAACTTCTCAATGTCGGCGCCGACTTTTGCAATCGCTCGGTGCAACAAGCGCTCGGTCTGTTCGTCCGCTGCACCGGCGTTTAACGGTTCGCCCGAATCGACGTCGATCATGGCCCGCCACGACCGGCTCAAGAACCGCAGCATGCCGGTGACGTCGTCGGTGCTCCACGGCTTGGAGTCCGACAGCGGTCCCATGTACATGACATACAAGCGCACAGTGTCCGCACCCCATTCCTCCAAGAGGTCGTCAGGATTCACGACGTTGCGGAGCGACTTGCTCATTTTGGCGACGATCTCGGTGACCGCTTCGCCGGTTGCGACTTCGATCGATTGCCCGTCGCGCTCTTCGACCTCGTCGATCGGCACAAGCGTCTTGTCCGCGCGCTGATACGCGTGACCGGTAATCATGCCTTGGTGAAACATCTTGCCGAACGGTTCCGGCGTGGAGACGTGGCCGCGATCGAACAGGACCTGGTGCCAAAAACGCGCGTACAGCAGGTGCAACACGGCGTGCTCGGCGCCGCCGATGTAGAGGTCCACGCCCTGGCTTTTGCCGTCGGGCCCCGCCATCCAGTATTGCTCGATTTCGCGAGCGGCGAATCGTTCCTTGTTGCTTGGATCCGCGTAGCGCAGGTAATACCAGCACGAACCGGCCCAACCGGGCATCGTGTTGGACTCGCGCCGCACTTTGGCGTCGTGGGGCAACCCGTCAACGCCCGCCTCGCCCGCGGTCGTATACAACCAGTCCTTCGCTTTCGCGAGCAGCGGCTGCGGCTCATCGCTCTCGATGGGCTGGTAGTCCGCCATCTCCGGCAGTTGCACGGGCAACGCGTCTCGGCCAACCGGCCAGTGACGTCCCTGCTCGTCCCAAACGATCGGAAACGGCTCACCCCAGTAGCGCTGGCGTGAAAACAGCCAGTCGTGCAGGCGGTAGTTCACGTGCGCGGTTCCGTGCCCGTTCTCTTCGATCCATTCGATGATGCCGCGTTTCGCATCCGCGATGCCGAGTCCGTCCAAGAACGCACTGTTTTGCGCCGGTCCTTCTTCGGTGAACGCTTCGCCGTCGAAGTCCGCGGGCGGCTTCACGGTGCGCACGATCGGCAACTCGAACTTCTTCGCGAAGTCCCAGTCGCGCTGATCCTGGCCCGGAACGGCCATGATGGCGCCGGTTCCGTATCCGATCAGCACGTAGTCCGCGACCCAGATCGGAACGTCCTTTTGAGTCGCCGGGTTGTGCGCCATGAACCCGGTGAAGACGCCGGTCTTTTCCTTGCTCTCGATGCGCTCCAAGTCCGATCGGTTGCGCGCCGCTTCGACGTAGGCGTGAAGCATCGGGTCGTCGTTGCTGGCCAGCGCTTCCGCGACGAGTTCATGCTCGGGCGCCACGACCATGTACGTCGCGCCGAAGATCGTGTCGGGGCGCGTGGTGTACACACGCAACGTTCGATCCTGATCGACAACACGGAACTCGATCTCCGCGCCTTCGCTGCGCCCGATCCACTCGGTCTGCATCGACTTGGTCGAGTGCGGCCAGTCAATGTCCTCCAGGCCCGCCAATAAACGGTCCGCGTACGCCGTGATGCGAAACATCCACTGGCGCAACGGTTTGCGCACGACCGGAAATTCGCCCCGTTCGGAGCGTCCGTCGATGACCTCCTCGTTTGCCAACGCGGTGCCCAGCTTCGGACACCAGTTCACCGTTTGTTCGCCGAGGTACGCAAGGCGTTGCCCGTCCAGGAACGCGCGCTTCTCGTCCGCGTCGAGTTCACTCCACGCTCGACCGCCATCCGTGACCGGCTCGTTCTTGATGCCGATGCGAATCGCGCCGGACTCGCCCGCGGCGATGAGCTCCGCGATCGGCCGGCCCTTCTGGGCATCCTTGTCGAACCAAGTCTCGTAGAGCTCCAAAAAGATCCACTGCGTCCAACAGTAGTAGTCCTCGTCGATCGTTGCGAACTCGCGGTCCCAGTCGTAGCAGAACCCAAAGCGCTGCAGCTGACCGCGAAAGGTCTCGATCGCGCGGCGCGTCGTGATGGCCGGATGCACACCCGTTTGAATCGCGTATTGCTCGGCCGGAAGCCCGAACGCGTCCCAGCCCATCGCGTGCAACACGTTGCGGCCCTTCATGCGGTAGTGCCGGCAGATAATGTCCGCCGCCGTGTAACTCAGAGGGTGGCCGACATGCAGCCCCGAGCCCGACGGGTAGGGAAACATGTCGAGGCCGAAGTACTTCGGTCGATGGGCGTCGAATCCGGGATCGCCGGGGTTGGCCTGGCGATACGTGCCGGACTCCTGCCAGTGCTTTTGCCAGCGCTGCTCGATCTTTTTGGCCAGGTCGGGGCGGTACCGATGGTCGCTCATCGTGGAAATGCCGGTCTGTTGGGGGTTGCGGTCATAAAAAAAGGCCTCGCGTCGCGAGGCCTGCTAGTCAAATGGGGAGGGGGCGCGACGGTTCAAAAACGGGGCGAGGTAAGTCGTCCGGCGGCGCGCATGACGGCGTCAGTATAGCTTTCGCGTGCTGCCTGTCCACGGGCGCGGGCTGGGACAGGGCCGGTTGTGCGCTCCGAACCGCTCGTCCGGAAATATTTTCTGTTGGTTTTGGGGGCGGTTGCGGTTGGAGAGGGTAGCGGGCCCTCTGTCTTTGGACGGGCTCCTGGAGGTTGCCATGAAGAGGTCCTGGTTCGGTTGGCTCGCGGGAGCGGTTTTGCTCGGCTCGGTAGCCGGTTGCAGCGGAAGTAGCGGGGGCGGCAGCAGCTCCGGCGCACAAGCGGCGCTACAGGCGTTTGCGTTTAAAGGCCTCGTGGCCAACGCCACGGTCAATGTTTTTGCCCTCTCTGCCAACGGCGTGAAGGGCCGCGAGCTGGCGACGGGAAACACCGACGCGCAAGGCAATATCAACATCGCGCGCATCGCCTACACCGGCTGGGTGATGTTTGCGCTCACCGGCGGAATCGCGACGGACTTCTTGGGCAACACGAGCTCGATTCCATCGGCGTTTCCGCTCATCGGGCTCGCGTTACTGACTTCAGGATCGCCACAATTGTTTGTCGCGACAGCTCTCACGACGCTTGTTTGGTACGCCCTGCAAGCGGAACTGGCGCGCGCGCTCGTGCCCCTCGGCGATGCCATCCGCAGCGCCGAGGCGCGTGTGGCGCTCATGTTCGGGCTCACCGGGATCCTCGGCGTCTTGCCGGCGCTCCTGGCTGTCAACGCGGCGATTGCGGGCAACGCGGCGGACTACGGGGCGGCGCTCTACGGTTTTTGCGAGCTGGCGATCAACGTCGGCATCGCCGAGGCGGAGCTCATGCACCTCATGGGGCGCGACTTACTCGACAGCTTGCTCGATGGGCAGCTGTTCGGCAGTCCCCTCGTCGCGCTGAATGCGATCGTTTTATCCTCGTCGATTTGGACCGTCCTCTTCGGCGTTGCGATCACGAACTTCATGAACAGCAGCTTCAACCTCTCGGGGTTGGTCGCAGCGGACATCGGCGTCATCAACGCGCTGTCGATTCTGACGACCGTGTTTCTAGCCGGCCCGATCATCTACAGTTTGTTCCCCACGTTTTTTCAACGTGGCGTCAATAACACGATCACGGTTCGCGGCGAGAACCTCCCCGAGGACGTAGCCGACACCGAGATCGAGGTCGGCGGTCAGATGATCGATCCCGCCGACATCACCGTGAACAGCGACTCGATACAGTTCACCCTGAACGCGGCTGTGGCTGCTAACGTCCAAACGGGATCGTCGGTGAAGATTACGGACCGGACCACGGGGCTGGACGGGTTCTCTTCGGCCACGCTGGATCTGTTCAACGGACAGGCCCAGCCCACCGTCGATGTCAGTTCCTTTTCCCCGAACTGCATTCCGAGCGGTGGGGGCGCGGAAATTTCGATCATCGGAACCGACCTCTCGCAGGACACGAAGGTCACCATTAACGGCATGTCGGCCACGGTGGTCGCCGCCCAGCCGCCGACACGTATTCACGTGCGCACGCCGGCGCTGGATCCCGGTACGTACACCATGACGTTCCAGAACGGTTCGAGTTCGGTTCTCACCGTGCCGAACGTCGTGACGGCGAAAGAGGTTGACCTCAACCTCGCGGCCACGAAGACCGACACTGGGATTAAGTACACCGCTGGTGTTCAGCTTACGTACAACCCGACGAAGACGATCTCGGTCTACGGCCACCTCGCGGACTACACGGACGCCGATCAGGGCACGGCCACCGTCGTTCGGAACACCATTTCGGACGGAAACCCGACTCTCCAAACCGACAATCTAAACGTCTCGGTGAACCGGAGTCGCAACGGCGAAAACGAGTCCACGCTGTTCTTCGGCAGCGGGTACAACTTCTTCACGAGAAGCGTCGTCCAGGGAGATTTTCGCGCGGGCAACGGTCCGGACGCGGTTGACTTCGGGTTCGACGTGCCCACCAACTTTTCACTCCAAGACATTGTCGGCACGTTCAACGTGAGCGCGCAATGGTGGAACTTAGAAGACGACTGGCGGCGCCACATGTGGGGTTCGCTGGTCATCGATGCTGACGGAACCGCGTCGATTAGTCTTCGCTGCTTCACGATCGGTTTGCTCAATGGCGACATCGAATTCGATGAGCTCACCGGTGCGTTCGAGGTCGTCACGGAAGTCGATGGTCAGATCACGTTCTCGCCGATCGGCACGATCGTGGGTCTTCCGGAGCTCGACGTTCGATTCGATGCCAGCGGTTGTCTTGGCGTCGCAACCGGTACGGTGGGCAACTCCGTCCTTTATGCCGGAGCCGTGCGCGCCGGCGGGCAGAACGGTTTAGGGGATTACTACGGGGCGCACCAAGGTGGCGCGCTACGAGAGCGGCTCCAAACTTCGTTGCCGTCCGCGACGTCGATCGGATCGCTCGAACAGCTCTCCGAGGTCAGCGTGGATCGCACCGTTGTCGGATGCGACTTCGAGCTCGCGCTCGCGCTGCGTATTCTCGAAAGCAACACGCGCTCCAACTTTGACGGGGGCGTGCAGTTCGATTGGAAGGCCGAGATGGACCCGCTCTACGTGAACGCGGGACAACTCCTGGCCATGGACGGTCGGACTGTCGGCGCCATGTACTCGGATCGCGAAAAGACCATCATCATGCGCCACGACCTCGTGGGTACCTCCAGCGACTGGTCCATGCAGCTCGGTGTTCCGCAGTACCACACCGCCGCCAGCCTGGACGGCGATTATTTCTCTGCGAAGACGACCGTCGCCACGGAAGGCGATGGTTCGTCCCAAGAAACCGCGCGTTCGGTCATCGGACTCTTCAGCTACGACCCGACTAACGTTCCGGATATCTTGGGCCATCCGTTCAAGCAAGCCGGTACGCGGACTCCGCTCATCAAGCACGATACAACGATCACGCGCGATGTAGCGCGCGCGGTAACCGCCGTGCAAACGAACGATTTCCAGGGCCGCCTCGACGTCGGATACCTGTTTCATCACCGCGAGAAGTACGAACTCAACCTTGAGAGTTCTTTCGACCCGTCGGTGTTCCGCGTCGGGTACATTTCGCCGGATTCCAACGCGGTTTTGGCGACCGACAGCGCCGCCGCGCGCGGCCTCACGGAACGACAGATTGAATTCAAGACCGGTGGATCGCTCAGCGATGGAAACTTCTCGTTTGGTGCGATCGGCCGCAGCTACGACTTGGGCAACGGCGATCGTACGCTGCAGCTCCACACCGGAAACTTCGTTGTGAATGGAGGGATGAACTCGTTCTCCGGATCAAGTTCGCTCTTCAACGAGAACAACACGCAGTCCACGCCGTCCATCAGCTTCACCGGCACGCACATGGTGCTCCCCGACGGCATTATCGAACTGAGCCGCTCGGACGGTGCCATGCTCTACATGTTCCCGTCGTATGACGGCAACGCGTTTGCCGGCGTTCGGGTCGGGACCGACGGGGCGCAGTCGTTGTGGATCGGCACGAGGGAAACGACCGTCACGCCGACCGTCGGCAACGTCTCGACTCTCCTCGCAAGCGAGTTCTACACCAACTTCACGCCGTTCCCGCCGACCATTGGCACATCGACGGGGCGTCTGATCAACTCGTTCTCCGCTCCCGGTCAGATCTCCCAGAACGGCGTCACGACCTTGCGGGACAACCTCACCGACGATGTCGGATTCTTCCAGTTCTTCAACACGTCAAGCCTGGCTTTGAGCTTGGACGGCACTGCGATGTACAACGAAGGCGGCAGCTCGACAACCAAGTTGGGCTCCTTCAGCTCGGGTGGCGTTGGGTTCTGGGCCGACGGCGGCAACCAAGTGTTCTTGGCGATTTCGATTCGATACTAAAACGTCTGCAAACGGGCGGCACGGTTCTCTAGCTGTGTCGCCCGACTAGGGCTAGGGGCTTTAGTCAACGTGGAAAGGGCCGACGGAACTTGAGTGATCGATGGGACGATCATCTCAACCGGGTCGCGACTCGATTGCGCGAGTCGCGGCCCATTTTCGTTTCGTGGCGGCGTGGCGCTACTTGTTCTTCGTCACGCCGGCGGCGGGCGTTCGCAGCGTCTTCACTTGGGCGAGCAGCTTTTTTTGTGCGCCCTCCCAAAGCTCTTGCTCGGCTTCGGGCAGCGAAAGATTCTTGAGGCCCGCTAGGATCTTCTCCGCGAGCCCGAGTGTGGCCTCGACGTCGGAGATTGTCTTCGCCTTCGCGGCTTGGTGCAGGAGCGTGTCCGCGCGGTCGACCTCTAAGAGAAGCAGAGCGCGCAGCGTGTCTTGCGCCAGCGATGAACTTCGCGTGGCCGGGTAGTTGACGACGGCGTCGGCGTAGCGCTGCATGGTGTCGAGGCGCGCCCGAAAGCTCGTGTCGTGGTTGGTGACCGTGGCGTGGTGCGCGGCGTGCAATCCGTTGATCGCACTCCACTCGCGCACGCCGATCCAAAGCAAAAGTCCCGTCACCACGGACCAGACGGCGGTGGCGCGCCAGCGCTTGCGGCGCTTCTCGCGCGACTTCGCGGCGCCGCTTTTGATTTCGTCGATTCGTTCGCGGCTGTGCTCGCAGTCGGGGTCTAACGTCACGACCTTGCGGTAGTACGTCAGGGCGCCTTCGAATTCGCGACGATCCATCGCGCGGTCGGCAAGGAGTCGAAACTCGGTTGCGGCGCGCCCGGGGTCCCCTTGTTTCTCAAGGCAGCGTCCGAGTGCTTCGCGCAGTCCCACGTTGCGTTCGTTGGATGCGAGCAGGCGTTCGTAGAGCGGGATCGCATCCTCGAAAAGCTCTTGCCCGATCAGGGCTTCGGCGAGGCGACGGCCGGCTCGCATCGCCAGAGGCTGTTCGCCGCGCGATTCGTGCAGGCGGAAGATGCGCTCCAAGATGTCTAAGTTTTGTGGCGCAAGGACGCGGGCCCGCTCGAACGACTCCAGGGCGCCTTCGACGTCGCCGCGCTTCACCTGCAGGTCGGCCATCCGTAGCTGCGTTTCCGCGGCCTCGTTCTTGCGCCCGGCACGCTCGTACAGCTTCGTCAGCACCCGATAAGTTTCAAGGTCGGTGGCATCGATCTGCAGCGCCGACTCGAGTTGCTGAACGGCGAGGTTGATCCGGCTGGACGTGGTGGCCTGACTCGCCATCTCCCGCAGCGCTTCCGGCGTCGCCGTGACGAGCCATCCGGCTTCGACATAAGTCGCGATCGTCTTTAAGACATCGTAGCGACCGAGCGGCGACTTCTTCACGACCTCGACGACCGGTCGCGTTCCGTCGAGCATCTCCAAGGTCTTCCACACCTTGGGGCTAAGCTCCTCTTCCGGCTTGCCCAAGAGAAGCAGGACCTCTTTGTCGGTGGGGACGTAGTTCTCGAGCGTGTCCCATTCGTCGTGTCGACGCGCCGCTTCCATCGCGACCGCCATCGGGTCGAGCGCGATGTTGCAGTCGAGTTGTTCTTTGCCGAACACGCGGGACTTGATCGGGCCCTCCTCGAACGAGAACGACGCGGCGCGCCAACCGAACAGCGGCAACAGCTCCTCTTGCACGCAAGACGTGATGATGCTGTCGAACGCGGCTTCGTCGAGATGACCGGTCGCCGCGAGGAACGCCTTCAGCGTGCGTCGCCGCTTTCCGTTCTCGGCTTTAGCGAGTTCTTCGTCGGGCGCGAGCTCCATGCGCCGGGCGATGTCGACGTAGTCAAATTTTGTGTCGATGGCCCGTACTTTGCCCTCTTCGAAGCAAATGCGCGCCTTGCGATCAACCTCCTGCAACGTCAACGTGCCGGTGAGGTGGTTGAACGAGAGATTCTGAAAGACCTCGGCTAAGCCGATGGTCGTGAGTTCGCCCGCTAGACCCATGGGTGGTCGTTTATCGGCATTTTGGGCGCCATGTGTGGAGCGACCGGCGGAATCGGAGGGCTTAAATGTCCCGGTTTCTGACGGTCTTTCGGCGAGTAGCCCGTCGAAAAAGTCCTCGGGGGCTACGACCGGATCTCGAAGCCGATCTCTGCGTTGCGAATCCTCGCCGTAGCTTGCGGCTAGGGCTGCAGTTCGCTCCTTGATCTCGGCTCCGATCTCTCGCTCTCGCCTGCCGACTACTTATTTCAACGGGCTGCTAAATTGGAAACTGTGCCCGAGCGAGAACTCCTTTTGCTGCGCCATGCTCACGCGTCCTGGGGCGGGGAGTCGGATATGGACCGCGATCTCAGCCCGCGTGGATTGCGGGAAGCGCGTGATGGGGCGGCGTGGATCGACGCGCTCGCGCCCGATTGGATCATCGCGTCTCCGGCGCGGCGCGCGTCGATCACGGCGGCGACCGTCGCGGGCGAACGTCATGTGCAAACGATCGACCGACTCTACGACGCGAGTCTCGCGACGCTCTTGGATGTGATCCAAGTGGACATCGCGAAGATGGCGTCGGCAGCGAGCCGCGTGCTCGTCGTGGCGCACAACCCAGGCCTCTCCGAACTGGTGACTTATCTGTCTGGCGACGAACGCATTCTTGCGCCCGCGTCGCTCGTGCGACTGGCCATGCCGGCGTCATGGAACGAGCTCTCGTCGGGCTCCGCGCAAATGCTTGAGTGGCGAACTATTTAGGGATCGCGGCGAGCGCTTTGCGAACCGCGATGCGCACTTCTTTGATCCGCCCGTAGTCGCGCTGAATTTTTCCGAGTGTGATCCGCCGCTGCTTGGGATCCTCGATCTTGTTCGCCGTCGCGATCAACTCCGTCGCGGTGGCCTTTAGTTCCGCCAGTTTGGTCGCGGCTTTTGTGCCGACGTCCGGCATCTCCGGAAACTTCTTCCTGTCGCCCACGGCTTTCATGATCTTTTGGAGTTCGGGGATCGCGCTCGACAGTCGCTTTTTCGCGAAATGCTCGGTCGCCTTGGTCCAGCTTTTTAGAAGCGGTCGCAGGGCTTTGGGCGGGACAACCGGGCCGTTTTCTTTGAGCGCTTTGTCGATGTAGCTCTGGAGCATGCCGACGCCGCGTTTTTTGTCCGCGACGAAGCCGAGCTGTTGCACCAGCGTCTTGCCGTCCCAGCGCTTGAGCACCAAGACCGGGACGCTCCTGTCGATGAACTGGTAGGGGCCGTCCGGGCCGCGCGGATCGTGCTCTTCCTTGACGTTGCGGCAGTACACGTTGAGGAAGATGAACTTGCTCTTTAGCAACTTCGTGTAGCGCGCGATCTTTTTGTCTTTGCTCTCGGTGGTGAGAACGCCCACGGCGTCCTTAAGCGAATCGCAAGGCGCTCATATCTTGCGCCGTTCCCACCCGTTGTAGATGAGCAGGATCTTCCCGGTTTGCCGCGCCTCTTTGATCGCGGCTTTCCAATCCGTTGTGTAGGAAACGCCGGGGGCCCATTCGCCATCGCCGGCGAAGGTGGGTGTGTCCACGCTGGCGACAAACGCGAGGGTGAGGAAGAAGGGACGCAACATGGCGTCCATGGTACCGCTTCGGTGGAGGCGCGTTTCCCGAAGACGTTGAGAAAACGGAACGCTTGCGACACAGGGCACGGGATCGTGCTACGGACCGGATGACAATCCACGCTGCGTCGATTAAGGTCCTCCGGTTCATGCACCGCACGGGTTTTGACGGCGTCGTTTTAGCGAAGTTTTCTCTCTACACGTTTCTCGGAACGATGGCCACGGCCGTTGGGGCCGGCATCCTCGCCGTGCTGTCGCTGGACGCCGGTCTGATCGGGAACCACGGCGCCACGAGCGCACTGCGGGGAGTCGTGCGCGTCTTACTGCTTGGGGCGGCCATCCTGAACGGGCTCGCGCTGTTTACGGGGACGCTGGCTTGGCGCGGACGCGGGCACGAGTGCCCGTGGATCCTCATCAACGGCGCGTTGTTTCTGGGGACGATTTTGTTTGGGTTCCACTACTTCCGCGTCGGGTATTGACGGCGCGCGCCGCGGCGTGTTTGCTGGCATGATGGCGGACATGGATCGAGTCGAAAAGAGCGACCGCGAATGGCGCGAGCAACTCAACCCGGAGGAGTTTCGTGTGACGCGGCAGGCGGGCACCGAAGCGCCGTTCACGGGCCAGTATTGGAATACCGAGACAGCCGGCACGTACAAGTGCGTTTGTTGCGGGCTGCCCTTGTTTCGATCGGAGTCCAAGTTTGACTCGGGGTGCGGTTGGCCGAGTTTTTTTCAGCCGCTCGAAGGAACGCATGTCACCGAACGTGTCGATCAAAGCCACGGGATGACTCGCAAAGAGATCGTCTGCCGCCGCTGCGACGCCCATCTTGGGCATGTGTTCCCGGACGGCCCGGAGCCGACCGGGTTGCGTTACTGCATTAACTCGGCTTCGCTTGAGTTGGATGAAACCGCGGGCGCTTCCGGCCCCGCCGAGAAGGTCACAGACAAAGACGACGACGCGTAGCCCAGCAGCATGGAAGGGCCACGCGGCTCGAGAACGGGCCTGCTATTCCTTCGCCATGTTGCGCAAGACGTTGTGCAGGATGCCGCCGTTGCGGTAGTAGTCGACTTCCACCGGCGTGTCGATGCGACAGATCGTCCCAAACGTCGTGACTTGGCCGCCGGGGTGCGTTGCTTTGACCTCCACAGTCTGCCGCGCTTCAAGAGCGTCGGTCAGGGGGATGTCGAAACGCTCCGTGCCGTCCAAGCCGAGACTCTCGTGCGTTGCGCCGTCGAGGAAGCAAAGCGGCAACACGCCCATCCCGACGAGGTTGGAGCGGTGGATGCGTTCAAACGATGTCGCGATGACCGCGCGCACACCGAGGAGATACGTTCCCTTCGCCGCCCAGTCGCGAGACGAGCCCATGCCGTAGTCCGTGCCCGCGAGCACGACCAACGGGATGTTGGCTTGCGCGTAGTTTTGCGCCGCGTCGTAGATGAAGCTGGCTTCGGCCGCGGGCGCAATCTTGTCGATGAATTTTGTGAAGTCGGTTGTGTAGCCGCCTTCGGTGCCCGGCGCGAGTTGGTTCTTCACCCGGATGTTGCCGAACGTGCCGCGTGTCATGACGCGGTCGTTGCCTCGCCGCGAACCAAACGAGTTAAACATCGCTTGGGAGACGCCGTGGCTTTGGAGGTAGTCCGCGGCCGGCGTCTTGATCGCGATCGATCCCGCCGGGCTGATGTGATCGGTCGTGACGGAATCGCCAAGCTTGGCCAGGCAGCGCGCGCCGTGGATCGATTCGATCGGCTTTGAGTCGGCGCTGAGGCCCATAAAAAACGGCGGTTCCTGCACGTACGTGGACTTCGGATCCCAGTCGTACAGTGCGCCGACCGATGATTTGACGGCGCGCCATTCCGGCGAGCCCTCGAACACGTTGGCGTATTGCTCGACGAACTGTTGGCGGCCGAGCGATTGCGCGACCACGTCTTGAATCTCTTTTTGCGTGGGCCAGATGTCTTTTAGGAACACGTCGTTGCCGCTTTGGTCCTGACCAACCGGGTCCGTCGATAGATCGATGTTGACCGTGCCGGCGATCGCGTAGGCGACGACGAGCGGCGGCGACGCCAGATAGTTCGCTTTGACGTGCGGGTTCACGCGGCCTTCGAAGTTGCGGTTCCCCGAAAGAACGGACGTGGCGACGAGATCGCCTTCGTTGATCGCGCTCGCGATTTCGGCGGGCAGCGGGCCGGAGTTGCCGATGCACGTCGTGCAGCCATACCCCACGAGGTTAAAGCCGAGTGCGTCGAGGTCCTTGTCGAGTCCGGACTTCTGGTAGTACTCGGTTACGACTTTGGAGCCGGGTGCGAGTGACGTTTTCACCCACGGCTTGCGATCGAGTCCCTTGCGCTGGGCGTTGCGCGCGACGAGACCGGCCGCGATCATGACTTCGGGATTCGACGTGTTGGTGCACGATGTGATGGCCGCGATGACGACCGCGCCGTGTTTGAGCGCAAACTCGGCGCCGTTGAATTTCACGTCCACGCCGTCGATGTCTGGATCGGCGACGGCGGTGGCGGTCTTTTGCGGTGCGCGTTGAACAGTCGCGGCGTTCGGCTTTTCGAACGTCTTCTCCAAATCGCTGTGCCACTGCGAACGCATCGCGGACAGGTCGATTCGATCCTGCGGGCGCTTCGGACCGGCGAGCGCGGGTTGGACCGTGCCCATGTCGAGCTCGATTTCGGTCGTGTACGTAATCGCGCGCCCGTCGTCGCGCCAGAGCCCTTGCGCCTTGCAGTACATCTCGACGGTATCGATCAGCTTTTCGTCGCGGCCGGACAGATGCATGTATCGCAGCGTCACGTCATCGACCGGGAAAAAGCCCATCGTCGCTCCGTACTCCGGCGCCATGTTCGCGATCGTGGCGCGGTTCGCGAGCGGCATGTCAGCCAGCCCCGGTCCGTAGAACTCGACAAACTTTCCGACAACGCCGTGCGCGCGCAGCATTTCGGTTACGCGCAGGACGAGGTCTGTTGCCGTCGATCCTTCCGGGAGCGCTCCGGTCAACTTCATGCCGACGACTTCCGGTAACAGCATGTAGATCGGTTGCCCGAGCATCACGGCTTCCGCTTCGATGCCGCCCACGCCCCAACCGACGACGCCGAGGCCGTTGATCATGGTCGTGTGCGAGTCCGTCCCGACCAAGCTGTCGGGATACAGCGCGTCCTCTTGACCCGCCACGCCCGCACCGTCCCAAACGACCTTCGCCAAGTACTCCAGATTGACCTGATGCACGATGCCGGTTGCGGGGGGGACCACCCTGAAGTTGTCGAATGCTTGCTGGCCCCACTTCAAGAACTCGTAGCGTTCGCGGTTGCGTTCGAATTCTTTTTCTGCGTTGATCTGCAGCGCCATCCCGTGCGCGAACGCGTCCACCTGTACGGAGTGATCGATGACCAAGTCGCACGGTACGAGCGGGTTGACCTTGGCGGCGTTGCTCTCGTCGCCGGTCATGCGCACGATGCCCGATCGCATCGCCGCGAGGTCTACGACGGCCGGCACGCCCGTGAAGTCCTGCAGGACCACGCGCCCCGGTTTGAACGGGATCTCGACTTCGCCGACGTTTTTCGCGTCGTAGGCTGCGACCGCTTTCACATGATCGTCGGTGACCACGAATCCGTCGTGGTGGCGAAGGCAGGCTTCGAGCAACACGCGAATCGAATAGGGAACCCGGGATCCAGCATCGAGAACGGAGTCGAGCCGATAGATAACCCGCTCGCCAAGCGGAGTCTGAAGGGTCGTACGGGCACCAAACGAATCACTCATAAAAAAACTCCAAAAGCAGCCAAGCAGCATTCTAGCGACGGGACTAGCGACGGGACCACTTCTCGCTCTCCGCGCGCATAAGGTCTTTTAACTGATGGCCTTACGACATTCGCGTGCGGGATTTTTCGCGCAACGGCGCCGGTCATTCGACTCCCGATCTACACGCCAGGAACTTCAAGATCGCCACGATCCGCGCCCTACGGGCTCGTGCAGGGGTTGGAGCCCGCGAGACTCCAAAGCGCGAAAGCCTCAGTTTGCGCGAAAATTCCCGCACGAGCATCTCATAACCAATTGAAACAAAATGACTTACGGCGCTTCAGGGCGAGAAGTGGTCCCGCGCAGGGGTCCCGCGCAGGGTGCCGTGGGTTAGCCGGCTACTTGCTTCCAGGTTTCGTTTTTTGCTGCCGTTCTTACTTCTTGGTTTTCGTCGTGGCTGGCGTGCCACAACGCCCATCTCGTTTCGGAGCCAAGATGGGAAAGGGCGTTAAGGATCCGGGCTGCATGAACTCGCTCCGTGATCGTTCCGGTCGCCAGGTCCGTTCTCAATCGTCGTGCCATCGATTCCGAACACGAAAGGAAACGAAGTTGGGCAGAGGTGAGGATGGCGACCAGGGTGCTGGACGCCGATTGGCCCAACACGCGAACGCGCACGTCGACCGTGCGATATCGGCGTATCTTGAAGGATCCGTTTAAGGTCCTCTTGCCGACCAAAAGGACGCGCTCGCCGCCGCGCCGAGTGTCCAACTCGTAAAACGCCAAAACCGCGGCCACGAAGTCGAGGACGCGAGGGCGGGGCACAGAGTGTCGAAAGCCCGCACCCATCTTGGCGACGAGCGGGACGCCTTCCATGACCAGGACCGTGAAACCGAACTGGTCCGACATCGATTGTAGGAAGTCACGAACCGTCATCTCGGCGCGCGCCTGCACGGTAACGGGCGCTGCTGTGGCGACGCCCGCCCAGACGACAAAGGGGATCCATCGCATGAGATTGAGACGCTAGTTTGGGCGCCAGTCTTCGAAAAAACCGCCGCGGTGGGACAGTCAGGCGCGCGGCGGAGAGTAGAGAGTGAACGCAAACCCCGCACCCCAAGAAGGAGTGTTTTACATGCATTGGAAACTGAGTTTGTGCGCGGTTGCGCTGACGGCCATAGGCTGCGGCGGCGGCACATCAACGGCTCCCGGCGATTCGTCGCTTGCGACCGCAGCGCAGGAGCAAGTCGTGGTCGAAATGGATCTCAACGGCGACGAACAACCCGATATCGTGACGCTCGACACGACCGAGCTTCCCTACAAGATCGTCGACGTGTTGCAGGGAACGGCAACCGGCGAACCGATTGATGCCAGTGACTTTCACCGCGGCGCGCGTCTCGATGGTGAGATTTCGCGCGCGATTGCGGACTACCTCGCCGATTCGTTCGGCGTCCAAACCCGTACCGAAATCGATTGTGACAACGAGAGCGGCGAACCGGTGACGGTCGTCGTGATGGAGTAACCCGATGCGAATTCTTGTTGCTCTTCTCGCGCTCTGCGCGTTCACGTTTGCTCAATCCGTTGCGTCGGTAACGCCGGAGTGCGCCTCACCCGGCGACCGGATCCTGATCGACGGCGAAGATTTCGGCGAGGAGCCGACGGTGACCATCGGCGGCACCAGCGTCGAAGTGATCCGCCACACGGCCACCAAGATCCTGGTGGAGATCCCCGAGGATCTCGCCGCGGGCGAAGCGACCGTCGATGTTGACGGCGCCACCATTTCGATGGAGGTGCTCGAGGCCAACGCGCCGCTCGTGTTGCATCAAAGCGCGTCCACCGCGACGGCAGGTCAAGCGATCATCCTGATCGGCCGCCGTCTGCGCAACGCAACCGTCGAGTTGCGTGATGCCGAAGGCACGGCGGTATTCATGACCGATCTCCGCGGACGCCGGCGTGCGGGTTTCTTCAAAATCTCCGATGACATCGCGACCGGTTCGTACGACCTCGTCGTCGTGGGTGGCGCGGAAGGCAATCCGGAGAGTTGTGCACGCAAACTCGAAATCGTCGCGGCCGGCGATGCAACGATCGACGAGGCGACACCCGCCGCGCAAACTCCCGGCCGCGCGATCCGCTTTCACGGCACCGACCTCGGCCCGCTCGGGCTGTGCCGCGTAGCGTGGACCGACGAAGATGGAGCCACGTTGCGGCGCATCGGCATCGCGAATGGCTACAACAAGGTGTACTCGCGCGTCCCCTTCCAAGCGACGCCGGGCGCGACCTACAGCATCGTGATTACGTTCAACGACGGATCGACGACGGAAGCGGGCGGCGAATTCAAGTACGAGGTCGGCAACTTTGCGGCGCCGATGATCGTGTCGCTCAACCCGTCTACTGGTCCCGCCGGTGATCTGGTCCGCATTGCGGGCACAGGCCTGTTCGCGGGTCGGGAGATCCCGAAGGTGGAGTTCACGCAGGGCGACGTCGCGGTGCAAGCGCGTGTCTACGCGGGCTTCGTGGCTTTGGGCGACCGCAACGACAACCTGATCGTGCTCGTGCCCGGCGACTTGGCGGATGGCGACTACGACGTAACCGTCACGGCGGGCGACCAGGTGTCGAACGCCGAAGTCTTCACCGTCGAAACGCCGGCGCTGACGGTGACTTCTATGACACCGACCCGGCAGAGCGCACGCGGACCGCGGCGCCCGGTTGTCATCAAGGGCAGCGGGTTCGGTCCGATCGCGGACATCATCTTCAAGGCGCCGCCGGCCGTCAGCGGAGCCAACGCCGTCTTCCGTCCCATCGACTGGAAACTTTCGGTCACGTGGGACGACGGTCAAGGCGGCGACCCGCTTGAGGGAACCATCCTCACTAAGAACGACTCGCGCATCGTGGTGTTGACGCCGGGCGGCTGGCGCAACCCGCTTGCGGTGGGAACGTACACCGTTCGCGTAACGCGCGACCCCGGAACAGACAGCGAAGAAACGGTGGAGGCGGGGACCTTTACGGTCCAGTAACGCTTTCTACTTATCTTCGTTCTATGGGCACTCCCGCTCGGCCCGAGTGGGGGTGCTCTTTTCGTATCGGAATGAGACAACCGAGCGCGCCCAAAGGCTGCCGCCCGAGCCGCCGCCGGAATGAACGCTATGTTTTCCACGGAGGGAAGAGGCATGGCGCACAAGATGCAGCGGGATAAGACCGCTCGTACCATCCGTTTAGAAGACCTGAACGCGGAGCACTTCGTCCGCGAGTACATGGCGTTAATCGACGAGGGCTGGACGCCTGAGGTCGGTGAGTTCTTAGCGCGTGCCCCCGAGCACGTGCGTGAGGACGCGGAGTCCGCCATTCTCGCCGCGGTGCAGAGCCGCAACGAGAGGGCCGCCGCGCAGGACGCGGGCGTTTCCTCCGAAGACTTCTATGACCTCGGCGTCGAAGTGGCATTGGAAGACGGCGACGCGCCGCCCGCCGAAGTCCATCCGATCGCGGACACCGATGAGCCGCACCTAGACGATACGCCGGACGCCGCCGACGCACGGAGCGCGGACGAAGAACGGAACGCGACCGCGGAATCGGACGCGCAAGCCGAAGATCTTGCTCCTTCCGCCCTCGACGACGACGACATGACGGCGCCGGATGGGATCGTGCACAAAGTCGACCTCATGCAGCTCAACGCGGATCGGTCCGAAGGCACCGCGCCCGTGGAACTTCTCGCCGATGACGGAGCGGACGAAGCGTGCGATCGGACGGACCCGCATTACTGCGGTGGTTCATGCGACTGCGCGGAACCGTGCGGTGCCGAAGCGGAATCAGACGTCGCATCGGACGTCGAGCCGAACGTCGAGCCTGGCGTCGAGCCTGACGTCGAGCCTGACGTCGAAGACGACGCGGTGGACCCGCTCGCCATGTTTGAGACCCGCGCCGACATCCCCGTTCCCGCACCGAGTTTCCTGTCGTCGGAACCGACCATCCCGGAGGCGGCGGAAGCCATCGAAGAGGTGACCGGCCTGCGCGCGATTGCCGACGCGATCCACGCGACGACGGTCGATGACGATCTTCATCGTGTCGCCGCGGTTGTCGAACACGCCGCGCCTGCGGAAACCCAAACCATCGAGACGGCATCCGCACTCGCCAAACTCGGCAACGAGACGGTCGCCGAATCGAGTGCGCTCGATAACCTCGGGGTCGAGACCGCTCTGGATGCGACGGCCGATGCCGAAGCGGTCACGATGCCCGAGCTCACGATTCCCTCCGAATTGGAATCCGAGTTGACGTCCGAGCGCAGCGACGGCGATCCGATTGTGCCCGGCTACCGCGTCGAGGAACACCTTGGCAACGGTACGCTCGGCGCGACCTACACCGCGTGGGATGATCTCCACAAGCGCCGCGTCGTTTTGAAAATGCTTCCGCGTGAAGACGCGGGGATGTTGCGTGGCCGCATGGAACCCGACTCTTCGCGCGTCGCTGCACTCGGTGACCCGACGCTCGTCGGTTTCGACGCGGTGGCAGAAGGCGGCGACGGCCCGGCCATGGTGCGCAACTGCATCGAGGGCGAGCCCTTCGACGTGGCCTGCCAGGAGTTGAGCGACAAAGAGGTTGTGCGCCTGTTGCGCGCCGCCGCGCGCGCGCTCGCAACGGCCCACGCGGAAGGGATCGTGCATCACGATCTTAAGCCGGAGAACATGCTCGTAACCGGTGCGCGCAATGTGCGCATCGTCGATTGGGGCGTGGGCGCGACCGGAGTGGTGACGGAGCAGCCGCCGTACTTTGCGGCGCCCGAGATGATCGCGGCGCGCGAAGCATGGGTGGAGGCGGACGTTTTCTCGTTCGGTGCTGTGATGTACACGGCGCTCGTCCAAGGCGTTCCGTTCTATAGCGAATCACGCGACGAAGTGCGTCGGTTGATCCGCACGACCGATCCGATGTTCCCGCGTACGGCGCGGGCGGACGTGCCGCTCGACTTGCAGGCCATCTGCCTTTCATGTTTGGCCCGTCGCTCCATCGAGCGACCGTCCATGGAAGAGGTGTTCTGCGATTTGGATCGCTACCTTCGCGGCGAAGCGGTTTTGGCGCGTCCGCCGCAGTACGCTGCTCGTCTGCACAAAGAGGCGATGGAGCGAAGCGCGGAACTCGGCGCCTGGGAACAACATGGCGTCTTGACGCGCCACGAGGTGGCGACGGTCGATGCGGTGTATCGCGGTGCGTTCGAGCGCGAGCAGAGCTGGACCTACGATGCCACTCGGAAGAGCGTCGGTGAATTCTGCGGCATCTTGGGCGCGGCCCTCGTTTCTGCTGGTTCGTGCGTGCTCGCGTTGAGCGCACCCGTGTGGGGTGGCGTCGCCGCCACCGTCTTAGCGGTTCTGCTCGCCGGGATGGCGTACTGGGCGCATCGTCGCGGCGACCGCGCGCGCGCCGTCGCATTTGCCATGGGAGGGATCGCGCCGCTTGTTGTGGGCACATCGCTCCTGGTCGGCGGCGGCACCGCCCTCGCCCCGCTCGCGCTTCTCGTTGGATGCACGCTCGGCATGCTCGCGTCGGTGGGTTGGTGGATCGGCATCGGTCATGTCGGGTTCAGTTGGTGGGCGACCGCGACGCTGACCGGTATCTATGCGGCCGGGATGGCGTTGACCGGCTGGCCCGCCAACGGTATCGAGATCGCAGCGCTCCTCGCGCTCCCGCTCGTCGGATGGATCGGCGCGGGTGTGGCCATCGAACGCCGCGCCCGTGCCTCTCACGCGGTGGCGCCGCTCATGTTCGGCTGGGTCGCGCTCGTGAGCGCGCCGGCTGTTTGGGCGTGGACCACAACGGCATGGTCGTCGCTTGGCATCGATGCGCTCGGTGCGGTGGTCGTGGCACCCGCGCTCGGCATCGCCCTGCACGCGTTGCTGCTCTGGGCTGTGCAAACAGGTCTGGAACGCGTTGCGTCCACCGCGATGGCACGCATGCTCCGCGTGATGGAGTGGGTCGTTCCGGCCACGCTCCTCGGCGTGCTCGCGTGGAACGCTTGGACCCTCCAAACTGTCGGGGCGCTCGCGCTCCTCGCGACGGTCAGCCTCACGATAGGGATGCTCGGTCTGCGCCAGCGACGTCATCCGCATGTCTGGTGCGGCGTCGCGGCGTTGGCGAGCGTGCTCGGTCTTACGTGGCAAAGCGGCCTCGCATCGGCAACCCACATCGCCGCCGTGGCGCTCGGTTTGGGCGCCGTTCTCACGATGGCGTTTTATGCCTTCCGCGTGTACAGCCTCCGTCAGCCCGCCTCCCAATAAGCCGCTCCCAGCAGCCCATTGAAAAAGTCACATGGGCTGCGAGCGGATCTCGAAGGCGATCTCTTCGTCGCGCATCCTCGCTGTAGCCTTGGCTACAGCTGCGGTTCGCTCCTTGACCTCGCCTCCGATTCCTCGCTCTCGCTATTCCAAGCACTTCTTCAACGGGCTGCCAGCAGCCCATTGAAAAAGTCACATGGGCTACGAGCGGATCTCGAAGGCGATCTCTTCGTCGCGGATCCTCGCTGTAGCGTTGCTACAGCTGTGGTCCGCTCCTTGATCTCGACTCCGATCTCTCGCTCTCGCTATTCCAAGCACTTCTTC
>JAJFFF010000025.1 GCA_021776785.1 Planctomycetota bacterium | reverse complement strand
ACCCGACAACGCCTAAACATCAAACGCGCGACCCGAGAGCTGGGGGAAAGGGGGCCCTGTGTCATGCGATGCGGCAAGCGAACTGCGATCCGCAAAACAGCGAGCGCGCGCGGCGCTCCGCGACGACTCGCTTGTTTTAGGACTAGTGATCTGGAGAACCTTGCGCCCTGTGGACGCGGATGGAGATTCTGACCAATCGAGGGCCAACAATATGGTGTTTGTTACACGCCGCGGAAACCGCTACCACACAGACTCTTCTTGCCCGAGGTTGGGTCTTTCGAGCTACCAAAGGGAGTTGAGCTCCGTGGCTCTCGCCGGCCTTGAACTATGCAGGACTTGCGCCGCCCAACAACTTGACCAATCAACGTAGGCATCACTTCATCAAAATTTGGCGGACTACTCACCAAAACGACGTTGTAACTGATGGCGGGGCGTAGAGCGCGAAGCTCCAGGCCCTGCGTGAGCCAAGAGGTAGGTCAATATGGATGATCCGAGGCTTGTGGGGATCGACGCGCGCAGAGCGCGCTTCATACAGTTCTTAGCGATTCTGGCGGGAATCGTGGTGGCGGGCTTTATGTTCCCACCGAGCGTGGGCTGGCCCGCGATCCTCGTCTTGATGGCGCTCTACATTGCGCTAGCCGGGAAGACGATCTGTGGCTACTGGTGCGGCTGCCTCATCGACGGGCGGAACAAGATATCGCTGTCGAGGCTTCAGATGATCGCGTGGACGATCCTCGTGCTCTCAGGCTTTGTCACGGCCGCATTCTTCAACCTAACGTCCGACGCGCGCTTCCACTCACTCGACATCGCGATCCCGGAGCAGCTGTGGCTCGCGATGGGGATTTCGACCACGACGCTCATCGGCTCACCACTTGTGCTGGGAACGAAGCGGGGCAAAGCTCGCAAGGCAGATCCCGAGCAAGCAACGGAGACACAACTCACACTTGCTGAGCTCGATCCCGAACGCGGGGAACTCGTTCACGACGGGTTCGTCGTCGAGAACGAATCGCCCGCGGACGCGCGTTGGGCCGACATCTTCCGCGGCGAAGAAACCGGGAACGGAGCCAAGTTGGATCTGGGAAAGATCCAGATGTTTTTCTTCTCGTTCGTGTTGTTGATCACGTACGGCGCGCAACTGCTCGCACTCTTCCGATCCGGGGAAGCGGTGCACGAGTTCCCGCGACTGAGCGACGGTATGATCACGCTACTTGGCATCAGCCACACTGGCTACCTCGCCAACAAGGCTGTCCCGCACAGCCGCGAGGAAGAACCGAAGGCACCGGTCACGCGCAAGAAGACCACTAAGAAGAAGGCCGCGAAGAAGAAGACGACCAAGAAGCGCGTCAGCAAGAAGACGGAAACGTAAGGATGCGGACCTCGATCGCCGCTCTCCCGATCACTATCGCGATCTTAGGCGCGACGCTGCGGACGCAGGATCCGACCTCTGAAGTACTCGTCGATTTCAATCGACGCATTCACAACGAGATCATGAAGTACGGGTATCCGGGCACGGCCGAGATCCGATACCGACGCACGTACGTGGTTTCGCACGACAACCGAAACAAGACTGCGCATTGGGTCTGTGAGCGGCTGAACTCATCTCGGCTACGAAAGCGGGTTAGCCGCAAGGACAACTTCAAGCCGGACAAAAGCATCGCGGAAGAACACCGTGCGGAGAAGTCCGACTATCGAGGAAGCGGATTCGATCGCGGTCACCTTGCGCCGGCGGCGGACGCCCCACGCTCACGCCGCGACATGGACGCGACGTTCCTGCTCTCCAACATGAGTGCGCAGGTCGGCGTCGGATTCAACCGGCACTACTGGAAAGGCCTGGAAAAGAAGATCCGCGATTGGGCGAAAGCGTCCGACAACCTCTACGTGATCACGGGGCCGCTGTACACGCCGGCGGACTTCGAGAGTGGACGACTAGTGCAATACCGCGTGATCGGCGACAACGACGTCGCCGTGCCTACCCACTTCTTCAAAGTGATGCTGCGTGAGATCGACGACGAGATTGAGATGCTCGCACTCGTTCTGCCGAACGAAACGATCGATTCTAGTACTGATCTAACGGAATTCATTCGCTCCGTTGATGACGTGGAGCGGACGTCCGGGTTGGATTTCTGGCGTGCGCTGGATGACGAAGATGAAGATGAATTGGAGCGTGCGCCCGGCGCACTCTTCGCGGACTGACTTTCACGAAAGGCTACAAAATGACTCGATTCGTTACACTCGTACACCTTTTGGTCGCATGCATGTTGTTGCTTCCCGGCTGCATTACGTCAAAAAAGACGGTTCGGTTCTCCGAAGTCGCAAAGAACATCGCTCTCCCGACACACTTTAAGAGTCGCAATCTATTCGGCAAGCCAGGTCCACTGATTTACAAACTTGAGGACTTCGCTGGCATCGTAGTTGAAGAGACGAAACCTAACCACTACAGGCGACTCTACAAATTGAAGAACCTCGGCGACGAAATCAAAGTCGAAGTGCCTGACGCGAAAGGCCAGCCGATCTATGAGTCGAAGATCGACAAGAACGCCAAGCTAAACGGATCCTACCTAGCGTTCGCCGCGGATTTTTCCGCACAGCAGGTCGAGCACATCCAGATCATGGATGTTGGACTCGTATTCGCCCCGTGGAAACAAATCCATGCATCCGAGAACGAACTCAGACGATGGATCGCCGCGAATCCTGCGAACGGCAAAAAGCGTTTCCTGGTCCAAGGAGCGCTTCTAACGCTTATTCTCGGAACCTCGACCAATGTAGTAGCCGCAGGCTCACAGGTCAGCACACCGGTTTTCAAAGTTAACGGTGAGCTGCGCCGATTAGATTCAACGACGCGCCGCGACTATCAAGTCGCGTTGGCATTGATCGATCTAAGAACACTGGTTGCTCCCGGACCGAAGAGTCTCCTCGACCCGATTGACCGACTGTTCGACTCGAGCACAAAAGCAAAGCCCTCCTGGGTAGAGAACACAAGGATCGCAGGGATCGCAGGGATAGGGAGCGAGATCAAATGAGATATCTGACCCTGCTAGCCATCATGAGCAGTCTCGCATATGGGAAGACATTCATGCACACGGCGAACCCAAAGCAAGGGCTCAAGATCGCCAACCCTGAAATTCTCTCGAAAATCGATGAACGTCTTCCTCTTTACCTTTTCGTTAAGGAGCTAGGGAGCGAGCAGTATTTTGTCCTCAAAGCTGGTGATCCCCTGGCCGACCTGTATCGATCGACGAGGTTAGGTACTGGCCCCTGGACGATGACCTCAAATTTTTGGCACCAGAACGGCCTCCAAGAACTTAGGACTTGCCTCTCCAAAATCACGTGGGCATCCAAGGTTCTCACCGGAGAAGAGAATGGAAACGCGGATCAAGCATGGAAGGAGTACGTAACCTGCCTTGAGGCGTCGGACCGAGAAGTGTCGCTAGCATTTGGACGCAACGACTTCCTCGGAAAAAAGCTCCAGCCTAGCGTGGTTCCATTCCTTCTCATGGTCCGTAAGACTGCCAGAGGTCAAGCACGTGCGGCCAAGCTCCCGTCGCAAAGAAAGACAAGCTACGGGAATCGCGACACGTTCCATCCATACCACTACACCAGAATCCGCACACGTTGCGAAGGGGGAGCAGCTATTGTCCGCACGTCACGTGGCGTAAGTGAAGTGTTTGCCAGCGGAGCACTAATAGGGATGAACCTAGTTCTCACATGTGCCCACGACGTCGAGAACGTGCCGCTTAAGAAACTATCGGTCCGCTTTAACTATCAAGTCGCTGGACCCGGAAAGCAACCAGGTGGACAGGACTTTCAGGTAAAGAAGATCGTCTTGGGGCGTCCGCACGATTTCGCGATCCTTGAAGTTGGACAAGTCGATAGTCGATCACCAGGTCACAATTGGCCAATCCAACCACTGGATGCAAAGCCAGTTGAACCCGGTGCATCTCTTTACGTGGTCGGCCACCCGGAAGGGAAACCTCGCGAAGTAGCGGACAACTCGTTCGTGCTGTTCCCTTACAGGGCGTCACTCGTACAGGTGGGAGGCATGGCCGGTGATGTTCGCGAGGAGCTCGCGCTCTACCGTGGCGCGTGGATCCAAGAGAAAATTTCAAGCATCCCCAAAGAGCTTCGGACGAAGGAAATCGCGGCGAAAGTTGAAGAAAACGTCCAGAAAAAGTGCGAAGCACTTCTTTCTGATTTCAGGAATAGTTATGTCAAAGACCCTAACAATCCGGGCGTCTTCTTACACAAGTCGAAGCGTTGGGATGGACGTCCGTCAATCGGCGCCGATGCTGATACTTACCTGGGTAACTCCGGATCGCCCGTGTACTCCAAAGTCGGACACGGTGTCATAGGAATCCTGCTGGAAGGCGCGCCCGACAGTGTCAAACCTTTACGTCCGGGGTGGGTTTACCACGAGCGGATTCTCCCTCTCGCATTCGTGATTGAAAAAATCAGAAGCACATACAGCGACGCAGCGGACCGGGGCATCATCATCACCGGCTCACCAGATGAAGGACCTATCAATGGCTCAAAATAGAACCTTCCGGGTTGTGGCTGTTGATAGACGGTCACCGCGAGTCACTCAGGCAAGCTCGAGAGCAAGAACGCCACGGGGACATTAAGGACGCATCGGGGTTCTGCGCGAAGGACGACTAGGCCCGCCCCAAAAAAGGGCCGCGCGCGCCTAAGGGGGGAGTAGGTCAGCGCGCGGCGGCCGGCAATCTTGACGGGTGGATGTTAACCCCCGGCTCCCATAATCGCTGGGAGTGACGCGAAATCTGTCCTGGAATGACGGCATAATGCCGATTGAGAATTTCGGTCGGAGCAATCTTGACAGATGCCACCGCCGACGACGCGCCCGGAAACATGGACGCTCCGACCGAACCGGTGTCGTGCCGTTTGAACGTGGCATGGAGATTCGGCATGTCAGTCGAGACGGTCGAGCAGGAGCGGGCACGCGAGTTACGCGAAGCCACGCGCAAGATTCAGTTGCAGCAGAAGACGCCGGAAGGGCGCAAAGAGCTTCGACGCATGATCCGGGAGTGGGAAGACGCGCACAAACAAGCTGCGACGAAAGCAAGTGAGTCGGTCACGTTTGCGACGAAGAACCTAAAGAAACTACGCAACAAACGAGATACCGCAGAGCGGTTCCTAGAGTGTGCAGATGAATACATAGGACATCTTGAGTCGATAGGCGACAACGCCAAGGCCGCCGAGGTTGCACAAAACGCAAAAGAAGCGCGCAAGTCGGTTGAGCACACGAGCGAATGGATTCCCAAGCTGGAGTCTCTTCTTTCAGATTCCCAGGCCGTTCTCGCGCATGAACTTCGCACAATGCAGGTGCTACGAAACACGAGGATTTCATATCAGTCGCCCCCGCCTTCGGTCGGGCGCTCCCGTGTCGTTGGGCGCGACTCGCGCACGTCTCACAGCTCGCGCCGACCCACGGTGACGAGCGCCAGCGCCACAACATCAGACGCCCCAGCGCCAACTGACGAACCACCGCCCCCCGCTGCTCAGGCGGTGAGGGCATCCCCCGCGCGATGTAGTTTCTGCGCGAGCAAACTTCCCCCCTCCGGGCCTTCCAGTTTTGATCGCCAATTTGGCGTCCGGCGCTTGCGCGTTGTGTACTGCCAAGATTGCGCCGAACGCGCAGATGAGCAACGCGAGCCGAAACAAGTCGGTTCCATCGCCCAAGAAGTGAAAGCGGGTGACGCATGAGCACCTCACCCGTGGACCTTGTTGTATCTCAACTAAAGACGCGCGGACTAAAGGTCACGCAAGCGAAAGGCGGCAAATACGAAGCCCAATGCCCTGTCCACGAAGACCACAAGAGCAGCCTCTCGATAAGCGAGGGTGACGACGGAAGGGCGCTAGTCCACTGCCACGCCCTTAGTGGATGCACGTTCGACTCGATCATCTCAGCTCTTGAGCTACAGCCTTCGGACCTGTTTGTGAAGACCGGGGAAAGAAAGGTAGCGTCCAGCTTCCCTGCATCGCAGCCAAAGCGTGAGCCGAGTTCACGGACTCCGAAGAAAAAGAAGCCCATTGGCAAGGTCGTTAAGGCGTACGACTACGTCGATGGCGACGGCAAGTTGCTCTATCAGGCCGTGCGTTATGCCCCCAAGGGCTTCCGCAGACGTTCGCCTAAGACCGGAGGCGGCTGGAGCTGGCGAGTCCCCGACGGCATCCCGCGAGTTCTCTACAGGCTCCCGGAAGTGATCGACGCCATCGCGAGCGGTCAGCTCGTGTTCTTGTGCGAGGGAGAAAAGGACGCCGACGCAGTGGCCGCTACGGGCGCGTGCGGCACAACATGGATCGGCGGTGCCGATCAATGGCTACCCGAATATGCGACACAATTGACCGGCGCGGCGGTTGTCAACCTGGGCGACAACGACGAACCGGGCCAGGTATCAATGCGGTGCCGCGAGCTCGCGCTTACCAAAGTTGCCAAGATCGTAGATTGCAGGCGTGCGGTAGTCGGCAAGGATGTGTTCGACCACCTTGAGACCGGGCATGACCTTGCGGACCTTGTGCCCGTCGAGACGCCGCCGGTCAAAGAGACGAAGTGGCGCACGAACGCGCGCACGCTTGAGGGCGTCGAACCTCTCGATGTCGAGTGGATTTGGCCGGGGCGCGTTCCGCGCGGCATGGTCACAGTCTTGAGCGGGCCCAAGGGGAGCGGCAAGGGCCAGATTGTCGTCGACGTGATTCGCGCGGTCACGACGGGCTCCACCATGCCATTTGGCGATGGCACGCACTGGAAACGTGTACCGGAAGGGCGGTGCGTTTATCTCAATGCGGAAGATCCGCGTGAGTACACGTTGGTGCCGCGCCTCAACGCAGCCGGTGCGGACCTTTCCCGACTTATCCACTTCTCTAGTTTGGAGCGAAACGACGAACGCATTACCGTCACGCTCGCGGACCACTTCGCAGAAATCGAAGCCGTTGTACGCGAGCATCATCCGGTTCTACTGGCAATCGACACGCTACGCACGCACGCGGGCGCGGACCTAAACTCCAACAGCGAGATGGCCCCCATCATGGGGCGTCTAGCCCTACTCGCGGAGCGGTACAACCTTGCGGTGCTTGTCGTCCACCACCCGACAAAGGTTCCGCACGCGCGGGCCAGTTCGGATGTCAGCGGCGCGGGCGTTATCACCTCGACGCCGCGCAGCGTTCTTCAAGTCGGATTCGACGCCAACAAGACGCGGCGCGCGATTTTCCACAGCGATTGCAACGTGGCCCCCGAAGCCCCGCCGTTGGGCTACAGCGTCTCGCAGGGCTTTCAGGGGACCGGCCCGACCGACTTGACCATCGACGAAACGAGACGACACAGCCCGCCCCGAACCGGTCGACCGAGTAAGACGGAAGAGGCAGCCGACCGCCTTGAGTCGCTCCTTTCGGGTGGGCCGCGCCTAGTGAATCAGGTCCGCACCGACATGGAGGCGGCAGGACTCGCAAACCAGTTCAAAGGCGCACGACGCGAGCTAGGCGTATCGAGCATTCGACTGACCAAGGCGGAATCCCCCACTTGCGCGGCGTGCCACATTCTGACCCGCCCCAACCAAGCCAAGGACGACGCACGCGCGGAATTCGTTAAGCGACTGGGGGCAACAGGTGGGTAACCCGTCCCGTACACATTCTCTCCCTCCCTCCCAACCAGTTTTGTTGACCACTTCTCAGGTCTTGGAGCGGGTTCCGGTCAGCGAGTCCAAGCTCTACCGCATGATCCACAGCGGCGAACTACCGGCCAAGAGGCTCGGACGGCGCTACGTTATCGCTTTGGCCGACCTGGACCGATGGCTTTCCCAACTACCCGACGCCAGCAACCTCGCCGCTTCCATCGACCCTGACGCGATTCTGGCGCGCGTTCGTTCGACTCACAACAAAGAGTAATTATTGTGGTATATAAATGAGCATGGCAGCAAAAAGAGGCCGTCCCAAGGCGGCCGTACCCAAGGACCGAACGGTCACCGTTCGCATGAGCGAGTTGGAATACAAAATCGTCCAGCTAGCAGCAAAGGAGAAGGGCATGAAGGCGAGCACATGGATACGCGAAGCCATCGAGCGCGCGTACAGCGCGCAGGCCAAAAAGGGGGCTCGCCGTGGCTAAGAGCAAGTTCGGGCAGGTTCGGCCGCACCGCGACGGGTTCATAGCGAAGTACGCGAACGGCCGCAAGACCAAGAGCGGCAACACGTCGTATACGGTTCGCACCGTCAAGTCCGAGGCCGAGGGCTGGGCGTGGCTCCGCGAGGTTGAGAAGGCCATGCAGCGCAGCGCGCTTGCCGACAACCGCCCCACCCGGGCGCAGGGAGCCCTATCGGTTTCCGGTGCAATCGAGAACTACATCTCATCCCGCATCGGTGCGGGGCGCGCAGCGGGGACCATCGAGCAGTACCGCATCTCGGCCAAGTTCGTAGCCATGAGCGGGTTGGGTCGCATGGCTGCGAACGCGACGACGCCTGAGGACGTAGACGCGCATATCGCGTGGCGTCGTCAGAATCCGTACCGCACCGTGGTCCGCAAGGGCGGCAAGACGGTTGCGATGCCGGCGCCGGGCAAGACGGTATCGAACGCGACGACGTACCGGGACCGCGCGCTGCTTTCGGCCACCTTCCGGTGGCTAAGGAAACGCCGACTCGTGGAGTTCAACCCCGTCGAGGCGGTCGCGGTTCCCGATCGACCCGAGACGGCGCTAAGGCCGTTTGAGCCTGACGAGATATCGGCATTCCTTGAGGCTTGCCACCCCATCCACCTACGCCCCCTAGCAACTCTCGGGTTCTACAGCGGGCAAGGCGAGGACGAACTGGTCGGGCTGCGGTGGTCGAACGTGTCTTTCCAGCAGCGGGCGTTGCTTTTGGTGCGCAAGAAAACGGGCAAGGCCATCGCCATACCGCTACACGCGCTTGCGTTCGATGCGCTCCGCGAGCAACGGGAAAGACAAGTCCGGGACGGGCGGTGGTGCGTTGATGGTCCCGTGTTCCTCAGCCGCTACGGACGCCGCTACGCCGAGTTTCCCAAGGGGGCATGGGCTGGCGCAATCAAGCGCGCGGGGCTTGTCGGGCGCGGCCTGACGCCCCACAGCATGCGCCGCACGTTTGCGACCTACTTCGAGGGGCAGGAACGCGACCTGCAAGAGTTGCTAGGGCATGCCGACTCGGCGACGACCCGTATCTACCGCCGTTGGCGTCCCGACCGCGCACGCGCGTCCGTCGAATCGCTTTCCTACGGCGAGGCAGCACACACACAGCACACACAGGCCCAGAAACCGACCGGAACGAAGGGGCGGGAAGATTGACCAAAATCCGCTTAGTGCTAGGCTCTCCGACCCACTAGCCGAGGTGGCGGAATTGGCAGACGCGCTAGATTCAGGTTCTAGTTCTCGCAAGGGAGTGGGGGTTCGAATCCCCCCCTCGGCAGTGCGTTCTTGGCTCAACATCTGACGATGTTGAAGCTTGACGTTTGAACGGTCGGTGCCAGGAGTCGGGCTTCCGGAGGCGCCTCTGGCGAACTAGGCGCGGTAAGCTTGACGTTTGAACGGTCGGTGCCAGGAGTCGGGCATCCGGAGGCGCCTCTGGCGATCTAGGCGCGGCAAGCTTGACGCTTGAGCGGTCGGTGCCAGGAATCGGGCATTCGGGGTGCGGTGAGCTTGATGTTTGGCGATCTAGGCTCGGCTTGGCATGTTGGAGATGGACGTGCGGGCGGTCTTTGCCAGGCGTTGCGCCGTAGATGTTGTTGGCAACCTCGCCCGCTCCGCGCTGCTACTCGCCGGCCGCGACTGGTTCCTTGTTGCGCCGCCGGTTGCCGAGCCAGATGAAGAACCCGGCGATCGCGATCCACGGCAACGTGCGGCCGATCCAGTACCCGATTCGCTCCGCCGTACTTGAGGGCGGCAGATCCGGCGGGTTCAGAAATCGAAACGTGCGCGTCACATCCCGCAACTGCTTGTCGACATCGGTCTCCGCGCTGCGCGTTGCGACATCAAATCGGTACGCGCGTTTATCCGCGATTAAGATCGCAGTCGCCAATCGCACGGCGTCCCTGCCGGCGCTCTCGAAGCGATAAAAGTGAGCCGGCGCCCCGTCGATTTTTCCCGTGCGATTCGCGACGACGTGTAAGCCCTTTTTCTTGTTCCCCTTCACGAACCCGCGCAAAAGCGCCTCGTTCTCGATGCTTGTAGTGTCGTCGATGCCGTCGATCTTGAGGACGGTGACCGTTATGGCCATCCCTGTCGTGTGGGTTCTTCGTTGGACGTAGGCGGTGAGATCGCTCGACGGCAGCTCCCCCTTCTTCCAATCCGCTCCGTCCGGAAACTCAACGGCAAAGTTAAATTCCCGAGCCTCGACCCGCTCCGCTCTTAGCGCTGCGCTCAGGACAAGTAACCACATCACAATCCATTTCATGCAACTCTCCTCCGTCGGGCGCGTATCCCAAGTCCCAACAGCAAAACGAAGAACAGACCCAAAACGTAGGGCAGCGCGACAGCGACGCGTCCCATGGCCTCCGACTTCGCCGGCCTCGACAGAAAGCGAAACGTCTCGACGATCTTGCGCAAGGTCGCGGCGACATCGGTGGTCTTGTTCGGCATCAATACGCTGATGCGGTACACGCGCGCGTCCACCACGACCGTTGCTAACGCGCAGCGCGCTTCAAACGCACCGATCTTGCCCGCGAATTCGCTGATGAGGCCGGGCTGCGAACCGATCTCGCGCCGCGTTTCGCGCACGAGCAAGAGTCCCAGTCGTTTTTGGATGTCGTTGAGATCGCGCTGCAGCGATCCGTCCTCGAGCGTCGTCCCCTCGCCCACGTCGTACACATACAGCGCGATCATCAACCCGTTCGCATGCTGGCGGAGATGCTGGTAACGCAGATCGGGCGGGGGCGGCTCCTGATCCATCTCCCAGTCATCGCCGCCCGGAAGCTCGATCACGAAATCTTGATCGCGAACTTCGAGCACCTCGGCGCGGACCGCAGCGCTGAGCAGGACCAGGCCCAGGATTCCCCGCTTCATGGCGGCATCTTACGAGACGTTGCAGTGCTTGCGACCCGATTTCGTGACAGTTTTCAGACACACCGGCGCGTACGCTACGCCCATGAGACTTGCTTCGATTGTCTTGCTCGCTCTTCTCGCGGCGTGCGCGCCGCCCTTGGCGGATCGCGACGCGGAGCGGGACGTGCAGCAACCGCGCAGTCCGCGCGAACAGATGCGATACGAAACGGCCATTGCGGAAAGGCGCGTGCTCTGGGGCATGAGCAAGGAGGAAGTGCTCAAGTCGTGGGGTCCGCCGATGCGGAAAAAGCGCACGCGATACCGCGGCCGCGTTCGTGAAAACTGGGTCTATCGCTACTCCGATATCTTTTTTGACAGCGGCGGCTACGTGACCGGCACAACGACCGCGGCGCGATGATCGCGGCCTGTTGGAGACGCTTCGCCGGACGCATGCATAATGACGGGCATGTTGCGTGTACTGCTCTTCGCACTGGCTGTGCTTTCCGGCACGGCGCGCGCCGATGACGTCGCCGCGTGGCTCGACCAACTCGAAAGCGAGTCCGCGCTCCGTCGCTACGAAGCCGCGCGTTCGCTCCGGTCCGCCAAGGCCACGAAAGCCGTCGCCCCGCTGGTCCAGCGGCTCGACGATCCGGTCGGATTTGTCCGGCTCGCCGTGGCGCGCGCACTCGTCGATCTCAAGCCCGATCGCAAACACAGCGACGCGCTGATCCAACGACTCGCCCACCGCGATCCGCAGACCGCTCAACTGATCGGCGAAATCCTGGCCGGCATGGGGGCCGACGTCGTCGAGCCGATCGCCAAACAGCTTCGGAGCAAACAGCCGCGCGCGCGACGGGCCGCAGCGTACGCACTGCAACTCATGGGGCGTCACGCTGTCGCCGCGGTTCCCGCCCTCTTGGACGCGATCCTCGACTCTGATCCCGCCACCAAACGCGCGGCGTCGCATGCGCTGCGTCGCATCGGACCGTGGTCGCTCGAGTATCTGCCCGAGTTAACCGACGCGGCCCAGTTTGGCGAGATTCCGCGGCGCCTCACCGCGCTCCGTCTTCTTGAAATGCTCGGCCCCGCCGCGGCGGAATGCGTGGCCGCCCTGACCTCGATGCTCAACGATGCGGAGACGCCGGCGCCGCTTAAGAGTGCCGTGTCCGCAGCGCTCCAATCGATCGACGTCGCGCTGCCCGCGAATGTGGACCCGGCTTTGGCCGATCCCAAGCTCGCGCAAAAACAAGCGCCCGCGACGTTTCGCGTGAAGTTAGAGACAACGAAAGGTGACATCATCGTCGCCATCGAACGCGCCGCCGCACCCCACGGCGCGGATCGATTTTTCAATCTCGTCTCGGTCGGCTACTTCGACGACACCGCATTCTTTCGCGTAATGACCGGGTTCGTCGCGCAGTTTGGGATGCACGGCAACACGAAAATCAACGGCATCTGGCGCGAGGCCAACATTCCCGACGACAAGCGTGTGCTCTCCAATGTGCGCGGGACGCTCGTGTTTGCGCAAACAGGCGAACCCGAATCGCGCGCGACGCAGTTGTTTTTCAATCTCAAGTCCAACCCCGATCTCGACAAGCAAGGGTTCGCGCCGCTGGGCAAAATCGTGTCCGGAATCAAAGTTCTCGACGCGCTGTTTGACGGTTACGGCGAGGGCTATCCGCGCGGGGAAGGGCCGAGTCAACGCTCCATTATCTCGATGGGGAACGATTACCTGCGTCGAAACTTTCCCAAACTCGATTACGTGCGGCGCGCGCGTATCGTCACGCCCCCAAAGAAATCAGAGAAAAAATGAAACTCGCTCTGTTCCTCGCTCTTGTGCTGGCCGCGTGCGGCGACAAAGAACCGACGTCGGTGGGCCCGTCCGCGCTGGAGAACCCGAGCAAGGCGAGCTTGACCGCACCCGCCCACTTTCATGTGAAGTTCGACACGACGAAGGGGGTGATCGTCGCCGAGTTCAAGCGCGCGTGGTCGCCGGAGGGCGTGGACCGCGTCTACTCAATGGTGAAGTGCGGCTACTTTTCCGGCGTGCGGTTCTTTCGTGTCGTCCGTGGATTCGTCGCGCAGTTCGGCATGCACCCCGAACCGCGCATCAACAACGTGTGGGACCGCTTCCGCCTTCCCGACGAACCGCGCCGTGAGTCCAATGAGATCGGCATGATCACGTTTGCCAACGCAGGCCCGAACACACGCAGCAATCAACTATTTATCAACCTGCGCGACAATGCGCGCTCGCTCGATGGGCGCGGGTTTGTCCCGGTCGGCCGCGTCATCGAAGGCATGGATGTTGTGCGCAAGCTCTACTGGCAATACGACGAGGCGCCGAGCCAGGAGCAGATCACAGCACGCGGCAACGCGTACTTGAGCGAGCGCTTCCCCAAACTCGACGAGATCAAGAGCGCGACGGTCGTGTTCGAGACCCAATAGCAGACCTCTTTTTCTTAGCGCCGCTTCGGCATCTTGAGCGTGCCCCGCAAGAAGTCGCTGACGGCTCCGACGTAGGCCACGCCGCCGACCGCGGTCAGATCGTTGTGGCCCGCGTCGTAGGTGAGCCACTCCTTCGGTCCGCCGAGTCCGTCAAAGATCGCCCGCCCGTGCTCCATACGAATGGTGCGGTCGCGCTTGCCGTGGATCACCAACGCCGGTGTCGTCATATCCGCCAGGAGCGGCGTGCTGTTGAAGCGATCCCACATCAGGCTGCGCACCGGTAAAAAGGGGTAGGCGTCGGCGGCGACCTGCCCCAGATCCACACCGCCGCTCTGCAAGACGAGTGCGGCGACGTCTTGCGTGGCGGCCAAGTGCAACGCCACGCTGCATCCCAACGACTCACCGAACAACACGACCGGCGTCTTGGTCTCGCGCACGATCCAATCGTGCGCGGTCTGAGCATCCTCGATGAGGCCTTTTTGGTTCGGAGACCCCTCGCTTCCGCCGTAGCCACGATAGTCGAGCAGGAACACGCCCCACCCACGCCGGTGCAGTTGGCGAAACCACGCCAGCCGGTGGCCACGGTGTCCCGCGTTGCCATGCAATACGAGTAGGGTCGCGGGATCGTTGCCGGGCAGATACCACGCGCGCAACTTGGTGCCGTCGCTGGCTTCAAGCGTCAAGTCGCGCAGCGTCGGAATCAACGCCGTCGGCGCGGGAGGATCGGCGCCGTCGGGAAAGTATTGGAGCTTGCGCTGCAACACCGTGACCGCGGCCAAGATTAAGAGGTAGCCGCCAACCAACCCAACGAGCACGCGTCGCCACGACACCGTGCGGCGCCTACGTCATCGAGCGCAGATCCAAGCGCTCGTCGAGGTTCTTGATGCCGCGCTCCTCGGCCACCTGGCGCACGGTCTTGCGTTCCTTGTGCGCTTGCTTGGCGATCGAGGCCGCTTCGTCGTAACCGACATGCGGCACAAGAGCGGTGCCCAGCATCAAACTGGTCTCGATCAACTGCGCGCAGCGCTCCTCGTCGGCCTCGATGCCGTCCACGCACTTTTCGCGGTAGACCGCACAGCCATTCGCCAGCAACGCCACGGACTCGAGCATCGCGTCCGCCAAAAGCGGCAGGCTGACATTGAGTTCAAACACACCCGACACGCCGCCTGCGGTCACCGCGGCGTCGTTGCCGATCACGCGCATCGCCACCTGCATGAGCATCTCCGACATGACCGGGTTCACCTTGCCGGGCATGATCGACGAACCCGGCTGCGTCGCCGGCACAACGATTTCGCCGACGCCGCAGCGCGGACCGGAACCGAGGAAGCGAATGTCGTTGGCGATGCGATAGAGCGAAACCGCGATCGTCTTGAGCGCACCGCTCGTTTCCACAATCGCGTCTTGGGCCGCTTGAGCTTCGAAGTGGTTCTCCGCCTCGCGCAACGGCAGTCCGGTGCGATCCGCCAAGAGCGCGATCGCTTTGGCGGCAAACGTCGGCGGACAGTTGATCCCGGTGCCGACGGCCGTGCCGCCGAGCGCAAGCTCGCACAAGCGCCCCATCACGGCGTCGAGACGGTCGATACCGCGCTCGACTTGCGCCGCGTAGCCGCTAAAGACCTGCCCCAACCGAATCGGCGTCGCGTCCTGTAGATGCGTCCGCCCGATCTTGAGCACGTGATCGAACGCACGCGCCTTATCGGACAGGGCGCGCTCCAACGCCTCCAGTTCGGGCCGCAGCCGGACCTGGATTTCTTCCGCCACCGACACGTGCAACGCAGTCGGGATCACGTCGTTGCTCGACTGACTGCAGTTGACGTGGTCGTTGGGATGAACCACATCGCGACTTCCGATCGCGTGGCCCAAGATCTGGCACGCGCGGTTGGCGATCACCTCGTTGCCGTTCATGTTGGTCGAGGTGCCGGAACCGGTTTGATACACGTCGACCGGGAAGTGAGCGTCGTGGTCGCCCGCGGCCACCTCCTGCGCCGCCTTGGCCACCGCGTCCGCGATCTCGCCGTCAACGCCGCCGAGTTCTTTGTTCGTGCGCGCCGCCGCCTCTTTGATCAGGCCGAGCGCGCGAATGAACGGCCGCGGCAAGCGGCGACCACTGATCGGAAAATTTTCGACCGCGCGCTGCGTCGTGGCGCCGTAGAGCGCGTCCTCGGGAACGCGCATTTCACCCATCGAGTCTTTTTCGATTCGCGTGCTCATAACGCGAGTATAGAGACGCGGTGGGCTATTCCAAGCGGATGAGGCCGTCGTCGGCAACCACGCGTTGCGACCCTTGGAGCTCCGCACCGGGTTCCGTCAGCGCCAGCACGCATCCACCCCATCCCGCGCCGATCAATCGCGCGCCGTAGACCGCACGCACATCAAGCAACTGATCCACCAACGCATCCGCGGCCGGCAGCGAACACCGATACAAGTCGCGCAGTGAGGCGTGGCACTCGCTCACGAGCTCGCCGAGGCCGCGGGCGTCGTTGTTGTCCAGGCACGCGATGCCTTGTTCGACGCGCGCGCGCTCTTCGACGACATGACGGTGCGCGGCGGTGCCGGGCGTGCGCGCTTCGGCCTGACGTTCGGCATACGGCGTGTCGCCCAGCCGGCGCGGCAGCCCGAGGTCAAACAGGTGCAGCTCCAATTCGTCGGGCATCGCCAGCAAGTAGAACGTCGCGTCGGAACAATCGAGCGCCATCACGTGCCCGCCGATCGCGCACGCGGCCACCGCTTGGTCCATCAGGCCGCACGGAACGCCAACATGCTCATGCTCCGCGCGGCGACACACTTCGGCCAACTGCATCGGCGCCATCGTCGAATCCAACGCGCCGGCGATGGCGACCTCGAGCGCCGCGCTGGACGAAAGTCCGCGCGCTTCCGGCAACGCGGATTTGATCTCGACGCGCCCCGGTGCGGGCTCGACACCCGCCTGCGCCAGCGAGGCGACCACGCCACGCGCGTAGGCGGTCCACGACTCATCGTCGTCGTGCCCCTCCGAAACAAACGTCCAGCGGTCGCCGGGCGCACCCGGCGTGTACGTGGCGGTCGTGCGCCACTGAATCGCCAACGGCAACACGGTCCCGCCCTGGTGATCGACGTGTTCGCCGAGCAGGTTGATCCGGCCCGGCGCCGAAGCGACGCGCGCGAGACTTTCGTCGGCAAACGCTTCGCCGCTCAAGCGTCTCTCCAGTTTTTCGCAGCGTATTCCGCCAAGTCTTTGGCGGAGTCCTTGTAGCGACCCAGCTCAAACTTCGGGTTGGGCTCTTTGCCCGCGAGCTTGGCTTTTTTCCACTTGCGGTAGATGCCGGTCAAGGGCGTATTGCCGTACAGCATGAGGCTTGTGTAGGCCCACGCCAGCGCGTACGGCGTGACGTCGTCCGCCGACTCAAACGAAGCATGCGTGCGCTCAAACAGTCGATCCATCGGATTCAGGCTATCGCCGAGGCGCTCGATCTCGGAAACATACGCCGGGTGCCGCGTACTCGGTTTCTCGCCGGTGCGTCCGGCGGCGTCGAAACAAAGGCTCAGGCCGATTTCGAACCACGGCGGCGCGGTGCCCTTGAGCTCGCGGTGCAAGCACGCTTTCGTCAGCGCGGCGTACAAACGTCCTGCCCAGGCGCTCTTGATGAGGTCGTCTTTGTCAGGCACGACGGCGACGACCACGCCGCGCGCGTAGTTGTACGCGACGGGCTCTTCGCCCAGTCCGTTACTCGCGGCGGCGAAGTCCGACGACTCCACAAGTTGGATCTGCAGCGGAAGCGCACCCTTACCCGGCTTGAAGCCGAGCCGGCCCCAGTGTTTGAAAAACGAGCTGGCGGTCTTCGCCACGCCTTTGGCCAGTTTCTCGTGATCGGTCGCGGCGTGCACGAACGCTTGTTTGCGCACAGGCACATGAACGTCGCCGGGTTGTTCGGCAAGCGCGGGAAACGGCCCGCCGCGAATCGCGAGCGTGGCAAACATCTCGTCCGCGACAGACTTGTAGCGTTCGTAGCTTCCTAGGCCGACCACAAGCTGGAACGCATAGCCGTGACTACCGACGGCAAATGTCGTCACGTAATCGGCCCAGTCCTGCTTGCGATTTTTCGCGAGCAGGCGCGGCGGACTGCCGGGCAAGCGCTTCATGTAGATGCCGGCGTAGTTTTGTTTCCACTCGCGCAACAGTCCGGACAAAACAAGATCCGGATTCGTCGGTCCGCCCCGATCCAACAAGATGATGTGCGGCTCGGTGCGTTTACCTTTGAGCGCGATCACCATCAGTTCGCCGCTGTCGCGATCCGCTTTCACAGGCCGCCACTTTCCGGGAGCGACGAACGACGCGACGCCAGTGTCGTCGAACACCCGGCGCACTTTGGTCTTCAGGTCTTTCTTGGTTTGCGGCTGGCCCAACTTCACCGACCCCATGATGCCCATCATGAGCTTGGACCAGTGCTTGTACGTGCGGAGCGGCGACGACAGCGAGATGACGAGGCCATCGTCGCCCTCCGTGACGAACGCGCGGAGCATGACCTTGTCTTTGCTCGGCGCCTGCATGCGGTAGCCAAAAAACGGCGTCTCGAGCTTGGCCACTTCGGCGCCGGCGTACTGCCCGGAGTCGTAACGGATGTAACGCTCGCGCTGTTTGTCCACGTCGTCTTGCGCGGCCTCGCGGCTCACAATCAGCGAATGTCCGCCGTGCGCGCGTGGTGCTTTGGCGCGCATGATGACGTTGCCGGATGGCTGGCCGGCCTTCCACTGGTCGGGAAGTGTGATTTCAATCTTGCCGTCGGCGTCTTTAAGCAGCTGCGTCTTCCCGACGAACGGGCTGTCTTGGGTCAGGCCGGCGGCAGAGAAGAGAAGGATCAAGAACAGAGAGCGCATCGCGCCCCATTGTGACCGATGGTCGCCGGATTCGCGCGCCGATTGCGAGTCCCCCCAAATGGGTTGCGGCCCTCGGTGGGAATACCGAGGGCCGCAGGGGGGAAGGGGAAGAAGGAATCGTTTTGAATGCGCAGGGTGATGAAAGCACGTCGCGTGCCAACGCAGAGACGCCGGAGATTCCCGTATCTCCGTCCATTTCCAGCAACATGAACGCGGACTGGTTCAACCAAATGTTCATCCGTATCCTCAGGGCGTGACGGTCGCGACCCTTCTCCTGTTTCTTTGCGCGCCGAGCGTGTCCGACTACGCCGAGACGCTCAAGAAAAACGCCAAGCTGCCGTACGAGCAACGCGAGCGCGAACGCGCCATCCGCGGACTCGCCAAACTGGGGACCGTCGAGGCCACGCGCGTCCTCGTCTCGCTGCTAGACGACCCGTTCGCCCATCTTCAGGACGAAGCCGTGAGCGCGCTGATCACGCTCAAGCGGGCTCCGGCCGACCGGCGGCGGGCCGCACTGGCCTATCTGGGAAAGGCGCTGGCCAAGAGCAAGCCGCCCGTGCGCGTGCACTTGGCGACCGCGCTTGGACTCATCGGGGACCAAGATGCGACGCCGGCGCTCATCGCCGTGCTCCAAAAGACGAAAGACCCGGCCGCCGTGGCGGCCATCGCGCAGGCGTTGGCCCGGCTCGGCGACGAACGGGCGCCGCCCGCTCTGACGACGGCCGCGCGAAAGCTCGCGCACGCACGCGGCGCGCTCCTGCGCGCACTCGGCACGTTCCCGGATGGCGTGGCGGCCGTCGTCGCTTACCAAAACGACACGGGCCCCAACAACACCGACAGCGTCCGCGCGGCGATCGTCGCCACGCTGGCGCGCGCCAAGCAGCCGATCTGGCCCACCCTCGCGGTCACCACCACCACCGGCGAGCAGACCGCGATCGAACTCAGCCTTTCGTTGGAGCAACACCAAGACGCCGCGCGTGCGCGCGAACGCGCCGCGGCCTTGGTGACGCATCCGTCCTGGCGCGTCCGTGCCGCCGCCATCGCAGGCATCGAGGCGAGGCGCGATGTAACGCTGCTCGGCTTGCTCGTCGATCGATTGGAACAAGAACCCGGCCGGCTCCGCGCCGACGCGTGGAACGCGTTGCGCCGCCTCACGAAAAAAGACCTCCCGCCCGACGCCGCATCGTGGCGCGCCGTGTTGCCGATGGACACATGGCCCGGCGGCGACGAGGCCCAAGCGACCGACCTCCCCAAGCGTTCGGTCGCGTACTTCGGGCTCCCCGTTTTTTCCAAACGAATCGCGTTCGTCTTCGACGTGTCGGGCAGCATGCGCGATGACGGAAAAATGGAGCGCGCCCGGACCGAGTTCGGCAAAGCCGTGGGCGCCCTCGAAAAAGACCAGCGCTACGACCTGATCGCGTATCGATATCTGCTGAAATTCCCGCCCCGTCCCAAGTTGGAGCGGTGCTTTGGCAAGCTCGTAACCGGCAAGTCGCGAGCCGCCAAACGGTGGCTGCAAAAACAGGAAGCCAAGGGCGGCGGCGCCATCTACGACAGCTTGTTGGCGGCCCTCGATGACCCCGACATCGACACGATTTATCTGCTTTCTGACGGGGTTCCTTCGTACGGGACGGTGAAACGGGACTGGCGGGTCCGGCAAGAGATCGCGAGGCGCAACCGGATGCGGCGCGTGGTCATCCACACCATCCTGCTCGGTAGAAAAGGCACCGACATCGCGTTCATGAAACGCCTCGCCGCAGAAAACGGTGGGATATCGGTTGACCAGGACGGCCGCCGTCTCGGTTAAAATGCGCGCATGGTTCGCCTGGTAGCACACGCCTTCGTCCTGACGACCCTCTTTGCCATCCCTGCCGCGGCCGGCGACGCGATGCCGTTGGACGCGCCGAAAAAATCGCCGCGCGCCAAGCGCATGTTCCTCGAAGCCAAGCAGCTTTGGGAAAGCGCCAAGCCTGTCGCCGCCCAAGCGCGCATGGGCAAAACACCCGTCGCCGGCGCCGATGCCAAACTCGCTGTGAACAACATCGAGAAGGCGGTCTTGCTCTGGGAGCGCGGATTGCGTTTGCAGTGGGACATCGACGCGAACAAAAGTTTGGCCGACGCAACGCGCGCTTACTTTCGGCTTTTGAAGCTAGTGCCCAAGCCCGTCGCGCCGGAAGATCCTGACGAAAAAAAGAAGTTCGAGAAGTCGCGCAAGTCTCAGCTGCGGGATCAGGTCCGCGATGCACGCCGCCGCCTCATTGCCTACGGCAAGTCGCGCAAGTACGAGGTGCAGTTTCACCGGTGCGATCGCTGCAGCGGCCGTAAGGATCTGCACTCCGCGCTTGGCGGATCGCAACCGTGCCCGAAGTGCGCGCGCCGCGGTGTGCTGGTCGACAAAAAACAGGTCATCCGCGCAAAGTGGTTGATTCACAGCCCGCTGTACCGAGAAGACAGCAACAACCGCGCAAAGATCAACGGAAGCCTACAGCGCGCGATCTTTCGTCCGTCGTCGGTCGGTCCCTTCGTCAAGTCGTTTACCGTTGCCGGCACATCGGAAAAGAGCACGCACTGGATCCGGTTCTCCGCGAAACAAGCGTTGATCGATTCGCCGGACACAAAACACGCGCCGAAGACCGAAGCGAGCTACGTCCTCTTCCGCGTCGGCAAGATCTGGTACCTGTACTCGCCGCGCCACGACCGCGACTTGTTCGAGTTGCCCGAGCCGGTCGACAGCGACGCGGCCACCGCAAACAAGTAGAGCCTTAGGCTCTGCCTGAGAAATGGCTTAGCGGTTCGGGCCGGGCAGGCTCGTCTGCAGCTCGGCGAGATGGGTCGCGTTGAACGTGTATTGGATGTTTTGTCCAATCGTTAGGCCCGCGTTCATGATGTCCCAGTTGCCACCGCTCGGGTCCGAGTGGTTGAGACCGAGGCTGTGCCCGATCTCATGGGCCAACACAGCCGCTAAGACACGACCGAACCCGTCTGCAAGCTCAAACAGCTCCGTTTCGCGCGAGTCTGCGGGCGGATTGCCAAACAAGAGACGGCGCAAACCGTCCTCGTCGCTGTTCACGACCGGATCGTTCTCCAACGTGTTGCGAAACACCGAACGATAAAGCGGCGCCAGCTGGTTGGCGAACACGCCCAGCGTAGAGTCGCCCGACGTGCCGCAGTTGTGCTCGACCGAGTTGTTCGAGAAATCCACGTACGCGGTGCCCAAAATGCCAGACGACGAACCGTGACGAACACAGATCGTGGAGAAGCGAAACGGTGCGGCGCCTTGGCTTCCGGCGACCGGCGGCGTCGTGCCTTCCGTGGTGCCGGACGGGCCGACCAACGAGAGGGACAGACCACCCGCGAGCGGGTTGCCGTCCATGCCGTTGCCGTAGTACGTGGACAGGTGGCCGAGCGTGCGACGGATCACTAAGAACCGCGCCAGTTGCTCGGCGTCGGTGCCAAGCCCCGTGCTGGCGGAACCGCGCAGGCCGAGGAACGCCAGCACCTCGTCGAAGTCGGTGCCGAACGTGGGCGCCGGGTGATACACGACATCCCAACTCACCCACCAAACATCCGACGAGCCCCAGATCGGCTGGAACCCGGCGAACGGATCCTGGCCGACCGTGACCGCTTGCTCATCAAAGAAGCCGTCGCCGTCCATGGCGCGCACCACGTCGATGCCGTTTTGCCCGCCGGCCGTGTAGCTACCCGTGTTGTCGATCGTGCCGCCGGACTGGTTCGCCGTCAACGTGAACGTGTACCCGGCGGAGCCGCCGGACGCGGTGAACGAAACCGAAGCGCCCGGGATGACAGCACCCTGCGCGGACGCGGTGAGTTCGACGTCGCGTGTTTCGATGCGAAAACTGCGTAGATCCAACGTCGAGTTGGCGTCTTGCACAACGATGACGACCGTGCGGGCGGCGGCCTCGGTCGGCGTTCCGGTGAGTTCACCGTTCCCTGTCAGCGAGATGCCGGCGGGAAGGTCGTCGCCCGACGTCGAAACCCACCAGCTGTACGCGCCGGTCGCGCCCGCAGCCGTGACTTCTTGGAAGTAGGTAAAACCGACGTTGCCCTGATCCAACGTTTGCGTTTGAATCTGCACTTCGTCGCTGACGACCGGCGGCGTTCCTTCGCCACTACTGCTACAAGCCGCCAAGAACGCCACTAAGGTCAGGATGCAAAATCGAGTTGTCACAATTAACGGTATCGGGAGTCTTTGGGGGGTGAGTTGAGCCCCTACCCCATCCCGCTCCGAGACGGCGTCTTAATTCGACGCTATAAGCGGTTCCTCGCGGACGTGGCCTGGCCCGATGGAACCGAGGAAACCGTGCATTGTCCGAACCCCGGCGCGATGACCGGGCTGGCTGTGCCGGGGACGCCGGTGCTGCTTTCACATCACCCCGGTAAACGTCGTAAGTTGCCGTGGTCTTGGGAGTTGGCGCAGATCGATCAGACGCTCGTTTGCATCAATACAACCGTCGCGAACCGTGTTGTGGGCCAGTGGCTCAAAACGGGACAGTTGCTGCCCGAATTAGGGCCTGCGCGCGCCGAAGTCCGGTGCGGCGAAAGTCGCATCGATTTTGGCTTTGTCGGCGGCCACCTGCTCGAAGTGAAGAGCGTGACGCTGCTCGGGCCCGACGGCATCGCCGCATTTCCGGACGCGAAAACCGACCGCGGGCGGCGTCACGTGGAGACGTTGACGGACATCTCCGGTGCGCGGCGCATTCTTTTGTACTTCGTGGCGCGGTCGGATGCGCGCGCCGTGCGACCGGCTGACGAGATCGATCCGGCCTACGGCAAAGCACTGCGGAAAGCGCACGAAGCGGGCGTCGAAATCATGGCCCTTCGCGCCGACTTTACGCGCGACGGGGTGAAACGCGGCCCCTTCCTCGACGTTTTGTGGGAATCGGGGTACAAGCGATAGCTATGGGACGCTACGGCGCGACCAAGACCTTCCGCTTTTGCTACGGACATCGCATCCCGGGTCACGACGGGCCGTGTTGCGATTTGCACGGACACAATGCGCGCGTCGAGATTGTGTGCAGCGACGATCTCGATGAACTGGGCATGGTCGTTGACTTTGGCAAGATCACGGAGACCGTGGGTCGCTGGATCGACGAGCACTGGGATCACCAGATGATCCTGTGGGCGCGCGACCCGCTCGTGGACGTGTTGAAGGAAGCCAAGCAACCGGTGTTTGCGATGGAGCAGCGCCCCACGGCCGAGAATATGGCCGCGCATCTCTATCGCGTTTCCGAACGCGCGGGTTTGCCGGTCGTCGCCGTGCGGTTTTGGGAAACCGACCACAACCTCGCGACGTACGAGGAAGAGTAACGGGTCGTGAGCGACAAGCGCGCCATCGTTCGCAACCGGCGGGCGTACCACGATTTTGAAATCTCGGAGACGTACGAGGCGGGGATTTCTCTGCTCGGACCGGAGATCAAGTCGATCCGCGCGGGCAAGTCGTCGATTAGCGAAGCGTTCGCGAGCTTTAAGAAGGGCGAGCTCTGGTTACAGGACATGCACATCCCGGAGTATGTAAACCGCGGCTACGTGACGCATGAGCCGCGACGGCCGCGCAAGTTGCTCATGCACAAACGCGAGCTGCGCAAAATCGAAGCGACGGTGACGCGGCAAGGACTAACGCTCGTGCCGTTACAGCTTTACTTCGTCAAGGGTCGCTTAAAAGTCGAGATCGGTGTGGCGAAGGGCCGCAAGCGTCACGACAAACGCGAGGCGTTAAAGGACAAGGAAGCGCGCAAGGAAGCGCGCGCCGCCGAAGGCCGCCGCGGGTAGGCTCCGATCGACGGCATCGCGCTACGCGCGGATCTGGCGGCGCGACGCAAACTGCGCGATCGGATCGTGCGGTTGCGCGAGCGCGTCACACACCGATGTCCACACCGTATCGGCCGCGACGTCGCCGACGTCATACACGCCCGGAAGCACGGTCGGACCGGGAACCAACCACGTTTCTTTGGCGAGCGCTGCTTCGGCGTACGGTTTTGGAACGTGGTACGACCCCGCGATCATGATCGCGCGACAACCCATGGCAGTTGCTACGTGTTTGGGCGCGCCGTCGTTGCCCATCCACAGCGCCGCGTGTTCATAGACAGCCCCGAGGGCGCCGAACGTCGGCGTCACTAAAATCTGCGCGGCGGCATCGAGACCGTCCACGAGTTCGCGCGCCTGGTTTTCTTCGCCGGGCGCGCACGTGAGCCGCACGTGCATCCCGAACTCGCGCATCGCGCGGGCGATGATCCGTTGGTAGTGCGCGGCGGGCCAGCGCTTGCGGGGATCGCGCGCACATCCGCTGACCACGAGCAACGGCGCACGTTCCGGAACGGCGGCGAGCGCTTGGACGGCCCAGGCGCGTTCGGACGGGAGCGGCTGCAAAACGGGGCGCGAGGAGGCGACGGTCACGCCGGCACAGTCGGCCAAGTGCGCCATGATGTGGCCGACGTACTGGCTAGCGGCATCGTGCACCGCCCGGTGATAGAGGCGTGTGCGGAAGTGTCGGTACGAACGGCCGACGGTGCGGCGGGCGCCGATCGCGCGTGCGCACCAATACGACCGCGGCGATCCCTGCGCATCGATCGCGAGGTCGTACGAAAGCGCGCGGCAGCGCCGGGCAAACCGAAGCCAGGGCCGAACGCCCGGGGCGAGGCCGACCACCGAAGTCACATCGGGGTTGTTGGCGAGCACGAGTTCGTGGCCGCGTTGCACAACCACGTCGATGCGCGCGTGCGGGTACGTTCGTCGCAACGCAGCCAGGAGCGGAGTCGTCGTTAAGATGTCGCCGAACCGCCGTAACCGAATGACTGCGATGCGCATAGCTCTCCGTTGTCTGTGCGCGCGCGCAGTCGTTCGGTTCAATGGCCAACGCCGTTGAGACTCCAAAGTTCGATTGGTTTGGCATGCGCACGCTCAAGCGAGTTGTGTCTAACCGTCGAGAAGACTAGTCCTCCAAACTTGGGGTTTGCTTTGGATCCGCGATGCAAACAAGCGGAGTTTCTCGAGGCTCCGGCGCGGACCGGGCGGTATGCGAATCTGTTAGGCTAAGAGGATCGAGATGCCGGATTCCACCGAGCCGTGTCGCGAGAATGGGGATGCCGCGGCTGCATGGCGGCGCAACGCCAAGCCGAGCGGGCCGACGGAGATACCCGTTCCCTTGCGCATTGTGATTCTCGTGGCCATTGGGGTCGCACCACACGCCGCTTTGCAAATCGGCGGGTCTTGGTGGGGCATCGGGTTCGCCACAATCGCGCTATGCATCACCCCACGCGGAAGGCACTCATTCTTAGACCGCGCGATCGCCTGTGCTCTCACGATTAACTCGACGTTGGTCCTTGTTCGTGGGCTGCTCCAAGCGAGCTTTTGGGCTTCTCTTCTCGCGTTGATCGGAATCGGCTTGTGCTCGGTCTGCTTCCCGGTCGCCGAGTGATACAATGAGCGGTTGGTAACCCAACGGGGGCGATCGGCTTCGACCGGACGTGAACCAGTTCGGTGCCGCGTGCCGAGGTTCCAGGTGGCCTCGTTAAACCCTGGAAAAAGATAGTTGCCAATAGCAACTTTGCACTCGCTGCTTAAATAACGCAGCGTGGTTCGGCAGGAGCCCCGCCTGTGGCGCCTGCCAGAACCATCGTTAACACAGGCTGCGCGCCACCCGATGGCTGAATACGGTGGCGCAAAGATCATTCGGCAAATCTCGGCAAGCCGGGCTGTCACGGCCCCGAGAGGATGAAAGAAGTCAGACAGATACGCACGTAGAAGCCCAAACAGGAGCGTCTTGGGACCCGGGTTCGATTCCCGGCGCCTCCACCAAA
>JAJFFF010000024.1 GCA_021776785.1 Planctomycetota bacterium | reverse complement strand
GGACGCGGCGCAGCGCAACTCGGAACGATTCTCGTTCCACCGCATCGTGGCGAAGAGCCAAGTCATGGCGGAGGCCGTCAATCGCGCCCGTACCGCAGCGGAATCACCGGCCGCGACGATCTTGCTGCTGGGAGAGAGCGGGACCGGGAAGGGGCTGTTTGCAAACTCCATCCACTGTGCGTCGTCACGTCAGGCGAACGCCTTTCAGAAAGTAATGTGCTCAGCCATCCCGGAACCGCTGTTGGAGGCGGAACTCTTCGGACACGAGCAGGGAGCGTTTACGGACGCGAAGAGACAACGGCGCGGCGAGTTCGAAGTGGCGCATACGGGAACGCTCTTCCTCGACGAAATCGGTGACATGCCGCTGTCGCTGCAAGCAAAGCTGCTCGGCGTGATCGAGGATCGATCATTCTCGCGTGTGGGCGGAACAAAAAACATCGAAGTCGACGTCCGGATCGTCGCGGCGACGCACCGCGACCTCGCAGAATGGGTGGACTCGGGCCGGTTTCGCGAAGACCTGCGCTTCCGGTTGGAAGTCGTGCCGATCGTCCTCCCGGCGCTTCGCGAGCGAACCGAAGATGTGATTCCCCTGGCGAATCTGTTTATCGATCACTTCAACCGTGAGTTCGGGCGCGACGTGCGCGAGCTTGCGCCGTCGGCGACTTCGGACCTTTGCGACTACAGCTGGCCGGGCAACGTGCGCGAGCTGCGCAACGTCATCGAGCGCGCGATGTTGTTCTCGACGGGGAACCGCTTGTCCAGCGAGCACCTGTCCATCCACACGGGGTACCACCCGCGCACTGCGGGCAGACACGCCCCCGAAAAGTATGTGTTGCCGAAGGGCGGCATCTCCTTGGACGAAGTCGAGCAAAACTTCGTGCGCCAAGCGATGACGATGGCCAACGGCAACCAGAGCAAAGCCGCCGGTTTGCTCGGTATCTCCCGCGACCAAATGCGCTACCGGCTCGAGAAGATGGGGCTGTTGCCGCCGCGCAAAGGCAAGAGCGCGCGGCGGTCCATCGACGATGACGAGGACTCCATCAGCATCGCGCTGTGAGAGTGAATCGGGCCTCCGCTCGTTGCGCTCACCTCTGTCGTAGACTACCGCCATGAAACACTGTGCTGTTGTGTTCTTGGTGCTGCTCGTGGGTTGCCGGAGCGACGCGGATCCTCTCGCACCCGACAACAGCGGCGAGCGGCCCACCGAGGCCCCCGACGTCGTGCTCCTCACCGTGTCGGGCCGGACGTTCAGCATCAACTTGTTCTGCCCGCCCGAGTGCAACGTCGCATACCTCGGCGATCCAAGCGCGGCTGGCGAGATGCTGCAGACCGAGATCGAGAACATGGGTCTAACCGTGCAACGCGACGACTACATCGCCGCGCTCACCAATTACGACGACAACAACGACAACATCGCCGACCGTTTTGGCTTCCTGCAACTCGTCACCGACCTCGAGTGGATTCGCGACAACTGGATCACCGGGTTCACGAACCCGACGCGAATCGTGATCTATGCTCATAGCCACGGTTGCGTTTGGGCGCACATCGCCGCGAGCGTTGTGCCCGATTGTCCGATCGAGGTGCTGGCGAGCATCGACGGCGTTTGCCTGCAGTGGGAAGGCGACCACGAGGAGTCCATCGAGGACTATTTCACAGCGAACCCAAACCCGTGGAGTTGGAACATCGCGGCGCCGTGCGACGCGTGGATTGTCCTGGGCGAATCGAGCGCGTTTGACGTCGAAGACGTCGCGTTTGCCCACATCAAGCACAATCTTGAAGTGCAGAGCACTGGGATTTCGTTTCTCGTCGATCTGATCGCGGACGATCAGGACAATCGCCGCGAGGACGGGAGCGAGACGGGCATTCAGCGCCTGCCTCCCAGCAGCGAAGACCACACCACCGTCGACGAACCCGATAGCGCCGCGTTTGCATGGGTCATCGATCGCCTTGGCGAGATCCTGACGCCGACACCGTCCTAAGCATCTTTGACTTTCGCTGGCAAGCCCACCGCGAGGTCTGGAAACAGCGCGGTTCAGGTGCGATCCTTACAGGCATGACGCACGGCATTTTCCAGGTTCCCACTCCGCACAATGAAACGGTCCGTGGCTTCGCGCCGGGATCGCCCGAACGGGCTTCGCTGACCACGGCGTTGAACGCGATGGCGCAAGAGACCGTCGAAGTCCCTTTGATCATCGGCGGCGAAGAGGTGCGAACCGGTAACACGGGCAACATCGTCATGCCCCACGACCACGGGCACGTGCTCGGCACGTATCACAAGGCCGGACCGGACGAGGTTAGGCGGGCGATCGACGCGTCCGCCGAAGCACAACATGATTGGATGAACCTGCCGTGGCAGGATCGCGCCGCCGTGTTCCTGCGCGCGAGCGAGATGCTCACGACGACGTGGCGCGAAAAAATTAACGCGGCAACGATGCTCGGCCAGTCGAAAACAGCGCACCAAGCCGAGATCGACGCCTCGTGTGAACTCATCGATTTCTTACGGTTCAACTGTCACTTCATGCAGCGGCTCTACCAGGAGCAGCCGCAGTCGTCGCCGGGCCTATGGAATCGCATCGACCACCGCCCGCTCGATGGGTTCGTGTTCGCGATTACGCCGTTCAATTTCACAGCGATCGCCGGCAACCTCCCCACCGCGCCGGCGATGCTCGGCAACACCGCGATTTGGAAGCCTGCGTCGACGTCGCTTCTCTCGAATTACTACGTGATGAAGATGCTCGAGGCGGCCGGGCTCCCGCCGGGCGTGATCAACTTCTTGCCGGGCAGCGGCGCAACCGTGGGCAACCCGGTCATCGACGACCCGCGTCTGGGAGGCGTTCACTTCACGGGTTCGACGGGCGTGTTCAACTCGATCTGGAAACGCATCGGCGACAACATGTCGCGCTACGGCCAGTATCCGCGCATCGTCGGCGAGACCGGCGGCAAGGACTTTGTCGTCGTGCACGCGTCGGCCGAACCGCAGGAAGTAGCGGTCGCGCTGGTGCGCGGTGCGTTCGAGTACCAGGGGCAGAAGTGCTCGGCGGCAAGCCGCGCTTACATCCCGACGAGTTTGTGGCCCAAGATCCGCGATTCGATGGGCGCCATGCTGGACGAGATTCAGATGGGCGACGTGCGCGACTTCAAGAACTTCGTCGGCGCGGTGATCGACGGATCGTCGTTCCGCAAGCTGCAAGACGTGATCGAGCGCGGGCGCTCTCAGCCTGGGACCGAGATCATCTTCGGCGGCACGTGCGACGACGAGACCGGCTATTTCGTCGAGCCGACGGTGATGCAGGTCACCGACCCGGACCACGATGGACTCAAGTCTGAATACTTCGGACCGGTGCTGACCGTGTTTGTCTACGAGGACGAGCGCTACGAAGAGGCGTTGGAGCTTTGTGAATCCGGTTCCCCGTATGCGCTCACGGGTGCGGTGTTTGCGACCGACCGCCACGCGATCAACCTGGCGGCCGAAACGTTGCGTTTCGCGGCCGGCAACTTCTACATCAACGACAAACCGACCGGCGCCGTTGTCGGCCAGCAACCGTTCGGCGGTTCACGCGCATCGGGCACCAACGACAAAGCGGGCTCGATCCTCAACCTGTTGCGCTGGGTCTCGCCGCGCACGATCAAAGAGACGTTCGTCCCGCCGACGGACTACCGATACCCGTTCCTCGGCTAGCGGAACAAACTCGGAGACGTACCCAGCCACCGACGACGTTCGCCACCGCGCACGCCTAGAGGCTTCGTCCGGCAGCCGCTCTAGATGTACACTTGAGTGGTCCATCACGATGCGCCGTCCGCGCTGGAACGGGTGTTTCTGCGCGGAATTTCACGTTGGGAGCCGACGCTAGTGCCCGCTAGGTCGGTCCAACGCCTAGCGGAATGCTTCTTGCGAAGTGCCTGTCAGAACCAGGAGAACTCGCATGAACCAGCTTCGCTCCATCCTCGTCGCCGTCGACTTCTCTGCATGCTCGGACGCCGCGTTCGCTCAGGCGTGTCGCATCGCGAGCTGCCACGGCGCAACCCTTCATGTTTTGCATGTGGCGGACGAACTCACGCCGCGGCACATCGCGCGAGCCCTCAACCTATCGACCGGAGACGCGCGCAACCACATCGTGAGCCACACCCGTCAACGAGTTCGGAGACAGCTTGCCGAAGTGGACGCACCGGGCGATGTCGAGATCCACACTTCGTTCGGCACGCCGATTAGCGAGTTTTTAACGCGAACGGAAGCGGCGAAGGCCGACTTGTTCGTCGCCGGCGTCCGCGGGTTGCACGATAGTCCCGGTGTCGGATCCGAGGCAAGCAAGTGCGTGCGCAAGGTTCCGACTCGCGTCATGCTCGTGAGCGAAGACTCCGCGGGACCGTTCAACAACGTTCTCGCGTGCGTGGACTTCTCGGATACGTCGAAAGAGGTCTTGCGCAACGCAGCCCGCGTAGCCCGACGCGACCAGTCCACGCTGCATGTTATTCACGTGTTCCACGGCCCCTGGCACGACCTTCACTATCGGGCCCCAACGCCGGAGGCGTCGGTTGAGTTTCGAACCGAGTTCGCCGCGGAACTCGAAGCTTCGCTCGCCGATTTCTTGGAACCGTTCCAGGCTGAGTTCGACGGAATCGATGTCAAGGCGTCGCTCCAAGACTCCGACAGCTACGGCGTGGGCATCGTGGAGTACGCACAAGACGTCGGTTGCGACCTTGTCGTGATCGGAACGCGCGGACGCACAAACCTTCGCTACATTCTCCTCGGGAGCACCGCCGAGCGCGTTCTCAAACAGGCCCCCTGCAGCGTGCTCGCGATCAAACCGGAGGATCCAAGCTAGCGGACGCAGCTCGGATGGGGACGGCGCGCGCCGAACTACGCCATTCCCTTGGTGAGGGCCGCGATGGCGTACGCCACGACGGCCGCGCTACCACCCACGAGGAGGGCCTCGAGCCCTTCGCGCAGCATGCTTCCGCCCAGCACGCGCGCCTTCAAGACTCCGATGGACACAAACGTCGCAGCGGTCGCCACGGTGCTCCACACAAAACTTTGACACGCCCAAAGGACCACAAGCGGCACCAGACCTGCCGACAAAAACGCCACGAACGTGGTCACGCCCGCACGCAGTGGCTGTGGTGTTTCCAGCTGCAGACCGTGCTCTTCGGTCAGCATCGTGTCGAGCCAGCGTTTACGATCCTCGGTAATCACATCGACGATGCGGTCCAGCGTGTCGCCATCAAAGCCTTTCGCCCGAAAGATCTCACGGACCTCCGCACGCTCGCCTTCGGGAACCGTATCGATGTGGTGTTCTTCCACGGCGCGCGTCCGCTCCACGATCTGTCGCTCGGATTTCACGTTGAGATAGTTGCTGGCCGCCATGCTCAGGCCGTCCGCACAGACATTGGCGAAGCCGAAGACGATGGCGATGCCGGTCGAAAAGCCAGCTCCCGACGCCGCCGCCACAATGGCGAACGTCGTGATGGTCCCGTCAATCGCGCCCAACACACCATCGCCCAGGTAGCTATGACGCGTGGCCGAACGGATGCGCGCCTCAATGGCGTCTTGCGTATGTTCCGCGCGAAGCCGTTCCACTTCGGGCCGTTCCGGGTTCGTGTTCATGGTGCGAGGAGACTCGGCTCAGACGTTCCGCCGAGCGCCGCCTGTATTCTAGTCACGATGCGAGGAGCTACGACCATAGGAAGCGCCCCGCTTGGCGCCGCGCCAGGCCACCCAACAAGGGTCCTCGATTGGCGCGTTGTGGCCGTATGACCATGGACACCCGATCGCTACGGCCCTCCCCATCTCCCTGAGAACCATCATGGCCACCACACTTCGCCTCGTCACATGGAACATTCACAAGGGAATCGGTACCGATCGCACGTACGCGCTGGAGCGAGTGATCGAAGTGCTCCGCTTGCTGAACGCTGACATTGTTTGTTTGCAGGAAGTAGATCACCGCGTACGTCGATCATCGTTCGAGAACCAAAAGAAGCGACTCCGACGGGAACTCGGGTACCCCTACAGCGCCATGGGCCTCAACGTCAAAGTGGGAAGAGGCGCGTACGGCAACGTGACGCTCTCGAAGTTTCCCGTGGAATCACGGCGAAACCTCGACTTGACGGTTGCACCGAAGAAACGTCGGCGCGCGCTGATCACGCACGTGGCGGTTCGCGGGCAGCAAACCTGGGTTGTCGCGAACGTTCACCTCGGACTCATGCATGTGGAACGAAAAATCCAAGTCCGACGGTTGCTCGCCCACCTCTCCGCGGGCATCGACAAGAACATCCCTCTTGTGATCGCGGGTGACTGGAACGAGTGGGGAACGCGCCTCGTCCGCGGCATTCTGAACCAGGAAGGGCTGCACGTTGCGCGCGTCGATCGTCAGCGACACGAGCGTACGTGGCCGAGTCGAAAACCTCTCGTTGCGCTCGATCGCGTGGTCTATCGCGCCCCCGTACGCTGTCACCACGTGGCATGTATTCTCGATGACGCCACTCGCGTCGCCAGTGACCATGTGCCCCTGGTCGTTGAGTTGACGGTGCCGGGTCTGCGCGCCGCCGCGAAAGAGAAAGCTCGATGAGCAAAAAGTACCTTCACGCACTCTCCCATTATCCACGCTTGTGCTTGGCGTTCTTGTTCTTGTGGTCGGTCGCGTGGGCCATTTCTCCGAACTACCGCACCGTGTGGCTCTACGAGAACGGTCTCGTTTTCATCGGTGTTCCGCTCACGATTTGGCTACACGCCCGTTGGCGGCTTTCAAATGCCTCATGGACGGTGATTACGATCTTTCTGTCGTTTCATGTCGTCGGCGCGCACTACACGTATTCCGAAGTACCGCTGTTTCAGCCAGCGGAGAGCTCAAGCTTGGATCGCAACCACTACGACCGCCTGGTTCACTTCCTCTTTGGACTCCTGATCACATACCCCGTGCGTGAGCTTTTTCGGCGTACGACACAAGCACGGGCGTTCTGGGTCTTTTTCGTCCCGCTCGCCATGGTCGTCGCAAGCAGCGTTCTATATGAGTTCATCGAGTGGGGCATGATGCTCGTCACCGACCCTGACGCCGGCATGACGTTCCTCGGCGCACAAGGCGATATCTGGGACGGGCACAAAGACATGGCTCTCGCGACAATCGGCTCCATCCTGACGCTCGTCGCGTCACGAGGATGCGGTGACCGGAGCGGAGACGCCGCCTTACGCGCGTTGCGGAGACGGTGATGCATAGTAGGCGGCGAGCGCGCCGATGATTCGCTCGTGGACATCGTCGAAGCGCGCCGTTTGCCACGCCTCTTCGATCTGACGCACGTCGTCGGCAAGTTTCGCGTGCGAAACCGTGTCACGAATCCACCTGGAGTAGTCGCTCCGCATCAGGTGCTCGGCGCACGGGTCCAGTTGCGCTAAGAACTCGCGAAACTCGACCAGCGTATGCGCGCGTCCGAGTTCGACTCCACGATCGAAAAAAACAAACTCGCGTCCGCGCGCAACGGGAACGCGGAGGTACTTTTCTCGGTGACGGATGTGAGGGGTAAGACGCTTCGACACACAGAACCGAACGATCTTGTCGACGGACTCCACGGCGCCCGGAAGTAGAGCCGCATCGTTGGTTCTCATGTCAGCGAGCGCCTCTATCCAGTCTTGATCTTTCGCCTGCTCGTCACAGAGCACACGTAAGGCCGTTACTTCCGCAGGATCCGACATCCGCGTGACCAAGACGACGTCCATGTGCTGCAGCACAGCTTCGTGAATCTGAGAAGCCCGGTAGCTGACGAGGACGTACCCAGCAAGGTCGAAATCAAACACGTTGGAAACGTCGAGGTCGTGAAGAAAGTAATGCGCCTCATCGACGACGATGTGGTGCGGAAGCCCTGTCGCCTTCCGAAGCCGTGTGAGGCGACGAAGCAGATCCTTGGCGTACGCGCGCTTCGCGTCGTGCTCCATCGCAGAGAGATCGAGAACGACACTGACATCCGGATAGCGGAGCGTGCGCTCCACGTCATCGAGTTCCGGAGGGGACGGCGCGGCATCGAAGACAACAACCGACGGTAGGGACTCCAGAGCGCCATATTCGCCTTCGGGATCAATGACGCAGACGCAGTAGTTTTGCAGGATCAGCTGCTCGCAGACAAGACCGGCCACCCAGGACTTTCCCGATTGGGTCTCGCCGGCGACAAGCGCGTTTCGATCGCGCAATACGAGGTCGAGCGGTTCACCACCAACACGAACTCCGACGTGGACACGGTGCTTTCGCTCGTGCTCCGGCATCACGAGCATTCCGTTTTCGACACCGCGGATCATCGCCGCAACCGCCGCCGGCCCCTCTCCTTCCAGGACGTAGTCGGCCTTGGCCTTGAGCGCCTCACTGCCCCAACTAACCGCGACTCCGAACTCGGCAGCCATGAGAAGCTCGTGATCGTTTTCCGCATCGCCCACGGCCGCGGTGTCATGAAGCGAGGACCGCAACACACGAAGCGCGGCGCGAAGCCCGGTGGACTTGCTGATCGCCTGGGGCAACACCATGGCGCGTCCACGATTGAACGCGATGACGAGCGGGAGCTCAAGTTCACGAATGATCTCGAGCGTCGCCCCGGCAAAATCCGCATCCATTTCCACGATGCACTCGCCGCCTAGAAAGGGAACCTCGCGGTGACGCAACTCGTCGAGAAACTGCGAGTTCGGAACCGGCGCCAAAAGCAAAGAACGTCCCCGTGTCGGGAACTGCACGACGGCCCCATTCTCGGCCACGATCGCGTCGAACGGCCATGGTTGCGGCAGCAGTCTTTGCAAGTCTGCGCGAATCCGTCCCGTCACCAACATGACCGTGAGGCCTCGCGCGCGTGCAGCGGTCACAGCTGCACGCACCTCGGAATCTAAAACACCATCCGTCGCGATGGTCCCGTCGTAGTCCAAAGCGAGAACGTGAATCTTGAAGCGGCGAGCGTCGTTCTCGCCGCGCATTGGTGCTCCTTGTGCCGCGGGCGACCTAGGCGAGGAAGACATTTTCGGCGTTCTCGCTGAGCCACGCCGCCATGCGATTCGGTGTTCCAAGGTCCGTCCAGCCGACACCGGAACTCAAGCGGCCCGTAGCCAACTCTTGGGTCGCCTCCAACACGTCGCGACAAAAGTCCGACTTTGGAATGTGAGGATAGCGGCGCTCCAGGTAGCGTTCGCGATCCGCTTGACCAAACCGGTGCGCTACTTCGAAGATGAAAGCCGTGCCCGGCAAGTGTTCGGCATACTGATCCCAAAGGGCCCTTCCCCGCGCGACCGTAAGCATCGTGTTCCAGAGCGCGCCGCTCGCCCATAGCTGTTGAGCATCAACGCGTTTCGGCTTCTCGACGAACCGCGCCACGCGACGCAATGTTCCCGACAGCGCGGCGCCCGGGAGAATCCACCCGAAATCTGTGCGCGCATCGGAAGGCACGACGCCGAGCGCTACGATATCGGCGCACACGCCGACGTCGCGCCGCGCCGTTTCTACGTCCGAACGAAACAGCGCCTCGTTGCGAACTCCATGGTCGGATGGCACGATCAAAACGTCCGCATCCGAGTCTCGTGCAAGGACCTCGGCCAATCCAATCAGTACACCCGGTCCGGTCCCACGATCACATGGCTGGCTCACGACCTGGACTCCGCGGTACGCCTGAAGTTGCTCCGTCGCACGATCTTTCTGAGTACGGTCCACAACGACCACGGTGTTTTCGGAATCGACAAGCGGTTCGATTCGATCCATCGTCTGCTGAAGCAGCGTCTTCGCCATGCCGAACGTGTGGAACTGTTTCGGCGCGGGGCAGGCCGCGAATCTCCTCGCGTACTCCTCGAGCCGACGCCCGCGGCCACCGGCAAGAACGACCGCGTGAAGCGCCCGGGCCGTCATTGGAGTTCGTCCGTTGCGCGGTGCGCCGAGATGGCGGCAAGCGTTTGCGCCACATTCTCGCGCGCTGACGCGCCTCGCGGCCCGTCAGGTACATGCAAGGCCAAGTCGTTTAAAGAAACGACGCCGACGAGATGATGATCGCCGTCAACGACGGGCAATCGCCTCACCTGATAGCGTCGCATCGCGGCGTGTGCAGATCGGAGGTCTTGTGACTCGCGACACGTGTGTAGCTCCTGGCCCATTGCCTCGTCCACACGCATTTTTTCGAGCGGCCGGCAGCGCGTATGCACAGCCATGCAAAGATCTCGATCCGTGACCATTCCCACGAGCTGTCGAGTTTTCTCTTCGACCACCGGAACAACACCGCAGTCTTCCTCCCACATGATGCGGGCGGCCTTAGACATAGGATCACTCGGCTCGCACGTCCGGACGTTGGGCGTCATAACTTTCTTGATTCGCACGTTCTCCCCTTCTCGAAGATGCCGGGGCGGACGGACCAGCCCCGGCGCCTCCCTATGACTCTCGAACTTTGATGCGATGAGACTCCGCCGTCTTCATCTTTGGGAGGACAACTGTCAGGACACCGTCGCAATGCACGGCGTCGACCGCCTCTTTCTCGACGGCCTGAGGGAGCACGACAGAGCGATAGAACTGGCCCCACCGTCGCTCGCGGCGGTGCCACGTCTTTTTGTCATCCTTCGGTTCCGATTTCGACTCTCCTCGAATGATGAGCCGGTCTCCAGAGATGTTGATCTCGACGTCCTCGGCCTTCACGCCAGGTAGTTCGGCCGTAATCTGCAGGGTCTCCGGCGTCTCCGCAACATCGAGCGACGGCCACGCTAGCTCTTCCGCTTGCGAGATCCCGCTGAGCGGCATCGATTCAAAGAAGTCATGGATTCGATCCTGGAGGGATCGAACGTCGGTAGTGAGCCTCATTTGTATTCTCCTTCTTCGGCTTTGACCGAGGGACAACGGCGCAAGCAAGGGGCCAATCGAATGAACGCGCGCACCACACAAATGGGACTAATGGACTGCGCGAGATTGCGCGCAAACACGCGTCGCGCTTTTAACGCACTACGATTTGTCGAGTGTTCCGTGGCGGCCTAGGATGATGGCATGGCTAGCGCAGTGCCAGTGAACGACACGCCCACTTGGCACACCATCTCACTCGACGAAGTTGCGACGCGGTTGAAAACCGACTTTCATGACGGCCTTACGAATGAGGAAGCACACGCGCGACTTGAACACGACGGCCCGAACAGACTACCGACAGCGCCGGCCCCGACGTGGCCAACCGTCTTGATCCGTCAGTTCCGCGAAGTCCTCGTTGTGTTGCTACTCGTTGCAGCGGGTATCGCGTTCTTGGTTGGTGAGTTCGCTGACGGTGTCACGATTACGATCATCGTCATTCTGAATGGCGTTCTTGGGTTCGTTCAGGAGTGGAAGGCCGAGCGTGTTCTTGACGCGCTGCGCGGTATGCTCGCGCCGACCGCGCAAGTGGTGCGCGCTGGCCAAGAAGCGACCATCGCCGCGAGTGAACTCGTTCCGGGCGACGTTGTGCTGCTCAAAGCGGGCGCACTCGTGCCCGCCGATCTTCGGCTTGTCGAGTCTCTTCAACTCCGCACCGATGACTCGGCCCTCACAGGCGAGTCGAACGCCGTTGCCAAGAGCCCTGATTCTGCCGGGGGTGGCATCGCGGAGCAGACGTGCATGACTTGGGCGGGCACCACGGTCACGAGTGGTCGTGCGCGAGCCGTCACGGTCGCAACCGGACGCGAGACCGAGATCGGACGCATCAGTCGCCTGACGCAACGTGTCGGCATGGAGCAAACGCCGCTCCAACGCCAGCTCGCGAAGGTCGGCAAACAACTGGGAGTTGTCGCCGTGATCATTTCCGCGGCCGTCGCACTCGCCGGCTGGGCCGCGGGACGACCGCTCCTCGAAATGTTTATGACGGGCGTGTCGCTAGCGGTCGCTGTGGTGCCCGAGGGCCTGCCCGCCGTCGTGACGATTACGCTGGCGCTCGGCGTGCGCTCGATGGTTCGGCGCAACGCCCTGCTCCGTCGGCTGCAAGCCGCCGAAACACTGGGCTCCGCAACTGTGATCTGCACGGACAAGACCGGAACGATCACAAAAAACGAGATGACGGTGCGCGAGATTTGGTTGCCCGCGGGCAACGTCGCGATGACCGGTAGTGGATACGATCCGGCCGGGCACTTCGAAGTCGACGGACAACCGATCGATCCCAAAAATCGTCCCGACCTGCTGGCGCTGCTTGATGCTGGAAGACGCTGCAACCACGCCGGCGTCGAGAGAGTCGGCGAGACATGGCGCAAGATCGGAGAGCCCACCGAGGCAGCCCTCATCGTCGCCGCGCACAAAGCGCGCCTCCCTCATCGCAAGTCCGAGCGCGGAGCGAAGCCGGCGGCAGAGTTTCTGTTCACATCGGATCGCAAACGCATGACGATCGTCGAAAACGACGCGGGGAAACAGATGGCGTACGTAAAGGGAGCGCCCGACGTTTTGCTTCCGCGCTGTGCGTTCGTTTGGGACGGCAATCACGAGCGCCCGATGGCGGCGGCGGATCAATCGGTAGCGACGCAGGCGTATGCGGCGATGGCTAACTCCGGTCTGCGCACGCTTGCACTCGCTCGGCGTGAGCTGCCGTCCGCCGCGCGCCTCGACGAGGGCAGCGTCGAACAGGAGTGTTCGCTGCTCGGGATCGTAGGGATGCTGGACCCGCCCCACGATTCGGTGCCCGAGGCCATTCGAACCGCACAGGCGGCCGGAGCTCGAATCCTGATGATCACGGGCGACGCGCCCGGCACGGCAGCCGCCATAGCCAAGCGCGTCGGTCTTCCCGTCTCCCAAGTCGTAACAGGTCCCGAGCTAGAACTGCTGGACGACGAGCAACTCGCGCGCGTCGTGAGCGGCAACACCCTGTTCGCGCGCACGACGCCAGCCCACAAACTACGCATCGTCGAGGCTCTCCAGCATCAAGGCGAAGTCGTCGCCATGACCGGCGATGGCGTGAACGATGCGCCGGCGTTGAAGAAAGCCGATGTCGGCGTCGCGATGGGCATCCGGGGGACAGAAGTCGCTAAGAGCGCGGCCGACATGGTGTTACTGGACGACAACTTCACGTCCATCGTGCACGCGGTCGAGGAGGGGCGTCGGCAGTACCGCAACATCCAGAAATTCGTTCGCTACTTGCTCTCGTCCAACGTGGGCGAGGTCATCGCGATCGCCGCCAACATCATGCTGGGCGGCCCGCTCATCCTGCTTCCGGTGCAGATTCTTTGGATGAACCTCGTGACCGACGGACTGACCGCGGTGGCGCTGGGCGTGGAGCCGTCGGAGCGAAATGCCATGCGACGTGCGCCGCGCGGACTAGGAGACCCAATCATGGGTCGCGGCGGGATCGCGATGACGCTTAGCCTCGGGCTCTATGTCGGCCTCGGCACGCTCTGGCTGTTCCACCACTACCTGGCTGCCGGTGCCGATTTTGCGACCGCCCAGACGGTCGCATTCACGGGAATCATCATCATCGAGAAGATGAACGTGCTTAACTTCCGCTCGCTGGACGCGCCGCTGCGCAACGTCGGCGTGTTCTCCAACCCGTGGCTTCTCGTGGCGCTGTTGGGAACGATTGGCCTGCAGTGCTGTGCGGTCTATGTTCCGTTTCTCCAAGAATCGCTCCACACCGTGGCACTCCGCGGGGCCGACTGGTTGCGCATCGCCGCCGTGGCCGTGCCGATCTTCGCCGTCACCGAGACGATTAAGTGGATCCGGGACAAGCGACGTCTTCGCGCGACCGAGGCATCGCCCACCTAAGGTCGTCGCAATCGTTCAGCCGCGCGCTGTTTACGCCGCAAGCGATTCGCGACGTGGCAAAACGAAGTCACATCCGTGCGCGCACGCGGCAGAAGCGCCGTGATTCCGATGTCTTCGACATTGGATACGCAGATCGCAAGGGATACGACACGGACCGGCCACGCGCGCCCCGTGGACACGACGACCAAAGCGGCGCAACCGATCAGAACCCAGCAGGACTTCGCAAGATATGTGTGATAACTCGGCGAGCGACCAAGCTTTGCCAGGGCGAAGAAGAAAGAGACCGCATAAGTGATCGGCACGCCGACGAGCCACAAGACTTCGTCATAGATGATGGGCCCACGCATCCACACCAGTCCAAAGATCAACGCCAACCCCGTCGCCGCGTCCGCGATACTGTCGATGCGCGCGCCGAGCGCGGTGCGTTCGTGCAGCAGGTGCGCGAGTCGCCCGTCGAGCCAGTCGCTGAAAAACATCACGCAGAACAGGCCCACGAACGCGCTTTCGCTGTGACGGTATCCCAAGTACGCCAAAACGGGCGCCGCTAACAGACGGAAACCGCTGATCGCATTGGGAACATTGAGCGGATGCGACTGTCGCCATCGGCGCATGCTCACGTCGACTCACTTTCGTTAGGGCGCATGCCGCGATTGCACGCGATCGCCGTCCGCCACGAGCGAACTCGGATAGAGAATCACCTCGTCGCCTTCAACGATACCCGCCGTAATCTGGCTGGAGAGCCCGCCGCGGTCGCCCACCTTGACCTTTCGCAAACGCGCGAAGCCGTCCTCGATCACGAGGACACACCATGACTCGCCTTCACGAAACAGGGCGCCCGCAGGAACGAGCAAGATATCGGCTTGCTCGCGCAACACGATCTGAACTTCCACCCGGTAATTGTCTCCAAGCGCGTTCCACCCGCCGGAATCCCCCGCAGGATCGATGACGATGTTGACCCGCTGCTCCTCCACCCCGAGCGCGGAGATTTTCGTGTACCCGGCGGGCTCGACGACGCGGACCGTGCCGTCCAGCAACGCACTCTCTTCTCCTCCCCACCCGGCGATGCGAACGGTCATACCCGGCCGGACGCGGACGGCATCCTGCGATAGATAGTCCGCGACGACTTCGAGGGCTTGCGTGTTTCCGATCTCCAAAATCGGTACGCCTCCGGCCAACGTGCGTGCGCTCCGCTCAAACACACGCAGGACCAGGCCGTCAATCGGCGAACGCAAACGCCATCGCCGGCTCGGCGCGCTAGCTCCTTCCGCCACGTCCGTGGTCGATGTCGAAAACTCAAGGAGGCTCGCGCGGACCGTCTCCAGCTCGAATCGCGCGACTTGAACATCGAACTGTGCGGCCCGGTGCTGCAGGAGTGCACCACGCTCATCGCGAACCGTGCGGTCATACTCCGTCTGCGTGATGACCGACTTGCCACGAAGCGCGCCCACGCGCCTCATCTCCGCCTCGGCAAAGGTCCAATCCTCTTTCGCCTTCGCTTCGCGCGCCTGCGCACGCTTCAACGCGGCTTCGGCACGACCGACCCGAGCCTGCGCCTCGGCGCGGCTGCGGGCATCGAGAAGGGTGGACGCGAGCGGCTCGAACTCAGCCACCAGCGTCTTGTTGGCGTGGACGGCGTCGCCCGGAATCAGGGCCGTGCGGAGCAGGCGCCCCGGAAGCGGAGCGCTCACCGTATACCGCTCGCGCACGCGCGTTCGACCATCGTCATCGACGGTAACGAGCAACTCGCCCCGCGTTGCATGCGCGGAATCCACGAGGAGCGGTTGCGGCTCGTACGCATGCCGCACGCCAAAACCCAAGGCCGCGAAAAATGCTAACCAGGCCAGTCGTTTGATCCACTTCATTAGTCGTGACTCTTTAGAACTTCCACAAGATCCACTCGCTCCAACATGCGCCACGCACGCCAACCTGACACGACGGCGGAGGCGACCACGGCGAGAGTTGCGGTCGCGTACGTCGACGGCGACACCACGAGCGGGAGTCGAAACTGCTCGGTGTCGAACCCGGGGCCGGTCGCCATCGCGTAGGCCAACGCATAGCCGAACGCGAGGCCGATCGGCAACGCGATGCAAATCAACACGATCATCTCCCCCACTAGGATGATGCCCACCTCGCGGTGTCGAAAACCAAGAACGCGCAGGCTTGCAAGTTCGCGACTTCGTTCTGCGAGGGTGATGCGAACGGCGTTGTATAAGACCCCAAACGACATCACGAGGGAGAACAACAGTCCGACGACCAGCCAGCTTCCGAGATAGGAGTCAATCGTCGTTCTCGCACTGCGCAGCGTCGCTCTGCGCTCAATGACACCCGTGACGACCGGCTTTCTCTTCGCTGCTTCGTGAAGTTGCGGAAGCTTAGCCTCGTCGACGTGCAGCCACGCCCCATTCATGCTCGGCGTCTCTTGAAGCATGCGACAAAGCGACGCGAGCTCCATGTGAGCGGGTGTCCCCATCATCGTGTCGACGACGCGTGCGATCTCGACGGTGCGGACCGCGCGACGCCCCTCCAAAATCTCAACTCGAAGCGAGTCCCCGACCCCCACTGAAAGCAACTCGGCGAGTTTTTCCGCAATAACAAGTCCACGCACGGGCAATGCGATCCGTGCGAGTTGCCGATCGTGAAGCGCCATCAACGTCGTACCCTGCGCCATGCCGACAATCGACCCGGACTTAACGCGGGAACCCGCCCGAAACCGTACCGGAACCACGCGGAACGGTTCGCCATACTGAACTCCGGGTAGATGCTCGAGCTCGGAAAGGAGTGCCGTTCCGCGCGGCTCATGCAACGAAACCTGTACGGTCTCCCTCTGCGCGAGTCCGAAATGCACATGCAGTAAGTGTCGGATCGAATCGAACGAAAACGTGTTCATGACCGTTAGGCCCGTCGCCATCACAACGCCCGCAATGGTGAGCGCGCTGCGTCGCGGCTTCCGTTCGATTTCGCGGAGCACGGAATGCGCAGCAACCGGAAACAATCTGCTCAGACCCATCCGCTCCAGAACGGTCGGCCGATAAACCGGCGGCGCCTCCGGACGCATACCCTCGGCCGGAAGTAAGGTCACGGCGCGCCGAATCGCGAACGCCGTTCCGAGCGCGGCGGCGATCCCAACCAACGCAGCGGCTTCCAGAGTTTCCGCCGATCCAAGCTTGAACGGTAGCTCGGGAAATCGGAAGTGCCGCTCGTAGATTTCGGTCATCGCGCGCCCGGTGGCCACTCCGATACCGACCCCGAGAATGCAGCCGATGGCAACCACCGCACCGACGAGTTTGGCGAAGTACCATCCAATCTCTCGGTCGCGATATCCGAACGCTTTGAGTCCGGCGATGATCTCGCGCTGCGACGAAACCACCCGCCCGACGACGATGTTTAGTAGAAACACGCCGACGAACAAGAACAGCGCGGGAATCATGGTCGCGAAGCTTTGTAGCTGAACGAGTTCGTTGGCGACGAAGAACGCAGACACCTGGTTCTCCCGCCACAGCACGCCGGCTCCGCCGAACGGTGCAACGAGGTCCTCCACTTGAAGTTCGATGTCGTGCAGGCTCGCGCCGCGCGCGACGCGCAAGACGACGTCGTTGAACGCTCCGGTCATGTCGAAGGCGGGCGCAATCGCTCGCCGCCGCATCCAAAACACGCCGAACCGTTTGTCGTCGGGAAACATGAGACCAGGCGCGACGGCGTAGATAAACTCGGGCGAGAGTGCCGTGCCCACGATTTCTAGGTCGTCGTACCTCCCGTCGATCAACGCCCCGATCCGCGCGCCGAGCGGCAAAACATGCGCTTTGGCGAACGCCTCGTTGACGAGGACTTCGTTTCCACGACGCGGAAGGCGTCCGCTTCGCAACCGGACATCGTTGACTGCGGGACGCCCGCGATCGGGAAGCGAAACGATGCGACCCGTCGCCGCTTCGATCATGCCAGGAACATCGAGGGTGACATCGACGACGACTCTGGTCTCGACACTCTGTACACCGTCGATCGTCTCGATGCGACGAGCTAGGCTCGCCGGAGCACGCTTGACTCCGACGAACATGTCCGCGAATCGCTCCTCCGCATAGTACTTCGACCGAGCCGACTCCAGCGACCGCATCGTGGAGCGCATCGCGATGTAGATACCGACGCCGCACGCCATGACGAGAATGATGGGCACGAGCTGACCGCGCAGCCGCCACAGATCACGCACAACGTTGCGGTTGAGCGCGGTCACCATGAAATGTCACAGGGGTCGGCGGGTACGAGGTTCGTTTCGACGTTCGCAATGCGTCCGTCTGCAATCGACACAACACGATCGGCCATCGCAGCAATCGCGGCGTTGTGGGTGATGACGATCACGGCTGCGCCGAGCTTGCGGTTAACGAAGCGTAGCGCTTCGAGAACGAGCTTGCCGGTGCTTACGTCGAGCGCCCCGGTCGGCTCGTCACACAACAACACGGCGGGGCGTTTCGCGATGGCGCGTGCGATCGCGACTCGCTGCTGTTCGCCTCCGGACAGTTGCGCTGGGAAATGACGGACACGCTCCCCCAACCCCACGATGTCGAGCGCCTCGCGCGGTGACATCGGGTCCTTTGCGATATCGGTGACGACCTGCACGTTCTCCAACGCCGTCAAACTCGGCATGAGGTTATAAAACTGAAAGACGAACCCAACGCTTTGGCGCCTGAACTCCGTCAGCTCACTTCGACTCGCATGCGAGAGTTCGCGTGCTCGATACAAGACACTTCCCTCGGTCGGCGTGTCGAGCCCTCCTAGGATGTTAAGCAGCGTCGACTTTCCGCTCCCCGACGGCCCGAGCATCACCACGAACTCACCGTCCTCAATCGTCAGCGAAACGCCTCGCAACGCGTGAACCACAACCTTCCCCATCTGGTAGGTCTTGGTGACGTCGTCGATATGAAACACCGTGGATGTTTGTGGCAAAGCCATAGCGAACAGGGGTTGTGCAAACGCCGTGCTCGGCGGCAAGCACCGTGTTTCGCGCCGCGTTGCGCGGAATATCCCCCGGGGCGACTCTCGTCGTCACGGCCTGCGACGCGACTACGGATGCGGATCGACGTCGCGTCCGTGGCTTTGTTCAGCCGCGGCATCGATCCGCCAACGCCGTCGCAGCCAGAGAGCCAGGCCGACGCCCAATAGAATTGGTGCGCTTAGGAGAAGAATCGCTGCTGAATAGATCCCGCCTACCTGACGGGAGAGCTCACCGCTTTGGTCGAGCCCTGGTTGTCATCACCCGCCCTGGGCCGCGACAACGGCGGTCAACCAAAACAAGACAAGAAAACGCCGCCACATCCTTAGACCTCACATCGCCCGGGCGTCGGGAATGGTCAGGTAGTAAAGCAGCCACGAGAAAAACACCAACGACACAACAACGTAGAGAACGAAGTCGAGGCGTTCTTCTTTTAGGTGCATGAACCACGCGAGGATGATCGTCGCCTTGGCTGCAATGCCTAAGACGATGATGAACGGCGACGACGCAAGCGCCATGAGCAACGTGAGTACGAGCAGAGCGCCCCACGCCTTCCAGTAGGTGAGATAAGGAGAAGCGGCGATATCGTTCATCTCAGATTAGGTAGAAACAGCCAAAGATCACGACCCAGACGAGGTCCACAAAGTGCCAGTACAGCCCGACGAGCTCAATCCCGTCCGGATTCAGCGGCGCCGCCTCGTTGCGACGACGCAAGTACGCCACAAGAATCACGATCAAACCGAGCAACACGTGCGTGCCGTGGAACCCGGTGACGAGAAAGAAATACGCGCCGAACAAAGTATCGCCGTTGGGGTTCACGCCGGGCCGCAGACCCGCTCCGATTACGGACCACCATTCGTAGGCCTGCATCAACAGAAAGCCGAGCCCACCCGCCAACGTGTAGCGCATGAACTTACGCGTCGCGAGTCGGTCGCCCGCGCGTGACGCCGCCACCGCACACGCCATCGTCGCGCTGCTCGTGATGAGCACGAAAGTCATCACCGTCAGCAAAATCACCGAGAAGAACACGTCGGTGGCCGGCCAAGCCTCGCTCCCTTGGCGCGCGTAGGCGTATCCGCACAAGAACCCTGCAAAGAGAATTCCGTCGGTGACGATAAACCACCACATCATGTTCTTTTGCCATGTGTGGCCCCACGGGCTCGAACCGTTCCGCCAGCGATCGATCGTTTGCGTCGTCAATGGTCTTTCCTTAAGCGAACGTCATCATGGACAAAAGTCCGATCCAAACGAAACCGAGGAAGTGCCAGTAGGCCGCGATGAGAGGTCGCGGTCCGTCCCTCCACAACAACGCGGCCATGCCTCCGAGAAGATGCAGGGCATGGAGGCCGCTCAAAATAAAGAAGAACGAGGCGTGAGCACTCGATGCAAGGCCCGCCCCGGCGGCGCGACACTGCATCCAAACAACGACTTGCAGCACGACGAAGAGTCCGGCTACGCCGAGCGCGGTCAAGCGACGGGCCGCGGTTCCCTTGCGGCGATACGCTTCGACAGCTGCGCTGGCGGCGGCGAGGACCAGAAGGTTCAACCACGCCAACCGCGGTACGGGAATCCGCACCCACTCCTGCGGCATCGCGCGGCGCTCGAGATACGCCGCGGCGAACGCCACAAACAGCATGGCGACAGTCGCCATGATGGCCGCAAACAGCGTACGTCGATGGCGATCCAGTGTGATCGACACGGTCATGCTCTTCCCTCCGCCGCCTGGGACACGTAGTCGCGGTCGCCGTCCTCGACGCTGTAGTCATAGGCCCAGCGGTGCACGGTCGGCAACGTCTCGCCGAAGTTTCCATGAGGCGCGGGCGACTCGGTTTCCCACTCCAGCGTCGTGGCTTGCCACGGGTTGCGCCCCGCTTCTTCGCCGTGGCGAACGCTCCGTATCGCGTTGAACAAGAACAGGAACTGCCCCACAAACAAGGCCGTCGCCAAGATCGTGATCGGAATCGTAAGCGCTGCGTTCGTTTCGTTGTACGCGTACACGCTGGTGTCGAACGTCCGCCGCACCATGCCGCCCAAGCCCTGCATGTGCATGAGGATAAAGATCGACATCATCGGCAGGGCGGTCAACCAGAAATGCCAACGCCCAAGCTTCTCGTTCAGCATCCTGCCGAACATCTTCGGATACCAATAGTAGATGGCGGCGAAGATTGAAAGCAGCGTCACCGTACCGATCATCAGATGGAAATGCCCAACGACGAAGTACGTCTCGTGAAAGTAGATATCAGACGTCATCGTGCCGAGGAACAGTCCACCGAGTCCGCCGAAGCCGATGGCGGAAACGACAGCTAAGCACCACAGCATGGGTACGCCCGGCCGGAGTTTGGCGCGCCACAGACTGGCGAGCAAGTTGACGCCGAGCACGCTAAACGGCGCGGTAATGATCACGGTCGCGACCGAGAAATACTTGCCGACCCAAGGGTTCATTCCGGTTACGAACATGTGGTGTCCCCACACGATCATGCTCAGAAACCCGACCACGAGAAGTGAGTACACCGAGGGCCGATATCCGAACACGGGTCGCCTGGTGAATGCCGGAATGATGTCGAACATCATGCAAACGCACGGCAGCACGATGACATACACCTCGGGGTGCCCGAGGAACCAAAACATGTGCTGAAACAGAAGCGGCGTACCGTTCCCGAGCGCCATGAGCTGATCGTTCACGACCATGTCCGTGAGAAAAAACGACGTGTTCCCGTGCCGATCGAACAACAACATGATGGCGGCCGCCGTAAGCGGCGGGAACGCCAGCAGCCCGAGAACGGTCGAAACAAGAAATCCCCAGACCGTGAGCGGAAGGCGCATCATCGAGAGCCCCTTCGCGCGCATGTTCAAAATCGTCGTGAGGAAATTCAAACCACCCATCGTGAACGAGACGATGAAGAGCGCCATCCCCAAAAGCCAAAGCGTTTGTCCCCACCCGGAACCTGGATTGACGGACTCGACCGCGCTGAGTGGCGGATAGGCGGTCCACCCGGCCGAGGCGGCGCCACCCGGCATGAAAAACGATGCGATCATGAGGAGCGCGCCGGGGACAATCGTCCAAAAGGACAGCATGTTCAAGACGGGGTACGCCATGTCGCGCGTTCCGACTTGGAGCGGCAACAAGAAATTCGCAAGCCCGCTGATCGCCGGCGAGATCACGAAGAAAACCATCAGCGTCCCGTGCATCGTCACGTAACTGAGATAGGCCTCCGGCTTAAACATCCCGGTGTTCGGCCATGCGAGCTGCGCTCGGATCATCAGCGCGAGGCCGCCGGCGACAAGCGCCATGAGAATCGCAAGCACGATGTACTGGATGCCGATCATCTTGTGATCGACACTGAACACGTACTTGCGCCAAAAACTACGAGGTTCGTCCACCCGTTATCCTCCGAACTTTGCCCGCTTCGCGAGCCAACGGTCGAACTCCGCCGGTTCGACAACGTGAACCTCGCCACGCATTCGATAGTGACCTAGCCCGCACAATTCCGCGCAGACAAGCTCGAAAACGCCGTTCCGGGTTGCGGTGAATCGCATACTCGTCGGAAAGCCCGGAATCAGGTCTTGCTTGACGCGGAAGTGCGGTACGAAAAAGCAGTGAATGACGTCATGCGAGCGCAACTTCACAATGACCGGACGACCGCGCGGAACAAACAGCTTGCCGCGCACGATCACGTCGTCGAGAGACGTGTCGTCGTCCTCGTCGACGCCGAGCGGGTTGTCCGTTCCGTCGACGTAGCGCCAGTCGTATTTCCCGAACGCCCCATCGACGCCCGGATACCGCATCACCCACTCGAACTGTTTGCCGACGACTTCGACGACCAACGGATCCTTGGGCTTGTTCACGTACAGCGAGTCCCAGACCGGGCCGCTCACGACAAGTACGCCCGCTTCAGAAAGCGCGAGCATCAAGAGCACGGGGATGATGCCCCAGATCCATTCCGCGCGCCGCGTCGGGCGTTCATACGGTTGGTCGCCACGATCGGATCGCCAGATGAACCAAACCAACACGGCATGCCCGACGAGAAGGATGAAGCCGGCGGCGATCAGCAGATACGTGATCGTCGCGTCAATCCCCGCTCCCTCTTCGGCGGCAACCGGAGGACGCCAGTCCCACGCGAATCCGCCAATCGTGACCAGCGCCAGCGCGCCGAGAACGACGACGAGCAAGACCGATTCACGATTGCTCGTCGCCTGCGGAGATGAGTCGCCCATCGTCCTATTTCTTCTTAAACACGAACTCGAGCGTAGCCGTTTCGCCGTCTTTCACCGTGACGGTTTGAGTCTGGCTTCCGTGTTTTCGATGCCAGGCTTCGATGACATATTCGCCGGCAGGCAACTTCGCCAGCGAGAATGCACCGTCCTCGGCCGTGACCGCATAAAACGGATGCTTCACGACACAGATCGAAGCGGCCATCCACCCGTGCACGTCGCACTTCACCACGAAAAATCCCGGCTTGCGAAACGTCTTCGTGTCTTCGGCGCCTTGTTTCGCCTGCCCAATGTTGAGCACATCATCGCCCGTCGTGGCGTTTAGGGCGTGCACGTTGTGCAAGACAGGATCGCTGTTTCTGATGCGGAGTTTTTGCCCAATGCGTACCGCCACCATGTGCGGCGTGTACTGACACTGGACCTGGTTCAGCAACACTTCGCCGGTGCCGGCCGGAAACTTCCATCCGCGAAGGCCCTTCTTGACATGGATGAAGACGTCACGCATGCCGCCGTCGGGTCCGAGGACGGTGTTCTCGGACAACTTGGAGCCGTCTTGACACTTTTCGCAAAACTTATCCGCGCCCATGTCGAGCGCGGGACGGCGCGGAGGCTTCCCTTCCCACCGCACTTTTCCGGAAACGGTCGCCGTGCCCTTGTCCGCCGTGTAGTCGCCGCCATCCTGCGACGTCGAAGAGGACGAGTCGTCGTCCGCGCAACCGCCGCCGCCACCGGAGTCTGTCGTTTGGTCCGAGCTCGCGCTCGGTTCGTTGCCACCACACGCTGCCGCGACAGCCATCAACAAGTACAAAAGCGTCTTGCGCACACCTACCTCCAAAAAAACCTCACCCGAGGCCGATGGGAGGCGCATAACCAAGTTCCGTTCCATTCCGACGGGAGCGTGATCCCTGGTGCAACCGCGCAAGATCACTCGCCAACCGGGTGATCGACCGCGCGATCCCGCCGACACACCGCCAAGAGAACCTACTTCGGCGACGCTGACCCGTGCGGCGATACCGTCCAATCGACTACCTCTCCGGAACCTCGTTCATACACACCCATCACCAGGAGAGGAGGCGTGTAAACGTGGATGGTGACGAGCGGTGCGCCGTCGGGCGCAAGATTGGCTAGCTCATGAATGTCGTCGTCATAGGAGCCGCACACTTGCCCCTGGTTCAACGTCGCGCGCTTCATTTCGCAGACCACACCGAACGCATCGCGGAGAAACGCCGTTTCAGTCGCCTGACCTGTCAGTACCTTGACGCCGCACGCGGAGCCGCGGTGGTCATGAATGGGAGACCCTTGACCAGCTTTCCAGCAAAGTGCGAGCACTTGGTAGGCGTCGCCTTCCGCCACCAAGTTGCGCTGATACCCGGCATCGCTGTACACGATGGCACCGGGAAGATCCGTCCAATCGACTTCGAGTTCTTCAAGCCACTCCGTCAGTTTGTCGAGCGGAACGGCCGTTTCGTATGCGTCCATTCGATCGCAGAATTCGCTGAGCCGCATCCAGGGCCTCCCCGCGGACCCATGCGAACCGGGGGCCAAGTCGGCAACCAGCGAAATCGAGCGTCTCGCCGCGCGTCCGCGCGAAACTACGCGCAAGGAAGCCGAAGGTGAAACGTCGATCCGGCGCCTGGTTGCGACTCGAAGTCGAGCGAACCGCCATGATCGAGTGCGATCCGGCGCGAGATGGCCAGTCCGTACCCGGTTCCGGCGTCGCCTTTGGTCGTGAACAGCAGTTCGAAGACGCGATCTTGAATGTCGGGCGGGATCCCGGTCCCCGTGTCCGCGACGGCTAGGTGGACTTCTTGGTTCTCGACGCGGACGCGGGCCGTCAACGTCCCCCCGTCTTGCATGGCGTCGCGGGCATTCGTGAAGAGATTCACCAAGACCTGCGAGACCTGCCCTTCATCCGCGCGCACGATCGCTTCGCCGCGCTGCCCCTCCACGATCAGTTTGATGCGGTGTCGATCCAAGTCATGCCGCAGCAGCAGACCGAGGTCTTCAACAATCGCTACGAGATCGACGTCGTCGCGCGGGCGCTCCGCAACGCGCGTGAAGCCGCGAAGGTTTCCCACGAGTTTCGTCGCCCGATCCACCGCGTCCTGCATGACCACCATGCCGCGTTGCAGCTCTTGGGTGTCCACGGTCGCACCGGTTTCTAAGCGCGCCGCGACCGCACCGAGATAGTGCTGCACCCCAGCGAGGGGGTTGATGATTTCGTGCATGATGCCGCCCGCCAAACGTCCGATCGCGGCTTGCTTCTCCTGCTCCTGCAAAACCGATTCGAGCTGCTCACGCTGCGTGCGATCCTGTACGTACCCCGTGAACCCACTTCCATCGGCGTTCCACACGCGCTCGTCCAGCACGGCTACGACCTGATCGTCCGCGCCGACGACATGCAACTCCGCCGCGATGCGACCGCGTTCACGACAGAGCGCGGACCAGTACGCGGCGTCGTAATCGGCCCCAAACAGGGCGCTCGCATCCTGCCCCGTGAGGTCGTCCAGCTCCCGTCCGAGCATGACCTGCAACGCGTGGTTCACAGACGTCAGACGTCCCATCACACTCATCGTGTAGAGGCCGATCGGAACGGTCTCGTAGATGCGCAGCAGCGCCGCGGTCCGTCGCCGCACCTGCTCCTCCAAGCGCTCGTTGGCACCGGTAAGACGGCGCTGCAGGTCGCCGATCCTCAGCATCGCGTGGACCCGGGCGTGAAGTTCGGCGCGGGCGACCGGCTTGGCGATGTACTCGTCGGCGCCCGCGGCGAGCCCCGTCACAAGACTGTCTGTGTCGCGTCGATGCCCCGTCAGCAAGATCACCGGAATCGAGGCACACGCGGGATTCGCACGCAGCCGGCGGCAAACCTCAAACCCGTTCATGCCGGGCATTTCGACATCGAGAAGAATGCAGTCCGGCGCAACTTCCTCGGCGGCCTGCAAGGCAGCGGGACCGTCTCCGACTTCGATGACATCGAAATCGCCGAGCTGCAGCCGTACGGCGTAACGACTGTCCTCGTTGTCGTCCACGAGAAGAATGCGAGGTATTTGGCTCACGGGGGTAATGACCGGGTGAAATCGCGCGCGTATCCACCCGCTAGGCTAGACGCGCGCGACTCCGTAACATGGGTATGTCCTTTGTTCTCCGTCATTCCATGTCACAACGCAACATCCTCATTATCGACGATGACCCGGCCCTTCGCCTCGGGCTCGTCGAAACGCTCCGCGCGCTGGGCTACGGCGCGCAAGAAGCGGCGTCCGTCGCGGCCGCGCGAGAGATGTTGGCATCCAGCGCGCCGAACGCGGTCTTGCTGGACTTGCAGCTCGGCACCGAGAGCGGACTTGACCTGTTGCCGGATCTCGTGGCGACGTGGCCGGAAACGCCTGTACTGATGATGACGGCGCACGGCTCCGTCGAGTCGGCCGTGCGTGCCATGCAAAGAGGCGCAGAGACGTACCTGCAAAAACCGCTCAACATCGACGAGTTAGAAATTGTTTTGGCTCGTGTTTGCACGACGGGAAGCCTGAAGAAGCAGGTCGTTGAGCGGCGCAAACGCAAACAGAAAGAATTCAGTTTCGCTTCGATCGTGGCGCACAGCGAAGCGATGAAGCGCGTCTTGGATCAAGCGGGGCGCGTCGCGGAGTCGCCGGCTTCCACGGTCTTGCTACTGGGCGAGAGCGGGACCGGCAAAGGGATGGTCGCGCGCGCCATTCACTATGCGTCGGCGCGAGCGCCGTGTCCTTTTCACACGGTCACGTGTTCGGCCATACCCGAACACCTGCTCGAGGCCGAGTTGATGGGCCACGAGAAGGGCGCGTTTACCGATGCGAAGGAAAAGCGCCACGGCGTGTTCGAAGCCGCGGACGGCGGAACCGTGTTTCTTGATGAGATCGGAGACATGCCGCTCGCATTGCAAGCCAAGCTCCTCGGCGTCCTCGAGGAACGATCGTTTTCCCGCATTGGAAGCACCGAGACCGTGAGCATCGACGTGCGCATCATCGCCGCGACCCATCGCGATCTAAACGCATTGGTCGAGGAGGGGAAGTTCCGAGCAGACCTTCTCTATCGCTTGCGGGTCGTACCGATCGTCATCCCGCCGTTGCGGGATCGTCGCGAGGACATCCTTCCGCTGGCGGATCGTTTCATCCGCCACTTCATCGGCGAATTCGGTCGCCCGGTCGAGGGTTTGTCGGAGATGGCGAAGAATCGGCTGCGCACTCATCCATGGCCCGGCAATGTGCGCGAACTGCGCAACGTCATGGAGCGCGCCATGCTGTTTGCGCATGAAGGGCTGTTGCAAGAGGACGATCTTTTGCTGGACGACGGGTATCCGACCGCCGCGCCGCGCCACGTTCCGGCGCCGCCTCCCCCGCAACCAAGAATGGCAAGTGCGCCGCTGCCGATCACCGACGATGCGATCTATACGCTTCCGTCGGGCGGCGTTTCGCTGGAAGACTTGGAGCGACACCTCATTCATCAAGCGATGGAGCGTGCGGGCGGAAACAAGAGCCGCGCTGCGCGGATCCTCGGAATCTCCCGCGACCAAATCCGCTACCGACTCGACAAAATGAGCAAGGCGTAACCACTCGCGCGCTACGCCTTGGCCGGTATTACCAAAACCGGTTGCTTGCTTCGGCGAACGATGAACTCGGCCACACTTCCCAACATGAGCCGATCGAATCCGGTGCGACCGTGCGTCTCCACGACGACAAGCGACGCGTCTTCGGCGGCCGCTGCATCTAGGATTTCCTGGCGAGGCCGTCCGTGCCGGACGTCGAACACCAACGACGGGGCGGCGGAACCGTCGAGAGACACCGCTTCGAGCTGCGTACGCGCCGCACGCGTAAGCACGGCACGGTCCGGCTGACTGAAGACCGCATCCGGTCCATACAGAACCGGCGCCACGTACGCGGACTCAATGACGTGGACGAGCCGGACTTGATCGTTTGGCCCCATCCACTCCGCGACTTGGCGCGTCATGACGGACGGGTCTCTCATGAGGTCGACCGCCAGGTGAACCGTCAGCGGAGATCCGTGCGGTGGAAGCTGCTTCTCCCGCGTGACCATCACCGGCACTCCCGCCGAACGAATCGCGTGCTCCGCGACGCTTCCAAGCAACATGTGCTTGAGTCCTGATCGTCCGTGCGTCGCCATGCAGACGACGTCGGGCTTACTCTTCGCGATGAGTTTGTCCACGCCCTCGCGCGCGTTCTCGGCTTCGACGAACGAAACCGTAGCCAAGCGAAGCGGATCCACGTTCTCGCGCGCGAGTATCTGTAGCTGACTCTCGTCCTCCTCACGCACCCATGCAGCGAGCCGATCCACGTTCTCGCGTTCGCTCCCCGCGTATCGCTTCAGCCCTTCGGATTCGGTGTGGGCATACCCAACCGTCACTTTGGCGCCGCAACGAGCGGCTAGATGGTTCGCCAGCGTCAGCCCGGTAACCGAATGCGGACTCAAGTCCGTGAGGGCAAGGATGCGTTGAAACTTCATACGGGAAAAGAGAACACGGAGTGTGCCGTACGGAAACACGAGGGAAAACCACCGCCGGTGTCGTTTCGCGCGGCAAATGCCCCGCTTCGCCGCAAGAATCGAATGCGCGGGATACGGCAAGCTTCGTGCATGGCAACGGGTATGGCCCACATCTCGAACGTTCCCCGAACCATTGCCGACATCATGCAGGCCCACGTCATCACCGTGACGCCGGCCACGCCGCTGGTTGAGTTTGCGCGCATCGTTGCCGAAGATCGAATCTCCGGCGCGCCCGTGGTGCAAGTAGACGGCCGACTCGTTGGGCTCGTCTCCAAGACCGACCTGGTCGAACGCATGCTCGCCGACGATCCCAAGTTCGGCATGGCCGCGGATCGGGAGAACAGCAAATTCGACTCGCGGGAAGTGCAAGACATCATGTCGGACTCGGTGCTGACGGTTGCCGAGAACACACCCCTCGCCGATGTGGCGGCGCGCATGGTGGACGACCATGTGCATCGCGTCGTCGTGATGCGTGACGACAAAATCGCGGGTATCGTGACGTCACTCGATCTCTTGGCGCACTTTCCACGGCACGCATAAGCGCGTCGCCTACGTCCGACTACGGAGGACGGAGTGAATGGCCGCGGCGAGATCGGACTTCTTGATGGGTTTCAGAAGATATGCATCAATGCGCGCCGCCGCACCGGCGTCGGCGCGCGCGCGATCAGCATACCCAGAGATCACGATGACCGAAACATCGCGCTCCCGCTGAATGCGGGCCACGGCCTCCAGCCCATCGATCCCGTCCATCTTGATGTCGGTGACAATGAGGTCGGGACGTAGCTGCGCCGCGAGCAACACGAGCTCTTCGCCGGACGCCGCCACGCCGACCAGTTCGTGCCCGAGGTGAGGCACGATCCGCTCGAAATACTCCTGTAGCTCCGGCTCGTCATCGGCCACCAGAATGCGCGCCCGCGTCATGCGTCATTGACTTTCGGAAGTTGCAGCAAGAACGCGGCCCCGCCCAACGGACTGCGATCCGGGACGATCGTTCCGCCATGGGCCTCGATGAGACGGCGCACAATCGCGAGCCCGAGACCGGTTCCCTTCGTCTTCGTCGTAAAAAACGGTTGAAACACGCGGCCTTGGATTTCGGCGGCAATCCCCGGTCCGTCATCAGCGATGCGGAGCCTCACACCCGGGCGGCCGTCCGGTTCCAGCTCCGGCAACGCCTCGATCTGCACACGCCCTCGGCCGCCGCAAGCCGCTACGGCGTTTTCGAAGAGGTTTCGAAACACCTGGCCCACGAGAAACGGATCGGCGTCGGTGATCAGCGGGACGGCATCCGTGGCATCGACGAGCTCCATCCCCTCGGCGCCGAACAACTCCGCCCAAGTCGCCCGCCAGAGGCGCCGCAGATCGCACGACGTCCGCGCCAACTGAACCGGCTTCGCATACCCGCGCACCTCCTCGTAGAGATGGGACAAGTAATCTTGGGACTCTTGGATGCGCGCCGCGTAGCGCTTCGCGCTTGGGTTCGCATCGATTTCGAGCTCCAACATCTCAAGATTCGCTTGAATGCGCTGCAACGCGTTGCGGCTCTCGTGCGCGAGTCCCGTGATCATCTCGCCGATGCCGGCAAGCCGTTCCGCCTGCACGAGTTCGCCTTGGACCCGACGCAACTCGGTGATGTCGTGGCCGACCGCCAAAACACCGACGAGGTTTCCGGCTTCATCTTCAAGAGCGCGGTTCCACCACGCAATCGTGCGCTCGTCCCCGGCCCGCGTAACGATGTCGTTTACGTAGCCGTCCGTCGACTGGCCCTGCAACGCACGCTCAAAGACATGGGCCACGCGTGCCCGCGCGCGCTCGGGAATGAAGTCCTGCATCCAGTTACCGCCCCGCACGTCCTCCTTGCGGTACCCGGTAATCTCCTCGAGGTAGCGGTTGAATCGCAAGACATGGCCGTTCGGATCCAGCAGCAAGACGATGACCTGCGCGGCGTCGATCAGGCTCTCGGCGAAATCGCGCTCCGCGCGAAGGTCGTTTTGCGCGGCGCGGATTTCCGAAACGTCACGGACAAAGCCGGCGAACACGCGCCGTCCTTGGTAGTGCACTTCACTCACGGCGAGATGACAGGGAAACGTCGTCCCGTCTTTTCGAAGCCCAACCACCTCACGTCCGACGCCGATAATGCGCGGCTCGCTCGTCTCTCGGTAGCGCTCTAAGTACCCATCGTGGCGCTCCCGATCCGGAGAGGGCATGAGCATCTTGATGTTTTGCCCGAGTACCTCTTCGGGGTGATAGCGGAACAATCGCGTGGCGGCCCGATTCATCGATTCGACGCTACCTGACTCGTCGATCGTCAAGATCGCATCGACCGCCGTGTCCAAGATCGCCTGCACCAACGATCGGTAGCGCTCCTCGCGTGCGGCCAGGTCGAGTTGATCCCCGAGCAACTGCGGAAGATGGCGCGTATGCACGACGAGAATGTCGTCCTCGACAAGCGTTAGGTCGGCGGTCACCGGATAGGTCGCGCCGGAACGGCTGCGGCGTGTGCACGGCCGACCGCGAATCGCCACGCCTTTGAGGCACTCGGCGCGCTGCACCTGTGCGGATGCGTGACGGTTCGGAGGCACTAGGACTTGGTACGACTGCCCCACCAACTCTTCGCGAGCCCAGCCGTAGACACGCTCCGCCTCTGGGTTCACATCGAGAATGATGCCGTCCGCCGCTTCGACGACAACCGGGTCCGCAAGTCCGCGAAACGCACTTGCGTGCCACTGGCTGGGGTCGTGCATGAGTTCCCGATTCTACGGATCCCTCCGCCATTCGCATGCGCGACTCGAAGATAGTCCGCGCCTCATGCAGGAGAGACCCCATACACGGGAGTCTCGATGCGCGGGAGACTCCGCGCGATCTCACCCGATCCGCCGCCCGGGCTCTTGTATTGCGGCCGCTCTCGGTTGGAGCCTTGTTTGCGCTCTTGCCCACCATGTCGCAGCCCCCTCAACCCGCCCGCGTGCTCGCTCCTGTCGATCTGTCCGAGGCCTCGCACGCCAGCCTCGCCGCAGCACGAGGCGTTGTGGATCGCTTTGGCGCCGAACTGACCGCCCTCTACGTCGATACGCGTGCGCATTGGGTGCAGGATTCCATCGCCACGTTTGGAATATTCGTGGATGGAGACGAAGCGCTCAAGCGCAGGCGCACAGAAAACGAGTCCAAGTTAAAAGCGTTTGTCACGAGCGCGCTCGGCGTGGATGCGGCCAACTCGATCGAACTCCGGGTCATCGAAGCCGACTCCGCCGCCGACGCTATTTGCGATCTCGCGCGCGAAGAGTCGTTCGATTGGATTTGCATGTCGGCCGTCGGCCGGCGCGGTTGGCGGCGCGCGTTCGTCGGCAGCACCGCCTCCGCCGTTTTGCGGGGAACTTCGGTTCCCGTGTTGACGTTGCGCCAGCCGCCCGACGGCGAAGCGGATGTCTTGTTTCACGACATGCGGCACGTGCTCGCGACGCTCGATCTCTCGTCACACGCCGCCGCGTTGGCCGATGTTGCCGACGTCATTGCCGGCTCCGGTGGCCAAGTCACGCTTGCGCACGTCGTGGAAGCGGTGACCGACTACGGGCTCTACGGCACGCCGATGACGGCGCCCCAAGAAAGCATAAAAATCGCCGAAGAGTGGAGCACGCGCGAGCTCGAACGCCTCGGTACGCGAGTTCGAAAAGCGGGCAAGCAAGCGCCGCTCGTGGCCACCGGCAGGCCCGCGCAAGAGATTTTGCAGTTTGAAGAGAAGGCGAAACCAGACCTGATTTTGATGGGCACGCATGGGCGCACAGGATTGGACCGGTTGACGATGGGCAGTGTCGCCGAGTCCGTTGTGCGTCATGCGCGAGGCCCGGTGCTGGTCGTTCCCACCGCGCTCTTGGAAGATTCAGAACCCGAGTTCCGAAGGTAGCTCAGCCGGATTCAGTCCGTTCGCCGGACCGCCGGTGGAAACTCGGTCGTCGTCGTCCGCTCCATGTGGCACTGCGTACACCGAGTGCGTTCCGGGTGGCGGCATCGAATCTCTTCGCGGGCCGCGGGGCCGGTGTGGCACGCCTGGCAGTTTTCCCGCATGAGCGTCGCGTGCGGCATCACGGGTGGCGCAAAAACGTGGTGGCGACGCCCTTTGCGAAGATCCTGATGAAGCCCTGCGAACAGGCTGTCGCGAAACGTCTCTTCCGTCTTGCGATAGACGTGACACTGGGTGCAACGGGCCTGCTTGCCGACGCCAACGGTCTTCGCATGCGGCATGTTGGGCGCGAATCCAACCCCCGGGACCAAAAGGCCCTTCTCGTTGTGACACGCGGTGCAGTTCGCCGAAAACACATCGTGGGGAATCACGGGCGGCGCGCCATCGTACGCGCGCCGCTCCGCACGCACGTGCGCCGCACTCTTGGAGGCGACGCCGTTCGCGCTGCGTTCCGAGTTGCCGCACGCCGCCGTGCAGACGAGAAGCGCCAGCGTTAGACGCGCTCGATGCTGACAGCGCATTTCTTGTAGTCCGGTTCCTTGCTGATGTTGCACATCGAGTCCAGCGTGAGGCGATTGATGAGACGACCCTCGTCGAAAAACGGGACGAATACACTGCCGCGCGGCGGGCGCCCCCGCCCGCGCGTTACGACGGATAGGTCCAGTTCGCCGCGCCGACTCTTGAGGCGCACGACATCTCCTTCGCTGCAGCCCAGAGCGGTTGCATCGGCCGGGTTCATCTCCACGTAAGCACTCGGCACGGCTTGGTGCAGCTCCTTGATGCGACGCGTCATCGTTCCCGTGTGCCAGTGTTCAAGCACGCGGCCTGTACACAACCAGAACGGGAAGTCCTTGTCGGGCTCCTCGGGAGGCGCGTGATACGGGCGCAACCAAAACGCCGCCTTCTCGCCATACTTTTTGGCCTTGTAGAAATGGACGTCGTCTTTTTTGACGTAGGGGTCGTGCCCCGCGGTGTAGCGGTAGCGCGTTTCCTTTCCATCGACCACAGGCCAACGCAACCCGCGCGCGCCCCGGAGCTGCTCATAGGACGCGAGATCCTTACCGGTGCCGAGGCCAAGGGAGCGGTACTCCTCGTACATCTCCTCATGCCAGTTGTCATCGGTGTACGGGAACAGGTGCCCCATGTTCATGCGCTTGGCAACCTCGATGATCTGCCACGCGTCTTCTTTGGCTTCACCCGGCGGCGCGACGAGTTGGTTCCACTGCTGCGTGCGGCGTTCGGAGTTGCCGAACACGCCCTCGCGCTCGATCCACGCCGCGGACGGCAAAATCAAGTCCGCAACAGCGGACGTAACGGTCGGGTAGATCTCGGAAACGACGAGGAACTGGTCGTCTTTCCAGTTCCTGCCGATGCGGTCGAGATTGGGGATGGTCTGCCACGGGTTCGTGACTTGCACCCACATCACCTTGACGTCGCCACGCGTCCACGCACGAAACAGGTCCATCGTGTGGTAGCCGACTTTGGAAGGAATCGTTCCCGGCTTGAGCCCCCACGCTTTCTCGCACTTGGCGCGGTGCTCCGGCTTGGTGACGAGCATGTCAGCGGGCAAACGGTTGCACAGCGTTCCGACTTCGCGCGCGGTTCCGCACGCGGACGGTTGTCCGGTCATGGAGAACGGATTCGACCCCGGCTTGCATATCTTGCCGGTGACAAGGTGCAAGTTCGTGATGAGATTGTTCATCCACGTGCCGCGATAGTGTTGGTTCACGCCCATGCACCACGTGCTGAGCGTGTTGCGGCTCGAGTCGCCGTAGATCTTGGCGAGCAGCTCAATCTGCGCCACGGGAACACCGGAGATCGCGGACACTTTCTCGGGCGTGTAGTCCGCGAGAAACGTCCGCAGCTCGTCGATGTTCGACCGGCGGCCCTTGTCCTTAAACGTGTACCGCTCCGCCTGATCTCCAAAGCATCCGTAGCCGATCTCGTCAACGTCCTCGATCCCGCGCATGAACACGACATGCTTGTCGATGAACGCCTTGTCGAAGTCGCCGTTCTTTAGCATCAGATACAGAATGCCGTTGGCGATCGCGAGATCGGAGCCGGGGCGAAACTCGATGTACACGTCGGCGTAGTCCGACGTCGGTGTCCGGCGCGTACCCAAGTCGATGATGCGCATCGTCGGCCGCTTCCGCTTGGCCTCCAGCATGCGGCTGTACAGCACCGGGTGCATCTCGGCCGCGTTGTGACCCCAGAGCACGATGTCGTCGGTCAGCTCGATGTCGTCATAGCAACCCATCGGCTCGTCGCTTTGAAACTGGGTCATGAAACCCATCACGGCGCTCGCCATGCAGAGGCGCGCATTGGGCTCGAGGTTGTTGGACCTCATTCCGCCCTTGATCCACTTGAGCGCGGCGTAACCATCGAACACGGTCCATTGTCCGGATCCGTAGATCGAGACGGCGTCGGGTCCGTGGTCATCCAAAGCCGCGCCGTACTTTTCGGCGATCAAGTCGAGTGCGGCGTCCCACGAAATCTTCTGATACGAACCGTCGGGCTGGCGGCGCAGCGGATGCGTCAAGCGGTCCTTGCCATACAAGAATCCAGGCAGGTGGTAGCCCTTCACGCACAAGAGCCCTTTGTTCACGGGGCTCTTCTCGTCGCCGCGCACGGCGACCGCACGCCCCTTGTGCACGCCCACTTCGACGCCGCATCCGGTTCCGCAAAACCGGCACGGTGCCTTACCCCAATTGAGTTCCGAGGGATCGATCCCCGCGGGCACTGCTTGGTCCGCCAACTGCTCTGCTCTTTTGCTGTCGCAACCAAACGCCGCAACGACGGAGCCAGCGGCGAGCGTCTTCAGAAACGTCCGGCGTCCCGCTCCGTCGCTCATTTCGCTTCTCCCTTCCACTTGTGTTCGGGGCGCGTCATGATCTCGTCGATCACACGCAGCGCGGCTTCCGCCTGGGCCGCGTGGCCGTTCTTCTTGGCGTGCTCGCAAATTTCACGCGCCTGGGGAATGAGCTCCATGTAGAAACGCTCCGCGACTTCATACATGCCGTGCCAATGCGCGTAGTCGGGCGCCATCATCGAGGCGCCGTGTCGAGCCCGCCGGCCTTCGTGGTGCCAGAGATAGAACCAAGTCCACTCGATCTCTTCATCGAACTGTGCCTTGGTGATCAACTTCTGTTTCCACAACGCGCCCATGATCGCCTTGCCCGGCTTGCCGAACTTCTCGTTGTAGAGCATGACGAAGTCGTCGTACTGCTTGTAGAACGCCTCGACATAACTCGGCGTGTGACAGTGCGAGCACACGTCCTGCATCCGCTGGCGTTTCTTTTGCCACGAGTCGTGGATCAGGGCACGACGCTTCGTCGGATCGGTTTCCGTAATCACTTTGTGATCGGCGTCAGTATCCATCACCATGCTGACCGGCGGCCGGTTGGTCCAGCTGATGCGCAGACCCGGATCGTGCGTGACCTTGCCGTCATTGCGGAGATGGCCGGACATGTGACACGTCGCGCACGTCGGCGCGGCGTTGTAGTCCTTCCCCAACACCCACTTGTGGGAGTCGAGATTCATCTTGCCCTTGAGATCGCGGTACGCGACGCCGTGTTTGCTCTCCTCGTAGATCTCTTTTTGCGGGTGATCGGGCCCGAGGTGGCACTTCCCGCAGTTTTCGGGTTGGCGTGCGCGCCGCGGCGAAAAGTCGTGACGGGAGTGACAAGCGCTGCACGAACCCTTCGAACCGTCCAGATTCAAACGGCCGATACCCGTGTTCGGCCACGTGTTGGGGTCAAACACTGGACGTCCGTCCGGGCCCCGTTGAATCTTGCCGACGGCGTCGAGGTTGGTCGGCTTCCCATCCTTGTCGGGCGCAAGATCGGTGTGGGTGATCGACGTTCCATCCGACGCGAGCAACGCCACCTTGCTGCCGTGGCACTGCAGGCACCCGACCATCGCGCTCGCGAGTCCGTTGACGCTCTTCATGTCGGGTCGTCCCGGCTGCGGCGAGTGCGGGTTAAACGTGTGCCCGCCGGTGTCGGGATCGCGAAAGCCTTCGACAACTTCGGCGAGCCGGTTGTCCAGCGAAGCTAAAATGTTGCCCGCCTTGGCGTGATGGCTGCGTTGAAACTCCGTGAACTCGGTGGGGTGACACTTCGAACAGTCAAGCGGCGTAACGACCGTCGCGATCGTGGCGCCGTAGTGAGCGAACGCGTCGGGGTCGGTTTCTTTCGCTTGGTGACACTCAACACAACCCACGCCTTTTGCGGCGTGGGTGCTGCCCTGCCAGTGGCTGATGATGCCCGGCGTGGATTGCCCGTGACAGTCCACGCACTGCTTGGACGACTCAGGCACTTCGACGTGAGCGCCGGCCTGCCCGGTCTCGCGCTCGCGGCGGTTGATCTCTTCGTACTGGACGAGGATCAACGAGCCCAAGAACAAAAGACTCAAGACCACGATGACGATTTTTTTCGCTTCGAGACTCATAGTTTCTCTAGTGCGCGACGAGCGCCTCCCAAATGGTCAGTCCGATGATGGCGAACACCGCCAGGATGCCGACGATGACGCTGAATTCGGAACCCGGCTTGCGCCGTCGAACCCAACCGTCGATGAACGGCCACAAAAACATGACGAAAACGATGAAGCCCATGGAGAGCACCGCAGCCGTGCCCGGAAAGAGCTTCAGCCAGCGAAACGTCACGTAGAAAAACCACTCCGGCTTGATCACTTCGGGCGTGGTCAATGGATCCGCGGGAGCACCCAGCGACGCCGGAAAGATCGTCGCCAGCGCGGACAAAACGATCATCAGCACAAGTCCGAGCATGAGCTCGGTCATCGCGTGATCGGGAAAGAAGTTAAACTTCTTCCCGCTCTCGTCCCCGCGAAAACGCAAGTCGGAGATGCCGTGCATGCGAATCAACGAGATGTGGATCACGATGAGTAGCACCATGATCGTCGGCAGTACGGCGGCGTGCAAAATGAAGAAGCGACTGAGCGTGTGCTCGTTGTATGAGTCGCCGCCGAGGAGAAGACGCTTCATCCACGGTCCGATGACCGGCACGGATTCGGTGATGTTGCCGCCGACCGTGGCGCCCCAGTAACTCAGCTGCTCGAACACAAGGCTGTAGCCGGTGAACCCGACAACAAGCGTGCACACGAGCAGGAACATACCGATGATCCAGTTGAGTTCGCGCGGCTTGCGATACGCACCCGTAAAGAAGACACGCATCTGGTGCAGGATCACGGCGGCGACCATGAACGTCGCCGCCCACTTGTGTACGGACCGGATGTACCAACCGAAACGCGCCTCTTCGGTGATGTAGCGCACGGATTCGTACGCGCCCTGCGAGGTCGGTTGGTAATAAATCGCGAGCAAGATGCCCGTGATGATCTGGACCAAAAACAGGTACGCGGGTGTTCCGCCGAGACAAAACCACCAATGCTTGATGTGATGCGGAACGGGTTCGTTCGTCATCGCCCGGATCTCGTCGCCGGAGATCGGGACGCGCTCGCTCCACCACCGCTTGATCGTGCTCACTTACGTCGTGCCCCGTGGATGCAGGCAGCCGTCATGGCCCGGCTTGTCCAACCGCGCGAGTTGCAAAGACTCCACGGGCACCTCGATATAGAGGAGCCCGTTTTGGACTCTGAGCGGGTAGCGCAGCAGGCTCTGTCCCTTGGGCGGACCGGCCGTGCCCTGCCCTTCGGCGTTAAAAACGCCGTTGTGGCAGGGGCAAAAAAAGCGATCCTTGGCCGCCTCCCAGTGCACTTGGCAACCGAGATGCGGACACACGCTGCTCAGTGCTAAGTACTCGCCGGGCGATTGGACCGCGATCACAACCGTCGCGCCCGACGGCGTGCGGTAACTCATCGAACCCTTTTGTTCGAGCTCGATGGTCCGCACGACATACAGCCATGCCGTGGCTGTGTCGCGCGCCGGATAGAGGTAGCGCCCGGCGAATCCAAAAAACGTGCCGTAGCTCGCGACAAGTCCGGCGCCGACGGCCACCGTGGTGGCGGTGGATAAGACGTTGCGCCGCGACGGCTCCTTTGACGAGGGAGGAGACGGGTCGTTGGAGTCGCTCAAAACTTCACGTGCACCTGTAAGTAAAAGACCTGCGTCGTATGCGCCGGACCGGTGTCCTCAACGAAGTCACCGGCCAAAAACACGGCGTACTTGGCGAGGATCGTCACGCCGTTTCGCGGCGCGTACGTCATGTACGCGTCGATCTCATCGCCGAGATGGGACGACGCGCCCGGAGCGCCGGTGCGAATCGTCGCTCCGCCCGCGTTCACCCATGGCCCGGCTTCGTCGGCGAGGCGGAAGTGGTGATACTCCAGGAACCCTTTGATCGTTTTGGAGAGCTGCGCGCTGACGACTAACTTCACGTTCAACACGTTGCTCCATCCGACCAAGTCCGCGCGCCCATAGTGCAGATGGTTGGTGGGAAACAGCGTTTGGAACGTGCCCTGGTCGCCGTCGGTCGGGTTGTCATCGCCGCTCGCGAACGATACTTCGATCCCCACGCGCGGGCGCCATGAAGATTCCTCGAACGTGTACCCGCCCACAACAGCGACGGCCAACGCTTCCAGGTCGTCGCCGCGGTGGTCGCCGACCTGGACCGCCAGTTCGGCGGTACCGTCCCACGCGCCGCGTTTTTGGTGGACGCGGAAACCGATCGTCGCAAACAGAGTATCGCCGGCGGCGAGTTCACCCGCAGCGGGCAGGCTGTCCCCGAAAATCAAGAGGTAAACGTCGAAAGCACCCGCGCCGCCGTACAACCCGGCCAACCACTGGTCGTCGTCGGGCGTGACGGTTTCGCGAATGCGGACCGCGAACGCATCAACCCAGTACGAAGCGTGCGTGCGCCGCATGCGGACGCCGTCGTAGCTGCGCCCCTGATCGAACCACTCCAGATTGCCGACCAGTCGTTGGTCGCCGTACGCCAAAACGAAACGCCCGACATCGATGGCGACGCCTTTGGTTCCGACGTCTTCGAAACTGATGAATCCGCGCTTGAGATCGACGCCGCCGGTGATGGCGACGGTGGAGCCTTCGCTCCCCAGAACGCGAACATCCTGCAACTGAATGACCGCGCGAACGTCGTTCGTGACATCGATGTCGAACCGCACACGCGTCCGCATGTGCGCAAACTCGGTGCTACTCGTTCCTGTGGAGTCCGCGGGCGTGTAGTCGTTGTCCCGCACATCTTGGCGCACGCGAATCTCGCCGGAGACGCGAAGCCGAAGTCCGCCGAGCAAGAGCTTGTGGGACTCCGGGCCCTGGCCATGAAGGTATTGGTCGATCTCCTCGGTCAGCGCCGTACGCTCGAGCTGCTCGATGCGCTTCTCCAGCTGGGCCTCGCGCTGCGACGACGTAGCCGCAGCGGAATCTTCAGCGCTCAGCACGGACGAAAATAGTCCGACCGCTAGGAGAGTGCACAACCATTGCATGCGGGCGCCCGGCGCAAGCCACGTGCCGCGCAAGGATCCTTCGATTCCAACGGGTAGATTCTCTAGGTGCCAAGCCGCCCAACTGGTCGGTTTCGCGTGACTTTCGACTCCAACGAGTGAGCCATAGTGAACGACGCACTCGGCCTGCTCAGGCTACGAACGACCAGCGGCGGGCGTGATCGCGCGCGCAATGCCCCATAGTTGGGACGCAGCGTTTCATCGCGCGGAGCGCGGTTACCGCCCCAATGTACCCCCGAGCCGGGCGTCTCGGGCTACGTCCCATGTTGCCGCCCCGTTCATGCCCGACGACTTGGATCACACGCCAATCACTCCAGAAAAAACGCGGCCTTTTTTGTTCGATTTCGACGGCCACACGGAATTCCTATGCGAGACGGAGGTGGTCGGCCGCATCGCTTGGATGCCGGCGGCGACGCGCCGCGTAGAACGAAGAAGGAGAACGCCATGTTCAAGAGGCGTACTGTATTCGCGCTTATTGCATCTCTGGGAGTTGGAACGATAGCAAGCGGCCACCCAGAAGCCAGCGGACCGTTGTCGAATCAAAATGGTGGATGGGCGCTGAAGTCTTGGTTGAAATCCAGACATGAGACCGCACACAACACCGTGACCAATGGTCAGGATGAGATGGTCGTGCTTTTCAAGAGAAAGCCGCTCGGAGCCCAACTCACGCAGATCAAAGGGGTGTTCGAGACACCGTTTGTCGATGTCATCGCAACCAGCGGTGGCGCTCTGGCCGCCGCGAGGGAACCTTGGTACCGCCACGCCACAGACGGAAGGGGCAAATACAAGGTCTACGCGAACGGCAACTACGTTGGTGGCGCGGGAACATTTGTTTCCCACACCTACGCAAAAAAACAAGCTGCGGCTGTGACGCGAATTCCCGCTGAGGAAAAAGGCATGGTTGACTGGAACGGAGGCGGCGGCCCGCCGTCGGCGTTCGTCGATGTGTTCGAGGGAGGGCAACTCCAGCTTGACGCGAACGGCGACATTACGGAGGACGAGAACGGCGACATCATCTGGATCGTCCCGCCGCAGCCCTCCTACCGATTCACCAGTTCGGTCTCCTACAACGGCAACGGGATCGTGACCTACACGTACACGTTGGAAAGCTTCGTTTCCAACAGCCGTACGTTCGCTATTCCCGAGGTCACGACCGTGCAGTATCCCACCGGGTGGTCCGGTACGCTTCCCGCATTCGGGACTGTCGCGACATCGGTGACGGATACGGCGTCCGACGATGTCTACAGCCAACACGCGGCGTTCCAAATCCTCGATCCTTCGACTCCCTTATACGAGCAGGTCCGCACCGCCCTCATCTATGTGCCGACCAGTCGTCTCACGACCGACATCGAAGTGGACATATTGTCCGCCACCAACGATTCGTTGACCGGCGATAACGTAGTCCATTTCGAAGTTACGGACGGCGCGGACGGCGCTGTGCTCTATCGCGAAAACAACGGTGACCTAGAGCTGGTGGCTGAAATCGCCAGCCCGCTCGCAATCGGGATGACCTACGAGTTTCGTGACTCGGATCCTGCAGGCGGAACCAACACGTACCACGTGGTAGCAGGAACCGGCGTGAACGGCGCTGCTAGTGACGGGGCGGCGGTTGTAAACTAATGGCTCGGCTCATCGCGCCCGTACTGCTGATCGTGGCCGCAACGGAATGCGTGCGGGCGCATGAGCATACTCTAACGCCTTCACATCGAGCGGCGGTCGAACGAGCGGCGGAACTTCTCGATACCGATGTCGATGGGGAACTCGCCCGGCGGGTCGGAACGGCGCTCGCCTGCATTCCGCCAAAGCAGCTGGGACACTTGTCCCACACCAAGACGTTCCGACGCCTTTCCGCTGACCACAAACGGCGCCTAAGCCAGGCGATCTCAGGGATTCGGTTTGCGAATCGCCACAGGGGCCACCTAGAGGACCCTTGGACCATCGGAGTCCAACTCGCCTCGTCTTCGAAACGGGACCAGTACTTGGCGATTCAAGCGTTGGCCAAACTTCCGCTAAACGCGTCGTTTCTACGCATTCTCGCCGACTTGGTAATGCACCGAGAGCCCGTTGTACGACGCGGCGCCGGTCATCTAGCGAAAGTGTATTCAATATTTAAAGGCGCCGACGACACTTGTCGTGCGATTGCAAAGCGACTCCTCGTTGATCGCGATCCAAACGTCGCAGCCTTCTTCGCGGTGCACGATGCGTACGAATTCCAAGACCTTGAGATTACGGACTTGATGGTCGCGCGGATGCGCGATCGCCGGGCGTCTCCGTCCGATACCGGTTCGACGCCGGCGTACGACACCGTCGGCCGAGCGATCCAACAACGACTGGCGAAGGCGTTCTTCGGAAGTTTCGATGCACCTGTTCCCGCTGCCGACATTGCTGCTTGGTGGAAGCGACATCGAAAAACCGTTCGGTTCGACGCCTCTCCGCGCCTTGGAAACCCGGTTGCGCAATGGAAAGGAAAGCTGAAACGAGGCGGTGATATCGAGGTCGCTAGCGCTCTGGGCAAGCTGCATCTGACGTTGGTTGAGTATGTCGGCGGCTGGCACGCGGCGCGACCGTTGTTTCATGCCAGGATCCGATTTCGCCCCCAGAACGCCCCCGCCGCCAGCGTCATCGATGCACGGCATGTCGCGGCATTCAACTCTACATTCTCCGACGTGGAGTCCGCAGAACACTCTTGGAGTCTCGAATACCTAATAGTCCCGCACACGTGCGATGCGTTTCTTGTCAGGGTACGCGTTTGGAAACGAAAGGATGCGCGCCGATGAATTCAACGAACCGACGCCTCTCGACCGGGGGGCTGCTTCTGACGGCAGCCAACTTAGTGATTCTCCTGGTTAACCTCCAAGTCAGCCGCAACGACGCTGGTCCGGTTTCGCGCGCGGCGAGACCATTTTTTCGAGGCTCGTTCAGTGGGACGAAAAATGAACATCGAGCCGCCTCGCCGCACTCCAAGCGCGCACCTGAGGCCTCGCGACGCACAGCCGTCGCAAACAACGTCGCGGCGAAACTATCCGACCGCGACATGGAGCGGTTGCTGGAGTCGCTCTACATCGAGAGTCGGGTTCGAACTCGCACGAATGCGCTGCTTCACGCCTTGAATCGACTCGTCGAGCGGCGTGAACTCCGTGCGCTCGACACGGAAATGCAAGCGTTGTTGGTTTCCTCCGCCCGATCGTTCACCGCGGCGCGTGCGAAGCTGGAGCGCGAACTAGGTCTCGAAGCAGTGCCAAACTTGGATAACTGGGAACGTCGGCTGCAAGCGCTCGACGACGACTGGAAGAGTCGTATGGAAAAGCGCTTCAGCGACTCGCTCAACGCCACGGAGAGGACTCGGGTCTTGCGGCTCCTCGTACCTGGACGCTACACGACTGCCAGCGTGAAATGACCACGCTCCGGCAGATCGTACAAGCCGTTAGCCGGCGGTCTGTGCGGCGACGAGTTTTTCATTTCGAGCTGCAACATGAGGTCGACGAGTGCGAGGGAGTCGAGCAGCCCTTCGGCCACAACATCCGTCTCGGCATCCGCAACCTTTAAGTGCAGCTCGGTTTCGAGAATCTGAACGATCTGCTCCAACGTCGCGCTCATGCCACGGCTCCGGTGGCCACCTGTCCCTACCGAAAACCCAAGTCGACCGCGATTGTGAGCGTATCCGTTCAGGGTAGCGGGTGCGCGGCGTGAATGAAACGGCGCCGATGCCCGTTTCGCCTCGATCCCTCGCGGCGCGCACAGATTAGGGCCACGGTCGCGACCGCGAATCGGACGCGCGTGTAGCGGTGATGCAAGCCGCCGAGATACGGAATCGCGCGCACGCTGCCAGGACCCGTTTCGACCCCGCGCGGTTCTGGCGCGCTTCCATGAAGCGCCATGTAATCGGGCTCGGCTAAAGGGACTCCGTCACGGTCGAGTGCGATTTGGAGGGAACGTCCGTGAGGCCAACACTCTCAACGGCCAACGACGCGTTCTCGGGCGGCATCGATCAGCATGCCTCGTTCCGACCGGCGGAGCTGTCGAACCGCGATGGGTTTGCCGTTGAGCAAGAACAAGATGGCCGCGGCCGCCCGCTCTTTGACCAACACGTCTTCCTGGTGCTTGGGTGGACGAGGTGAACTCCGCTCGGCCCTTGAGGGTGTTTGACGAGCTGATTGAGATCTTGGGTTGGATCGGCGACCCGGCGGCCAGCACGTTGTTCGCCACGGCCTTGGCTTCGGACATCAAGGAAGTCCGGCGCCCCGCGCTGGAGGCGGTGACGAATCTGAACTGTAAGGAGGAGCCCGTGCTTCGTGCCTTGTTAGCCATGCTCGAATCCAGCGACAACGCGAAAAGCGTAGATCATGCCTTCTTCTTCGAAGTACGTATGGGACTTGGACAATCTCAGAGCAGGCGACGTCCTCTTCGAGAGTCGCTCCTCCGGCGCGGGTATCGTGACCGGGGATGTTTTCCTCGGCCGCCAAACGACTGAGAACGCTCTCGGGCAAAATCATCCAAGGCCCGTCCGCCAGCCGATCGATGTCCTCAATTTTCACGAAGAACAAGAGCCATGGATTAGCGCTGACATCCACTCCGTTCATGCGCAGCGTCAGGGGGCGCTTGTGCTGGCGTACGCCGCCCGCGTTGGCATGCGGTCGAGCCGGGGCTGGACGCGCCGCGACACCTCTCCGGGCATCGAGGGTTACTAGATTTTGCAAAGTTGAGTTCGATCCGTGGCCGCTCACGTGGCCCCGCTCAAGCCGCGCTACCGGATCCGGATTTCCAATCTGGCGTAACCTCTTACGGTGGTTAAACTACCCGCCCCGACGGAGGGGTGGCAGAGTGGTCGAATGCACCGGCTTGCTAAGCCGGCGTACTCTTCACAGGGTACCGCGGGTTCGAATCCCGCCCCCTCCGTCCATCCCCACTTGTCCCGTTCCCCGAGCCCCGTTCTCGACTCCCTTCCCGACTCCGTTCTATGGGCCCCGTCCGCCCGGAAGTAAAAGCTGCGTCCATTTCGTGGTTCGTTCGTCTGCTGTTTGGAGGCAAACATGCACACTCACGATCACAAACTTGAAATTCGCGATTTCTATCGTCGCGTGGCCGAGTCCGGCGGCGCCGTTGGCTGTTGCGGGGCGAGCTGTTCCCATGCGAACCCCAACGAATGGGGGTACACCGACGCGGACGCGGCGGCGGCTCCTGCTCAAGCCAACACGAATCTAGGTTGCGGCAACCCGGTTGCACTTGCGACGCTGCGCGAGGGAGAGGCCGTCTTGGATCTTGGTAGTGGCGGCGGCTTCGATTGTTTTCTCGCTGCCGATCGCGTGGGACCACGCGGCACAGTCATTGGGGTCGACATGACGCCGGAGATGGTGACCAAGGCGCGCGAGATTCAAAACCAAGCCGGGATCGAAAACGTCTCGTTTCGGTTGGGCGAGATCGAGCATCTCCCCGTTCCGGATCGAACAATCGACGTCGTGTTGTCGAACTGCGTTGTAAACCTCGCGATCGACAAGCGCGCCGTGTTCGAAGAGACGCGACGCGTCCTGAAACCGGGCGGGCGACTCGCGGTCATGGACATGGTTTCGATCGCGCCCCTTCCGACCGCGCTGGCGGACCACGCGCATGCGTGGCCGAGTTGTATGGCGGGCGCGGTCACGCCGGGCGAGATCGAGTCGATGCTTTGGGCGCTTGGGTTTGAGCGAGTACGCGTCGCGGTGCAGGCTGAGCGCGACGCGTGCGTCCGCTCGTGGAGTCCCGACGTCGATCTGTCGCCATACGTCGCGTCCGCGTCCATCGAAGCCGTTCGCCCCTTCACTACGGGTTGTTGCTAGGGTGGTTCACGCGATGTTTCCTCGAGATTCGAATTGGAGCGCGATCGCCGACCGGATGCGTCCGTTTGTACGCAAGCGCGTCCGCTGCGATGCGGACGCCGACGACGTGATGCAGGAGCTGTTCTTGCGGATCACAAGCGGAATCCAGGCGCTCGAAAACGATGACCGCCTCGACGCCTGGCTCTACCAGATCGCGCGCAACCTCATCACAGATCGCTTCCGGCGCGAGCAACGCGCATCGGACGCGGTGACGTCTCTCGCCGAGTCCGCGCACGAGGCGGACGATTGTCCGGAAGCCGCTGTCCGGGACCTCGCGGGGTGCTTGACACCGCTGGTTCAACAACTCGCGCCGACCTACCGAGCCGCCGTAACGCTTGTCGAGCTAGATGGACTATCCAACCGAACCGCTGCACAACAGGCAGGCATCAGCGAAGCGGGAATGAAGTCGCGTGTCCAGCGTGGGCGCGCGATGCTGCGCGGCCTCTTGGAAGCGTGCTGTCGCATGGAACGCGACCGGACCGGCGCCGTCTCCGCCTACGAGAAGCGAGGCGGAGACGGTTGCGACATTTGTTGAGCGGTCCGGTCGCAGTAGGCGCGCCTACGCGCGGCGGCGCTTGCCGGCGACGACGGCAAGCACGAACACGACGAGGAAGACGAAGAACAAGATCTTCGCGATTCCGGCGGCGGCGCCGGCGATGCCCGTAAAGCCGAGCGCACCAGCGATCACGGCGACGATAAGAAATGTAAGCGTCCAATTGAGCATGCGTGCCTCCTAAGCAGCGTTGGGTCGAATCGCGACCGACGAAGTCGGTTGATTCTGATCGCGCTCAAAGCGCGAGAACAGGTCGGTTCCTGCTCATCCCGTACCGTTACGACCGTAGGGCGCATTCTCTCTTGTGTCAAACGTATCCGTAGTTGCGACGTGATCGATGCAGCAACATAGACGCTCGCAATGCGTCACATTCCTTTGGGTAGGGCAACGTGAGACGAACACTTGTTTTGTAACGGATCTTCTGTTTGTCCAAGTATGATCCCGTTCCGCGTCTTCGACGCGTACATCGCCGCGCGTCTTGTTTAGATTATTAGAACGCGGACGGAGGGCCCCTTGACACTGATTGAATTCTTACTGCTCTTGCTCGTAGCCGGTATCTGCGGCTCGGTCGGACAGGCCATCGGCGGCGCGACGCGCGGCGGATTCCTCGCGTCGATCGCACTGGGCTTTATTGGTGCGCTGCTCGGCGTTTGGATCGCAGGCAAGATGGACCTCCCTGCGTTGTTTGTCGTCACAGTTGGCGGCAAAACGTTTCCCATCGTCTGGTCGATCATCGGCGCAACGTTGTTTGTGGCCGTGCTCGGTCTGTTTCAGCGCAGGCGGCAACGCGGATAGCCGTGATCTCGCATCTGCTTGCGCTCGGCGGCGCTTACCTCCTCGCACTCCCGATGGCGATCGAGCGCGAAGCGCACGCCCGGTCCGCGGGCCTGCGGACGTTTCCCTTGGTCGCGATGGCGAGCTGCGGCTTTGTGCTCATGGGTCGCGACGTGTTCGCATCGGACACCGGCGCACTCGCCCGCGTGCTCTACGGCTTAATGACCGGCATCGGGTTCATTGGTGGAGGCGCGATCTTAAAAGACGGCGGAAACGTGAAGGGCACCGCGACGGCCGCATCTATCTGGGCGACCGGTTGCATCGGCGCCGCGGTCGGTTTCGGCGCGTTGGATATCGCCATTGCGCTGAGTGCCGTGACGGGTTTGACGCTGTACTACACCCCGCGACTCAAAGACAAGGTCGTGGACGCTGAGGAACCCAAGAACGGTAATGATGCTTAGCGACGGGATGCCTTTTTCCGGGATGCCTTCTTCCGGGGTGCCCTCTTCGCGGGGGTCTTCTTCGCGGGAGGCTTCTGCGCAGGTGTTTTTTTCGCAGATGTCTTCTTACGGGCCACCTTCTTCTTCGTGGCTGTCTTCTTCGTTTTTTTGGCGGCCGTCCTGTTCACTTTCTTCTTCGCCGCACTCGTTTTCTTTGCCGTTTTTCTTGCGGGCGCCGCGCCGACACTTAAGGCGTAGCTTTCGTCAAGCCACTTGCCCCAAAGCTTCTTGGGCATCGGTTCCTCGGCGCTAAATCGCGCGGTCACCCACGCCGTCGACCCCACTTGAAAGTCATCGGGAGCTTTCTTCGCAAGCTTGGCGGCCTCCGCTTTGGATGCGCCTAACTTAAACATCGCCTTGTAGCGACCGCCCTGCATCCCGATGTACAAAAACGGCTTCTTGCCCGCCTTGAACGAACTCTGCGAGCACGACGTGCCCTGATCGACGTCGGAATAGCTGCTGGCTCTTTTTCGAATCGGATCGGTCGGATCTTTCTTACGTGCGGCCATGGCGCCCTCCTAGACAGTTAACGAATATGTTAAATATTCGTTCGCAGGTGCGGCGTCAAGCGCGACCTACTTCTTCTGGCTCATGATCTTGTCAAAAAACGCACGGTCTTGTGGGCGCTGCTCCACGTTCGCGGCAAAGTCATCTCGACACCCCGCGTTGCAGAACCCGATCACGTGACCCCGATAGGTGGTGAGTGCGTCGGCAACGATCGGCTTACCGGACCGCGGGCACACGTTGTTGATGGCTTTGGCGAACATGGCGTCCTGTTTGGTCAGCTTGCGGCGGAACGTGGCGCGGAGCGTCAGATCGGTTGTTGTACGCGACTCGAACCGCAACGTATGGAAGTCTTCGGATGCGGTCCACACATGCTTGGGGAGATGCGTCGACCCGCGCGCCAGTAACGTCAGCACGCGTCCGTCTTCGCTCCCTCGGAGCACCGCCGCATGGGTACCCCGCTGGTTGTCGAGCCAAAGCTCCACGAACTGGCCCTTCGATTTGTTGTACGTAAACAGGCTAAAGCTCTTGTACGCGTTGCCGCTGTGCGTGTACTCCAAAAACGCGATGACCGAGCAGCCGTCCAAGACCTTGTGCGCGCGAAGCGTTGCGGGAACAAGCTCGCCTTTCACTTTGACCTGTCCCCTCCACGTGCCCGCCAGTTTGGCGATACGATCGAACTCCGCACCGACACACCGACCTCCGTTCGCGAACGTGTGCGCCGTGGGCCCGACCGGAAGCTCGGCCAACTTCGCGGTGCGCGAAAATTCCATAATCCAGTTGTTGGTCCACGTCTTCCCGCCGTCGCGCGAGTACGCGTCGTCCCAGCGCAGACTGTGCGGAGTAATGTCGCAAAACGTGTAGCGGCTTACCGAGACGCCGCCGTCGGGGCGACGGCCACGCGCGATGAACTCACCGCGGCCGTGGCGAAACTGGCCGCGCAGCGACCCAACGCTTGAGCTACTCTTGCTCGGCCAGTTCAAGTAGAGCACCCACTGCTTCGTCGCGGGATCGTAGTGCCGCAAGCTAAATCCTTTGATCGTCGGCGAGTCCCACAGTTCCAGGATCGCTTTGCCGTCGAGGATGGAATAGATCTCAACTTTGGCTTGTACCGAGTCCTTCCAAGTCTTGTCCGGCTGGATCATCCGCAGATTCACATCCCACTTGCCGAGCCAAAAATCGAACTGGCGATGTTGCGGTGCGCTCCAGTCCTCTTGCGCGCCAACCGACGCCGTGAACAAAGCCAGCCCCCAACTGGCGACGAGAATCTTCATTGTCCAACGTTGCGCCATGCCTACCTCCCGGCCTCGACTGCGTGAATCCTAACGGCGTACCCCTTCCTAGATCCCGCGCGACCGGAATGCGCGACAAGATGGACTACCGCGACTTGCGCAGCGTGATGTCTTGCGTCCCGGCGCGCACGGAGCCGCTGGGAATCCACACGCCCTTGCCGTTTTCGAATGCGAAGACGGACACGGCGTACTGGCCGGCGCGAAATCCGGAAACGTCGAAGCGAGCGTGGTCACCCGTGCGCCCGTTTACCGTGAACGCGCCGTCGCTATGCAGAAATCGCAGCGAAGTGTTGCGCAAGGGATCGCCGGACTTGCTTCGCACGACGCCAGTGACCGAAAGCCCGGTTTCCATAACGACGCGCTGCTCCCCACGCGCCGGCTGCACGGCACCGAGCTCGACGGGGATCAAGCCCTGTTTGTGGACCGACACCGTGTACGCCACATCGGCTATGAGTCCGGTGATCACGATCCGACCGTGGAGACTTCCTCTCGCGCGGACCAAGGTTCCGTCCGGCGCCTTCGCTTGAGCCCAGGCCAACGCCACGACCTTGTCCTTGTCGTCGACGGTGTGCAGGCGGATCGACGCGCCGAGCGACGCGACGAGTTCCAAGTCGCGCACGCCCATCTCGCATTCACGGTGCGGACCCAACAGGTAGTTCTGGAGGCGCAGATCGCGCACCTCCAATCGATAGCGTCCTCCGGCGAGCCCGGAGATACGAAACGTACCGTCCGCCGCGATGGCGCCTTCGCCGACCGGACGCCGCACCGCGCCCTGAAACGCGAGCATAGTACACCCCTTCAGCGAAGCGCCGTCGTCACGGCGCACACGTCCTGCGATTGAACCGAACCGAAACTCCAGCACGGCGTCCGTGGCCACACCAGACTTCAAGATCGGTTGCGCTCGCCCCACGCCAACCGCACTGACCTCGTAGGTTCCTTCGGCCAAGCCGACGATCTCAAACCCACCGTCGGAATCGGTCTTGGTTTGGCGGCTCACATACCCCGGCTTGTCGTTTTTCTCGTGACGCACGAGCACGCGATAACCGGGCAGCCCCACTCCTTCCTGATTGAGCACGCGCCCACGGATCTCGCCGCGCCCCTGAATCGGCTCCGGATACTCCTCGCCTTCGTTCGCCTCCGCACGCTCGACCGTGATCTCCATCTCGGCGCCGGGCTCTACCACCCGCGACGTGAACGTCCGCGCGGTTTTGCCGCCGACCGTGACCCGATACGACGCGCGCGGAAGGCCGGCCAAAGAAAACGCACCGGTGGCGTCGGTCCGCGCCGTTTTCCAAAACGGCTTGCCCTCCAGATTGTGCAGGCGCACGGCGAGCCCCTCGGCCCATGCGCCGTCGCGAAAGCGAACCACGCCGCGGACCGGCAAATCCTTGTCCACGTCAATCTCAACATCGCCCGTCCCGGCGCTCGCAACGGTGTAGGCGACGAGATATCCACGCACCTCCACGCGTAGTTTGCAATCGCCCTCCACTAACGGAACCACGAACCGCCCGTTCGCGTCGGTTACGGCGCGCACAACCTTCTCGGGATCGCGAAACTCGGCCCGATGGCCGTACGGATTGTCGTCCGGATCGGGCCGCACATGCACGGCCGCCCCGGCGATCGGCGTCCGGGTGTCGCGGTCGCGCACGCGGCCTTCGATGGTCCGACCCGGCTTGAGCACAAACGCCAAGCGGTCCGTTGACGCCGTTATCTCCATCGGCTTGCTCGGCACGCGGTCGATGGCGCCCGCACGCAAGAACGCGCGCCCTGTATTCGGCAAAAACAGCTCAAACGATCCGTCCTCCGCAACGGAAAGGCGACGCGCGCTCAACCAAAGACGCGACCATTCGTCGGCCTTCGCCATCGGCTGGCCACGGCTCAGGTGATCGGGCCATAGTCCTAAGAGCACGTAGGGCTCGCGCCCGCCGCCCCCCACGTGACCTCGCAACTTCTTGGCCGCATCGAGAACGAGGATCACGTCGGAGACCGTTCCGCTGTCCGGAACGAGCAACGGATACGGGTTCCGTAGTTTGTAGCCCTCTTTCTGCGCATGCACCGCGCGATTTCCCGGAGGCAGGTGCGTCAAAACAAATCGACCGTCCGGACCACTTAGGGCGGACGACATCGACCACACACGGGCGCCGCCGATCGGCTGCCCGTTCGCGTCTTCGACACGTCCTTCGACCGACGCTCCACCGGCAACAATAGGGTTCCAAACCAGGACGAAGTCGCGTCGCACGGTACCCGTCTTGGGCATCTCGACAATCCACTCCTCGTCGCCTTTTGCTTGCGACGGATGCAACCACCGCCAGTCTTTGAATTGAAGATTGCGGGAGCTGACTTGCAACGCCGCGCGGCCGGGCATCGGCGTCAGGCGGTAGCGCCCTTCGAGGTCGGTGGTAGCTTGCACGGTGGTCACGCCATCGGGCCCGGCGTAGCGCACCGCTTGGATCGCGATATTCCCCAGCGGGCCATCGGGCCCGCTCAGCGTGCCGTGAAGCACGGGTGCCGGATGGAGCTTGACGTTGCGCTCGACAACGGCATCGCGACCGAACGGAACACCCCCTAAGCGCTCGTTATCTTGATCGTAGTAGCCGACTTTCTCCGCGACCACCGACCACAGCTCCGTTGCGGGTAGCGAGGAGATGCGGTAGCGCCCATCCGCGCCGGTGAACGCCTGCGCGCGATGGCGCCATTGTCCGGTCACGCGCACACGCACGCCGCCGATCGGTTGCCCGGTCGATGCGTCGACCACGCGCCCGTGCAACGTGCCACCCCGCGCGACGACAATCGTGTACTCGTCGATCTGCGGGAACGCGATCATGCTTACCGGAAACGGAACGCCGCCCCCAAGCGAGACGGCGAGCACGAGGGGGCCTGCCGGAAGGTTTCGTAGCTCGTAGCGGCCCTGTTCATCGGACTTGGTCCGTCCGAGGTCGGCGGAATTGACGCTCCACGTGGCCGCGGCCTCCGCAGCTATGACCTGCACATGAGGGAGAGGCGCGCCGCTTTCGTCGACCACGCGTCCGGTCAGTCGATGGGCTGACTCAAGCCGGATCGTCACGTTGCGCGTGTCGGCGACCGTGAGAATCTGCACACGCGACGACGTTCCGTTCGCGTAGTTTCTCTTGCGCGCCTCGAAGTAGTAGCTGCGCTCGATGGCCGGATGAAACTGCGCCCGTCCGTCGTCGCCGGTGACGGCGCGGCCAAACACCGGGCGCGGCGCGGCGGTACCACTCTTCGTACGGATTCATCGAGACGTTCCATAAGAACGGTTGCGCGGCGCGACCTAGCACGGTGGCGCCCGGTATCGGATTTCCGCGGCCGTCGACGACGCGTATGACCACGGCCGCGGTCGGCCCGGGCAGCGCGATTGTTGTCTCCTCGGCAGGCTCGGGTTCGGGCCGCGTCTGACGAACCGGCGCTTTGGCTGACTTGTTTGCAACGTCGGTGTGACGGGGCCCACGCGGCTCGCTGCCCTCCCGTGTCAACGACCACACGCCGAGACCAGCAACCAACATGACCGCGACCACGACCCACAACTTGCTTTTGGCGCTCATGACAATCATCCCTCCCGTGGCTGTGGCCGCCGCCGTGACGGCGGCCGTTGCTTGCGAAGGAACGAGAAGCGATGTCAGTGCAAGCATCCAGGCGCGCCGACTGCCGCCGCTGGCGACGTCCATGCGAACGCGCACTTGCTCAAGGCCGCGGCTCAAACGCGCGCGCACCGTGGATGCGTTGGTGTCGGTGCGGCTCGCGATTTCGCGCGGCGTGAGGTCTTCGTAAAACCGCATCAGCAACGTCGTGCGATACGGTTCGTCCAACGCCATCACCGCGTCCACAACGCGACGCTCCATTTCCACGCGTTCGACGACCGTCGCCGCGTTGGAGCGAGCCGGTGCGACGTCTTGGCGCGCCGCCCGATGTTCGCGCTGGCGCCGCCGGATATCGGAGCGCGTGGCCCGTATCGCGAGGTTCCGCGTGACGCGCGCCAACCAAGCGCGGAGCGATCGCGGCTGCCGCGGCGCGTTCTTCATCGCCGCCAGCCACGTCTCCTGTACGACGTCATCCACCTGATTCGAATCAACGACCAACTTCAGCGCGAGGCCCCGCACGAACTCGCGATGCTTGAGCATCTCGAGGTCTTGGCGCGGCGCATCACTCATCGTTCCAGTCTAGAAGTTCCCGCGCAGCAAAAAACGCTGCCAAACAGTCCGCGCCAATGCGGTACCGGGTTCGATTTTTTTCGTCGCAAGTCGTTGCCGAACCGTGGCTTAGGATCGTCAGGTGCGGCATTGGTGCCGCATTTCTTCGGGTTTTTGGCCCCTTCGGAGCGCGAAACCAGCCCCGATCGTCCCCATCACGCGTTTTCAGGCTCTCTGCGCCGCCCAAAGTGCGGCACCAATGCCGCACCTCGTGATCCGAAGCCGTTTGTTTTCAACGAGTTACAACATAAATTTTTGAACCCGGTACCGCATTGGGTTTGGTTTAGCGGGGGCTTGCGCAGCCTCTTCCTCCGTCTAACGGGATGACGGCTCCGGTTACCCATCTTGCTTGGTTTGAGGCTAGGTAGAGCGCCATCCAAGCGGCGTCGTCGGGTTGTCCGACGAACCCGAGCGGGTGGGTTTCGCTGCTTCGTTTTAGAAACGCGTCGTAGTCTGCGACCGCGTTCGTCACCGTGTGTAAGTTGCTGACGACGACGCCGGGAGCGATCGCGTTGACGCGGACGTTTTGCTCCGCGAGTTCGAGTGCGAGGCACTTGGTGTACATCTCGACGCCCGCCTTCGCGACGCAATACGCCGTGACTTGTGAGAACGGACGGTTGCCGCAAACCGACGAAAGGTTGACGACGGACGCACCGTTCGCCCGGCTGAGCGGTGCGAGTGCGGCGCGACACATTTCGACCGTTCCGTCGAGGTTGATCGACATGATGCGATCCCACTCGTCGTTTGCAGTGTCGGCCGTCCCGCCGCCGCCAATGACACCAGCGCTGTTGATCAGTGTCGAGAGGCCGCCGAACTCTTTGACGCACGCCGCCACCGCACGTCGCGCATCCGCGGGGTCGCGAACGTCACCGGCAATCGGCAGCGCGTCGATCTCGCCGGCGACGCGTTTCACGCCATCCGCACGCCGCGCCATGATGGCGACGGCCGCCCCCGCCTCACGCGCACGACGCGCGATCGCTTCGCCGATGCCGGAGCTTCCACCCGTAACCAAGACACACTTGCCGCTCATGTCGATTTGCATGCGGGAATGATAGTCGGTTTTGGAGCGACGATCACGCGCCCGTTAGCTACTCGCGGACGAGTACGCGCGTAAGCCGCGCCGCCAAACCATCAACAAGACGGCGAACGAAACGACCGTGACCGCAACGACATGGAGGGCGATGTGCAGTGGGTTCTGATCAAACAACACGCGCACCGGATACGACGCGGTCAATGCCATCGGGATCATCGTGACTAAGATCCGGCGAATCCATCCCTTGTAGATGCCGTCCGGTCGTTGTCCGAACCGGTTGAGCGACCAAAACACCTGGCGCAGGCCGTCGCGCGAGTGAAGCCAAAACACCGGAATGACAGCCAGCATGGAAAACACGTAGAAGAGCGTGACGCCGCACGCCACAAGCGGTGCATAGACGACGATGCGCCCCCAACCGATTGGCTCCGGATAGCGCATCAACGCCCACACCAAGATGCCAAACGCCATCAGCAGATTGAGGAACGAGTTGGCCGCGAACTCTCGCAAACTCACAAAGAACAACGGAGAAACCGGTCGCACGAGGTAGTAGTCAAGGTCCCCGCGGTTCACAAGGATCGGAAACATCCACCGGTTGTTGGACAGAATCGTCATCTGCAGCGAATCGACCAGGAACAACGTCGCGGCAAAGACCAACATTTGGTCGAAGTTCCACGAACCGAGGACGTTGGTGTGACGAAACAACACCGTAAAAAACACGAGATGAACGACGTACCAAAGCGCATCCATCCCGATGCGAAAAAAGAAGTCGAGCCGGAATTCCATCGCCCGGCTAAACGAGAAGCGCAAAAAGTACGCGTACAAGCGGAGGTAGCGCATCAGATGCCGACCCCGGTGTACCGCCGTTGACCGCGACGCCAGACCCATCGACTCACGAGGGCGAGTGCGATGCACCACACCGCGACAACCACAATCCCTCGCGCCCACTCGACCGCGCCGATCTCGCCCATCAAAACGCGCACGGGAAAGTCGTAAAGGAACCGGAACGGCAGCACCTCGAGCCACGCCCGCACGGGCTCAGAGAAGACGCTCAACGGCAGCATCCAGCCGCCGAGCAGCGACGCCACAAACCACACGGCGACGTCGAGACTCCAAACGTTGTCCGCCCAAAACGCGACCTGATGAACGATCGTCATGATCAAGAAGAAAACGAGGTTCGCGACGAACACCGCCCCCAATCCCATGATCACGCTGCCGACCGTGAAGGCCGCGCTTTCGAAACTGACGAAGGAGATCGCAAGCACCCCAAAGACAACCGACTTAAGAAACTCGGGCGCCATCTGACCAAGCCGTTGCGCGTACTTAAAACGAAAGTACGAGTACGGAAACACGAGATAACGGTTAAGGCCGCCCTCGTAGATGTCCGCGCTAATCTGGCCCTCGAAGCGATCGCCGCGCACCATGCGTCCCAGGAGCGCGACCAACAGGTAGTAGTTGATCGTCGCGCTCAGCGTGCGGCCGCCGATCTCCGCGTGACCCGACTCGGCGAACATCGCCGTCCACACAAAGAACACGACGCCGAAGTCGCTCATGAATCCAAACGCAGCGTTGAACCAGAACGCGCCGCGATAGCTCAAGCGCGTCCGCGCCTCGACGCTCACGATATGCGCGAACGTACTCACGCAACGTCGCCCTTCGCCAGAAAGATGCGCTCGATGATCGTCTCGATGCCAACCTCTTCGATCGCGAAGTCAACCACGTCGAAGTGATCGAGAAGGCGCGCGGAAGCCGTCGCCACCGCATCGCGCGGCACACGCAGACACACCGACTCCTCACTGCACTCCACGACGTCGCCGAGAGCGGCCAGCGTCGGCGGCATGACCACCGGCTTCGCATGCGGCCGCACGTGCGCGCGCAGCAACTTCGAATCGGCGTACTTGTCAATGACGCGCTGCAGCGACCCGTCGTACACGACCTCGCCTTCGCGCATGATCAAGATGCGCGGGCAAAGGCGCCGAATGTCCTCCATGTAGTGACTGGTCACGAGCATCGCGGGCCGATGCTCCGCGCGATACTGAAGAATGAATTCGCGGATCGCGCGTTGCGCCGTAAGGTCGAGCCCAATCGTCGGCTCGTCGAGAAACACGACGCGCGGACTGTGCAGGAGGGTCGCGATCAGCTCCATCTTCATGCGCTCGCCCAGCGACAGCCGGCGGATCTGCACGTTGAGCTCATCGCCGACGCGCAGCACATCGACGAGGTAGTCGAGTGTCTTTTTGTACTGTGCGTCTGGGATCTTGTAGATCTCTTTTAGAAGAAGGAAACAGTCGGCGGCCGGAAGATCCCACCAGAGCTGAGCCTTCTGCCCCATAATCAGCGCGATCTGACGTCGCAACTCATCATCGCGCTCCCACGGCACGTATCCGAGCACCTTCGCACTTCCCGCACTCGGATGAATGATCCCCGCCAGCATCTTGACGAGCGTCGTCTTGCCGGCCCCGTTCGCGCCGACGATCCCGACGATTTCGCCCTCATCCACGCGGAACGATACGTCTCTGACGGCGACCTTCTCGGTGCGCTTGCGCACAAACAGCGACCGCAGCGAGCCGACGAGGCCCGGCTCTTTTTTGTGAACAAAAAAACTCTTCTTGAGCGCCTCTACCTCGATCATCTGCGTTCAAACCTTAAGCGAAGGGCGATGTTGGGCACATCCAAACGAATCTGCTTTCTTATGGCCGACCGTGGAAAGGATAGAATCTAGTTGTGACCGACAACACCGATATTGGCACCGCCAGCACCCTGCCCGTCCGCATTGACATTCCCGGCTATCGGATCCGCCGCCAAGTCGGCTCCGATTCGATCGGACTTTGGTTCGACGCCGAACAGATCAGTCTGCAACGCAAGCTGACGCTGAAGGTGCTCAAGCCGAAATATGAAACGCACGCCGGGGCGCGTCAGACGTTTCTCGAAGAGATGGATCGCCTCGCCGGGTTGGACCACCCGAGCCTGTCCCGGTTGATCGACGCGCGTCGCGACGACCCGCTGACGTTGGTCGTCGAACGCATCGGAGCCGACTCCCTCGCCACGCGTTTGCGCGACGGGAAACCGCTCGCGGAAGGCGTGGCCGTTTCGGTGCTGCTGGATGCGGCGCGCGCCATGGAGTTCTTGGTCGAAAAGGGGTTTGCGCACAAGAACCTCTCGCCGCAGTCCTTGACGATGCGCGAGTCCGGCGGCTGCCGTGTCGTCACGATGCGCAACATTGTCACGCTGGAGGAGCTCGCGGCACTCCGCGGCAAGCTCGCGCAGGACCCGCATTACATTGCGCCGGAGCAACTCGCGGGCAGCGCACCCATCAGCGGCGCGGCCCACGTCTATCACATCGGCTGCCTGTTGTTCCACGCGTTCGCCGGCTACCCGCCGTTTGGCTCGATCACGAACGCGGTGGACATCGCAAAGTCGCACCTGCAAAGCGAGTTTCCCTCGCTGCGGCAAGTGCAACCGTTCTTGCGACGCGCCATCCCCGATCTCATCGATGCGTGCACACAGAGAGCACCCGAGGCGCGTCCGCAACTCTCGGACTTAGTCGCCGCGCTCGAACTGCTCGTCGAGGGTAAAGATCCCGGCATCAAACCCGGCTCGACGGATTTAGACGAGCAAGAAGAGGGCGGGATCGTGGCACCGAAACCGCGCAAACGGCGGCGGCGACGCTACTAGTGAGACCGACGCGGAGCGGAGACGCGGCCCAACGGAGCGTTCAACGGAATCACGCCGCCCCCCGCTGGAGCCAAGAGAGACAGCACAGAGACAGCAAGAGAGAAGCGCGGGCGCTAGCTGGCGGCGACGGTCTTGAGCGCTTCGACGAGCGCAGCGTTGTCCCACGGCTTGCGAAAGGCGCGGTGGATCACGCCGTTGGCGATCGCTTTCGCAACCACGTCGGGGTCGGCCTGCGCGGTGAGCATGCAACGGTGCAAGTTCGGCCAGCGCAACGTGACCTGCTCCAAGAGTTCGGCCCCTGTCATCCCGGGCATTTTGTAGTCGGTCAAGACGATGTCGAACTCGGCAGACGCGAGTTTCTCCAATGCGGCCGCTCCGGACGGCGCCGTCACCACGTCGAATCCACGGCGCGCGAGCAACCGGCGGAGCGACGACAAAACGAGCGCCTCGTCGTCCACAAGTAAGATGCGGATCGGCTCACTCATGCCTCGTTGCCCCCCGATGCGAGCTCGGTCTCAACGGCGAGCGCGACCGCCACGGGGACGACGACCGTGACCGTCGTTCCGTCGCCGGGCTTGCTCCGCATGCGAATGGTCCCGCCCATCGACTTCACCGTGCGCATCGCGCAATGCAATCCCAGTCCGGCGCTCGCCACGCCGTCTTTCGTCGTCGTGAACGGCTCGAAAACGCGCGGCAGAAGTTCGCTCGCCACGCCCACACCATCGTCGCGCACAACAAGGGTGACTTTCTCGCCCGTCTGAAACGTCGTGACGGAAATTTTTCCGGGGTTGCCCGTGCGCTCGATCGCTTCAACGGCATTGGTCAAGAGTGCCAGCACGACATGGCTGACGTGCGACTCGTCGCCCACAAGATCGCCGACGTCGCCAAGACGCAGCTCCAGTTCGGCGCACTGATGGAGGCGTTCCTCCATCAGCATGACGGCGTCCGCGATCAGCGCGTTCACAGAGATGGACTTGGTGCCGCCGTCCTCGGCGCCGAATCGCTTCAGGCTCCCAATGAGACTGCTCACGCGTCCCGCACTCTGCAACGACTCGCCGATGACTTCCTCGAACTCATCGATCGCCTGCAGCGCATCCGCGCCTTCCGCCGACGTCACGGCCACGCGCGAACGCAGCTCGTCAAGAGCCTCGCGCATGAAGTGCAAGTTGCCCGTGAGCCCCGCCACGGGGTTGTTCACTTCGTGCGCGAACGAGGCGCCAAGCTGCGCCATGCCGCTCAAGCGCGCGGCGTAAACGGACCCGGCGTGCGTTTCACGCAGTTGGCGGTTCGAGTTCTCCAGCGCGTGCGTCCGCTCCGTGACGCGTGACTCCAAACCGCGATTCAGCGCGCGAATCTTAGCGTTCGCCATTTCGAGTTCGCCAGTCTTCGTCCGAAGCGCGTCTTCTGTCGAAGAACTGTGATTCCGCGCATTGTCGAACAACGCGATCTGTTCAATGCCGAGCGCGGCGAGGCGGCTGATCGAGCTTAGAAACAGCAACTGCTGCGTCGTAAGCACGATGTCCTCAGCGCACGAGTAGATCGAGATCCAACCCGCCGGCTTGCCACGCGCACCCTTGATCGGCTGAATCATGGCGCCCGTCACGCGGCGATCCACGCTCTTCAGGTCGTGCAGCAAGTCCGGGTTGCGTTTGGCATCCGCGGGAACCGGCCCGTCCGAGTTTTGCAAGAACTCGAAGAATCGCTGCGCGCCGGCCGGCGGGAGACCGAGGATCGGATCGCGGCCAAATCCAAGCACGTGCGTGCGTAGTTGGCCGGCATTCGTCGGATCAAACAACACGCAGGATGCGAACTCGGCGCCCAGGTACTCGGCCGTCGAGTCCAGCAAGACAACTAGAAGGTTGTCCGCTTCCATCGCGCTGAGAATCGAACGCGCGACGCGGTTAATCGCCATCAACTCCTGATTGCGCCGGTCCAATTGTTGACGCAGCGACTCGCACTCGATGTGCGCCTCGACCAAACGAAGCTGTACTTCAGCGTCCTGCGCGCGCGCCGCGAGTTTCTCTGGCACGTTGATGACCAACTGATTCTTCGCGTCGTCGCTTTGGCGCGGCTGCGCGCCCCGCACGAGCTGCGGAAGCACCTGCGTCGGCATCACGCCATCGGTGTCGACGTTCGGCACCTTGTGCTGTTCGACGAGCTTGCCTGTCACCCACCGAAACGCTTCGCCAAATGTTTCCAAGATGCCGTGGCCTTCGGTGGCGACGGACTCCATCATGGAGTCGGCGGGGAGCCCCAACGCTTGCGCCACTTCGGTCCGCGACGCCGCGTCGGCGTCGTCTTGGTAGTTGCACGTCCACACGACCGGCACCGAAGTCGGCTCGATGTCGTGAGCCTGCATCGCATCGAGAAGATCGTGCATGCTCTCGACGTTGCGCTGCAACGCGGCGCGGCGGGAGTCCGCAACAAAAATGATCGCATCGGCGCGACGCACGAGCGCGCGGCGCATCTCCAGTTGGCTCGCGCTGCCGGGCACCGCCACGACGCGCATACGAACCCGGAACCGACCGAAGCGAAACTCCTCAATCGGCAAGAGATCGAACGAATGCGTCTGACCGTTCTGCAGCGCCAAGCTGTAGGTATGCGTCCGGCGTTCGGGGTCGAGCAGACGCCGCAACGTGTTGACAGACGTCGTCTTGCCGGAGCCCGCAGGACCCCAGTAGACCACCCTCGAAGTGAGGATGTTGCGTACGCTCGTGTGCTCGCTCATAGTGCCGAATTCGCCTCTTTCCTTTCGGCATCTCGAACGGCCGCCTTGACGACGAACCCAATGCGGAAGAAAGCGGGACTAATTCGGCCGAACGCCGGAACGAGCAGGCGTCTCAAAACGAGACGACCAAGACCACATTACCGCCCCAGCAAGAAGCGCCTGAATCCGGGAGAAAAACAGAAGCCAGCCGACCCCAACACAGCACGAGCGAGCGCCAGGACCCAAGCAACCCGCAACGAATTCGTCCCAAAGCCAAAAGAGAGCAAAAACAACGAACCACGAAGCCCAAAACGCCCTTCAAAGTCTCAACGTCGTCAGACGTTGAACCAGGAAACACGCGTCGTCAGACGCTGAACCAGAAGACACGCAGCGTCAGATGCTGAACCAGGAAACACCCAGCGCACAACACACGCGCATCAGCCGCCAGAGGCGAAATCGAGCGCCCAAAGGCATGCCAAACCGCAAGAACAACAACGTCTCAACGTCGTCAGACGTTGAACCAGGAAACACGCGTCGTCAGACGTTGAACCAGAAAACACGCGTCGTCAGACGCTGAACCAGAAGACACGCAGCGACACGCCAAGGGCGCATGCTCTTCATCGTCCTCTTCATCGTCAGCATCGATTGATGCCGACCATGAAGAGCGTCGAGCCAGGGGGAACAGTCTGAGAATAGGGTAATGGTATGGAGTGAAGGTGTCGTTTTACGACCCTCGCAAGGAGGGACAACCCTGGCCCGACTTTGTCTCCAAACCGTCCGCGCTCGCAGGTGGCGGACCCCGTTTGCCATTACCTTGACGAGCGCATCTTGGCCGAAGTGTTCATTTTTTTAAACACTTTTTTGCCGGAAGGGGCCGGGCTAGGCCTCGACGCGGGTGGTTCGCACGGCCCGTGCCTGCGTCGCATCCAGGTCGCCGAGGCGCGAAACCAAGACCATCGTGGTGTCGTCGCGCCGCCCGCCGCCCTGCCAAAGATCGTCGCGCAAGCGCTGCAACGCCCCATAAGGGCCAGGCATAACCGCCGCGGCGGCGGCCGCAATCAAGCGGTTTTCACCAACATCGTCGGTGATGTCTTCGAACGAATCGGTGGCGCCATCGGTATAGAGCAGAAGCGAATCGCCCGCGGCCAGATCGATGCTGGTCTCGACCAACGAATCGGCGAACGGCGACCCCGACATCAAGCCGAGCGCGTGCCCGCGGGCGCCGACGCGCGTCGTCCGACGCTCGCCAGGGTTCAGGAGCAGCACCGGGTGGTGCCCCGCCCCCGCCAAGGTCAAGCGACTGCGTTCCGCATCGAGCATGCCGACCATCGCCGTAACGAACACGCCCTTGCCGAGCGTGCCGGCGAAGCCGTCGTTCACGCGGCGCAAGAGATCGGCGGGTCCGGACGCCAAAGGCGCCTTCTCCCGAAAGAGCGTTTGCACCATCGCCATGACGATCGCGCCCGCCGGGCCCTTGCCCGACACGTCGCCCAACGTCATCAACAGGCGACCGTCCTCGTAGTGACGAAAGTCGTAAAAATCTCCGCCGAGTGCGCCGCACGGTTGGTAGTCCACTTCGATGTGGTAACCGTCGATAAAGGGCACTTCGCGCGGCAACAGCGCTGCTTGAATCTCGCGACTCTCGCGCATCTCGCGACGGTACTGAGGCGTCACACCGGCGGCCGCGACGGAAATCCGCGCGGCGGCTGGTCCGTTGGTCGCGACGGGCGAGGCCGCGGCGGCCTTCGGTGCCGCCAGCTTCGGCGACTTCGGCGGCGCGAGCGACGCGGACGCTGCCTTGGAAACTTTGCGCACGACCGGTGCGCCTTCCGCGCGCTCGCGAGCGGCTTCCAACTGCACGCTGGCGACGCGACGGCGGCGCTCCATTTCTTCGGTGCGCGCTACCACGCGTCCCGCCAGTGCTGCAACGCCAATACCGATGAGGGCGGCGCCCAAGCAAGCGCCGGCCGATTCAAGTCCGGCGTACAACAAGACGCCGAACGCGGCCGCGGTGTACAAAGCGACGGCGGCCGACGCCGCAAAGGTCGTCCGCCCGACGCGCCGAACGGGCGCAACCGGAACGGCGGCGGGTTTCTTTGTAGCCCTGACGCGTTGCGCGGCCTTGGCAACAGGCTTGGACGACGCGGCGTTCTCGTTCTTGCCCACCTTGGTGTTCGCAGTTTTGTTTGCGCGGCGCTTCATGCCTTCCACTCCGTCGCGCGCAGGGCGTCGACGACCGCGTCGTCGAGCACGAAGTCGCGAAAGCGGGCGTGAACCGGCGAATCCTTGGTCGGCAACGGTCCTTGAAACGCGGCGGACGGCGCGGGGCGCAGCTCATCCAGCGCACGGTCGATGTCGGCGGCTTCCGCCAACACCGGGAGCACGCGCCGCTTCAACACCGCGCGCACGGCTTCGACCGCGGGCTGCGCCCGGCTCGACTCAACCGCGAGGATGCAAATGTCCTCGACGATTTCGACAGGCAGGCAACGCTCGCGTCGCAAGAGTTCCGGATCGATCAAGCCCGCCGCCTTGGGCGTCAACTTGAGGAACGAGTTGTCCAAACGAAGATCGGAGCCCGCGGCCGCATACGCTGCGGCGAGCTCTTCCAAACTCGGCAGCGACTGTGCGAGCAGCGAGTGCAGGAGCGGCGAACCCGCACGACCGCCGCGGCCGGATGCGTCCTTGAGATCTTCCCGCGTCACCGCGCCGCCAATGACAGCAGCGCGCGAAACGGGGCGGGCGCGACTTCGAGGCGTCACGAAACGAACACTCCCGACCCGGCGTACGCAAACGCGAACTCCGTGAGGTTGATGTTGTCGATCGGGCTCGAGTAACGAAAATCCAAAAACAGCCGCGCTTGGGTCGAGAACACCTTGGCGATCTGATCCGACAACGAACGCCCGCGATCCACGATGCGGAGATGTAATCGTTGCGGTCCCGCCAGCGCCAACACGTGAATCGGGCCGCGACGGCCGCGTTCAAAGGCGTGTTCGCCGATCAAGTGGCAAACATGCGCGGCTTCGCGGGCGAAACGGCGCATGCGCGCGTGCGAAACGCGCCGCTCGACCAAAATGCCTTCGAGAACGCCGGCGAAACCGGCAAGCGTGCGCGCGCTGACATCAAACGTCAGATGCATCGCTTCAGCGTCGGCACGCGACCAGTCAAACGCCACGCCACCTTCCTTCGTCGCCGAGAACGGCGCGCCGCACGCGGGGCAAGCCCAACGTCCGGAGCCGCCAATGCGCATCCGCGTGTCGCAAAACGCGCAGACAACCGTGCGCTCGTCGGTCGTAAGGATCGGTCGGTTGACGTGAATGCGACTCGGAGGCGGCTGCGTGCTCAACCGGCTCGCCGTCGCCGTGGCACTGAGAGGAGTCGCCGTTTGCGCTTGGCCCAAAGGCGTCATGCCCGGCTTGCTCACCGGAATGCGCGCCGTCGGCGCGGCCACGATGGGGTCCGCTTCGGCCCCCTTCGCCGCGATCCGCAAGCCCTGTTCCACCGATGTCGCGAGCGGGATCAGGCTCTTGAGTCCAAGCATCTCCAAGATCACGCCGACCTTGGGGGGCACGCGGGCGAGCACCAGCGTTCCGCCGCGCTCTTTTAGACGATCGTGATAGCGAATCAGTTCGCCAAAACCCGCCGAGTTGACGTAGCGAATCTCTTCGCAATCGAGCAGGAGAGACTTGGCGCCCTTTTCGACGGCCTTCCCCAAGCCCGCTTCAAACTTATCGAGTGTGTGCGCGTCGATGACGCCCGCCAGATGGATCGTAAAGACTCCATCCTGGCGCGCGGACGCACGCAGTGCGAGGTCGTGTTGCACGCCTATCCCTCTCCGTCCGTGTCCCGGTACTTGGTAATCGTGACGCGGTTGCCGGCGTCGTTGTAGTCCAACCGATCCGCGCAGCGCTCCATGAGGTAGAGCCCAAGGCCCCCCATGCCGCCTTCCTGATGACGTTTGCGCGCCGCGGTCACCGGCGCGGTTTCGCTGGCCGATTCGCGATACGAGATGTGATCAAAGCCCGCGCCCTCGTCCTCGACGACGACGGTGATCTTTTCGTGGTCGAGCAGCATCTCGACGTCGATCGAGCGGCCGGGATCTTCCAGGCAGCCGTGAATCTCCGCGTTGCGCACGGCCTCGCGAAACGCCGTGGTGAGGCCGACCAACGGATCGCCGCGGAATCCGGCGTCTTTGAAGAAGCCGTCCGAGAGATCGAACCCGCGCAGAATTTCTTCCTCGCGAGCCGGCATGCGGAAGTGAATCTGCCGCTCGAAAATCGCGGCTTCTTCGCTCGCCTGGGCCAGCAATTGGTCCATGGAGCGGAGGAACGAGTGGACGTTGAGCGGTTCAAACACCGTGAGATCGCCCGCCACGAGCAAGCGCTCGGGGTGCTGCAAGTCCTCAAAGCGCGTGTGCATCGTGACCACCGGCACAGTATTGGTGCGCCAGTTGCCCTTCACCTGCGCGACCAACTCGTCGCGATCTTTGAGCGCGTGGTCGACAACCAACATGTAGGGGCGCCCGACGTCGAGGTGCGGTTGGCACTGCTCGAGGGTGGACGCGCGGCTGACCGCCCAACCAAGACGCACGAAGTGGTCGTGCAAGATCTCGGCGAACGCGCCTTCGCGCGGCATCACGAGCAAGATGCCCGCGGTCCGCTGCGTGGCGAGTCGATCTTCGAGCTCGCGCCCGACTTGAACATCCAGACGACTGCGCGCGGGCGCGATCTCGGAGAATCGACCCGACGGATCCTGACGGATCCGCGCGGGCTCAACGACAACCCCCAGGTCGAGAAGCCCTCCCAAGTCGACCCGCTCACCGTTGAGCAGAGCTTCCTTGCAGCTCTCGAGGAACGCGCCGATCACGGCGCTGGTTGTCTCCTCGGGCACTCCGGCCCGAGCCGCGGCGCGCAACGCGAGTTCATCGCGTGTGAGGGCAGCGGGCGGTGTTTGAACTCTTTGCTTAATCACGGCCGTGCTACGCCCCTCGGCTCATGCCCGCGTTTCCCCGCCGCGTTCGGCAGAAATCCGCCCATACACCGAGGCGGCGCCCTAAAAACGGATCCGCCCGGGCGAACGAGGGGTGGCGAAGCGGCGAAGAGAAGAACCAGGCCGGCAAGGAGACTCGAATAACGACGATTGTTAGAGGGCGTAGGGAGGATCGCCGTCTCCGTGAGCTCCGAGTGGAACGCCTCGCAGCACCGCACCCGTTACGCACCGGGCCGGAACCTTTGTTGTCTTAGAGCGAATGCACCACGGGCGGGCAAGCCCACCTACGGCACAGACGTAAAGCTAACGGCCCAAGGGGTCATAATCAAGCACCAAACCACAAAATCTTGGGGTCCTATAAACGTTTCGCCCCCAGGGGTCCGGGTTTCGGCGTCAAACGCCCTGAAACGGGTGATTTCACAAAAAAGCGGGCCCGGGAATGTTTCCCGGGCCCGCTTGGGATCCACGATTGGAACCAACTTAGTAACGGACAGCGATCATGCGATCGTCGGTACCGGCGCCGCCGTTGAGCAAGGCGTCCGGGCCTGGACTTTGGACGAGTCCCCAGCCTGCCGCAATCGGTACGAACGGCTGCTGCCCGCTGAGCGGTGTCTGAACGCCCGCGGCCGGCAACGTCGTCGAGTCCGCCGACTGTCCGATGACCGCGGTGTCGAGAATGCCCGACTGGTAGATCACGATCAGTTCGTCGCCCGTGTTCGCGGCACCGTCGGGGCCCAGCGTGACGGTGAAGACGCGTTCGCTGTCCGTGAGCGCCGCGATCAATTGCGGGAACGCCACGTTGTTGCGAAACGCGCGCGACGACGAGGCGTCTGCCGTCACAAACCGCGACTGATCATCGGGCGAGTTCACGGCGAGATCGGTGCCGCGATCTAAGATCGACAGACCGCCGCCGCTCAAGCCCGCCATCGCGACGGTGCCTTCGATCGCCAAACTCAAAAACGTCGTCGACGTAACATCCAAGAACACTTGGACGATTTCATCGCGGGACGCCGGTGTGCCATCGGGACCGAGTGTGGCCACGGCCAGCCCGGTGCCGATCCGTGCAAACGCGGCCACGGCACCGCCGTCGAGACCGTTGCCGATCACCGTTGTCGACGCGGTGATGTTCGCGCCGCTCACCTGTCCGACGCGCAAGCCATCCGCGTTGCCGCCGACGCCGCCTGTCGCGCCATCCGCACCGAGCACGGTTCCGGCAACAACGCCGAGACCGACTTCGATCGGATTGACTTGGGCGAACGGAAATGCCGCGGGACCGACAACAGTACTCGTCGGGATCGCGACACCGTAGAGCAGGTCGTCACCGTCGCGCGGCGTGCCGTTCGCACCGACGCACACCGTGTACACAACGTCCCCGATGCCGCCGAACGGGATCGAAGAGTTGGCCGCGCCGTTGGTCGCGTCCAAGAACGGGACCACAATTTGCGCGCCACCGGTGATCGCTGTGGCGGTGAATGTACGCACGGCCAAAACGTCGTCTGCGGTGCCGCGAATGGCATCGGCGCCCGCTGTGCAAAACGCGATGCGGTTGGTGCCCACGCCCGCAATCGGCGCGTTCATGAGCAAGAAGTTGGACGGGTCCGTGTGGTCGGTCACCACCGGCGTACCGGTGAGCGACGAAATCTGAATGTAGCCGTCATCCGGGCCGGCCACGCCGTTTGGATCCACGGCGCCGTTCGGGCCCACCGTGTACACGATGAACGCATCCGCGTTCAGCGGAACGACAACCGACGCCTGCCGGTCGAGGTTTCCGACGGGTCCGCCGCCGGCACGCTGCACCTGCATCGGTGTGATCACACCGCCGACCTCGCGCACGATCCACACCTCGTCGTCGGCGGATTGCCAGACGAGATCGGCGCCGCGCGTGCAAAACGCCGCGATGCCTTCGGTGACGCGTACCGGGCGCGACGCGCCATCGTTACCCTGGAAGGGAACGATCAACGATTGCGGTCCGGCACTCACGTACGTGACGGTGTTGGGCACGGGCAGGTTCGAACCCGCCGGGTCCAAGCGCACCTGAATCGGTCCGCCGGGCGGCAACCCGATCGAAACCGGAGCGCGCCCCGTAATGGCGGTGGAGCCTGCGTTGATCGTGCCGCGTACGGTGCCGATCCCCGCGAACTGAATGTTCACCGTGCCGCCCGTCGGTCCCAGGTTGGTGCCTGTAATCGTGAACGCCTCCGCGCCGGACGGTGAAAACTGCACCGGCGCGATCTGCTGGATCACGGGATTGGGAACGCCACCGACGTAGCGATACGCATTGACGAGTTGTTTCACAACCGTGTTGGCCTCGTCATCGACGCCCGTCACCTCGACAATGACCAGTCCGGCAACGGCCGCCCCGGGCACGGTGACGCGCAAAAGCGTGTCACTTTCAGCAACCGGGTTGATGCCAACCTGGCCACCAAACGTGACCGTGAAGCCAATGAAGGCATTGAAGTTGGATCCGTTGATCGCGACGCGACCTCCGCCGTTTAGATCGACGGACGTGTCGGGAGAAACGGACAAGATGACAAATTCGACGCGGCCGGAGCCGCCTCCGCCGCCGCCGCAACCAGCGGACAACGAGCCAAGGAGCAGCGCGCTCAAAACGCACCACATATATAAGCGAACCATTTTCGAACCTCGATTACCCGCGCCTTTGCGCGCGAGCTCGCTATGGATAGAGCCCTACCTCTGTAAGTAACCTTACGGCTCATTTGAGGCGGCGCACCAACGTCGCCCTAAGCTCCTGTGCATCAAATAGTTACAACGTCGTGCCAGGCTAAGACGATTTTCCTTTCGGACGCGCGCTTCGCCCACACGCCCGGTTTTGCCGATGGGGTGCTCGTGCACCTTGAGTTCGTTCACCTCTCGGGATCCCGTCGTGGGCGCAGCGAGCGTCATGACGGCCCCACGATCCGCCTGGGGACGGCGGATTCCGCGGAGGTGCGGCTGCCCGCCTCAAGCGGGTCGCTTTCCATGCACGCGTCGATTGAGTGCCGGGGCGTTCATGCGTATCTGCGCGCGAACGGCACGGTGCTCTTAAACGACGTCTTAGCGGAAGAAGCGCGCTTAGAAGACGGCGACCGGCTCACGTTCGGCGACACGGAGCTGCGCGTCCGCGTGCACACCGAGCGCGCCGACCGGGCCCACGAGTTCCGGACCCTGCTCGGCGCGCCGCAGACTTCGGGGGGCGTGGCCGCCTCGCCGTGGGTCCGCGGGATGATCGGCGCGAGCGCGACGGTCTTGTTTATGTGCCTTTGTCTCGCCGGCGCGTATGTCGCTAAGACCGACCCGGGCGGACCCACCAACCAGGTCGAGCTCGCGCGCACCGTCGCGCGCGAGCGCCAACTCCACGATCTCAAGTTGCGCGCGCAACGGCTGGCATACGAGACCAAAGTCAAGGGCCTCAAAGAGTCGCTCAAGACCATCGAGTCGCGCATCGATTCCGACCGCGTCGCCGTCGAGCGCACGGTCGGCAAAGTCGAACGCGCCGTGAAGGCGGTCGAGTCGAACGTCACGAATCGCGTCGCGCACGAAGTGAAACGTTCGTTAGATCCGCTGCGCGAGGAGCGCAAGCACGGCGCGGCCGAGCGACTGATCGCTCAGTTGAGCGGCAGCGTCTGCATGATCCAAGGGTCGTATGGCTTCGGACGCGTCAAGGACGGCAAGTTTCGGTTCTTGCGCGAAGCGTCGCCGGCCATGCTCGAAGGGATGGATGTCGAAGAGGACAAAGTCCCGCTCATGCTCGAAGGCGACGGCCCGATCTTTCGGGTCGAATTCACGGGCACCGGATTCGTCGCCGCCGACGGCGTCGTCTTCACCAACCGGCACATTGCACAGCCGTGGTGGCGCAACGACGCGGCGAAGCCTCTGACCGACGACGGTTTCGAGCCGCGTTTTATCGCCTTGCGCGCCTACTTTCCGGGCCATAGGCAACCCGTAAACTTTGAGCGCGATCGAACCATGCACGCCGCCAAGGCCGACCTCTCCGCATTGTTCTTTACGCCGTTTGAGGGCCAGCCTGCGCCGATCGCTCTGGCCACCGAGAAACAGCTCGTGGCGGGTCGACGGGTGATGCTGTTCGGTTATCCGTCCGGACTAGACGCGCTGCTGGCGCGCTCCCACGACGGCTTCGCGGACCAGTTTTCCGACGAAGCGATCTCTGACCCCGTCAAAGTGCTCAACGCCTTGGCGCAAGACAACCTCATTCGACCGCTCCCGACGCAGGGGTTCATCGGCGATGTCTTGGGCGATAAGATCGTCTTCGACGCGGCGACCGCGGTCGGTGGATCCGGCGGCCCCTTGGTCGATCTGAACGGACGCGTGGTGGCCGTGAACTACGGGATTCTCAAAGCGTTCAGCAGTGCAAATTTCGGCGTCCCGGTGAGCTACGCACGCACACTCCTGAAGCGTGCGCAGAAAGGGAAGTAACCACCCCCCCTCGTAGTACCATCGCGGACGTGATCCGCACACTGCTCAAAAACCGCATTCTCTGTCTCGACGGCGCGATGGGGACCGCCATTCAAGAACGCGATCCGAGCGACGCGGACTTTGGTGGCGCTGAGTTTGACGGGTGCAACGAGCACCTTAACGTGACGCGCCCCGACTTGATCGAGGACATTCACGCGAGCCACCTGCGTGCGGGCGCCGACATCATCGAAACCAACACGTTTGGTTCGGCGTCCATCGTGATGGCGGAGTATCCGCCGCTCGATCAAAAGGCGCACGAGATCACGTTGGTCGCCGCGCAGATCGCGCGCCGCGCTGCCGACAAGTTTGCGACTGCCGAGCGCCCGCGGTTTGTGGCGGGTTCGATGGGACCCACGACCAAAGCGATCAGCGTCACCGGCGGCGTCACGTTTCGCGAGTTGATCGACACGTTCCGACAACAGGCGGACGCGCTGTTGCGCGGCGGCTGCGACTACTTGCTGCTCGAAACGCAACAGGACACGCGCAACATCAAAGCGGGCCTGATCGGAATCGAGAACGCGTTCGCGGCCACGGGTGTGCGCGTTCCGATCGCCGTTTCCGGCACGATCGAGCCGATGGGCACGATGCTCGGGGGACAAACCGCCGAAGCGTTGACCGTGAGCATGTCGCACGTGGACCTGTTGTATCTCGGCCTCAACTGCGCCACGGGTCCGGAGTTCATGACCGACCATCTCCGCGCGATGGCGGAGCTCTCGCAAGCACCAATCGGTTGCGTACCGAACGCCGGCCTCCCGGATGAGGACGGCAACTACCTCGAGTCGCCGGCGATGATCGCGGGGGCCCTCGAGCGTTTTGTGAAAGAGGGATGGGTCAACTTGGTCGGCGGTTGCTGCGGCACGACCGACGCGCACATCGCGGCCCTCGCCGAGATGATCGCCGGGCGAAAGCCGCGTCGCGTGTTGACGCACAAGCGCGCGCTCTACAGCGGCCTCGAAATGGTCGAGGCGGAGGAGTCCAACCGGCCGCTGCTCGTCGGCGAACGCACGAACTCGCTCGGTAGCCGCCGCTTCAAAAAACTCATCGCGGACGAGAAGTTTGAAGAAGCCAGCGAGATCGCGCGCAAGCAAGTGCGCAAGGGCGCCCAGATCATCGACGTCTGTTTGCAAAACCCCGATCGCGACGAACCTGTGGACATGCGGCGGTTCCTAGAGCAGCTCATCAACAAGGTCAAGGCGCCGTTGATGATCGACTCCACCGACGCCGACGTTACCGACTTGGCGCTCACCTATTGCCAAGGGAAGGCGATCATCAACTCCGTCAACTTAGAAGACGGGTTGGAGCGGTTCGAACGCGTCGTGCCGCAAGCGTTGCGTTTCGGCGCGGCGTTGGTCGTCGGCTGCATCGACGAGGACCGGGAACAGGGGATGGCGGTCACGCGCGCGCGCAAGTTGGAAGTCGCGCGCCGTTCGCACAAGATCCTCACCGAAGACTTCGGGCTCGACGAGACCAACATCATTTTCGACCCGCTCGTTTTCCCGTGCGCGACCGGTGACGTGAACTACTTGGGATCGGCGCGCGAGACGGTCGAGGGCATCCGCCTCATCAAACAGGAACTGCCGCACACGCGCACGATACTCGGGATTTCCAACGTCTCATTCGGGCTGCCGCCCGCGGGCCGTGAAGTGCTGAACGCGGTGTTTTTGTATCACTGCACCAAGGCCGGCCTCGACATGGCGATCGTCAACACCGAGAAGCTGGAGCGCTACGCGCAGATTCCGCCCGAGGAGTTGGCGTTGGCCGAAGCCGTGCTGTTCGACAGTGGCGACGAATCGATCGCGGCCTTCACGGCGCACTTCCGCGACGCCAGCAGCCGCATCCAAAAAGACGTTTCGACGCTCACGCTCGATGAACGCTTGGCGAATTACATTCTCACCGGCTCCAAAGAAGGGCTGGTCAAAGACCTCGACGAAAAACTCAAAGACACGCCGCCGCTCGAAGTGATCAACGGTCCGCTCATGGCGGGCATGGACGAAGTCGGTCGGCTGTTCAACAACAACGAGCTGATTGTCGCCGAGGTCTTACAGTCCGCCGAAGCCATGAAGGCCGCGGTCGCGCACCTAGAACAGTTCATGGAGCGCGACGACGACAGCCGGCGCGGGACGATCCTGCTCGCGACCGTCAAGGGCGACGTGCACGACATCGGCAAGAACTTGGTCGATATCATCTTGACCAACAACGGCTACCGCGTGATCAACCTCGGCATCAAGATCCCGCCCCGTGAACTGATTGCCGCGATCGACGAACACGATCCCGACGTCGTCGGCCTGTCCGGCCTTCTTGTGAAATCGGCGCAACAGATGGTCGTGACCGCCGAGGAAATGACGGTGCACGGCAAGTGCCCGCCGATGTTGGTGGGCGGCGCGGCGCTGACGCGCAACTTCACGCGCAAACGCATCGACCCGAAGTACGAGGGCGTGTGTCTTTACGCCAAAGATGCGATGGACGGGCTCGATCTCGCCAATCGCTTGCTTGACCCGAACGCACGGGCGGGCATCGTGACGCAGATTGAAGAGGAGCGTCAACAACTCATTCACCGCGAAGCGAGCAAGGCGAAGCCGGCGCCGATGACGATTCCGGCGCGCTCCAACGTGACGCCGCTCGCGGCGTGGCCCGCCCCGCCCGATACCGAGCGGCACGTCATGCGCACGCTTCCGCTGGATGAAGTATGGAGCTATCTCAACCCGCTGATGCTTTACGGAAAGCACCTCGGATTGAAAGGCCGCTTCGACGACTTGCTCGCGGCCGGCGACGAGAAAGCGCAACGCTTGCACGACCTGCTCGAAGGGCTCAAGGCAGATTGCCGACCCGGGGGGAAGCACCCGATGCAGTTGCGCGCGGTGTGGCAGTTCTTGCCGGCACAGGCGCGCAAAGACACGATCGTCGTCACGCACGGCGGCGCCGAGCACGCGTTCCCGTTCCCGCGTCAATCGCGGGGCGATTTCTTGTGCCTCTCGGACTTTGTCGCCGAGACTCAAGGCGATCACGTCGCCATGTTCGTGGTAACCGCGGGCGAAGGCGTGCGCGCGCAATACGAGGCGTACAAAGAGGCCGGCGAATACTTAAAGAGCCACGCGATTCAGGCGCTCGCGATCGAAACGGCCGAGGCCGCCGCCGAGTGGCTGCACCACAAGTTGCGCGGCCAGTGGGGTTTTCCGGACGCGCCGGAAACGACGATGCGCGATCGCTTCCGCGCGGCGTATCACGGCAAGCGATACAGCTTCGGCTACCCGGCGTGCCCCGACCTGGGGCTGCAAGAACCCCTGTTCGCGATCCTCAATCCGCATGAAATCGGCGTCGCGCTCACCGAGGAGCACATGATGGATCCGGAAGCGAGCGTGTCGGCCGTTGTGTTCCACCACCCCGAAGCGCGCTACTTCTCGGTCGACCGCGAAGACTAGCCCGCGTTGGTTTGGTCAGCCGAAACGCTTGGCCGTTCTTGCGCGCGCCTTTTCAGCTTCAATCTCGCGGTTTTTGCTCGGCGCCGCGGTGACGAGTCCGTCCAGGAGTCGACGCGCCGCCGCCGTGACCTCTTCGACCGCGCGCGCGAACACGGCTTCGTTTGCTTTGCTCGGCTTGGTGGAGCCGCTGAGCTTGCGCACGAACTGCAATGCGGACGCAGACACTTCTTCGTCGCTGGCGGGCGGATCAAAGTTGAAGAGCGTTTTGATGTTGCGGCACATACCGCCATCGTAACCGTCGTCAAGCGGCGAGAACAAGCCCGACCCCGTTGCCGTCTGCTAGCGACGGCGCTTACTTGTTATGAAGCACTTCGTGCCAGACACGGCCGAGGGCGGTGGCCTCATCGTCTTTGTCGTGGCACCGGCGGAGCCAGTCGCAACCCCGGTTGATCCGTTGCGCGCGCTCGTCCTCGGTCTCGCGCATCACCGCCAAGTGAAACGCCATCACGGACGCGAAGTCGTCGGGATCAAACAGCGTTCCGGGAGCGCGTTCTTCGGAGAGAAGTTCGCGGTTGCCGGTCACGTTGCGCGCAAAAATCGCACAGCCATGGGCCACGGCTTCTAACAAGGCGTTTGCGCCACCCTCATGAACCGACGTGTTCCACACAACATCGCTGCGACGGTAGACCTCGGTCATTTCCTCGGGCTCGTACTCGGTAACCGTGACGAACTCCAGCGGCTCGGCGCGGGCGCGTACCTGCGCGGCGTGCGCACGATCTAACGCCGGGCCCGCGATCGTGAGCTGAACCGGCACGTCCGCGGCGCGCAATTGCTTCGCCATCTCGATCGCTAACAACGGCTCCTTGACGGGACGCAATCCGGCGGGCAACAGCACCTGCAAGACGTCGCCCGGACCCGCGTGAAACGGCACGCAGTCGAGCTCGACCGCGCGCGGCACGACAAAGTACGGCACCGCTTTCCCCAGCCGCATTTTCAGAATCGAGGCGAAGCCGGGGAACGCTCCCGTGACGGCATCGGCGCGAAGAAACACTTCTTTGACCTGATCCGCGAACGAAAACAGGTCGGTGCCACCGACGCTGATCACGAGCGGTCGGTCGTACTTGCGCGCCAACCGCAACGCATCGACGCCGCCGTGAAACGCGTGGTACCCGTGAAAGAGGTCCGGTACGCGCTCGAGCGCGTCGGCGTGCGCAGGAAGCAACTCCACGCCGCACGTTCTTTGCCAACGGGCGACGGTCGTGTGATTGCCGCGCGATCGCTGCCCCAACGCGCCCGTAACTACGGCGATGTGCATCCCAACTCCGAAAACGATGTGATCTCGACGCCCCGATCTTCCAATTGAGAGACGACAATCGGATCGCACAAACACTCGACCTCGCGTGCGCGCGCCGACGATCGCACAAACGGCGAGCCTTCGCGCACGCCGGGATGCACCATCAATTCGACGGCATCGCCGTCGGCGTCACGCGCATCGACCACGCTGCGCAGAAGCGACGTCGCACACGGCTCGTCGGCGAACGCATACCCGGCGAACCGATCCACGTGGAAGCCGGGCAGCCGCCCCGCCCAGTCGACGAAGCAGGCGGGTAGGGCGGCCGGACCCGGCTCCCGTCCCAACGGACGACGAACGTAGCAGTTGTTTCCGATCTCGCCCAACACGCCGGGCCACACGTGGACATGGTTGTGCCCATCAAGGTGGGTCATCGCCACGCCAAACGACGCCAACCGCTCCCATTGCGCCAACATTTCGGCGTGGAGCGCCACGGGGTCAATCTCACCGGCCACCGCGCGGCGCCAGTATTCGTACTTATCGAGTACGGGCACGCCGGTCAGCGACACCCCCGCCGTGAAGTTTAAGTGGAGTCCCACGTCGAGCCCGGCCGCGACGGCGCGCGGCACAAACGTCTCGGCCGTGGGCCCGTTCGCCACAACCGTGACCGCGCGCACGAGCCCGGCTTCCGCACAACGCAAGATTGCGTCGTCCGTGGACAGCGCAAGGCCGCCGTCATCCGCGTTGACGACAAGGCGCGTTACCACCGCACCGCCTGCCAAACGCCGGCCACGAGAAACGGCTCGCTTTTTTCGCTCCGCACCACGAACGACTCGCCGCGCTCCGCGCGCGCCAAGAAGTGGTCATCAAGCGGACCGTATTCGCCGGGCCACAAGAACCGGCGCTTCCATGAAAGCAGGCGGAGACGGAACTGCTCCGCGTACCCGCCCAGCAGACGCGGCGTAGGAAGCGAGTGCAAAAAGAAGCAGACCGACGCGCCGGCAGCAAGACGTGCGCCGGCTTCGCGTGCGCACGTCGCGTGCACGCTGTCCCCGTGTTCGCCCCCGGCCTGCGCGATCGGTAAGCGCGCGTCGTCGGGCACGGGCTTGTGCGGCAAGTTCGCGATCACGAGATCGGCCTGCCCCGGTGCGGGAACGGCCGCGATGCCGGCGCCCTCAAAAAACTGCACGGCAACATTGGACTCCGAAGCCGTGCGGCGCGCCAAGGCGAGCGCGTCGGGGTCCACATCCGTCGCCACAACAACGCGCGCGCCGGCCAGACCCGCGGTCACCGCCAGCACGCCGGTGCCGCAACCGATGTCCCAGACACGCCCGGCCCGCGGAAACAAGTTGGCCCGCAACAGCGTCCGCGCCACCATGATCGTCGCGTGATCCGCCGCGAGCCCTCGCTCCGGATCGCGATGCTCGACAAACGGTGCCAGCCCTTCGAGTTCGATAGGAACCACGGGGTCCGAACCGGAGACGCGTGGACCGTTTTGATCCTCGTCCTGCCACAGTGTCGGCGCGACTTCGAACTTCACGCCATGTTGGTCGAGCCAACGCAGGTAATCTCCGAGGGGGTCTTGCATCGGCGCTCAGTCTACGACCGAAACGCGCTTCAACGCCCGAACCAAGCGGGGAAACCGACGAGTCCGTCCTTGGTTTTTTCCGACACCAGGACCAACGTCCACGCAGCGGTCGTCCACACCTCGCCGAAACTCACGTCGGAGTTGGACTTCATCGAGATCGACTCGTGCCACGGGCGCGGCTGAAACGAGCCGTCGGGCGTGTGCGCCAGCACGAGGTCGCGCTCCATCTTCTTCCAGAACTTGCGCGCGGTCGCACTTCCGGCCGCGTGCGCCGCGACACCCGCAAGCATGATGTGCTGCATCAAACTCGCGTGACCGTTGAGCACCGCATCGGCCTCACGCTTCACGTAAGCCCCCATCGACTTGCCGAACTTCGACTTCCCGCGACCCAAAGCGAGGTAACCGAGCCAACATCCGGCCGTCCGCCCGATGTTGCCCTGCCCTTTTTGCCCGCCGTTCGCGGAATACCCGACGCCGCCCCCACCGCTGCTCGCTTTGAGGTATTCCTCGGCGCGCTTGAGCACGTTGTCCGACACGGAGATGCCATTGCGCTGCGCCAGTCCCAAACCACAAAGCGCCAAGCCGGTGACGATGTTGAGTTCGACGTAGCCCAACGCGTTTTTACCGCCGGGCCCGTGCGCCCAACCGCCGGATTTTTCCTGGGTCTGCGAAAGCATGGCCGCGCAATACGCGAGCGCCTCCTTGACCGCGGGATCCGGCGTGCGCGCGTGAAGTTCACCTAAGAAAATCGCCGCGTGCGCCCATCCCCAATTGCCTTGATGCCACGACGCGCCGCCGCCGACGCGCGCGCCCAACTCGTCTTTCTCCAACGCCTCCACGTTGGCGGCAACCCACGTCGCGGCACGCTGCACATGGTCTTGGTATGCGCCCTGCTGGAGATCGTTGCCGGCGCCGAGCCACGCAAGGCCGGCGAGTGCGGCTTGTACGACCGCCCCGTTCTTACCCGACAACGTTTCGACGAAACCGCCGTCCGGATCCTGCCTCTCGGCAAGCCACGCGAGCGCTCCATCCACCAGGCGTTTGCGGCCCGCCCCGGTCGTCGGTTTGGCGGCGACCTTGCCCCCCGCCGGAAAAGTCAGAGTTACTTTTTGCGTGTCGCCGGAGCCACGGCGTACCGTGAGCACGAGTTGGCCGTCTTTGCTCTCGGCCGTGCGCAACGCTTTGGCTAACGCGGGCATTGACCCGTCGCGAAAACGCTTGCCGCCAATCCCCACGATCACGTCGCCGCGCACCAACCCAGCGTTGGCGGCGGGACCGTCCGGCAACAACAACTCCACGCGCAGTTCGGTCGGTCCGTCGTCGTGGTTGGGCTTGTCGACGGTAAACGATCGACGCCCGCCGCGCGGCGGTGCGTTCTTCACAAGGGCCGGCCCCGCCGCGTCCGACGCCTTCGCGCCGATCATGCCGAGGTTGTAGAGGTCCCACTTCGAAAAGCGCCCTCCGCCAAACGGCCACGGGTCGGCTTGAGCGCCGAGCGCCAACACACAGACAACGATCGCGACTCTCATAGACACCACTTATACGTTCGGCACGGCGGAACACGCCTTGAGCGTGAGCTCGCCCTGCATGACGGTGACGGCCCGGCCCGTGAGGATAACGCGGTGGCCGCCCTCCCAGCGCACAGCCACCGCACCACCCCGCGCCGACGCTTGGTAGCCGACCAGCGCGGGGCGCCCTAGCCGCTGGCACCAGTACGGCGCCAGAACGCAATGCGCGCTCCCGGTCACGGGGTCCTCGTGGATGCCCGCCTGCGGCGCGAAAAACCGGGACACGAAATCGTGGCGGCCGCCCGGCGCCGTGGCGATCACGCCGCGTGCATCGACTGCGTGCAGCCGGCCGAAGTCCGGTTGAAGATCCAACACGTCCTGGGCCGACGCGAACACGCAGAGATGGTCGAAACGACTGCGCAACGACACAAACGAATCCGAGCCGAGCGCCTCGGCAAGACCGGCCGGGACCGACGCCGGCTCCGGAGCCAGCGCGGGAAAGTCGAGGTGAATTCCGTCGGCGTCACGCGTGACGGGCAGGTCGCCGCTGCGCGTCGCGAACGACACGAAGTCGCGGTCCAGCACGTGCGCACTCGCCAACGTCGCGTGACCGCACAGGTCGACTTCGACCGCCGGCGTAAACCATCGCAGCGAATACGCGTCGTCTTGCGGAAGCAAGAATGCGGTCTCCGAAAGATTCATCTCGGCGGCGACCGCTTGCATCCACGCATCGCTACGGGGCCGATCAAGCAAGCACACCGCGGCCGGATTTCCGGCAAACGGCTCGTCGGTAAACGCGTCCACCTGATATAGCTTGATCATGAGTCTCCCCGCGCAATCGTTCCAAGCAGAGTCCGCCCGCTATCTGCGTGAAGTGTACTGGCCGCGCCTGCAAAGCGCGGCCGCCACATTCTCAAAGGCCGACTTTTGGTGGCGGCCTCACGAGGGCACCAACAGCGCGGCCAATCTCTTACTGCACCTGGACGGCAACATCCGCCAGTGGATCTTGGCGGGCCTCGGCGGAGCCGAAGACAGGCGCGACCGTCCGAGTGAATTCGCCGCGCGCGAAGGACCCGCCGCGAAGACGATCATGGAGGGGCTTGGCGCGACCATCGCCGCGGCGGCGTCGATCATCGCCGCGCTGCCGGACGAACGGCTGGCGGAGCCGTATACGTGCCAGGGCTTCGAGATGACCGTGTTGGCCGCGATTTACCACGTCGTCGAACATCTCAGTTGGCACACCGGCCAAGTGGTCTGGCTCGCCAAACTCCGCGGCGGCGATGCACACGGGATCGCGTTCTACGACGACTCCAAGTTGTAAGCGGGAATTCAGTTCCGGCGCGGTAGGATGCCGTCCATGGCTAGAGCATGTCTCGTCGCGTTCGCAGCGCTGCTGTTGACCGCGTGCACCCGACAGCAAACATCTGGGTTCGTCCGCATCACCACAGAAAATGGGCGCGTCTACTACGCCGATACCGAGCGCTCCATCCACAGCGAGTCGGGCGGATTTCTAGCGTTTCGCGACCTCGTGACCCGAGAGTCCGTGAAGCTCAAGAACGGGACGTACGAAGCCGCCTTTTGCCCGCAGCAAGAAGTGAAGGTGCGCCAAGTCGAATACCTAAACGACCCGACGAAACCGCCGCGGGTCGAGGACTACGAGGAGCCGCAGAGTTGATGCAGCGGTTGACCCGCGTCGCGGCCGTCTTCGTCGTCGGCGCAGCGCTCGCGTCCGGCCAGGAAGCCGACCCGTCGCACAAGGCGGACGAAGGCAAGATTCGCGACTTGTACTGGGGATACACGCTGCGCTTCCCCACGCTGAGACCGCTTCTCCTTTTGGGCCCCCGCCACCAGCTCATCGAAGCGAAAACCAAGGACGGGATTCGAGTGCGGTTGTTCGTCCACGAATCCGAGGCCGAGCGCACCGGAATCGAGTGGCGCACGGACGCGGTCGCGCGCTGGAAGCAAAACAAACGAGCGCTGCTCGATCTCGTGGAGAAGCGCGACCGCGTGTTCTTTCGGGAGAAAAAGTACGGCGCATTCCTAGCCGAACACGCGTACGCCTACTTCGTACGCGGCCATCAGTGTTTTGAGTTGCACGCCTGGATTGACGATCGCACGAGCGACTCGGCCAAACGCATCGAGAAACTCATCGCCGCGTTCAAGTACGACAAGGATCCGGGTTGCGGCCTGCGCGCACTCGACGCCGCGATGCAACGCAGCGTGAGTGTGATGGACAAACAAGCAATGGTCGAGGGCGGCATCGCGTACATGGCCGCCTCGCCGCGCGGACCGGCGATCCCCGCACTCGCGGCGCGGATCCTGCAGCGCGCCGCGAAGCTGCCGGGCGCCCTCGATTCCGATCTCGCATGGGCCATGCACTTCTACGGCGGCCAAGCGCTCGCGCACACCGCGGCCTACAAAACCGCCGCCGCGTGGCTCGCCAAAGCCGAAGCGACCACAGACGCGGCGAAACAGGGGGCGGCCGCTTGGGAGGGCGCGCGCGCGCTCGCGCGAGGCGGCGATCAGGATGGCGCGTTCGCGGCGCTGCACCGAGCCTTTGCGAACGGCCGCCAACCCGTCAACAAGTTGACGCTGTCCAAAGACAAGGCGTTGCACTCGCTGCGCGAGGACCCGCGCTGGGAACAATTCTGGCGACAGAAGGTGGAACGGTGAACCTTGAGATCGTGCGCCCGTGCCGTTACCGCGACGGCGCGTTCGAACTGCTCGACCAAACGCTTTTGCCCCACGAGGAAAAGTGGTTGCGGCTCACGCACCCCGACGAAGTGATCGAAGCGATCTCGATGTTGCGCATTCGCGGCGCGCCGGCGATCGGCGTGGCCGGCGCATACGCGATGGTGCTGGCTGCGGGTGACGCGGAAGCGGTCCGCGCAGCCGCGCCGCGCATTGCCGCCGCACGCCCCACGGCGGTCAATCTCGAGTGGGCGGTGAACCGCCAACTCCGCGTGCTGGAAAACGCGCCGCCCGACACACCACGCGCCGCGTTGGAAGCCGAAGCCGCGCGCATCCGCGACGAGGACGAAGCGTCGTGCCGCGCGATCGGCCGCCACGGCGCCACTCTCCTCACGTCGCCCGCGCGTGTGCTCACGCATTGCAACGCGGGGTCGCTGGCAACGGCCGGCTACGGCACCGCGTTGGGCGTGATCTACGCCGCGGTCGAAGACGGGAAACAAGTCTCCGTCTGGGCCGACGAAACGCGCCCCCTTTTGCAGGGCGCCCGCCTCACCGTTTGGGAGTTGCGGCGGGCCGGTGTGGACGTGACGCTCGTCGCGGATTCGGTGGCGGCGACGCTGTTCGCGGCGGGCCGCGTGGACGCCGTCGTGGTCGGCGCCGACCGGATCGCCCGCAACGGCGACGTCGCCAACAAGATCGGGACCTATGCCGTGGCCGTGCTCGCGCAAGTCCACGGCGTGCCGTTTTACGTGGCCGCGCCGCTCTCGACCATCGATCTCGACTGCCCCGCGGGCTCCGACATCCCGATCGAGGAGCGCGGCGCCCACGAGGTCACCGATGGATTCGGCGTAAGTACCGCGCCTACAGGCACTTCTGTCTACGCCCCCGCGTTTGATGTGACGCCCGCCGCGTATGTAGACGCGATCATCACCGAAGTGGGCGTCATCCGGCCGGTTTCCACAGAGGCGATCGCGGCGGCCTTCGCGGCAACCTAAATCCGGTCTCTTTAGTCGCTGTCGCCAATTCGCCGATAGAACCCCGGTTTGTGAGAGCGGGAAGCGATCTGCAGGGCAGGTTGTCCACCCGAGGGATTTGGCTATATGGCGTTCAAAGGTGATCTCACCAATATCAGTCTGTTCGACGTCTTTCAGACGTTGAATCAGAACCGCCAAGTTGGCGTACTAGTCCTGCAGCGCGAAGCGGTTTCGAAAAAGATCTACATCGCGCCCGAGGGCGTGCGCATCTTTTTCACGCGCTCGTTTCGGCCGTTGCGGCTTGGTGAAATCTTTGTGCGGCGCGGACTGCTGAGCGCGCAAGACGTCGAGATCTTACTGCTCGAACAGAAGCGACAATACCGCCCCATCGGACAGATCCTTGTCGAGAGCGGCAAGGTCACCCAGGAGCAGGTAGACCGCGTCCTGCGCTACCACGCCGAAGACGAAATCTTCGAAGTGTTCGGCTGGGAAGTGGGAACGTTCGCGTTCTACGACGGTCAGGACGCGTCCGACCCCACGACGCCGCTTTCCGACGTGTTGATGGATCCGGCCGGTCTTTGTTTGGAGGCGGCGCGCCGTCTCGACGAGATGGAACGGTTGCGCGAAGTCGTACCGGACAACGCGATGTTCCTCACACGCACGGTGGAAGAGGCCTCGCTCGATGACGCGGCGCCAGCGACCGTTGCCGTATGGGATCTCTTGGCCAACTACCGTTCGATCGACGAGATGCGCGACCTCGTTGGTCTTTCGCTTTACGACACGCTTCGCTCCATCAATTGGTTGATCGAGATGGAGCTGATCCGCGAGCTCACCGTCGAAGAGCTCGTCGACGCCGCGCGTATGGGCGTCGATGAAGGAGACCACGAGCGCGCCGCGCAGTTGTACGAGCTGGCGCACCAGCGCGCACCCGACGACCGCATCATCCTTGAGGAGTGCGTCGAGGCGGTTCACGCGCTCGGCGAGCCCCGCCGCATCGGTCGCTTCCTCGCCAAACTCGGCGGGATGAGCATTCGCGACGAACGCACCGACGATGCGGTGGACTATCTGGAGCAAGCGCTTCGCAGCGATCCGGCCAACATTCAAGCGTTGCTGTTGCTCCGTGAGGCGTTCACGCTTCAAGGCGACATCGAACGCGCGACCGAAACTGCGCTCAAGGTCGCCCGCGCACAGGTTGAGGCCGGCGACCTTGCCGGCGCCGCCGTGACGTGCGAGCAAACGCTCGTCGAAGCGCCGCATGCGATTTCGCTGCGCTACTACCTGGGACAACTCTATCTTCGCGCCGATCGTCCCGAGGAGGGCGCAAAAGCGTTGCGCACTCTGATCGAGGAGCTCAAGACGTCGCGCAAAGCCGGGCGCAGCGACAAGATGCAGGATCTTGTGGGCAACTGCTACCGGCTGTTGCTCAAAGTCGATCCGAGCGACGAAGAGTCCCAGGCCGGGCTGCGCAACTACGAACGTCAACGCGCAGGCGATTCGCAACGCCGCACCATGCTCGTCCGTGGCGGTATTGCTTCGGCCGTCGTGGCATTACTCGCTGGCGTCGGCTTAACGCTCAGTGGTTCCGATCCCAGCGAGCTCATGGCGCGCATCGATGCGGCGCACAGCGAAGGCCAAGGCAACGAAGCTTTGGAGCTCATCGACGACCTCATCGCCGAGCACCCGGAGAGCGCCGAGGTCCCGGGCGCCATGAAAATTCGCACGCTCATTCACCAGGCGCGTGACAAAGAGCGGACGCGACAGCACCGCGAGCGCTCCACGATGGAAGCGGAGCTCGAACGCGAACGCGAGCAAGTGAAGGCGGTCCTCGCGGATCGGCATTACCGCGATGGGATTGCCGCGTTGGGCCCGTTGGTCAAACGCGTCAACGCGATCCGTCTCCCGCAGGTTCAAGCATCCGAACGTTCGCAGATCGCTTTCTTGATCTCCGAGTTTTTGGAGCGCATCGAGGCGTCGTACAAAGCGGATCGTCAACTCGTCGCGAGTGCGGCCAACCAACTGCGTCAAGCCAAGGAATCGGGGAGCATCGGCGAGCTGCGCGACCTGGAGCAGCGCATTGGCCTCGTCCGTGCGCGCGAATGGTCGGGCCAGATCGGCGAAGCTCACGCGAGCCTCGCGCGTTTGATCAAGCAGGCCAATCTAAACAGCGTCGAACCGCGTTTTGCACAGTTTCGCAAGGCGCTGGCCGGAGCCGAAAAGCGGTTCGAAGGATTGGATGCTCTGCACCACGCCGTGATCCGCGAACGTCTGCGTATTGAAATCACCGCGCGTGTCGGCGCCGCGAACAAGGAGGGCAAAGCGCGCCTCCGCGAGTGTGAGTTCGAGAAGGCGCGGGAGCTTTACCAGGCCGCGTCCGACCTCGCCGACAGCGTGAAGGACATGGAGCCGCGCAGAGCGTTCCAAGAACTGCTCCAGTGGCTGGAGAGCCGGCGCACGCAGCAAAAGCTTCGAATGCAGATCGAGAAAATCGATCACGTCGTCGCCACGATCAAGGAGATCGAAGAGCGCAAGAATCGCGGCGAAGCGGCGATCGCGTTCCGCCTTCTGCGCGATCTCGTGTCGGAGCACATGCTCATCGAGTTCGAGCGGAAGTACCGCATGCCGTTCGCCGTCGAGTCGTCGCCACGCGGCGCCGACGTCTACGTGAACGGCGCGCGCGCAGGGAAGACGCCGTGCAACGTCGAGATGGGCATCTTCAAGCGTACGTCGATCAAGCTGAAGCGCGACGGGTTCCACGACGTTGAGGAATCGATCGATCCCAAGGATCCGAAGGTGTCCGGCGTGATGTCGGTCGCCATGCAAAAACGGATCATTTGGAACGAAGAGATCAACGGCAACGTCGAAGCGGACCCCGTCATCGCAGGCAACCGCCTTCTCGTCGCCACGAGCCATGCGAACCTGCTTGCGTTCAACCTGACGAACGGTCGTATCGATTGGGACGCAAAAACCGGGCTCCTAGATCGCATCACGAGCAAGCCGCTCGTGGTGGGCAAAGAGGCCTACCTCATCACGGTGGGCGGTCGCCTCTCGCGCATCCGGCTGCGCGACGGTGAGTTCTTGGGCGAGTCACTCCAACTGGGCGGTCGCGTTGAGCACAACGGCGTAGCGGACGGGCGCACCGCGTTCATCGCGACGCGCAAGCCCAGCTTGATCGCCGTCCGCGCGGGCCGCAAGCTCTACGAAGTCCCGCTCGGTTTCAGTCCGAGCACAAACGTCGTCCTCCACGGCCATCGGCTCTACATCGGCACCGCCGATCAGGGCACGATCCTGGTGCACGACCAGGCAAGCGGCAAAGAACTGACCCGTTTCAAGGTGCCGAGCGGCACGTCGTTCTTCGGCGGACTCTCGACCCACGGCGATCTTTTGATCGCAGGCGCCGAAGACGAGCACATCTACGCATTCAACACGGCGACCGGCAAAAGCGTGTGGAACTACGACACGGGTTCGCCGGTGTCGTCCCCGGCCATCTCGTTCCAGCGCGGCATCTACGTCGCGCGGCGCAACGGCGCACTGCAGACGCTGAACGCCAAGGGCGAACGCGTGACGCGCATCGACGACATCGCGGGTTCGTTGCACGGAAGCGGTGCCGTCCACGACCACTTCTTTTACGGATTGAGCAGCGGCCGCGCGGTCGTGTTCGACCTGCAGTCGGAATCAATCTGGTGGGACAAGTCGTTTGACGGCGAGAGTCCGCGCCATGTCGTCGCGGGTTCGCACGTGACGATCGTGATTACCGACAAACCTTGGGTCTACGCGTTCGCCAGCGACCGGCGCTAACCGGCGCCAGCCGCCGCGACAAAACGCCTGCCAGCCCGTTGAACAAGTACTCGTCAGGCGAGAGCGAGAGCTCAGAGTCGAGATCAAGGAGCGAACCGGAGGCCTAGCCGCAAGCTAGGGCGAGGATTCGCGACGCAGAGATCGATTTCGAGATCCGGTCGTAGCCCACGAGGACTTTTGCGACGGACCGCCTAGCTGAACCGCTTGCGCAGCTCTTCCATCTTGCGCTTCATGAACTCTGCTTCCGTCTCGTTGTCGGGAACCGGGTTCTCGGGCGTGTCGGGGATCATCTTTTGGGGCTCATTTGACGCCGTCTCGTAACCCGAGCCCTTGACGTCAAACCGTTCGTCTTCGCGACGCGGGCGCCGACCTCCACGACCACCGCCGCGACCGCCACCACCACCGCCGCGGCCACCACCACCGCCGCCGCGACCACCACCGCCGCCAGCGCCGCCGCCACGACGTGCGCCGCCGCCGCCGCCGCCGCCGCCCGACGCGCTGCGGCCGCCTTCACTGCGACCACCGCCGCTGCGACCACCGCCGCCGCCTTCGCCGCTGGCGCGATCTCCGCCGCGTCCACCGCGGCCCTCGCGAGCCGCTTGACGACTCTTCATCGACAACGAGATGCGATTGGTCTCGGAATCAACGCCGAGAACACGCACGCTAACGACATCGCCCACGCGTGCCACCAGAGTTGGATCTTTCACAAAACGATCGGACAGCTCCGAGACGTGCACGAGCCCGTCCTGCCGCACGCCGATGTCGACGAACGCACCGAAACTCGTCACGTTGGTGACGCGGCCCTGCATGCGCATGCCCGGCGAAAGATCGCTCGGCTTGTTCACGGACGGCTCGAAACGAACGAGCTGCAGCCGCGGACGCGGATCGCCGCCTGCTTCCAACAGCTCGGCGATCACGCTCGCAATCGCGGCCGGCGTGGCCGCGTCGTCGGCGATGTCATCCACGTCGATCTTGCTCAATGCGTCGCTGTTTCCAATCAACGCAGCCGGCTCGAGTTCGACGGCACGCGCCAACCTCTCGACGATCGCCTGGTGCGTCGGGTGGACGCCCGTTTGATCAATCGGGTTTTCGCCTTCACGAATGCGAACGAAACCGGCCGCCTGCTCAAACGCCTCGGGCGTGATAAACGGGAGGGCCGCAATCTGCGCCCGCGACTGGAATCGACCCGAGCGTTCACGGTGCTCGACCAGCGCGCGCGAAGCCGACGTCGTAAGCCCGCAGACGCAAGCCAACTCCTGCACCGACGCGCGGTTGGGATCAACGCCGACGTAGCTGACGCAGTCTTCGATCACGCCCGAGAGCGCACGCCCCAAGAGTGCGGGGTCGATATCGCTCTGGTACTGACCGACGCCGATCTGTTTCGGGTCGACCTTGACCAACTCCGGCAGCGGATCGATGAGACGGCGCGCGATCGATACGGCACCGCGCACGGGAACGGGAAGCGCCGGCAGTTCCGCGCGGCCAACGGGACCGCTCGCGTACGAACCAACACCGGCTTCACTGACCTGCACAACGATCGGAGCGTTCTCCCCCATCGCCACAAGGATCGGCGCCAAAAATTCCGAGCACTCCTGCCGTCCGGGACCGTTCCCGAGCGCGATCAGTTGCACCTGATGGGTTTGCAGCATGCGCGCGACGGACTCCTGCGAGGCCTTCAGCGTTGCTTCGTCTTTCGAAAAGAACTTGAGCCGCGCGCTTTCCACGTGCTGGCCGCGCTCATCGACGCAAGCAACCGGGATCGCGCCACGAGTCGCGGGGTCGATGCCCATCACGCGTTGCGCGCCCGCAGGCGGGTATAGCAATAGGTCGCGAAGGCTGTTCGAAAACGCATCGATCGCGGCGCGCTCGGCCTTCGACTGTGCCGAGCGGAACGCGTCTTCAAAGATCGCCGGGCGCAACAAGCGCAACGCTGCCTGCGCCGCGCCGTCGAGCACCTCCTTTACCGGATCACTAACGCCTTCCGGAAAGAAACGCTTCTGAATCGAGTCGAGCACTTTGTCGTCGGGAAACTCCACGCGCACCGAAATGGCGCTCTCTTTTTCCGCACGGCGCAGAGCGAGAAAGCGGTGCGGCGGGATGCGCCCGAGCTTTTCCTCAAACGACGCAAGCCGTTGGAAGCGTCCGGGGATCTGTTTCTTGCCATGCCCCGGAGCGACGCTGACGACGCCCTGCTTCTCGATCACGCGCAACATCGACGAACGCACTTCGGGATCGACCGCGAACCGCTCGGACAAGATTTGGCGCACGCCCTGCATCGCGTCCTCGGCGCTGGCAACACCCTTCTCCGCGGAGACATACGCGTCCACCGAAGGCTCTTCGTTCTTGAGAAACGCGGCGGCAAGAGGCTCCAAGCCTCGCTCGCGCGCCAGAGTGCCAGGCGTTTTCCGCGCCGGACGGTAAGGCTCGTAGAGGTACTCGAGCTCCAGCCGATGCCGTGCTTTTTGCAGCCGCTTGCGCGCTTTCTCCGGAACGTCGTCGCGCTCCGCCAACGCACGCAACAAGAACTCGCGCCGTCGCTCAAACTCGCGCACTTCGTCGGCGTCCGCCCGCAGCGCGCGCAGTAGAGCGGCATCAAGGCCGCCGACGCGCTCGCGCCGATAGCGCGCGAGGTACGGAACGGGAAGCCCCCGTGCCAATTCGCCGAGCGCTTGCTCGACAAGTTGAGGTTCGAGTCCGTGTCGGTCCGCTACGCGTGCGGCGACAATCTGATCGAGCGAAAGCTTTTCACTCATGGCGTGGGAGGTCCTCGGCCGGGCTGACAATGGGGGACTACCCTCGGCCCCCGTAAGCAGGTGATTCTAGCAGAGCGTCACGCGATAACGAGAGCGCGCAACCGAGGATCGGGATTCCCGTTCACCGCGTGCGTGGAGCCGCGGCCGTCATCGCGCGCCACACGCGATGACGGCCCGTTCCATGGTCCGATTCGACCTTAGCGGTGGTAGCTGAAGTGGAAGCGGACACCGGTCCCGATGCGGCGAGAGCCGCCCAATCCGATCCGGAGCGTGCGGCGCCCGTAGTAACGTCGCGCAAAGTTGCCGGCGTAAGGGATCAGGTAACGGTTCCGCACATACGACGGGAACGAGTAGCTCCGGAGATCTCCGCGTACGTCCGCACGGCTTTCCCCGTCGAGGACGCGCTCGCGCAACCCCTTCGCACCCTCGTGCGAGGGAATGATCGAGAGCACTTCGTGAGCCGCGTCGAGCGCGCCGGGTCCATCGCCCGAGATCAGGCGAATGTCCCCTAGTTTGAGGAATGTGCGCACCATGCGATCGTCGAGATCGGTGAGGAGGCCACGCAGCATGACGCGCAGCTCATCGACTTCGACCACCAACAGAAGTTCCGAGAATTCCATGGCGGCCTTGCGATAGGCGTAGGCGGCCCATTGAAGGCGGCGCTTGGCGTCGGCGATGTACTTGAGGCGGACGCGCGAGACCTGACGATCCGCCTTGCGCACGCGATCGATCTGTTTATCCATCGCGCGCTTGTGCTTGCGCGCACGCTTGGCCACTTCTTCCTGGCGGCGTTGTTCCGACAAGAACTGCTCGCGCTCCTTGATGATGTTGAGGAGTTCTTTCGCGCGCCCGACCTCTTTGGTGTCCTTGAAGTCTTCGAGCACGCGCTCGACGCGAAGGCGCGCCTCTTTCACATCATTGAGCTTGAAGAGTCGGTACGCCTCGTCGAACGTCCACGTCGCCTCTTCCTCGTGAAGCTTTTCCGTAAGCTCCCCAAACGTCGCCATGAAGTCGGCATCGGCCGCGCCGGCGATTTCGTACGCCTTGAGTGCGTGGCGAAACAGCCCCTGTTTCCGCGCCCAGTCGCCGAGATCCTTGTGGGCCTCCGGCTTATCCGAACTGAGCTTCTCCAGCCGCACGTAAAAGATGAATTCGGGGATCACTTTGTGAACCGCGATCGTGTATCCGACGAGCTGATTCTTACCGGGCAAGTGGAGCTCGACGTACAGCTTGTCGCCGCGGAGCTCGGTCTTGTTCGCTTCGATGACGCGCCCGCTCTTGAGTTCGACGATCTCGACGCCGAACGCCGGGGCGCTCGCGACTGTCGCGATAAGGAACGCCGCTAGGGCACCGTTTATCTGAAGACGCATGGGCTTCTCCTATACTGGCTGGGTTCACGCGCAGGGTGCGCTGGGAAGACCCAACGGTCTTTCCTTATCAACGCACGGCCTGCGGACGTTTCAACTTCTTTCAAGGTGACACCGATGGCTCTAGCAAACATTCCCGAAACGATAGAAGACATCAAAAACGGGAAAATGGTCATTCTGGTCGATGATCCGGATCGCGAGAACGAGGGTGACTTGGTGATGGCCGCCGAGCACATCAAGCCCGAGCACATAAACTTTATGGCCACGCACGCGCGCGGCTGGATTTGTTTAGCCCTCGAAGAGGAGATGGCGGACGTGCTCGAGCTGCCCGTCATGGTCGAGGACAACAACTGTCGTTTTCGCACCAACTTCACCGTGACGATCGAAGCGGCGACCGGTGTCACGACGGGCATCTCCGCGGCCGATCGCGCGCGTACGATTCACCAAGCGGTGCGGCCCGGCGCCAAGGCCTCCGACCTTGTGCGGCCCGGCCACATCCAGCCGATCCGGGCGCGACGGGGCGGCGTTTTGGTGCGCACCGGTCAGACCGAGGGCTCCGTCGATCTGGCGCAGCTTGCCGGCCTACGGGGCGCGGCCGTGATCTGCGAAATCATGAACGAGGACGGCACGATGGCCCGGATGCCGCAGCTGGAGGCGTTTGCGGCCAAGCACGACATCAAGATTTCGTCGGTTGCGCAGCTCATCGAGCACCGCCGCCACACCGAGAAGCTCGTTGAAAAAGTCGAAACCGTGCAGCTCCCCACCGCCGTGGGCGATTTCGACCTCCACCTCTATCGCAGCATCGTCGACCGCCGACCGCATGTCGCCCTCACCTTGGGCATCGACACACCGCCGAACGGCCGCGCCGGCAACCCGGCTCGGGAAGACCCCGTCGTGGTGCGCGTTCACTCCGAGTGCCTTACCGGCGACGCGTTCATGTCGCTGCGCTGCGACTGCGGCCCCCAGCTCCATCGCGCGATGGCCAAAGTGCAAGATGTTGGGCGCGGAGTTGTCCTGTACATGCGCCAGGAAGGTCGCGGCATCGGGATCGAGAACAAGATCAAGGCTTACAAGCTTCAAGAAGAGGGAATGGATACGGTTGAAGCCAACCTCGCCCTTGGGTTTAAGGCGGATCATCGCGACTACGGTGTCGGCGCGCAGATTCTCCGTCATCTTGGCATTCGCCAGATCCGCATTCTCACCAACAACCCGCGCAAGTTCCGCGCGATGAACGGGTATGGCCTCAAGATCGTCGAGCGCATCCCGCTCGAAATCGAGTCGAACCCGTCCAACGAAAAGTACCTCCAAACAAAGCGCGACAAGATGGGCCACCTGCTAAGAGAAGACCAAGACCAAGAGGACTAGCCACCCAAACACGCGCTACCCAATGCGGTACCGGGTTGGATTTTTTTCGTCGTAAGACGTTGTCGCAAAACGAGATATGCGCGCCAAGTGCGGCATTGGTGCCGCAAACCAGGTGAAAACCCCCATTTTTGGTTCCCGTACGTTGGCTCCACGGATCGCGGCCCGCGCGGCCGTTCGCTCTCGCAATAACTGACGTAAACCATTGTCATTACTGTGATTATGAACCATTCACGGCGCCGCGCGCGCGGTACATTCGACCCCAAGTGCGTCACGAATGCCGCACCTGGCGCGCATATGTGACTATCTCAAAACGACTTACAGCAAAAAAAATCCAACCCGGTACCGCATTGGGTGGGGTGGTGTTGGGTTTTTGGAAGTCTTTGTTTGCTCCTGGCGTCGAAACCGGTGGGGCATGAGATGCTTTTGAATATGAGTCGGCCGGTCGATCCAGCGCGCACCGAAGCGCAACTAATCGATCGTATTCGCGATGGCGAAGAGGCCGCGTTGGCGGAGATCGTGCAGCGGTATCAGAGCCGCGTATTCGCGCTGATCTACGGCATCGTGCGTGACCGACACGAGGTCGAAGACGTAGCTCAAGAAGTGTTTTTGAAGGTGTACCAGCGGATCGCCAGCTTCGACGGCCGGTCGAAGTTTTACACCTGGCTCTATCGGGTGGCCGCGAACGCCGCCAAGGACCACGTTAAAAAGCGGAGCCGGCGACCGGCGGTCGCGCTGGAGGACGACGCCGTTCTCCCCGACCCAGCACACGGCCCCGCCCACCAGGCCCAACGCAAAGAAAAACGCCGGATCGTGCGCCAAGCGATCGCCGATCTCCCCGCGAATTACCGCGAGGTGCTGACGTTGCGCGAACTCGAGCAACTGAGCTACAAGGAAATCGCCGACATCTTGGACCTCTCGATCGGAACCGTCGAGAGCCGGTTGCATCGAGCCCGGGCCCAACTCAAGCGGAGTTTGCTACGCCATGCATGACGACAACACACTTTGGCGCTACCTCGACGGGGAGCTAGACCCAACCCAGGCGCGAAACCTGCGCGCCGCCATCGAAGCCGACCCGGAGCTATCCCGGCGGATCGAGGACATGAAACTGATGTCGGACGAGGTCCTTGCGGGTGCTCCCGAACCGGACGAGGCGTTCGCGGATCGAGTTTTGGCCGCGAGCCGCGCCGCGCCGGCCGCCGAAGTGCTCGACTTAGAGCAGGCGCGCCGGGTCCTGAAGAAGGTGGCGATCGCGGCCGCCATCCTGGCCGCGGTCAGCCTGACCTACCTAGGCTTCCGGATGGTGCCTGAATTCATCGAACCCGCCCAAGCGGGGAGCCTGCTGCCGTGAACAGCCTGTATCGCCTGTTCGCCATCGTCTTGGCCCTCACGTTTGTCGCCGGCCTCGGTACGGGGGCGTGGGTCGGCACGTTGACGGCGGGCTCGGCCGACAAGGAGGACTCCTCGCGTGAGCGGCGCCTCCAGGATTGGCAGGACGCACTCCCTGATCTGAGCGTGACGCAGATGCGCCGGATCCGGACGATCCTCGCCGAGCACGATCGCGCCGTCGCCCTGATCCGGGAGCGGCTCGATCGAACGCAGTGGGCCGAGATCCTCCAACTCGAATCTCAAAACCGCGAGAAGCTGCACAAAGTGTTGACAAAGTCGCAACGGCAAAAACTCGCGGAGCGGAATCAGGGGCGCCGGGACAAGCCTGCACAAGGCAAGTAAGATGGGCCGCTTCAAACAGCCATGGCAAAGTCGGTCGGTCTAGACATCCACGCACGCGGCGTACGCGCCGTCGAGCTCTCCGGGAGAGGCGAGAAGTTCAAAATCACGCGCTATGCGGATTTGGACATCGAATCGCGCGGCGGCGTGCTCGATCCGGATGCGCTGCGCGAAGCACTGACCGACCTGTTCAAGAGCGGGTTCTCCAAGAACCACGTGATTACAGCGATCGAGGCGCACGAGGCGGTGGTCCGCGAAATCCCGGTCCCGTTCACCAACGACGACCAGATCCGCAAGGTCATCAAGTTCGAGGCCGAACATCACCTGCACAACTGCGACGCGGATGATGTCGTGGTGCAGTACACCAAGGTCGGCGAGACCGCCGAGAGCTCAAACCTCTTGGTGTTTGCGGTGCAAAAGGAAGCCATCGCGCGCCGCGTCGAATCGCTCCGCGCGTCCGGGGCCGAACCGCTGGCGATCGACTTGGACGCGAACGCGTACTACCACGCCGTCCACGCGGCGGGGTTAATCGCCGAGTCTCCGGACTGCGTGCTGATCCACGTCGGCTACCGCGCGACCGAGATCATCTTCGTCAAGGGCGGCGCGATTCGCGCGATGCGCTCGGTGCGCATGGGCGTGGACTCGATTGCGACCGGCCTCGCGCGCGACATGGACATCGACATGCGCGAGGCCGATCTCAAGATGGCCGAGATCGTGGACGACACGAGCGGCGATCTGTTCGTGCCGACCGGCGACACGCTGGAAGTGAAGGCGGAGACCGAAAAAAGCCACGCGGAGTTAGAACGCGACATGTTCACGACGAAGCGCGCGGAGTTCGTTTCGCGCCTCAAGCGTGAATTCGTGCGCAGCGCCGCGGCACTACGCGGCGGCGAGACGCCGGAACGCGTGATTGCAGGCGGCCCCGGCCTCCGCGTCGGCGGGCTCCTCGACCTCCTCGGCGAACGCATCGGCTACACCATCGAACCGTTCTCGCCGTCCACAGCCTTTAAGTATCGCCCGAAGAACACGTCGACAGAGGTGTTCGATGCGGGCGCGTCCGTCGCCATCGGATTGGCGATCAAAGGCATCGGCGGCGACTCGATCGGCATGGACTTCCGCCAGGAAGAACTGCAGGTCGCCAACAAGTTCGAACTCCTCAAGAACGCGCTCGCCGTAACGGTCACGTTGCTGTTTTTGGGCCTGCTCGTGTTCTCGTTCTACTGCGTCATCAAGAAAAAAGATCTCCGTCGCGATCGCTACGAGAAGATGCTGACGGATGCGTACCAGTCGTTTAGCGAAGTCACTCGCAAGTACAACGACTTGGGCGACCTCGTCCCGCGCAAGGTTAACGCCAACGACGTCGAGGCGAAGGGCGAGCGCTACCAAGCGATCGGCCGGTTCAACCGAGAGCTTCGCATCATGCGCAGAAACCTCGACAAGGTGACCGGTTCCACAAAAGGCATCGAGCCGATCAAGAGCGCACTCCAGATCTGGAACGAGATCTTTGTCGCCGTACGCAAGAAGCACGAAGAGCTCGAGTTCGTCGACTTCGAGAGCGTCGAGATCAAGCAGGACCGCGTCGTGCTGAACGTGGTGTTGCCGTCGGGCGCAAAGGCGGACATCCTCGATGGCGCGCTCAAAGAGATTGCGTTCCTAAAGGCGATGGAGGCGGTGCCCGGCACCCTCACGCCGGTACGCGGAACCGACTACCAGCGCCTGCGCTACGAATTCAAAAAGAAGAAGCGGAGACGCGGACGATGACCGACGACCCCGTCAAACTCTACGTCGTCGTGATGGCGATCTTGCTCTGCGTGCTCGGATACGTGGCGTACACGTCGTACCAGGAAGCGAACGAGTACGAAGCCGCTTACCTGCGCGCGCCGAACGAGGCCAAAACGCTGCGCGAAGCGGCGGCCGAGGTGCAGGCGCTTTGCCTCCAACTCTCGAAAGCGAAGTTGCGCGAGGGTTATCTCACGTTGGTCGAAGAAGCGGGCCGCGACGTCGGCGTCCAATACGCCGCTCTGCGCCCGCCCACGAAGCCGATCCGCATCGAAAGCAACGTCTTCGAGCGGCGTTGGACGTTTGAGTTCCGACCCGGCGGCCGCTCGCGCGCACTCAAACGCGCCGAGGTCGCCAAGCTCTGCCAGGCGGTGGAGCGCTACTCGCAAAACATTCTCAAGACGATCGAGATCAACCTCACCCGCATGACCGGCGGCAATCTGCCCGCCGTCGGCAAAGAGGACGAAGTCACAACCGACGTCTATCGCGGCAAAGTGATCTTCGGTCTCCGCACCGTCGATCGCAACTAAGCCCCGCCTGGGAATTGGTGGGAATTGGCCGGCGCTAACTGAGCGCCCAACCGACCGCGAACAGCCCGACGGCGAAGCAGTAGAGCGAGAAGTATCCGAGTCGGCGCCGCACCACAACGCCGACCATCAGCTTCATCGCGAGCAGGCTGAACACAAACGATGCGATCGTTCCCGCAGCCATCGCACCAACCGGCACGCTCTCGCCAAACCCGCCGTCTTTGACCATTAACAACCCGGCGCCGCCGATCGCCGGAGCGGCCAGCAAGAACGCAAACCGCACCGCTTCCTCGCGCTTGAGCCCCACCGCCATGCTGGCGACGAGCGTGGTCCCGCTCCGGCTGATCCCCGGAAAGAGCGCAAAGACCTGCGCCACACCGACCGCGGCCGCCTTACCCAAGGACATGCTCGCGGCGCTTTCGTCGCCGTCCCGCAGGCGCTTGGCGAGAAACAAAATGAGCGCCGTTGTGATCAGGCAAAGCCCGACGGCGAGAAGGTTGGCGGACAACACTTCCACCCAATCCTTGGCGCCCAAGAGTGCCACTCCGACCAGCGGCAACGTGGCCACTATCAGCACCGCAATCAACCGCGGATGCGTGGTCAGCGCCATCTTGATCTCGCGCCGCACAAACACCAACACGGCGCCGAGCGAACCGAGATGAACGGCGATGTTGAACGCGAGGTTCGCGCTCGGGTCGTCCCAACCGAGCACCCTTTGAAACAACGCAAGGTGCCCGCTGGACGAAATCGGCAAGAACTCGGTGAGCCCTTGGACTACACCGAGGAAGAGTGCGTCGAGAATCGTGCCCAATGGACTTGTCTATCGGTGCGGCGGCGGTCGCAGCATGAGCGAGGCCGCAAAAGCGAGCACCATGAGCCCGCCTCCGACCCAATACGGCAGATCCACCGATCGCTCGAGCAGCATGTACCCGATGTAGGGACCGAGGATGCGGGCCAGCGCCAATCCGGACTGCCCAATACCCAACACCTCGCCCTGAATCTCTTGCGGCGTGTGCAAGCTCAGCAAGCTCGACAACGACGGCGAGATCATGGCGAAGCCGAACGCGGCCAACGCAAGCACCGGCAACACGACACCCATCGACGCGCCGCCCAAAGCGATTCCAAACAGACCAAGACCGAGCAGCAAGCAGCCCGCGCGCGCCATGTTGCGTTCGCCGACGCGCGGCATGTACTTGCGCACAAGGTAGCCCTGCGCGATGAGGAGGCAAAAGCCCACGTACGTATACAGAAGCCCGTTCCCGCGGATGCCGTAGCTCCACTTGTCCTTGGTGATCTTGGCGAGCGTGCCTTCAAAGTTCGCAAAGCAAAAGACGGCCACGATCTGCAACAACAACACGAGCGGGACGCCCGGCGTCTTGAACGCGTGGCGCCACCCGGCCGCGTCGAACCACTTGCGCGCGCGGCGTTCGACGTGACGCTCCGGCTCCGGCAGTTTGCGCCAAGCCATCAGCAGCGCGACCGCCGAGAAGCCCGCGGCGACAAAGCCGGGCCAACGAGGCCCGATGAAGTCGTAAGCAAGCCAGCCGATCGTCGGCCCCAGCGTAAATCCGATGCCGAACGCGGCCCCGATCAGCGCCATTTCCTTGCCGCGATCCTCGCGCCCCGTCACGTCGGAGATGTAAGCCTGCGCGGTTCCGATCGTGGCCGCGAACACGCCCGCTAGAATGCGCGAGACGAGTAGCATCGTGTAGGTCGTCGCAAAAGCAAAGATCGTGTAGGACACCATCGACCCAGCGAGGCCGATCATGATCAGCGGACGGCGCCCGTATCGATCGGAGAGCCTCCCCCACATCGGCGCGAAGAGAAACTGCATCGCGGAAAACGACGCGAACAAGATCCCGATCGACGTCGGCGACGCGTTGAAGTCGTCCGCGTAGCGCGGCAGGAGAGGTAAGACGATGCCGAAGCCCAACAGGTCGATGAAGACCGTTAGGAACAAGACACCGATAGCGGATCGTTTCATAGTGTGTGCGGTGGACGGCTGGGCCCGTGCGGAAGTGTACCCCGCGCGCGTGACCGGTTCGCCGTCGCGTGACCGAACGCGCGCGAACTAGCTCGCCGCCGAGTTCACGCGTCTACAACTGGATTTCCGGTTCGTAGCACGGTCGGTCCGTCCCTTTGCACAGCGACTCATCGCAGTGCTTGCCGTCGGGCCCGATCGCGTCGTGCGTGCGCAGACACCAAAACGGAGTCGTGCGGTGTTGCGGTTCCTCTTCGGGGCGCGCGGCCGCCGGATAGAAGTACGTCTTGTGACTCAAGAAATAACAAGCTTGCGGCGGTTTCATGCCTTCAACCCTTCCAGCGCGCGTTGCACGAGTCGCTTTAGGATCACAACTTTGAATTGGTTTCCGGCCAGGGGCTGCGCGTCCGCGACCACGGCCGCAGCAGCCTTAGCCGGATCGAGAGCCTTGCCGATCATGGCATCCTCAACCGCACGCGCGCGGTAAGGGATCGGGGCGACGGCGCCGCACACGATGCGCGCTTGGCGTACTTTGCCCCCTTCGACGTGCACCGCGGCCGCAACGGACGCGACGGCGAAGTCGAAACTCTGGCGCTCGCGGAACTCCACATAGATGCTGTTGCGCGCGAGCGGAGTGGGCTTGAGCTGCACCGCGCGAATCAGTTCGCCGGGACGCAGTGTGAGATGGTTCGGCTTGCCCTGGGCCGGGTTCAGGTCGTACAGCAGCCCGATATCCAGCGTGCGCTCGCCGTCCGGGTGGAGGCAGTGCGCCTGCGCGCCGACCGCCATGAGCGCGGGCGCGAGATTCGACGTGTGCGCGCTCACGCAGTGCGTGCCACGAAAGATCGCGTGGTAGCGATGGAACGCGTTCTCGTCCAGCGCGGGGCAACCTTCGCCGCCCGTCGCATGACAGTCGAAGTTTCGATTGCGGAAGTACACGCAACGCGAGTGCTGGCAGAGGTTGCCGCCTACGGTGCCGACGTTGCGAATCTGCGGCGTCGCCGCTTCTGCCGCCGCCGTGTGGACCGCCGGAAAGTTTTCTTTCACCCACGCGCTGTCGGCCACGTCCTGCAACGTTGCGAGCGCGGACAACTCACCCTTGACCGCGACTTGTTTGACGGCGTGCAACGAAACGACATCGGTCGGTTCGAGGCGCCGCTCTTTCAGCAGGTCCATCAAGTCTGTGCCCCCGGCTTTGACGGCCGCACCCTTGAGCTCTTGCAGAGCGCGGGTGGCGGACGACAAGTCGGCGCACGTGTAATACGAAAACCCCTTCATCACAGACTCCCGAGTGCCGCCAGCACTTTGTCCGGCGTGATGGGTAAGGAACGAATGCGCGCGCCGATCGCGTTGGCGACCGCGTTGGCGATCGCGCCCGGCGTCGCCACCGCCGGCGGCTCACCAAGGCTCGACACACCCGCGGTGGTCTTGCCGTTAAACACAGTGTGGGCGATCGACACGATTTCCGGCATGTCCATCGCGCCCGCGATCTTGTAGTCGAGTAGGTTCGCGTTCAGCATGTCGCCGGTATTGCGATCCAACACGCGGTTTTCATAGAGCGCGTAGGACACACCCTGAATGACCGCCCCGTTGATCTGGCTGCGCGCCAACAACGGGTTCACGACGACGCCGCAGTCCTGCACCGCGACGACTTTCACGACGCGGACGAGGCCGGTTTCGGTGTCGACCTCGACCTCGGCGAACTGCACGCCCGCCACTTCATTCGTGTACTGAGGCAGACGATAGTCGGCAACCTCGCCGCTCATGTTGACGTCGACGACACCGCCCGGAACCATGCGGCAAGCGTCCGCGAACGTGAGCGCGCGCTTGCCACCCACGACTTTGCCGCCGCGCAGGTCCAACGCGGACGCGTCATCGCCCGTGCGCTGCGCGACCGCCGCCAGCAGGTCCTGTTTGGCTTTGTACGCAGCGCGTCGAATGACCGGCGCAATGGAAGGCGCGGTTTGCGAACCGCCACTCGGCGGGCCGAGCGGATCCTTGGTGAATCCGAGGCGCACGGTGATCTGACTCGGCGTCAGGCCGAGCTCCTCGGCGGCGAGCGCTGCGATCAACGTGCGTGTTCCCGTACCGATATCCTGGCAGCCGTTGGCCACCAGCACATCGCCGTTCTCGTCGATGCGAACGTGCGCACCGTGCATCGCGCCCGGCGAACCAGGTCGCGCGTTGTGTCCCCAGCGCGCGGACGCCATCCCGAATCCGCGCTTGATCGGTCCCTTGTCCGAACCCGACTTCTTGCGACGATTCCAACCGATCTCTTTTGCGCCGATCTTGTACTGCTCGGCGCGCACCGGGTGCCCGTCGTTTTTCATGCGAAACGCAAGCGGATCCATGCCGATGGCTTCCGCCAACTCGTCCATCATTCCTTCGAGCGCGAAAAATCCCTGCGGGTGACCTGGCGCACGAAACGCGCGGCCGCGGCCCGCGTGCGTCATCACGGTGCGGGAGTTGGCGAACTGAGCGCGGAATCGATACACGCTCGGGTTGCGTGCATTGCCGCCACGCGCCGACGTGCCCGAAGTTCCGTACGACTCAACCTCGGCCCCCATCAGCGTTCCGTCTTTTTTGACGGAGAACTTGCACTTCTGAAGGGAGTCGGGCCGGTTGCCCGCAATCATGTGTTCTTCGCGTCGGTCGAGCAAGTAGCGACACGGCCGCCCGGTTTCGCGGGCCGCGCGCGCGGCAAACACATCCCACCCGTCGCAGCCAAACTTCGAACCGAACCCGCCGCCCATGTGTTCGGTGACGACTTGGATTTTCGCCGCGGGGTGTCGCAACGAGCGCGCCATTGTAAAACGAAACGCGAACGTCGCCTGCGTGGACGCATACACGGTAAGTTCGTCACCGTCCCAGACGGACACGCTGCCGTGCGTCTCCAAACAGGAGTGCGTCTGCACCTGCGTGCGGTACTCCTTTTCGATCACGACGTCGGCGTCCGCGTGCGCGCGCGCCACCCGATCCGGCGCCGCGCGATCCGGCCCGGTTACGTTGGACGGAGCGCGACCGACGCGCGGCGAGTTCGCGTTAAGCGACTGATCGACCGTCGTGCTGCAGGGCAAGACCTCGTACTCGACCTCGATGAGCTGAAGCGCGTCGTCGAGCACCTCTTCGCTGGTTGCGGCGAGGCCTGCGACCTCTTGACCCGCGTAGTTGACGGGACGCTGGTACGCCTCGGCGAACAAAACACCTGGCACAGCCTTCGCGCGATCCAGGTTTACGCTCTTGACGCGCGCGTGCCCATACGGCGAACGCAGCATCTTCGCAAAAATCATGTTCGGGAACCGGCGGTCGTAACTGTACGCCGCGCGGCCGGTCACTTTGTCGATCGCGTCGAGACGCGGGTGATCCTTTCCGACCACCGCGAGTTTGGTGTCCAAGTCCCAGGGCGGCGGCGTGCCGTCGCTTAGGTTGACGGTTTCGCGCAGCGGCTTCCCACCTTCGCGAAATCCGAGGTTGAGTTCGTATTCGCTCATCGCGCCGCCTCCTCGACTGCTGTGAAGATGTGCGGATACGTTCCGCATCGGCACAGGTTGCCCGCGAGCTCGTGTTGGATCGACGCGCGATCCTTGGCCTTGCCCTGATCCACCATCGCCGCGCACGTCATGATCATGCCGGGCGTACAAAAACCACACTGCAACGCGTCGTGCTTGACGAACGCCTGCTGGACCGGGTGCAGCTTGTCGCCTTGCGCCAAGCCCTCGATCGTTGTGACTTTTTTACCGCGCGCATCGACGGCAAGCATCATGCATGAGTTGACGATCTGACCGTCCACCCACACCGTGCACCCGCCACACGCACCGCGATCGCAAATGCGCTTCGCGCCGGTCAGTCCGACACGATCGCGTAACGCATCAAGCAACGTCACGCGCGGCTCGACCGTGATCTTTTTTTGTTTCCCGTTGAGCTCAAACGCGCACTCGACGGGTCCCGGCCCCACGCGGCTCAGGCCGGCAGGCGCTTTACCGGCCGGCGCGCCTTGCGCGGGAACGGTTGCGCCCACCAACGCCGCTGCGCCAGCGCCGCGCAGGATGTCGCGTCGCGATACGCGGATCTTGTCGTCGGACATGGTTTCCTCCAACACGAAGGATACTCAAACGGCGTCCGCTCGACCGGCGAATCGTGATGCTTTTTCGCGGTCACCGCGCTCAAACCGTGCAGCGCGTCGTCCACAGCTCTTGGTACCGTCCTGTCCAGGTTTCTATGCCCGATTGGCTCGACATGCTCCCCAAGGAAGTGCAGTTCATCACGATGGCTGCGCTTGCGATTTACATCGTCGTGAACCCGTCCGGTGTGAGCTCCGTGTTTCTCGGCCTCACCAAGGGAGCAACGGCTGCCGAAAGGCGCAGCATCGCGTTTCGCGCCGCGATCGGCGGTGGATTGATCCTCGCCCTCTTCGCGCTCGGCGGCGCCTACCTCTTTCGCATTTTCCGCGTCACGGGCGCAGCGTTGCAGATTGCCGGCGGGATCTTCGTGTTTGGCGTCGCGTTCGCGCTCGCGCGCGGCAAAGAGGACGAGTTCTTTGGGACCGCCGCGACCGTTGAGGGCGAACCGACGTCGCGGACCATCGCGTGGTCGCCGCTGGCGGTGCCGCTGATTGCGGGCCCGGCCTCCATCACCGTCGTGATGACGCTGTCCGCCGACGCCACGACCAACTTAGCGCGCGCCGGCCTTCTCGCCGCGATCGCTACCGTCGCACTCCTTTGCCTGCTGTCGATGTTGCGCTTCATCAAGCTCGCCGAGAAAAAGGGATCGGGCATCGACTTCGTGCTGCCCCGCATCATGGGCTTGGTGCTCGCGGTCATCGCCGTGCAGTTCCTCATCGAAGGAATCGCACAGGTACTCCCCCAGTTCGCCGCAGCGATCCGCGACGCGGCGCCGCCGCGTTAAGACGACAACGCTCCGTGCAAGGGCACTTCGTCGTTTAGCGCGCGGCCTTGAGCGCCGCCGGGTCGGTCACCGGCGCTTTGCACGCAAAGTTTTTGCATACGTAGGCGGCCGGCTTGCCGTCCACCGGCGTCTTGCCGCGAGCGGGCTCGAGGAGCTTTTCGATCTCCGGCGTGACAAGAGCGATCACACGGTTGGGGCGCGGATCCTTCCACACGGCCTCGATCAGCGCGCGCGTCGCCGGGTCGTCCTTGGGCCCGGCGATAAAGATCTCGCTCGCGCCGTTGGTTCGCCAGTCGATCGCGTTAAGAAGCGTCGAGTACCCCATCGCCGATTGCCCGATGCGGGGCGCGAAGTACCGCAGCGTTTTTTCCGCCCGCTCGCGCGACTTGGAGTCGCCGGTCAAATCCGCGATGCGATAGAGATTGAACGTCATCACGCCGTTGCCGGACGGGCGCGCGTTGTCCGTTCCAGGCTTGCCGCGCGCGAGCAACGTCTCCGCGTTCTTGGACGTAAACCAAAAACCGCCGTCTTTCGCGTCGTAGAAAAGCTCCACCGCCAGGTCGTTGATCCGCATCGCTTCTCGCAACCACTTCGTCTCGAACGTGGTTTCGTAGAGGTCGAGAAACGCCGCGACGATGTACGCGTAGTCCGCGATGACGGCGTCGTGCGCCGCGTCGCCATCGGCCCACCGGCGCAGCATTTTCTTTTCCGTGATCAGATGCTTTTGCACGAAGTCCGCCGCGCGGCGCGCCGACAGCAGGTGGCTCTCGTCGCCAAACACCTGATACGACTTGCAAAAACCGCTGATCATCAGTCCGTTCCAGCCGGCAAGCACTTTTGTGTCGGTAATCGGCTTGGGGCGCTTCTCGCGTGCCAGATACGCCTTCGAGATCGCACCGCGCAAGATATCGCGCGCTTGCTGCTCGGTGACCTTGAGCTCTTGGGCGACCTCGGCGAGGGAACGCTTCACTTCGAGGATGGACTCGCCGGGCTTTTCCTGCTCGCCGTTTACGAACCAGTTGCCCTTGTCGGAAACGTCGAACCGCGCAAAGAACGCGGCCGCCTCCTGATCGGATAGGACTTCGCGCACGGTCTTTGGGTTCCATACGTAGAACCCGCCCTCGCCTTCCGGCCCGCCCGGGTCGTCGGCGTCTTGCGCGGCGTAGAAGCCGCCTTCGGGGTGCGTCATTTCGCGCTGCACCCAACGTGCGATGTCTTCCGCCGTTTCCTGGTACGTCTTGTCGCCCGTCACGAGAAACGCCCACGAATACAACGACAGCAACGGGCCGTTGTCGTAGAGCATCTTTTCAAAGTGCGGGACGAGCCAGTTGCGCGTCACCGAGTATCGATGAAACCCGCCGCCGACGTGATCGTGAATGCCGCCGTGCGCCATCGCGTCGAGCGTCTTGATCACCATGTCACGGGCTGCTGGATCTTCCTTGCGCAGCGACGCGCGCCACAGCATCTCGAGGCTCGACGGGCTCGGGAACTTCGGCTGGAAATGCGGCGGCTGCGCGAACCCGCCCAGCTCTTTGTCGTAGCCCACTTCGGCGAGCGCGCGCGCGTTCTCAAGAGTCTCCGGGTCGAGGTCGCCCGGCTCCTCCATGTCGTAGACCTCTTGAATGATCGAAGAGACTTGCTCGCTGCGCTGATCGATTTGCTTGCGTGTTTCCGCGTTGCTCCACCAGCCCTGGATTTGTTTCAGCACGTCCAAAAAGCCGGGGCGGCCGAATTTCGCGGCAGGCGGAAAATACGTGCCGCCGACAAACGGCTTCTTGTCCGGCGTGAGCCAAACGCTCAACGGCCACCCGCCCGGGATGCGCATCAACTGCACGGCGTTCATGTAGATTTCGTCCACGTCGGGGCGCTCTTCACGATCGACTTTGATGCAAATGAAGTGTTCGTTCATGTACGCGGCCACTTCTTTGTCGTCGAACGACTCGTGCTCCATCACGTGGCACCAATGACACGAGCTGTACCCGATCGACAAAAAGATCGGCTTGTCTTCCTTCTTCGCTTTTTCAAACGCCTCTTTGCCCCACGGGAACCAGTCAACCGGGTTGGTGGCATGCTGGCGCAGGTACGCGCTCTTTTCCTTCGCAAGACGGTTCAACTTCTTGACTCCCTTGGCGTCGCCCTTGGGTTCTTCGCCGCGCGTAATCGGTCCGCTGAGGACGAGGAGAATCGCGGCAACGATACGGGCGAAATGGCGCATAAGATCTCGATCTTACCAGCGCGCCCGGCGGCTCATTTGCGATGATGGGCGCGTGCAACTGAATCTGAACGGAAAACGTGCGTTTGTGACGGGCGCGTCGCGCGGGATCGGCGCGGCCATTGCGCGCGCGCTGATCGAAGCGGGCGCCGAAGTCATCGCGGGCTATCGCGAGCGAAGCGATGTACCGTTCGGCACGGCGTTTCACTGCGACCACAAAGCGCCGGAACTCCCGGAAGGCCCGCTCGACATCATCGTTAACAACGCCGGCATCTGGCTGCCCACGCCCGTCGCCGGGGACGATTGGGAAGACAACTTCGCCGCCGTGATCGACATCAATCTGTTGGCGGTCGCCAAGCTGTGCCGCGCGTTTGCGTTGCGCGCGCGACCCGGATCGTGCATCGTCAATATCTCTTCGCGCGCGAGCCATCGCGGCGAGGCTCACTATGCCGCGTACGCCGCAAGCAAAGCGGGTATCAACGCGCTCACGAAATCGCTGGCCACCGAGTTGGGCCCGCGCGGGATCCGGGTCAATGCCATCGCGCCGGGATGGGTCCGCACCGACATGACCCGCGCGCATCTGGACCAAAACCCGCTGCCGGAGCCGTTGCCGCTCGGGCGCGTGGCCGAGCCCGAAGACGTGGCCGGTCCCGCGCTTTTCCTATGCAGCGACCTCAGCCAGTACGTCACGGGCGTGGTCCTCGACGTGTGCGGTGGGGCGTACCTGCACTGATTTCGCCTCCGAAATTGTGGATAACCGCGGCATCTGTGCCGCACTCGGTCGCCATAACTCCGTTAACAGCAAGGACATATACGCGCCAAACCCCCAACCTGGTACCGATGTGGATACCGATGTGGATAGTTGCGGCCGTGCGCGTCGTGGCCATGGCGCGGGTGGCGCTGCGGGCTGGGACCGGTGCCGGCCACCTTCCGATGGCGCCCGATTGACCTGGTTCCGAATCCGCCGCCCGATCCGGATGCCGCCCGATTGACCTGGTTCCGAATCGGGCGGATGTTCGTGGCGGTGGATAGGCTTTGCACGAAGTGCACTCGCTCAACCGGCGCCCCTCCTCGCTCTACTCCGTCTCGTGGGAAGTTTGCAACCCCACCGGCGGCGTTCACACCGTGATCTCCTCGTCAGCCGCTGCCGCCCAGCGCGCCTACGGCGACGAACTTCTCTACGTCGGCCCCGACCTCTGGGCCGCGCGGACCGAAACGTCCGGCTTTATCGAAGACTCAAGCCAACGTCCGCTCGCGGCGCTCGCCCAAGAGCGCGAGATTCCCGTGCGCTTTGGCCGTTGGGATGTGCCGGGGAAGCCCGCCGTCGCGCTGATTAATTTCAGCCAACTGCTCGAGCGCAAAAACGAGATCCTCGGCGACCTGTGGAATGACTTTGGGGTGGATTCCATCCACGCGGATTGGGACACCGTTGAACGTGTGCTCTTTGGATACGCCGCGGGCGCGTTTGTCGAACTGCATTACCACGCGACCGTCCGTCCGCGCGCGCGCGCGGCCGTCGCGCACTTTCATCAGTGGCAGTCCGCGTGCGGCATCTTGCGATTGTCGTCCACCGCGCCGGAGATCGCGACGGTGTACACGCCGCACGGTACGGCCGCCGGCCGCGCGTTCGCCAGCGCCGGTGTGGACGCGTCCATCGCCGACGCGAAAGATCATGGCGCCGCCACCCAAGCATCGTTGGAACAAGCGGCGGCGGAGCACGCTTCGATCATGACCGCCGTCAGCGAGCACGCGGCGGACGAAGCGTTTGCCGTCCTCGGTCGCCGCGCCGAAGTCATCACGCCGAACGGGTACGCGCACGCCGAGCACGACGCGGGTAAACGGCGCGCCGAAGTCCGAGCGGCGATCCTTCAAACGGGTCAACGCTTCCTCGGAACGGCATTGCGCCCGGACACGCAGATCGCCCTGTGCTCGGGCCGCTACGAGTTTCGCAACAAAGGTTTAGACGTCGCCATTGACGCCATCGGTGAGCTGAACCGCCGCTCCGACGCGCCCGCGCGCAAACTCCTCTTCCTGATGTTTGTCCCGGCGACGCAAACCGGTCAGCGCCGCGAAGTCGTACGCCGCTTGCGCTCATCCGATCTCGCGGGCGCACCGGCAGGCGTATGCACGCACAACGTGGCGCACGTGGAAGATGACGCCATCCTCAACGCGTGCGACGCGGCCGGCCTGAACAATGCCGCGTCCGACCACGCGTACCTCATGTTCGTGCCTGTTTTCTTGGACGGGAGCGACGGCGTTTTCCCGTTCCCCTACATGGACGTGCTCCACGCATGCGACATTTCGGTGTTTCCGTCCATGTACGAACCGTGGGGCTACACGCCCGTCGAGTCGCTCGGCGCGGGCGTCCCGACGATCACCACCAACGCGACCGGATTCGGCAGGTTCGTCGCCGGTCTCGACGACGCGCCGCAACACGCGGTCACGATTCTCGACGCCGACACCGATCCGGCCGGCCAATTGGCCGAGGCCTTAGCTTCGTTCCTCAATCAGACCGATGAGGACGCGGCAGGCGTTCGCAACGAAGCGTCACGCATCGTCGCCGACATGAGTTGGGAAAACATCTTTCCCGCGACACAGCGCGCGTACGACGAAGCGCTCCTGCGCGCGGGGCCGCGCCGCGGAAGGGGTCGCTCGACCGGGTTCAGCGGACTCTCGCGCCGCTCGCTCGTCGCCATTCCAAGCCAAAGCGCAGACAAGCCCAGCCTTCATCGGTTTTCGGTTTCGGCCACACTCCCGGCACCGCTGACACGTCTTTTGGAATTGGCCCGCAACGTCTGGTGGAGCTGGTCACCCGACGCGTGTGCGCTGTTCGCACGAATCGGTGGCACGTCCTTCCACGCGCCGCGCAGCAACGCCGTCGCCATGTTGCGCAACCTCGGTGCGCGTCGCATGGCGGAGCTCGCGCAGGACGCGCCCCTGATTGAACACATCCAAAACGTGCTCGCCAAGTTTGACGCGTATCGAGCACGCGAGCGCTTAGAGATCGGCGCGACGGCTTACTTCTGCGCGGAGTTCGCGCTCCACGAGAGCCTTCCGATCTATAGCGGTGGTCTCGGCGTGCTCGCGGGCGATCACCTCAAGGCGGCGAGCGATCTCAGTTTGCCGCTTACGGCGATCGGACTGCGCTACGCCAAGGGTTACTTCGTGCAGCGCATCCAGGCGGACGGGTCGCAGGGCGCGGAGTACATCACGTTCGATCCGCGCGAGTCTCCGCTCGTGGAAGTGATGGACGACAAGGGGGCGCCGCTGCGGATCCGCATCCCGATGCCGGAAGGCGAGCTGGCTGCCGGAGTATGGCGGGTGGACGTGGGTTCGGTGCCGCTCTACCTCCTCGACGCGCGCGTTTCGGAAAACCACGCGGACCAACAAGGGCTCACCGAACGGCTCTACCCGTCGGATCGCGAGTCACGCATTCGCCAAGAGATCCTCTTGGGCATCGGCGGCTGGCGTGTGCTGCGCGCGCTCGGGCGCGAACCGCGCGTGTGCCACCTTAACGAAGGACACAGCGCGTTCTTGCAATTGGAACGCCTGCTGCGCCTGATCGAGGATGAGGGCCTTACGTACGCCGAGGCGTCGATCGCCGTTCGATCGAGCACCCTGTTCACAACACACACACCCGTCCCGGCCGGCCACGACCGGTTCGCCGAAAGCTTGATGCGCCGCTACTTCGGCCACGTAGCCGACCGTCTCGGTCTCTCTTGGGATGAGTTCTTCGATCTCGGTCGCACGTCGCCGGATGAGCACGAGTTCTCCATGACCGTGTTGGCGCTTCGCTTCAGCGAAAAGATCAACGGCGTCAGCAAACTGCACGGGCAAGTGTCGCGCGACATGCTCGCGGGAACGTGGCCGCAACTTCACCCGGCCGAGACTCCCATCTCCTCCATCACCAACGGCGTTCACCTGCCGACCTGGGTGGGACCGGAGATGGGCAGCGTTTTGGAGCACGCGCTGGCGCCGACCTGGCGCGAGAACGTCCCCGACGTCGAGGGTTGGGCCCGCGCTCAGGTTCCGGACCAGCCGTTGTGGGACGCGCACCGCGCACAAAAACGACGCATGATCGACTTTGTGTTGCAGCGCGCCGAAGAGACGGGCGCCCGCCGCGGCGTCAGCCCATCTGTTCTGCGTCAGCATCACGCGGGCGCCGACGAGAACGCGCTTTGGGTCGGCTACGCGCGCCGGTTCGCCCCGTACAAACGCGCGACGTTGCTGTTCGACGACGCCGAACGGCTACAGGGACTTCTCAATAGCACCGATCGACCTGTTCGTGTCGTATTTTCGGGCAAAGCGCATCCCGACGATCGCGAAGGCGGCGAACTCGTCAAAAAAATCGTCGCGTTGACGGAAGATCCGCGCTTTGTGGGACGCGTCTACTTCGTCGAAAACTACGACATGACCGGCGGGCGTCTGCTCACGCAAGGCGTTGACGTCTGGCTCAACACGCCCACACGACCGCTTGAAGCGTCCGGTACCAGCGGCATGAAGTCATGCCTCAATGGCGGCCTCCACCTCTCCATCCTCGATGGGTGGTGGTGTGAAGGCTACAACGGCGAGAACGGGTGGTCGTTCGGCGACGGTTTCGAGCATTCCAACCCGGTGATGCAACGCGAGTACGATGCGCGCGCGCTCTACGGGCTGCTTGAAAACGAAGTCGTTCCGCTCTTTTTCAACCAAGACGAAAACGGACGACCCGCGGGCTGGATCGAAAGGATGCGCCGCACGATTCAATCCGTCCCCGGACTGTTTAGCACCCGCCGCATGCTGAACGACTACGTCTCGTTTGGCTATCGCCCGCTCGGTGAGAAGGCAAGCGTACAGTCCGGCGAAGAGTATCGCGCCGTACGCGCGCTCGCGAAACGACACATCGCGCTGCACGAGAACTGGGATTCGGTTCGGATCGAGGACCTGTCCGTAACCGATCAGTCCGAAGGGACGATCGGACTCGGCGACCTCTTTGCGGCGCGCGCACGGGTTCGGCACGGCGATCTTGCTCCGGACGGACTCAACGTCGAGTTGTTTGTCGGCGCGGTCGATGACGACGGGCAGCTGCAGAATCCCACGATCATTCCACTGCTGCTCGGTAGCGACGTGCACGACGGACTCGCCGTGTACACCGGCGCGTACCAGCCGACGGGCGCCGGCGAGTTTGCTTACGGCGTCCGAGTGATGCCGCGCGATCTAGCGAGCGTCGAAGCGGCGCGACTCGGCTTGATTCGCTGGGCGTAGCGCCAGCACGGAGCCAACAAAAAAGGTGCGCGAGTCACCTCGCGCACCCTTAATCTTTTGATTCCGTGCGAGCAGGCTACTTGGTCGCCTTCGTGGCCGCGATCAGTTTCGCCGCACGCTCTTCTAAGTCCGTGCCCTTGAGGCTACGGAGGATCGGACGCACCATCTTGGCCGCGGCCTTGGTCTCGCCGCGGGCGATCAAGGCATCGGCTTCGTCCAAAGTCTTCGAAGCCTGGCCCAAGAGTTCGGTCTTGAGTTCGCCAGCCTTGGTCTGCAGCAGCTGCGGGAGCTTCACCGCATCCTTCTCGATTTTGGCGGCCGCCGTCAGCGCGTTCGCCAACTTGCCATCCGACGCGAGCTTGCGCGCGTCCGCGACACTGTCGTTGAACTTGGCAAGCTTCTTGCGCGTGATGCCCTTGCCATGAGCTTTGCGGAGCGCCTTAACCGCACTGTTGGCGGCATCCATGATGGTTCCGGCCGAGGTGGGACCGAACGTTTCAATCTCCTCAAGCGTGTGCGGATTGAGGACGAACGTCTTGGGGTATCCCTTGACCTTGTACTGAGCCGCCTTGCTGCTGTTGAGACCCTTCATGTCTTCGACCGTCAGGTTCGGCCAGTTCACGAAGTACTGCTTGCCGTCCTTGCCTTCATACGTCGCCGCCTTCGGCGAGTTCTTGGCGATCGCAGCGTCGATGCCCGCCACGAGCACGACGTCTACCGACGTCTTCTTCGCCCAACCCATGTACTTTTTGTTTTGCATGACACCGTCATGCATACGCCAGCAAGGGGGTCACGTGAAAAGATGACGGTGCAAAACAATCGGGACGTTGAGCAGCTTCGCCTCAGCGACGGCTGCGTCCCACGCGGTCGCGAACGGGACCATGGTCGGAACGTCGACCTTTTTCTTCGGGCCGGCTTCGCCGATCCCGGCGGCGAGCACGAGCGCCGCTGCCACTAATACCATTCGATTCATGTTCATCTCCAAATGCCCGCGTGTTTAAGACGTCGGGCCATTTCCGTTATGGCCATAATCTCGCGGCCTTCCGGCTGCGAGATCGCCGCACCGTCACTTCTTGTTCTTGTTCTTGCCTGCCAAAAGGCCGGCTTCTTCCGCGAGTGCCGTGGCGCCCATACGCCGCGCCCACTGCGCAAGTTGTTTTGCTTCTTTACGCCGCGCGCCCAACGGCTTGCGGGAGAGTTCTTCCATCTTCGACTTCAGGTCGCCGACGATGATCTCTCTCATCGCGTCCAAGCGCCGCTGCAACGGCGCCCAACGCTCCGCGTCAACCCCAGCCTTGTCGGCCGTTTCTTTGACGTTTTTTTTCATGCCTGCAAACGTGCGCACCGCTTTGTCGAGTTCGCCGGCACCCAGCGACACATCAATCATCACTTCGGTTTGCGCCGCACGTTCCCAGAGCTTGCGATCGACGCCGAGGCCGTGCTTTTTCTTGAGCGCCGCGGCATGGGGTTTGATCTGTTCGATGAGCTTGCGCCCGTTGATCTTGCCCTTGATCCCTTGCATCAGAGTCTCGGTGTGCGGATCCACGATCGCTGTATACGGGATGCGATTGCCATCCATGAACTCAATCGGCTTGCCGTTGCTCGTGCCGTCCAAGTCATCGAGCGACAACCCGGGAAACTCGACTAGCAGGAGCGACGTGTCGCCGTAGCCATCGGTGGACGGGTACGTCTTAATCGCGGTGTGCTTTTCTTGAAGCGCGCGCTCCAACTCCTCCATCGAAATCACTTCGACGGTGTGTTGTTGCGCGTACTTGATGTACGCCCCGTTTTGCAGCACCGACCGGTGCATGTCCCAACAAGGCGGTCAGTAAAAGCCGTGGCGATGCACGATAATCGGGACGTTTAAGGCCGCCGCGTCCTTCACGGCCGCGCGCCACGTCTTGGCAAACGCGACGGAGCGCTTCGGCTTCGCCTTGCTCGTCGTACTCTTCGCCGGGGCGGGGGCGGCGGCGAGGACCGCGACACCGAAACAGACAAGAACCCGCTTCATCACCTTCATTGTACGAATGAGACGAGGCGGGTTTCATGGCTATTTTCGGCCGGGCCGGGCCATTCTTGCGCGATTCGGCCTACGAAGCGCCAGAGGGGCGCCACAGGAACGCCAGAGAGGAGCGCCAGAGGAGCGCAGCTCGAACCGCGGCGAGGCTTACAAAACCTCGAAGATAAGGAGCGAAGCGTCGTCATCGAGACGGCCGTCTAAGCTCTCCAGAACGTGCGTTTTGAGCACATCGGGCGCCATGGACGAGGCGCCCTCCAGCAGCCGAGCCAGCCCCGCTTCGCCCAGGAACGAGCCGTCGTCGGCGCGCGCTTCGCTAAACGCATCGGTGTAGGCCACGATCACGTCGCCCTGCTCGAGCTGGATGAAATGCTGTTGATACGCGGTCCCCTCGAGGATCCCGAGCGGAATCCCGCCGCGGCGCTCGTCTTCGGGCTCGATGGCGACAAACTTCCCGGTCGCGGCGTCGCCGCGGAGCAAGGCGGGATGGCCCGCGTACGCGTAGACCATGCCGCGGTCGCGACTTTCGATGATCAACGATGCCATCGTCGTGAAGTGAAAGACGTCGCCGAGATCGGAAGCCAGAAACGCTTTGTTGACCTCACTCAGCATCTGCATGTTGTCGCGCGCACCGATGCTTTCCGCGAGCGCGTTGTGAATAACCGCGCTCGCCGCAGCGGTGGCCGCGCCATGCCCCGACACATCGGCGATGACGACCTTGGAGAGTTCGCTGACACCGCACACCGAGAGAAAGTGAATGTCACCGCCCGACTCGCTGTTCTCGTACGTCTGCGAGAAACACTCGCCACGTACTCCCGCCAGTTTCACCGAAACGTCGCACGAACCCGTGCCACCCCAAACCTCGGTTCAGTGCAATTGCATCGGTGCTTGGCTCATCGTCTGTCCTCTCGTTAGGCTCTGAGAATAGGCTAATCGTCTTCGCGGAACTTGGCGATGTCGGCGTCTTTACCGACCACAATGATCGCGTCGCCCGCAACGATCGTGGTTGCCGCGGTCGGGACCATCGTCGCCGACGACTGGCCGCGCACGGCGATCACAGCGAGGCCGCGGCTGTTGCGAAGGTTGAGTTCGCTCAGCGTTTTGCCGTGGGTAAACGTCGGTGCGTCGATCTCGCAGATGCCGTAGCCCTTCATGACGGGTAAGAACTCGATCATGTTGGGGTTGGCGAGACGCTGGGCCATCCGCCGCCCCGCGTCGCGCTCCGGCGAAAAAATCTGGTCCGCACCAACACGACGGAGCACTTCGGCGCCGTCGTCGTTCGGGGCTTCCGCCCATACTTGCGTGACGCCGAGTTCCTTTAGGTGCAGCGTGGCGAGGATGGCCGCTTCCAGCGCGCCGCCGGTAGAGACGATGCCGATATCAAACGGCTCGTTGATCAACTCGCTCAGCGATTCGCGTTGGCGCACATCGGCGATCGCGGCGTGCGACACGGAATCCCGCACTTCCTGCACACAACTAGGGTCGCTGTCCACCGCAAGGACCTCGCAGCCGAGCAGCGCCAGCTCACGGGCGAGCGCGCTTCCGAATTGGCCGAGGCCCAGGACCGCAATACGCTTCTTTTTCATCCGATCTGTATCCGTTCCTCAGGATAACGAACTCTCGACGGACGCGCGTCGCGCACGAGCAGTACGAAAAGGGAAAGCGAGCCGATGCGTCCGATAAACATCACGATACAGAGCAGCACCTTAGATGCCGTACTGAGGTCGGGCGTTACACCGGTGGAGAGGCCGACCGTCGCAAACGCGGAAACGGCCTCAAACGCGTAGACGAGGACACGATCCGCGCGGTCCCCTTCAAAGAGATTCAACAGGAAGATGGTGACGAACACGATGACGGCGGAGAACGCCAGGACTGCAAACATCCGACGCGTGAGGTCGCGCGGGATCTCGCGCTGCGCCGCCTTCACTTTGTCTTGTCCACGCAGTGTCGCGAGCGCCAGCAGCACCGCCAGCGCGAGCGTGGTGGTCTTCACGCCGCCGCCCGTCGAGCCGGGCGACGCTCCGATAAACATCATCGGAATCATGATGAACAACGACGCGCCCGACATTTCATCGACAGGCGTGGAGTCGAAGCCCGCCGTCCGCGTGCTCGCCGCCATAAACCATGCGTTACGAACGTCGCCGCCTTCGGTGAGCGTCAAAAGCAACGTGCCGCCGCCCCACAAGATGACCGTGGTAACGAGCACGATGCGGGCGTGCAGCGAGAAGCGGCGCACGTTGGCGCGACGGGGCCAAACGTTGCGCGCGATCTCCAAGAGCGTCGTGAACCCGAGTCCGCCGATGACGAACAGGACGGTGCACGGCACGAGCACGTTCGCGGCCTTGTCCTGAAGCGATGTACTCCACAAGCTGAACCCGGCGTTGCAAAACGCAGACACGGAATGGAAAGCGGATTCCCATAGCGACATGTCGGCGCGGCGCAAAAACCAAAAGCCGATGGCCTCGATCACCAGGGTGAATCCAAAGATCGCGGCGAGTAGCTTCGGCATCGACCAGGAGCCAACAGGCGTAAACGTATCCCGGATCGCGGCGGCCTGTTGGAGCGAAACGCGACGTCCCGCGATCACCATCGCAAGCACCGAAAACGTCATGATCCCGAGTCCGCCGAGCTGGATGAGAAGGAGGACGACGCCCTGGCCCTGCGGCGTAAACGCCGTTCCCGTATCCACGACGATCAGCCCGGTGACACAGACCGCGGACGTCGCCGTAAAAAACGCCTCGAGCAGGCCGACGGTTCCGTCGTGCATGCCGGGCAGCATGAGCGCGAACGCCCCCACGACGATGGCCGCGAGAAAGGTCAGCGGCAATAAGACCTCAGGACGCCACACGGGCCCCATCATCCAAGGACAAGCAAGAGTCCAAAGAGACCGGCTCTTCCGCATTCGGCGTAACCTCGCTCTCCTTCTCAAGATGGATGGCCCACGGTCCGATAGCAAGGGCATGGTAGACCTGAGGCGCATCGCCAAAAAAATGGTCACGCCCTTTCGCCAGTATCTTGGCCGCCTGACAGTGGCGGATCGCTACCTGCGCGGAGAAGGGCTTGAGATCGGCGCGCTTCAGGACCCGATGCCGTTGAAAAACGGCGCGCGAGCCCGCTACGTCGATATCGCATCGACTGAAGAGCTCCGCAAAATGTATCCGGCCAAGACGCGCCGTTACATGGTCGATGTCGACATCGTGGATGATGGCGAAAAGCTCGGCAAGGTGGCGGACGCCTCCCAGGACTTTGTCGCGTCCAACCACTTCTTCGAGCACTGCGAAGATCCGATCGGAACGCTGTTCAACATGCTTCGGGTCGTGCGGGGTGGCGGCATCGTCTACTTGTCGATTCCCGACAAGCGCAAGATCTTCGATGAAGGGCGACAAGCCACCACGGTGGAACACGTCGTCCGCGACTACGAAAAGGGACCGGAAATCTCGCGGCGGGAGCACTACCGCGAAGTCGCCGAGATCGCCGCCGGTGCCGGCGGTGCGACAGCCGTCGCCACCAAGCTGGCCGAACTCGAAGAGAAAGAGTTCCGCATCCACTTCCACTGCTGGTCGCAAACCGACTTCTTGGAACTGCTTTGCTCCCTCCAGCGGAGAGAGGGCTTCCCGGCCTTCGACATCGTGGAGTTCGTCGCGAACCAACGCGAGATGATCGTCGTGCTCAAAAAGCACGCCTGAGACCCAGCAAGTCCCTCCGCGCTCGAGCAAAAAAAAACGGGCCGACGCTTACGCGCCGGCCCACCCCTGTCTTGAGATTGGAAATGCAAGGAAACGTCGCTTGGACGGCTAAGCCGCCACGAACATCCACACCATGCAAGGGATGAACGTTGTTCCAGCCTCAGCGCGATAAACTAGCAGGATCGGATGACGATTCACGCTCAAAATTCTGGGCCGACGTGTAATTTGAGACAGTGCCCTGTCACGAGGGTCATTTCCCCAGGCGGTAGGCGTCATCGGCCGGCCTGACGTGCCGCGGAATCCAGAGCGGGCGCCTCAGCTTTCCGGTCGGGGCCCGGGTTTTCTTACGCCATTCCTCGTAGACCGTACGGGCCTTCTTGCGGTCCACCGCGATGTCGCCGAACACATCGCCAGGCTCGCCCTTTGTGACCTGGACGCGCTGGTGCCAGCAGTGCATCCCGCTGACCGGGTCCGGGTGGACCGGAAACGTGATGTTTTGGTGGACGCCGGACTCGCGCCACCAGCCGAGGCCCCCCGCGACATCGCCCAGCCGGCGCCAGCGCCAGACGCCATCCTCGACCGTGATCTCGACCGGGGCGGACGCAAACTTTGATGCATCGACGTCGCTCGGCCGATGCCAGCGCCCCAAATGGTGGCTGCATGCCACCAACCCCGGCTTGACGCCTTCGGTCACGAAGGGCCGCAGGACGAAATAGCCGATCCGGGTCTGAACGCGAACCAGGCTGGATTCATCGACCCCGATCCGATCCGCGTCGCTCGGGTGCATCCACAGCGGGTTTTTGTGCGCGATCTCGTAGAGCCACTCCGCGTTGGCGGACCGCGAGTGGATCAACATCGCGAGCCGAAACGTCGGTATGAGCACCATCTCGCCCGGATCCAAGTTCGTCAAGGCGACGTGACTCTCCATCGAGTCAGGCATGGACTGGTCTTCCCACCCCCATTCATGCAATGTCGGCGAAAAGATCTCGATCTTGCCGCTCGGCGTCTTGAAGCCCTTGTCGCGCCACTCTTCGTACACATCGCTGCGCACTTCGAACGCGCCGAACTTGCGCATGTAGGCAAGCGGCGTTAACCCCTTTGCCTCAGCGGCCGCGGGCAGCCCCGGAACCGAGTTCTCGAAGATCCACTGATAGTGCTCGTTCATCGTGATCTTGCGGCCGGGTCGATACGGCGACTCGAAGTGCTTGCGCACGCCGAGCGAACCGTCCTTGTCGAGACGCCACGAGAGTTCGAAGAAAAACTCCTCTTCTTCCCAAACCTCGCCTGGGTTCGTTTCGTACGTGAACTCGACGTCTTGCCCGTCGCGCTCCGCCAAGACGCGGTGAATGGGTTGACGAAAACCGATCCATGCACCGGCGTGCGTTTCCTGACTCATGATGTCGTGGCGCTCTGAACTCAGCCCCATCGGCAGCACGTAGTCGGCGTACCGCGCCGTTTCATTCCACGTCGGCGTCAGCGCGGCGTGCAAACCAAGACGCTCTTCGTCGCACAGGAATTCAATCCATGCGGTACCGTCCGGATACGTCCACACCGGGTTGAATACCCGCGTGAAGTACGTATCGACGCGATTCTCCTTGGTCACGAGGTACGGCAGGATCGGACTCAGCTCATGGAACGCGAGCGGATAGTCGCGCGGGTACAGCAACTCGTTCCACAGGTTTTGCGCGGGCGGCTTGCAAAACGCCGGCGCCTTGAACTTGTGCCACGAGTTGGGCGCGGTTCCGCCCTTCGTGCCGACCGAGCCCGTCAACACGACGAGGAATTCGAGCGAGCGCGCGATCTGCCAACCACCCTCGTTGCCCGTGGCCGGGCCGCGCCAGACGTGGCTCGAGAGACCGCCCATGCCGTCCGCAATCCATTCCGCCGCCTGGCGCAACTTCGCGACCGACACCCGGCTCTCCTTCTCGGCGCGCTCAAACGTGTAGCTTGCGTAGTACTCGCGCAGCGCGCGCATGAACCCATCAAAATCGTCCGCACCGCCGGCCGCCATGTGCTCCAGCGTGTCCGGCCAGTTCGACCAATCGCGCAAGAACTCAACGTCCACGCGATCGTTTTGCAGAAGATAGTTCGCGATCGCCAACAGGACGGTCGCTTCCGAGCCCGGCCAAGTCGGGAGCCAGAGGTCCGCCTTCGCCGCGGTGTTGGAGAGGCGCGGATCCATGACGATCAGCTTCGCGCCCTTTTGCATGCCTTCGAGGATGCGCTGCGCGTGCGGATTGAAGTAGTGCCCCGCCTCCAGGTGTGACGACAGGAGCAGGATCGTTTTCGCGTGCGCGTAATCCGGCGACGGGCGATCCGCGCCGCACATGAACGTGTATCCCACGCGCGCGGAACTCGAACAAACATTGGTGTGGCTGTTGTGCCCGTCCACACCCCACGCCTGCAGAATGCGCTCCATGGTCCCGTCGTGTCCCGGTCGCCCGACGTGATACATCACTTCCGTGCGTCGGTCTTCGCGCAACGCGTTGGCGATGCGCGTGCCAAACACCTCGAGGACCTCGTCCCAACCAACGCGCTCCCACTTCCCGCCGCCCCGTTTCCCCACGCGCCGCAGCGGATAGAGGATGCGATCGGGGTCATAGACTTGGTTGCGCGTCGCCGGTCCCTTCGCGCAGACGCGGCCGCGGCTCCCCGGATGCACCGGATTGCCTTCGAACTTCTTGACTTCGCCGCTTTCCTTGTCGACGTACGCCAACAGTCCGCAGCCCGACTCGCAGTTGAAACAGATCGTCGGCACGAGCCGCATGTCGCGCCGCACTTTGCGCGGCCACGCCTTCGCGTCGTATTCGTACCAGTCGTCCCATCGCTCCGGCGGCGGCGCCGACGTCAGCATGTCCGGCAGATAACGCATCGGCCCATCGAACGGTCCACTCATGAGAGCGATACCTCCTGCCCCGCTTTGATGTAGATCCAATCGAGCGCAATGAACGCGCCCACCACGAGGGGCGGAAACGCGATGGCCAAAATCGCCAACGTCAGTCCGATCCCAAACGCCGGGTGACCGACCATCAGTTTGTGTCCTTGCCGCGCACCGGGCGTCGGCATCGGCCAAAAATACGTCGCGATCACGGCGGCCGCGTAGAGCGCCATGAACAACGCGCTGCCTTGGCCGAAACACCAGCCGAACAGAGCAGCGGCCGCCATCGCTTGAGTGCCGAGCACGTACGGCAAGATCTTGTCTTCCGCCCAAAGCTCGCGCCCGCGCGCCTGCCAGAACAAGAACGCCGTGTACACCGCTGTCGCCATGCCGACCATGAAACTCGGGACCGTCAGCCACACGCCGGTGAACCCGACGATCCAGGGCAGCGAGAGGAAGGCGTGCGCCGTCAGGATCCACCCGCCGCGCACGAGCCACGACTTCTTGTTGGGCATCGTGAGCAAGAAGTAGAACCGACTCGGCTGATGGAGGTCGCCGATCAGGAGCAGGACCGTCACCACGGTGAATGCCAAACTGATTGCGCCGAGCGCCATGGTGTGACCCGCGCCCAGCGCAGCGGCGATCAGCGCCCCCGCGGCCAGCGCTTTGGTCACCAAGTACGCAGCGATGTGGCTACCCCACTGCTTTTTGCGCGGGATGTCGTAGACCGCGCGCGCATGCGCCGTCCCGGGCGCCGGCATCGGATCCGGCACTTCGGAGTGGCTCAGCGTGCGCGTCTGGTCCACCGCCATCGGATCCAACGTCGCGGGGTCGGCGCCCAAGTAAAACGTTTGCGGCTTCGTCCCTCGCTCCGGCTTGCGAACGACGGCGCCGCGCGCGCCCAGCTCGGTCCGAATCGCCGGATCGTCCAAGTCCACAACTTTGATCGCCTGCTCGGGGCACACCGAAACGCACGCCGGCGCAAGATCGACTTCAAGACGGTGGGCGCAAAAGTGACACTTCGCGGCCGTTCCTTCATTGGGATCGATGTAGATCGCGTCGTAAGGGCACGCTTGCATGCAGGAGGCACAGCCCACGCAGCGATCGGCGTCCAAATCGACGATGCCGTCCGAACGTTTGTACAACGCGATCGTCGGGCAGATCTCAATGCATGGCGCGTCCTCGCAGTGATTGCAGCGCAGCACGGCCGCGGACCGCTGCGTCTCCGGGTACTGCCCGTGCTCGATCCACTTCACCCAAGTACGAAACGCCCCCAACGGCACATCGTTTTCGGCTTTACAGCCGACCGTACAGGCGTGGCAACCGATGCACGCGCCCTGGTCTAGGACAAAACCCCAACGCATGGCGGCGGAGGCTAACACAACCGGCAGAGCGAAGGGCGGATCGACGGGCCGAATTCGGAGTTCGCCCCGATCCGCGCGAAGCGACGACCACGCCGGCGATCCATCTCCCGTACGATGGGCCTAGCAACCCGTTGAAGAAGTGCTTGGAATAGCGAGAGCGAGAGATCGGAGTCGAGATCAAGGAGCGGACCACAGCTGTAGCAACGCTACAGCGAGGATTCGCGACGAAGAGATCGCCTTCGAGATCCGCTCGCAGCCCATGTGACTTTTTCAATGGGCTGCTGGCAGCCCGTTGAAGAAGTGCTTGGAATAGCGAGAGCGAGAGATCGGAGTCGAGATCAAGGAGCGGACCACAGCTGTAGCAAAGCTACAGCGAGGATCCGCGACGCAGAGATCGGCTTCGAGATCCGCTCGCAGCCCATGTGACTTTTTCAAGGGGCTGCTGGGCAGCCCGTTGAAGAAGTGCTTGGAATAGCGAGAGCGAGAGATCGGAGTCGAGATCAAGGAGCGGACCACAGCTGTAGCAACGCTACAGCGAGGATTCGAGACGCAGAGATCGCCTTCGAGATCCGCTCGTAGCCCATGTGACTTTTTCAATGGGCTGCTCGGCAGCGCGTTGAAGAAGTGCTTGGAATAGCGAGAGCGAGGATTCGGAGCCGAGATCAAGGAGCGAACCGCAGCGGTAGCAAAGCTACAGCGAGGATTCGCGACGAAGAGATCGCCTTCGAGATCCGCTCGCAGCCCATGTTGACGGGCCCACGCACGATTGGGCTCAACTCTGTCAGCGCCACGCGGCGCGCGGTATCGTATCCGCGCGCCGCGTGTTTCGTGGACCGCGCCCCACCGTGCAAACCAGTTTCAAGCTCACCGTCACGTTTGGACTCGTCCTCGCGAGTCCATGGCTCTTGAACTGGGCGTTTGGCTGGTTCTCCGTCGCCGACGTGGAACGCGCGACAAAGAGCCTGGCGGACAAACCGTGGCACGCGGCCGCGTGCATCATCGGCCTCCTCGCGATCGACAGCGTCCTCGCGGTCCCCTCGCTGGTCACGGTCGCGATCGGCGGGCACTTGCTCGGGGCGTTCTGGGGCGCCGTGTGCGGATTGCTGGGCCTTGTCAGCGCGGGCGCGATCTGTTTTTTCGGCGCGCGCCACATGGGCATCCAACGGTTTCTGACCGAGGACGGCCTCATGCGTGTGCGAGCCGATGTCGGCGCGGTCGGTCCCGGCCCCCTCCTGTTTGCGCGAGCCGTTCCGGTGCTTCCCGAAGCGCTGAGCGCCATGGCGGGCGTCGCGGGGATGCGCGCCCGAACCTATTTCTTGTACTTCACGCTCGGGCAAGCGCCGTTCGCCATCGTCGGCGCGTGGGCGGGCAGCAAGAGCACGCCGCGCCATCCCTGGCCCGCCGTGACCGCGTTGGTGGTGCTGCTTGGGATCGGAGCCATCGGCCTCCACGCGTATCGACGCCGCCGCCGGCGACGATGCGAGCAAGAGGGCAAGGGCGTCGATGCGCCGCGCTAACGTAGCGGGCATGCGCACGGCGATGCTCTTTTCTCTAGCGACGGTTCTCTTGCTGGCGGGTTGCGAGTCGGCCCACGACCGGCTGCAGGGCAAGTGGGAGTTTGACCCGGAGTCGTTGGAGCGTCTCCCGTTTTTTCAAAACCTACCGGCCGAACAGCAGGACCAGATCCTTCGCTACTGCGTCGGGACCATGACGTTTCACAAAGACAAGGTCGTCTGGGATCTCGCCATTCACAACTGGCTGCGCACCAAGGGTGAAAAGAGCTACACCGTGGATGCCCAGGACGGCAACCGCATCACACTCCATTTGGACGACGCGCAGCTGGGTCCGCGCTTGGTCGTTACAGCCACGCAGAAGCGCATGCAATTCGCGTTGGCCGGTCGCTCGTTTCTGTTTCGACGCCCGAAGAAATAACGGGCTGCTAGCCTTCGAGACGGCGCAGCCGCTCTTCGAGCGACTTGATCTGCTCGCGCATCTTGTTCAGGCGGCGAAGTTGCGCCTGACTCTTGATGTGCTCTTTGAGCGGGAGCAGGGGCACACCGGCATACGCGCCCGGTGCCTTCACGTCTTGGGTGACGCCCGCGCGGTGCAGCAAGTACACGTCGTCGCCAATGGTGAGGTGGTCGATGATGCCGACCTGACCGCTGGTCACGACGCGGTTCCCGATTTTTGTGGACCCGGCAACGCAAAGCATCGCCGTGAGAATGCAGTCCTCGCCGATCTGCACGTTGTGCGCGACGTGGCAAAGATTATCGAGAATCGAACCGGCGCCGATCGACGTCGCGCCGTGCGTGCCGCGATCGATGCAGCAGTTGGCGCCGATGCGGACACGGTCCGCCACACAGACGTTCCCGAGCTGGGGGATACGGTGGTGCTTCCGCTGCTTGTCTTGCGCAAACCCAAACCCCTCCGAGCCGATCACGGTCCCCGCCTGCACGATGACGTCGTCGCCGAGCGTGCACGCAAACCCGACCACAACACCGGGATGCAGCGTAACGTTGGTGCCGATGCGAGCGTCGTGTTCGACGATCACTCCCGCAAGCAAGACGCTGCCGGGTCCAATCACAACACGGGCCCCGACGACGGCGCCGGGCCCGATCCACGCCGAGTCCGCGACCTCCGCTGTTTCGTGAATGACCGCGTCCGGATGTCGCGGGGGCTCGTCGGCGGGTCGCAAATCGCGATCAAAATACCGCTGCGCGATGCAGGCGCGCGCCATCGTGATGTCGGAAGCGATCAGAATCGTGATGCCGGAAGCCGGCAGCTGGTCCGCGATTTTTTGGGGCGCGCAAAATACCGCGACGCCGCGCTCCACAGGCACGGCCATGAACTCGGGGCGGTCCACGAAGACAAGGTCGCCCGGTTTACAGCACTCCGCGGAGCCGAGTCCGGAAATCGAAACATCGTCGCCCCGCAAGGCGACCAGCACGTCGGAGCATTCGGCCAAAATCGTGGACGCGCGAAGCGTCACGAACGCAGCTCCCGCAACACTTCCGCAGGTTCGGGATCCAACTCTGTAGCGGCCGTAAATCGACTACCCAGAATCTGGCGCACAACATCGACCGCGCCGTAGTTGCGCGCGCCGACCGGCATGTACCGCAAGATGGCCTCAAGGTCGTTGCCGGACGTCATCAGCGGCGGCTCCTCCGTGAGCCAGTCGTCGCCCCAAGAGCGCGACTGCCCGAGTCCGATGGTGGCCATCAGTCCGTTGCAGACGCAGATGCGTCCTGTGGTCTCGTCCACGTCGCCCTCTTTTTTAGCCCACGCCTGGAGCGGTTCCGACGGGCAACGCCACGCCACCGAACCGTCGTCTTTGCGATAGGCGTGGCGCAGATAACCGAGGTCGCACACGCGCTTGCGCTTGGCGTACGTCTTCGGATCGCGGGCCGTGTCCTCTTTGTCGACGATCTTAAACGGGAACCCGGTCGGCGACGCGCGCGGATCGGTGATGACTTTCACGTCTTCGCCGCCCAGCACGCGATCGATCACCGCCTGTTTGAGATGCGGCGCGATGCCGGACTCGTCGCAATACGCGAACGCGGTCCCGACCTGCACGCCAGCGGCACCTTCCGACAAAGCCTCTTCGAGTCGCTCGGGTCGGCCGTACGAACCGGCCAACCAAAACGGTCGGCCCATCGCGCGGAACTCCGTCAAATCGACGACATCGCGGTCGCCGTAGATCGGTTCGCCGTTTTCGTCGAGCTGGGTCTTCCCGCGCGGCGGCGCGTTGTGCCCGCCCGCCGTCGGCCCTTCGACCACAAACCCATCGACGTGGCCCGACGCCTTCTTGGCGAGCATCACGGCCAGCGCCGCCGAGGCAACGATCGCCAAAAATGTCGGCCGCGCCAGCTTGGGCGGCTCGCCCTCACAGAACGCGCGCGGACTGAAGCGGCTGGTCTGTCCCGCCTTCTCCTTGCCGACCGCAATCGGCAACTCAACATCTTCCCCGCGCGACAGCTTGTCGAGAATGCCCGGGATCAGACGCGGAATGCCGGCCCCCATAAGGACGCGATCCACACCGGCCAACATCGCGCCGAAAATCGACGGCAACGTCGGAAGCTGGATCTTCTCCAGATAGTTGATGCCGACCTGGCCGTCGTGCCCCTCTTTGGCGAGAAACACCTCGACAAAATTGGACGCCACGGTCAGCTCCATCAGACGCGGCGTCGGCTCGACGGCCGCCATCGGAATCGACTTAAACGGTTTACTTTCGTCCTTGCCGCCGTCCACAAAGTAGCGCTCGATGATGCGCCGCGCGATGTCGGGAAACGGGAAGTGATCGAGAGCGCGCCGACAGTGGCCCCCGGGGTCGCCTGTTTGAAGGCGCCGCGCGACAATGAGGTCAATGGCGGTGCCCGAAACGACGCCAACTTGGCCGAGTTTCGAGACCGCACGCGCCAGCTTCCATGTGGAAACACCGGCGCCCATGCCGCCTTGGATGATGAGGGGGTTTGACAAGCTATATGGTCTCGATCAAATGACAGGGGTACGCGCCTCTATTGGATGCGCCAGTGCCGACGCATTCAAGCGAGTTCGCGGGATTGTCGGCGAGATTTCGCCCACAATCTTGCCATTCTCTCATGCGGGTCGGCATTCCCCGCCGGAATCCTCCGATTCCACCGGTAAATCCAGTCCCCAGATCAGTTGGATCTCCTCGGGGCGGGTCGGATAGGCTTCCCGGACGACGCTGCGGAGGCGCGCCCCGCTGGCGGCATAGAGTCGGCAGGCCGCTACGTTTATGTTTTGGGTCTCGATCAAAAGCGCGGTGCAGGACCGCGCGACCGCCCATTTCGCCGCCGCCGACACCAGCGTCCGCCCCACGCCTTGCCGCCGTGCGTCCGGCGCCACCCGCAAGTCCCAGAGCAGGGCCCGGTCCTCGCGATCGCCGAGCAACACGCTTTCCGGCGTCCGGTGCGCCAAAATCGCGCCGCCGACACGCACGCCGCCGCGCCGGGCGACCAGAAGTCCCCAATGCGAGACATCAAAACGTGTGGACCATTCCCCGGGCGCGCCCCCCGGCTGCGCGTCGTAGTCTTTACGGAAGGGCTCTTCCAGGGCGCGTTCGGTGAGCGTGACCGCGCCGTTGGGGTCCTCGCGGACGTCCAGCACCCGATCGCACAAAAACGCGATCGAGAGGGCCGCGTGCAAAGAAAGCCCCGCGGCCAGCGGTTCGACAGAAATCTCTAGGGCACCCGCCATCCGGTCAGCCTACGGACTTTTGAGATTTCATTGCGGGGATCTTGAGGGCCCCGTGTTTCGGTTGGCATGAGCATGACCCAAACACACCTGCCGGGCGCCTCGGCGCGCGCCAGCGAATCATCGAAATCGGCATCCGCATCTTCGCGCTCATCGTCGTGGACATCGTCGCGGTCATCGCGACGTGCGGTCGGGATCTACGGAACGCTCGTCTACGCGCTCTTTCTCCCGGTCTTTTTGTATCTCATCGGTTGGGTCGGCGGGTGGATCGTGCCGCGCTCGCTCGACACGGGGCTCTTCGCTTCGATCCCGGTCGCGTTGTTCATCAACGTCAGTCTGGTCGCGCTGTTTGGCGCCCAGCACATGATCATGGCCCGTCCTGCGTTCAAGCGCTGGTGGACCAAGATCGTGCATCCCGCTGCCGAACGCGCGACGTTCGTGCTGATCACATGCGCGATTTTGTGCCTCATGTTTTGGCAGTGGCGCGCGATGCCGACCGTACTTTGGAGCTTCACCGGTTCGTGGCTCGGTACGCTGTTGACCCTTGTCAGTCTTGCGGGCTGGGCGATCGTGTTCGTCTCGACGTTTCTGATCGACCACTTCGACCTGTTTGGCATCAAGCAGGCGCTTTTCTACGCTTTCGACAAGCCGTATCCGCAAAACGACTTCAAAGTGAAGGCGTTTTATAAGGTCGTGCGCCATCCGTTGTACTTCGGCATGTTCGTCGCGTTTTGGGCGGCGCCGCAGATGACGCTGGGTCGACTCGTGTTTGCCGGCGCCATGACCACATTCGTCCTAATCGCGGTGCGCCTGGAAGAGCGCGACCTCAAGGACCTGCACAGCGAGTACGACGAATACTCCAAAGAGGTGCCGATGCTCCTCCCGCGTTGGCCCTCGCGCGAGACAGGGACTGGCGCGAACGTCGGGCGGTGACGCGGCGGGCCGCAGGCAAGCCCGTTCGCAGGCCGATCCCGCGCCGTGTTTCCACACATCGACATTTTGCGCCCCCGCGTGATTTCGACCCGGGGGCGTGTTTCGTAGGATAGGACGATGCGCGTGTTGATTCTGATCGGGGCTACGTTTGCGGCGGGCCTTTTGGCCGGCTCGATGGTGTGGTCCGACGGCGACACGCAACCCAGCCGGCGCAACGACTCGACCCAGCGCCAGACCGGCGCCGATCGACACACGTCCGCCGCGTCGCATCGGGGGTCGGTGGCGGGCGGCAACGGACGCGTTTCCGTTTCGCGCGACCCGAGCGAGCGCACGGGCGATGTGGCGACGCTCGCGCGCGACGCCGACTCCACGGTGAGTCAGATCAAGTCCACGCCCGGCGCCACACGGACGCTGATCGGCGAAGGAGTCATCGTCGGAACCGTGCGCGACTCGGCGGGCTCACCAATCGCGGGTGTCGTGGTTACCGCGATTCCCGACAACCGTCCCCCGGGACTGAACGCGGCGGGGCGCCAACTCCGCGACAAGCCGCACGTCAATCGCCCGCTTGCCGACGTCGCGCGCGACGCGATGGCGCGCGAACTCTGGCGACGCGACGCGCGGCGCACGTCGACGACGGGCGCCGACGGTCGGTACGCCGTGCGGCAACTCGCCGACTCCCCCCACTCGCTGCGCGCGTATCACGACGACTACGACGTGACGCCGGTGTCGCGCGCCAACCGTGTCAGCGACGGCGCCGTCGTTGACTTTTTGGCACGCCCGGTCGGCGCCGTGCGTGTCGAAGTCAAACTGCCCGAGGGAGGCGCGCCCGAGATCGCCACGCTGCACTGGAAGTCGGCCGACGGTCAAAGCGGCCGCGCCACGTGGTCGCCCAGCGAACCCACTGTGCGCTTAGGCGTCGGTACGTGCACGGTCCACGCCGTTGCGTGGCTTCCCACACCGATGGAAAGTGAGCCTGTCGAGCACGCCGTCGGAGACGCCGAAACGATCGGCACGTTGGTGCTCGCGCTCAAAGGACGTCGCGTGCTCACGGCTTCGGTGAAAACAAGCGAAGGGATCTTGCGGCCCCGACGCATTCGATTCCGCATGCGACGCATCGAAAACGGCGAAGAAATCGACCCCGAGTCGCTGGTCAAAGAAAAGACGCAGCGCGACCCCCACTCCCCCACACCGGGTCAAGCGATGTGGTTCGACATCGAACCGGGGCGCTATGTGGTCGCGGCGTTTATGGACGGCGATCGGTTGCTCGCTTGGGGGACCGCGGAAGTCGGCGAAGAGGCGACCGAGATCGAACTCCAAGCCGAAGAGCCCGACACCGCGCACACCATGGTCGTCAAAGTGCTCGGGCCCGACGGTGGTCCCTTGCCCGGCGAAGTGTCGTTTCGCTTCCTCGTCAAAAACGCCAAGAGAACCAGCACCCATCGCGCGCACGCGCTGCAGCGAGCGGACGGTGCGTGGCTCGTCTACTTCGATCGCATCCCGGAGAAAGCGGAGCGGCAAGCGCAACTGCGCGTCGGCACGCGGCAGCACGGAGGCGCGATCGAGGCGGTTCGACTCCAAGCCGGCGAAGTCGTGACGTTTAAGTTCGACCAGGCGGCGTTTCTCAAACTGAAGCTGGATGGCTATAGCGGGAGCGGCGTCGAGGGCGCGTTGTATGCGGCCCTTCGAACCGAAGCGGGCGCGGACGGATGGCGCCCGATCAAACCCGACGGGACCTGCGATCTCAACGGCGTGCAGCCCGGCGACTACCAGCTCCAACTCATCGTGCGCCGCGGCGGGAGCAGCTGGGGCATCTTGTCGCGCCCGATTCGAATGCGCCCGGGCGAAGACCAACAACGCGTCGCCCTCCCCGCCTTGCACTCGCTGCGCGTCCGTTGGGCGGGACGGCGCCGACAACGACAAGCCATCCTGGATTTTGCAGACACAAACTTGGGGAAGTTCCGGCGGCGGATGCTTCTGGACAACAAAAAGATCGCCACGTTTCACGGCCTCGCCGCGGGCACGTACGTCGTTCGCGTGTCCAACAAGCGCCAAGAGGTTCGCGTCCCCTCCGGACGCGAGATCGTGTTGGAGTAGCGACGGGGCCTTGGAACGGACGGTGCTGCTAACGCAACGCTTCGATCGGACGGACGCGCAAGGAGCGTGCGCTCGCCGCAAGTCCGCACACCGCCGCGAGAAGCGCGCATCCCAATGTCGCGATGGGAAACGCCATCCACGGCAACGGGATCGAGATTTCGGTCATCTGTTGCAGGAACACCCACGCGAGCAACAGGGCGCCGCCGGCACCGATGGCGCCGGCGACCGCGCCGCAGAGTCCGTACTCGGTAAAAAACAGCGCCGTCACGCCGGCGCGCGTGGCGCCCAGCGTTTTGAGCAACGCGACTTCGCGGCTGCGGCGTAACGCGGTCGCCGAGATGGCGCCGGCCAAGATCGCTAAGCCGGCCAGCACCGTAAACGTGCCGAGTAGCCGAATGCCTAAGGCGATGCGTTCGAGTAAGGCAAGCGCCTGCTCGAGAATCGGCCGCACATGCAGCACCGTCACGTTCGGGTGCGCGCGCGCCATCGTGTCTTGAAACGACTGTTCCCGATCCGCGTCCAGGTACGCGTTGGACAGATAGAGCGCGGGCGCATTCTCGAGCGCGCCGGGTTCGATGAACAAAAAGAAGTTGATCGACATCGACTGCCACGCAACCTTGCGAATGCTCGTCACAAGAAATGTCACCGTGACGCCTTGGATGTCGAACTCCAACTCGGAACCAAGGCCGACGCCAATGCGTTCGGAGAAGCGCTTCTCGACGCTGACCTCGCGCCGGTCCGGATGGCTCCAGAGCTGACCCGCGACGATCTCGTTGTCTTCGGGAAGCGTGTCGCGCCAACTGAGTCGTTGCTCCCGCGTCAACCAACGCCGCGACAGAGCGCCACCCTTCGGCGAACGCGCCAACTCCTCCACGGTGGTTCCGTCAATGGAGCGAATTCGGGCCATCACGACCGGCACCTGATCGACCGCGCGCGCCCCGTGCTGCGTCAAAACATCTTGGACGCTGCTCCACTCGTCGGGCTGAACATCGACCAAAAATACCGTCGGCGCGCGCTCAGGAATCTGTGCAAGGATGCCTTCGCGGACGCGCGTTTCGACGAGCCACATGGACGTGACGACCATCGTGCCGAGGCCCAACGCCACCACCGCGCCCGTGGTCCCGGCGCCCGGCCGCGCCAACGCGGCAATGCCATGCATGAGATATGGGTGCAAGCGAGTGCGCGGGACAGCGCCGGCGAGCTTCATGAGCAGGCGCGCCCCGAAAAACAAAACGACACCGAGGGCGACGAGGCCGCCGCTAAACGAGATTGCGTACCGAAACGACCGCGACTGCAACCATGCGGCGGCCAGCACCCCACCAAACACCACGAGGCCGGACAGCAGCACGACGCTGCGGCGAATCGGCAAAGGGCTCGCGTCCGCGCGCAGCACGCGCGCCGGCGACACGCGCCAGACAGCCGTGAGCGGCGGCACGCAAAACGCAAGGGCCAGTCCCACGCCGAGACCGAGCCCGCGCATGATCGCCCCGAACGGCAACACCAACTTCGCATCGCCCGCAAACAGGTCCGGCGCGTAGTGGCTCACAACGACGGGAACCAAGCTGCCGAACACGACGCCGATGATCGAGCCGACGAGCGCGAGCAGCGCGGTGTGCCCCAACGACAGCAGGAGGATCTGCATCGGCCGCACACCGATACAGCGCATCACGGCGATGGCTTGCGTGCGACCGGCTAGCCACGCGCGCGCGATCTGGGCGACGCCCACACCACCGATCACAAGCGAGAGCAGCGCGACGAGTCCGACGAACGCTTCGACGCGATCCATCGCCTGACGTCCCGCCGGCCCGACCTCGAAGTGACTCTGAAAGCTCAGGTACGTGGCGTTAGGAACGCGACGCTCGATGGAGGCCACCAGGTCTTTGAGGTCAGCGCGCGTGTGGTTTTGAGGGAGCGCCGCCAGCGCGCGATAGCGCACGCGCGAACCAAACGACAACAATCTCGTTTGATCAAACGCCGCCCGTGTCAGATACAGACGCGGACCGAGAAACGAAGCAAAGCTCAATGACGCCGGCTCTTCGAGAACGCTTGCCGCGATCCGAAACTCCTTGCCTCCGACGCGCAGCATGTCGCCCGGCTTGAGCGACATGGCATCCAGCAACGCGCGCGCGGCGACGACCGTGTCGTCGCGCAGATGCGCGTCAAGACCGCCCGCGGGTTCGGTGACGATCGAACCGTACAGCGGATAGCGGCCCGCGACGGCGTACAAGAGCGCCAGCTTGCTTTCCGGCACGCCCGGCGGCGGATCGCGGCGCGTCACCATCGACGCGGTCTCCAACGTGTCGCTGCGCTCCAAGCCGTCGACGTCGGCGAGCACGGCGTCCAACTCGGGCGGGAGCGCGCGGCGCGCATCGACGGTGAAATCAGCGCCTAAGATCTCACGCGAACGAGCGAGATAGCTGTTCTCGACACTTGCGGAGAGCGCTGAGGTGCCGACGACCGCGGCCACGCCGACGGCCAAGCATGCGATGAAATACAGCATGCGGCCGCGGGACCCACGCGACTCGCGCAGCATCCACTTGGCGTACGTCGCGATTTTCACGCGGCGGTTTCCTCGCGCACGATCCGTCCGGACTCCAAGTGAATCCGACGCCGTGCTCGCGCCGCCACCGACATGTCGTGCGTAACCAGCACCAGTGTCACGCCGTCACGAGCGCGCCATTCCAGAAGCAACTCGAGCGCCGCGTTGCCCGTGGCGCTATCCAAGTTGCCGGTGGGCTCGTCCGCGAACAAGATCTTGGGACCCGGCGCGAAGGCCCGCGCCAGCGCCACGCGCTGCTGTTCACCGCCGGAAAGTTGCGTCGGATAGTGGTGACCGCGGTCCCCGAGCCCAACGCGCTCAAGCATCGCCGTCGCGTGCGCGCGCGCGCCGTCACGCCCCGCGAGTTCAAGCGGCAACAGGACGTTTTCCAACGCCGTCAGGTTTTGCAGTAGCTGGAAATTTTGGAACACGAACCCGACGTCGCGGCGGCGCAGAATCGCGAGCGCATCTTCATCCATGGTTTCGAGCGCTTGACCGTCGAGCCGCACACTGCCGGACGTCGGTCGATCCAATCCGGCCATCAACCCAAGCAGGGTGGACTTGCCGCTTCCGGATGGCCCCACGATGGCCACGAAGTCGCCGGCGTCCACCGACAGATCGATGGAGTCGAGAATCGTGAGGGAACGGCCGCCGGACGGCATCGACTTGGTGAGGCCGAGGCATTCGACGCGGGGTTGGACGGACATGGAGACGATCCTTGCTGACTTCGTGCGTAAGGGACGCTGGAGTATAAGGTTGAAGGTGATGGACGGATTCAATCGAGGCCGATCGACCAAGTTTCTTTCGATTCATTGGACAAACGCGCGCACGGCGATCTTATGCGCCGTGGTCTTGGCCCTGTTCCCCGCCTGTCGCCGCGACGAGCGTCCCGCGCCGCAAGATCTCGGCGCGCCCGCGGCCGGTCCCGAAACGCCCGCCGAACGCGCGCCGAACATACCCGCGGACGCGCCGCGCATCGTGTTCTTAGGCGACTCCATCACGGCGGGCTTGCACCTCGCCGCCGACGAGGCGTACCCCGCCGTGCTGCAGCGACTCTTGGCGCGCAAGGGGCAGCCGTTCGCGCTGACCAACGCCGGTGTCAGTGGCGCCACGACCGCCGCGGGAAAAAGCCGCGCCGATTGGGTGCTCGCGCAGGATCCGGCCATCGTGGTCATCCAACTCGGCGCCAACGATGGTTTTCGCGGCATCCCGCTCCAAGAGATCGACAAGAACCTGCGCGCCATCATCCAGAGCGTGAAGAACAAAAAAGCAACGCCGGTGCTGTTCGGCATGAAACTGCCGCCCAACTACGGCGCGGCGTACGTCAAGGGATTTGAAGCGCTGTTTAAGCAGGTGGCCCACGACACGGGATCGGAGTTTGTCCCGTTTTTTCTGGCCGGCGTGGCGGGCCATCCCGAATTCAACCTGCCGGACGGCATCCACCCCAACGCGGATGGCCACAAAAAAATCGCAGCCAACCTTGAGGCGACCATGACCGCGATGCTCAAAGCACAGCGCTAACGCTCCGCGACAAAGCGTAGCGATAAAGACCGCGGCGCCGCAAGCGCGCTCGCACGGCGTACACTCTGTCCATGACGAACTCTTGCTCTCGCCGGGATTTTTTTGGTCTTAGCTGTGGAGGCTACGTCGCGTACGCGCTGGCGGCCGGAACCGCGCTCACGCGCTCCGCGTTTGCTAAGGATGAACTTCCACACGTCGCAAAGGAAGCGTGGGCGTATGCCCGCAAGCTTGCGGACGGTGTCTGGAGCGCGACATCGACGCCGTTTCAGCCCGGCGGCGGCGTGGACCCGACGACGTTTTCCAACGGCGGGATCATTGCCGGCAAAGACGCGGTGTTGGTCATCGAGGGATTCAACACGCCGAAGGGCGCGCACTGGCAATCCGAACTCGCCAAACAATTGACCGGTCGCTATCCGACGCATGTGGTGCTCACCCACTACCACGGCGACCACTCCGGCGGTCTTGCGGGCTATCAAAGAGGCGCGGATGGGCCGAGCATCGTCGCGACACAAACGACGCGCGGTTCGTTACTCGCGATGCACAAAGAGAAGCCCGCCGCCGAGGGTGACGCGCCGCTCATCAAGACACGGCAGCTTCATCTACCGAACGCCGTGATCAGCGACACGACAAAACCGACCGTGCTCGATCTCGGCGGGCGCACGGTCACGTTGACGCCGCGCATGGGTCACACGCAAAGCGACATCACGATCTCGATCGACAACCCGCGCACGATCTGGTGTGGCGATCTGTATTTCAACCAGCTCTTTCCGTACTACGGCGACGCGGTCCCGACCAATCTTGACGCGGCGGTGACGACCCTAATCGACGAGGCCTTTGATATCTACGTGCCGGGCCACGGGCCGAACGCGACCAAGAAATCGCTCACGCAATACCGCGAGATGCTACGCCATGTGGAGCAGGCGGCGCGCAAGGCTGTGAAGGCCGGAACGCCCGCGGCCATCGCTTGGCCGAAATACAAGATCCCGGAGAGCCTGGGCAAGTGGGCCAAGTTCCGCCCAGACGTCTATAGCTTTGCGTTCGTCGCGTGGGAACGCGAACTCAACGGCGAGAAGGCGAAGTAATGCGGGCGCCTAGCGGCCCGCGCTGTCTTCGCAGTACGCCTTGACCGCGTCCATGTCTTTCTCGATGAACTTCTTGATCATGCCCTTGATCATGGGATTGAAGATCTTGGCCATGAGCTTGTAGGCGTTGGCGTCCATCACCATCTTGAGTTCGACGGCGTTGTCGGCGCTCGGTTCGATCGAAAAGACCGTATCCCAGACCGTGCCACCTTGATCGCTCACCATGCGCACGCGTTGGTGCGGAGCGTACTCTCTCACTTCCAGGACGCTTGCGACTTCGCGCTTGCCCATCTTGCGCGTCTCACGAAAGCGCGTGCCCGCGCCGCGTTTGGTTTCGGACAAGAGCTCGACCTTGACAATTTCCGGCACGGCCTTGGAGTAGTTTTCGATGTGCGCGATCGTATCGAAAACACGCTCCGTCGAAGCGTTGATCGTGCGCGTTACGGTGGTGCGTCCCATGAGTTCTCCCTCTTCGTTGCGGGCGGAGTATATGAAACAGGACGAGGGGACGGGTCGCTGGAATGTCAAATTCTCGCCATCGGCGCCCGCCCGGCCGCGCTGCCTGTGCGACACTTCGTGGGATGAGCCGCCGGATCCAAGGAAGAGCATGGCTGACGGTCGCCGCCGTCCTCGCCGTTGTTGGGGCATGGCAGAGTACCGACGGCACGCGAGGCGATGTGGATCGACGCGTCGATACCCCACGTCACGCAGCGAAGCGGTTGCGAGACGCGCCGAAGCACGCGGACGACGTGGACGACGTAGACGAGGCGACGACACACCCAGCGCCGGCTGACGGCGTGCTCATGAACGTGCGCAACGTCAAGGGCCGCCCCATCGTGGATGTTGTTGTCACGCGCCGCCGCAAGCGCTCCCTCGATGTGTTCCACGCGGACGCGCAAGGGCGCGTGCAGCTCAATGCCGACGCGGACCTCGATATCGAGTTTGTCGCACGTGCGCTGGGGTATGCAACGGTGACGCTTGCGAAACCCGTCCGGCACCTCACGATGAAGCGTGACTACAGCGTTGCGGGAATCGTCGTGAATCGACAGGGCGAACCGATGCCAAACATCCGAGTGGCGGTTTCGGTGCACGTTCTCGGCGCCGGTCAGCACTCCTGCCCCGACGAGCAGGTGCGAACCGACGCGCACGGCAAGTTTTCGTGCCGCGGTGTTCCCTTTGGGCAGATCAGAATCAGCTCGTACGACAGCACCTACTTCGGAGAGGCGTCATACGTCGTCGCGGGAACCAAAGACGCACGTCTTACGGTTCAGAGACGGACGCGGGTGCGCGGCCACGTCGTCGACACGAACGGCGCGGCGGTTGAAGACGCCTCGGTCTACATGTCAACCAAACCCAATTTGGGGCCGACCGGCATCGCCGGACTCGCTTGCCTGGAAACGACCGCGGCTGACGGCTCGTTCGAGATCGACGCCGACGGCGTGACCCGCGCCTTTGTCGTCGCGTCGTTTCAGGGACGCGTTTCGGCGGTCGAACCCGTCACGCTTGTGCCTGAAGAAACCGTCGGACCCATCACACTGCGCCTCAGCGACGCCCCCATCGCACGGTCGTATGTCGCCGTGCAGCTGGTCAATCGCCACAGCGAGCCGCTTCCCGACGTCTTGTGCTCGTGGGCGCTTCCCGCGTGGTTGCCGGCCCTCACGCGCCGCGCGGAGTCCGGTCGCGCTCTTGCGCGCACTTCCTCGATTGAACTTGCGATCACGGGCTGCTTTACGTCGGGGCCCCGTGATCGAACGCTCGAAACGGGTACGGACGGAAAGTTTCGCGTCTCGATACGCGTACCGCCCGGCACACGCATTCTCGTCACGACGGGGCTCGTCGAAACTTCGGGTGAAACGTATACCGTTCGCCATCCGCGGCGCACGGTGTCCGTCGTCAGCCAAGCCGACGCCGATACACCGGCGGTCAAAATCGTCATCCCTGACCTCGTGCGCCGGTCGTTTCGCGTGCAGCATGAAGACGGCACGCTGGCGCCCGACGATCTTTTGGTTATCGGGCCTGCTTTTAATCACACGGTGGACGAGGTATCGGAGTTGCTGACGCTCGATCTCGATCCGCAGGGCCCGTTTCGACTGGCCACGGCGTTCGACGGAACGATTCGCGTGTTCGAACCCGATTGGAAGTTGCCGGATGCATCGAGCGTCATCGATGTGCGATTGCCCAACCGCACGAGCCAAAACAGCGACAAGAAAAACCATGCCCGCCGCGGCCGCGTCGTGGACGCCCAAGGCGAACCCATCGTCGGCGCGGTCGTTGCTGCGGATTTTCGCGAGGTCGTGACGGGTCACAACGGCGAGTTTCGATTGAAGACGGAGCAAGCCACGACACCGCTGTCGGTTCGAGCGCCGCGCTGTGGGCGCACAAGAGTGACCGACACGTCGAAGCCGATCGTGCTGCGGGCGCCGGGCTCGATCTCGATCTCTGTGCGTCCGCCCTCCGCCTGGCGCGGCGACGACTGGGTCCTCGATGTCGTATGGCCCACCGGGATCGTGGATCCCCATGCGATCAACCGCGAGAACGATGACCGATTTGAGATCATCGAGCCGGGGCCATTTGGAACGACGTTCGTGGCGGATGATTCGATCGTGGCTCCGGAAACGCTGCAACCGGGCGCGCGCGGCACACTCGACGACCTCGCCCCCGGACAGTACGAGCTCCGTCTCATCACCGACCGCTTTCGCATCGTGAAGACCATAACGGTGCATGCGGGCAAGACCACACGCGTCGAGTTCGCGCCCCGGTAACGGCGACAATGACAGCGGTGACACAAACGAGATCGGCGTCGGCAAACTGGATGCCATGAAGCGACGTCGAGCGCGCGTCCAAGAAGCCAGCATGCACAAGCGTTGGCGTACGCTCGCTCTCCTCGGGGCCGTTTCGCTGGTCGCGCTTGCCTGGACGCGAGGGGAATGGGCCTCCGAGCCGAGTCGTACGGCGGTTCCCGCGCGGCGCGCGACGGGGAGTCCGACTCCGCCGCCCGCTCTCAAACAAGAGCCCGCCGCGGGCGTCGGGTCGTCGGATGACGCCGACACGCAACGCATGGTCGTTTTGGGTCGGGACGAAAAGCCCGTGGCAACGGCGCGCGTCCGCTTCTTCCGTAACGGCACCATCACCCCCTGGATCGATGTCGATGAGGGCGGGGGCTTCACGCTCTCGATCGCGGATTGGCGCACCCGCACGCACGGGTTGCTGGATCGAATCCACGTGCAAGCGCCAGGCTATGCCACCGCGGCGCTGGATCGGTTCGAACCCTCGGTCACGCTTCGACCCGAACACATCGTGAGCGGCGTGGTCGTGAACCGCAACGGCGAACGACTAGCGAACTTCCCCCTCGTCGTCGCACCAGGGCTGGTGACCATGGGCGAATCGCGTGGGCCGGACCAAGTCCTCCGCACCGACGCGACCGGATCGTTTACGTGCCGAGCGTTGCCGTACGGGCGCGTCCACATTCGATCGCGCGACAAGGTGCGGCACTACGGCACCGTCGAAACCGTAGCGGGCGACAAGGCCGTCCGTTTGGTCGTGTGGAAGAGCACGTTTGTCGTCGGCACGGTGCTCGACCACACGGGCGCACCCGTCCTGCGCGCTTCGGTCTTCGACGCGGCGCAGCGCGTCCCCCACACGGATGGAAGGTTCCGCGCCCCACTTGCAACGACGGACGAGCGGGGCGCGTTCTCGATCGAGAGCGAAACATCCACCGCCATCACGCTGCTGAGCGTCGCGAACGGGAAACGCTCCCAGACGGTTCGCGTGGAGCGTGCCCCCGAAAAAACGACTACGAACGTCACGTTGCGATTGGAAGCCACGCCTTCGTTGCACTCGTACGTGCGCGTCCGCACCGTCGATGAAGAAGGTGCCGCCGTACCGAACGTCGGTATCACCTGGCGGCTCCCCGCATGGAGGCCGAACGCCACTCGACTCGGCGGCGACGGGGCCGCGCTCATCCCACCGACACATCGCTCGGATCGATTCGACATTCTCCCGAGGGAATTTGTGAACGCGGACGAGGTCGGTGTCTATCACGCCCGTCTTCCGGTCGCGCCCGGAACGATTGTTGTGCTCAGCACGGCGGCGGTCGTGCGTGAGGGGCGGGCGGTGCATCCGCGCTGCACGCTGCGCCTGACAACGACGCACACGCCCGAAGTCGATCCGACCATGTGGGCGTTGCGCCGCGCGCGCCGGTGTTTTTTGCGCGCTGTACACGAAGACGGGCGCCCCGCCACGGAGCTGCTCGTCGTTTGGGGCCCGGCCTACAACCTAAAGCTGGACCGCTCTGCGAACGTCTTGCGGTTCGAAATCGATCCGGAAGGTTCGTTTCAGCTGCTGTACGAGAGCGGCGTTTCTCGCGAAAACATCGTGGTGGTCGATGCGGACTGGCGCCCCCCGGCCGAGGGAGCCATCGCCGACGTGGTCGTTTTGCCGCCCGCTCCCACAGACGCGGCCCTCGTGACCGCGCTCGCGGCGCGATTCGGCACGGTGGTGGACGACCGGGGCCAACCCATCGGTGGCGCCGTCGTCGAATCCGACCTATCGATGGCGCTCACGGGCCCAAACGGCGCATTCCAGTTGCAGAGTAACTCCGCCCACCCGCTTGCGATCGCGGCGATCGGCTACGGTCGCGTCTTCGTGCGCGACACAAAAAAACCGATCGTGCTGCAACGACCGGGAAAACTCGAAATCGTCATCGCGCCGCCCGCTCCGTGGCGCGATAGCGATTGGCAGTTCGACATCACGCACCCGTCGGGCGTCCGTCACCGCTACGCCATCCGGTCCGACGGGGCACGTCGGTTTGAGTTTTATGATCCGGATAAGCTGGAGAACGTGTTTCTGGATGCGCAACCCACGATGCCGATTTCTCAAAACACGCTGGAACCCGGTGCGCGCCACGTTCTAGACGATGTCGGTCCAGGCACGTACCAACTGCGACTTTGGACCGACCGCTACGCAATCAAAAAAACCGTCCGCGTGCGACCCCACCACACGACACGCGCCGAGTTCTTGCCGCGATGAGAGCGCGCACGGTTGTCGTCGTGGGGTTGTGCATCGCCATCGTGCTGTTGTTCTCCGCGTGGCTAACCGATGACGACGAGGCGAACACGGCGGCCACACAACGCCGGTCTCGAAACCAGGCGGCACCCGTGGTGGTATCGCGCGGCATTTCCGCGACGAACGAATCGCACGACGAAAAAACGGCAACGGCCCCGCCAGACTCTTTCCTCGTCGTAGACGAAAACGGCCGCCCCATCCCCACGGCGAAAATCGTGCTGGACGACAAGAAGGGAACGTTCGTCGCGAACTCGGACGGGCGGACGGAGCAACCGCTGCCGCGGGGTGTCGGAGCCACGGTGTCCGCCCTGGGTTTTGCCACCGCCTTCACGATCACCGGGTTTGCGACGCGCATCGTGTTGGAGCGCGAACAACACATCGCGGGCGTAGTCGTCGATGAACTGGGGAAACCGCTCGCGGGATGTGCACTTGAGCTTTCGGTTTCCTTCGTGCCGCTCGGGCGACCGCAAGCTCCCAACCGCGATCTCAAGACCGACGAGAACGGACGCTTCACTTGCGACAGGCTCCCGTATGCGCGCATCTACCTGACCGTTCAACGCGACGACGTGTCGGGTGATGCAAGCGCGCTGAGCGGCGACAAAAACATTCGCATCGTGGCGCGGCACGCGGTGTATGCCTCGGGCACCGTGGTGGCCGCCGATGGAACGGTTGCGAGTGGCGCTCAGATCTGTTCCGAGGAAGGGTTTTTGCCGTCACGCTACGGTGGATCTTATGGCGAGATTGGGCCGGCAAACAAACTGGGCCGCTTCCGGGTTCGACTGCCACAACACAAGACTCTGCGCATTTTTGCGATTCACGAAGGCGCGCGTTCAGCGGCTGTGGCGATCACGCCGGAACCACAACAAGACGTCACGGGCGTCGTCTTACGCATTGACGACGGAGCCATCGTTTCGTCGCACCTGCGGGTCAAAGTCGTCGGCGAAGACGGCGCGCCGCTCGATTGGATCCTGGTTCGATGGCGCCTGCCGGCATGGCGCCCCGTCGGGGCACGGCTAGGCCGCGGCGGTAACGTGATCCTTCCGCACGCGCCGCTGTCGTTGGACGCAATGTTCATCACCAACTCGTTCGGCATGCCCGAGACCACGGGGGAAGACGGTATCCAGCCGCTCCGCCTGGCGGTGCCACCGGGCACGACCGTTATCGTGCGTGCTGAATCGGCGTACAGTTTCGCGGCCAAACGCGCGCCCGCAGAGATGAGCATTCAGACGCTGGCGGAGCCCGACCACGCGCCAGTCGTCATCAAGATGCGTGGTCTCATCGTTCGCAAAGTGCGCATGCGGTTCGCCAACGGCAAGTCCGCTACGTCCTTGGCGGAGCTCAAGGGGCCGGCGTTCGAAACAAACGACCCCGAACCCGGCGTCGTCGCGTGGAGGCTCGACCCAACAGGTGCCTTCTCGCTGCAAACGTCGGACGGAAGGGTGCTGGATGCGACCTGGAACGTGCCCGCTGAGGGTGTGGTCCGGGAATACACGATCCCCAATCCCGTCCAAGAACACCTGCAAGCACCGGAGCGGGGCCGTGTTGTCACCGAGGACGGTGCTCCTGTCGCCGGTGCCGTAATCGAAAGTCTCCTCGGCCAGGGTTCCGTGCGCACAACGATCTCGGCGCGCGACGGAACATTCACGACGCAACGCCGCGTCGCCAGTCCGATTAAGGTCTCGGCACTCGGCATGGGCATCGCCACGGCGCGCGATCTGACCAAGCCGATCGTATTGCGTCGCGCCGGCCACCTGCGCCTGGCGGTCCACCCGCCGGGAGTGTGGCGCCCCGAGGACTGGCGTATCGATGTAACGCATGGCCCGAGCAACGTGACGCGCACCTACGCACTCGACCTCGAAACAAGAACGAAGTTCGGTCTCCAGATCGCGTCCAGTGATCTCGGTTCCATACACCGAACGTTCGCTGCGGCCGCGGCCGCGGACCCCGGCGCGTCCGGCACGATCGAAGACCTAGCACCCGGCCGCTACACGGTCCGGCTGTGGACCGACGGGTTCGAACAGATTCGTTTTGTCCGCGTCGTCGCGGGACAAACGATCGACATGAAATTCGCGCCCCGTTGATCGCGCGCTTAGGACAATCAAGCCATCGGCGCGGCGCGGGCGAAGAAAATCCCAACGGGCAAGCTATACTCCGCCAGCCAGAGCCAGCATGAACGACGACGACATCATCACCATTCTCGACCGCGCGGACACCACCCTGGGCGTTTTCGAACTCTTGGAGCGCAAGATCCCGGGGCGCGACGGCGAGCCGATCATCGAAATCCTCGTCAACGACGACATGTTGATGAGCACGATCAACTTTGACTCCGAAGAGGAGCTGAGCACGAGTGCGTTGGCCATGCACGACGGGCCGGGGCCTCTCGATGTCTTGGTGGGCGGCCTCGGGCTCGGCTACACGACGCGCGCGGTCTTACGCGATCCGCGCGTGGCGCACGTGACCGTGATGGACGCTGTGCCGGCTGTCATTGACTGGATGGCGACCGGTCGCTTTCCGTTGTCCGCGCAACTCAACGTGGAGCCGCGCCTCACCGTGCAGCACTCCGACGTGTACGCAAAAATGCTGAGTCCGTACGTCGGCGACACGCCTCGCTACGACCTGATTTTGATCGACGTGGATCACTGTCCGTTTGATCGTCTCGACGAAAAAAACGAGCCGTTCTACACGTGGCACGGGCAGCGGCAGGTCATCGAACACTTAAAGCCGAACGGCGTGTTGGGCGTGTGGTCGTCGCAAGATGATTTGGAGTTCGCGGACGTACTCGAAGAGGTGTATCCGGAGTTTCGCTTGCACCACGTCACGATTCAGGACGAGTTCATCGAAGAAGGCGACGAGATCGAAGAAGTGATCTTTCTCGCGCGTCGCTCGGATTGACGCGCGGACCCGACGTGGAGCAGTCAGCGCCGATCGTCATCGTGGGTGGCGGCGCCGCCGGATTGATGACCGCGATTTGGAGCGGACGTCGCGGGCGGCCGGCCGTTGTCCTCGAGGGCGCGCGCACGCTCGGCGCGAAAATTCTGGTCGCCGGCGGCGGCCGCTGCAACGTCACGCACGACGTCGTCGATGAAACGAGCTACGCGGGATCCAGTGCCAACGCGATCCGCAAGGTGCTCCGGCGCTTCGACGCGCAGCGCACCGTCGAGTTCTTTGCGGAACTCGGCGTCGAACTCAAACGCGAAGAAACCGGCAAGCTGTTTCCGGTCACGGACAAAGCCCGGACCGTCCTCGACGCGCTCCTGCATGCTGTGAACGCGGCCGGGTCGCGCGTCGTGTACCCCCAACGCGTGCACGCGATCGAAAAAGACGAGTCCGGTGAAGGAGCGAAGTTTCGCGTCACCACGCAGGGCGCGGACGGCCCCACTACGTGGCTCGCTTCGCGCGTTGTGCTGGCGACGGGAGGCAAGAGCCTCCCGAAATCCGGAAGCGACGGGGCGGGCTTTGAAATGGTGCGCGCGCTGGGCCATTCGGTAACGCCCCACCTGCTGCAGGCTTTGGTCGGTTTGTATGTTGCCGAGGGATGCATCGTGCGGCTCTTGTCGGGCGTCACGCTACCCGTCACGCTGGAGGTCCGTTCGGGAACCGGCAAGCGGCTGCACGCACGAACCGCGTCGATGCTGTGCACGCATTTTGGCATCTCCGGCCCGGCGCCGATGGACATCAGCCGGCATCTTCAGTTCGCGCAGCTTGGCGATGACGGCGCCCACTTGGTCATGAACTGGATCCCGGGCGCGGACGCGGGCATGCTAGACCAACGTCTTCAATCGTTGGGCGAAAAAACGGTGCTGCGCGAGTGGCGACACGATCTTCCCGAGCGCGTTGCGCGACTTCTCTGCGAGCGCGCCGGTGTTGATCCGACGACGAAGGGTCACGAGCTCTCGAAGGCCAACCGCAAAGAGCTCGTGAAACAAACCACGGAGATGCGTGTTCCCGTCACCGGCACGCGCGGCTGGAATCAGGCGGAGGCGACCGCCGGTGGCGTTCCGCTCCACGAAGTCCACCTCGACACCATGGCGTCGCGCCGCTGCACCGGGCTCCAGCTCTGCGGCGAGATCTTGGACGTGGACGGACGAATCGGCGGCTACAACTTCCAGTGGGCGTGGGCCACCGGATACCTAGCCGGATGCGCCAACCCCTAAACAAGGAGCAAAAAAACCAAAACACCCAACACCCCATCCGCCCCCCAAGGCGGTACCGGGTTCGATTTTTTTTGTTGTAAGCGACTGTCAATGCATTACTTACAACGTCGAAGTGCGGCATTGATGACGCACTTTGGAGAGGCACGAAACGAGCCGATTTTCGGAAACCGCCTTGAAACACCCGATTGGACGCCGACTAGCAAATTGACCTCCTTTTGGATCAGGCGGAATTGCGGCACAAATGCCGCAGCCCACGCTTCTAACCACTTATAAATTCGGGGCTTACGACGACCAAATCTCAACCCGGTACCGCCTTGGATGGCCTGCAGGGGCCTGTCGTTTTGGTTTTTTTTTGGTGCTCTATCGGGCTATGCTTTGCTTTTGTTGGGGCGCGCACCGGCTTCGGCGAACGGCTTCAGGCACCCCTCGAACAGCATGCGCCACCCGTCGTCGAGCGAAGTTCGCGTCGAGTCCGATGCATGGCCGTGAAACGAATGCCGGAAGCGAACGACGGTGACATCTTCACGGCCATCCGCCGGGGCCAACGTCCACGCCATGATGCCGCGGTTCGGTCCGCCCCAATCCGGACTGGAGTCGCCGGCAACCTGCAGCATCTCGTGTAGACGCACGCCGATCACAGTGCCCCAGATCAGCCCGCCGCCATCGCCCCAGTCTTCAAACATCCAGCCACCCAACTTCGGCTGCAGATGAAATCCGAGAGCACCCGCCCCGGTGTAGAAGTCCTTGTGCCACCAATCGTTGGTCTGCTCGACAAGAGCCTCCCACACCCGCTCCCGCGACGCCTCGATCACAACCTCCATCATCAGGTCCTGGACCTGCGCCGCACCAGCAATTGCATTGCTCACTTTCGTCTCCTTCTCGTTTGCTTCCGTTTTTTGTTCTTCGTCGTTTTCTTCGTCTTCGTCTTCGAGTTCGGCGTCGCCTTCGACTTCGGTGTCGTTTTCTTTGCCGGAACCGCGTCGTTGGCGCGCTCGGCAACTCGTTTCAACTTCAAGAGCCGGTCCGCGCCTACGGCGGCGAACGGCATCATCCAACGCCGGTAGACCTCGCGAATCGGAACCGCGTTGAGATGGTTCCACCGTTCGCGGCCACGCCGCTCGACAACGACCAGCCCCGCCGCCTCCAACACCGTCAGGTGCTTCATCACGCCAAAGCGAGACATCTCAAAAAGCGCGCAGAGTTCGCCCGTCGTCTTCGGCCCCCCCCGCAACACGTCGAGCAAAGTCCGCCGCGTTCCGTCCGCCAAAGCCTTCCAAACGGAGTCGCCGCGCTCGTCCAGCGGTCGATGCAGCGTCTTCATGTGACTATATTGTCACATATTGACCCCGCGTCAAGCTCGGCGTCCAAGTTTTGAAAAATTCGAGCCGCTACTCGTGCGAAAACAGAGGCGCCAACTGCGTCACGGCAGCGACTTCGTGGTCAACGCGAACGCCTGCGTCGCGCGTCAGGCCCGCCGGATTCACCCAGCACGTCGCGAGACCGTAGTCCGCTCCGCCCGCCACGTCCGCGTGCAGGTTGTCGCCGACCATCAACACATCACGCCCCGCCGCCGCGCCCAACGCGTCGAACGCCGCATCAAAAAAACCGGCATGCGGTTTCGCCGCGCCGACCTCACTCGAAATGACGACGGCTTCAAACAGCCCCTCGATGCCCGCCCGCGCCAACCGCCGCCGCTGGACATCCGCGATTCCGTTCGTCACGAGCGCCATCGGCACGCGGCCATGCAACGTGCCCAAGAAGTTCGCGACGCCGGGAAACAACAACCCGCTCTCGCCAAGAAACCAGAGGTACCGCGAACTCAAGGCTTCAAAATCGACCGACGCGCCCGGCAGCAAACGTCGAAACCGCTCGACCCGCAAGTAGTCCTGTTCAATCTCGCCCCGTTCATACTGCGCCCAAAGCGAAGCGTTGACCGCACGAAAATCGGCCAAGAGCGAAGAACGGAGCGGGAGCGCCAAGTCGCGCCACACCTGTTCCAACGCACACGACTCCGCGCGATCGTAGTCAAACAACGTCCCGTCCGCGTCAAAGAGAATCCAGCGATACCGCACGCCCCAAGGCTACCGGACGAGGCCAACACGACACCGCGCCGGGAAAAAAAAACGAGTCGAACGCGGACGTCACTCGTGAAGCGATCACGCGCGCGCCCGGCAGACCAACGGGACAGTCCTTCAGTTCGCGCGCCGGAACTCTGCGAATCGTAAGTCGAGCAACTCGCCGCTTGGCCGCTGCTCCGTGCGGCTGGGCACAACAAGCAAGCGCTGCCCATGGTTCTCTTTGATGCCGTGCTGCAGCATCGGCCCATCGATCTCGTCGAGAATGTCACCGCGCACGTGAATGACGTGGTCGGGGTCGATCCCCAAGATGTTGGTGTCGTACGCGGCGTGGTGAATCTTGCATAGCGACAGCCCATTTTTCACCGCCGCGACGCCGCGCGGATCGCGATCGGGCACAATGTGCGCCGCGTCAAGCAGGCTCTCGTGGGCTAGGTTGCAGACCGCACAGCGCTGCCGATACGCGCGCATCACCCGCGCGCGAAAACCGGCCTGGTGCAACCGGCGCTTCGCGGCAACCGTAACGTACTCACGCCGAGCTTGGACACCCTCGGATACCGCAGGCATTCCAAATTCGACCGTCGAAGCATCGTCAACCTGCAACGTCACGCTCAATTGCGCCGGTTCGTCCGCTGTGATGTACGTCGGAAAAAATGCAACGTAGCGCCCTGCCTCGATCCCGTAAAAGTAAACGAGCGGCTTGCGCAGTTCGCACAGGCGACGCATCCCAACATTGCTGGGATGTTGCGGGTCCGTCCCGCGATACATATAGCGAAGCGTCCCGCCGTCGCCGACCTCGTCATCGTACGGTGCAGAACGCCCCGGCTTCGGAGGCGCGGTCGCGACAGAGATCGGAAGCTCGAGTTGGCGTGGCTTCCATATTCCTTCCGCTCCAATCAGCGTCGCGCGTTCCCCGCGAAATCGAAACGATGAAAGCTCTTTCCACGTCACCACGTAGTCCGATCGCAACGCCGTGAGCTGCGTGAGCCAATCGAAAACGGCGATCCGGAACGCGGCGTCCAACTCCATACGATCGCTCACCGTAGCGGATGCGGGGAGTGGCGCAAAGTGCTCGTTGGTCTCCCCACGCCCGTAGTGTGGCGCGCCTCGGACTCTCGCGCGGCGCGCGGTCGCGCGCGATCGCGCCCGTCAGCGACGAGCCTTCCGCACATGGACGCCGTCTTCTTCGGCCGCCAAGTGCGCGCGGTACCGCTCGTCGCCTTTCAGTGCGTAGTTTAGAAAGGCCGTGCCGCGGGCCACGAGCTTGAGCGCCGCCGCCCTCGGGCCGAGCATGTGCGACATCGCGTCGATCTTGATGAAGTGGCGTTCGGCCGGTCCGGCCTCGTGCGCTTTTGTGGCCGCTTCGAGCAAACGGTCTTGGCTCCCGATGATGATGCACGAGGGACAGGCGTTCTTGCCCTCGATTTTTTCCATCGGACCCGACGGTGCGAGGGCAAGGCAGGCGCGTACGCGCGAGTCGGTGCGGGCCGCGCGCAGGGCTGCGTCGCCACCTTTTGAGTGGCCCCCGACGGCCATTCGCTTCGCGTCGATCTTTCCTTGGAGCGGGGATCCCACGCGCGTGTTTTCTTGTTCGAGCCAGTCCAGTGCTTGTTTGAATTTGGGCGCGCGCTCCGTCGCCGTCGCGTCGTTGAACGCGACGATCACGGTCACATACCCCCACGTCGCCCACCACTTGCCATAGTGTGCATATCCCTGGACCGAGTCCGCCGTGCCGCCCGGCGAAAAAACCAACACGGGATACGGGCCGTCGCCATCGGGGTGGTGAATCTGCGCGTTCATCGCGCCGATCTTCGTCGTGTACTGCCGCATACCGAGGCCGCCGACGGTGTGGGGACTCTTGGCCTCTTGGCTCAGCTCTCCGGACACGAACGGCTTCCATCCCTCGCCACGGTCGACGTCGACGCGGTATCGAAACCCGGGCGTCTTGCTCGGAAGGAACGTGTAGCGCCACCGTTCGTCGGTTCGCCCCTCGTGCGCGGACTCAACAAAGACAGCGCTCCCGTCCTTTTTCACTTGCCCGGTGTAGACACGAACGACGCCATGCGCGGTCCACTGACGCATGCGCAGCTGCTCGGTCTTGGCGTCCCACGAAAACACGCGCAGGTCTTCGTGTACGACGCGGTCGCCCATCATGCTCTTGGTGCGCACTTCGAACACGGAGTCCGCAACGCCGCGCGTGGCTTTTTGCGTCTCCTGATACGAGCCGTACGGATGCGTTCCTTCGCCGCTCCACTCCCCCAGCAAGAACACAAGCGGCTTGAGTGGATGCTCGGGAATCGCGAGTCCCGGGCGCGAGCACAAACAGAGCCCCAATCCCAAGCACAGCATCCGTATCGTCATCTCACTGATTCCTCTCGGTTTGTCGTTGTTCCAACGCGGCGATTTGTCGGTCCACGAAACGCGCTTGCGATTCGTTACGCACAAGCGTTCGCGCGCGTACGTAGCTCGCGCGCGCCTCGTCCAAACGCCCGAGTCGACTTAGCATCTCCGCGCGCGTCGTGTCAAACCACACGTACGAACGCAGCTCGTCGGCAAGTGGCTCGGTCGCCGCGAGGCCCGCGGCCGCCCCCTCGGCTTCCGCGATCGCGACCGCGCGGTTGAGCGCCACGACGGGCGACCGCGTTTGCTGCAAGAGCGCGCCGTACAGCGCCGCGATTTGGGGCCAGTCCGTCTCGTCTGCGCTCGGCGCTTCGGCGTGCAGCGCCGCAATCGACGCCTGCAACGCGTAGGGCCCCTTGGCGCCGGCGGCCAACGCGCGATCGATCCACTGCAGTGCCTCCGCGATCTGCGCGCGATTCCAACGCGTCCGATCTTGGTGGCGCATCAAGACGACGTCGCCCGCATAGTCTTCACGGGCGGAGCGGCGCGCGTCGTGCAACAGCATGAGCGCAAGCAAAGCGACGCACTCCGGATGTTTCGGCGCAAGCGCGACCAGATCGCGCGTCAGGCGGATGGCGTCCGCGCAAAGCTCCTGACGCACGATAGCTTCTCCAGAAGTCGCCGCGTACCCCTCGTTGAACACGAGATAGAGAACAGCGCGCACGGCGGACAGTCGATCCTCCAACGCGTCGTCGGGAGGAATGCGAAACGGAATCCCGGCGGCGCGAATCTTGCGCTTCGCGCGAACAAGACGCTGCGCCATCGTCGGCTCGGGTATCAAGAACGCATGCGCGATCTCCGCGGTCGTCAGACCGCCGAGCGTGCGCAGCGTCAACGCGACGCGCGCTTCCATTTTCAAAGCCGGATGACAGCACGTGCAAACAAGGCGCAACCGGTCGCGCGGCTCGGGAGAGTCCATCGCGGTCAAGCGCTCCTCGGCTTCCACGTCGCGGCGCCGCAGCGCTTCGGCTTGTTTCGCTCCGCGCGCGGACTCGCGACGCAGGCGGTCGATGGCGCGACGCCGCGCCACGGTCGTGAGCCAAGCGGCGGGGCTGTCGGGCAACCCGGCTGCCGGCCAAGTCGCGAGCGCTTCGGCACACGCCTCCTGCAAGGCGTCCTCGGCACGATCGAAGTCTCCCGTCGCACGAATAAGCGCCGCCACAATCGCGCCGGACTCCTCGCGAACGACGCGCTCAATGGCGCGCTGCGCACTCCTCACGAAGTGACTACCCCCAAACCGGCCGCACCTCAACGCTGCCGAAGCGAGCACCGGGAATCTTGGCGGCCCAAGCGACGGCGGCGTCGAGATCGGCGGCCTCGATCATGTAGTAGCCGCCGAGGTGCTCCTTGGTCTCAGCAAACGGACCGTCGGTGATCAACGCCTCGCCGTCGCGGACGCGCACGGTCGTCGCGGTGCTGGAGGGATGAAGGCGCTCGCCGCCGAGCATGGCCCCTGCAGCCTGCAGGTCATCGGTGAACGCCTGATATTCGGCCATGATCGCGGCCTCCTCGTCAGGCGGAAGCTGATGGCCGGAAGCATCGTCGGTAGCAATCAAGAGCAGATAACGCATCGAATCATTCTCCTTGTTCACCTCACCGTCGAACAAGAGCGGACTTTTCGACCACGCTCCCCAAAAAACGGCGGCCCCGGCAATACATCGCCGCCCGCCCGGACTGGGGGCGGGCAGCCGATGCGGAACTACCGGCCGATGCGGAACCAGGTCAATCCGGCGGCACCACGCGATTTCGGCGGCACCACGCGATTTCGAAACCAGGTCTGCCAGATCCGGAACCAGGTCCATCGGGCGGCGTCGACGGCGGCCGCGAATCGCGCCAATCGCTTCGACGGCGTGGCGCGATTCCGGGCACGTCCCGCGACTGCGGATTGACCTGATGTCGTAAACGGGCCTCCTCCCCTGGGCATGACCCACGGGCTCTTACGTCCCAGTTGAAGGTTTGAATTTCAACGAAAGGAAGGAGACCCAATGAAGAAGTTTGAGAATTCAATCCAAAAAGTCAACGCC
>JAJFFF010000023.1 GCA_021776785.1 Planctomycetota bacterium | reverse complement strand
TGACTCAATGTCGACCGCGAACACCGCTGCTTTCGCCGCGTCGAAAACGAGAACGCGCCCCTCCTGTGCATCGTGCACAGCACCGGAAGGCGACTGCAAGTACGGCCCGCGCGACTCCACGATCGGCCCATCCAACTCGAGCACAGCGCCTTCGTCGTCCATGCACTGGATCGCCAATTTCGTTTCTCCCAGGCCGACCGGAACCTCGGCGACCCAAGTTGCGAATCCGTCCCTTGTCGTTGCGGGGACGCCGTTGACGACCACGCTGACGACGCCGAATTCCGAACGCACGATGCCGCACACCGCAATCCGATCCGCACTGGTGATACTGCGCGGCGGTGGAAACGTTACCTCCACGTCGGGGGCGACGATCGACCAGTTCCAAGCCACCGGCTTGACTTCCGAAAAACCGCTCGGAGTGACCGCCCACAATTCGATGGCGTGAGGACCTGGCTTGAGACCATCGAGAAGGAGAGGGCTTTCGACGACACCCAGCTCCACAGCGTCCAAGCGCGCGTGGAATTGCGCTCGTTCAACATGCGACTCGAATCGGAGCGTGGCCGTGTCACGCGTCGTGCGTAGCGACGGAGCCTCTACGATTACGGTTCGTACGGCGGGGCCAACGTTCCAAGTATGCATAGCGGGTGTCGTATCGCGCCGACCCATCACGTCCACCGCGCACACCTCAAACCTGTGCTCCCCTTCCTCCACGACCGGCCACTCATACGGCGATTCGACGGCGAAAAAGTCGCCTCCGTCCACGCGTGCTTCAAAACCTGCGACAGGTCCCGTTCCCCGGAACTCGAAGGACGCGGACGGACCTGCGTACGAAGGCTCTTGGGGCACGGCCAAGAATTCAGTATCGATCGCTGCCGCTCCACCGCCGCTTCCACACGCGCCGACAAACAACGCAAGCGCCAGCCACATTACTTGAACCTTACTCATGATCATTTCCTTTCGAGTCGCGCGAACACTGCGACGCCGACCCGTAGGCCCGTCCAGCACTTTGCGCCTCTACCACCACAGATGCCGCGCGCACCAAGTCCGGTCAATTTGCTCGGGACTTCGCAAGACCCCCCCACGCAAGTAACGCACTTTCCTGATCGCTTCGCATTCGACTCGCCGGCACTCAGATCGAACTGGATTCTCAGTCGAACCTCCCCCAGTTGCTCCTCGCGAAGGTGACTGCACGTAAAATCACCCGCTGTGATCAAAATGGGAGTCGAAGACGCAGTGCGCGACCAAATTCAATTGCTCAACCAAGGCGATCCATTCGGCGCATTCGACCGCTACTTTGACGACGCCTGCGTGATGTTCGACAACGACCATCTGTTCGGCAAGGTCGAGTGTCGCGCGAAGCAAGAGCGATTCATCTCGCGGGCGAGGAGCGTCGACGGCCACGTCTCTCGCTGCTCGCTCGACGCCGAAAACAAGACATGTGCGTTCCGCAACCAGAGCACGTTCGTCTACGAGTCTGGAATTCGACACCAGATCGACGGCATCCACTGGCAGCGTTGGAGTTCGGGCAAGATCGTGGAGGAGCGGTACTACCGCGTCAACTTGATGGCACAAAAGATCGCGGAAGGTATCTTCGATCGCGGCAAGGAGTTGATCGACGATTCCCGCGAGATCGGTTGATCGGGTCCACGCGACTCCGCGACAGGGGCGGAACGATGTCAGGTGCCGTCTCCCCACCGCTGGCCGCGCCTCGACGTTCTTGCGCCTCCGAGGCGCGCGATACCGGAAGGACAATCGCCTTTTGCTGTGAGAGCTTCAGACGCCGCGTAGGAAGGCTGGGTTCTGCGACTTTGGCGAATGGGCACGCCGCTTAGAGTTCCGGCATGTAATTTCCTTCGCGGATAGACGAATCGATGCCACCGCGGGATCCATACTCTAGTAGATGGTTGATTCTCCGTGCGATTGGAACGAATGGTTACGCGTGCATGGGCCTGCGCTCATGCTCTACGCGCGTCACTGGGTGCCGTCCGTAACGGAGGCCGAGGACGCGGTTCACGATGGATTCGTGGCGTTCTGGAAAACTCGGCGACGCGTTGCGGACCCGCTTCCGTACTTGTTTTCGTGCGTGCGCAACGCCATCCGCAAATCGCACCGCTCGCGGTCACGCCGGCAGGTTCGCGAAACCGTGTGCGCCAGCCAAACATACGACGTTTCGTTCGAGTGCGCCGTCGAACACGCCGAGCGCGTTCAGACGGTTGAGTCGGCGTTGAACCGTCTGAATCGGGACCAACGGGAGACCATCGTGTTGAAGATATGGGGAGGGCTCACGCTCTCGCAAATCGGCGCCTGCATCGGCATTTCGCCGAACACAGCGGCATCACGCTACCGGTACGGTCTCAAGGCTTTGCGGAAACTTCTGGAGACTGAAAATGCAAGGAGGAGTCATGGATCATCTGGAACTTGAATTGACACAGCTGAGTCCCGCGCCCCTGCGCGAAGAACTTCGGCGACGCATCGGGCGGGGCATCGTCGCCTCGCGGTGGGCGCGCGTCCAGGTCGCAGCCGCGGTCGTGATCCTCTCGGCGGGCGCGTTCCTGCTAATGCGCAAAGACGAGGCGGCGTCACTTCCGGGTCACGGCTCGACGTCGACCAAGGCAACATCGCAACCCGCGGCTCGCTATGCGACGGCAAAACTCGTGAGCACAGAACGAACTTCCGCCAGCATGAGCAGTGCCGCGGCGGTCCCCCTCACCTGGAGGCTCGCCGCGTCCGAAATCGTTGCGCTGGGAGCGGTGAACGGAGACGGATTCCAGATCACGCAAGTTCTCAAGGGAGAGTTAAACCAATCGATGCTACAGACCCGGGGCATCATCGGGGGCGCCGAAGCTGCGGAGGCGCAGGCTCACGGTGAAGCTCTAGTTCTGATTGAGGAATTCGTAGACACCCACGGGCACAGAGCCTATCGAGTTTGGGGCTCGCCATCGCACAGTGCACCGATGGGCTGGATCGCACTCGGGCCCGACCGGGTGTCCACGTTTCATGCGGGTCTCTACGACCACGCGTTCCGCCAAAAAAAGCGCACGATCGACAGGGCTTCGTTCATGCGTGAAGTGCACGAAGGGCTGAAGATCGCAGGGTCCGTCGAGCTTCTAGGCAAGCGGTTCGCAGAGAACCGCTCTCGCGAAGGCGTCGCGCGGCAATTCTATTGGCGCGCCCTCGGCACACACGCAGACTCAACACGCGCCCTGGCCGTCCTTCGCGCGGGCCTGGCCCCCGAGCGAATCGAGGCGGCCACGAGCCAGGATGCCGCGTACCGTGAGGCGTACCTCCAAGCGGGGTGCGCGCAAGGGCTCGCATGGAACGGAAGCGCTGCGGCGCTGACTGCTTTGGCAGAATACTGGCGGAGGGCCGCGCGACTCGCGGACCCGACCGAAGTCCGTCGGCACCAGGCGCAAACGCTACGCGTGCTCGCTCATTCGCCAGCGCTCGACCTCAAGGCCGCAGTCATTTTTTTTACGCGTGTCGATGGTTTGATTACAAGGACCGTGCGAGATGACTACGAAAAGTCCAGGTCGCGGGTTCTCGCGAGGATGAATATCACTGCGAAAACACCGATCGCCCCCCTAGGTCCGGTCGAAAAAGATGCAGCGCCGCGGCCGGCCCCTCGGCGGCCTAGGTAGTACGTCGGTGTGTGCATCTCGGCGCGCCAATGGATGGCATTTGCGGTCCACGCATGGAGAGAAAGATGAACGACCATCTACGGCGAGCTGGGCGTGCAGAGAACACGAGGCGAGCGATAGGGACACAGCTCTGGTCCGACCGCGTTCGGGAAGTGCGACCTGAGACGTGCGGCTCCTGACACGTCAGATCTAAGACCAGACGAAGATGATTTGCATGCGTGGCTGCGCCAGCCGGGGGACAACCGTGCCGATGTAGTGAGAGAAACCGGCCACGACAAGACATTTTCAATGTTGCGTTGCAAGAGGCAACAAAGGCGCGCGCGGTCGCCGTGGCACACGTGCGCCTCAAACTCAGGATCTCGGAGCGGCGTATTCGATAGCTGCGACGGGAGCCTCGGCTTCATGGGCTCTCTGGCCAGTCCGCGTAGCGTCGCTCACGGTAGCAATTCCGTAGAGGCTGTATCGAATGCCGTAGCCCGCCATTCATTTTGACAGTAGGCTGTCGATAACCTTTCCTGGGCGCGAGTGAGACTGGCCCCCTCCGGCCTGCTCGCGCCCTACTTCCACCAAAAACTGGACGAGGCGCACGGCACAACTACTATCGCGATGGGATTGTGGGGCTTGGGTCGAGGTCGTCATGACATTCACTCGGGCTGAATATGACCGTGTTTGCGCAGAACGCGATGCGGTCCAGGTCACATGTGAACGACTAGAAACTCACATCGATGAACAGCGCGCAGCCATAGAAGACGTGGCCCACAAACTGAACAACATGCTTGCGGCGGTCCTCGGAAGTGTGGACATGGTTCTGCGTGAACTCCCTGCGGGATCTTCGTCACGCACCCGAGTCGAGCGCATTCAATCGGCGGCACTCACGTCCGCAGACCTCGTGACGCAGCTACAGCGCGGGCAGTTCGCGCCGTAGATCCGATTCCGCTAACGAAGCACGGCACTCGCATGCCCAGCGACGTAGACACGCGAGATTGACGTTGCCGCAAGCGATTTGCTAGATTGCCGAGCGCAGAGAGGGCGCGGACCCCTATTCCAATCCCATCGCTGCCCGGTTCTCTGGCAGCGACCCCGCGCTCTCCTCTGTTTTCTTTCGCCGCTCGATGCGCCTTGGTTGTCTGGCGCATCCTGTGATTGGAAACACAACGCGCAAATCGAGGAGAGCGATGCTCGTGATCCGTACCTCGTCAACGCTACCTTGTTGTCCGGGCGGCGGCCCGGCTCCGCGTATTGGGAGTTCACGCCACGGCTCGTCCGGCGAAAAATGAACACCAGCGTCAATGCGCGGCAGCGAGAAGCGGCTGCCACGGCCTAGGAACACTCGGACTCCGTCAGAGTCGTTCTCGTCGGTCCTCGCGCTACCGGTTTGGCACCCGATCCCCGCACGAGATTCTTGCCTTCACCGAGCTAACGGCCGGTACTCCGGGAGCAACTTCTGCGTCGATATTGGGTGCTACGTCACGTAGTTGATGGCCAGGTGGCGCAAAACTGTCCAAGAGCATTTCGCGCCCACCGATCAACATCAGATCGAAGACGATACGGAAGCGAACAAAACGTTTGACCGCGGCGCCGGGTGCGATGAAATCTCGCGACACATACTGAGGCTCCCCTCGACTCTTCGAGGTGACACCGTCAAAGTGGAGGGCGACCTCCATCGTGTCGAGAGTGCCCGTCGTGAAGTCTGGTCCAGCGGCGGTTCCCTCAATCGAATCCACAAAAACGCGAATGGCGCGGCCAGCCGGATTGTCAATCGAGTACGGAAACTCCGGTGCGTTGGAGACGACCTTAACGCTGTTGACTGAAGACGTATCCGCAACAAGGTCTGTGAATTCGGTGACGATGCTCGTCTTCCCGAATCCGACCTCGCGCGCGCCGTCACCGTATACATCAATTCCGCCCGATCCGTTCGCGTCGGCGAGGTAAATCCTCCCCGCAGCTCCTGCATCGACTACCGCGGCGCCACGGCGAAGGATCGCCCCGCTGACGAGGCAGATTCCGCCATCACCACCCGCCTGGGCACCGCCGCCGCCTCCCGCGTTGATCCGTGCCGCGTAACCGTCCCGGTCAAGGACGATGTCGGCGGGACATGCGAGACAGAAAAGACCGCCACCACCGCCGCCGCCCAGCGTCTCGTTGCCATCACCTCCGGCGCCGCCACAGACGAGCACGTCTGGATCCGTGAAATCGTCGGTGGGGTCGATGGCCCCCGCGCCTGCCCCACCCTCAATCAAACCCGTCAGTCGGCCGCGAACGTTGGCTGGTGCTTGGCCAAGGTCGCCTTTGGTGCCTCCGCGGCCACCGCCTGGTCCACCAAGACCACCCTGGGTGCCTACAGACGTGACGCCGGTCACGTCGATGTCGCCCGTGATCACGGCCTCGCGCTCAACCATGATGACCAACGGAAACAAACCGTGCCCAGTGAGTCTCGGACGCCCAGCCTCGGTCGTCTCAATCAAGACGCGTCGATAATGAAACACAATCTGGCCCGTCGTTTCGTCACCTGTGAATAGGTCGCAGGCCTCATCGCCAATCAGGATTAAGTCGCCATCTGTCGCTTTCCCGGCAAGCGGCAAGAAGATCGGTGTAGCGGCGTTTCGTCCCTGCCCACGAAGTCGCAGCCCGGCAGCGATTTCCGTCGCATTGTCGTAGCGCACTTCGCGCCCCGTCCAAAAGGCGACGCCTGCCCAGTTTGCGGTCGTTTCCTCGGTACTCGGCGATGCCGGCTCGACGCCGGACTGCGCCGTAGCCAGACCACCCACGAAGGGAACCGCGTGTATTGCCAGTTCGTTCGGCGTCACGAGGCCACCAATGTCGATCTGGCCGTCGCGGTCATGGTCGCGAAACGAGGGTCCGCGTTCGGTCAACTCACAGTCGGTCGTAACCGTCGAAAACCGAAGCTCGAAAGAAGCCTCCTGTGCATCCCCGAGGCCTCGAAGGCCGTCTAACAACACAACATAGTTGCCGTCGCGGACGGTGCCTTCCAGATACGCTCCTGGCTCAACGATCTGAATCTCCATACGCGAACGTTCACGGTCTTGGGTCACTGTTACGACGATCTCAAATTCCGTATCGGGCTCTTCAATGCGTCGCACCGAGACCGCCGTCGCTCCCGGCGTGATCGGACGGTCGAACTCGATCACAACGGGATCGAACCGTACAAACAAGCGGTGGCGATCATCGATCCCGGTTAGCGTGCCGAAACCGTTCTCACCCGCTGTGGGCACGGTACCCATCACTTCCACGCTTGCTCCTGCCCGAGCTTCGAACGCAGGTTGCAGTTCAAAATCCGCCCCGGTCGCGAAGGTCAGCGATTGCGGTCCCGCGAAGCGACCGCCAATCAGGCCTCGGATCGAACTGTCCAGAGTGACCGTGTACGTGCGATTCGGCGCGAGCCCAGCGTCGCTGCTGTCCGGCAACTGCGGGAGTCGCGGCAAGAACAATACATCCGCCCCCCGCACCTGGAAGGTGCCGGATGCCCCGGGAATCGATACGCTGGAGGGCGTGATCGTCAAAGGGTCGATTACTCGGTTGAACCGTATCGCAACTGCGCCGTTCCGCGTGCCGGAACTCTCTATGCCTAAGACATCGATCTTGATTCCGGACGAACACGCTGTGCAAAACAGCAGACCGCAAAGCCATGACACTCGCATTACTTCACCTCCCATGTCAATCGAACGAGAACGGATTCCAGCGTCTTCCGCTCGGACGCAGACAGTTGTTTACGTAGCACCGACACCAAGACGGACGTCTCTTCGGAGCGGAAAGGAACCAGCAGCAGAAGACCGTGCTGGAGTCGACCGATACGCCGCGCTTCACCGGCCTCTCGAGCGATCGCCAGAAGGTGCGTCGCGACCCTCTGGCGCTGATCGGCCGTGAGGAGGGGCAGTACACGCTGCCGCATGAAGTCCTCGACGCGGATCGAAAACACTCTCGAGATCACCGCGCCGTTGTTGATCGCCCCATCAAAGATTTGATTGAGCGCCCGCCCATTGCGCGCACCCTCCTCGGCCGCGCGACAAAACGACAGCGTTGCACGAAACCGGAGTAGCGCGGCATCGCGTAGCGCCCTCCCGCGGAATTGAGACGGAATCCTGGTCAAGCGGTCGAGCTCGATCCAGGCTTCTGCCAGCTGAAATGTGTCAAGGCGTTTCTGCAAGCGTCTGGCGATCTGGCGAGCGGCTTCCCTCGCTTGCTCGCGTTTCGCGGCGAGCTGCTTGCCGTACCCCAGCGCCGTGACAAGTCCACGTGTGCGGGAGGTTTCCTCAGGATGTTCGAGAAGCCGTTCCGCCGTCGCGCGACGAAGCTGAGCGTCCCATCCAGCAACGCGCGGCGCCAAGAAACTCAGCACGGTGGAACGCCATCCGATTGGCCAGCTTTTCCACTCAGCGATCCGTCCCGGTAGCTCCCGATAGTCCCGTCGATACCACGTGCTGGGCCCGGCCTCGACAAGCTGTGCTAGTCGCAAGCAGCGCCGGGCCGGCAAGGCGGTCCTCTCTTGGTCGCAGACGCGTGCCCATTCATCCCGCTGATGGACCGATTCGATGGCGTCCTTCCAGTCTCCAGCGGCTACCTGAGCGTCGATGGTTGCTCCGGCGTCATTCCAGGCTTGCGCGATGCGCTCATAGCTCTTGACGTCGTGGGTCGCGACAACCGCCTCCACATCGAATCCATAGATTCGCTCGTGATACGCCTCTGCTGGCTCATCCTTCGTTCCACGTCGTGCGACGTGAGCCATGCCGCGACCATATTGATCATCGAGTCGTTCGCATGAGGCACCAAAGGAATAGAGCGCCAGTAAACGTTGAACGCCGCGTAGTCGGACGATTACTCGGTTGCCCCGACGGACTCGCCCATCTGGGACGCCGCGCACAAACCAGTGCTCGACAGCCCCATGATGTTGTCGCAACGGCGAGAAGGAATAGCCACCGTCCTCGCGACGCTGCAATGCGCCCACAAGAGTCCGCTTCTCCGGAGCCCGGCGCGACGCCGTGAGCTGGATTTGAACCACTCCCGCGCGCGCCTGCAGTACAGCTTCTACGTCGGCGATCGCCGCATAGGGCGACGCGTCTAGAGGGAGCAACCAGTCTGGCGGCGCGCCATGTGTGATCTGCGCAGCGACGCCGACCGTCCAGACGATCGCTACAATTGTGGATCTACTCATCAGTATTACCTAGCACAACGGTTGGCGGCGCGTGGCCTACGCGATGTCCCTTAAGGGAACCCGTGTGGTGCGTTCCATCCGGCGCGTCCCACGACGCGCTAACATCGAAGGTCATCGCGCTTGACGGCACCGGGGCGACATATTGCCCGTCGCCATCGCAGTTCCACGCCCAAGTTTCGCCAGCAATCAGCAATGTGATTCGTGCGCCGGGCGCGGGCTCGCCATCTGCGTGAATCACTCGAACCCGAACATGTCGTTGCGCGCGACAACGAAGCGTAAGCACCTGGCTTTCAGGTACAAGCCGCGCATGGCGAGGCTCAAGAAACCCCGCGTCAGCGGCGACAACGACATAAATCGAAATCTCCCTCGCAGGTAGTTTTTTGAGTCGTGCCACGCCGGCGTCATCGGTTTTTTGCCGCGGCGAGTTTCGGCCGGAGCGTTGTGGCCAAAACCCGACCGCGACACCAGCGAGCGGTTCGCCGTCCGGGTCAAGAACATGAACCGTCAGATCTCGATCTTCCTTGACGCGTTCAACAACCAACTCGATTGCGCCCTCGCCCGCCTTCACACGCACTGGCTGACTGGTGTACGACGGGTCGTTGACAAAGCCGCCGAACTTGGCGGGTACGTGCCGCCCGAGCACGCGAATTGTCACGTCTGCACCCGGAGGTGCCGAGAATCGAAACGTGCCATTGGCGCTCGTCGTCATTGTCTTGGCGCCTCCGAGCCAACGCGCGGTTACAAGAGCATCAGCAATCGGTTCTCCGGCAAACAAGGTCCGCCCCGCAACAAGGATCCATTCCGTCATGACAATCTGGACGCTTGTGGCATCACTTTGAATGTCGCGAGTCGGCTGCACTGGCCCAAGCGAAGGCGTAGGCTGACCGGGTGTGCTGAACACGTGCCGAACCCTGACACGGCTTACCGATCCCTTGACAAACAGCTGCGCATAGCCGTCGTCATCCGTCGTACCGTTGCTCTGTCCAGCTTCGTGGTTCGCGATGAGATACGCGTTGGGCACGGGCGCTCCACGATCGGTCACAACTCTCACACGGAAATCTCTCCCGGGCTCGAGTTCAAGTCTCACGTCAAAGAGGTCCGTCGATCGCAGAACAACTTTGCGGAGCCCGCCGCGTCCGCCCTGGCGGGTTGCAGATATCTCGTACTGCCCGGGCGATAAGTCAGGGAAACGAAAACGGCCGAGATCATCGGTATGACGTTGTTCTTTGTTGTTGCGCACGTGCAGCATGCTGCCGCCAACCTCTCTCGTTCGCGCCGGGTTCAATCCACACGATGCGTCGGGCCCGCGGAGAGTCACGACGTAGCGCGGAAGAGGCTTGCCGGATGAGTCTTGTAACACGCCCTCGACCGCGAGCGGGGCGCCGAGCTGGACATCACCGATTACATGTTCGCCAGCCCGTTCAGGCGTCGTGGCGAACGTCACACGGCCAAATCCGCTAGCGTTGACGGATACCTTTAGCAACAGGCCCGGGTCCAATCCGGCTATCTCGAAGCGGCCGTCGGTGCCGGTGTTCGCGTGCCCGATACTAAGACGGCTCCGAGTGCCGTCCTCCTCCGATAGGGCTGCGACACGCGCACCATCGATTGGGGTACCCGCTGCGTCTATAACGCGACCGACGATTCGCGCTTCCGCCTTCAACACAATGCGCAGCTGTGACCGCGCGCCGACCCGCAGTCGAGCTCTCGCATAACCCGTTGCGACGACATGAAGCTGCTGGTAAACATCGCCACCGACGTATCCATTGATCGCGAACCTCCCGTCGGCGTCTGTTCGGGTCGACGGAACAAGGGCCCAACTCATACCAACGCGCGCGCCCGCAATCGGCTTTCCCGCCTCATCCACGACCGACCCCGCGAACACAGCGCCTATCGGCAGGACGATCTCCGCACGGCCACCGACAAGGGCCTTCACAGCGCCTAGCCGCGCACCATGCCGTGGATGCGTTGCTCCCACGGAAACCTGTATGCCTACCGGTAGATCTGCAAAGCGGGCGATCCCGGTCGCGTCCGTCATCGACGCACGATTCACCACCGCGCCATCACCGGGACGGAGCACGCGTACGCTAGCTCCGACAACCGGTTCCCTCTTTGAGTTCACAACCGACACGGTCAAGGCGCCGGGAGGCGCCAAGACGACCCGCGTTCGCTCACCCGCCTGCAAGGATCGAAACTCTGCGTTCGCAAAACCCTTAGCGGACACCCAAAGGTTGACCACCTGACGTCGGCGGAGCGCAAGACGGAACGTACCGTCCGACGCGCTTGTCGTGTGAACACCGTCGACTCCGGGGGACCGCGCAAGCACGTCGGTGCGGGACCACAGATAGTGAATGGCCACAATTCGAGCCCCGGCGACCGGGTTGCCACTTCTGTCAACTACAACGCCAAAAAGATCTCGGTGGCGATCAATGGTCGAAACATCGACCGGGTGGTCCATCGAGTTTTCGGCAGCGCGGTCCAGTGTTTGAGGCGCGGGTGTCTGCCCGGAGCGAGCGCGGGTCGCTCCCTGGGAAGCGCCGCGTCGGTCAAAGACAAGAAACAGCATCAGCACCGCAAGGACGGTGGAAATGGTCACAAGAGACTTGCTCGACATGATCAACACTCCAGTGGACGCGACGGAAAACCGCCGGTGGCCCGCGATCAGAACCAATGTCGGAATCCATGCCCGTGCACCGTCGCGCTGCGCCCCATCGAGGCGTCCGCGCAGCTGCACGAGCGCGCGCCGAAGTCGGGTCTTGATCGTGTCCCGGGAAACACATTCCGCCGCCGCGATTTGCCGCACCGTTCGGTCTTCAAAGTAGCGCGCGATCACAGTTGAACGGTACGGCTCGGCAAGCCGGAGCACCTCATCCGCGATCTGTCGCTGAAGCTCGACGTGGGCGAGCTGATCCGAAGAGTCGTACGCTTCCGGTTGGGCCACCAATCGCTCGCGCCGTAAGCGTCGAGCCTGTCTCCGAATCCTCAGTCGTGCCAGATTTCGAGCGACGGCCCCGAACCACCCGCGTGTCGCCCCCCCGACTGAGTCTTTTTCCAGTGCGGCGAGGATCGCATCCTGAGCAACGTCCTCGGCTTGATGAGAGTCGTCAAGCAGTTGCCGTGCAATGGCCACCATGAAGGAGCGGTGCTTCATCAGAAGCTTGGGATCGAGCGGCGGCATAGGTACTTCCACCATAGAGTTGCCACACAGCACTCGCAGGGTTCAAACAGCTCCCACATGCTGAGCACGATACGGTGCACACGCCGCGTCGATCCGCACGGCAACGCGTGACATGGACAAAGAGTGTGTCGATTCTACGTTCGCGCCTCCTACCGACAATCAGATCACGTTGGTCATGCTTGCGAAGCTGCCGTGCTGGAACTAGACCCCATAGTCGGGTTCCTGGGATGGTTCAAGGATCCCGGCACCGGCCCCAAAAGACGCCGATCAACATGATTCTGAGCGGCGCAACCTCGCGGCGTTCACGAAGCAGGCTCCCCTGCTAGGTACATGGTAGTGACTTCATCCGGACGGGAGTGACAGAGGCTTGCTCTCGATCTCAATCCGTCTTCGAATCCGCATAACCTGAGTCGCGTTCGCTCGCGGATACGTCCGCTTTCTCCAACTGGAGCGTCAAAAACCCGTAGCTCGCGCAAACGCCTCCCAAGATGATGGGAACCGAAAGCAGCGCTTCGACGCCCTCGAGCGCGTGCGCAATTCCATCCCGGCCGGAAATCGCTAGCGCGCGCACGACAAGTGTGACGTAGACGGTTCCGGGCAAGAAAAACAAGAGAAGACCCAGTCGCGCGCACCGCCACGCCTGAACACCGTAGGTGACGGTGAGGCCGCAATGAGGGCACGGCTGCGGAAGGCGGCGGAACAATACAGGCGAGAGGAGCCTCAGACGCGTGCGCCGATCAAACGAACAAGAGCATTCAGGGCAAACCAGGGAGGATCCGTCGCGGCAATGAGGCATGTTGGATGGAGCCGGTCGAAGTTTCTTATGGCCCGCAGCGCGCAAGGCCGTTCAAGAGCAGTTGCGGCGTCCTGTAGGCGCCGCCACTGTTCGTTACGATCCAACTGTAACTCGACTTCGGTACTGTCGAACCACAAAGTGACGGGGTCTGCATCGCGGCCAGAAAGACGCGCATACTTCTCCTTGCTAACCGCTCCGTGTTTGCAGCAATCAAGCCAACCATGCAAGCCGTCGCCATCGAGAGGTGCGCGGACACCGCGCCCTATGCGGCGTCTGGGATGGGAATCCCAGCGTGACCGGTGCTCGTGTCCGATCCCGTTGCGGGCGACCCTGCACTCAATCGCGATTCTTCAACTTGAACACAAGGTCTGTATCCCACTCCCTCACCCCCTTACGAACGGCGATCATGCGCGCCCCCTCCGGAGTCTCCCAGGTGATTTTGAAATCGATCTCGCGCGCGTCCGAAGGAGCGGGAAAATCGAAGTGCCCGTGCGCGTCGCAATTCCAGCCCCAGATCTCGCCGTCGATCTTTAGATCGAGCCGCGCGCTCGGTGCTGGCTCACCCGACTTCATGAGAACGCGCCCGCGAACCCGCTGCGCCGCACGAAACAACAGCGTGATCGTCTGTCCATCGGGAACGATTTTTTGCTGCCGCGCCGAAAGAAACTCGGAGTCGGCGTCCGTCAAAGCGTAGATCGAGACCTCGCGCGCCAGCATGCCTGCGATCCGAGCCATCCCGTTTTCGTCAGTCCGTACATCCGAAACCGCCCGCCCCAGACGCTTTGGCCAGTAGCCGACCCTCGCGCCTGAAACCGGCGCACCGCTCGGATCGCGAACAACGACTACGACCTCGCGATCCCCTTTCTCGCGCTCCACCCGCAAGACGATGCCGGTAGCTCCCGCAACCGCCTTTACAGCCGGGCTCGTGTATGACCGATCCGTTTCATAAACGCCGCTCGCCACTTCGTAGTCTCGCCCCACGACCTGAACTGTCAGGTTGTTTTTGGGCGGTACGACGACCCGAAAGTGACCGGTGTCGCTTGTGTTCGCGGTGCGGCTCGAACCATTCCACTTCACCTCTACGACTGCACCGGACAACGGCGCGTCGCCTATCATGGCGCGCCCTCGCAGCACTCCCCATCTCGACAGTACGATTCTCACTTCCGGATCGGTTTCCGGAACATCGACGATCGGCTCGACCGCTCCGAAATCGGCCAATTTGCTACCGGGCCCGATCACGTATCGGATCGCGACTTCGCGAACCGCGCCTCTGACGTGAAACTCGGCTGCCCCATCCTTGTCCGAGTGCCGGTGACTTTCGCCGCCAGCGTGGACAACCCTGACATATGCAAGCGGCACAGGATCACCCTCGTCGGTTTCAACGCGCACCACGAAGGAACGTGTTTCTTCAAATCGTAGCGTGACGTCGAGCACATCACGATCCTCGACGGCAACGCGTTGCGTCTTACCGACAGCGCCTTCGCGCTCGACGGAGACAACGTATTGGCCCGCGGACAACTCGGGGAACCGGAACCGGCCGAGGTCGTCGGTCCGTCGCGTTTCGCGATTGCCACGCGCATGCAGCATCGTGCGGCGACCAATCCGAACTTCACCACGAGGACCGCGCAATTCGACCACGTGACGCGGCACCGGGAGCCCGTGTGCATCTAACAGCAGACCCTCTATGGACCGCCCTGGCGCGAGCACAATCTCGCCGATATCGGTTACGGCACGGTCCGCGCCACGGAGTTCGACGAATTTGGCAGTACGCCCAAATCCCGTGGCGCTCACCGCCACGAAGTGAGCCTGCCTCGGATCGAGCCCCGCGATAGTGAACGTGCCGTCGTCCGCGCTTGTGGCAAGGCCAAGACTGAGCACGGTACCGATCCCAAACTCCGTGAGGGCTGCGACGCGGGCGCCCGGTACGGGTTCTCCATCGGCTTCCACAACCCGTCCCGTCAAACGGGCCTCTGGAGTCATTTTGACGACGACATCCGGCGACCGACGAGCAGCGGATTCGGCGCGGGCATAGCCATCGGCCACAACGCAGATTTTCTGCTGCATGCGGAGCACAAACCCGTTGAGGCGAAACCGACCCGCGACATCGGTTCGGGTCTTTGGACTCATGTCCCAGTTCATTCCCACGCTGGCTTCCGCGATCGGCTCGCCAGTGACGGCATCGACGACCCGGCCATCAAACGTCCGCCCCTTCGGCAACACGACTTCGAACTCATGCACGGTACCGATCTCGACCGCGGGGTCGTCGAGCATGGCCCCGTGCAGCGGGTGCCGCACTTCGAGTCGCACGAACGCGCCGGACGGAAGGTCACGGAATCTGACACGCCCCTCGGTACTCGTGCTCGCCGCGCGGTCCAGCCGGACGTTGTCGTCCGTGCCACGGAGCGAGACCGTCGCACGATTGAGTGCTTGCCGTTCGTGGTCGAGAACCGTGACCGTTAGATCCACCGCAGGCGCCAGCGCAACGCGCACCCGCTCCCCGGCCTGCAGCTTCCGCAGCACGACGGGCGCGAACCCTCTTCGACTGAAACTAGCATCCACTACATCGCCGCGATGCAGCGATAAACAAAAAGTGCCGTCGACAGAGCTTGTCGTTGCCACGCCCGCAACCCCCGGGAAACGCGCGAGGACATCGGTGCGGTCCCACGGGCGATGAATCGCGCCGATGGCAGCATTCGCGATGGGCCTGCCATCTCGATCTACGACCGTGCCGTGCAAGTCGCGATGCCGGTCCACCGCCGCGAGGTTCACCGGCGGAGGAGCAGCGGCTTCGGCCAGTGAGACCGCGTCGATTTCGATTGGGCGGGCACGATCGGGCGCGTTCGGTCGGACGACGCGTAAGGACCTCCGTTGCGTTTCGGCAGCTTGCCACGCCAGCGACACCGCGAACACGATCGCAATGAGGGTGCCCAGTGTAATGAGAGTCTTGGTCGCCATGATTGTTGGTCCTGTCGCTAGCCCGAACTTCGACCGCGGCACGAATACCGATGGAATGAGTAGCGACGACCACGTTTTCGTATCGCCGCCATAGCGCTCATCAAGTGCATTTCGTAACTGCACAAGTGCCCGCCGCAAGCGCGTCTTGACGGTCTCGATCCCGACGCGTTGCGTTGCGGCGATTTCGCGCACCGAGAGGTCGTCGAGATAACGGGCGATCACCGTGGAGCGGTACGGCTCCTTGAGTCGCCGAACCGCGTCGAGCAGGAGTCGCTGGACTTCGATTCTGGCAACGCCGTCGGCAGGGTCCGGCTGGAGTTCGGTCCGCGCGAACCGGCGCTCTCGCTGTTCGCGTCGCAATCGGCTTCGCAGCGAAGTGCGAGCGAGGTTTCTCGCCACGGCGCCAAGCCAGGCCCGCGCGGTGGCGCGCCGCGGCGGCTTCTTCAACGCAGCCATGAGGCCATCCTGTGCGACGTCCTCAGCGGCAGCGCGATCGCCTAGCAGGTCGCGTGCGATTGCGATCATGAAAGCGCGATGCTCTAGGAGGGAATCTGCGTCCATGGGTTCCGGCATGTCGTTCTCCTATACCTATTCGCCGCCGGGGGCGCCGAGGGTTCAATTCGGACTCGGGCCCCGACCGGAACCGCGTCGCGTCGCGGTAATTCTGTCGGTTCCGCTCAGAGGAGAAGACGCACGGAAGAGCATCTCCTCGCCGAACAACTCGTTGCGCGGGCTTCGAAACCGGATACGGGTTCTCTTCTCTTCGGGAGTCCCAATCTGCGCGCGTGTGACGCCGCTGAGTTCAGCTCCGTTGGATTTTGGCAAACACGGCACCAAACGCACGAGGGTATCCTGGCCGCGCGCGGCGGGCGCGACCCAGTAGCGAACGAAGATTCGCGGCGGCGTTCTTAGAATCCATAGATCGGGCGGAATGGCGGCCGGTCATCCACATCTGCGAGCACACCTAGAGTCCACTCAAGTTCGAGAGGCGGCGCGCGGCTGAAGCCAAGGTAACCGGTTGGCAGCGGGCCACATGTTGACGACGGCGCGGAGAGCAACTCGTGCTTATACGTCTGTAAAAAAAAAACGTGGCCCGTAACGGAACACGATTTTGCGGCAAGCTAGTGGCGTGCGAGCCAACCGCACGAGAAAGAGAAAGAAAGGAAGAACCACGATGCGATGGATCTTTTGGGCGTGCGTATTCGCGTGTCCGGCTCTTGGAGAGGAACAGGAGGCGTGTGACACGTCGTCTATTCGTTGGGAACTTCCGGACGCGTTCGCAAAGGCACGGGAGCGCGCGGTGAAAGAGAACCGTATCCTCATGATCAAGGGTGTTTCCTTTGGAATCGACAAGGTTGGCGCCGCATGCGCCACCAAAGGCAAGTGGTGACCCGGCGCCGAACCCATGAGGGCAGGTGCCTTCTGTGACATTCGAGTTATTGATCTTTTGAACCGGCGCTTTGTTTCCTACTACTTCAATCGAAGTGGACTTGGCCAGGGCGGGAACCCGGACGCCGCGACCTTCACGCGCGGGAAGACCAAGAACCAGTACGCCTACTACGCGGCGTTCAAGCCGGACGGAACGTATCTAGGCGAAACGCCGCTCTACGGGACCAAAGAGGAGGTCTTCTCGTTTCTGCTCAGGCTCCTCAAGGAGAATCCGAACCTAGCCAAGCCCACAGAGAGAGAATCCGCCACTCGGAAGAACGCCAAGACCGAGCCTGTCTTGTGTGCCAGATTGGAGGAGGAGCTTGGCCGTTACGATCGCGCGGAGCAACTCTATGCGAGTGTCGACTCGCCGGTTGCTCACCTCGGGCGCGTCCGAATAGCCCGATATCGGCGTGACTGGGTCCAGCATGCCACGCTAGACGTAAAGCTCGCGACACCGGCAGATCGCGCGATGGAGCGTGCGTATCGTTATCTGGCGAAAAAGAAGTTCGCCGAAGCACAGAGTCTCTTACGCAAAGCGCTTCAAAAAGGACCCGCTAGCAAGCGGACCGCGGAGATGCATTTTTATTGCGGCGTTGCTTGTTGGTTTTTGGACCAACGTGATTGGGCAAAGTTCCACTGGTGTTGGGTGCAGAAGAACTTATCTGAGGATCGCATGTACATGCGGTGTCGCATCGCGTCGGCGGCGGAAGGGATGCCGTATCGAAATCCGGAATTGGGTGGCTTCAAGGCAGGCGGAAGGATTGGGACCCAAGAAATTGTCGCGGAAGTCGATCGTTCAATGAAGGTCTACCGAGCACTCTCCCGAGCTTGGGAGGCTGGCGACTTCTCTCAGGGATGAGTCGCTAAGCGACGTTTTGCCCGCTGTCGCCATGGCGGACGCCTCTTTTGTGGGCCGCGCGGAAATTGTCGGGCGCGGGTAACAAATCGCTCGGCGGCGGCAAGTACCCGTTGCTGTGACTGCATCCGTTCGACTCACTTTGGTCTTCATCTCTCTCCTGAATTCGGCTACCGCTGAACGATCCGATTCCATCGTGAACGGAGCGGTCGGCAGAAAGCTGCTCAAGATCGTTTCGGAACTGGATCGTGCGCAAGGGGGGTTTTGCGGTTCCGTGCTCGTTGCGCGCCGAGGCAAAGTCCTTTTGCAGGCCGGGTTCGGCCTCGCCGATGCGAAGCAAAAAAGAGCCATGCCTCTGGACGCGATTTGGGATTGGGCTTCGGTGACAAAGCAGTTCACGGCTGCGGCGATCTTGAAACTCGAGATGCTCGGGAAGCTGCGCCTGGACGATCCGCTCTCGAAGTACTTTGCGAGCACGCCGCCGGACAAGAAGTCGGTCACGTTGCGGCACCTGCTTAACCATACGTCCGGCATCCAAACCGGACCGAAGGCTCAGCCCGCGATCGATTTTCGAAACCGGGACGCAACAGTCGATCTGTATCTGCGTCTACCGGTCCTCGCCAAGCCGGGTAGGGAGTGGGCGTACAGCAATCTCGCGTACGCCGTGCTCGCCGCCGTTGTAGAACGGGCTTCGGGCCGGACTTACGAGAGATTTTGCATAAAGCAGTTGTTTCGACCAGCGGGGATGAAGAGCGCATGTTTCATCGGGAGCCCGGGCCTGAAGTTAGAACAAGTACCGCTTGACGCGCGCGGTACCGGCGTGCACTTCGCGTATGGAGATCGTCTTACGTGGGGCTATCGAGGTGCTGGAGGCGCGGTCGTACCCCTTCGTGAAATGCTGACATGGGATCGCGCGTTGCGCGGAACAAAAGTACTGTCGAAGCGTGCGAAGAAGAAGCTCTACACCGTCGGCCTCGACGACTACGCGCTCGGCTGGTACGTAAAAAAACGGGATGGCGATATGCACTACTATCACAGCGGCGCCGTGGGCAAGACGGTGTGCTACTTTTTGCGGACAGAGAAGAGTCAGGTCGTCGTCGCGCTGTCCTATAGCTATCAACCTAACGATCATCCCGAGAGTGTCGCGAGACGTTTGGCTCGCATCGCCGCGAAGGCGAAGTAGCGATGGGCAAAGCTGCGGCTCTTTCGCTTCTTGAAAGGCGGCCGTATGAACGTTGATCAAAAACTCTGGCAAGAGTGGCGCCACGAGAAGAAGGGTGCCGCGTTCGAGAAATTGGTGGGGCCGCATCTCGAGTTCGCACGCAAACTTGCACAGCGCAGCGGCGTCGGGACTGCCGACGCCGACGACTGCGTTCAAAGAGCTTTGTTCCAATTGGCGCGGGAGAACAACGATAGACCCGTCTCGATCGGGATTCGCGCTTGGCTTGGGAGAGCTGCCAAATTGCAGGCGAAAATGCTACTGCGGGGTAACTCGCGACGATACCGCCGCGAGATGCGTGCCGCGCGGTCGCCAACAGCGTCGCCAACAGGGGTTGACCGGCGAGACGAAGTGGAGACCATCCTCGCTACGCTACAACCGCAAGACCGTGAGTCGCTCGTTCTTCGATTTCTGCATGATTTCGAATACAGAGACATTGGATATGTACTTGGTGTTTCCGAGTCGGCGGCGCGCGTTCGGGTGCATCGTGCGCTTGCACGCCTACGCCGCCAACTCGGGACGACAGGTCCCGCTTTGCTCGCTCTACTGAGCATGCCAAGCGCCTCCTCCGCCAGCGTGTCGGTTGCGAAAGGGTCGGTTTTGATGTCGACCGCATCGAAAGCCGTTGTGGCGTGCACGATCGCCGTTGTCGCTACGTGGTCCGTTTTCTCTAGTGTTCGCCAATCCGGGCAAGAGCAGCCCCGACGCTCGGTCCGCCGGCAAGGATCCAACGAAGTCACAGCCAAGAATGCGAGGCCTCGCGACATGACGGACACAAACGCCGATCGTCCAATATCGGTGGGCAGCGCGTCGGCGGTCCGTGAACGCGATCCGTTGACGGCGTCTCAATCCGTCGCTGGGATGCGGTCCGTGAATTCGCTCGCTCCGCTCCAGATTGCGATTTCCAAACGTCGACGAGAGCGCGATCTCGCGCCGGATCCGATCACGCGTCGGTATCTCGACGAGTTAGCTGTCGAATTCTGGCGTCAATCCGCGGAGAAGAAACGGAGCCAGATTCTTCGAACGTTCGGGCTCGTTCACGGAGACTACTTTTCGCGTACGGGTGACGAAGGGTTGCTTCCCTTTGTTTCCGATGTCATTCGACGCGGCTCCTCCGAAGACGAGCGCAGCAAAGCAGCGGGGATGCTTGTTTCGGTAGACGCGCCTTCTATTGTTCCGATTCTTCGCACGCTATTGGAATCCGAAGACGTTGCTGCGCGACGTCACGCCGCCATGGGACTTGCGGCGTCGGCGCGCGAAGAGGCGTGGAGCGCCGTCCTGCGTGCACTTCTCTCGGATGACAGCGTCATGCGCTGGAACGCGGTGATGGGATTGAGCATGCACAAGGCGTTTCCCGAATCAAGACCGGCTCTACTGACACTTGTTACCAAAGAAGATGATCCGTTGGTAGCGGCCCTCGCCGTGCGTGTACTCAAAGCGCGGGGTGCTAGCCGCACCGAACTCGATCGCGCTATTCGAGGTGCCCAACCGGCCGTGCGCAAGCACTTGGAGTCAGGCGTCGATCCCGCCTCGCGCGGCAACGGTCGCGATCATCGCTGAAGCTCACCATTGCGCTGGACCTCTTCGCGACCTAGGCCGCCGCTAGGGTGCGGCAGGTCGGGCCTGCGTCGGCAGTAGCGGCCCCAGGATCTGACGCTGTTTTTCCCAACCAGGTTGCGCGATGACGTCGCGCAACCCGTGCTCGGTGATCGGCGCTCGGCCCTTGCTTACGGGCTTGAGGAACAAGAGGCGCTCTTGGATATCGGGGGCAAGGTGCAACAGGTTCATGATCTGCGTGATGCGAGCCCGCGTCACGTGACCGCGACGTGCAAGTTCGGCGTAGTCCTTGACGAGTCCTCTGGCGAGCAACCGCTCAAAGTCAATAGCCAGCGCCATCAGGCGTGAGATCCGAGGAGTCACCGCGCGCGGAGGCCTTTTGTCGCGCCGGCCGGGCAACTGTAGCGGACATGCCAGTTCAACATCATCGGAAAGCTGCATCATCACCGACTCTTTGCGCGCGTCGTAGCGCACGCAGGACAAGACATCGCGAAGAGCCGTTACCCGCCCTTCGGCGGGACAACCATCCCAGGTCTCGTCGAGGGCCCGGCATGCCGTGCGTGCTTGGTTATCGTCGTCATAGCCGCGCCCGAATGCGCGCACGCCCCCAACCACGATCCGCTCGATCAGCGACCGCGGCACTGAAGCCTGCGGACACATGTCTTGCCCTTCGCGCTCCGTGTTCGTGCACCGGTAGTACCGATAGCGGCGGCTTCCCTTGGACGTGTATGTCGGCGTCATCAACGCATCGCACGCCGTGCAGCGAAGTAAGCCAGAGAGCAAAGCACCGCTGCGGATGCGGCGGTGCCTGGGGCGCGACGTCCGCCTCAGCAGGCGCTGCGCTTGCGCAAACACCGTGCGGTCAACGATGGCTTCGTGTTCAGCCCGATATGTCTTTCCGCGATAGCGCACGTTGCCGACGTAATAGCGATGGCGCAGAAGGTGCGCCAGTGTGCTCTTGGAGAAACGTCGGCCGCCACGCTGACGTCCCTTGCGGGTTACCCATTTTTTGGTCGTCCGACCGCGTCGATCCAGCTCCCTTAGGACCTTGTCTAAAGATTCGAGTTCGGTGTAGAGACCAAAGATCTCCCGGACGTGTTTGGCTTCGGCGGTGTTAACAACCAGCCCACTGCCTTCCGGGCCGATGTCGTAGCCAAGGATCGGAGAGCCCCCCACCCACTTGCCCTTGCGACGCGCCGCAGCCATCTTGTCGCGCGTACGTTCCGAGATCATCTCGCGCTCGAACTGCGCGAAGCTGAGTAGTACGTTCAATGTCAGCCTGCCCATCGATGTCGTGGTCTGAAACTGCTGTGTGATGGATACAAACGTGACCCCGTTTGTGTCGAACACATCGATCAGGCGCGTAAAGTCCAAAAGCGAGCGCGAGAGTCGGTCCACCTTGTAGACCACGACGCAATCGAGACGCTTGGCTTTGATGTCTTCGATCAACTTCGTCAACGCCGGACGCTGCATTGTCGCGCCCGAAAAGCCGCCGTCCTCGTAGCGCTCAGGCAAACATATCCAACCCTGGTGCTTTTGGCTCTCGATGTAAGCCTCAGACGCTTCACGCTGCGCATCAAGCGAATTGAAGTCTTTGTCCAGGCCCTCGTCGGTCGACTTTCGCGCGTAGATTGCGCAGCGCAGCAGCCTCGGCTTGTCGCTGGAGCCGTTACGGCTCATTACGTTTTCCTCTTGCGCGAAGTAAGCCCGAAGAAGACGCGGCCGCTCCAGCGCGAGCCTGTCACGGCACGGGCGATTGCACTCAGCGAAGCGTACGTCTCACCGTCAAACCGAAAACCATAGTCGGTTGCCGTGACCTCAATCACGCGGTCCTTGTAGTGGCGCACAAGAACCGTCCCCGGCGATAACCTTCCTGCGCGGCCTGTCGTAGGCGTCTTGGACTTCGTGCCACCTGTGGGTACGTCGTGCGTCCTGGGTGCGGAGAGCCGAAGGCCCTCGACATCGGCGAGTTCCTCCGCCCTTCGCAACGCCCGATCGGAAAGCCCGCCTTCCTCTTTGGCCTGAATGCGCCAGGCAATCCGTCGGATCAGATATCGGCGATTGGAAGAGCGCGAGCCGTCGCCAGTCAGCGCCTCGTAACGGGCGCGCAACTGACCGACCGTCAGATCGTTTAGCTCGCGGATCCGGCGTTCCATCTCGGTGTTCATGACGTTTCGTCTGGGCCCCAGGACCCACGTGCCATCAAGGCTCAATGCACGAAGACAATCAAGTTGTGTGTCGGAAAGCCGTTAGGCGAGCCTTCGCGGCGTCATTACGCAGCGAATCGGCGGCACCATCGCCCGCTCCACGCGCCCGAGCACCTCCTCGCGAGCCCGATCCCACGCGACCGCGAATTCGGGATCGCGCTTCGCCGCGTCGCGGAACGACCGCTCCTGCCCTTCGCCCACGGGGTGGCGGCGGCGGCCGCAGCGACGACGGAGCCGGTCTGCACGAGCGTGGCGAGAAACGTCTGCTTGCGATCGTCGGTCACGGGGTGCGAGGTCGGCACGAAGGACAATCATCGCGCCTCTGCAACCCGGCGCAACCGGGCGGTGTCCACCCCCTGCGGCACACTGGTGGTCCGCCGCAGCGAAGAGCGGTTTGAGTATCAGGCCATGTCGAATTTCAAACTAAAGCTTGGGCGGCTGGCGCTGCTCGAATCGAGCCCCGCACTTGAGCTCGATGGCTCTGAGACCCTGCAATTGGGCGGGGTCGAAGTTCACATCGAACACACCTACGAGCGCGAAAGCGGCAGAGTCCATCTCGCGGTCGCGACTACCGAGTGCGAGAAACCCCAGCTCGACGACTCGGGCGCGATCCTCGTGCCGGACGAGCCGCGTAAGCGATCGGAACAGGCAATCGACCTGTTCGCGGATCTCCTTACGGTCGGCCAGAACGCCCGGCAGACTCTCAGTTCTCCGACACCGTGCATCGTGCTCCATCCGGAGAATGAGGAGACACGCGAGTGGCTGGACTCCACTGCCGGACTTCGACTCCGACATCCTTGTTTCGCCCGAGGGCGGTTCCGGGTGGACCTTGAGAAGATGGCTGAGGCCTCGGCGGACCGACAGGACGGTCTTCAGCTCATGCGTGAAGTCCTCGCAACGAGTCATCCGACCAGCGTCCTGCGCGAAAATCGTGCGCCTCTTCGAGTGTGGGTTCGCGAAAGCGAACAAGGACTTGGAGCAGCCGCTCGCCGAGTTTCTTGAGAGCGACAATAGGGCCCACACGGCGTCCGAGATAACTCACTGGATGCAGCGGCTTCGCCATCCTGCAACGCACGCCGACCGACGTCCCCCTCTCTTGGCATCGGGACTTCGTCCGTTCATCCCGAGACTGATGGACGCCGCGTACGACGTGTTCCTCAACAAGAAAGAGTGGCGCAGTCCAGACGCCGCGCGGCGCGAGATGTTCGCGATTCCGGGCGCGTCGATCAGCCGCACGGGCGGCGAGTTCCGGTCGTACGTCGCCACCGAACTCAAGATGGAGGTTCACATCTTCGACTCGTTCGGCGTCTACCTACGCGACCTCGGCGGCAACCTGAACGGACTGCACAAGGATCTCTGGTACAAGACAGCCCCGATCCGGGAGGAGGGGCACACGATGAGCGTGCAGATGGTCGAACGGAGTTCGACCTAGCGGCCGGTTACCCAGGGGCGCGCTCGCGTCCTCGCGAATTCCATAGCCGACGGCGCGCCGGCCTTGCGGGACATGTCGTTGAGGATCTGAATGTCGAGCGTTTGATCGGCGACTGACTTCTTGAGTACGATCATTCAGCGTGGCCCGATCCTGACGGATCCCGTCACAACTAACCGCGGTAAGTTGAGTTCAAGTACGCAATCGCGCCCCTCGCGTCTTGAGCCAACCTCTTTCCGATACGATTGCGAAAGAGGGCCAGTGTAGAGGCGTGACACCGCCGAAGCGGGTCGCCGCTTCCGCAATAGCAGGGCCGGTGCCCACTCACCCAGTCGGAGGCGAGATAGTCTAGGAACCGCTCGACCACTCGAGGACTCGCCGTCTCTAGCTCTTCCATCCAATACTCGAGACGACCTCGCGGTCCGTGAGAACGGTCGCCCCTGTCGTCACCGATCGCTTTCGGCCAACTACCGGTCAACTCGAAGTGTGTCTGCGCAAGATAGTGATTCCGAACAGGCCCGTTTAGAAATTCGGTGATCGTCATTCCTTCCGGATAGTGCTTCCACTGCGCGTCCGGTACGAACATGCAGGCGCACCCGTCCTTGAACACATGCCGGTCCGCAATCCACGGAACGCGTCCACCGACCTCGCGCACGATGGGCAAGCCGGTCGGGTAGTCGTCAGGCAGCGCGATTGCGAGCCCCCAACGATCCAGATAATCACCAGTTTGAGGATGCTCCAGGATGAGCCCGCCTCGAATCGTGACGTGGTCGCGAACGATTACGTCGAACGTCGGGGTCTCTAGCGCAACCAGTTCCTTCACTTCAGCGAGCAGATCAACCTGCTCCAAGTGCCAGCTACTCACTCCACGGCTTGGCAATTGACACGCCTGCGGCCGCGCTCTTAATACGTGCCTCGGCTTTCTTTTCATCGACCGGCCCGAGAATCCTCGGCCAATCGTTGGCTTCGATCGCGGCGAGAGCGTCCTTCGCTGCTTGCTTCATCCTGCCCTGGGTATTCGCATCGAGCAAATCGGACAGGTCGTTACCCGCCGGGTTCGCCGGGTCGTGAACGATCAGAGGGTCGGTTTCCTGTACATAGGTCCAGAACGACGTCATCGATGCCCCAAGCGCTCCGGTGGTTTTTTCCTTCAGGGCCTTCACGACGAGTAGCTCCAGTACGAATGTAGGTACACCGAGGCCCTTTCGGAGGTTCCACAACTTCGCAAGCCGGATCTCGCGGTGCCGCCCGCTGGATTGAACGTGATTGATGTGCTTCTCGATACTCGTCTTCAGGCGTTCTTTGTCGGGGGTTGTCACGTGCAACCACGTCGAGTCTTTGTCAGCGTCTACGAAGCGTCCGGGCACGACGTCCACGTGGTAGTCGCGGTTGGACTGGGTCTGGTCGATGTTGTGAATTCGGAGCGCACATCGCTTCGTCACGAGCGCATAAGCCTTTGCAAGTGTGTCGCGCACCGAGCGAAAAATCTCGCCGACCGTCGCGCCCGCATCAACGTACTCGTGGGGGAAGTAACACAAGATATCGAGATCGAAGCTGTCCTTGATCATCGTGTCTTTCGCGTACGACCCGCCATAGCGAATCCGGGCCGCCGGACCAAGTCCGTCCCGCAATAATCTCTCGACGTCATCTCTGTGACGACGGAGGGCGTCAATTTCAGCGTCAGAAACCGCCTGCGCCGCAAGGGCGACACCTAGGTACTGGTCAAATGTCATCTAATTCACCTCCAGGGCAGCCCGAAAGCTCCCGTTCCTCTTGTCGAAGTCGTACACGACGACGGATGGGTGCGCCTTCGTGAGCAGTTCACGCCCGCAGGCGACTGCGACCGGAGCGGGGACTGCGGGAAACAAATGAATGCGCGAGCACGTCGGATGCTCTTCTCGTATCTGCCCCAAGGCCACGTGATAAACCTCGACGAACCTGTGGAGATCAGACAATTGCCGTAGGAACCCAGTGTTCGGTGCCGCGCTAGCGAGCCGGACCTCGTACACGGAGCACGCCTCGATGGTCTCCCGCGGGAGCGCCTCGATATCGACCGATCCGCTGAGACTCAGAATCAGCCCGACCTGCTTCCTGTCAGCACCTTTCTTGAGGCAACGGGTGGAGTACGCGGCCTCTACGCCCGTCGACTTCCATGTCCAGCTCTCGTCGTCTCGATGTCGTTGATATAGCGTTGCCGGCACCTTGTTGGTGAGGCAACTCCCAAGAAAGACGAGTAGGGGAATCGGCGCGAGGCCGAATACCGACACGTGATCGACTTGCTTCGTTTCCAGGCCCATCTCCCAAATCGGCTTCGTTGCGTTCATGATCGTCTTGGCGCCGATCCCCCAGTACTCCGATGAATCGAACGAGGGAAGCGAGGTCAGGTCGATCTCAATCCCCTTCAAGTCTGCCGGATATCGCGGCAGGATGGCCTGCCGGTACGCGTGTTCCGAAACGCTGACGGACTCGCCCCCGATTTTGCATCGGAGCCGCACGACGGTCGTCTTTCCCTCGGGCTTGTAGTCCGTCAGGCGGTGGATCAAGTCCTCGTGATCAGCCTTGTACTGCCGCAACAAAGCCGTCGAATAGTCGCGCTCCAACTCCTTACGGTCTACTACGGTGTGGTGGTCGGTGCAGAGAAGCATGAGGTTGTTCAACCTGCTCCGCTCTTCCAGCGGCATCTCGTCGTCGCCGCGTGGACCCTTCGGACGCGCGCCAACGATGTGGGCGACATGTCCCACCCGCACCTTGTGCAGAGTAAGTACCTCCTCCATGACGAACTTGTTGCACCCGCGAAACTCGCAGCGTCCTCCGGCTCTCACGAGGAGTTGCATGATCGTGCGATCGGGGACCTTTTTTCGGAACAACGCCATGAGTGTGGCTCTGTGCCCCTGCGTAGCAAACGAAGGGCCGGGCACCGTGCGGCCCTGCCTTGGGAATCATTGCAGCGAGCAGTAGGTCATCCTGACCGCGCAGAACAAGGAACCTGCCAATTCGACAAGTCCCCGTCGGATCGCGGCGGGCCCGCCCCTTGGCGACGCGAGCACTGAATGCGCGCCGAAGAGAGCACGCGCGTACGAAGGCGTCGCGGCAGGATCGGCGCCCAGCCGGCGCGCTATCCGGCGTCGCGGAGGGGATAAACGCAACTCGGAAGTTACGATGCCTCGCCGCACGCTTTTTTCGGCCCTTGCTGTGCACCAGAAGGCACTTTCCGTGGATCCGTGGGACAACGTCAAAAGCGTCTCGGCCGCATTGAGATCATCGCGCTGACCGCGGGAACCATTGAGCAGGTTGGCAGCGCTGGAATCGTCAATGGCCTACTGATGGTGCAGGAACCCTGAAACGCTACCCCGCGCGTGGTGAGGCTGGATCGCGCTACATGAAAAACCGAAATTGGTACGGCACACCCCCTAAACCGCGCATCCGCTTGACGACGCGCGCGAGGACCTTTGCGTAGGCCATCGTCACTGGGAGCGGATCGTACAGAGCGTCGTTGTTCCAGTTCATTTTGGACAGCGCGAGGACCGCGCGCGCCGTCTCGTCCCAGGGTCCGTGGCCCGCATGTCGCACAAGACGTATCGGTCGAGGCGTGCTCCGTGCCCCCTTGAAGTACGAACCGCGGCCAGAGATGCCCTGAACATCGCCGTGCGTCCACAGCAACGCCTCTCGCGGGCCCAGCCCAACGAGCGACCCACGCGAGACCGGGTAGGCGGCGGGCTTCCCTTTCTTCGAACCACTCCCCCCCTCGATCCGGACACCACGCCAGCCAACGTCCTCCACTACTTGAACGAGATCGACAGCTTCGCACAAGTGCAGTGCCTCCATGCAACCGTCGCTCTCGTCGCGCTTGAACTCGGTCGTCTTGTGGACCATCACTCGGCGGGGCGACCGTCCCGCGTGCCGTCGTCGGTAGAGATCGAGCGACCGCGTCATGACGCGGAACATCTCGGTCCGCGAAAGGAACGGGTTATCGCGCTGAACATCGACGTCGTGGGCGTCGTACGCGACAAACTCCAAGCCCGAACCCTCAGCATCGAAGACCTGGCTGCAGCAAGTCACGAATCGAGGGCGATCTGACTCGGGCGGTCGCATTGCGTATGAGATGCCTATATATGCAGTCTCCGGGTCCATTTCCGCGAGCTTCCAAGGTGTACCGCCAGCCTTCGCATAGAGCGCCAGCCCGATGCGCCACATCACGCTTGCGCGGTCCGGATACGCAAGAGCCTTGTCTTCGCGTACGATTTGAATGGGCAACCGACGCGCTGCGGTCGTCGCCTTCAGATGGTCATGCAAGTCGAAATCGTCGATGGGGCCACCGGCGAATCCGGACGACCACCGCTGAGGAATGTAGATAAACAAGACGTCGAATTCTCCTCGGTTCGCATCAAACCGCTGTATTGCCCGCGCGAGCCGGTCGGCCAACACGACATGCGGTGTCGCGGAGGCCTGGAACTCAGCCTCAACACTCTTGTCGAGTTCGAGCCGACACGCGTCACTGGCGGCTCGCATATGCAGCCCAAACACACGCTGGAAGCCGGGCCACTCGGGGAGATAGTCCGCACGCTCCTTTGGCTTGTAGGAAGAATTGAGCTCTCTCAGGAACTCGTAGAGATGATCACTCTCGCCTGCTGGTGCCAGCGTTGCGACACGGATTGGATCGGGCACAAGTCCCGCCGAGTACGGGCCGAATTTCAGGAGCCCGCGCAGCGGATGAACTTCGCAATCCGAAGTGCGCTCCGGGTGAAACGCGAGCTTGGGTTCCGGGAGGCAAACGTGAGTCGCGATCTGGCTGGTCATGGGCGCACCCTTCGAGAAAACCCTGTCGTCGCGTCGAGGCGAAATACAGCATCGACACCGTCCCTGATGTTGAGCGCTCGCAGTTGCTCGCCGGTTCCGGCGAGCAGCGTAGCCCACGCAGCCACGAGGTCGTTCAACTGCCGGTTGTACCGTTTGACAGTGCGCTCACGGGCAAACTCGGTAGCGGCCGCTCTGTTCTCCGTCGTAACGCCGTCAAACACGACGCGCGGCTCAATAAGGAGCCACAGGCGATCATCGGCCCAGTCCAGACGCGTACCGACACCTTCGCGCCACTTCAGCACGGGATCTCCACCTGCGACCCCAGAGAGCGGCCCCACCAACCGCCGCAGCGGTTCCCACCTGCCGTCCTGCGGATCGGTCGGCGCGAGCAGGTCCGTACTCCGATGGCGAAACAGGTCCATGCCTCGCTCACGCGTTATTGCGCGCGTCAGCGCGGCGCGAAGGAGCCCGCGTTCGGCGGAGTCGTAGCGGAGGCGGCGGGATTCGATCGTGTGCAAGTCGAACTCGGTTACGCCATGTTGATCAAAAGCCCTGCGTACGTCAGCGTCTGCGCCAAAGGCGAGCACGCCCGGCCGAGTGCGGGCTACAAGCAACTCGACGTTGGCACGCGCGACTGCCTCCCGAACTTCTTTGTAGCCACCGATCTTGCACGCGACGCGTCGGCAAACGGTCGGCGCCTCAGACACCGGCAGTGCATTGAGGCGAATCACAGGCCATCCGCGTTGCCCAGCAGGTCTTGGTGCTGGCGTCCATCGCCGCCGGGCCGCACCGAAGCCATCGAGGGACTCGGTGTCGACCTCTGGGAGAAGTCGCATCACATCCCGTGCGATCTCGTCAAAGTTCTCGATTGGCACAAGTCCGGCCTCGATCCCGGCTTCGGCTGCACGCGCCAGCAGCGCGCCAACGCGAGGTAACGGCAGCCCGTTTCCCCGGTGAAGCCAGAAGAGACCAGCCGGAAAGGCGCCCGGTACCCCAACTGCATCGTCCAGCGCATCCATGACGGAGTCATCTCGACCGCTGTAGCCAACCACCACTAGGCCGAAAGAGCTACAAGCTCCCACAAGCGCACGTCGAAGCTGCATGTTCTGGCTTCGCAGCTCATCGTCGGTGTTCTTTAGGCGCCGCGACCGAAAGTCTCCGTGCAACTTGACCTCGACAGGCCAACGCCCTTCGGAGATGCACTGGGATGCCAAGTCGGGAGCACCCAGATCGACTGTAGTGAGCTGCCCGGTCGTGCCGAACACCTTTGCACACGCATCGGCCACGAGCGGATCGAAGTTCGTTGTCCACACGACACGTGTGAGCTGCGCACTCATGAGCGTGGCCAGCACGAAGTGTCCGTAAGACGGTTTTGCGCCTGCCATTTTCGCATCCACGTACGCCCGGCGATCGGCCTCGGCAGCATAGACGGCTTCAAAAAGCGCAGCGTACTCGTCTGGCGAACCTGAGGCGGGCAGGGTATCCGATCCGTCGACGTGCGCCTGCAGCCGTTCGCGAACCGCGGGATTCGAGAGATCCGCGACCGTTTCCAGCTTGACCCGCCGCTGGCTGATGAACAGCTGCTGCTTAAACTCCCAAACCATGTCCCAGGCGGTGGGAACTCCGGCAGAGGCAGACGCCCCCGCTCCGAGGAACCACATTAGGTTCTTCGCGCGCAGTGAGAACCGACGCGCGAAGTCATCTGCGCCAATGGCAGCAACAACTGAATCCGTCATCAGCAGCGGCCTCGCGAACAATCGCCGGCGACAGGGCCAATCGTAGAACCTGCCTTTTGATCGAGTGACGACGTAGAGCCGGGGTTGCGAATAGCTGTTCTCCCTTCACGCAGACTGCGAGCACAGGCCTCCCTTCCCGCACTACCATTTATGGGTACCACGCCCTGAGGACGGAAACTCTGCTGCGGGAGCGAACTCAGGAACAAACAGGACTCAAACGGCAACGACCGCTTGCCGCTTCAAGGGTCATCAACTCGTTGAGCAGCCGAACGGCCCATTGATCAAGATGATCTGCAGGAAGCTGGAGCAGACGTACTACCGTTGGCGCAAGAGTATGGCGGGCTCCACACAAACCAGGCGCGTCGCTTCAAGCAGCTCGAAAAGGAGATTGCTCGGCTGAAGAAATTGGTCGCCGAGATGGCGATCGACTACGCGACTCTGACCGAGGCGGAGGGGGACTTCAACCGGAAGACGGCCGCCGGTGGCGCGACTCGGCTCCAAGGCCGGCATCGTCTGCCTTGGAGGGATGCCCTTGCTTCCTTCGCGGGACTAACATAGACATTGGTATTGAAACTGCGGGCGGGTCAATGGGAGGCCACGGAGTGGGAACGAGAATCGATCCTTCGTGCAGAAGTCCACGATCAGAATTCGTCTGGAGACAGCTCGCCGTCGCGGAAAGCGCGATACGTGCCGGATCCGCGCATCTCCATGTTTCCACTCGGATGCACGGCAAGACAGCGGCTCCAGAGTCCGGACGCACTGGGGGCAAAGACCGCGGGAATTCCGTCGAGCGCTCCGTGCGCACTCGCTTCTTCCAAAAACACATGTGCTTTCGCCCACTTGAACGGCGGCTCACCCTGATCCTCGAAAATCGCGTCCCTCAAGTGAGGGGGAAGCAACTCGACGTTCACGGCAACGAGGTCACTCGTAGTCCTCCAGAATTCGCACACACATTGGTCGAGTTCAGCACAGTCCAAAAGCCCAAGCTCTTTGGCGCAGGCCTCGAGAGAATCCGCGAAGTACTTCTTGGATTCGCCCTCCGGGTTCCAGCGACCGGGCTCGGAAGAGACGTACCCGCTCTCCAGCGTTCGGCCGCAGCTCTGGCGATGTGAAATACGCCGCTGCCGGACGGAACCATGGTGGTTGGAACCTCCGGGGCGCCTCCGAACCAGTCTCTGGCTGCCTCTCGGAACTCCACCAAATTCATCGCATTGCCCTCCAAGTCGCCGGGTCCTCGTTCCCGGCCTGCGGGTCGAGCTTCCGACGTCCACCGAGTGAGATATCGAGATGCTGCATCGCCGTACCGTACCCTCTGTACCATGCGTCTCGTGTAAGTCGTTGCCAGTTCATGCAAGCACAACGAATTCCTAAAACAGAAGGCAACAGCTGGAGTCCCGAAAACACCATGGACTTGGCCCTCAGACCTCCCCTCTTAACTCGAGGACGTTCGTCTCGTAGCCGTTGTCGGCAAGAAGCTCCAAGAACAACGGTGCCGTGATATCGACCTCAATGAAAGCATCGCTCTCCTGAGTTGTCGTCGATGTCCAGATCCGGATCTTGTGATCCAGGTCCGTGACTTCGGTGATCGCGCTCACGGCTATCAATTTCTCTCCAACTCGAATGAACGTCATGCGCACTGCTCCCCCTTCCTCGTCGACGCACGCACGCTATTCAACATCACTTCGGCGCCCGATAGGTCGTGCCTTGGTTATCCACTCGGCGTGAGCCCAACCCTGAAGAACTGGGCGCCAAGCAGAACCGGCGTCTGACTGACGCAGCAGCTTCACGCGCACGTACGTTGTTAGGAAGCTCAACTTCCGCTTCTCGCACACGAGAACGCGATCGCCACGGCCCAGAGTTGTAACGAGGCGTTTCTTGAACCAGAACAGAGTTGCCTCTTTGTCTCCCCCATCTGTCGAATCCCAGTCTGGTTGACGCATCAGTCCAACCTGCTCACACTCAACGAGCCACACTTCCCCGACTTGAGCATCAAATCTAAACCGCTTGACCGATTGTGACTTGGATCGCCGGACGGACTCTGCGTCCTGATCCCCTTGGTAACGCCTCGGCTTGAACAACGACGACGTAAACATCAGGACAAGAGTGACCGGAATCCAGAGGAGCTTCCACTGGTTCTTTTGTGCCAGAAACGATGAAAAATCAAAGCGAGGGACAAGCCAAGAAAACCAACCGCGACGCTTCATCCGACACTCCCGATGCGGGGTATCCTCTTTCGCTTCGAGCTCTTGCGCTCTCGATCTATCCACTTCGGCGACGCCATGTGCCACTTTCTCTCTCTGGAGCGCGAGATCCGGGCACGGCGTATCACGCTCCCATTTTGGGAGCACCGTACCGTGCTTCGAGAATCGGAGCAATCTCGAAGTCTGTCTTTTCTCCCGCCTATCGGAAACTGCTCCGATTGCTACGCGAAGCTCGCGATGACGCGGGGCTCAGCCAGCGTGCTCTGGCGCAACGTCTTCGCGAGCACCACTCCTGGGTCGCCAAGGTTGAGATCGGGGAGCGACGTCTTGACGTCATCGAGTTTTTGCGTATTGCAAAAGCGCTGGGAATCGACGCTGGAACACTTCTCGCCTCGGTGGCGAAGTCGTTGCGCTAAGTCACCTGGCGGGAGTCCGACGACAGGTCGCGCGCAAGTGCGTTAGCCACGGACTCGACAGATCGGCGCCAAAGATCCTCGAACAAGCAGCAGCCGATGATCCGTTCCGCGTTAGCGCCACACGCTCCGCCGAGAGGCGCCTGAGATCCGTCGCGGCGTTGACCGGATTTCGGTGTCAGCGCTGAAGAAACGCGAGTTCAGCTAGACCACCCGGCCAAATGACGTCAGTCGGACTTCGAGTTCACACATCGAGACGCCCGTGAGGACATGGCGCCGCGCGCTGAGCTTGTATCACTCGCGATAGATGGCATGCAAAGGGCTGGAGGTGTTTGGCCACAGGCCAAGTTCTGCGACGCCCTTCGGCAGCACTCCCGTCTTGCACGTCCTCCTCCGCCTATTCGACGATCTCGCGCTCGGTGGCCCCTCCATGCGTGCAGCCATCAAGCTATCCCTGGTAGAGATCCCGTGTACTTGGGACGCTACGAAGGGGCCACCTCGCCCGACTATGACACCGGACTGAATTTCGCGTGAGTCACAGTAGCCTCGCGATTCGCTTAGAAACTTGCAGGGAAAAAACGACCCGCATCGCTTGTCCCCTTCCGGCCGGACAATGACACATTCATGATTGTTGCTATCGCCCCCTCAGGCCTCGCTCCGAGAGCTACACGCATCGCGCGTCGTCGCGAGCGCTACCCTGCTGCCTCTCACCTGTTTCAGCTCATCGAGGATCGGGTCAAGCACAACCCGGAGCTGGCAGACCTCATGCGGGAGCGTATCTACGAAGCACCGCGAAAGCACCTAGCGCTTGGCGACCGCTTCATGCGTCTCTGCCTGAATGCCAAACTCGACATCGCGGCCATCGCCGACATCGTGGCGGCATCCGCCTTGCATTACACATCCACTCCATCCGAGGAAAAACTCGCGTTGTGGGAGCGGCTCGTTTTTCCCGAGAGCCCCCGCAGTCAATGGACAAGAGAGTGCAAAGCCATCGACGCACGCGCGCAGATCCTTGAGGATCAACGGGGTTGGCCCGAGGTCCAGATCAAGATCTTCCGCGCGGTAACTACGCTTCGATTTCTCATTCGTTTCGCGTTTCCCTTGATCACGAAGGCACTGCTGCCATTCATGTTTCGCGCAGATCTCGGGCCGAGGGTCGCGTAGGCTCCATGGAGCTTGCGAACGAAGCAGCAACCCGCGCCACGAACTCGCCGCCAAGCTCTATCCGCGCGGCGAGATTAAGGGCTGTCGATTCGGGTTCGGTGTCGAAATCGACGTAAACGACCAGTGGTTCGTAGTCGCGAAGGTTTCGGCCCCGCCAGTCGTGAGCCTCATCTGCGTGTGACGTCCGAGAGTAGAATCACCCGCCTAGGCGCCCGTGCTCAGCGGATAGAGCGCTCGTTTCCTAAACCAGGGGCCGTAGGTTCGAGTCCTACCGGGGTGCCAACTCCTCATGCGAAGCCCGACCGGGTCGCTGTCTCCCCTGCCTGATCGAATCGTGCCAGAGAAAGGGATATGGTCGCGGCACACGAGAAGCACAGTCTTCGCTCCCACGACTTCGATCTACCGCTGTTTACGGTGATGGTCTCGTCACGAATCGTCGGGATGGGCAACGAACGAAAAGCGCTCAAGAGACGGATCGAGGAATTGCACGGGAACTTCCGCGTTTGGCTCAGCGAAGGAGCTGGGAGTTCTGGCCGCAGCGCGCTCGAATTGTGCCTAAACGCTGCGCGAAAGTGCGACTGCCTGATCTTGCTGCTTGGTCGCACGTACGGCACTCCGCCCAGCGGGCACGAGGAGTCGATAACCCAGCAAGAGTGGGAAGCGGCGCGTGCGCACAACCCGAACAAGGTCTTTGCCTACAAGAAGCACGGCAAGACCAAGGACGGGAAGCAGATCAGATTCATCAACGCGGTCCGCGACAACTTGGAAGGTATCAGCTGCCCCGAGTATCGAGGGATTGCAGACCTTTGCCGTCGCGTTCTCAGTGACGTGATTGGCTATCACGGCACTCCCCAGCGGCTCCAGGCCCGTCGGCCCCGCCTCCCCGTCAAGTCGAAATCTACTCCGCACTCTTCAGACCTTGCGAAACAGCGCGCTCACTTGTCATCGCGTTCCAAGGCGACTCAGCGCCGCCTCGCGGAGCACGTGTTGACCTCATTGAACGCAAACGAACGCAGAGCTTTGGCGCTAATCGACACGGCAGGGCTGCTGAGCACGCGGGCCGGTCTCGAGCACTGCTTTGCGGGAATCCAGTGGTCTCGGCTCATAAGGCGGCTCGCGAAGATTGGGGCCATTCGTGAACGCGACGAATGGCTGCACGTTGTGCCAAATGTCGAGGCGGCGCTTTCCCGAGACGCCACCGCCCAGCGCGGTGCGCGCGAAGAGTGGATCGAGAACCTCGGAGAAGACCGGCAGGCCGTAGAGGTTCAACTCTCGCGGAGTATCCACTTGTTGGCGCTCGACCGGCACGAGCTGGCATTCGGCGAGATCCACGACCTCCTCTTAGGCACCGACAACCTCGTCATTGCACGACTCGCCGAGGCGATGCTGGAGGGCGCAATGGAGCTGAAACCCCGCCTCTCTGCGCGCGCGCGGTTCCTACTGGAAGACTCGAAGGGGCTTGTGTCGATTCGCCGCGAGGACTCTGCCGCAGCGCGGAAGCGATTCAACAATGCTCTTCGAATCGCACGATCTCTGGACGACAAGTGGCCGCAGCGATTGGCCTACCTCCATCGGGGAAGCGCTTGGGCGCTCGCCAAAGCTCATGTTAGAGCCATTCGGGACTACAACACAGCGCTTGAGCTGGCAGTCGAGGCCGGAGACCAACTCTTGATCGGACACGCGCAGAACAACATCGGAAACTCCCTGCTGGAGTACGACCTCGTCGAAGCGGAACGAGTGCTGAGGGAAAGCCTCACAACGAAGCACGCGAGTGGAGACACGCGCGGTCTCTTCGCTGCTTACACCGGTCTGGGCATCGCTGCTGGCAAGGGATCGGACCACAGCGCTGCTCTCAAGTACTTCCGCCGTGCGACCAGATTGGCTCGCGGCTGGAACGATCACGCATCCTTGGCAATCGCGTTGACCAACGAGTCCGCCACACTGCACCACCTCGGCCGCATGCAAGACGCTGTCGAACTGAGCGCCAACGCCCTTGAGCATGCGCGAGAGTGCGGGCAGCCCGACGCGATCCGAAGGACTCTGCAGGGCAACGCGGTCCAGTTGGCACACCTAGCGGAGTACCAAGCCGCGAAGCCGCGGTTTCTCGAACTCGCCCAGCTCAAGACTGACATGGCGGACACGACCGGAGTCTGCGATGCGATCACCGACGCGGCAATCTGTGCGTGGAGATCGGGCGAACGAGAAGAAGCGAGGCGGCTATTCAAACGCGCGCTGACGGCCGCAGAAGGGGCCGACGACACGGAAGCGGCGACACGAACGATCGAGGTTCGCGTGGGGCTACTAGGTGAGGCTGGGCAAAGAGTAACTGCGGAACGGGTGCTCGACGCATTACTCACCAAGTACCGACGCGCGGGCAGGACCGAGATGGTTCTCGCTGTGGCGAACACGTTGGCAGGTGTGCGGGCACAGCTTGGAAGACCCCCTGACCGAGTCGATGCCGTGTGGAAGATCGCAGAGGAGGCGGCCGAGAACGGCCCGGAGATATTCAAGCTGGTCGAGTTGCTCCGGCAGCGGTACGCGTTTAACCGAGATGTGGGCAGAATCGAAGCAGCGAACGACGCACTCAAGACAATGCTCCGCGTCTGTTCCCGCCACAAGACTCTCAAGAGAGACTACGTCCAAGCTCTCGACGAGCGCGCAACACAGTACCAACGGGCCGGAAAGTACCGGGACGCGGAGCGTCTCTACGAACGCGTGCTCAAGGTAGTGGACAACCATCTCGACGGATCCGTGCCCTCCAGCGTCGCCAACAACTTCGCCGAGCTGTACCGCAAGACTGAGCGGTTGGACGAGTCCATCGAGTGGTACAAGAAATCGATTTCTGCCGCCCAGGCGGAAGAGGATATCGAAGGAACATTGCTCGCGTTGGGCAACTTGGGCCTCGCTCTCACCGAATCGCGGAAGCTCGACGAGGCGACCAAGACCCTACAAAAAATGAAACGCATCGCAAAACGCGCATCGTTGTGGCCTCACTTCGCGGACGCGCTCAGAAAGCTTGGTGATGTGGCGTGGATGAGTGGCAGGACAGCGCTCGCTATCAGACGATACGATGACGCGGCTGCGGTCTATGAGGAGAACGAGCTCCAGCAAGGTCTGGCGATGGTCATTCTGAACCGTGCCCGACTCCTTGCGGAGCGAGGACGAGACTCGGAAGTCGCAGATCTGCTACGAGCGCGACGGAAGACATGGCAAAACACTGAGTACGCTGCGGAGTGTCTCGTGGAGTACGGCCGTGCGCTCATTCAGCTTCAGAAATACGCGGATAGCTCTCGAATTCTCACCGATGCGGTCGAGCGTGCTCGCGCGCAAGGTGACCAGGACGGCGCCCGCGCATTGAGCTCTGTATTGGAAACGGCGACTAGGCGGAAGCGGCTACGAAGCGCAAGCATCTCTAGCCTTAGGGCGCGGGAAGGCCCAAGCCAAGATCGTTGGCAGCGGCTGCTCGATCTACTTGAGGCTCGGATTCTGAAGAGGTCATCCGACAAGCTGATCCGGTCGTCGCTGAACTCACTAGTCGAGTCCATCGAGGAATCACACGCTAGTCAACAGGCTCGGGCCTATGGTGAGGTAGCTGACGCTCTTTGGGACCACCTCCCAGACGTTTCGGCCGAGATTGCGCTGTGCGGCATGTGGAAGGCTATGGGCCGAGGACAATGGGCCCGAAGCAGAGAAATTGGGTCGAGCCTGGCAGACCACCTTCACTCGCTTGCCCTGCGGAAGGGGAAACGCTCGTTTGATGCTCTCCGCCGCGGGTTGGAGAAGAGGGGAGCGAGCCAACTCGGGCTCGACAGCGATCAGGCGCGGCTCATCGCTTTCTGGCCTGTCGTTGCCGTAGAATCGCTGATCGGCAGGCCATACGGGGGGCGGGGAATGACTGAGAGCGAGTGGATTGAGCACGTGAATCAGCTGACCGCTGAGGAGTCCCCTAGCTCCCAGGGTTGATACGGGTTTTCGGGCGCTAGGTCCCTTGGCCGCGGTCTCGCGGCAGGTCTCGCGCAAGTGCGTTACACATAACGCTGACAGCGCGCACGCCTTCAAGATAGCCAACGTGAAAGGCCGGTGCTCTGCCTGCAATTCGCAGGACGTGTAGGTGCTTGAGGGACCGACCCGTCTCTACCAGGGCTTGGGCAACTTCAGAGCAGGCGACGTCCTCTTCGAGGCTGGCTTCTCCGTCGCCAGTATCGTGACCGGGGAGGTTCTCTTCGGCCGCCAAACGACTGAGAACGCTCTCGGGCAAGATTACCCAGGGCCCATCCCCCAGTCGATCGGTGCCCTCAACTTTCATGAATAACACAGGAGCCATGGACTGGCGCCGGCATCCACTCATTTCCTGCACCGCGGCCGCACAGGAGATCAACGGAGACGCAAGCGCAGCAAGGACAACGAATCGCGCCACCGCCGAGTTTGCGGACACGACGGGCTATCCCCCCTGCTATCCACGAACGCCGGATAGCGCGCCGGATTAGGCGCCGATTCTGGCGCGCCCACCTTCGCACGCGTGTGCTCTCTTCGGCGCGCGCCGTTGCTCTGCGAGCGTCCCAACCTCGGACCCGTCCGCGACTTCGGACGCTGTGACGCTACGCGCACCGAACAAAAAAAAGGGCCGCCGCTGGATGCGGCGGCCTGTGGCTCCCCGGGTTGGACTCGAACCAACAACCTGCCGGTTAACAGCCGGACGCTCTACCAATTGAGCTACCGGGGAATCGGGAACGAACCGTTATACGGCGATATTTCGGCAAGGCAAGGGGTCAACCTGAAGTGCCAATCGCCTGCGGGCGGGGCTATGCCGTCTGTCGCCCGGTGCTCAAAAAGCGCAGGCAACTCGCGACCTCGGCTCGCAACGTCGTGCGCGAACAGATGCGGTCGATGAACCCGTGTTCGAGTAAGAACTCCGCGCGCTGAAAGCCTTCGGGGAGTTGGGCGCCGATCGTCGTTTGGATCACGCGCGGGCCCGCGAATCCGATCAGCGCTCCCGGCTCCGCAATAATCACGTCGCCCAACGCGGCGAACGAGGCGATCACGCCCCCGGTGCACGGGTCCGCCAGGATCGAAACGTACGGCAATCCGGCTTCGCCGAGCTTGGCGATCGCGGCACTTGTGCGCGCCATCTGCATCAACGACAGCGCGCCTTCTTGCATGCGCGCGCCGCCCGACATCGCGACCAGCACGAGCGGCGTGCTTTTCTCGAGCGCGTGTTCCGCGGCCGCCATGATGCGGCTTCCGACCACCATGCCCATCGAGCCGCCGACGAAGCTGAAGTCGAGGCAACCGATCGCGATCTCCATGCCCTCCATTCGGCCTTCGCCGACGAGCACCGCTTCGTTCATGCCGGAACGCTTGCGGCTGCGCTCGAGCGTGCCGTCGTACCCGGAGAACTCGAGGAGATCGCGCGGCAAGAAGTCGTTTCCGAATTCGACAAACGAACCCTCGTCGAGCAACGACGCGGCGCGTTGGCGTGATCCGATGCGGAAGTGGTGTTCGCAGTCGTGGCAAACGCCAAACGCCTCCTCCAGCTTCTTACGCTGCAGCATGGCGTTACACGACGGGCACTTGACCCACAGGCCGCCCGGGATGTTTTTCTTCTTACGAAACTTCCAGCCCATAGAAGGCCAGTATCCCAAAACAAAGAACCGACACCACCGATTGCCCACCACGAACCACCCAATGCGGTACCGGGTTCGATTTTTTTCGTCGTAAGTCCTTGTCTTTACGCTACCTATGCGCGCCACGTGCGGCATTGGTGCCGCACTTTTGACCCTAAACGCCCCGCTTTTGGGCACGATCGGCGCTCCAGACGGCGGCTGACCGGTGCGAGCGCGCCGCAGCGGCGTCGAACGCTCCAGAAAGTGCGGCAGAAATGCCGCACCGGACCGTCCTAAGTGACCATCAGGTCCAAAGATATGCGCGCCACACAACGAACCCGGTACCGCATTGGTGGCGGGGTTGCTGGTTTGGGTTCTTTGCTTTTTTTTTTGGCTTTTTAGGCCGTTCTTATTGCTTGGATGGCTTTTGCTCGGTCTTGTTTTTTGAAGACCGCGCTTCCTGCGACGAGGACGTCCGCTCCCGCGGCTTTGCACGCCGCGGCCGTGTCCGGTGCTACGCCGCCGTCGAGTTCGAGCAAGCCCTTGTACCCCAGCTCTTCGCGCAAGATCGTTAGCTTCTCGAGCACCTCGGGCATGAACGATTGCCCACCAAATCCCGGCACCACCGACATCACCAGCACGAGGTGACAGCGATCGAGCCACGGCTTGAGCAGGCGCACGTCCGTCGCCGGATTCACAACCATCCCCGCCTTTGCGCCCTCGGCTTCGATCGCATCGATCACCGCCGCCGGATCCTGGTCGACTTCGAGGTGAAACGTGACGAGGTCCGCCCCCGCCGCCGCGAACTGCGGTGCGTACCGCAGCGGGTCTTCGATCATCAAATGACAATCGAGGTAGAGCTCCGTCAAGCGGCGAATCGCTCGCACGATGAATGGCCCGAACGTGATGTTTGGAACAAAGTGCCCATCCATCACGTCCAGGTGCAACCACTCGGCGCCGCCGGCGGTCACGTCTTCGATCTCTTCGCGGAGTTTTCCGAAATCCGCGCTCAGCAGGCTAGGGGCAATGCGTACCACGGAGCGATTGTAGACCGAGCGGCCACCCGGAATCGAGCCCGAGTGCTCGCCGCGCCCCGCGGATCAGCCGCGCACAACAAAAATGGCGACGAGCGCGCCGAGGAGCGCGAGCGCCGACACGCCGTGGAGTATGCGAAACGGCGTTGCGTTGGCGTCGGTCTCGTCGCCCGTCAGCGCAAACAGCTTTTTCGTGAGCACCACGTCGCAAATCACGATGACCAAAACCATCGTGAGCTTCATGTGGAAATAGCCCTGCTTCATGTAGTTCTTGGCGAGCGGATCCATGATGAGCAGGAGCACGCCGGTGACAAGCATGATGCCGAGTCCGCCCCAATCGACGAACTTGTGCATGCGCCGAAACACACGGTACGCATCCTTGCGCGAAGTACTCGATTCAAAGCGGACGGCGTGACCGAGCAATCGCGTCAGCGCCAGGAACCCTCCGATGTAGATGATCATGCCGAGAACATGCCCCCACTTAAGCCAGAGGTAGTTCTTCGGGTTGGTCGCCGCGGCGAGCAGACTATCCATCATTCACCTTCCAGCGCTGCCAAACCAGGCAAGCGCTTTCCTTCCAGGAGTTCCAAAGACGCGCCACCGCCAGTCGATACGTGGGTGACGTCGGACTTGTAACCAAATTTCAAGATGGCCGCAGCGGAGTCTCCACCGCCAACAACCGTCATCCCCGCGCACCGCGCCATCGCGGCCGCAACGGCGCGCGTGCCCTCGGCGAACGTCTCCCACTCGAACACGCCCATCGGGCCGTTCCAGACCACCGTTCCGGCCGACTCCACGCGCGCCGCGAAGCGCCGCCGTGTTTCCGCGCCGATGTCGAGCCCCATCAGGCCGTCTTCGATCGCGGCCCCCGCGATGTTGTAGGGCTCCGCCTTCCGATCAAACTTGGCAGCAGCAACGTGGTCGCTCGGGAGCATGATCTCGACACCGGACGCGCGCGCCTTCTTTAGAATCTCACGCGCGGTGTCGAGTCGCTCGTCCTCCACACGGGAGGCGCCGACACCGATGCCCTGTGCTTTGAGAAACGTGTACGCCATGCCCCCACCGATGAGCACAGCGTTGACCTTCTCGATCAGGTTGCTCAGCACGGGAATCTTGTCGGCGACCTTCGCGCCCCCCAAGATTGCAACAAACGGCCGCGCCGGATCGTGCAACACGCGCTGAAACGCATCGATCTCTTTTTGCACAAGCAAGCCCGCTGCGCCGCCGCCCAACAACCGCGGGAGTCCCGCGGTTGAAGCGTGCGCCCGGTGGCTCGTGCCAAAGGCATCGTTCACGTAGAGGTCGCAGAGCTTGCGAAGTTGCGCGACGAACGCCGGATCGTTGCTGGTCTCGCCCGCATGAAAGCGCAGGTTCTCCAACATCACGACATCGCCATCGCCGAGCGCGTTCACCGCGGCCTCGGCTGGAGCCCCGACGCAATCCTCGGTCAGCGCCACGTTGCACCCGAGCAAGGTCCGCAACCGCTCCACCGCCGGGAGCAGCGTGAACTCGGGGTTGCGCTCCCCTTTCGGCCGCCCGCAGTGGCTCCCCAAAACGACGCGCGCCCCACGCTCGCGCAACAGGCGTATCGTCGGCAACGCCGCTTCAATGCGCGCATCATCGACGACCTTGCCGTCCTCAAGCGGGACGTTGAAGTCGACACGCACAAACACGCGCCGCCCCTTGACGTCGAGTTCGCGAAGATCCATTACGACGCGACGCGACCGATCAGATCGACCACGCGGTTGGAGTAACCCCACTCGTTGTCATACCAGCTCACAACCTTGACCATGTTGCCGTCCTGCACCATCGTCAAGAGCGAATCGACGATGCTCGACTCCGACGAGCCGATGATGTCGCTCGACACGATCGGATGGTCGGTGAAACCCAACACGCCCTTGAGCGCGCCGTTCGCGGCGGATTTGAGCGCGTCGTTGATTTCTTCGACCGTCACGTCGCGCTTGAGTTCGGCGGTGAGATCAACGATCGACCCCGTCGCCACGGGCACGCGCAGCGCAAACCCGTCCAAGCGACCCGCCAAGTGCGGCAGCACCTTTCCGACGGCGCGCGCCGCCCCGGTTGTGGTCGGAATGATGTTCACGGCCGCCGCGCGTGCGCGGCGCAGGTCGGAGTGCGGCGCGTCCACCACGTTTTGATCGTTGGTGTACGCGTGAATGGTGTTCATCACACCCTTGACGATGCCGAACGTGTCATCCAGCACTTTCACAAGCGGGGCCAGACAGTTCGTCGTGCACGACGCGTTCGACACGATCTGATGACTGGACTGCAGGACACTGTCATTTACGCCCAGGACGACAATCGCATCGATCTCGTCTTTCGGCGGCACGGTCAGGATGACTTTTTTGGCACCCGCGTCGATGTGCTTCGCGCACGCCGCACGCGTACGGAATACGCCCGTCGCCTCAATAACGACGTCGGCTCCGAGCTTGGCCCACGGAAGGTTGGCCGGATCGCGTTCCGCCATCGACGGGATCCGTTTGCCATTGACCACCAAGGCGCCGTCCTCGGTGGCGACCTCGCCCTTGAAGCGACCCTGCATCGAGTCGTATCGCAGAAGGTGCGCGAGCGTCGCGTCGTCGGTGAGGTCGTTAATACCGACCACTTCGACGCCACCGCGTTCTTGGGCGATGCGGAAAACCGCGCGCCCGATCCGCCCAAATCCGTTAATGCCAATCTTGACCATTGCGTCGTGCCTCCTGAGGCCGCTCTCAGCGACGGCGAGCGCAACATCGTCCGATGCCGGGCCGCAATCGCCGAACTGCTGGGGATGTGGGGAGAAATGTAAGGCTTTTCGGCGCTGCCGTCGCCTTCTCGCGCGGTCCGAACCGATCCGCGTTGTCTCGTAACGGTTCGGACGCCCGATCTTGGTAGCCTGACGGCCATGAACGCGGCGCCGGAGCGCATCCTGCTCGCCTTCTCGGGCGGGCCCGACTCCGTGGGCCTTGCCGCGACTCTCGCCGATCAAAATCCTCTGCTGGGTTACGTCGATCACCGGTTGCGCGGCCCGCGGGCGAGCCGTCGCGAGCGCACCGCCGTGCGGGCGAGTGCGCGTGCGCTGGGGCTTGAGCTGGTGCGAGCCCGCGTGCTGGTCATCAACGGGAGCGAGGGCGCGGCCCGCAACGCGCGCTACAAGGCACTCCACGCCATGGTCAAAAAGCACGGATGCGCCGCACTCGCGACCGCACACACCGCGGACGATCGAGCCGAGACCATTCTCGCCACGCTCGCGCGCGGCACGGGCCTCCGCGGCCTCGCCGCGCTGCGTCCCGCCCGCATCATCGACGGGGTCTTACGCATTCGGCCCGCCCTCGATGAACGACGCGCGACGCTGCACAAGCGCGCCCACGCGCTCGGCGTAACGCTCGTGCGCGATCCCACCAACCACTCAACCGCGTGGGCGCGCCCTCGGATCCGGCATCTCGACTTGCGCGCATGGGCCTGTCGTTTAAACGAGGATCCGGTACCGCAACTCTGTGCGCTTGGCGACCACGCCGAACGGATGCGTACGGTGCTCGAGTCCCGCGCGGTGCGACTTGTGCCGGACGCCTGCCGCGTTCGGTTGCTGGCCGAAGGGCCCGCGACGTTTCCTTACCTTGTCGAGGCCCTCCGCCCAGCCGGACCTCCGCTCGGGCGCCGCGCCTACGCGTCGCTCCGCGATTTTTTGCGGGCGGGTCGCACCGATCGCGCGCACACAACACCCGGTGGCGAATCGTGGCGGATGGATGCCCAAGGCGCCATCTCGGTGACTCCGCAACGCCAATAGGCTTGCGGCCCGGACGCCGAACCGTCGCCGAACCGTCGCCGGGCCTGTAGTCGGAGCGCCAGGAGTCGCGGCAGCAAGCGGCCGTGGTCGGCGCGTCGATCGTGGGTGTCGCTAAGCGACGCCGTTACGCCTCGCTGTTACGTCCGGTCGTTACGTCCGGTCGTTACGTCGGGTCGATAAGTCCGGTCGTTACGTCGGGTCGTCGTCGGTCGACTCTTCGACCTTTTTTTTGTCTTCTTCGTCGTCGTCGGTCTCACCGCGCAAGCCACGCTTGAACTCGGTGAGCGACTGGCCGAGGCTACGCGCCATCTTGGGCAGACGGCCCGCCCCGAAGAAAAGAAGGAACAGAGCCAAAACCATCAGGATCTGGGGAAGGCTCATCTGACCGATCGCCGTAATCATTGCTCCCCTAGTCTACCGCCCAGGGTCCCATCGGCGGTGTTTGCTCCCAGAAATGGCTGAAGCGCCCCCTGAAATCCCAAAAGATTGGGAATCGGGGGGCGCTTCGCCTTGAGCAAAGAACGGCCGTCGTCTTGCGAACTAGCGCGGATAAAGCGCGTACACGATGGCGTCGCCACCAATCATGAAGATGTTGGCACCGCTCGAGTTGCTCACCATGATGCGACCGTTGACAGTCGCCGACTTGCTCACTTCGCCGGTCCAAGCGTTCACAACCATGACCTGGTCGCCTTGGTACACAACCAGGTTGTCCGCGACGCGTCCGAGCACACCGTCGATTTTCTTGCCGGACCACACCGGGTCGGTGCCACGGTCGGTAACCATGAACTTCGTCGATCCGATTTGAAGCGTGGATCCGCCGTAGATCGACGCACGGTTGAGTGCGCCGGAGCCGTCCGCGTGCAACGTGTTTTCGTCGCTCGTGGACGATGCGATCAACACCTCGTTCGAAATGGCCAGCGTGCAGTGTGCAGCCGCCACGCCCTTGTCGGTCAGCACGGCGCCCGCTTTGGCGCCGGTTCCAACCGTCACGGCTCCGTCCGTCCGCACGGTGAACGACATGCCCTTGTCGGGGCCCTCGATCGCCGTGAGCGTGTACGACACGTTGACCGCATCGAATGCAGCCATGCCGGACTTCATGGGCACCAAGCAAAGGTTGCCCATCACCATCGGCTTGCCGGTCGGAATCATGCCCGTGGCATGGATCCAGTTGCGCTCGCCGGTGATGCGGTTGAGTGAGTACAAGACGCCGCTCTTGTCGGCAACGTAGAGCGCACCCGCGCGGGCGCGCGTGTCTTCCGTCACGGTCGCGCCGAAGTTTGTGCCCGAACCGAGGAGCGCTTCCCAGCGAGGTCCGCGGGGCGCATATCCGTAGTTGGAGGCATCCATGCAGGTCACAAGACCCGTGGTCGTTACGAAGTAAACCTTGGGATCGGTCGCGCCGCCGGCGGCCACCGGGCTGGTGAGCAGTTCGCCGCTTGTGCGATAGCCCCAACCGCGACGTCCCGTCACGAGGCTGAACGACTCGAAGTTTTTGTTCGAACCGGGCGACGGGAGCATCGGCACGTAGAACGTGTCGTTTCCAACCACGCCACCACCGGTCGGTGTCGAGGGCAGGTCCAGGTAGGGACGGCGCAAGCCATCCAAGGCACCACCGACGAACTGCAACGTACGACGGCCGCTCTCGCTGTCGAGCGCCTGCGCGTAGTGCGCCGACGTGGACAAGATGACGTCACCATTGCCGTGCACCGGAAACTTGGACGGCTCACGCAGAGTCGAAACCCAACGCACGCCCAACCCGGCCCGCTCCAAAGCGAAGAGGCGCGGCGCCGCTTCGTCGGTCTCAAGCAGAATCAAGTCGCCGACGAGATGCGCCTTTGCAATGCGAAGGCGCTTGTCTTTTGAACGACCTTCGTTCAAGTCAATTCGCAAGAGGCGTCCGTCAATCCCGAGCGATTGAATGGCGTTCTCGGCGGCATCCCGGCTCATCAAAGCCGTGCCGTCAGACGCTTTCATCGCGCCGCTCATGTCTCCGGATTTCGGTTCCTTATTGGGGCTTACGCACGCCACACCGAAAACCAAAAGACCTGTCACCAATAGGCGCTTGGCCATCACGTTCCTCCACACTTGCCGTTGTGCCAGACTTGTGTTCGTCCCCTATCGCCTCGATCCAGCGAAGCGAAGGGTCCACCCGGGCAAGCGGGGTACGATACCGATGCGCTGAAAAAGTGTCAAGAGGGATTCGGCGACGACGGCATTCGTATCCCCTTGCGTTTTCACGAGTTACAACAACATCATGGAACTCACGCAACGATTGGTCGCAATTCGTGCGTCAATCCGCGCCGCCCAGACTCGATCGGGGCGCACAAACGACGAAATTACGATCGTCGCGGTAACCAAACACCGCTCCGCCGCCACGGTCGACGCCGCCGCGGCCGCTGGGTTGCTTCACGTGGGCGAAAACCGCCTGCAGGAGGCATGGGCGAAGGCTTCCGAAGTGGCCGCGCCGGTGACGTGGCATTTCATCGGACACGTGCAGGGCAACAAGGCCAAACGCGCCGCGGAGCTGTTTTCGTGGATTCATTCGGTCGATTCGATCGCGCTGCTCACGTCGCTCGATCGCGTCGAGCGCCCCAACGCGGACGATTTACTGCAGGTCTTTTTGCAGATCAACATCGCGGGGGAAGCGCAAAAGTCCGGTGTCTCGCCGGATCAGGCGCGTGCGCTCTGGCAACACGCCGCGCGGTGCAAACGGTTGCGTGTGGCGGGGTTAATGACGATGGCGCCCTATGCGTCGGATCCCGAACAGGCGCGCCCCGTTTTTCGGGCGCTTCGTTCCCTGCGCGACGACCTGAATCAAACGGGCGACACCGCGCCCATCGCAGGCCTCAGCATGGGCATGAGCGGCGACTATGAAGTGGCGATCGAAGAGGGCGCCACCCACATCCGCCTGGGAACGGCACTTTTTGGCCCGCGCGAGTAGGCTCGGATCCCATCGCGGCCCGCATGCGGCCGGCCGCGACCGCGACGACTTTTGAGACAGGCGCTCGCGCCAACGTGCAAACCGACGGGCTGAGCGGTTAGAATGCTGATGGTTGGACTATATTGACCGAGGTGGATTCGGGCCCCACCTCGAGGAGTATGACTTGTACGTTTTGACGGTGATTCACGGCCCCGACCAGGGCACCAAGTTGGAGATGAGCCCGGGCTCGTCGTACCACGTCGGCTGCAATGACGACGCGTCGTTTGTGCTGACCGACCCGATGGTCCTCAAAAACCACTGCACGATCGAGTGCACCGCTGAATCCATCGTTTTGCGCAACAACACCGCCAGCGCGGGCACGTACGTCGGAGACAAAAAAGTTTCGCAGGCGCGCGTCCGGCCGGGCGTCACGTTTCGCATCGGCGATACCCACATCAAGATCACCGCGCAGCTCAAAGCGACGCGGCGGGCGGCCGGCGGCGGCAGTCCCGGCGACGTGGCGCGGCCTTCCCAAAATGACCCGCTGCTCGGCAAGATCATCGGCGGTTACAAGCTGAACAAGGTTTTGGGCGTGGGCGGCATGGGCGCGGTGTACTTAGCCACGCAGCTTTCGTTGCAGCGCGACGTCGCCGTCAAAGTGCTACGCAGCAAACTCGCGAAGGACAAGTCGTATCGCGACATGTTCATTAACGAGGCGCGCGCGGCCGCGGAGTTGATTCACGCCAACGTCGTGCAGGTCTACGACGCGGGCACCGAAGGCGACGTGTCCTTTTTCTCGATGGAGTACATCGGGCAGGGTTCGGTCGAAGAGATCTTGGCTCGCGACGGAACCATTGACTGGAAAGTTGCGATCCTCCAGGTCCTGGAGGCCGCGCACGGGCTGAGCTACGCCGAGGGGCGCGGCATCGTCCACCGCGACATCAAACCCGACAACTTGATGCTGAACGACGACGGTCGCATCAAGATCGCGGACTTGGGCCTCGCCAAGAAGGGCGAGGGGGGAACGGACCAGGGCATCATCGGGACGCCCCACTTCATTCCGCCGGAGCAAGCGCTCGGCAAGCGCGTGGACAGCCGCGCCGACATCTACAGCTTGGGCGCTACGTTTTTCCGCATGATCACCGGCAAGACGGTGTTCACCGGCAAGACGGCCAAAGAGATTGTGCTCAAACACATCAAGGAGCCCGCACCGGCCGCGAGCAGCCTCAACAAGGAGGTCCCGGGCGACCTCGACGCCGTGATGGCGCGGATGCTCGCGAAGGATCCGGATGCTCGCTTTGCGGGCACGGCCGAGTTGATTCACGCACTGGAAGAAGTGTGTGCGCACCACGGCATCAAAGGCTCGATCATCAAGAAGGGTGTCGGCAAGCGGGTTCTGATTCCGCTCGTCTTGCTCATTCTTGCCGGTAGCGGCGCGATCATTTGGCTCGTGAACCGCGCGCCGAAAACCGTCGTCAACGCGGCCGATGAAGCGCGAGCAAAACGCCTCGAGGACGCCCAGATCAAGGCGCGCGCGGAGCGAGCGCGCCTCGAACGCGAGCGCAAGAAAGATGCGGTCAAGAACGCCCACCAGGGGCTCAAGATCGCCGACCTGCAAACCGACGGCACGACACCGCTCGACTCGACCTACGACGACGAACAGGAGCAAGTCGGGCGCGAACAGCTTTGGCGACAGGTCGAGCAGGACTATCGGGATTTCGCAACGGGAGACGCCGCCGAGTTGGCGCCCGACCTGGCCCGACTCGCGACCGAACGCGCGGACGAGATCAAGGAGCGCCTCAAAAAGCTCAAAGAGGGCGCGAAGCACAAGAAGGAAACGATCGCGACGTACGTCGCGAATCTGACGGCGAAGATCGAAGCGCAAAAGAAGCTGCTCAGCGAACATCGCACCAAGCGTCACTACAACGCGGCCCTTTCTTTGTGCTCGTTGATCGGCGCGGAAAAGCCGGGCAAAAACGACCCGCTCGGGCATCCCGAAGCTTGGGAATACCGCTCGTCCGACGTCGTAACGCCCGCGACAAACATCCCCGCGATCATCAAACCGACGGCCGGCGCGCGCAAACACTTCCGCGCCGAGCGCCGTGAAGTGCTGACCGACGCCCAGAGCTACTGGGATTCTGTGAAAAACAAGATCGACGTCGAGCAACTCAGCACGAGCGGAAGCGACGACGAGATCAACAAGGCCATTGAGTCCCTCCAAGAGGTTGTGGACAGCGTCCCCGAGCCCACGACGACTCCGTTGGCACCCGAGCTTCGACCGTATGTCTCCGGTGCCAAAAACATGCGGAAGACGCTGCAGACGCGCCTCGATAACCGCCGCCAGCGCTTGATCGAAGAGGATCGCCGGAGTGCGTCCACGCTGATGCGCCAGATGGTCAGCCTCGACGCGGAAGTCAACCCGAACCGCGTGATGCAGTGCGAATTCAAAGACGCGGCATCGGCGTGGCTGCGCGCCAAAGAAGAGATGAAGACGGATCCGTACCGTCGCTTTGCGCAGGAACGCGCGGAGATGCTCAGTTGGTGCTACTGGCTTCTCCAACGCTTCCATCGCGACATGGCGGCCGGTGGCGACGCATTCTCATCGCTCCAAGTCGAGTTTCCGTTAGCAAACAATCGCATCAAGCGCACCAAGTTGACGCGCGCCGACGACAACGTGCAAAAGTTCGGCTTGGCCCATCGCGACCGCGACCTCGGACGCAAGGGCATCTACAACTTCTCCCAGTTCTCCATGGACTGGATTCACGACTCGTTGTTTAAGTACCGCACGAACCTGCGCTGGAAGCCGGAACGCGCGACACCCGCTGTCCGCTTCGCGCTCGGTGCGTTTTGCTTCGAGACGATGATGTACGACCGGGCTGCGGACCACTTCAAGACCCTGCTCGACGACGCGACGTACGGCAAGTTGGCGAAGGCTCTGGCGGCGCGCGCGACGCAGGAGTCCAAGGCGAAACAAGCTTGGCTCAAGATCTGTCAGTCCGTCGAAAACGCGAAATCGACCGACGAAATCGCGGCCATCCGCACGACGTTGGGTGAGTACCGGGCCCAGTTCGAGGGCACGCTGTTTTATCTCGAGGTGATGCCGTCGGGCGCCACCATCGCGAAGGACTTTTTCGATCCGGCCGCGACCCCGCTCATCGTGAAAGCGCCGACGGACTAGCGAACTCGCGATTGGAGTAAACACTGTGCCTCCGCTGCGCCGTACCGTGCCGCCGCTGCGCTGTCACGACGACGGCTGCTCCCTGCGGCTCCGTGTCGTCCCGGGATCGTCGCGCTCCAAGATCGCGGGCCGCCACGGCGATGCGCTCAAGGTGGCCGTCACAGCCCCTCCGGAGCGCGGAAAAGCAAACCAGGACGTCGTCGCTGTGCTGGCGGAAGCGCTTGGACTCGCCCGTCGCGACCTCACGATCACTGCGGGCCTCGCCTCGCGCGACAAAACCGTCTTTGTGCGGTGCACAGAAACTGACCTTCGAGAGCGTCTCGCGGCGGCGCTGAGTTGATACCCTGAGCGCGATGAACGAAGCGCAACGGATCCAGGCTGCCGCGGAATTTTTGCGCGCGCACGCGGTCGCGCCCCGAGCTCTCATCGTCTTGGGCACGGGGCTCGGCGGCATGGGCGAGCGGCTCGAGGAGCGTCGCGCGTTCGACTACGGCGACATTCCACATTTTCCGCAGTCAACGGCGCCCGGTCACGCCGGGCAACTCGTGTACGGCACGTATGAGGGCGTACCCGCCCTGATCATGGAAGGGCGCTTTCACTACTACGAGGGCTACACGCTCGCCGAGGTGGTCCGCCCGATTCGCGTCGCGCGCTTGCTGGGAGCGCAGACGCTGCTCATCACGAGTGCGGTCGGCGGGATGAACGCGCAGTACCGTTTGGGCGAGATTGTGGCGATTGAAGACCACATCAATGGAATGGGCGACAGCCCGTTGCGGGGTCCGAACCTTGATGACTTGGGCCCGCGGTTTCCCGACATGAGCGCGCCGTACAGCGCCCGCCTGATCGACCGCGTCGAAGAGTTGGCGCACGCGAATGGCGACCGCTTGCTCCGAGCCGTACTCGTCGCCGTCGCCGGCCCGCAATTGGAAACTCGCGCGGAGTATCGTGCCCTACGCCAACTCGGCGCCGATATCGTCGGGATGTCCACGGTGCCCGAAAACATCGCGGCGGTGCACGCAGGCATGGAAGTGTGCGCGCTGAGTGTCGTCACGGATCTGTGCTTCCCCGATGCACTCGAGCCCGCCCACGTGGAGAGCATCATCAAGGTCGCGAACGAGGCCGCCCCGCAGCTTGAAAACCTCGTGTTGGGTCTGCTTGCGCATGCTTAGACTCGTCACGAATTTTTCCGGCGGCGGACGGACGATCCTCAATTTCTTAGACGAAATTGCGGCGGGCCGTCTCGACGCGCAAGTCGTGAGAGCGATTACGAACCGCATGTGCGACGGCGTGGACCGCCTGCGCGCGCGCGGGATCGAGGTGGTGATCGTGGCTTGGACAAAAGACACGACTCCCGAGAGCTACGCGGCGCAGTTTTGGCCGGTGGTCGAAGACGCGCAACCCGATCTCGTTCTCAATTGCGGGTTTTTGCGACTTCTTTTGGTGCCGCCGGCGTGGGAAGGACGGATCTTTAACATCCATCCGTCCCTTCTCCCCCAGTACGGCGGCAAGGGGATGTACGGCAACCACGTGCATCGTGCCGTCTTAGCCAATGGAGATTCCGAGTCGGGGTGCACGGTGCACTTCGTCACGAGCGAGTACGACACGGGCCCGATCGTGTTGCAGGAGCGGGTGCCGGTTCGTTCCGACGACACCGTCGAGTCGCTTGCTGCGCGCGTGTTCGCGCAAGAATGTGTAGCCTATCCGGAGGCGGTCCGCCTTTACCAGCAGGGCCGCCTTTCGATCGAGGATGGAAAGGTAACGATCCGATGAGTAAATTCGCCGAAGCAGTCGCTGGGTTGACCGGCAAGAAGGTCCGATTCTATCTCGGTGGCGGCGAGCGCGGTTACGTGCAAGGCCCCATTGGGAAAGTCGACGGCAACCTGATCTTCATCGAAAAAGAAGGCCAGATCCGAGGCACGATTCAAACGATGACGATCAACGCGGACATGATCCACTACTTCGAAATCGACACGTTGAAGAGCTAATCAAACGTCGGTCGTCCAAACAGCGACAGCGCGTTCCCTTCCGGATCCTCCGCTTCCACCCGTCGCAAGGCATGAGACGCAAACCGCCCCACGGGCGGCACGGTCCAACCGAGCCGGCGGAGGAGTTTGCCGATGTGGCGCCGGTGGTACCGATGGCCCGTAGTTTTTTCGACATGACAGGCGATCGCCGCCAGCGTCCACCGGTCCTGATCAAAGCCGTGGACGCGCGGCGGCGACGCCAGGTCTTGGTGAAGGGCCGCCTGATCGGAGGCGTCGAGGCGGCTCCGTCGGCCTTGGCGGCGCCATCGACACAGCGATGCCGCGCCTTCGTCCACCCACAGCCGAAACCAGCGCGACGCGGTGGAGCGGGACACGCCTAGGCGCTGCGCGACGGCGGAGCGGGAGCATCCGCACGCAAACATGCGGGCCGCCTGGGCTCGTCGGCGCACGCGATTCAACCGAGTCACGCCCCTAGCGTAACGGCTTCGATCAACGGTGTTGCAGGGTTAGGCGACCGGTAGCGCTTGACGTCTACGGCTCCAAGGCGGATCGTAGACGCATGATTCACGGAGGCAACGCCACCCTTTTCGTCGCCGATTTTGAAGCGGCGGTTTCGTTCTACACCCAAACGCTCGGCTTGGAACTGCGCTTTCGCGCGGAGAATTTTTGGGCCGAAGTCAGCGCCGGCAAAGACTTGGTGATCGGCATTCACCCCATCGGCCCCAACACCCCCGCCGCGGGATTGAAGGGGTCGGTTCACATCGGGCTCAACGTGACCGAGCCGCTCGACGACGTGATGGCCAAGCTCGTCAAGCGCGGCGTCACGTTTGACGGCGACGTCGTCGAGGACGACGGCGTCGGCCGTTTCGCGTACCTCCGCGATCCGGCAGGCAACACGATCTACCTTTGGGAAGCGGCCACCGCCCACCAAAAGTAGAGCGAACAAAAAAAGGGCCCGCCCATCACGGCGAGCCCTCGTTTTCGTCGTTTGTTTGCGTCGCTACTCTTTGACCTCGAAGTCCGCGTCGATGACGTTTTCTTCGGGCTCGCTGCTCGCCGCTTCGGGCGGCGGTGCACCGGTGGTCTGCGCCTCGCCTTCCTGGTCCTGGTTGGCGTTCGCCTGTGCGTACACCTTCTCAGCAAGTTGCTGACTCACACGCATGAGCTCTTCCATCGCGGTTGTAATCGCCGCTGTGTCTTCGCCCTCGCGCGCGGTTTCCAACGCCGTGATCTTGGCTTCGATCTCGACCTTTTCTTCGGCGCTCGCTTTGTCGCCGTGCTCGCTCAGCGTTTGCTTGACGGTGTAGACCATCTGCTCCGCCTTGTTGCGCGCCTCGGCAAGCTCTTTGCGAGCCGCGTCATCGGTCGCGTTTTCTTCGGCTTCGCGACGCATCTTATCGACCTGTTCGTCACTGAGACCGGACGAGGCTTGGATCGTGATGTTTTGCTCTTTTTGGGTGCCCAAGTCTTTGGCGGACACCTTCAGGATGCCGTTGGCGTCGATGTCGAACGCCACCTCGATCTGCGGAATGCCGCGGCGCGCCGTCGGAATGCCATCCAGGATGAACTTGCCGAGCGTGCGGTTGTCCACCGCCATCGGCCGTTCCCCCTGCAGCACGTGAATCTCCACTTGCGGCTGGTTATCGGCCGCGGTTGAAAAGACCTGTGCTTTCTTGGTCGGGATCGTCGTGTTGCGCTCGATCAGCGGCGTCATGACGCCACCCTCGGTTTCGATACCGAGCGTCAGCGGCGACACGTCGAGCAACAAGATGTCTTTGACCTGCTCCTCGCCCGACAGCACCGCACCCTGCACGGCCGCACCGAGTCCGACCGCCTCGTCGGGGTTCACACCCTTCGACGGATCGCGGCCAAAGATCTCTTTCACAAGCGCTTGCACGAGCGGGATGCGCGTCGAGCCACCGACCAAAATCACGTCGTCGATGTCGGAAGCTTTAAGCCCAGCGTCTTTCAACGCCTTGATGCACGGCTGACGCGAGCGCTCGATGAGCGGCTCGACAATCTGCTCGAACTTCGCGCGCGTGAGGTTCATCTGCAAGTGCTTCGGACCGGTGTTGTCCATCGTGATGAACGGGAGGTTGATCTCGGTCGAGAGCGATGAAGACAGCGCGCACTTCGCTTTCTCGCACGACTCCTTGAGGCGTTGGAGCGCCATCTGGTCGTTGCGAAGATCCACGCCGTTCTCGCGTTTGAACTCTTCGGCCACAAAGTCGATCAGCACTTTGTCGACGTCGTCGCCGCCCAAGTGCGTATCGCCGTTGGTGGAGCGAACTTCAAACACGCCGTCATTGATCTCGAGGATCGAGATATCAAACGTACCGCCACCGAAGTCGTAGACGGCAATCTTGCCGGTCTTGGTCTTGTCGAGGCCGTATGCCAGCGACGACGCGGTCGGCTCATTGATGATGCGCTCGACCTTTAAGCCGGCGATCGTGCCCGCATCCTTGGTCGCTTGACGCTGCGCGTCGTTGAAGTACGCGGGCACAGTGATGACCGCGCGCGTGACTTCCTCGCCGAGGTAGTCCTCCGCCGCCGACTTCAAGTACTGCAAGACCATCGCGCTCATCTCGGGCGGGGTGTAGTCCTTGCCGTCCACACGGACCTTCACGGGGTCGTCGGGGCCGCCGACGAGCTCGTAAGGGACCTGTTTCTCTTCGCCCTTCACCTCGGAGTTGCGACGTCCCATGAAGCGCTTGATCGACATGATCGTGCGCCGCGGGTTGACGATCGCCTGGCGCTTGGCCGCCTGGCCCACCAGTCGCTCGCCGGAGTCGGTAAACGCCACCACGGACGGCGTTGTGCGCCCGCCCTCAGGGTTCGTAATGATGACGGGCTTGCCGCCCTCGAACACGGCGACCACGGAGTTGGTGGTCCCGAGGTCGATCCCGATTACTTTGTCTGTCTTGGCCATACACCGAGCCTTCGCACATCGGGTGCCAAGCAGGGGCAAACCATCAATCCTTTATGGCGTAAGGATTTAGCACTTTGTCCCGCGGCCCGGGATCCGGTCATTCTGACAGGCCGAGTTCCTTGATGCGCCGATACAGCGTACGCGCCGAGATCCCCAGCGCCTCCGCGGCGCGGGCCCGATTGCCGTCCAGGTCCCGCAGCGTGTTGGCGATCAGTTCGCGTTCGACCTCGGCGATGGGCCGCATCGACAGGGCCGGGCCGCTGAGCGGCGTCGCGGCGTCGCCCCATTCGCCGGGTAGGTCGTCGACCTCGATCCGATCGTCGTGCGCCGTCAGCAGGAGCGTTTCTAAGCAGTTGCGGAGTTCGCGAACGTTGCCCGGCCACGGCTGGGCGCGCAAGCGGGCCAAAACGCCGGGGGCGAGTGCGGGCACGGCCACGCCGTGCTCGCCGGCCAGCTCTTCGAGGAGATGGCCCGTGAGCAAGGCGACGTCCCCGGCGCGCTCGCGCAGCGGCGGGAGCGCGATGCGAACCACGTGGAGTCGGTAAAACAAATCCGCACGAAACGACCCGTCCGCGACGCGCTCTTTGAGCGAGCGATTGGTTGCTGCGATCACGCGCACGTTGACGGGGATCGTTCGGTTGGAGCCGACGCGCACGATTTCGCGCTCCTCGAGCGCCCGTAAGAGTTTGGCCTGCAAGACGGCGTCCATCTCGCCGACCTCGTCCAAAAAGAGCGTGCCCTGGTGGGCGGCTTCGAAGCGTCCCACGCGATCGCTGTACGCGCCGGTAAACGCACCTTTTTCATGGCCGAACAATTCGCTCTCCAGCAGCCCCGCGCTAAGAGCGGCGCAGTTGACGGGAACAAACGGTCCGCCGTCGCGCGGCGAATGACGATGCAACGCGCGCGCGACCAGTTCCTTGCCCGTCCCGGACTCGCCCTCGACCAACGCGGTCGCGTGGCTGTCCGCGACCTTGCGCACCAGGCGAAACAACTCCTGCATGCACGGCGACCCGCCGATCAGTCCCGCAAAGCACTCGTCGGAATCGGGACGTGCGTCCGCGGCGCGGCGTCCACGCAATCGACGCGCGACGGTCGCCAGCGTCTTGCGGAACAACTCCACCGAAAGCGGTTTGAGCAGGTACGCACTCGCGCCCGCGCGCAACACGGCCGGTGCGGCCTCCTCTGAGCCATACGCCGTCATTACGATCACTTCCGGCCCGCCCGCCGCCGCGGCTACGACGTCGAGCCCGGAGCGATCGCGCATCACCAAGTCCGTCACGATGAGATCGAGTCCGCCGTCCGCCAAGCGCGCGATGCCCTCTTCGCCGGACCCGGCGATCTCCACGCGATGGCCGAGACGACGTGCGATCTCGGCCGTCGCGTCGAGATGACCGGCGTCATCGTCGATGATGAGGACCGACAGCGCGCTCACGCGCCCTCCGGAGCGCACGGCAACGTGATCACGACCGTGCTCCCGACGCCGAGCTCGGACTCCAGCGTCAACGCGCCACGGTGTTCCTCCACGATGCGACGCGCCGTCGGCAGCCCAAGCCCCGACCCGGCCTTGCTGCGCGAGTAGTACACGGTGAAGACCCGCTCCATCTCATCGGCGGCAATGCCGCACCCGGTGTCGCGCACGCGCAGCGTCGCCGTCCCGCCGTCGGTCGTAAGGATCGCGTCGATCGTGCCGTTCCCGTCGATCGCCTGTTGGGCGTTGAGCAACACGTTGAGCAAAGCCTGTTTGAACAACGGGGCATCGAGTTCCACCGAGACCGCCGTGAGGTCAGCGCGCAACTCGATATCGGAGCGCGCCAAACCGGGCTCGACGAAGTCCAATGTCTCCTGCACAACGGCGGCGAGATCGGCTCTTTGTCGGTGCAACCGGCGCATGCCGGCGTAGCGCATGAAGTCGTTCAGGATCGCATCAAGCCGCGCCACCTCGCGTTCCAAGAGATCGATGCGGTGCAACGACCCGCGATCCTCAGGGTGCGCCTGCGCCAGGTCTTCACGCAGGAGCGTCAGGTTGATGCGGACCGTGGACAGCGGGTTCTTGATCTCATGGACCAACCCGCCCGCGAGTGCGCCCAAAAACTCCAGCCCCTTGCTCGGGTTGGCGCTCACTCTTTTTCCTCACGCCTCGATGCGGAAAACGTGCGGTAGATGAGCTCGCTCTCTTCCGGTTTACCTTCGCGCAAGACGCGTACGGGGTTGTGGAGCAACTTGTTGACGATGCGCCGAACGGTGTTGCGCACGGCGTCCCGCGCTTCGTCGGGGAGATCGGGAAGCCTCCGCTCCAACGCGAGGAGCTCCTGTTCGGCGAGCGCCTCGCCGCGATCGCGGACCTCGCGGATCGCCGCGCCGGCTTCGCGCGCGCGCGTCGCGCTCTCCAACCGCAGCGCGGCCACGTCGATCATGGCGCAGCACTCGAGAAAGTCCTTGCGACGGCGCCGGAGCGCGTCTTTGGTCACCGTTTCGAGCGCCTCCATGTCGTAGCGGTAGACGTTGTCAAGCCGATCGACCAGCGGATCCACCGCGCGCGGCATGGCGACGTCGATGGCGACGATCGGCTTGCCTCGCCGACGCCGCAACGCGTCGCGAAAATCGCGTAGCGAAAGAAGGGGTTTGTCCGAGGCCGTCGCCGCCGTAACGACCACGTCGGCGTTGGCCAATTGTTCGTGGAGATCGTCGAGCCCGCCCCACTCGACATCGAATCGAGTCGCCAACTCTTCGGCGCGTTCGGGGTGGCGGTTCACAATGCGCACGGCTGCGGCATCGCGGCCCGTGAAGTGCGCCGCCAGAAGTTCGGCCGTGTCGCCCGCGCCCACAATGAGCACGCGCGCGTGCGTCAGGTCGTCGAACACGCGCTCGGCCAGATCGGCCGCCGCGCCCGCCACACTCACGTTGCCACGCCCGACGCCGGTTCGGTCCGCGATCTCCTTGCTCAGGCGCAGCGCGCTCTGTAGCAGTCGATGGAGAAACGGGCCGATCGTTCCGCGTTCGATCGCCGCTTCGTACGCCGCGCGCACCTGACCGCGGATCTGCGTTTCGCCCACGACCAAGCTGTCGAGCGAAGAAGCCACGAGGTAGAGGTGTTTCGCCGCGTTGCGCCCTTGGCGAATGTAGGCGTGCCGAGCCAACTCGTCGTGATCCACACCGCTGTGCTTGGCGATCTGACGCAACACATCGCCATGGTCAATCGCGCCGTGGCCATAGACCTCGAACCGGTTACACGTCACAAGCGTGAACCACTCGTCTTCGACGACGATCTTTTGCGCGCAATCTTCGCGACACCGCTCCCGCAATTCCACGGGTGCGGACTTGTGGTTGACCCCGACGACGTAGAACTCGTTCATGACCCGTGAAACGCGTTCCCGCTCGTGCAATAGTGCGCGACGACGAAGCCGACGACCGCCACGATGAACCCTAGAACCGAGAGCCACGCGATGCGTCGGCCGTACCAACCCAAAAAGCCGCGCGACAAAAACAACACAGCGTAGATCAAGAGCCCGCCGATCGTGACCAACACGGTGGGATCGAGCCACCAGTTCGATTCGCCGGCGACAAACAGCCAACCCGCGATGACGCTCAGCGCCAGGAACGGAAACCCGATCGCGGCAGACAAGAAGTTAAGGCGATCGAGACGTTCGAGCGGAGGAAGGCGAACGGCCGCCGCCGCGACCGGCGTTTTCTTGAGTAACCGAATCTGCCACAGGTAGAGCGCGCCGACGCCCGCCGCGACGGTGAACCCGACGAACCCAAACAGGGCGAGCACGATGTGGAGCGCGCGGCCGAAACCGATCGAGCCGGCGTCTGTGGTGATGGGCTGCGTTAAGAGCGCGAACAACGTGAGCAGGCACAGCGTGGGGCCGGCGAGGGCGGCGTGGACCGTGGCGTCCATGCGGCGGCGCGACGCCCAGACCACAACCGCCAGCATCCACGTGGCCGTGACGACGACGCCGAAGCGATTGAGCCAAGGCGGGCGCATCTCGCGCCAGGTCAGCGAGATCATGAGCAAAGACATCGCCAACAAGCCGACCAAGAGCATCGGCTGCAGCGCCCGCCCGCGACGGCGGCCCGCCACCACGCCGAGACCGACGAACGCAGCCCCCATGTACACGGCGAAGGCGCAGGTCAAAAACCCGGCCTCCAAACCCGTGAGCACACTCGCGGCCGACACAATGCCCAGCACCATCCCTAAATTGTGCCCCCCAGAAGAAAGAATGCGAGAGCGGCTCGGATCACCGTCCCGGAATTGTGCGCTCGGACACAGGATTGCTGGCGCTAACACAGCGCCGCAGAATCAACAGGGCGCTATGCGCACTCGACGCTCGTAGCCTTGCCGTAGACCGCGTTGGGCCCGACCCACGCATTGGTTCCGCCGCGATTGTTGCCAATGAGGAGGCGCTTACCGTCGATGCCCTTCACGAGAAGAAGGTAGTCATGCCCCTTGACGCGCACGAGGACGATATCGCCGACCCGAAGTGCGCTCGATGCGCACGGCTCAAGGGTCACACGGTCGCCGCCGTTGGCCTTGGGGCGCATCGAGTGGCCGCGAGGGCGGACCTGGACCGTCTATCCCCGACGGAGTGCTTCTTTCGCATGGCGCGCTCAACTCACCTAGCCAGCTCCAGCAAGACCATCGAGTCAGTGTACGAAGCTATCGCAATCGGCGCCGCATCGCGTCGATACCGGTTCAATCCCCGGGCTAGCGCTTGCTGTCAAAATGGCGGTGATGCGACGCGATGATGTTGAAGCCGGCATAGACCTATTGAGACGCGTCGATACCGGGGAACTCGACGGGCTTCCTTGCCCGAAGTGCGGCGAGCTGAACGCTTCGGCTTGGTTTACGCAACCCGCCCCGGACGAGTTCAAGACGTGGATCGTCTGTGGCTGTGGGTTCGAGCTAAGAGCGCAGTGCGACAAGCGTCCGATCCACTACTCGGCAGACCGAGTGCGCAACGATCTGCAGGAGTACGACAAGCGACTCGCGCGTGATCGGAAGTTTCCGGCCGACTGATCTAAGCCTCAATTACGTTCGCCTAGGGGACACGATCTGGCGTCTACGATGTCGGCTCGTCGTCCAGAACCCACGGCAACTCCGCGAAGACTTCCAACTGCAACGTATGCTCGCCGTCGAAGGCATCGGGAACAAGACCCGCTTCCCCGTGAATCGTCAATCGGGGTTCATCCGCGCCGCTTGGCCGCCAAAGGAATTCGTCTTTGAAGACCGATCCTTCCCATCGCGGTCCAACCTCGATCTGACCGACGAAGTGCCACCACGCGCCGTAGTGCCAGAGACCGTTCCCGAGACGACCACACTCGTAGACCTCGGCCTCTTTCTCGGGTGCTATTCCCAAGAGATCGCAGAGCGAAAAAACGTCGGCCAACGGACCTCCCGCCCGAGCGCGATCCAGTTCCGACATCCACTGCAGCCGCACGCTGTGATGCTGCGCGTCAAGACGCGCGAGTAAGCCGTGCGCGTTGCCGAAGGATCGCACCGAAGTGTCCACGGGCCGATTTCAACAGTCTGAAGCACGCGAAAGACGTTAGCGGAGCAGACCGTCGTGAAACGCGCAGCGCGCACTAAAATGAGGCCATGCTGTATCGGCTCCGGCGCCATCCGATTCCAGTGAAGGCGTTCTTTCGGCACTCGCTGGTGCTCACGTACTCGTTCCCGGAGGAGGTTTTGACGCCGTTGCTGCCAAGTGGCCTCTCTTTGGACACGCACGAGGGGAACGGCTTTGTCGCTATCGCGATGGTGCAGACCGAAGCATTGCGGCCGTCGTTTCTTCCGCGACTATGCGGCTGCTCGTTTTTTCTGAGCGGCTATCGGATCTTCGCCCGCTACACAACGCCGGAGGGAAGACGCCTTCGCGGCCTGCGTATCCTGCGCAGCGACACGAATCGACGGGTCATGGCGTTCTTCGGGAACCGGCTGACGCACTACAACTACCGGTTGGCGCGAGTGGTCATGAGCCACGAGGAGGGCCGAATGAGCATCGAGATCCGGACGCCTCACGCGGAAGCGGACCTTCGTGTGATCGCCAATGTCGAAGACCCGTGCACGCGGGTACCGGAAGGCTCACCGTTTGCCAGTATCGAGGAAGCTCGCCGCTTCGCAGGACCGCTTCCGTTCACGTTCGACTACGAACCGGAAACACACTCGATTATTCGCATCCAAGGGCACCGCGAGACTTGGAACCCGCAGCCGGTCGAAGTGGACGTGAAAGAGCTGACCTATTTCGACGCGGCCGAGTTCGCCAACACGAAACCGGTCCTCGCCAATGCGTTCTATCTCCGCGATATACCGTACCGCTGGGCCAAGGGCGTCCGGGAACCGCTCCAGCAATGAAGAAAGAGCGCGGTCCTTTCGATGGCGCTTTGCAGATCATCGCGTTTAACTGGCCGATGTATGCGACAGCGGTCGTCGCACTAGCTGCTCTTGGATGGTTGAGCTGCGCCGATTCGACGCCGCGCTATATCCGACTTGCTGCGGTCGTTGGCCTCATGATCACGGCCTACTTCACCCTCGCGTCGGTCGCCGTGTCGCACTACGTTTATGACCGTTCCCGGCTCTACAAGTTTGACTGGATCCATGACTGCGTGACCGAAGTTCCAGCCCGCTGGGTGAACCTGCACGCGGGACTCGATGAGAGCACCGCCGCGCTGGAGCAGCGATTCGGGCCACCCATCGCGGTCCTGGACGTCTTCACGGAAGAGACGATGCCCGAAGCCTCCATCGCGCGAGCGCGCCGGCGCGGCGTGGCCGACCGGAGAACAACCTCCGTTCGAGAGAGCTCTCTTCCGCTCGAGAGTGACTCCTGCGATTGCGCGTGCGTGATTTTCGCGGCGCACGAACTTCGAGCGATGTCGACACGCGTCGCACTGTTTGTGGAGCTGCGGCGGGTACTCGCGCAGGAAGGGCGCGTCATCTTGGTGGAGCACCTACGTGACGTCGCCAACTTCGCGGCCTTCGGCCCCGGGTTTTTGCACTTCCTCTCCCTTCGCACGTGGCACGAGACGATCCAATCCGCAGGCCTGCAGATCGTCAAGGATTTCAAAATGACGCCGTTCGTGCGAGTGCTGGTTCTGCACCAGGGGAGTTAAGGCGCGAGCCGGCTACGAGTTCCTCCAGTTCTCAATGGGCGAAGAGTTAGATCCCTACCCATAGCGATTGGCGAGACTCCAAGCCCCAACCTTAAACTCCTGCCGACCTTCGCCCAGGCTACGGCCGGAAGGTCATGCGTCCGATTCTTCTTCAAGCACCCACGGCAACTCGGCGAAGATTTCCAACTGCACTGTTTTTTGATCGCCAAAGGTGTCTGGAACGAGGCCATCGTCTTCATGGATGAGCAGGCTCACGGCTCCGTAAGGCATCAAGACGGACTCCTTGCAAATCTGCCCGTTCCAACGAGGGCCGGCTTCCACAGAACCCACGAAGTGCCACCAAGCGCCGAAGCAATGTCCCGAGTCCGCCGGGCCGCATTCGTACACCTCGGCTTCCTTTTTGGGCGCAATCCCCAAGCGGCCGCAGAGTGCGAGGAATTCGGGCGAGTGGACGCGGTGAGCAACCGCGAGCCAATTTCGACAGCCGCTGCAACCACACTCCTCAGGACTGCGCTTCGAGATTGCCGCATAAACCGCGCGCGTGGCCGCCGCATCGCAGCGAACCGTCCACGGTCCAACGGCGAATGTCTTGAACACGTCCGAATCCTAGCAGCGCATTGGTCATGGTAAGGGAAGTGGCGGGCTGCGGAACCGGCCGCGGCAAGCACCATCGCATCCGCCCCATGTCGTACTCTTCATGGGATGAAACGGATCGCTGTGGACCCGGCTGCGCCGCACGAGGAAGCGATTCTTCGCGCACTTGCGGTTTTGGGTCGCGGCAAGGTGGTCGCGTTTCCGACCGAGACCGTCTATGGCCTCGCGGTCCGCGCCGATTTGCCGAGCGCGCGCGAACGCCTCCAAAAACTCAAAGGACGCGCCGCGACCAAGGCGATCGCGTACCTGCTCGGCGACATTAACCAAAAAGACGCGCTCGTCGCTCGTTGGCCCAACGTCGCGCAGCGTCTCGCCGATGCGTTTTGGCCGGGCCCGCTCACGCTCGTTGTCCCGGGCAATGACGGCGGCATGGTCGGCTTGCGGTTGCCCGACCTCGCGTTGCCGCGCGCGCTCGCGCAACGCAGCGACGGACCGTTGCTCCAAACCAGCGCCAACCTAAGCGGCCAACCCGCCGCGCTTAACCCGGCAGCGGTCGCCGGCGCGCTCCCGCGCCTCAATCTTTTGCTGGACGGAGGACGCGCACCGGGCGGTAAGAGTTCGACGGTGGTCCGATGCACCGACGATCACTTCACGATCCTGCGCGCCGGCGCGATTCCGCCGATCGCCATCGCGCGCGCCGCCAGCCGCCTCACGCTGTTTGCGTGCACCGGCAACATCTGTCGCAGCCCGCTCGCCGAATACCTTTACCGCGCGCGGTTGGCGGGGCGCCTCGGATGCGAGCCCAAAGACCTCGTGCGTTTCGGCCATCGCATCGCTTCGTTTGGCATCATGGCGCGTCAGGGCAACACGGTGCCCAAGCTCACGCTGACGGTCGGGCGCAACTTCGATCTCGACTTGGCAACGCATCGCGCGCGTCCGTTTTCGATCGAACTCCTCAAGATGGCCGAGCGCGTGTACGTCGCCGATCAGACGCACATCGATTTTTTGCTGCCCTACTTCCAAGACCGGCCCGACGCCCTGCAACTCCTCGATCCCGACGAGAAATCGGTTCCCGATCCGTACGGGCGCACGATCAAGGCGTACAAAAAGTCCGCCGAGATGATCGAAAAGGCCGTCGAGCAGCGCCTCGACGAGCTCTTCGGCGAGGGTCCCAAAGATCCTTCCGACAAGCCGGAGCGAGGTTCTTAGCCACCGATTCTTAGCGATGGAGGAGCGGTTTAGTGCCCCGTCGCGGCCATTCCTTAAGATGAAGCCATGCGCATTGCCCTTGGATCCGACCATGCGGGTTTGAAACTTCGCCAGCGCCTCGTGGCAAGCCTTGCCGCGCAGGGCCACGACGTGTTCGATTGCGGATGTCCCGACGAGCAGTCGGTGGACTACCCCGACTACGGCGCGGCCGTGGGTCGTCGCGTTGCGGCCGGGGAAGCGGACCGCGGCATTTTGGTGTGCGGGACCGGCATCGGCATCGGCATGGCTGCCAACAAAGTGCCCGGCATCCGGGCCGCCACGGTGTACGACCGCTTCACAACGCAGATGGCGCGCGAGCACAACGACGCCAACGTGCTGTGCTTGGGCGCGCGCGTCTTGGATGAGACGCACGCCACCGAGCTCGCGGATCTATTTTTGACGACCGCGTTTGGCGGCGAACGCCACGCCCGCCGCGTCGACAAGATCAACCAGCTCGACGGTTGCAGCGCATAGCGCCATGAGGGCGCCGACCGGCTACCGACTCGGCAAGCCGTATGGCAAAGACAAGACCGGGGTCCTCTACCGCGCGGTCCAAACCAAGCTGGATCGCACGGTCACCATCAAGGCGTTGCGAGAGGAGCTGAGCGACCACGCGATCGCACGGCGTCTTTTCCTGGCGGAGCGCGATCTCGTGGCGCAGCTCGATCACGCGCACCTGTTGGGCACGCTCGACACCGGCGAAGTCGACGCCATTCCATACGTCGTCACGGAATCGACTCTGCAAACGACGCTGGCCCACCAACTTCGCGCCGGCGAACCGCTTGAAGAACTGCTTGCCGTCCGCATCGCCCTGGGTATCGCGCGCGCGCTTGACTATCTCAACCAACACAAGTTGATCTACAAAAACCTCAAGCCGACGCACGTGCTCACGCCGCGTCCGCACGTACCGAAACTGATCACGTTTCGCCACGTTCGCTCCATCAGCGAAGCGCCCTCGTTTTTTGGCGCCAACGTCCAGACGGGCGCGTATTGCGCCCCAGAACTCACGCGCCCCGGCCTCGGCTCGGTTTCCGTTCGGTCCAACGTCTACGCGTTGGGCGGACTTCTCTACCACATGTTCGCGGGCAAGCCGCCCGTGGCAGGCGATTCGGCGACGTGCCGCGCCGCGCACGCAAGCGGCGAAATTCCGCCGTTGCGCGACGCCCGCCCGTATCTGCGTGATCGCGCGCACGCCATCGTCGAGCAGTTCATGAAGTTTGAGCCCGCCGAACGCAGCAACGCGCGCGCCGCGGTCGGCCTGCTCGAGGCCTACCTCGATGATCCGCTGGTCAAGCGGCCGTTGGTGGCAAAGAAAAAGCGGCGGCGTCGGCGCTAGGCTCAATAGAGTGGCCGGCGCTCCGGGCGGCCGCAAGCAGGGGGACATCGATGGGCAAAAAAGGCGACAAAGAAACGACCAAGGGCGGGCGGCTCGCTGAAGGCCTGTTGCCGCGCCTCACCGCGCTGCGCACGGTCACGTCCAAGAAGATGTTTGGCGGTTACGGATTCTTTCAAGCCGGCAAGATGTTTGGACTCGTCACGTCGGGCGCGGAGTTTTTCTTAAAAGTCAACGACTCCAACCGACCGGCGTTTACCAAAGCGCGCGCGCCGCAACACGGCAAGATGCCTTACTTCCGCGTCCCCAAGTCCGTGCTGACCGATGACGCCAAACTCTTAGAGTGGGCCCGCGCCTCCGTCAAAATCGCGCACGGAAAGTAGCAGCCTCGCAGCCCGTTGAAAAAGTCACATGGGCTGCGAGCGGATCTCGAAGCCCGTTGAAAAAGTCACATGGGCTGCGAGCGGGCCTCGAAGCCGATCTCTGCGTCTCGAATCCTCGCTGTAGCGTTGCTACAGCTGCGGTTCGCTCCTTGATCTCGACTCCGATCTCTCGCTCTCGCTATTCCAAGCACTTCTTCAATGGGCTGCTAGCGGCGCCGGCGCATCTCGATTTCGACGGTGCCGTTGCTCAGCGCTTCTGGTTTGGCCAAACCGACGGTCGCCGCTTCGATGCGCGGATCAAACGCCAGGATCAGCGAGAGCAACGATCCGGCCAGCGCCTCCAGAAGTTGAAACTGCGACGCTTGCGCGTGCGCGATCACCGCCTCGGTAAGTGCGGCGTAGTCGGGCGCGTCGGCAAGGCGATCACTTTGCGACGCGAGATCTAGGTTGAGCTCCAATTCGAAGCGCAGGCGCAACGGTTGCGCGCGCTTTCGTTCGTCGGGATTCACACCGATGACCGCCGCCAAGGCGATGTCGGTCACGCGCAGTTGATCCATCGCGACCAAGGGTAACGCGAAACGCCCCGTGACGGGCATCGCGACTCCTCAACGCGGCGGACGCGTGGGGGCGCTGCCTGGCTGGGCCGGCGGACGGGCCGCGGGTCGTTGGGCCGGCGGTTGCGGCTTCGGCGTCGGCTGCGCGCGCCGCTCGTTGAGCCGCTCGTCCTCTTTGGTCGGACGCGCGCGGCGCGCGCGTTCGCCGTTGCTCTCCTCGTTGGGCCGGTTCGGCGTGGGACCGGGTCCCGGCGGCGGCGCCGGGCTTCCATTCGGGCCACGACGGCTCGTTCCGCCGGCGTTTGTCGGCCGCAACCCCCCGCGCCGATACGCCACGTGCAAAACCTCTTGGCTCTCGGTAACCAAAGCGTCGTAGTAGCCGACGTTTGGGTGGATGTATCGCGTGTGGGAACCCTCGCCCGCCAACTCCGCGCGCTCGCCGGTCGTGTAAAGCACCTGACGCATCAGCCGCAACGTCGCCGCGCGCGCATCGAGAGCATGCGCCCGTTTCCGGAAGTCCTTCGCGACGCCGACGCGGCGCCACCGGATGTCTTGCAACGCGGTGGCGGCCAAGATGGAATCCAACGACTTAAGGAGCGTGTTGCGATCCAGGTACACGTGCGCCGCGATCGGAACCCCAGCCATAAAGATCGCGATGCCGACGGTGGTCTCCTGGCCGGCCTTGCCGATCTCCGCCGCCACGGCGCGTTGCAACGCGACGAACCGCGCGCGACTGCGTGCGCGACTGAGCGCGCGCCGCAGGCTGACTTCGCCGTACGCCTGCCAGTAGATCGTCGTCGCCGCCATGGTCCCCGACAACGGAGCCACGAGTTCTGGAGGAAGGACGCCCAATACTTCCACGTGCTCGTCGTTGCGCGGGGCGCCGTCGATCTGCTTGACGATCGGGGTGATCGCCGCAAACTTTGCGCGCACCACAACGTCGCGCGTCAAGACGTACTCCACTCCGGCGGAGGCCACGCATGTGCCGGACGCCAAAAAGACCGGGCGCTCGTTGTCGTTGATGAGCCGGAGGTACCAGCGACCATCTTCGAACATCGGTTTGGCCGCGAGCCCCAGGCCCGTCGCGACCAAAGGAAGATCGGTGCGCGCATGTCCCGCTTCGGACGGAACGCGCGCGTGCAGCGGGACGACCGTGATCGCGTCAAAATCGATCGGTGTGCCGACAAGCAGGGAGCCGATGCGACGATGCACGGGGTCGGCGGCGCGATGCCATTCGTTTAGGCCCACCGGCTCGCGCGTCACCAACGGCGCGAGCAGTATCGGAAGCCACAACGCGTGCATGCACAAACCCCCAACTTGATTCGTAACGTCCGCCGTGCGACGTCAAGCATCCGGCAAGCGGAGGCGAGACGGGCGGCAACGGCTCCTTGAATCCTACTTGTGTAAGCGGACCCGCCGTGCAGTTTGTTACGAAAATCTGAGGTGCGGCCGTGATTGTTACGAGCCGGCGAGCTCGATCAGCTTGGCCAAGGACTCCTTGGAGGGATCCTTGTAGTTGTAGCCCGCCGTCTGATCGACATCCGGAATGTGCTCCCGCAGCGCAATGATGGCGCTCAACCGCACCTGTTCGGCACGATCGCCGCACATCTTCGCCAAGGTCGGAAGGTGCCTTGGCCCGCCTTCGCCCTTGGCCGCATCCGCGGCCGCTTCGCGCACGCGCACCGACGTGCTTCTGCAAAGCTGTTCCCACTTCCCGGGATAGCGCCGGCAAAATATCGGCGCGACGGCGACGAGATCGTCTTCCTTGCGAGAGTTTGCGACGGTCAGTGCCGCACGCAACACCTTGGTGGAATCGATGCGATGCAACAGGCTCAACGCCTCGCCCTGATTGGACGACTTGACGAACCAGTCCCACGCTTGATCTTCGACCTCGTCCAACACACAAGCTTGTCGCGCGATTTCCAAAATCTGGCGCGCGCGTTCCTCATCGCCCGCTTCCAGCGCATCACCGAGGTTGGGAACGCTCACGTCGGGCAAACGCTCGTTCCCCGCGTCGACTTCCTCGCCGTTAAGCAGCCGGATGCGGTTTTGGACGAACCGTTGTTCGTCGCCGGTGAGAGCCGCGGCCAGTTCTTCGAGCAACTTCGTATCGCCGCCGAGAATTCGATTCTCGCGGATCGCCAACTTGAGATTGCGAATCCGACTCGGCCCCTCGGCGTTAGCGGCAAGCGCCAAGAACGCCGCGCTGCGGTCGGGAGCGAGGGCCAGTTGCGCGGCCGGCTCGACGTCGCCGCGCGCCATGAGCTCGCCGTACCGGCGACGGTCGAAGACCGCTTGCGCGAACAAAGACGTCTTGTCGCGCTCCAACACCGGCGTAAGCACGTCAGCGCCAATCACAGTGCCGCCCTCGACGCGATGACGCATCTCGACGGCAAGCGTGCGCAGGACGGCCGCCCGACTGGCGAGCGCCACATCGACCTGCGGCAAACCGATTTTGAGCCAAGCGACGTCGGGCCGGTGGCTCTCCGCCAGCCACTCGAGGTTTTGGGCGAAGTACGACGCGCTCAGCTTGCCCATCCGGCGCGGAATCGGGCGGAACTCAAGCTCGGTGTGGTTGTCGTGAAACGGCTCCGCGTTTTGCAGAGCCTTCACGAGGGCGGGGCCCGAACAGACATGTGCCCCGAGCAGGTGCGACGGGTCGGCGACCAACGCGACGCGTAGGTCATCCATCACCTCGGGGCTCATGCGCTTGAGCAGTCCGAGCATGTCGAGTTTAGGCGCACGCGCCGAACCCACAACCAAGATCGCGTGCTTGAAGTACCAAAGCGACACGTGCTCGAAGACGGGCGTCATCGAGGCGATGAGGCGGCGTGTATCGGCCGCCTGCACGCCCTGCGGCGGAATCCATTGACACAGCACGCCGCCGCTCTTAAGCGCCTTGCGGGCCGTTTCGTAAAACTCCTGCGTGTAGAGGTAGACCGCAGCCGGCGAATACGGCATCAGCGGTTCCAACGTAACGACGTCGTATTTTTTTTCAGTGCGCGCGAGATGCGCGCGGCCGTCATCGACGATCTGCGTGACGTTGGAACGAGCCAAGACGTCGCGGTTCACATGGGTGAAGTGTCCCGCCATGTTGAACACGGCGGGTTCGATCTCGACGCAATCCACCTTCACGCCCTCGTGAATGGCGACGGCGCCCGCCGTCGTGCCCGTCCCGAACGCGATCACGCAAGCCTGCTTCGGCGCGGGGTGCAAGAGCATCGGCAGATGGCCGAGCATGCGCATGTATCCGTACTGAGGACTGGTCTCCGCCGCGCTGAACCCGTCGATGTAGAGCCGGCGCGCGCCGTCGTGGAGATCTTCCACCACCGCGACGGAGCCGAGACTTCCCTCGGTCGTCGCGAGCAAGCGACGCTTCGGCGCGTTGTCGGCGCGGAACACATGCGAGCGCGTGATCAACGGCGAGGAGAGGTCCGCAAACAGGCAGACGACGACCAATGCCGCCGTCGCGCCACCCGCGAACGCCCACTCCTTCACACCGCGACTCAACGCCAGCATGGAGCCCGCGGCAAGCAGCACGAATCCCATCACGGCAATCGTGCCGGGCACGCCGAGTGTCGGCAGGAAAAAGAACGCGGCGACCGGCGGCGCTAAGACCGCCCCCATCGTCGTGGCGGCGTACACCGCGCCCGTGTGACGACCGATCGATTCGCGATCCGAAATCGTGATGCGCGCGACGACCGGCGTCAGCGCACCCGCGCAAAACGTCGCGGGCAACACGATGACGAGCGCGGTGAAAAACATCTTGAAGGCGTAGCCGAAGTCCATGGACTCAGCCCCCGCGTAGCGTGAACGCAGCGCTTCCATGCTGTCGCCGAGCGGCGTCGCCAGGAGAAACGTCAACACGGCTAGGACCGCCTGCACGAGCAGGATGCGACCCAGGAGCCGGCGCGGGTTCTGGCTGGAGAGCGCGAGTGGCGTCCCGGCAAGGGCGCCGAAGCCGAGACCGGACAGGTACGCGGCAAGCATCAACCCAAACGCTAAGGTGAAGCCTTCCAGGTAATGAACGAGGAGGCGGAACCACGCCATCTCGAGCGCGAGTCCCGCAAAGCCGGCGAGGAAGAAAGCGAGCAAAACGGGAAGTCCGGCGTCGCCGATCAAGCGACCACCCTTGAACTCGCTCTCCTCCTCGTACACCTCGCGTTCGCCGGCGCGTTGTCCAACAATCCAAAACGCGATGCCAATTGTGATGTTGATCCCGGCGGCGACGTAGGTGGTGCCCGCCAGTCCGAGCGCCGGCATCAGGACGAGCGTTGCCAAAAGCGCGCCCAAAACGGCACCGAGAGTATTGATGCCATAGACGGTACCGAACACGCGGGTTCCGCCCTTGAGGCTATCCGCCCCGGCGCGAGCCAGTACGGGGAGCGTGCCCCCCATGAGCGCGGCCGGCACGAGCAGCAGGGCAAACGACGTCAGCCAGACGTGCCCGCCAAACATCCCGCCGAACACACCGAGCAGGCTTTCGAAGGCGAGCGCGTAGACGCCGATGCCAATTTCCAGCACGCCATACCAGCGTGCGGGGCGCCTCGAACTGTCGGCGCGTGAGCCGACAAGGACCGCGCCAAGCGCCAATCCGAGCATGAACGAACTGAGGACCGCGGCGGCTGCCGAGGTCGTCGAACCGAGCAGGAGCGATAGAGATCGCGCCCAAACGATTTCATACAGCAGTGCGGCCGCGCCAGAAAGCAGCGCGGCCGGATAGAGGAGTCCAGGAGTTAGCGGATACCTCATCACGTCCCGTTCGCCGGGCGAGCCGCGCTATTGCGACCCGCTATAGCCGAGGCGCGATTCTTCGTCCTCCGACAGCCGGAGTCGCGATCGCGCCCTGTATCTCTAACTTCGGCTGGACAAACGGATTGCCTTAATCCGCTCGCGCTCCTTGCGACGACGGCGCTCGCTCGGCTTCTCATAGACCGAAGCGCGCTTCATCTCGCGCGTGATGCCTTCGTTGTTACAGATCTTACGTAGACGACGCAGTGCCTTGTCCAGCGGTTCGCTGGGCTTGACTTGGACTTTGACCAAGACGAACTCCTTTAAGATGCCGTGTTATCGGCAATCCCTCACTATAGGCCCCCCGGCGAGAATCGGTCAAGCGATGCGCCCGACTCAAGTCCGAAACCCCGCTCGGCCGAAAAAAGGACGTGAAATCAAAGACCGAGACCGGCCCGCGCAAGCTGGGCCTCGACAAGCCTTGCGGGGACTGCGGGCAGCCGATTTACTTCGGATACAAGGGCCCGATTGACGGAATTTGCGGCCGATGTGCCGACAAACGGCTCAAAAGCCGCACCCGGCGCGGAAAGACGCGGACCGTGATCCGCGACGGCAGCGGCCTGGGCCCCTTGGCCCACACGGCCCTGATCGTGCTGGCATTCGCCGCGGGCGCGGTCGCGATGTACTTCGCCTACCCGCACCTCCCGGTCTAGACCGGCCGATCTTCGCCCGACCTTCTCCGTGTCTCCCAGACACAGCGCCGGGAACTACGTTCGTGGACCGTCCGACCGCTTCGCTCGACGGCCCGCGTGGGTCCGTTTCAGAAAGCGGGAAGGACCCGCGGGACCGACGCGTCTGACCTAAGACGGGCGGAATCCAGCAGTTGCGGGTTTCGACCCTCGCCCTTATCGTTTGGACAGGGCGGTTCGAGACAAAGCACGTACGAAATCTAAGGATGGAGATTTTGATCCTTGGGGTTTGCACGCGCGGCGGCGACCCGCTTTCCCCTCCCAAAGGAAGGTAAACGGCTCATGCGTTTGTTGGCACAGTTCGGTTGGTTATCGCTGGTCCTCTTGGTCCTTAGTTCGTCCGCGTTCGCCCAAGGCGACGACGAGAAAGAGGGCGAAAACAAAGAGAACGGAAAAAACGGACTCGTCACGATCAAGATCGACAAAGAGCTTGAGATTAAAGACTTCTTGGATCAGATCTCGAAGGCGACCGGCAAGCCGCTCTTGTACGACCCGGCGGGCGCCCGCGTGCGCAACCAGAAGATGGGCGCCGGCTTCTCGCATCAGATTCCGCAGGAGCGATCGTTTGACGTGTTCCGCGCAATCCTCGCGTTTTATGAGCTGACGCTCGTTCCGATCGGCCCCAAGGGATACGAGATCTACTTGGTGATCGACTCGCGCTCGACGAACAACTTCATCAAGAACAAAGCGTTTTACGTCGACTACAAAGAGCTCGACAAATACGCCGACAACGACGGTCGCTACATCTCGTGCGCGATCCCGATCAAAAACATCGAGAATCTCACCACGTTGCGCACCGCGCTTTCGACGATGGTGAGTCCGGCCGGCATCGGCCGCGTGCATGAGGTGCCGGGTTCGAACTCGATCATCATCATGGACTTCGCGCCCACCGTGGCAGCGATGGCGCGCCTCATCCAACAGATGGATGTGACGCCTCCGGGCAAGACGATGGTGATGGAGTTCATCGAGCTCAAGTTCGCGTACGCCGAAGACGTCGCCGACATCGTCGGAGAGCTCGTGGTGGCGCAGCGGCAAGCGGTGACGACATCGGGTGGTCGCGGGCGCACCACGCGCGTCACCACACAGTCGCCGGAACCGCGCATCCTCGCGTACGAGCCGCGTAACGCGCTCGTGGTCGCATCCACCGAAGAAGACTTCCAGATGATCAAACGTCTGGTGGAAAAGTTCGACCAGGTGGCGGATCAGGGCTCCAGCGTCGAGGTCATTCGCTTGAATCACGTGGAAGCCGAAGACGTCGCGGACACGATGAGCCAGGTGCTCGACGGCTTGGGCGGCTCGCTGCCCGGCACCGGACCGCAGCGTCCGACCGGCCCGCGCAATCAAAACATTCAGCGCACCGGCGGTCGCAACGACGACATCGAACCGCAGGTGGTTCCGGACGCGGCGACGAACTCGCTCATCCTCGTGGCGGATCGCAAGACGATCACCGCGCTCAAAGACATCATTTCGCAGCTCGACAAGCCGAAGGACCAGGTGCTGATCGAGGCGACGATCATCAGCCTCACGCGCACCAAGGATTTCCAGCTGGGCATCGAGTTGGTTGGTATCGACGAAGGCGGCTTAAACGGCAACCGCGAGTCCGGCTTCGGCGTCACAAACTTTGGCCTCTCGACGTTTGAAGACACCGACAACGACGGCATTCCGGACATCAACGTCCCGACTAACCTTTCGCAAGAAGGCGGCGGCTTAGTCGCGGGTATCTTCCGCAACGGCGGCATCCCTGTCTTGTTGCAGGCGATTCAAAACCTCAACAACGCCAAGATCGTGTCGATGCCTTCGGTGGTCACGTACGACAACCACTCCGCGACGCTCGAGTCGCTCAACGAGCAGCCGACGAGTTCGACGACCGACAACGCGTCCGGCAGTCAGACCAACGGGTTCCAGGACTTCGTCGATGCCGGCGTGACGCTCACCGTGTCACCCCACATCTCGGCAGACAACTACCTGCGCTTGGACCTTGAACTTGAGGTGTCGTCGTTTTCCGGCGATTCGCCGGGCGCCGGTCTCCCGCCGCCGCGCTCGACCAACTCCATCATGACCACGGTGGCGCTGCCCAACGAGCACACCGTGGTTATGGGCGGCTTGATCTCGGAGGAGGAGACCGTGTCGGAGGCCAAGGTGCCGCTGCTCGGCGACCTCCCCGTCCTCGGCTACCTGTTTAAGAACAAGTCGCGCCGAAAGATTCGTCGCAACCTGTTCATCTTCGTCACGCCGCACATCCTGCGTCAGCGCGGGGTGAGCTTCGATGACCTGCACAAGCAGAGCTGGATCGCGAAGATGAAGGCCGACGAATTGATCGAGGCTGTCGAAGTCCACAACGCCATCTTCAAGAACGACCCGCGCTTCAAGAGCCCCGAAGAGGCCGACATCGCCCGCTTAGACATCAGCTCGCTCGTCGATGCGGGTCGGTTTGTCGAGGTCCCGGCGGAGCAGGCGCTGACGGAGCTGAAGAAGCTGCGCGATCGCGCCAAAAAGTCGCGCTGAGCGCGGTTTTAGAGGCGACTTACGGCCGCGCGGACAGCAACCAGCTTCCGCGCGGCCGTGTTAGAATCCGCCCTTCGCACGAAACCGTGCCGATGCCGCGTCCAATGTCTGGATGCACGACGTGAGGATCCATAAGCCACGATGAGAGACCTGATCCGCGAGTTCGTAAAAAAGCATGGGCTCCTTGACGAGGCGCGCCTGGAAGAAGCGTTCCGTCTCGAGGAAGAAACCGGGCAGAGTTTCGAAAAGATCATCCTGCACAAGGGATACATGTCGGAGAACGACCTTCTCCGGACGCTCGCGTTCGCGCTGGAGCTCCCCTACCAGCCCGGCCTCGGCGAAGAGATCGTTCCCGATGACTTTCTAAACAACGTTCCCGTTGGATTCGCGCGCAACTACGCGCTCGTGGCTGTCGGCCGCAACAACGGCGCGATGAAGATCGCGACGGCATTTCCGCTCGACACGCACCCGATGGATGATCTGGCGACGATGCTGCAATGCGAGGTCGAGCCCGTGCTCGCGCCGCGCACCGAGATCACGAGCCTGATCAACCGCGGCTACAAAAACAAGTCGGGCATCGTCGATGAGACGATGGAAGGTCTGCGCGAGGATGACATCCTCAAGGAGGCCGAGGCGATCGACGCGTCGGAAGACTTGCTGGCGACCGCCAACAAAGCGCCGGTCATCCGCTTGGTCAACATGATCCTCTTCAACGCGCTCAAGATGCGCGCGTCGGATGTGCACTTCCAACCGTTTTTAGATCGCTTGCAAGTGCGCTACCGCATTGACGGCGTGCTCTACGACATGGAAGCGCCGCCCAAAAAAGTGCAGGACGCGATTTTGTCCCGCATCAAGGTCATGGGCGAGATGGACATCGCCGAACGTCGCATGCCGCAAGACGGTCGCGCAAGCGTGAAGATCGGCGACGCCGATGTCGATATTCGTATCTCGTCGGTTCCGACGAGTCACGGCGAACGCATCGTGCTGCGCCTCCTCGACAAGAGTGCGCGGCTGTACGAGATGGAAGAGATCGGACTCGAGGACGAAAACCTCGAAATGCTGAAGCGGTACATTCAGTACCAACACGGCATCATCTTGGTCACCGGCCCCACCGGTTCGGGTAAGTCGACGACGCTTTACGCCTCGTTGCAAAAGGTCAACTCCGACAAGCTCAACGTCATCACGCTGGAGGATCCCATCGAGTATCAGCTCGACGGCATCAGCCAGATTCAGATCAACGAGAAGAAGGGCCTGACGTTCGCCGTCGGCCTACGACACCTGCTGCGCCAAGACCCCGACATCATGATGGTCGGCGAGATTCGAGACGTGGAAACCGCGCGCATCGCGATTCAAGCGGCGCTCACCGGTCACTTGGTGTACTCGACGCTTCACACCAACGACGCGGCGAGCACCGTCACGCGTTTGGTGGACATCGGGCTCGAGCCGTACCTCGTGGCGTCTTCGATCATCTGCGTCATCGCGCAGCGTCTTGTGCGCCGCATCTGCCCGGACTGCGTAAGCCTGTCTGAGCCGGACGAGCAGGAACTGTTTGACCTGAAGTCCATCGGCGTCAGCATGGACCAATTCCCGGACGGCAAGATCTGGCGCGGCGCCGGGTGTCCGAACTGCTTCAACACAGGCTACGTCGATCGAACCGGCATCTACGAGATCTTGCCGGTGGACGAGGACCTTAAAGAGCAGGTGATGGAGGGCATGAGCTCGAGCGTCATCAAAAAATCCGCGATCGATCGCGGCTGCCGGACCTTGCGCATGGACGGTGCGTCCAAAGTTGTCGCCGGCGTCACCACGGCCTCCGAGGTGCTGCGCGTCACGCAGCTTGACGCCTTCTAATGCCGATCTACGAATACAAAGGCGTGGACCGCGGCGGCGGGAATCGCGACGGGATCGTGGATGCGGACTCGCCGCGCGAAGCGCGCTCGAAGCTGCGCGACCAAGGCGTGATGGTCACGGACCTCAACATCTCCGCGATCTCCGCGCAGGCGACCAATCTCGAAGATCAAGGGAGCGCGAAGCGTGTCGGCGGGTGGAAGCGCGTCATTCAAATGGAGCGCGGGATCAAGGGCGATTCGTCGCTTCCGATCTACACGCGCCAACTGGCGACTCTCGTGCGCTCCGGTATCCCGCTCGCGCAGGGGTTGACCGCGTTGATCGAGCAGGTCGAGCACAAAGATATCGAGGTAATCTTTCGCGATATCCGCGAACAGGTCACACGCGGTAAGAGCTTCGGCGAAGCGCTCGAGATGCACCCGAAACTGTTCGACGATCTGTTCGTCAACATGATCAAGGCGGGCGAAGCGTCCGGCAACCTCGACGATGTCCTTGTGCGCTTGGCCGATTACCGCGTCAAGCAGCAGCGCCTGAACTCGCGCGTCAAGACCGCGCTCATCTATCCGGCGATCATGCTCACCGTCGGCGCGGCGGTCGTCATCTTCTTGGTCAACGTCGTCGTGCCCAAGTTGGTGACGATCGCGAAGTCGCGCGGCCAAGAGCTGCCGTGGATGACGAAGCTCTTGGACGTTACGTCGACGTTCATGCAAAACAACCTGCTGTGGATCATCATCGTCATTTTCGGCGCGTGGATCTTCTGGCGCTACGTCGCGCTCGCGCAGCCGGGTGTTCGTCTCTGGTGGGACGGCATGAAACTACGCATGCCGATTCTGGGCAGCCTGTTCAAGAAACAGATCGTGAGCCGTTTCGCCGTGACGATGTCGACACTGCTCCGCTCGGGCGTCACCGTCTTGGAGTCGCTCGACATCGTCAAAAAAGTTCTCAACAACAAGCTGATGGAAAACGTCATCGACGATGTGCGAGGGCGCATCCTTGAGGGCGCTGACATCGCGACGCCGCTGAAAAAATCCGGCGTCTTCCCCCCCGTCGTCGGCTACATGGTGGCCGTCGGCGAACAAACCGGCCAGCTCGACGAAATGCTCGAGCGCATCGCGGAAGCGTACGAGGAAGAGATCGAATCGACCACGACGCGCGCGCTCGCTGTACTTGAGCCCGTCATGATTGTGCTGCTCGCCTTCGTCGTGGGCTTCATCGTCATCTCCGTCATGCTGCCGATCCTGCAAACCTCATCCGTGGTCGGAGGACCTTAATGAATCAGAACAAGAACAACCGTCGCGGCTTCACGCTGATCGAGATCATGGTCGTGGTCGTCATCGTCGGCCTTCTGGCCGCACTCGTCGGTCCCGAGGTCTGGAAGATGCTCGGCATGGGCCAAGAGGGTGTTGCCGAAGCGAAGTGCAAGGACTACTACGACAAGATCCACATCTGGAAGCTTCATACGAAGAAGATGCCCAACTCGCTCGAGGACATGGAATCGCCCCTCAAAGAAGGGGACGACGACTTCTTAGTTCTGCAAGACGATCCGTGGGGCAACCCCTACGTTTTGGTTCGCGACGGACGCCGCTTCGCTGTGGTGTCGTTCGGCGAAGACGGTGAAGAGGGTACCGAAGACGACATCCGGTATCCCAAATTGAAGGACTGACCAGGCGTACGATTCCTCGCGTTGTCTCCACCGCATGATGCATTCTCAACGTTCCTCCCGCGCGTTTACGCTCATCGAGATGGTGGCGGTCCTGGTGATCGCCGGCTTGATCCTTGCGTTCTCGCCTCTGATGTTGGACTCGTTGATCGCCGAGAAGGAGCTTGAGAAAGAGGCGTCGCGACTGGGAAGCATGATCGAAGCGATTCGCATCCAGTCGATCGTCGATCAAGCGAAGTACGCGATTCACTACGACACGGAAGAGCATCGGTGGGCGGTACAAATCCCCATCGAAGTGGAGCAGGACGGCGAAGTCCGTGAGGGCCGCGAGCCGGTCAAGCAGCTCATCTTGGAGGAGAACTTAACCCCCGAGGAGATCGAGTGGCATGATCTGCCCGACGGGTTTGTCCTCGAGTTCTTCGAAGGCAAAAACGAGATCCGCAAGGGACGCTTCCGCGTCCTGTTCGACCCGCAGGGCACGGTTCCGCCCCACACGATCGTGATCGAGTCCAACAACGTCTCCTCGCTCGACGAGGAGGAACGGATGCGCACAATCAAAGTGAACTTCCCCGGCTTCGTGTCCTACGCGCCGGGTCGCGTCGTGGAAGACTTCAAGCGTACCGAAGGTGAACTCCGATGAGTGTGCGGCATCCTTCGTACGCAGCGCGCGGCCTTACGTTGCTTGAGGTCGTCCTCGCCTTGCTTCTATTCTCCCTGATCACGATGTTCATGCTGAGCGGGCAAGCGGACGCGGCCGAAGCCGTCTCACAAGCCGAAGTCGAACGTGACATGGCCGAGCTGTTGCGCCTCCGCCTCGACCTCGTCACCCTTGAGTTTGAAAAATACCGCGACGGCGCGGAGGGCGGTGAGTTTCCCGCCAACATCTCGACCACGTTGTTCGACGAACAAAAGGAACTGGAGGGCCGATACGAGGGCTACACCTGGGAAGTCGAGATCAAAGAGGTGGTCGGAGCGGGCGCCGAGGGCAACGTCGAGATCGAAGGCGGCGAGACTCACGAAGTGTTGTTCTCGGAAGAAGGGACGGGGTCGGATACCGATGATCCGTCCGAAGACGCCGAGATGCGGCAGCCTGGTGACGTCGATCTCATGCTGTTTATTCGGGTGACGATCTATCCGCCGTCGTACGAAGAATTGCCCGAGGACGAGATGACCGCCGCGATGCGTCCGCGCTCCGCATGGACGGCCGTGCACCTCCCGCCCGACGAGGAAGACGAATCATGACGCGGGCGCGCGGGTTCACACTCATCGAGATCGTGCTGGCCACGGTGTTGTTCAGCCTGTTGATGGCGTCCTATTACGAGGTGTTCACCGGCGTTTTGCAGCTCGAGGAGTATGCGCGCGAATCGCGTTCGTTTGCGAATGTGGGACCCGCCGTCCTCGACCTGATCGAAGACGATATTCACAGCCTTTACATCCATCCACGCGCGCGCGACGCGTTTCCGTTCCGCGCCAGCGACGACTCGCTCGGCAGCCAAGCGTCCGACTCGTTTCACTTCGTGGCGACGCGCCGGTCGATCGGCACGGAGGAGTTCTTTGGCAACGACCGCTGGACGCACAGCCCGATCAACGAACTCGGCTACCGCGTGGCGCGAAGTTCGTCACGCCGCGATTCGCGCCGTCTCTATCGGCGCGAGAGCTACTACGTGGACGGGACCCCGCTCGACGGCGGCGACTACTATGAGGTCTACGACCGCGTCCACGCCTTCGACGTGACGTATGTCGGCTACCGCGTCGAAGAGGAAACGAACACCGAGGCCACCGCGGACCGGCAGCTCGAGACGTTTGAGAGCTGGGACTCCGAGGAACGCAAGGGCTACCCCACGGCCATGATCGTGAAGTTCACGATCGAAGCGCCGCAGCTCACGATGGAATCGAAGCGGCTCGACGACTTCGAACCGGAACGACGTACGTTTTTCCGCATCATCCACTTTGTGCACGCCGACGACGTCGATCCGCCCGAAGCCCCGACGGGCGAAGGCAACCAGACCCCAAACAACGGTACCGGCAACGGCAACAGTGCCCCCGGTCGCTAACCGCGCCGGCGATTGAGTCCACACCCACCGCCCGGCGCCCGATTTCGCCCCGCACCGCGCCTGCCAGCCCCGGGGAGCCGGCCCTCGAACCGGTCTGTCATCGAACGCTTCCTGGCCCGCGCCAGCGGCCGCCGGAGACGAGCCGTCAGCCTCAAGCGGCGCGGCGGTAAGCACTTGCGCCGCCGTGCCGGGTTCGCCTGAAACGGGCGTCCGAAACCGCCCCAAAATCTGAAGCCGATTTCGACCCCGGGCGTGATTTTGGGTGGCTCGACCTGATCCGCACAAAACTGGATAAAGGCAAGGCGCAAACCCTCAACTGATGTCGGAGGACTCCGATACAGGCCGCATGTGGATGCGAATCATGATGACGACCGCCCTCTTGGGTCTGGTCGCACAAGCCGAAGACAACAACCAATCCGAGTGGGCCCAGAAGGCGAAGGAGCTTTTCTCCAAAGCCGAAAGCGTTCACTTGGGTGACGTTCAGCAGAGCGTCAAGGAGGAAGAAAAGGGCGCATACAAAGTGGAGTTCGCCGACGGGAGCATCATCATTAGTGATGCGACGCCGGAGAAAGCCGACAAAGTACGTGCGGTGTACAAGCGCGCGGAAGCGGGCCCGCAGGTCCGTAAGGTCAGTGGCAATCAGGACTTCTCCAAGGGAGCCTGGAACCGCCTAACTTCCGTCGAAGGTTCCTGGAAGCAGTTGAGCTCGACCGAGCGCAACAAGATCGACGATGCGAACTTCTCCGCGTGGATGTCCCACGTGACGAAGAGCGACCACGGCAAGGCCCATGGCCAAGCCGCTGCCGCCCGCGATGCACTCGCGCAAGCGAAGCTGAGTGGCGACAAGGCCACGATCGAAAAGGCGCAGGACGCCTATGCGAGCGTTGTCGCAAAAATCAAGCGTGACCTCTCGTCGAAGGGCGAAGAGTTGGGCTTGGGCGATGACCTCTGGAACGCCCAGGAAGCCGCCATGCGCGCAACCGCTGTCGACAGTCGTTCGCCGCAGGCCGCCGCGCGCTTCCGCATGAAGCGTCGCGCCGCGATGAGCCGCTGCGTACACAAACTGTCATAAACAAAGAGTTACTCCACCACTTTGAAAGGGTGCGTTCCTAGGAGCGCACCCTTTTTCCGTTTGAGGGGGGAGCCATCCCAGTCGATCGGTCCCGGTCGATCAGTCCTGTTCGAGCTCCGCGATCAACCGCTGTTCGTAAGGGCGAGGATGCGCGATTCGAGATCCGGCTGTCGCCCCCCGAGGACTCTTTCAACGGGTTGCTAGGGCGCGATCGGCTCGAGGCGATCTTTGCCCATTGCGGGGACCAACACCTCGGGGACGCGTACGGACCCGTCCGCGAGCTGGTAGTTCTCAAGAATCGCGACGAGAACGCGCGGCGATGCGATGACCGTGTTGTTGAGCGTGTGGCAGAGCGTCGCCTTGTTGCCTTCGCCGCGGTAGCGCATCCCCAGGCGGCGCGCCTGGTACTCGTAGTACCGGCTGGCGGAGTGCGTTTCGCCATAGCTGCCGCGGCCCGGCATCCACGTTTCGATGTCGTAGGTAAACGCCGCGGAACGACCGATGTCGCCGCCGCACAGCGCCATCACCCGGTAGGGCAACTGCAACGCCTTCAAGACATCTTCGGCGTTGGTCAAAATTTCTTCGTGAAACTCACGGCTGATGGCGGGGTCGTTAGGGCCAATGATGACCTGTTCGACCTTCATGAACTGATGCACGCGGTAGAGCCCACGCGTGTCCTTGCCCGCGGCGCCTGCTTCGCGGCGAAAACACGGCGAGTACCCGGCGTAGCGCAGCGGGAGTTTCTTGCCGTCCAAGATCTCGCCCGCGTGAATCGACGTGATCGGAACCTCGGACGTTCCGATGAGCCAGCCGTCCTCACGCGTGCACTGATAGGCCTGGTCCGCACCGATCGGTAGATACCCGGTGCCTTCCATCGCGTCGTGATTCACGATGAGCGGCGGGGCGTGCGGGATGTACCCGCGCGCGATCACGAGATCGAGTGCGTAGCGCAGCACGGCCATCTCGAGCATCAACAAATCGCCGCGCAGGAAATACGTTCGGCTTCCGGCCACGCGCGCCGCGCGCTTCATGTCGACCAGCCCCAGATCGTTGGCGAGGTCGATGTGTTCTTTCGGCTTGAAGTCAAACGTGGGCTTGTCCCCGACGGCGCGCACCAACGCGTTATCGGCTTCGGTCAGGCCGGCCGGGACGTCGGGATCCAACAGGTTCGGAACCTGGAGGTGGAGCTCGCGCAACTCGGCTTCCAAGCCGGACAGACGTTCGCCCATCGGCTTGATGCTCTGCCCGATCTCTTTGCCGCGCCGGATCGCCTCCTGTTTCGCGTCGCCGCTCAAAGACGGCACGGTCTTAGCCGTTCGCTTTTGCTCCGCGCGCGCCTCGTCGCGCGCCTGGCGCAGCTCCAATACCTCACGATCGAGTTCGAGCAATCGGTCGAGATCGACAGCAACACCGCGGTCGGTGAGCGAGCGGCGGCGCACCTCGTCGGCGTTCTCGCGAATAAAGCGCAGATCCAACATGACGGAGGGATTCTACAGCAGGTCCAAGCGTCGCCCGGCTTCGAGGAACCGGGCCAACCCCTGCTCCTCGCGCGGACCGATGCGATACCGGATACACGTGCGGAGGTAGCGCGCCAACGCGGCGACGGGCAAACCGACGTCAGGCGCCGCCTCGCCCGCATAGACATCGATCCGCTCGTCCCCGCGACGGTACGCCTCGTCCAGGAGCGGCGCGGCAGCAGGGTCGCCGTACCAAGCAGCGAACACAAACGGTAGGCCGGTCCAGGCGCGCCACGTTCCCGCGAGGTCCACCGTGGAGGTCGCGCCATGTTCGCCATGCGCGCGGCGCAGCGCGGGGTCGCCAATCACAAGTTCGGCGTCGGCGGGCGCTTCGGTGATTTCGATCGCGCGACCAAACTGCTCACGCAAAATGATCTGCGCCAGCACGCGCGACGTGCGCGAGGCGGGGTCGAGCGCGACCGTCGTCACGGCATCGATGGGACAGCGGAGAAAAAGCAGCACGCTTTCGACATCGCCGTCCGCGGTCACGCCCAACGAACCGACGCGGGTCAGACCAGCGGCTTCGCCGGCGGCGACGGGCAAAAGAGCGACGTCCATCTCGCCACGCTCAAATCGCGTCACCAGGCGTGACGGCGTATCGAGGACCAAGGGGTCAAGGCCCTCGATCAAGGGGCGAGCGTTTAAGTACGCAACGGCGCCGAAACGCATGACAAAACGAAAAAAGCGGGGAGTGCAAGACTCCCCGCCGATATCCAAGTCGGAAAGGTCAACCGATCATCAACTGCGTTCCCGATAGAACACGGGCCCCATGAACCGGCGCCGTTGCGGTCGGTCGCAAAATCAGATGAGAACCTAACGCGGGTCGCCGAAGAACGGCGAGTTCACGTAGGGATCGCGGATGTCATAGTTGAACAAGTGAATGTCCGCGAAGTTTTGAATCATCTGAATGTTGCGCGTGAAGTTGTCCCAGCGCTGCTTGCCGTTGTAGTGACCATTGCCGGTGTACATGTTCAGTACTTTACCGTCGATCCACTTCGGACCCTGCCACATCGTCGAATAGATGCCACGGCATCCGCCGACCATGAACAAGCTGCACAGTACTGTGACTGCGATGAATTTGCGCATCTCTCGATGTCCTCCAGCTCTTGTTGCCCACGGAACCAAGTCCGTTTTGTCCGTTTTTTGACTCCGGCCCGCCCACGAGGGATCTAGCCCCCAGAAAACGTGCCGCAGCCTAACCATGCGGACTTCCTCCGCGAAGCACGAGTTTTACCCGGGCGGACGGTCGCGGGTCAACCCCCGTATAGCTGTTTTGACAAGACGTATGTAAAAACAGCCGGCGAAAGGAGTTCGGACGGGTCATCCCCCCGAGCCAGAGCGGCGCGGATCCCCGAGGACGAGGCCGGAAACGGCTCGACATCGACCCAAACGAGGGCGGCGGCCCCAAATGCCGCGGCAAAGACCCCGCGGGCGGCCGTCGCATCGGCCCCCGGGCGACCAAACCCCACCACCTGGACCGCGTCCACGAGCTCCTTGGCGCGATACCACCGGGGCATATCCGCGATCATGTCGGCGCCGGCCAAAAGCTCCCACGAGACCGCCGGCTCGGCTGCGGCCAGCGCGCGCACCGTCTCGAACGTATAGGACGGGCCCTCGCGCTCCCCCTCGATCGTGCTGACCGTCAGCCCCGGCCCGTCGGCCACAGCGAGCCGCGCCATCGCGACACGATCCTCAAAAGAGGCGATGGCGCCGCGTTTGTGCGGCGCCTGCGCGGCGGGGAGAAGACGAACTTCGGCCAACCCACGCGCCACTTGCACCGCGCGCGCCGCGCGGACATGCCCGTGGTGAATGGGATCAAACGAGCCCCCGTAGAGTCCGATACGCATGCCCGTGTAATGTACACACCCGTGCCCGCCATCTTCGTTCTCGTCGGCCCGACCGCGAGCGGCAAGACCGCATGCGCCATCGAAGTCGCGCCCGTGCTCGATGCGGAGATCGTGTCGCTGGACTCGATGCTGCTTTATCGCGGCATGGACATCGGCACGGACAAACCGCGCGATCAAGGCGGTGTGCGGCACCACCTGATCGATTTGCTCGACCCGACCGATCGTTTCGACCTAGCGCGCTACATCGAACAGGCGGACGCGGCGATCGCCGACATTCACGCCCGCGGCAAGCGCGCCTTGATCGTCGGCGGCACCGGCCTCTATCTGATGGGGCTCTTGAAGGGCGTGTTTGAGGGAGCGCCGCGCGACCCCGCGTACCGCGCGACCTTGGCGGAGATTCCGGCGCCGGACCTGCATGGGCGGCTCACGGAAGTGGATCCGACAACCGCCAAAAAATTGCACCCCAACGACCGGCGTCGCATTACGCGCGCGCTGGAAGTGTGGCGCACCACAGGAACGCCGCTTTCGGCTTTGCAGACACAGTTTGATGGGCCGGACCGCTACGACGCCGTCCTCGTCGGATTGCAGGCCGACCGCGAGCACCTGCGCGCCCGCATCCGCGCGCGGATCGACGAGATGTTTCGCGACGGGCTCGTCGAAGAGGTCGCCGGGCTGACGCTCGGGGACACCGCCGGGCAGGGCGTCGGCTACAAGGAAATCGTCGCGATGCTTGCCGGCGAGCACGACGAAGCCGAAGCGCGCCGGTTGATCGAACGCAACACGGTGCGCTTGGTCCGCCGTCAATCGACGTGGTTTAAACGCTTCGACATCACATGGACGACCCAAGATCAGGTGCTCGCAACGTTTCGTGCGGCCGACGCGTCACGCTAGACTCAGTCGCGAAACGACCTGCCTGCGGCCGTTCACCGCACGCGACCGTTACTTCTTTTGCGGCTTGATGATCGAGTACGAACGCGCTTCGTCTAAGAACAGCTCGCGCAGGCACTTGTTCACGTCGCGAAGCGTGAGTCCCAACAGCGTGTCGCGATAGTCGATCAGCGACGTGCCGCGCAGATGGTGATCAACAAGCATGTGCGCGATGCGTTGCGGTGAATTGAACGCGCGGGCGTATGCGCCGACCTCCTTGTTGCGAACGCGCTCAAACTCGTCGGCGGCGATGCCGGCTTCGCAAGCCGCCGTCAGGCGTTTCTCGTACTCGCGACGCAGTTTTGTGATGTTGTCGGTCTCGCCCCCCACCATCGCGAACGAGTACGTCGCGTCGGCTGTGTAGGAACCCGAGAAGCGCGCGTCCACCAAACCCGACTCGTAGAGCGGAAGATAGATCGAACCGGCCGAACCAAACAAGCAGTCGAGCACGACGCCGGCCGCCAGTTCGCGTTTGAGCTGCTTGCGGCCGCCTCCAGTGGGCTTGTCCTTGTACGCGGCCAAAAAGCGCGGACGCGCAACCGGGAGTCGCTGCGTGAGCATCGCGGTGCGCGCCTCCCGCGGCTCGTCGGCGTCGATCCGGCGCTTGCCGGGACCCTTTCCGAAACGGAGGGACGCGACATAGCGCTCCACAGCACGCATGGTTTTGTTCACGGGCTCGGGTGACACGACCGCGAGCGCCATGACCTTAGGGTGGTAGAACGCGCTGTGCACGCGCTCCAAGAGGTCCGACGTGATGACGCCAATCGTCTTGCCCGTGCCGGCGATATCGATCGAGACCGGATGCGTGTGGTACATCGCCTGCAACGCGCCGAAGTAAATCCGCCAGTCCGGATCGTCGTCGTACATCGCGATCTCGCGCTCAATGATGCCCTTCTCTTTCTCGACGTTGTCGGGCGTCACGTAGAGCGAGAACACCATCTCCAACAGAATGCGGAGGTTTTCGACGTAGTGGGTGCTCGTCGAAAACAGGTAGCGCGTCGAGGAAAACGACGTGAAGGCGTTGGCCGATGCTCCGCGCGCGGCGAACAGGTCGAACGCGTCGCCGTCCGGCGTCGCGAACACTTTGTGCTCCAAAAAATGCGCGATGCCGTCGGGCAACGTCTCGCTCTTGGCATGCGTGGGAAGTGCCGTGTCGATGGAGCCGTAGCGCGTCGCGATCGTGGCGTAGGACTTGGAAAAACCCTTCTTGCGGACGACGTAAACCGTGAGTCCGGAAGGCAGGACGCGCTTGTGAATCTGTTCGTCGAGGACCGGGTCCGTAATCACCATGGTGTCTTGCACGGTCAGCTCCTCAACAAAAAGACGGAATCGAGTTCAACGGTTTGGGCGGCGCGCGCTATTTGCTTCTGGGTGACCGCGGACAAGTCGTCGACGAGCCCATCCAGGTCGGCTGGCGCACCCGCAATCAGACGCTCCAGCGCGAAATCAATGATGCCGCCCGCGGAGTCCGGGAGCGCGCGCAGGCTGCTCACGATCATGCCGCGCGCCATCTCCACGAATTCCTTTTGCATCTTGCCGGCCTTGAGATCGTCCAGTTGCTTGAGGATCAAGCGGCGCGCTTTGGCGTAGTTTTGCTCCTCGATGCCGGCGTGAACAAACAAGAGCCCCTTGGTTCGTTCGGCGGCGGAGTGCACCGAATAGCAAAGCGAATGTTCCTCGCGAACATGTTTGAAGAGCTTGCTGACGGGCGTGCCGCCAAACACCGCGTTCATCAACACATAGGCCGGCATCTGCTTTTGCCCCATCCGAACCGAGGTGCGAAAGCCCATCTCCAAGTTCGCTTGGGTGATGTCTTGCGACTCGCGCCGCGTCCGCACGCGCCCCGCTTTTTGATGCGTCGTCTTGGGTAGGCGCGCGATCGACGAACGATCGTGCAGCGCCAGTCGCTTCGCAAACCGGCGCGCCTGCGCCACGGTCAGGTTGCCGACCAAAAACAGATCGGCGGGCGCGTGCCCCACCATCGCTTGCCACGCGCCGCGCACATCGTCGCGCGTGAGCGAATCGATCTCTTGTTTGTGGCCGATGGACGGGCGCGCGTACGGCTCGCTCTTGCACATGAGCTGAAGCAGTTTGTGACGCGCGTACTGGACCTTGTCGTCAAAGATCGCGGCGGCATCGTCGGACAACACTTTGCGTTCGGACTCAAACAAGTCCTCACGAAACGCCAGGCCATCGTCGTCCGGCAAAGGATCGTGCAACCACGCGGCCCAAAAGTCACCCATCGTGGCTGTGAGATCCGATCCCGCCAACGCATCGTTGATCCAACTTGCGGAACACTGAACGAGATGGCGTTCGCCGATCTTGCGCGACCCGCCGCGGAGCGAGGCACCGAAATGGCGATCCAGCGCCACCTGGAGATCGCGCAGCGACGGATGCTTGCGCGTGCCGCGACCGAGCAGTCGTGGCACGAGCGCGCGCGCCGCGCTGCCCGCGTCTAACGGCGCGTGAAACACGAGCCGCGCACTGATCGTCTTAAAGGAGCGCGTCCGATGCAAATGGACGCGAAATCCAGGACTCTGGTCCCAGGAGCGAAATAGCTGTTTGGATGACAAGCGGGGATTATCACCGAGGGGTAACAGACGTTCAACCATGCCGGCCCTACAATGTGGGTGTATGAACGCTTCTGCCCGCCGTCTTGTTCGCGGCCCCTTTTTCCGCCTCTTCGGCCGCCTCTTCTTTTGGTTCGCTGTGGCGGGCGCGCTTCCGTTCGCCGCATGGGCGCCGGCCGCCGCCGAGGAGGAGGACGCCAAGACGGATCCGCGCGCCATTCTCGACAAAGCCGTGGCCGCGCAAGGACAGATTCGCGCCAAAGACCTGCAAGACATCGTGATTTCGTTTAAGGGTCACGCCGCACAGGAAGGTCAGCTCCATCGCGTCCTGCGAACGTTTTGGTACCGCCCGCAGGACGGATCGTTCAAGGTAAAGACATCGTCGCGGACCGACGCGCGCAAGTCGTCCGAGCGCGGCGTCAGCGGCGAGAAAACGTATTGGGAAAAACGCCGCCGCGACATCACGACGCTGAGTCCGCGCGACGGCGAAGATCGCAAACTGCGGTCCGCCATCGAGCGGGAACGGGGCGAGTTTCGTCGCGTGTTGCGAATGGTGATCTTGTCGCGCCTCCAGCAAGACGACCAGATCAAGCTGACCCTCGCCACGCCGCGCCCGGTTCTTTTGCCGCGCGATGTGCCGCACGAGGCGGACGCGATCCTCGGCGCGAATCGCGACGCCGTGACGTATTGGGTGCTTGACGTGGAGCGCGAGGGCGACCCGCGTATTCGCCTCTACATCCGCACCGACGATTCCACGGTGCGCAAAGCCGTCGAGTTCTCCAAGAAAAACCCCAAGCGCATCTACAACGTCTACTACTTCGGCCCGTTCAGCAAAAAAAACGAGCGCCGGATCATGCTCCCGCTGTACTTCTCAATGCACTTCCGCATCCCGGTCGACAAGGAGTCGCGCGACAAGACCACGGTGGCGTACGGCCGCGTCGGTGTCGACATCAATACGGGCTGGGAACCGCCGAGCCCAAACAAGAACTAGCGCGAGCACGCGACGCGGGCGAGCACGCCCGCTTCCCCCTAGCGGCGACCTAGAAGCGAGCTAGCGGCGGCCGAAGCGTTTTTCGAGTTCGGCGAATCCGATCCGAATCACCGTAGGTCGCCCGTGGGGACACACAAACGCGCGGTCCAACGCGCCGCTCTCGACCAGCAGGGCACGCGCCTCTTCGCGACTGATGCGATCGCCAAATCGAATCGCTGCCTTACAAGCCATCGTGTCGGCCACCTCGTGAAACAGCGTGCGCGCGCCAATGTCTCCCAGCACAGCATCTCCCAGCACGTCATCTCCCGGCACGTCATCTCCCGGCACGTCATCTCCTGGCACAGCATCTCCCAGCGCAGCATCTCCCATCACAGCGCCTTCCAGTACAGCGCTTTCCAGCACAGCGCCTTCCAACGCGCGGTCGTTTGACGCGCTGTCATCGGGCGCGCTGGTTTCCGACGCGCGGATTTTCGACGGATCGGTTTGACGCTGCGTCGCGTCGGCTGCGGCCTCGGGGGGCGCGCCGTGGGTCCGGAACAATTCCACCAAATCGCGTAGGACTTCCGCAGCCTGGTCGCGGCGCAAGACGACGGGAACGGCTTCCAATGCCACGGAACGCGGCCCAAACGGTGACGCCTCGAAACCGCAGCGGGCGAGCAACGCCTGGCGCTCGTTGAGCAGGGCCACCGCCGCCTCATCCATCTCGACCTGTTCCGGAACGAGGAGGCGTTGTGTCTCGACCGACCCGGCCGTGAGGCGTTTTAGGAGTCGGTCGTACTGCACGCGCTCATGGAGCGCGTGCTGATCGACGATCGCCATGCCGTCTTCGACTTCGCAGACGAGATAGGAGTCGTGGATCTGAAACACCGAGAACGGCGTCGGCCCGCCCCCACAGTCGGCGCCGGCTGACTCGCCCCCCGGGCCCCCGTGACGCGCATCGGACTCCCCCAGATGCGACCCGGCCGTGAGGCGGCCCGGGAGGTTGCCCGGGAGCTTGCCCGTGAAGTCACCCGTCGCTTGACGCACACCATCAAGGCGCCTCTCCAGGAGGGGCCGCTCCGGCCACCGGGTTGCCGCAACGCCGTCGCGCGACAACGAGGCACCGCGCACGAAACCATCGATCTCGGTCGAAACTTCCTGCGCGAAGTTGGCCCGCCGCAACGCGGAACGCAAGACGGGGCCCACGACTTTGTGCAACATGCCCGGTACGCGCCACCGCACCTCGGACTTCGTCGGATGGACGTTGACGTCAATCCGCGCCGGGTCCACGTCCAAGAACAAAAAGACAACCGGATGGCGCCCGCCGTGCAGCGTATCGCGATACACGTCTTTCACGAGGCGGTGCAGGATGCGATCTTGGACCGCGCGCCCGTTCACGAAAAACAGCATGTCGCGCGTGTGGGGACGCGTGACCGACGGCGGCGCCAAATAGGCTTCGATCGCGCAGCCGTCCACGGCCTGCTGCGTGTGCACGAGACTCTGAGCAAGCTCGGTGCCATACAACGCGGCGAGACGCTCGCGACGCGTTTCGCCGACGCCGGCACGCAAGAGGTCGCGGCCGTTGTGCGAAAGGACAAATCCCACTTCAGGAAACGCGAGTGCGAACTTGCGCACCAACGATTCGATGTGCCCAAGCTCGGTGCGCTCGGTGCGCATGAACTTCGCGCGCGCGGGCGTGTTAAAAAACAGATGCCGGACTTCCATCGAGGTGCCCGGCGCCGTCGCCGCGGCCCGAGGCGCAACCATTTGCCCCCCGCGATTCTCGATGACGTGGCCGGCGTCGCGGTCCGCAAGTCGCGACGTGATTTTGGTCTGCGCGATCGATCCGATCGACGCGAGCGCCTCGCCGCGAAACCCAAGGGTCGCGATGCTTTCGAGATCCTCAACATCGCCGAGCTTGCTGGTCGCGTGCGGAGCAAACGCGAGCGCCAGGTCCTCGGGCCCCATACCCCATCCGTCGTCAACGACACGGATCAGGCGCCGGCCACCCTCTTCGACTTCGATCTCGATCCGTCGCGCGTGGGCGTCGAGCGCGTTCTCGACAAGCTCCTTGACGACTGACGCTGGCCGTTCGACGACCTCGCCGGCCGCAATCTTGTTGGCGACGTGCGGGTCCAACTTGCGAATGCGCGCAGCGTGCGGCGCATCCGCGGAGCTTTGGTTCTTCTCGATCATGGGCGTGCAAACACAGTTCGGCAAGACACAACCGTCGCCCCCGGCCCTACCCGGAAGCCGACGCGTGCTCGACTCGTATCGTTCCAGCCGCCTATTCTCGGAGACGCAAGCGACAGGAGCAGGTCTCCCTCAGCGCCCCTCCGGCGGCGGTTCGAGCTCCCAACGCAAAAACTCGTCGATCTGCGCAAACGACTGCTGCAGTTGCCGCATCCACGGCGGCGGCTGGGGCAGACGCGCCAGGTGGCGGCGCAGGAGCGAGCCCAGCAGCCGCGCCTCGCGCCGGCGAACAATCAGCCGCACCTCGCCCGTTAAGGATTCGGGCCCATCCTCGGTCCCTGGCCCGTCCATCGCCCCCAGACCGCCCGGCACCAGACCGCCCGGCCCCAGACCGTCCGCCCCCAGACCGCCCGGCGTGAGTCCACTCGCGGTGAGCCCCCCGGCCTGGGACAGCCACCGTCCCGACAGCCCAAACAGTGCTTGGCCCGCCCCCAACACGTTGAGCCCGACCAGCTCGAGCGGGGCGAGCTGACTCTTTGGGCCACGCAAAAACACGCCTCCATCGGCGGGCGGAGACGCGCCCCGCACAACGTGCAGTGAGAACGGGTCGATGAGTCCGAACGGCTCCAGTTCGATGCGAAGCCGGGGGCGATGACGAGGGCGTGCCACACCTAAGAAGACGCGGGGTGGTTACATCCTGGCGCATTTTCGTGGCGTAACCCGCTGGGTATCCGGCTTTCTTTGCAAGCGCAGGCGGCCGCGCGGATCAACGCAAGACGTCAAGCAGCAAGCGCTCGAGCACGCGCCGCGGCGAGCTGGATCGCTTAAGGTCGCGGTCGGCCTGCACAAACCGTCCGTGTCCGCCCACCAACGCATCCAAGCGCCAACCCGAAGCCCGCTGCGCAAAATACGACGCCGCGCGCGGGGACACGCCGGCCGTGCGCGCCGCATCCGCATCCGCCATGCCGCCCTTGCGAGCCAAGTGGAAACGCAGGAGTTTCACGTACGCGCGATGCAGATTCGAAAGAAGAATCGGACCCAGCGCCGCCTCGTCCACGATGAGGTCTTGATGGATGCGGACGCCCTCGTGAAACGCTCCGGCCACCGCATCCAACGCCCCGCGCAGATGGCGCTGTTCCAATGCGTTGGACGCTTCAAAGAGCAGCGGGCTGCGATGGGCTTCGGTGGACGACGCCACATCGTCGGCGCGCAACTGCGCACGCGGCGCGATCTGCTCCTTGAGGCGACGGAGCGCGCCATCCAATGCGCCCAAGTCGTCCCCGATGCGCTGATGCAACTCGCGGATCGCTTGGCCGTCGGCGCGCATCCCGTGCGCCCGCTGCGCGCGTTGGCCGATCCAGTTCGCGATCTCGCGCGGCGCGAGCGGCTTGCACAAAATGCTGTGCGACGCCGCCTCCAACCGTTTCACGATCTTTAGGCGACGATCCAGCGACGCGGCTTGCACGATGAGCCGCGCGTTCGGCGGCGGCTTTTCAGCGAACGCGGCGAGCGCTTCGATCGCAGGCGCGTCCAATAACTTTCCCGCATCGCTCACGACGACCGTGCGCGCGCCCCCAAACAACGTCGGCGTACGCACATCATCTAAAATCTCGGCCAAGCAGGCACTGTCCCCATCAAAGCGCGAGACCTCGCGATCGCCTTGGGCCGCCACCTGGTCTTCCAGTGCGGCACGCGCCAAAAAGCGTTCGGCACCGAGGATCAACGTTACGGCGGGCTGGCTCACGGGCGCATTGTAGAGGACCCCACTCCGCAGCCACGCGCACGCGCGGTCAGCGCTTGTCGTTGTTGCCCAAAATCTCGATAAACGCCCAACGGAGGACAAGGATGCCCAGCAGCACGAGACCGGTGAGAAACCGGTTTCCGGCCGCGGCCAAAAGCCCCGTGGAAGAGAGAAGCTGGAGGAGTGTAAGGGGGACCATCTATGGCCCATTACCGCGATTTTGAGCGACTTATTCGGCCCGGCACGGCCCGCTCAAACCCAGGCGTCGATCGCCGCGGCCCCACCGAGCGCTAAAGCAACGATCCCGTTGAGCGTAAAGAACGCGAGATCCACGCGACTGAGGTCGTCGGCGGAAACGATGGAGTGTTCGTACAGCAAGACGGCCGTCGCCACGACCAGCCCCACGCCATAAATCCAATGAAGGCGTGGATCCAACGCAATCAGCGACGCGAGGGCGACGACGCTCAGCGCGTGCATGCCGCGTGCAAACCTCAGCGAGCGCGCCACGCCCCACCGCCCGGGCAGGCTAAACACGCCGGCCGAACGATCATGGCGTGCGTCTTGGCAGGCGTAGATGAGGTCGAAACCGGCCGTCCACAGGGCGACGCCAGTGGCCAGCACGATCGGCGTCGTCAGGTCGATCAACCCGCCGCGCACGGCGACCCATGCGCCGACCGGTGCGATCCCCAGCGCCACACCGAGCCACACGTGGCAAAGCGACGTGAACCGTTTGGCGTACGGATATCCGAGCAACACCGCGAGCGCGAGCGGCGAGAGATAGAGACACGCGCGGTTGAGTTGCCCGGCGCCGAACACAAACAGCGCTGATGTCGCGAGGACGAGGCCGAACACAAAGCGGTGCGTGACGCGACCCGCGGGAAGGGCGCGTGCCGCCGTCCGCGGATTGTTCGCGTCGAGGCGCGCGTCCACCAATCGATTCTGCGCCATCGCCGCCGTCCGCGCGGTCACCGCACAAAAAACAACCCACCCGAGCTTGCGCCAGGACCATCCGCCCGCCGCCGCCATGCCGAGAGACGCGGCGGCAACCGCAAACGGCAACGCGAAAATCGAGTGCGAGACTTTGATCATCTCCGCCGTTTCGCGCACCTGCGCGGATAACGACGGCTTGCCTACCCCTGCCACGGCTCGATGAGATCCTGTTTCGAACCGAGCTGCTCGATCACCCGGGCGACGACGAAATCGATCAGGTCGCCGATCGATTGCGGTGCGTTGTAAAAGCCTGGATTCGCCGGAACGATCGTCGCGCCCGCCTCCTGCAACGTGAGCAGGTTGCGCAGGTGAATGCGCGAAAACGGCGTTTCGCGCGGCACGACGACCAAGCGCCGCCCTTCTTTGAGCGCGACGTCCGCCGCGCGCGCGACCAAGTTTTCGCCGGTCCCCGCCGCCATTCGCCCGATGGTCCCCATCGAGGCGGGACAAACCGCCAGGCCGTCCAACGGGTAACTTCCCGACGCGATGCAAGCGCCGTAGTTCGAGAACGCGTGCGGGACGATTTGCGCGGCGTGCGCGGGCGCCAATAGCTCCGCGGAAGGGGCTTGGTGGCTCAACGAAAGTTCGCACTCATGTCGCAACACGCGCGCACCGCCCTCGGACACGACGACATGGACGCGATGTTGCGCAGCCGCCAACACACGCACCAATCGAAGACCGTATGCGGCCCCGGACGCGCCGGTGATCGCCACCGCGTACTCAGCCATCGAGTTGATCCCAGGTCAGCACAACGCCATTGTAAAGCGCGTGCGTATAGACCACGACGCCAAGACCGCGCGCCCAATACAAAGCACCCAACAAAACGCCCATCCAGGCACGGAACCAGAAGTTGCGACGATCCCAGGTTTCGCCGCCGATCGCCGTGTGCGCCCAGCTAAACAGCAATGCCGCGACCACGATCGCGAGCGGAAGCACCCATGCCTTGTTGCCGCCAAGGCCGCGATGCAGGATCAAGATCAGTCCGCCCATCAGCAGGAAGCGGAACAAAAGTTCCTCGTACACGCCCGCGCCGATGCTGATCATCCAGCTTGCGGCCAGCGGCGACAGCGAGAGCGACCGAATCAACGAATGCGTGAACGTGCCGATGAAGACCAGCGCGACGGCCCACGCTATGGACTCGAGCAACATCCACCCGTACATGAATCGAATGCGCGCGCGATCTTTTTTCATACGCGCGATCGCGACGAGCAAAAACCCGAGGACGAGGCAGTTGACGAAGACGAGGCCGTACTCGCGGAGCGGCGCGACGAGTTCCGCCAGCACGGGCTCGACGCCGTTGCGGACGCGCTGATCGATGGCGAGCGCTCCCTGGTAAAGCGCGAACAGCGGCGCAATGAAGACGTAAGACGCGGCCAACCGCCGGCTCGCCGCGAAGTAGCGCGACCGCGTCGTGGCTTTGCGTTTCGCTTGTTTTTTACGCGCCAATCGATCTCTCGCCGCTTACGACTTGGTGCCGAGGTGGATGGCCGCCACGCCACCGGTCAACGGGTGAACATCGACCTTCTCGCAACCGGCCTCCTTCAGCCGCCGCGCCAGCTCTTCCTTTGTGGTCCACTCCATCACACTCTTGTTGAGATAGGTGTACGCCTTGGAGCGCGTGACCACGTTGCCGACAAAAGGCAGGACCCGCCCAAAGTAAAATCCATACATCGCCCGCCACATGCGGCTCGGCGGCATCGTGAACTCTAGGACCGCGACGCGCCCGCCCGGCTTCGTCACCCGCACGAGTTCCCGCAGTCCCGCGTCGAGATCGGCGACATTGCGGATGCCGAACGCCACCGAGACCACGTCGTAGGCGTCACTCGGAAGCGGGAGCGCGAGCGCGTCACCGCGCACGAAATGTACGTCCCGGCACGATTTTTTCTCGCGGCCGTGCACGAGCATCGGACCGCAAAAGTCAACGCCGACGACCTTGCGGTTGGTGGCGCGCGCAAACTCCGCAGCGAGGTCACCGGTGCCGGTGCATACGTCCAGAACCGGTCCCTGAGGCGCCGATAGCTTTACGGTCCGCCGACGCCACCGCTTGTCGATGTTGAGCGACAGCAGGTGGTTTAAGAGGTCGTAGCGAGGAGCGATGTCGCCAAACATCGCCTGAATCGTCGCGCCGTCTTTCCGCACGTCTTGTCTCGATGGGGCTTGGTCCGGGCGGGCCCTTTGTCGCAGCGATGATCGCCGTGGTGACCGGCCCGGGGATCGCCGCCCTGGGTTCCTTGTGGATCGATCTGTGGATCGAAGCTGTGGGTCGAAGCGGCTCGGCGCTGCCGGAGCCTCGTTCGGGCCGCGGGTCGAATCCTAGCAGGGGCCCCACGAACTCGGCCGAAACCACATCCGGCTGTGGATCGACCGGGTTTCGCCCCCATCGTCTCGTACAATCATCGCTTCGTTATGAGCAGTGCGCCCCCGTTCGACCCTCCGCCGTTCGATCCCGCGTCCGGACGCGACGACTCGTTCGAGCTCACGCTGCGCCCGCGCGATTTTGACCATTTCGTCGGACAGAGGCGCGCGGTCGAGAACCTGCGCCTCGCCATCCGCGCGGCCCGCACACGTCAGGAGTCGTTGGACCACGTCTTACTGAGCGGCCTCCCCGGACTCGGCAAGACCACACTCGCGGGCATCGTCGCGCACGACATGGGCGCGCAGTTGCACGAAACGAGCGGCCCGGCGCTGATGCGTCCCGGCGACTTGGTCGGCATCTTGGGCAACCTTGCGGCGGGCGACATCTTGTTCATCGACGAGATCCATCGCCTCAACCGCCCTGTCGAAGAGAAGCTCTACACGGCGATGGAAGACTACGTCATCGACGTGATCTTGGACGAGGGACCGGCGGCGCGTTCGCTTCGCATCAACGTGGCGCCGTTCACGTTGGTTGGCGCGACGACGCGTGAAGGACTGTTGAGCGCACCGTTTCGCGCACGCTTTGGCCTGCAAGAAAAGCTCGAGCTCTATCCCGCCGACGAACTGCAGCGCATCATCACACGCTCCGCGCAAGCGCTCAAAGTCACCATCGACGACGCCGCCGCCGAGCTCATCGCCACGCGCAGCCGCGGAACGCCGCGCGTGGCTAACCGGTTCTTACGCCGTGTGCGCGACTTGGCGCAGGAAACGACCGACAATCAAATCGACAAGGACGTCGCGGCCGAAGGGTTGCGGCGCATCGGCATCGACGACAACGGGCTCAGCCGGTTAGACCGTCAGATCCTGCAGACCCTCATTCGCCATGGCGGAGGCCCCATCGGCATCAAGACCATCGCCGTGGCGGTCGGCGAAGAGGAACGCACGATCGAAGACGTCTACGAGCCCTACCTCATTCGCACCGGGTTGCTGCAGCGCACGCCGCAGGGCCGTTGCGCGAGTCCGCAGTGTCGCGATCTGTTCGACGCGTCTTCCCCGCAGCCGGGTCGCCTCTTTTGACGCGGTCGGCCGGAATCTTGGCCGTGTTCGGCGGAGTCCTCGCCGCCGTGGTCGTCGCGTGCGGGCCGTCGTCGCGCAAGGAAAACCAAAACGGCGCCCCGCCGGCCATCAACATCGCGCCCAAGCTCCAAACGGAACCGCGCGTGCGCGTGTGGCTGCGCTCCCTGCAAGCCAAACACACGGCGTGGACCTTAGCCGGCAAGGGCGGCCTCACGCTGCAAGACGATCATGGCGCCTTTGCCCCCACAAGAGCCGTCTCCGTAACCGCGGAAGCCAAACTTATCCGCGTTACGGGTCGCGCCCTGTCCCGCACGCTGCGCATCACGACCGCTGGCGGCGTGTTCTATCTAAACAAGCACGGGTTCGCCGGAACGCTCGCCTGGCAAAATGGTCGCTGGATCCACGGCGCCGCCCTCGAAAACTACTGCCTCGGCGTCTTGCGCGGCGAACTGCCGTTGCCGGGCATCCCCGTGGGTGCCGCAGCGGCGCAAGCGATGGCCGTGCGTTCGTACACGATGCATTACCTCGCCAAAAAACGTGCGGAGTACGACGTAGACGACACGACTCTGTTTCAACGCTACGTCGGACTGCGCTACGCGCCGCAAGACGATCACCTGCGCGCCGGCGTGCAACAGACACGGGGCCTCTACCTGGCGCACAAGGGCAAACCGCTCAAGTGCTATTACCACTCGACGTGCGGCGGCCACACGGCGGACGTGCCGACCGGCCTCGACCGCGCCGCACAAGCGCCGATGGGCGGCGTCGCGTGTGAGCACTGCGTCGCAAGCAAGTACTACCGCTGGTCGTCGAAGCTGCCCCGCGACGCCGTGTTGCGCGCAGCCGGCTTGACGCGCCCGCTGCAGACCGTGCGCATCGCCAAGCGCGGACCGGGCGGCCGCGCCCAAGCGTTCTTGGTGCGCGCCAACGGCAAACAAAAAACAATCCACGCCAACACGTTGCGCCTCGCTCTCGGCGGATCCGTATTGCGGTCCACCAACATCACGACCTTAGATCTCACGCCCGACGGCGTCGCGGTGGCCGGCGGCGGCTGGGGCCACGGCGTCGGGCTCTGCCAGATGGGAGCGATCGGTCTCGGCCAAAAAGGCTGGACGGGCCCCAGGATTGCGGCGTACTACTACCCGGGCGCTAAGATCACGCGCGCGTACTAGGGCGCGCTTCACCAGATCGGTTTCGATGTCGTTTCAGGTTGTCGCAGAATGCAACGGCGCACGCGCGGGCGTGCTTTCCACGCCGCACGGCGACGTTGAAACGCCTGTCTTCATGCCCGTCGGAACGCGCGCCACCGTGCGCGGCCTCATGCCGGAGCAGCTGGACGCGCTGGGCGCCCAGATTCTGCTGGCGAACGCGTACCACCTGTTCTTGCGCCCGGGCGACGAGTTGATTCGCGATCTCGGCGGCCTGCACGGGTTCACGAGTTGGAACAAACCGTTTTTGACCGACTCCGGCGGCTTCCAGATTTTCTCGATGGACGACTTGGTGAAGGTTACCGACGACGGCGTCCGCTTTCGGTCCCCCATCGACGGCGTCTATCACTTCGTCCGCCCCGAAGACGCCATCAAGATCCAAAACAACTTGGGCGCCGACATCATCATGGCGTTTGACGAGTGTGTCCGCCTCCCGGCGACCGACGAGAAGGTCGCCGGGGCCGTCGATCGAACGATCGCGTGGGCGCGGCGCTCACAAGAAGCGCACGCGCGCGACGATCAACTGCTGTTCGGCATCGTGCAAGGGGGCGCGGACCGGGCGCAGCGCGATCGCTGCATCACACCGCTCCTGGAACTCGATTTCCCCGGCTATGCGGTCGGCGGTTTGAGCGTCGGCGAGGACCGCGCGGTCATGCTCGACACCCTCGCGCACACAACCGCGCAATTGCCGCGCGACAAGCCGCGCTACTTCATGGGCATTGGAAAGCCGCGGGATCTCTTGGATTCCGTGACCCGTGGCATCGACATGTTCGACTGCGTGATCGGCACGCGCAACGGTCGCAACGCGACCCTGTTCACAAGCCAGGGCATGCTGCACCTGCGCAACCAAAAATACGTCCGCGACGAGAGCCCGCTCGACCCGGAATGCGACTGCCCGACGTGCCAGCGCTACACCAAGGCGTACCTTCGCCACCTCTACAAGAGCGAAGAGATGCTCGGCGCGATCTTGGGATCGCTCCACAACACGCACTACCTGGTCGGGCTCGTGCGACGCATGCGCGAAGCGATTTTGGATGGCACGTTCCCCGGCTCGGTACACTGTGCGCCGTGACTCGCATCCTGCTTTTGCTTCTCCTGGTAGTCGTGATCCCCGGCGCTGTGTATTGGGCGACCAACGGCATGGACGATGCCGGTGCGACCGTGGAGCATTTCGCCTCCGGATTGAGTGACCTGCGTGGCGCCCAGCCCGTACGCCCGGCGACGAAACCGAAAGCCGATCCTCCAAAGACGGACGACGACCCCAGCAAAGACGACCCCAGCAAAGACGACGATCAGCCGACGAACAAAGATGGCGACCCCAAGTCGCCGGACCAAACCCCTCCCGAACGCCACGACCAAGATCCCGAAGACGCAGACCCGAAAAAGACCGATCCGGACAAGCTTTTTGCCCGCGGCGAGTTCGACGCCGCGGCCACGGCGTACACAGGCCGCGATGCGCGACGCCGCGGCCTGTCGCTTTTGGGCGGCGCGTTTCTCAAAGCGTTTCCCGAGCAAACACCGCGCGGCGAGTACTACGTCATCACCACCAACTTCGGCGACACGTACGAAGGGTTTTTGCGTGACAGCGTCGGCCTCACCAAGCTCACCGGCTTTAACGGGAAGAGTCAGACCGTTCCCGAGAACGCGATCCGCTCGCGCCGACCGCTCACGCTAGCGCAGGCGCGCGAGCGGGTACTCGAACGAGCGCGCGCGTTGGTGGAGAACAAGAAAACAACGGGAGCCCGCGTGTTCGCGCACATTCAGGAAGCGTGCCGCGCGAACCGGCCCGACGCGGTCGCGGTTTTGCTCGAGCCCGCGCTCGCGCTGGACGAACAAAAGCCGTACTTCTTATCGAGTGTGCGGCAGCGTGTCCCGAGCAGCCACCAAGGTGCACTCTACCGCGCATTCCTGGACTGCGAACTCCCGGCGCTGGAAGATACGGACACCGTTTCGAACACGACCAAACGCGTCTCACCCCTCAAGAAAATCGGCGAAGGCACGCGCAAGAAGCCGGTCAAAGAACCCAAGACCACCAACGCCAAAGTGCTGGCGCTCTTGCGGAAGGCGGCGCCGCTGAAAACAGACGGCATTGCGGAATACCGCGCGATCGTCCGCAAGGGCGTCGACAACTCCACCGTGCGCGAAGTATCGTCCGCCATCTCCAAGTTGCAAAAAGCGCTCGACCTGTACGAGAAGGCGGTCATCCTCGAAGACAGCGATGAGATCTATGCGATCTTGCGTCCGCTCTCGCGCTACACGTTCCAGCTTCGATTCTGGAAACAACAACTCGAAGGGCGCTGAGCGCCGGCCGCCGTTACGACTGGATCTCGTATTTGGCGATGAGCTTACGCAGCGTCGTCCGATGAATCCCGAGGCGCTTGCTGGCCTGGACCTGGTTGTGCCCGACGTGGTGGAGCACGTGGCGCAACATCGCCGCCTCGCACTGCTCCTGCACGGTGTGAAAGATCGCGCCGTCGGGGGCGCCGTCCGCGAGGCGCGCGACAAATCCCTCGATCTCACTCTGCAACGCGGCGCCGCCGCGCAACACCGGCCCCGGCAGGTGGTCGGGCTCGATGGCGGCCCCGCGCGCCACGACCGTCGCCGCTTCAACCGCGTTGCGCAGCTCGCGCACGTTCCCCGGCCACGTGTATTCCGTGAACGCCGCCATCGCGGCTTCACTGAGCTCGCCGCCGTAGCCGAGTTGCTCTAAGAAGTGCGCGACCAGAAGCGGGATATCGTCGCGCCGATCCCGCAGCGGCGGTAAACGGATCTCCGTCACGGCCAACCGGTAATAAAGATCCTCGCGAAAGTCGCCGGTCTCCAAGAGCGCGCGCAGGTCGCGATGCGTCGCGGTAATCACACGTGTGTCGATCGCGTGGCGCTCCTGACCTCCCAATCGCTGAACCTCGCGCTCCGCAAGAAAGCGCAGCAGCTTGACCTGGGACGGCGGTGTCAGTTCTCCGATCTCGGCGAGAAAGAGCGTGCCCCGATCCGCTCGCTCCAAGCGCCCACGCTTGCGCGCCACCGCTCCGGTAAAGGCGCCGCGTTCGTGACCAAACAGCTCGCTCTCAAGCAACGGCTCCGGCAACGCGCCGCAGTCGATCGGCTCGAACGCTTCGGCACTTCGCGCCGACGCCTCGTGGATCGTGCGGGCCACGAGCTCTTTGCCCGTCCCCGACTCCCCCAAGATCAACACCGGCGCGTCCGACATGGCGACCGTGGCGATGGACTTGAACACTTCCTGCATCACGCGCGTCGTGCCCTGCAGCGCGCCTTCGCCACTGCGTCCGGCCAGTTCGCCGCGCAGCCGCGTCACTTCACGCTCGAGCGCCGTGCGCTTGACCGCCCGCGCGACCAGCGCCGGGATGTCTTCGGCCCGCAGCGGTTTGACGAGGTAGTCGAACGCCCCGCGCTTGAGCGCATCGACCGCGTTGTCCACCGTGCCGTGCGCCGTGATGATGACCACAGGCACGCCGTCGATCTCGTTGAGCGCGTCCAAGCCGTTCATGCCCGGCAACCCGATGTCTAAGAACACAAGGTCGAACTCGGCCGCGCGCGGGAGCCCCTGCTCGGCCGTGCCGACCGCCTCGGACACGTGCCCGCCGTTTTGCAGCGCTTGTTGCAACGCCCAGCAGACGCCGGGCTCATCGTCGATGATTAAGACCTTGGCCACAGCGTCAGTCTACCGGCTCGCTGCTACGCGCTGGTCGCCGTCGGGCCAAACGTGAGACGAAACGTGGTCCCGTCCGGGCCGGTCTCAAACGTCAGCTCCGCGGCGTGCTCTTGCGCCACCTGATCGACGACCGCCAGCCCCAACCCGATGCCCGCGGCCTTGGTCGTCGCAAACGGCTGCAACAGCGTGTCCTTGATTTCGTCGCGAATGCCGGCGCCGCCGTCCGCGACCTCCCACACGTGGGGCCGCGCGCGCAGCTCCACAAACCCGCCACGCGGTTGCGCCTGCGCGCCGTTGAGCACGAGGTTGATCAGCGCTTGCTTGAGACGGTCGCGGTCGCCCCGCACCGAGAGCCCGTCCATCCCTGCGTCGATGCGCAACTCCACTTTGAGGTGGCGGCATTGCGGACCGAGCAACGCGGACACCTCTTCAAACAGGGGGCCGACGTCGATGCTCTGCAGCGTCAGCGGCCGCGGCGCAACATAGTGCAGGAGCTCGCGCAGCGTTCGATCCAACCGATCGACCTCAGCGACGGCCACCGCGCGCGCCTCGCTGCGTACGTTGCCCGACGCTTCATCGTTTCCATCCAACGCCGTTTCGACAGCCATGCGGATCGCCGTGAGCGGATTGCGCAATTCGTGCGCAATTCCGCCTGCCAGCCGCCCCAAGGTCGCAAAGCGTTCGCTCTCGCGCACCTTGTTTTGCTGACGCTCGATCTCGTTCGTCATGGCCACAAACGCGTCTTGCAGTTCACCGATTTCGCCGGGTCCGCGGGCGCGAAACGAGCCTGTAAACTCGCCCTTCGCAAACCCTTGCACCGAGTCCGCAAGTTCGCGCACCGGCTGCGCCACGAGACGCGCAACCCAAAGCCCGACGGCAAGCGCCAACACCAATCCCAGCGCACCCGCCACGCCGATCGGCGTGAGCGCATCGCGCCGCCGCTGCCGCAGCTCGGACTCGCGGGCGAGGACGTAGAGCGTTTCGCCCTTGGCTTCAAGATCGCGGCGCAACCACCGAAACGAGTCCCCATCGGCTGTGACGACCGGCGTGTCGTCGCGAAACGAAATCGCGTCTTGCAGCGTCGATTGATCGCCGAGCGTGTACGCCAACCCGGAGAGATCGCTCATCGCCGCGAGGATGGTGCCGCGGTGCTCGCGCGGCAGCGCCAACGCGTTCAGCGTCGCCGCGGCGCGATCGGCGCGCGCCGCGAAATCACGCTGTACGCTCCGTTCGGCGACGGAGACCGCCACAAAGCCAAGAATCAAAAAAAGCGCGGCGACTGCCACCAACAAAGGGACGACCAGTCGCCGCGCCAACCGTGCGCGCATGATGGAAAACGGGCCTTCAGCCCGCTACGGGCTCCAACTACTCGTTGCCCAAGATTTCGATGCGCTTGACCATGACGGTTTCAAACCCGGTGCCGCTCTCGGGATCGGTGATGCCGATCACGCCGACGCGCTTGCCGGAGAAGCGGGCCAGGTCGAACTCGGGCGCGATGATGAAGTAGCGCATCTGTCCCGCCTTCTCGATCCGGTACTCGGGGTGCCTGCCGAAAATGTCCGGCTTCCACTTCACGATTCCGGTCGCGGTGAAACGTGACGCGTGACGCGGCTCTTTGAATTCTTTTTTGATTTCACGGAGGCGCGCTTTGTACTTGCGATCGATCTCGGCCAAGCGAGCGTCGAGTTCGCTTTGCACCTGATCCTCTTTGGCTTTGATCTCGACGACCGTAAAGTTGTGCTCTTTCTCCAGCATGTCCGCCCAGAGCGAAACGCGTCGCTCGCGGTTCTCGATGGAGAGCTTGCGGCGGTCGAGTTCGTGCAGTGAACGCTTCAGCGGCTTAATGTCCGCCGCCGTCTTCGCCGCGATCAAACGCTTGCGCAGCGTTTTCTCGACCAGGATGAAGCGTGCATCCTCTTTGGTTGAGACGACACGCGGCGTCTTGCCGCCGACCTTGAGTGCGTTCGCGCCCGGCGTCTTGGGCTTCACGAGCGCGAGCTTGGCCGGCCCGATGTTGCGCACAAACTTGCGGTGCGCAAACAGCGGGAAACGCTCCGGCATCATGACTTGATACCAGTCGCCTTCCGCCGTCGTTTTCGCGCCGACAATTCTCACGGTCTCGCCCAATTCAAGACGACCCGCGAGCTGGTGATACTTAGTGGACGCGCGCGGACGGACCAGCAGGCGGTTGGTCTTCACCACGCCCACGTTCCCGTCGCCGCTCGCGGTCTTGCGAATGTAGTTCGCCGCAACCCAGGCGGGGAAGCCGCCAGGGATCTTGAGCTGGAGCCACTCCGGCGCGTTGGGGTGTACGCCCACGACGACAAAACGCGTCCCGTGGGGTACCCGCAAAACCGGCTGATAAGCCTCGCCCGGTCCCGCCCGTAGGTTGAGCGCGGATGCGGTGACCTCACCGGCGTATTCGGTTGACTCTTTGGCCTGACCCGTCACAACGAGGGTCGCAATCACTAAGGCTGCCGTGAGAATTCTCATCAACGCCTCCTCCCAGATTCGACTGTTCGGTTCGATGGGCCTAGGGGCCCAAAACTGATGTGCGTTAAGCTCTCCCCAACACGGGTACGGCTTCGCCACGAGGTCTGATCTAACAAGTTTCTAGGATCGCGCGCCGCACCGACAGATTCAAGGATATTGTATGCGAACCGGATATTTCCCCCATATGGAGTGGGCCAAGGCCCATACGTTTGACCCTCTCCCCATCGAGCTGGGCTTCTCCGGAGCCGGCCATCCGCGCGGCGCGAAGTTCGAGGAGTTCGGGAGCGGCCACCCGGGCCTGGAAGAGAAAATCGCCCGCCAAAACGGCGTGAAAAAGGGCCGGGTCCAGCTCCTCGGCGGCACTAGCCTGGCGAACTTCGTGGCGATCGCGGCCTTTTGCGATCCGGGAGAGACGGTCGCTGTCGAGATCCCGCGCTATGCGCCGCTTGCGCAGATCCCGAAGAGCTTGGGCGCCTTGGTGAAACCGATCGTCCGCGCTCACAACGGACGCCTCGGCAAGATCGCGAAGCGCGCGACGCTGGTTGTCGTAACCAACCCCCACAACCCGACCGGCCGCAACCTGACGAAGGCGGACTGGGACGATCTCGGGGAAGCGGCCGACCGGGGCGCGGTCGTGATCGTCGATGAGGTGTATCGCGAACTGCAGCCCAAACCGCCCAAGGTGGCGGCGGCGCGACATCCGCGCTTTGTAACGACGGGCGGACTGACGAAGGCCTACGGGTTGGGAGCGCTGCGCCTGGGTTGGATCCTGGCGGCGCCGGAGCTTTTGGAACAAACCCGCCGCGTGAACAATTTGGTCGCCGTGCAGTGTCCCACGCCCTCGCTCCTAGCGCTCGACGCGATCTGGCCGCGCCTCCCCGAGCTACGCGACAAAGCGAGGCGCCACGTGGCGACGAACTTAGCGACGCTCGACAAGCTGAAGTTTCGCTACGCCCGTCCGCAGGCGGGACTGACGGCGTTCGTCGACGTCGGCGACGGAGACCGCATCGCGGACCAAATGGAGAAACAAGGCGTGGGCGTCGCCCGCGGCTCATTTTTCGAAGCGCCGGAGTTCATCCGCGTGTTCCTCGCCGCCGATCCCCGCACTTTTGGGAAGGGCGCGCGGTTGATTGCGGAACAGGTCGAAAGAAACGGCGCGCGAGCTACTTGATAAACCGGGCCGACGCGCGCACGCGGTCCATCGTCGCGCGGAAGCCACCCACGCGAAACAAGTCATCCGGCGCGTGGCCGCGGATGAAGTGTTCCGCGTTTTCGCTCACGAAGCTGAACTGATAGACCAGCGACCGGCGCTTTTGGTCGATGTCTTCCATGACGAACCATCGACAGGGGACGCCGGCGATCGAACTCGCGCCCTCGTCCAGCACCTTCGTCCTGCGCACCGGCGTTGAAAAACCGTACTTGCTGGTCCAAAATTTGCTCCAAGCTTCGAGTGAGCGGCGCTTGCCGGGCGGCCCCGTAAACACTTGGATCGACGGCGATCCGTCCTCTTCGGGGCCCACGTAGAGTCGCTGCCCCGTCATGTGATCCCGCGGCGGCTGCTTCATGAACTCTTCGGGCACTTGGATTTGGATGCCGCGAAACGGCGACGGCGTGACCCACCGACCGCGGTAGCGAACTGACTTGAGCGGCTCCGGAGTCGGGGCGACCTTCGGACGGTCGCGATCCCATTTGACGTATGCCAGCGCGCCGAGGACGACGACGGCGACCGCAATCCCGACTCTGTTCATGCGTGCCAACGCACCAGCGCTTGTTCGATCACTTCGCGCAGCGCTACGCCGTGTTCGTGAGCCAATCGCTGGCAGTCTTCGTACTCCGGGCTGGCGCGGACGACGTCGTCGCCGAGCTTGCCGAGTTTGACGCGGACCGGACCGAAGTCCGTTGCGACCGTCGCGAATTCGCGGACCAGCTCCGTGCGTTCGACCGTGTGACGCCGCACACCCAGCGTCGCGCCTTCACGAAACAAGATCTCCTCGAGCGCCGGAACCAACTCGCGGCGGGCGAGCACACCCACGCGCGTCGCCGCGCGCTGTTTTTTCATAAACACCGGCTGCAACGTCGCGTCGAGCGCGCCCGCGCCCAACAACCGTTCGACCAAGTGCCCGAGCATCTGCGGGTTGGCGTCGTCGATGTCGCAGATGATCTCGATCACGTCTCCCGTCGGCGGCGTCTCGACCTCGCCGATCACTACGCGGCACACGTTGGGATAGCCCTCCGGATCGCGCGTACCCGCGCCGTACCCGATCGCGAGCACGCGCATCGACGGCGGCGCGTCAAAGCTTGCCCACGCGCAGGCCATCGCGGCGCCAGTCGGCGTCACGAGTTCGCCGTCGAGTCCGCTGTCGAACACCGGCTTCCCTGTCAGCAACTCCAGCGTCGCCGGGGCCGGCACAGGAATTCGCCCGTGCGCCGCATGCACCGAGCCCGTCGAAAGCGGCAGCGGACGGCAGTAAAGCTCTTCGACGCCGAGCGCGTCGAGCGCCAGCGCCGCGCCCGCGATGTCGCAGATCGCATCCACCGCGCCCACCTCGTGAAAATGCACGCGCTCGATGTCCACGCCGTGGATCTTCGCCTCGGCTACACCGAGCGCACGAAACGCATCGGCGGCGCGCGCACGCGGCCCCTCGGGCAAGGCCTGCAACATCTCCAAAATCGTCGTGAGCCCGCGATGGTGGTGATCTTCGCTGTGACGCACGTGGAACTTCTCCGCGCTCACGCCGCAACGCAACACGCGCTCGCGATCGACTTGGTACCGATCGAGCGCGAGCTGCGCGAGACCGTCGCGCACAGCAGCAAAGGGCGCCCCCGCGTGCAACAACGCGCCGGTCAACATGTCGCCCGCGATGCCGGCGAACGGTTCGATCAGCGCGATCTTCATCGGCGTATTCATCGGCGTATTCATCGGCGTGTTCATCGGCGTGTTCATCGACGCTTTCGCACGAGGTCGTAGACCGCGTCCGCGTTGTAGGACGAGCGCACGAACGGCCCGGCGTAGACACCAAGGAAGCCGAGTTCGCGGGCGCGCGCGGTCAGGGCTTGAAACTGCTCGGGCGTAACGAACCGCTCGACGGGAAGCTCGCGGTCGGACGGCCGCAGGTACTGACCGACGGTCACGATATCGACGCCGTGCGCGCGCAGATCGCGCATGACGCCCACGACTTCGTCGTCGGTCTCTCCCAACCCGACCATCAACCCCGACTTGGTGAGGATCGTCGGGTCCGCCGCCTTAACGTCGCGCAACAACCGCAACGAACCTTCGTACACGGCACCGGGACGCACACGCGCATACAGATGCGGCACCGTCTCGACGTTGTGATTGAAGATATCGGGTCGCGCCGCGGCGATTTCGGCCGCGCTCTCCGGCCGCCCGCGAAAATCGGGCGTCAAGATTTCAACGACGACCGAGGCGTCGGCCAAGCGCAACTCCTCGATGATGCGCGTGAAGTGACCCGCTCCTTTGTCCGGCAAGTCGTCGCGATCCACCGACGTGACCACGACGTGGCGCAGCCCCAGACGCTGCACGGCTTCGGCCACGCGGCGCGGTTCGTCGTGCTCGACCGGATCCGGCTTCGCCTTGGGGACCGAGCAAAAAAAACAGCGACGCGTACAGTGGTTGCCCAGCACCATAAACGTCGCGGTCTTGCGGCTCCAACACTCGTTTAGGTTGGGGCACTTCGCGGACTCGCAAACCGTGTGCAGCCCCAGCTCCGCCACGAGATCGCGGACCGGTTGCGTCGCGCCACCCTTGGGCAACGGCTTTTTGAACCAGTCCGGCAAGCTGCGCTGCCGCGGACGCGGGGGGTTGGGAGTGCGGGGCACGAGAGCCATGTTTAGCCGGGCGCGACCTCGTCGTAAAGGGTTCGCAGCGCGGCTTGGGCGGCTTCCGGTGTGAAACGTTGCCGGACCAAGACTCCCGCGCGTGCACCCATGGCCGCGCGCAGCGCCGGATCGCGGAGCTTCTTCAGGCCGGCCGCGAGGTCGTCGGTCACGATCCCGCCCGTTCCCACGACCCACGAAACATCGCCCACCGGCGTCGCCACCACGGGCCGCTGACACCACGCCGCTTCCAACAACGCGTAGGGCGTGCCTTCTTGGGCCGACGAGGAAACCACCACATCGGCAGCCGCGTAGATCTCGGGCATCGCGGCCATCGGGACCGTGCCGAGGCACAGGGCGCCGGTGATGCGCGTGGCGCCGGCGATCACGGGCAAAAATCCGGCGGCGCGCGCGGCGGCGACAAAGCGCGGGTGGTCTTTGACGGCGGCCGCGCGGCCCACGGCCAACGCGACGCGCACAGGCCCGCCCCAGGACGCACGATGCGCGGCCGCGGCGACGACATCCGGAGCGCGCCAGGAAAGAGCCGGCGGGAGCACGCGCACGCGATGGCCGAGAAGGCTGGCGAGGGCGTTCGCCGTAGCGGGTCCGGTCGCCGTGAGAACGGCGCGCGATCCGAGCCACCGCTCGACGCGCTGAAACAGCGCACCGACCGGGCGCGGAAAGTAGTTCGACAACACGTGCCCGTGAAACGTGTGCACAACCGGGATGCCGAGGCGGCGGGCCGCGATTCGACCGAGCGTACCGGCCTTGGAGGCGTGCGTGTGCAACACGCGCGGACGCCGGTCGCCGAGCCACCGCTCCAACGTGCGCCACGCGCGCACATCGTCTTGCATCCGGAGCGCGCGACCGAGGCCCGGCACAAACGCTTGGAGTCCGCGCCACGTCGCCTCCTGCTCGGGTCCTTGAACGCGGCCGCGCCACAACCGATCGACGCACGGCACCACCTGATCCAGATAGCGCGCGATGCCGCCGACGTTGAGGCGGGTCACGAGATGCACGATCGGTGCGGACACCGACCTAGGGTAACCGTCTGCGCGCGCGGCGGGTCGGCGCACGAAAAAACGCCCCCCGGGAACCGAGAGGCGTTTGGTTCATGGTGGTTCGCGGACGGCTAGAAATCGTACTGCCAGCGAATGATGAGCGTGGTGATGTCGACGCTCGCGCTGCCAACAGGTTCCACTTCGGCGAACACGATGTTCATCATCACGCGCGTGTTCGGATTCCAGTGCCAGTTCACACCAAACGTGAGAAGCGTCTGTTCGCCGCCGGCGATGTTGCCGTCGGTGAGATCGGTGGTGTCGAAGCGGAACGCGATTTCCCACGCCCCCCAGCCGCCGCCGCCGTCCCAGAAGTTCGCCTTGGGCCGAACGCGGCTCCAGGTGTTGCCCTTATACGGACGTACTTCGCCGGTGATGAAGTAGCCGATCTGAAAGTAAAACCCGGTGAAGCTCGGGTCGCCGCCCGCGGCCGAATCGACATCGACGAGGAAAACCTCGAACTGCGCGTGCAGCGACTTGAAGCGAAACGCCAACTCGAAGTTGACGATCGTCGTGTCGTCGGCGTCGGTAATCGTGCCCGTATCGATGCTGCGGTCGCCGGTGGCCGGACCGAACCGGAAACGGTATTGCACCGTGTCATCGGCGCGCATGCTGAACCCGAAACCGATGTGAACGAGCGTTTGGTTCTCTTCGTTGTTGACGACGAGGCCCGTGAGGCGAAGCGTCAGCGAGTAGCCGCCATCGCTCCGGGCCGCAGCGGTCGTGTCGCTTGAGGTCCGGAAGGCCCCGATCGACCACGTCATACGCTTGTCGAAGGCCGTTCCATCCGCGCGAATACCGCCGTTGCGCGCCGGCGCAAACAACGAGGCGCGCTCGATGAACGTGCCGTACTTCGAGCTCGTCATTTCGCTCAGGCTCATCGGCTCGTACACGTGGCCGACGATCACTTTGTCCACAAACCAAAGGTTTTTGAGGCCGACCCACACATCGCGCAAGCGCGCGTTCGTGTTGAAGTCGATCTGCACCTTAAAGATCGTGTTGTTGTAGACGGTCCCGGACATGTAGAACCGAACGCGGCGAAAGAAGTTCCCGTCGGCCGTGTCGACGCCGGGCTGATCGTCGCTCGTGATAAAAAACGTATCGAACATTAAACGGCCGCCGAGTTTGATCTCGATGCCGTCGGCCTTGAACCGAATGCCGTCCTTAAAAATCACCTCAAGCGTGCCGCCCGAACCGCCACCCGCGGCCGCGCTCTCGTCGAGATAGCGTTCCACCTCGGTCGCCAACGACACATCGTTGACCTCGCCCGCGTTCGCGGAACTCGCGAGCACAAGAAGGCTGAGACAGACGGCGGATGCCGCGCGCCATGCTTGTTTCATGAGGCGGATCTTAAAGGACGATCCGGAGTTTTGCGCGGGCCGATTTCAGCATCCCCGTGAGAACGAAAAAACGCCCCCCGAGGTTCGGGGGGCGTTGCTCTGGGCAGTCTTTATGCTGCCGACGCGTGTCGAAACGAGGCTTAGAGGTTTCGGACGGTTGTCAGCCTGCCCTCACACGTCGCTAGAAGTCGTACTGCCAGCGAATGATCAGCGTCGTCACATCGGAGCTAGCGCTGCCGCTGGGCTCGATTTCTGCAAACATGATGTTCATCATCACGCGCGTGTTCGGGTTCCAGTGCCAGTTCACGCCGAACGTGATGATGGTCTGCTCGCCGCCGGTGATGTTTCCGTCGTTGAGGTCGACCGTGTCGAACCGGAACGCGATTTCCCACGCGCCCCAGCCGCCGCCGCCGTCCCAGAAATTCGCCTTCGGCTTGATCCGGCTCCACGCGCCGCCCTTGTAGGGACGCACTTCGCCGGTCAGGAAATAGCCCACCTGAAAATAGAAGCCTGTGAAGCTTGGATCCGCGCCGGACACCGAATCGACGTCGACGATGAAGACCTCGAACTGCGCATGCAGCGACTTGAACCGGAGCGCCAACTCGAAGTTGATGATCGTCGTGTCGTCCGCGTCCGCAATCGTTCCGGTATCCACGCCGCGATCGCCGGTTCCCGGTCCGAAACGGAAGCGGTACCGTTGGGTGGCGTCCCCACGAATGCTGAAGCCGAAGCCCACGTGAACCAGCGCATGGTTGTCCTCGTTGTTGATCACGAGTCCGGTGACGCGGAAGGTCAACGAATAGCCGCCGTCGGCGCGCGCGGCGCTGTTGGTGGTGCTCGACGTACGGAAGATGCCGATCGCCCACGTCATGCGCTTCTCGAACGCCGTGCCGGCTGCCTTGATGCCCGGGTTGCGCGCCGGCGAGAAGAGCTGCCCGCGTTCGATGAACGTGATGTACTTCGAGCTTGTCAACTCGCTCAAGCTCATCGGCTCGTACTGGTTTCCGAACGTGAGCTTGTCGATGAATCCGACTTTCTTCAACCCCATGTACACATCGCGGAAGCGGGCGTTGGTGTTGAAGTCGATCTGCACCTTGAAGATCGTGTTGTTGTAGACCGTTCCGCTCATGAAGAAGCGGACGCGGCGAAAGAAATTGCCGTCTTCCGTGCTGACACCGGGCTGGTCGTCACTGGTGATGAAGAAGACATCGAACATCAACCGACCACCGAATTTGATCTCGATGCCGTCGGCCTTGAACTGAAGACCTTGTTTAAAGATCACTTCCAACGTACCGCCCGAGCCACCCCCGGCCGGTGCACTCTCGTCTAGGTATCGCTCCACTTCCGTGGCCAGCGATACGTCATTGACCTCTGCTGCGTTCGAAGTATTGGTCAGCAGCAGTAGGCCGATGATGGACGCCAAAGACGCCCGCCATAGCTTGTTCATCCTCCGGTCTCCTTTCATAGCGAATCGAGGAATGCAGAGAGACTAGAGGCGCTCTGCGAAGCCGTTGTAAAGACGACGGCAAAGCAGAAACAAACGAACGCGCCCTATCCCATGCGACCGGGAGCCTACGAGTTTGACAGTCCACGTCAACGTCGCGGCGGGAGTCGAAGCAAAAAAATTTTCGTGCGCTTCGGAGAGCCCGATTCGCGGCGCGCCATTGTTCGGAAAAGCAAATGGCGCGCGCGGCGAATGTGCGCGAGCGCGTCTAGTACTGATGCTTTACGACATCCCCGGAAACCATATAGATGACGTCCTCGGCGATGTTTGTGGCATGGTCAGCGATGCGCTCGAGGTGCTTCGCCACCGAAAGCGCCCGAAGCGTCTCTGTGATGTTGCCCGCATCGCGTTTTCGCTCCGCGTCGTAGATCTTAGACAGCTTGCTGTCGACTTGGTCGTCGGTGTCGAGCACCTGTTCGGCGCGTGCGCGATCCTCTTTGACGAAGGAGTCGAGAGACTCCCGAAACATGCGCAACACCGTCTTGGCCATGTCCGCGATATCGCGCTGCGCCTCCGGGCTTGCTTCGACACCCAGTTTAGCGCGCTCCGCGATGTTGGCGGCGAGATCGCCGACCCTCTCCAAGTCGTTGGTGATCTTGAACACGCCGACGACGTATCGAAGGTCGCGTGCGGTGGGCGCGTAAAGGGAGAGGATCTTGAGCACTTCCTCCTCGATCCGGAGCTCCATCGCGTTGAGTTCGGCGTCACCTTCAATCACCGACTCCGCGGCAGCGGCGTCCGTCTCCAGATACGACCGCACCGCTCGCGAAACCGCGGTTTCCGCCAGTCCGCCCATCACCAGAATGTCGCGCGTCAGTTGCTCCAGTTCACGCCGGAAGTGCTTGTTCATGATGACTCCTGGCTCACTCGATCAGCGAGCGGGATGCGGACGGTAAACGTGGACCCCTGGCCGACCTCGCTGACGACTTCCACACTGCCGCCATGCAAACCTGTCACGTGCTTCACGATGGCGAGGCCGAGGCCGGTGCCGCCGGCGCCGCGCGACCGCGCCTTGTCAACGCGATAAAACCGTTCGAAGATACGTCCGAGGCTCGCATGGGGAATTCCCACGCCGGTGTCGCACACCCGGAGTACCGCCGCGTTTGCTTCGACCTCTGTCTTAACCTCGACGCGGCCGCCCTCCGGCGTGTACGTAATCGCGTTGACGATCAAATTTTCAACGACTCGATAGAGCATCGGCCCATCGCCCAACAGCGGAAGACGGTCGGCGCCGGGCGGCACGAGTTCGATCCCGGCCCGGCGCGCACGACCACGCAGGTCCTCGACGACGGAACGCGCGATGCCTCCGAACTCGACCGGCTCGCGAGCCAACGACTCAGGGCGCGACTCCATACGCGATAGAGCCAAGATGTCTTGCAGCAACGCTTCCAAGCGCGCGGCATTGCGATCGATCATCGACAAGAAACGGGGCCCGACTTCGTTGTCCAAACGGGCTTCGTCATCGGAGAGCGTCTCCACCGCCGCCGCGATCGCCGCTAGCGGCGTGCGTAGTTCATGGCTGACGTTGGACACAAAATCCGAACGCATGCTCTCCAACCGGCGCAAACGCGACATGTCGCGAAAGACCATGATCAGGCTCGTCGAACCGGCGAACGCCGGCGCCGCATAGATTTGGATCGTGCGGCGCGGCGGTCCCTCCTGATGCACTTCGGCCTGTTGCGACTCGCGGGTCGTCACTACCGCTTGGGCCAGCCCGAGGATCCGAGGCTCGCGCACGTATTCATAGAATGGCGAGCCCTTGATTTCCGGGTCGGCCGGAAGCGCCAACAGATCACGCGCCGCTCCGTTCACGAACGTCACGTGCTCGTGCTCGTCCAAGGCGATCACGCCCTCGGAAAGGCCCTCGAGAACGGTCGTCAGCTGCGCGGCCTCTTCCCTTGCCGCGCGTAGTGTCGTCTCCAATTGGGCCGTCATCTCGTTGAACGCCGTTCCAAGTCGATCGAACTGTTTGTCCTCGGACGAGGGCACGCGTCTGCTGAAGTCTCCCTCGGTCACGGAATCGACGACTCGCTGCAACGCCGATACGGGAGCGGTGACCGATCGGGCGAGATTCTTTGCAAGAAGGAGCACCGCAAAACAGGTGAGCAGGACGAGGATCCAAGTAAACACAACCGGAGCGCCCATCGCCGCCACGCGGCCGGAATCGTCCCGGCCCATCCACAACACATAATCGCTTCCTGGGACTTTCGCCGCCGCGTAGGTCCATCCGTGTTTCCCGGGCGAGTGCGCATCGCGCAAAGCCGCATCCAAGCGGCGCGCGCCAGCCACCTCCTGGCTCGACGACAGCGCTTTCAAGTCCACGACCGAACGTGCCGACTTCGACCCCGCCTCAAATGCGCCCGCCCCGTCCAAGAGGATCAAGTGTGCGTCCAAACGGGTCGCCATCTCGTCCACCGTCTGAGCCAACTCCGCACCCTTTCGGCCCCGCAAGGAAAGGGAACCGAGAGACACGTCGAGGAGCGTGGCCTCACGCAGTCGCGTTCGCGCGTGATCGGCGCTTTGGCCGAACACGAACCACGTCATTCCGATCAGTGTCACCACTGCAGGGAGTGCTCCCAGCAGCGCGATCCGCGCCGGCCAACTAAGACGGGAGTTCACGCTCGAACTCCTCCCGCGCGATGTTGTACACCAATCGTTTTTTCACAGGCCTAGTACTCGTTGAACTTGTAACCCACGCCACGCACGGTTCGGAGACGCTCGCCTTCGTTCTTCAGCTTTCGTCTCAGTGCCGAGATATGAACGTCGATGTTTCGATCCACGACAATCACATCGTTGCCGACGACCTTGTCGAGGAGCTGAGCACGCGTGAAGACGCGGCCAGCGTGTCGAACGAGGTGGTACAGCAAGCGAAACTCCGTGGCGGTAAACGGGATCGATTCTCCCGCCAGGCGTACCTCGTGCCGCGCCGGATCGACTTCGAGTTCACCGATGCGAAGGACGCGGGGAGCGGGATCCGCCGGCTCTTCTCCGCGGCGCAGCAGCGCGCGAATGCGTGCCACCATCTCCTTTAGGCCAAACGGCTTGCGAAGGTAGTCGTCCGCGCCGACGCCGAGTCCGATAACCGCGTCCGTCTCCTCCGCTTTCGCGGTGATCATGATGATCGGGATGCGCGCGGTCTCCTCGGACGAACGCAGGCGTCGGCAGACTTCGAGTCCATCCATGCCAGGAAGCATCAAGTCGAGAAGCACCAAGTCCGGGCGTGACTCGCGCACCACTTCGAGGGCTTCATTGCCATCCGCGCAACGAATGGGCTTCATGCCCTCCTTCTTGAGGGCGAACGCGACTGCCTCTAGCAAGTCGGGCTCGTCTTCCACCACAAGAATTCGATAGGACATTCGCGTCTCCCCGTTCGAGTTTCGATTATCCAAAGCGACCAGTGACATAGTCTTCCGTTTCCTTCAAGTGAGGCTTAAGAAAGATCTCTTCGGTGGGCCCGAATTCGACAAGGCGCCCTAAGTACATGAACGCGGTGTAATCGCTGGCCCGCGAGGCCTGCTGCATGTTGTGGGTGACCATCAGAATCGAATAGCGACCCTGGAGCTCATGGATCAGGTCTTCAATCCTTTGGGTGGCGATCGGATCGAGCGCGGAACAGGGCTCGTCGAGCAACATCACTTCGGGCTCGCCGGCAATCGCGCGGGCGATGCACAGCCGTTGCTGTTGTCCGCCGGAGAGTCGCAGGGCCGAGTCTTCCAGGCGATCATGCACCTCGTCCCAGAGCCCGACGGCGCGGAGGCTCTGCTCGCACACCTCCTCGAGCACGCCCCGATCGCGGACGCCGTCGATGCGCAGCGAGTACACGACGTTTTCCCGAATGCTCATCGGGAACGGATTCGGTTTTTGAAACACCATGCCGATGCGCTTGCGCAATTCGATGACGTCGGTTCCCGGGTCGTAGATCGAATCGCCGTTGAGAACCATGTCGCCTTTGATGCGGACGGTCGAAATAAGATCGTTCATGCGATTGACACTGCGAAGCAAGGTCGACTTGCCGCAGCCGGACGGACCGATGAGCGCCGTCACCTTGCGGCGGGGCACGACCAGCGACACGGAATAGAGCGCGCGCTTCGCTCCGTACCAGAGATCGAAATCGTTGACCTCGATGACCGCATCCTCTTGATGCAGCGCATCGTGGACTGCGGTCGGAAACGTGTCGTCACGCTTGACCGCGTCAAAAACGCCGCCTAGTCGGTCTTCCTGATGGGTGATCATGTCGATCTCCGGCTGAATTGTTTTTTGCTGCAGCATGGCTCTACCCAGCCTCGAATTGGCGCCGGAGACGAGCCCGCACCCACAGCGCCACGAGGTTTAGAAGCACGACGATACCGATCAGCAACATCGTAGTCGTGAACACCATCGGCTCTGCAGCCTTGCTGTTGGGGCTTTGGAATCCGAGGTCATAGATGTGAAATCCAAGATGCATGAAGCTCCGCTCCGGATGCACGAACGGGAAGCTCCCATCCATCGGAAGATCGGGGGCCAGTTTGACCGCGCCCACAAGCATCAGCGGGGCGACCTCACCGGCGCCGCGGGCGATGGCCAAAATCATGCCGGTCATGATGCCCGGCGCAGCGCGGGGCAACACGATCTTGCGGATCGTCTGCCACTTGCTCGCGCCACAAGCGTACGACCCCTCGCGCATCGAATGGGGCACGGCCGAAATCGCTTCTTCGGTCGCCATGATCACGACGGGGAGCGTCAGCAGCGCGAGCGTCAGAGACGCCCACAGGATGCCGCCCTTTCCGAACGTCGGCGTGTTCTCGGCGACGCGCGCCGGGAATAGCAGGTCGTCGATGCCGACGCCGACGAAGTAGCAGAAAAAACCTAGGCCGAACACGCCGAACACGATGCTCGGAACACCGGCCAGATTGTTGACCGCGATCCTCACGATGCTGACGAGTGTTCCCTGCTTGGCGTACTCGCGGAGGTAGAGCGCCGCGAGAACACCAAACGGCACGACCAAGATCGACATGATCAACGTCATGATGATGGTGCCGAAGATCGCCGGAAAGACGCCTCCCTCGCTGTTCGCCTCGCGCGGGTTGTCCGACAAGAACTCGCCCCAACGCGACAGGTACACGCCCCACTTTTCGCCCAAGCTGAGCTGGTTGGGGAGATACGCGCGCACGATGTCCGCCAGCTTGAGCGCCTTCGTTTCGCCGTCGGCCATCATGACGATCAATTCGTATCGATCGTTCTCTGCTTGCATGGCTTGGGTCTTGCGACGAATGGCGATCCGCTCCTCCTCCGCCCGCTTGCGAACGGATTGGAGCACCTTGTCGGCTTCGCGCCACTCGTCCGAATCTGCGCCGTCCTTCAAACGCGCGGACGTGCGCTCCAACCGTGCGTCGTTCTCGTGGTCGTTTAGGTCGTTGTCGTTGAGCTCGCCCGCTGCCTCCCGGCGTGCGCGCACCGATTCGTGAAGCTCTTCGAATCTCGCCCACACGGCGGCGGGTTCGTTCGCGACGGGTTTCCCGTCGACATGGAACGCATGCGGCTTTCCGTAGAACCGGCCCCACTCCTGGCGCTCCACCACGATGCCCCACCTAGGCTCGAACTCCTCCGCGATCTCATAGTCGCTGAGCCACGTGAAGTGCGTGTTAAAGACTTCGTAGTTGCCCGTGCGGTACATCCGCCGGCGGACCGAAGCTTCGGGCGCCGGACGTTTTTTTGCGGGAACCCAGTCCGCCACCGCGGCCGTCGCGGGATTGTAGTCTTCGTTCTGGCTCTCTTCCCCGAGATACGTCTTGCCGTGATGCGTCGTGAGCTGCGTTAGAGGCTTGGGCCAAAACGTGGATGCGCCGTTGTAGATCACGATGGTCAAAAGGCCCGCGATCATCAGTAGGCAGACCACGAGCGCGGCGCCGGTGAGCCACACCATGGGCTCGCCGCGCGCAAACAGCGAGGAGACACGACGACGACTGCTCATAGATCAGCAAAGCGGCGTCGGAACACCCGGCGCACACCCTCCGCAAAGATGTTGATGCAAAACGTCATGGCAAAGAGCACCAGCGCCGCCAGGAATAGCGCGCGGTAGTGCGTGTCACCTTGCACAGCCTCCGGCAGCTCCGTCGCAATGTTGGCCGAGAGCGTGCGAAACCCGCTGAACATGTTGAGCTCCATGACGGGCGTATTGCCTGCGGCCATCAACACGATCATCGTTTCGCCGACGGCGCGTCCCAAGCCGACCATCAGCGCGCCGAACAGTCCGCTCATCGATGTCGGGATCACGATGCGCCACGCGGTTTGCCAGGGCGTCGCGCCCGCACCGAGCGAACCCTCGCGGAGTTGCGAAGGGACGCTCGACAACGCATCCTCGGCCAGGGTGTAGATGATCGGAACGATCGCGAAGCCCATCACGAACCCGACGACCAGAGCGTTGAGCTGGTTGTAGGAGCCTAAAACGCCGCCCCGGGGGTCCGCATCCAACCCGATCCACTCCATCCACCCCGCGCCGAGCATCTTCGCGCCGCCCCATGCCAGTAACAGGACGACGACTGTCTGTACGAGTAGTTTCGCGACGTCGAACAGTGCGCACTGCTTTCGCGTCCATGTCCGCGAGATCGACCGCACCACCGGCGCCAGGAAGTACACGTTGAGCGCCGCCACGACGAGCAAGCACAGCGGCATCAGCAAGAGCATCCAGCCGCCGACGCCGTCCGCCTGGTTGTCCGCACTGTCCGACAACCACGACCTGAGATTGCCCCCAAAAAACGACGACTCAAGAAGCGGACCGATCCAAGTCGCCAATAGCAACCCGACGGGCAGGAACACGGAAATCGACGCGAATCGCGGAAATCCGCCCCACTGAATCGCTTTGCGTGTTGGCAGGAGCTGCCAAAGTCGCGCGCCTAACAAGATGGCGAATGGAATGGTCGCGAACGCCGCGAGCATGATCGGAACGCCACCTTGGAGATAGGGCGCGATTACGATCGCCGCCATAAACCCCAAGACGACGCTCGGCAAACTCGCCATCATTTCGATGGTCGACTTCACCGACGTCCGCAGCCTGCTTGCGAGAAACTGGCTCGTAAAGATCGCAGCTAGAAGCGCGAGCGGCGCCGCGATCAAGATGCTGTAGGTTGTGGCCTTGATCGTTCCGTAGATCAACGGACGCAAGCTGAGCTTCGGCTCGAAGCTGCTGCTTCCACCTGTGGATTGCCAGGCGTAGTCGGGCTTGTTGTAGCCTTCGTACCAAACGCGGCCAAACAGCGAACCAAACGTCGCTTCCGGATGCTTGGGGTCGAAGTTCCAGCCGCGCATCGACTCGCCCGACAGCGCGTAGATGCCGTCCTCTTTCGGACTCAAGGCGACGTAGTGCACACCGCCGGCGACCGGCTCGGTCTCGACGACCAAGGATTCGGTCGTCACCTGGTACGTACGCACCGAACCGTTCGCGTAGGCGGCGGTCAGCATGCGCGAACGGCTGGACGGGCTCATCGAGACGAGCGCGCTGTCCGCGGGGTCGAGACGATGCCCGCACACGAACTCGACGCCGTCGCGCGGCATGGGCTCAAGTTCATCAAAGTCGATCTCGGCAGCCTTGGTGGGAATCAGCCGCGGCCGGCGAAAGCGCTTTTGGTCTTTGTACTTCCAGTTGCCCTCGCGCCGCGGCGTCAAGTTGCGACCGTAGACCACGAGATCGGGCTTGATCGCAAACCACGCGTCCAACTTGCCTTGGGCCGTGCCGATCATGATGGTCGACTTCCCGACGAGCGCGCGCGCGGCAGTAATCGTGTCTCCGGTGTCGGTCAACTGGAAATCCTCGACGGCGCCGTGCGGGACGTCGTCGCGAATGTCGAAGCGCTGGCCGAATCCGTCGTTCCAGATCAAGACCAGCGACGTCGCGCCGCCGTTGACAAAGATGTGGTCCGCCGCGTTCCGTCCTTGCGGCCGCTCGTAGGGAATGTCGCGCGGATCGAGAACCACTTTGTCCTCGCCCGTCATCATGTCCATCTCGACCGACTCGTAGATGACTCGGAGAGCGCCATCCGCCGTTGTGATGGCGAAGACCTTTTTGTCGTCCGGTCGAACGGAGTAGTCAATCTGTGCGATCGATCCGTTCGCCGCTTTCAGAGGCTTGCCGAGCTCGACCTTTAGCGCCTGCAAGCGGTGTTGCTTTTTGGGCGTGACGATTACGACGCCTTTTTTGAACGACTTAGACTCACCGATTCTCAGCGCGCTCAGTTCATTCGGAACCTCATCGAGGAACACGAACGAGAAGCCTATGGTTCCGAAACGGATCGTTCCATCGTCGAAGCCGAATGCACACTGCGCACCGTCAGGACTAAATGACCATGCCGTCACCTTCTCGTCGGGAAAGATCGCACGCCGTTCGAGAACGCCGCCATCCGCGAGCGAGAACACCGTGACCGTACCGTCGCGGTCGAGCGTGTAGCCGATCAGTCGAAGCTCATCGACTTCCATGCGGATGGTGTTCTCCGATCCGCGCACAGCGATCGCACGCGGCTCGGAAACCTCCCCGCCGGAGAACAGCGGCAGCACGACGGAGACCAAAAAGCCAAAGATCAAGACGACGGCGATGATGGTTCCGATGCCACCTGTGGAGATGAGGGCGCGAGCCACCCGTTCCGCAGTTTTGACGTGCTTCGGGGTGGCTCGCGACCGGCGTTGGCCGGTGTTGGTCACAGGATTAGGGGGTGTTCGGGCGGAGGCCGACTTTTGCCAACTCGCGCTTGGCGAGTCCGGCGACCACCGGGAAGTAGCCGTCTTTCAAGACGATCGACTGCCCCTGCTTGCTGAAGATCAACTTGATGAATTCGGCGCGCAGCGGCTCAAGCTTGCTGCCCGGTTTGTAGTTCACGGTCAACCAGAGGAAGCGCGCGAGCGGGTACTTACCCGAGTAAGCGTTTTCCGGAGTGGCCGGGATGAACGTACCCGACTTGGAGAGAGGCACGGTAGCGACGTCCGGCGTCTTGTAGCCGATGCCGCTGTAGCCTATCGCGCCGATGTCGCTGGCGACTGAACTCACCACGGCCGAGCTACCCGCCTGCTCTTTGACAGAGTCCTTGTAGTCACCCTTGAAGAGCGCTTTTTTCTTGAAGTAGCCGTAGGTGCCGGACGCGGAGTTGCGTCCGTAGGTCGCGATCGGGCGGTTCGCCCACTCGCCCGTAAGTCCGACCTGGCCCCACGTCGTGATGTCGCTCTCGTGTCCGCCCTTGCGCGTCTTCGAGAAGATCGCATCGACCTGCTTCATCGTCAGGCCCTTCTTGGCGATCGGATTGTCCTTGTGGACATAGACGGCGAGCATGTCGATGCCCGTGCGAAGCTGTGTGGCTTTGTAGCCGAACGCTTTTTCGAACGCGTCCATCTCTTTGTCCTTCATCTGACGGCTCATCGGACCGAAGTTCGAAGTTCCGCTGATGATGGCCGGGGGCGCTGTCGACGAACCCTTGCCTTCAATTTCGGGGGAGACGTTGGGGTAGTAGCGTTTGAAGCTTTCCGCCCAGTACGTCATCAAGTTGTTCATCGTGTCGGAACCGACACTCTTGATGCTGCCCGAGACACCGCGCGCAGGCGTGTAGTTCGGAAGGCTGGCGTCCACGGAGACGCCTCCGGCGAGAACGGCGCTGGACAGGGTCGCAGCTACGAGAAAATTCAGATTCATAGTTTCGGTTTCTCCTTGTGCAGGAAGAAGACCACGCGCCTATGAACCCTGAATATTGGGTTTGTTAAGAACTCGTAAATTCGCTACTACAGCGGAGTCCCGAGGATCGCAAACACCTCGGCCTTGCGCTTTTCGAACGTCTTTTGGTCGCTCGCCTCGAGATTGAGCCGCAGCTTGGGCTCGGTGTTGGACGGACGCACGTTGCACCACCAATCCTCGTACTGCACGGTCACGCCGTCGAGCCAATCGGTTTCGGCGTCCGGGTACGCGGCCTCGATCTCTTTCATCTTGGCCATCTTGTCGGGCACGTTGAAATTTACTTCGCCGGTTTGGATGTAGCAGCGCAGCGTGTCGAGGTGCTCGCTCATCGGCGCGTCGCCGCGCGACAAGATGTTGCACATCGCAACGACCGCCAGGCTCGCGGACTCGGTGTTGTAGTTCTCGCGAAAATAGTAGTGACCGGAGTACTCGCCGCCGAACACACAACCGTGTTCACGCATGGCGTTCTTCATGAAGCTGTGCCCGACGCGCCCGCGAATCGGCGTACCGCCGTGACGAATGATCGACTCGGGCAACGCGCGGCTGCTGCGCAGGTCGTACACAACCGGTCCTTTTTCGCGCGCCAAGATGTCGGCGGCCATCAACGCGGACGCAAGGTCGTTGGTCACGACACCGCCTTTTTCGTCGACAAAGCCCGCGCGGTCGGCATCGCCATCGAACGCAATACCCAAGTCTGCACCCTCGGCGACCACGCGCGCGCAGAGATCGCGCAGCGTCGAATGATCGAGCGGGTTGGCCTCGTGGTTCGGGAACGATCCATCAAGGTCGAAGTAAAGCGGGATCACTTCCAAGTCGAGACGCTTGGCGACATGGGGAAACTCCCAGCCGCCCATGCCGTTGCCGGCATCGACGACGACTTTGAGACGCCGCCCCGAGTTCGAGTGGCGAATCACCATGTCGACGTAGGCCTCGGTGAAGCTCTTGTGCTCCACCGTGCCGTGCTGCGCCGCGTCCGCCGGCAAAGCGCCGGACTTGATCCGTTTCTCCATCGACTCGATGCCATGCTCCCAACTCAGCGGGATCGCCTTTTCACGAGCGAGCTTCAAGCCGATGTACTCCGCCGGGTTGTGGCTCGCGGTGACCATGATGCCGCCATCGAACCCACCGCTGCCGAGAGCGAAACTGACGAGGGGCGTCGAAACCAGGCCGATGTGCGTGACGTTGACGCCCGCCGCCGTGAGCCCCTCGATCAACGCGTTCGTGATCTCCGGCGCGCACGGCCGCATGTCATGGCCGACGACCACAGATTGCGGTGAAATCTCCGCCGCATATGATCTTCCGATCGCTCGCGCGAGATCAGCATCGATCTGGGTCGGGTAAATCCCGCGAATGTCGTACGCTTTAAAAGGACTACTCATCGCTCGCTCCATGGCCTCCGTCAACCGCATCCTTCTTCTTTGTCTTCTATCGGCCGTAAGCGCCGCGAACGAAATCAAGGCAGCCGTCCGCCTCGAAAAAGACGGGGCCGACTGGGTCGTTTCCTCGCCGATGGCGGACGGGAACTTTCTTTTTCGGGTCCCGGGAGACTTTCGCCGCGCCAAGGCGCCGGCCGGCGAGGCTGTGCACCTGACGACGGGCGACGAGACGGCCGGAGCACGGATCTCGCTCCGAATCCACCGGGTCGGGGCCGACAAAGCGGCCAAAGGGGCCCCGGCGGCCGCCCGCGGAGAAAAGTTGCTGGCGATGGGAGCCGCCGGGGCGGGAGAGCCCTCGTGGGAAGGCGAGCGCGACCGTTCCCTCGCGACGCTCGAATACCGCGAGGGATCCGTGGACGCGCTGCGGTTCGCCCTTTGCCTCGCGGACGGCGACCGCCTCTACGTGCTGACACTCGACTGCTGGCCGCGCGACCACGCCTTGCTGGACGACCTCCGCGCCATCGCCCACGGGTTTTCGTTGCTCGAAACCAAAGGCCTTCCGCCCGCGCCGGACAAACCCGCGTCCGGCAAGCCGGAGTGGATCGCGCATGCGTACTACCGCCTCAACCTCATGCGCCCTGCCGGCTTCGCCACCAAAAAAGTGGACCCGGCCGCGGACAAAGGGATCTATCTCCATCTACGCCGCGTCGACGAGCAAAAAAACGTGTGCGATATTCGCGTGCGCGTCCTACTCAAAAAGACCGTCAAGCAAAAGACGGCGGCGCGGGCGCAGATGCGCATCGACGTGTTCGCCAACAAGTACCCCGGAGCGAAGGTCCCGCGCAAACCGAAACGGGCGCGATGGCCCGGCGCCGATGAAGCATATCGGTTCAAGCTGGCCGGCAAGACCAAGACGTTTGTGTTCACCGAGGAATGGCGTCTGATCGAGCACGGCAACGGGCGGCTCTACGAGATTCAGATGACGATGTACGGCGCGGCCGAACGGGCTTGGAAAAAAGACCTTCGGCTGTTTTGGAAACAGCTCAAGATCACGCGCTAGCTTCCGCTACTCCTCCGTGACGTGCGCGAGGCGGCGCTTGACGTACACGTTGTCGGGTTGCGTCGCGAGCAGTCGCCGGTACAGCGCGGCGGCTTCCGCGCGGCGTCCCTGCTTGGCGCGAAGATCCGCTTCGACGCCGAGCAATCGCGGATCGTCGCCGAGGTAGCGGCGCGCGGCTTTGAGGAACCCTTCGCTTTGAACGCTGCCCGCTGCCTGCAGGTAAACCTCTCCGGCAAACCGGCGCGCAAATTGGTGCTGAGGCGCCTGTTGCAGCGCGCGTTCGATGGCCGCACTCACTTTGGCGCCGTCCTGATCGCACTGCGCGATCTGCGCCTCGAGAATCGCACCGTACGGCGTCGCCGGCGAAGCCCACAACGTCTGTACCCAGCGCAGAATCGAGCCGAGCTCTTGGCTTTCGAGATGGTGCGGCGCCGAGTACTCCAAGATCAAACGATCTTCGGTCAGCAACGCCGCGTTCGCGCTGGCGCGAACCGTGGCGTCGTGTCCAGCGACACGCAAGCGGCTCACGGCCTCGCCCAACACGACCCCGTCGCGCGCGGGCTGATTCGCGGCGCGGCGCCCGACCAGAACGAGATCGGTCCCGGCGAAGTAAACATCGGTGTGAAACACGGAGGCGAATGTCCGCGCGACCGCGCGTACGTCCGCAAGACCCATCTGATAAAGCGGCAACCAGTGACACATCACGCCGTCGTCGCGCAGGCGCGCACGGCACAACTCAAAATACTCACGCGTGTAGAGATCGCCGCCTCCGCGCACCCACGGATGAATCGGGTCCGATGTAATCACGTCGAACTTCTCGTCGTTCGCTTTGAGGTAAAGCCGCGCGTCGTTGATCACAAGGTTGCGCGGCTTGACGCCGAGCGCCGCGATCGCGTTTGCAACCGCCTCTTCGATCTCAACGACGACCAACTCCGGCGGCTTGTGCGACAAAACGGCCCGATAGGTCGTGCCCAACCCGAGCCCGACGACCAACACGCGCTCGGGGCGCGGATGCAGCGCCATCGGCAAATGCCCGAGGAGCTCCAAGTGCTGCACGTCCTGCACGCTCTGTTGGCTGGCGACGGCCTTGCCGTCGACGAGCAAGCTGAGCGTGCCATACCAGCGAAACAGCGAGACCGTCGCTTCGCGTCCGTACTCGGTAAATGGAAGGTCCACGCCGTCGTTCCACGCTACGTCGTCGATCGAACCGTCCGCGGCAACGTAGCGCCCCGGTGCGTAATACACACCCATCGCGAGGCGTTCGCGCGCCACGTCGCTCGGAGGGAGCGCGCCCACGCCCGCGAGGATGACGCACGCGACGCCGAAGCGACTCGGAACGAGCGCGAGTGCGAGCGCGGCCACAACAACGGCCGGGATCGCAATGGCGAGATGCGGTCCCCACGTCGGCACAAGGATGTAGACCGCGATCGTGGAGCCAAGGATCGAGGCGATCGTGTTGGCGCCGTAGAGCCGCCCGGTTCCCGCGCCGGGCTGAGCGGCGGCGGCGATGCGCGCGGCAAACGGAAACGCGGCGCCGAGACCGAGCGCGCCCGGTAACAACACAACCGCGCTCAGCGCAAACTTCGTACCTGCACTGGCCGCGGCGATCCCGCCTTGCCCGACGTAGATCTCTAGATACCAACGCGGAAGCCAGTAGAGCGCCATCCCCGCAACAGCGAACAACCCCGCCGTGAGGCCGACGATCCCGGCGAGCCAACGCATCGCGTTCCGTGACGGCGTCGCGAGTCGGGCGCCGAGCGCGCCGCCCACACCGATGCCGAACAGAAAAACGGCGAGCGCCGTCGTGAACGCGTAGGTCGAGGAGCCAAACACCAACACGAGGCCACGCGTAAACCCGACCTCGCTGGCCATGCCCAAAAATCCGGAGATGGCGAACAACGCGATGGCCCGTCGGGCGTCCGACGACGGCGCGCCGTGCGCGTCGGTCGTCGCCCCGGCGCGCGAAAGCGGCGCCCACCACGCGACGAGCGCGGCCACACCGGATCCCACGGCGGCCCAGCGCATCGACCCGTTCAGGCCGACGGTCGGTAGAAGAAAAAACCCGGCCGCAAGCGTTCCGACGACGGCGCCCAACGTATTCGCAGCGTACAACGCGCCCAACGCGCGCCCGCGACGCTCCGGCGCGATGTCGAGCGCGGCCGCCAGCGCGGGCAACGTGCCCCCCATCAAGATCGCGGCGGGCGCCAAATGCAGCACCGAGAAACCGAAGCGTGCGAGCGGCGCGTCGGCGAGCGCCACGTACACGGGCGCCCCCCAATCAATCCACCAGGGGCTTCCGAGCGCGCACAGCGTGACGCCGATTTCTAAGAACGCGTAAAGGCGTGTCGGGCGTTGCACGCGATCGGCCCAGCGCCCGACGAGCAGCGAGCCGAGCGCCATCCCGCCGATGACGGCCGCCAACACGCCCGCCAGGGCCACCGATGTCGCGCCCGAGACCTGCGCGAGCCGTCGAAACCACGCCACCTCCAATACGAGCGCCGCCGCCCCCGAGCAAAACAGGCACAGCGCCAATCGCATGACCTACGCGTGGCCCAAAAGCGTCGCGGCCGCTTGGCACGCGCGCTCGACGTCGCGGTCATGGATGTCGCGATGGGTGACAAACCGGATCGCCGATGCGGTGATCGGAACCGTGCGCACGCCCGCTTCTTCCAAGCGCGCGACAGCGGCCGTCGCGTCGCCCACTTCGATGATGACGATGTTGGTGTCCACGGTTTGTGGATCGAGGCCGTACGCTTCGGCGATACGGCGCGCGCGCGCGTGGTCATCGCGGAGGCGCTCGAACCCCTCGTCGAGGGCGACCATGCCGGTCGCCGCCAGCACACCGACCTGCCGCATCCCGCCTCCCAACAGCTTGCGCAGCCGGCGCGCGTGCGCGATGTCGCACTTGTCGCCGACCACCAACGAACCGGCCGGACACCCAAGCCCTTTGGACAGGGCGACCATCAGCGTTTGGGCGACCGCGCCGTAGGCGGCCAGCGGGGTTCCGGTGGCCACGTGCGCGTGCCACAACCGCGCCCCGTCGAGGTGAAGGCGAACGGTTTCCGGTAGCGCACGGCGGAGCGAACCGATGACGTCGATCGGGACCACACGCCCGCCCCACACGTTGTGCGTGTTCTCCACCAAACAAAGACGCGTGCGCGGTAGGTGCACGTTGTCCGGACGGACCAACGCCGCCACGGCGGCCGGGTCGGGAATCCCCTGCGCGCTCGGATAGAGCCGCGGCTGCGCGCCCCACAACCGCGCCGCGCCTCCGACTTCGAAGTGGAACGTGTGCGAACGCTCCTCCATCAAGATCTCATCGCCGGGGCTTACGCCCAACCCGATCGCGATCTGATTCGCCATCGTGCCGGTCGGACAGTAAATCGCCGCCTCGCGTTCGAACAGGGCGGCGACGCGCTCCTCCAGTGCGATGACGGAAGGGTCATCCCCGAACACGTCATCGCCGACCACGGCTGTCGCCATGGCGCGCCGCATCGCGGGCGAGGGTTGGGTTACGGTGTCAGAACGAAAATCGGCCACGCGCTCACCTTACCTGAGCGCGTGGCCGTGGTGGAATTGCCGTGATTGAATAATGGGACCGATACGCGATCGATACTACTTGTCGTCGAGCATCTTCTTGAGTTCGGCGACTTGTTTTTCCAAGTTCGTCAGCTTGTTGGCAAGGTCACGGTTCGCCGTGTGCGTCTGGTTGAGTTGGCCGCGCGCTTTTTCGAGCTCGGCTCGTGTCCGCGCAACCTCGACCTCTAAGGCGCGCATTTTCGCGCGCGCCTGCGCCGCCTCACGCTCCGCGTCCATCGCGCGCCAACGCGCCCGAGATCCTTCGTTCGCGCCTTCCTGCATGATGACCACCGGAGCCACGACGCCGGCAACGGCAAGGACCGGCAACACAAGAAACGCGGCGCCGTAGTCGGACACAAAGCCGGTGCGGATGCAGTCCGGCTCGACGCATGTGTAGGTCATCGCGCCGCCGAGGTGCTTCACGATCACGTCCGCGGTCGGCATCGTCGCCAGGTTGACGCGCACGTTCGGGTTGAACTGCGCGATGGCGCGATTCGCTGCGCCGCCCATCCCCTGAATGATCGGCGTCGCCGTGTTGTAGAGCCACCCGACCAACGTCTTCGCATCGAAGTACATGCTGCTCATGGCCGTGCGCGGCATCTCGGCGGAAAGTCGCTGGAAGTCCGGATTGTTCGCCATCGAGTTGGTCTTTTTCATGACCGCATTCTTGACGGCGTGCGGCCAGGCGCCGAAGACCACAAAGTCCTCGCCAAAGGCCCAGGTCGGCGTGACCGGAATCGGATCGCCGCGCGTTTCGGCAAGTTCGACGAATTCCAACTCATGGCCGCGGAACTTCGTCGCGCCTACATGCATGGATACGCGCTCCTTTTCCGCCATCGGCTTCAAGGCATCGAGCATCGTGCCGACGGTCCGGCGAAAACGCGTCTTATCTCGGAGCGACACAAAAAGTGCGATGTTGGGAATCAGTCCGCCCCCATCCGGGGGGCCGACATACAGGGCCCAATCGTCCCCCAGCGACCCGACCAAATCGTTACGCAGGTCGATCCCGAGGAGGTTGTTGGCTTCAGCGATTCCTTCTTCGATGTCGGTCACAAGATCCGGTTCGACCTCACCCGCGAGCGCAACGAAACGGTCAAAGGTCTCACCGAAGTTGTTGCGCTCGGCGGCGTAGATCATCGAGTTGCCAGGAACGTAGCTCGCAAAGCGATGGCTCGCCTGGCCTTGCTGCATTACAGAGAACAGACCGCGACGCTCGCGCATCGTGATGGCGAACTCCGTGCGGAACCCGCGCCCCTGCGGAATCTCAGCGAACGCGACGGCGTCCACGGCGTCGAGCCCGAGCACACGCCACATTTTGTGAAACTCATCGGCATCGTCGCTGTCCATCTGTTTCGCGATACCGATCGCGCGCTCGTAGATGGCGGGGACGTCGGCATAGAACAGCGCGGCGTGTTTTTGGATGTTCATCCGCGCCTTCGTTTGAACGAAACGAGCGGCGGTCTGAAGTGTGCCCGCGGCGCGGGCCGCGCCGAACATACTCTCCATCCGAGCGCGGTTGGTCGTTACCAAAATCTGGTTGCCACCGGCATAGATGTGGATCACATGGTTGGGCAATTCCAACGTGTGCATCTTCGCACCGGCGACGTTGGCTTCTTTGAGCTGAACCGGCAAGAACATGGCCGTCGCGTTGCGCAACGACTCCAAGATTTTGCCGAGTTTGTCGCCGCCTGCGCTGGCTTGAATCATGAATGCGGCATCGATCTTGGGCATCTGCCCCATCTGAAAATCGACGAGCGCGAAGCCGACATTGCTCAACCGAATTCCGGCGAGGTCCTCCTCGGTGAGGCCGAGCATGCCGAGCACGTTGACGCCCGCGTTTTGATACGCCGCGTCGATCGTTCCCATGATGCCCATGAAGAACTCTTGGACTTCAGGCTCGAGCGCAATCTTGCCGAGGGCGGTTTCCTGCCAACGATCGGTCCCGTCGTCGGTCGCCTCAAACATCATCATCGTCTTGGCCGGCAAGAGCTCCGCAAAGCTCGGCGCCTTGACGGCTTCTTCGGCTTGAGCTCCGGCGAATCCGATCGCCATAACGAGTACGAGAAGCATTCGCTTCATAGTCAATTCTCCGTGTTGTTTCCGCACACCTGGGAACGCTCGGCACACGATACGGTCCCAAATCAGGTCCAACCAGCTACTGCGCAAGCGCCGTTCCGTTTCTACGGCTTTGCCGCGAAAAAGCGCACCATGCGGCCGAGCGCTTCGTCGATGACCTCCAAAGAGGTCGCGTACGAGAAGCGCAAGTAGTCGGCGCCCGCCGCCCCGAATGCGCTCCCGGCAAGACAGGCGACGCCCGCCTCGTCGAGAAGGCGTCGCGCGAGCTCGTCGGGATCGCCGGCGCCGCGGGCGTTCGCAAACACGTAGAACGCGCCGCGAGGTGACGCGCACGACAATCCGGGCAGCTCGTTGAGGCCCGCGACGATGCGATCGCGGCGGGTGCGGAACGCCTCCACCATGGCGCGAACCGGCGCGCGATCGCCGCGCAGCGCTGCCAGCGCCGCGCGCTGCACGAACGACGGCGCGCACGACGTGCAGTTGATCTGGAGCCGCGTCACGGCTTCGGCCAACTTAGGCGGCATCACGCCGAAACCGAGGCGCCACCCGGTCATCGAATACGTCTTCGAGAAGCCGTCGCACAAAATCGTCTTCGCAGCCAACGCCTCGTGCGCGAGCGCGGAGTGGTGCTCTCCTTCGTACAAAATCTCGGCATACACCTCGTCGCTGATGAGCCAATCCAAGTCCAGCGCGGCGATGCGATCCCAGTCCTCGCGCTCGAACATGCCGCCGGTCGGATTGCCGGGCGTGTTGAAGATGCCGCCGCGCGCCCGGCGCAGTGTCGCCGGGTCGATGCGAAAACCGGTCGCCTCGTCGAAGTGATACGGGACCGGAACGCCGCCCAGCATCGAAACCACGGACGCATAGATCGGAAAGCCCGGGTCGGGCACGAGCACCTCGTCGCCGGGTTCGACCAGCGCGAGCAGTGCAAAAAACAAGATGGGCTTGGCGCCGGGCACGACGACAACCTGCTCGGGATCGATGGCGACGCCGCGAAGCTGGCCGGCATAACGCGCGATCTCTTGGCGCAGCTCGGGATCGCCGGCGGCGGGTCCGTACTTGGTGTATCCCTCGTCTAACGCTGTATGCGCGGCCGTCACGATGTGGCCCGGCGTGGCGAAGTCGGGCTCGCCGATCTCCAAATGACAAATCGAGCGGCCTTCCGCTTCCAGTTGTTTCGCCCGCGCCAAGACCTCGAACGCGGTCTCGGTGCCGAGCCGCCCCATCCGTTCCGCCATCCGCATACGCCCGGGTGTACTCCAGGGTGTTGCACGCCGTCAATGCGCGGGCCGAGATCTCTACCGAACATCGATGCGGACGTCGGTACCTCCGAGCAGGACATGGGGAGCGGCGACCCGGCGCCCGTTGGGGCCCGACTCCACCGCCTCGACGCGAAACGGCCCCTGGCCCGCGTTGGGATGGATGTAGGCCACAAACGTTCCGTCTTTTTCGCAGGGCGCCACGGCCACCGGCTTTTTGCCGGACAAGATGATGACGTTCCACGGCGCCTCGCTCGGCTTCGACACAGAAACGATGCCTCGCAGCGGCACGCCGCGCGCGAACCGTACTTCGACCTCTTGCCCCTCCGGGATCACCACCCGGGGTTCGGGCGGAACAAGACCGCCCACGTTGCCGCGTACCCAGATTGTCGTCTTCTTAGCGACGTGTTCATCGAAGTGCACGCGCCCGTCCGCGCCGCTTCGAATCGCACGACCGTGCTGCGACGTGGAGACGATCACACCTTCCAGGGGTTCTCCATCGGGGTCCGCCAACCGCACGCTTAGGCGACGCCCGGTCGGCAGGGGCTCCAAGCGAACGACTAAATCGGTGCGGCCGGCGGCCACGCCGCGCAGTTCTCCCCGATACGGTGCGTTCATTTCCGAGTATCGCTGTCCACGGACGCCATGGCCCAAAAAGACCAACGTGGATAGCCCGGCTGCCGGGATCGCGGCGCGAAACGAGCCGTCTTCATTCCCCGTGGTTCGGCCCCGCTCCGTACCGTCCTCGGCGACGACGGCGAGCACCGGTCGAAACACCGGCGTCCCATCAGGCAACAAAACGACGCCGCGGACGATGCCGGCACGCTTGAGCACGATCCGCGCGCTCGATTCGTCCGCGCGAAGTGGGGCATGGCGAGCGGGGAGTTCAAACGCTACGTCCGGCTGCGATGAACCGGGAAAGATGACGGTGACCACAAGCTCCGAGATCGCGCCGCGTACTTGCAAGACGGCGCGCCCGTCCGGACCGATGCGACCGCCCTGCCCTCCACCGTCATGACGGACGCGAAACAATGCGTTGGGCACGCCCTTGCCGTCGGAATCGACCACGTCGAGGGTGAACGAACGGGTATTGTCGAAGCGCATAACGAGGTCGAGCTCGTCGCGCTCCGCGGTCAGATCGACGGTCCGGTTCACGCGCGCGCGGCCCGGCCGGCTCACGGAAGCGGCGTAGCGGCCCGGCGCGAGATCGGGAAAACGAACGCGGCCCAAATCGTCGGTGACGCGCGACTCCTCGGTCGCCGTGTTCGCCGGCGCGCGGCGCCCGCGCACCGGACGCTGCCCGCGATCGTGGTTGGCGCCGCGCAAGGTCACGCGCAGCCGTGGAATCGGTGCGCCCGCCGGATCGACCACACGGACCCCGATCGTGCGCCCCGGCGCCAGCGCAATATTGCCGAGCGCGACGGTCCCCCCCGCTTGCGGCGGGCGTTCGATGTCGATGTGACGCCGGCCCACGCCTTCGGCAAACAGCACCAACACATGCGGCGCGTCGTGGCGCAGACCTTCGACGGCAAACGTACCGTTCTTATCGCTCACCGCGTACGCGCGACTCCAAAACGAGCGCTCCGCGATCATTAACCCGAGCGCAGCGACCTGCACGCCGGCAAGCGGATCGCCGCTTTTGTCCACGACGCGGCCCGTGACCCGGTCGCCGGGCGGGAGCGCAACGTCAACGACCGTGGCGTCGGGCTTGGCGGTCGCGTGCTGCCGCGCAAAGCCCGGCGCGGTCACGGCGACGGACATGTCGTGCTCGGTCGTCTTGCTCGCAAGCTCGTACCGGCCGTCCGCATCCGTCGCCACAGCGTCTTGCTGCATCCAGCCCCATCCGACGCGCGCGCCCACGACTGCGGCGCCGCGCACGGCGTCCGTGACCCGTCCTGTGATCACGCGGCGCTTCCGCATCTCGATTGCAACGTCTACGCCGTCCGCCGCTTCCACGCGCTCGACGCGCTTCCAGTTTGGCGTGCCCCATTGCGCATGGCGTGCGCGAATCCACGACACTTGGTCGCCGCACACATCGACGAACTCCGCCCGCCCGTCGCCGTTGGTTTTCGCACGCCTGGCCCACGGCCCCGGCGCGCCCGCCGTGCTGTGCCGCAGCACAAGCTCGACATCGGCCAACGAACTTTGGTCGGGCGCGCGCACATGCACGCGCACCGTCGCACCGCGCACCAACGTCACGCGCACGCGCTCTCCGGCCTGCACCTCCGTGACGCCGCGACGCACGAACCCCTCGGCCTCCACGCGCAACTCGCCCACGGCTCCTTGCCGCCACGGGAGCACAAACGACCCATCGACCGCCGAGATCGCGGCGGGCCCCTTGGATCCGTCGTGATGCCGTTCGGCGTGGAGCACGTTGGTGCGACGCCACGGATGGCGAACCAAAGTCAGGCGCGCCCCGGCGACCGGCGCCCCGGTTTTTGTGACCACCACGCCGTGCACATCGCGATCGCGGTCAACCGCCAACAAGTCGTAGGGCCGCGGCGCTTTCTCTTGGGGCGCCACGGGGACCGCCGACGGCGGCGCCTTCTTTGTCCGATCGGGTTCGGGCGCGACGGTGCGCGTCTCGGCTGTTGTGCGCTCGGCACGAAACACATCGGTGCTTAGCGCGAGCAGTCCGACAACGGCCACCAACGCCACGACGATTAAAACTTTGGAGTTCATGAGGATTCCTCCGGTCGGCGCGGCCCACGATGCCGCTGCGGCGGCCGCCTTGTCGGCGAACAGCCAAGGAACAAACAAAATCGCGTGGCGCACGCGCGGGTGCAACCGACCGCGCAGGAGCGTGCGTCCGCGTCGCGAGCGCGTCTTCACCGTCTCCGGTGAAACGCCGAGCAACGTCGCGCATTCGTTGCGCGAGAGCGCTTCGAAGTAACGCAGAATCAAGACGTCGCGATATTTTTCGGGAAGACCCGCCACTTCGGCACGCACCCAACGCGCGCGCTCGGCACGCGCGGCGCGATGCGGCGGCGTCACTTCGTCGTGGGGAATCGCCAACCGCTCGGCGAGCGCGGCATGACGCTGCGCGAGCGCCTTGCGACGATACGCGATCCGGACCACAACCGTGAGCAGCCACGCCCACAGCGGACCGTCGGTCGGTTTCCCGCGCCGCAACAACGCGTGATAGGTTCCCTGCACCGAGTCTTCCGCATCCTGAGACGATCCGATCCGCCGCGCCGCGCCGAGCAAGCGGCCGCGCGTGTGGCGCACGATCTCCTCCATCGCGGCCGCATCTCCGTTTTCAAGGTAGCGCCGGAGAAGCCGATTGAGATCGCCCACACCTAGATAGTGCGAGGCAAACGGCGTGTGGGTTCACAAAAAAAGCGACCGGCCCAAAGACCGGTCGCTGTTTTGTTCATCAAACTGCGCGCTACTTGAGGGCGCCGCCCACCGACAGCGTTCCTAAAAACCCGTGGCGGTCGGGCGCGAAGTTCGCGTCAAACGTGCCGTTCACGATGAAGTGCACATCCGCCGCCGCGCCGGGCGTCATCACGATAGCGCCCAAGGAACCGCGGGCCGGGCCCAACGCGGCCGGAAGGAACGGGGCGGGATTGATCAACGTCGTTCCCGTCGCCACGTCGTCGGGCAACTCCAACACGACCAATCTCGAAGTCGAAAACGACGTCACGAGCGCCGTCTTGCCGGACGCGCTCAACGCCACGCCGGGCAAGAACCCAGAACCCGCGGTGACGTCGCCGCCGGTGCTGAGCGCCACCGTTTGCAAGAGCCCCAAGCGCGCGGGATCCACCGGGTTCTCTTCGAGGCCGCTCAGGTCGAGCAAGTACGCCGCGTTAAACGTCTGACTCGTCGCGACCGCGAACGCGTCCCCTTCGTCGTCGTTGCTGATTGCCAGCTTTTGGATCGACGGCAGAATGCGCCCGAGGTTGGCCGTCCACGTATCGCGAAACGTCTCGGTGTCTAGATCCAAAAACTCCAAGCGCGCGTCCGTCTCGGCGTGCGCCACAGAGTTCTCGTCAAAACGCGACGCCCCCGCATCCGTCAAGATCAGGAAGCTGAAGTTACGGCTGTTGGTGAAGCGCGTGAGGCCAACTGGATTGTAGAAGTTAGAGACGTAGGTGCGCGTTGCGTCTTTGGGCGCGCGACCGGTCAGGTCCGGCGCGACCGGCGCGCTCGCGGTGAAGTCCACGCGCCACGACTGAACGGTGCCGTTGAAAAACGTCTGGAGTCCGGCCGAGGATCCCGCCCCGTTGCTCATCGCCACGTAGAGCGTCCCTGTTTCGGTCCCGTTGCGCGCGGGCACAAAAGAACACATCGAGGGAAGGCTCTGCGGAATCGCGGCGTATGGCCCACCGTTCGAGAAATCGCCGTTGAAATCTTTGGGCCAAGCGACATTGATCGTCTGTGCGATCGTGCCGGTCTGCGTGTCGATCAAGACGACGTTGCCAAGGCGCATCTCCGCACCATTGCTCGTGCTATACGAGTTGCCGCCGCCGACCAACACAAACAGCCAGCGGTCGAACGCGAGTTCGAAGTCACCGGTAAATGCTCCAAACAACCCCGGCCCGAAGCTGATCGGAGTCAGCGCGGGGCTCTGGCCGTTGAAATCCATGAGATCGTTCGCGGTAATCGGCACGTTCATGACAACTTGCCCGTTGCGCACGCCCACAACGCGCGCCGGAATGGTCGCGTCGTTGACGGTGTAGAGCGTCTCGTCCGTCGCGCGCTCCAAATCCGATGGAAACGCGCCGGCCGTGCCCAGATCGACAGCGTCGTCGGTAAACACAACCGGTGCGGACGGCGGCGGCGGAGGAGGCGCGGGCGGCCCCGGCGGCAACGGCGTGTTCGGATTGCCTCCACCCCCGGTCGGGGGCAAGGGCTCCTGATTCGCGGGCGGCGTGATGCCCCCGCCGCTGCATCCAGCGACCCAAAATCCCAAAATCAAACAAGCAAACCAAGTGGCGCGCATCGCACACCTCCTATCGTTCGCTGCGTGCTTTCACCGTACCCAGCAAGATCACCCCGTACCGAGCAAGATCACCCCGTACCAAGCAAGATCACCCAGGTGCGCGAAAGAGAGCGCAGACAAACGCATGGCCCCAACACGCTGGCGCGAGCGCGCGGGTCGGGATTTCTCCCGCCTCGGACCCACCCGTGGGACGGTCTTCTGGCTCGCGACGTGGATCCGGTTTCTTCAGAAGCCGGTCCGTCTTGTGCACCTTCCCAAGTCGTGTTCTTTGCGCCACGACTCAGTGGCTTATGCAAAAGACCCATCGCTTACAGCGGCGGCCCCGCGTCGGTTTTTCACCGACTTCCCGGAGCCCACGGGCGCGAGCTGGACCTTCCAACTCGCCTATCGCGCATGATCGTAAGAAAAGGGCCCCCCGCATGCAAAGCGGACGGCCCTTTTTAGCGGCTAAAAATTGCTACTTTGTGAAAAAGAAAACGACCGCGGCGACGACGCCGGTTCCGATGACGCCAACCGCTAACCAAAACATCTTGCGCATGCTGTCGACGGACGCCTGGATGATGCCCTCCATCTGCTGCTGCTGCTGGCGCGCCTGCTGTTGGACGGTCTGAATGGTTTTGTTGGTTGCCTGCTGAAAGAGCTGCATCGACTTTTGCTGGCCGGTGTAGACGACCTTGGCCATCTTCTCTTGCGACGTGGCAACCTGGCGCATCGCTTCGCTCTGCTTGGTTGCGGACTCGCGGATGGCCTCGCTTTGCGCCGAGGCCGCCTCGCGCATGACAGTTTCCTGCACCTGAGCCCGCTCGCGCATTTCCTCGGGGATCCGCGCAATCGTGTCCGAAATGCCGTGCACGGCTTCGTTCCCCTCTGAGATCTTGTCGCCGAGCGAAACCATCGCTTGGGTCTGGCGCTCGTGGATGTCGGGAAGACGCTGCAACGCGGCCGACATCGACTGCGTACCATCGGCCACGTTTTTGCCGATGCCGCGCAGCGCCTCGTTTTGCTCCTCGGCCAGGCGCGGCAACGAACGGAGATACTCCGGCAGTTCCCGCAATTGGTCGGTGAGGTCGACGGAGCGCCCGTCTTGGCGATCCAAGCGATCGCTCACATTCCCAAGCATGCTCGTGAGTTCTTTAAAACTATCGCCGATCGCCTGGACCATCTCGTCCTTGCGGCGGGCCGGCTGCGTACGAATCCGAATCACTTGCTCGGGGATTGTTACGCTCGGCTCGTCGCCGGACGTGTCGATCCGCGCGTCCACCTTGGTATCCGGCTCGGCGCGCGCAAACCCCGACTCCTCCCCAGGAGAGGCGCCAGAGGCAACAGGAGATTCGGACGCCGCCGCCTCTTCCTTCTTGCGCCCGAAACCAAACAGCCGCGATACGACTGACTCTTTGTGTCCGCTTTTGGGTTCCATCGAAAACGCCTCCATGAAGGCCGCAAAGGCCCGGCCTCCTGGCCAAGGGTGCGGAAGTCGTAGGTATACCTCATCTAGAGGCCCTATCCACTACACCCTACTAGATGAGCCATGATACGAGACGACCCCCCAAGAACAAGGCCGATTCGCGGGCGCTATTTCTTGGACAGTTGCTTGGTGCGAGCCCGGCGCAGGTCTTTGAGCAACTCAGTGACGGCTGCGGACGGCGACAACCCGATATCTTGCGATTGGAACCAGGCGAGAGCGGGCTCCGGCGCGGCCACCACCAGCTCGCGAGCAACCGTCGCATGGGACTCCGATGCCCACTCGTCGCGATCGACTGTGAGAGCGAGTCCGATCACGCGGCGAAGAGTCTCCGGCGTCCAAGCAGCCAACTGGGCAAGGCAAAGCAACGCATCCTCGTTGCCTTTATCGCGAAGTCGCTCCAGAGCCGGAATGGCCGGCTTGCCGATATGACCGAGGACAAAGGTCAATCGCCGCGGATCTTTCGCGACCGGAATGCGCGCCTCGACGGCCGCCGCCGCTTTCGCACCACCCGCTACGACTGCATCGCGTGTCGCATCGGCCGACTTCGGCACGAGCGAACCTCCGCCCGCACGGAGATGGCGCCGCCTCGAAGGGAACGGCGTATCGACGTCCGCTTTCTCCAACAGCGCTAGGACTCGATCTTCGTATGAGCCACGGGTAGCCAGCACGGAAGAAACTGCGTCCGCGACAACGGCGTGCGCGTCACGGCGAAGACTATCCAAGCTAATGTCGGTCGCCCGCAAGCCGTGCACAGCCCACGCGCGGACGTGCGGGTCTTTGTCTCCCAGAAGTCGCGGGAGGTGTTGATGTTGCGGATCCGCCCAATCGGCGAGAGCGCGCGCCGCCACTTGCCGATCGCGCGCGTCATCGCCGCTTGCCAGATGCACAAAGACATGGGCGCCCCACTCACGATGCGACAAGAGCTTCCACGCCGCAGCGCGCACGGCCCGACTAGGATCTTTCAGCGCCAATTCTTCCAACGCCGGTCGCCAAGCGCCCGGCGTCGACTTGCGAACGCCGGGATGACGCAGCGCCCATGCGCGAACGTGCCAAGATTCAGCGACCAAACACGGCTTCAGCGACTCGGCGGGAAGCGCCCACATCTCTTTTTTTGCGCGTCGAAAAAACAACCCCGCTTGCGAATCGTTCAAGGTCACCAGAGCCAAGGCAATCGCTGCACGGTCGGCGTCGAAATGAAGTCGCAACGCAGGGCCCGCGCGACGATCGCCGGAATGGCCGAGCGCGCGGATCGCTGCGCGGCGAACCTCAGCGGCATCATCGATCAGTAACTCGATCAATGGCTCCACTGCCGCTGCATCAGGCTTCGCGACAAACGACAAAGCCGCAGCGTGACGGACCGCCCAGTCAGAATCAGATAGATCGGACAGCGGATCTGCACTCGCCGTCGCACAGAGGACTAAGATCCCCATCCATCGCATAGAGGCATCGTACTCCGGCGACGCCTCCGGCATTCGCAAAACGACAGACCACCACTCGGAACGCACGAAAACGCCAGGGCCACGCCACCAGAGGCGTCAACCCGGCGGGCGCTTCTGATCACGACCGCTAGTATGCGCGCGCAAAGAGCGCCCGCCGCGTCGCAGGCTTGCCGGTCACCATGCACTCGCCGCCGACGTCGCCGTCTTCGAGCACGATGCGGATCGTCGCCTTCGTGTTGTCCTTGACCGCTTTTTCGCTCTCGTCGGTGCCGTCCGTCAACGCTTCGACGAACCCGCCCGTGCCGTCCAAGATCTCCTCGAACTCGCCCATCGACGCGGCCTTGTTCGTCATCGCGTCGCGCCGTTCCAATGCGCGCTCGAACAACGACGACTGCACATCTTCGAGCGTCTTGAGCACAGTCTCCGTCAGCACGTCCAGCGACACCGCGTTCTTGCCCTCTTGATCGCGGCGCACCATCACGACTTGGTTGTCTTTGAGGTCGCGGGGCCCCATCTCCAATCGGACGGGCACGCCCTTTTTCTCCCACTCGAAAAACTTAGGACCGGGCTTGAGCTGTTCGCGATCATCGAGCTTCGCGCGGACACCGGCCGCCTTGAGGCCGTCGATCGCGCGCCGCGCGGCCGCGAGTACGGCATCGCGCTCTTCGGGCTTTCTAAAGATAGGAACGAGCACCGCTTGCACGGGCGCGACCCGGGGAGGCAACACAATCCCCCGATCGTCGCCGTGCGCCATAATCACCGCGCCGACGAGCCGCGTCGACACGCCCCACGACGTCGTGAACACGTGCTTGCGCTGGCCGTCGGTGTCTTGGAACTGAATGTCAAACGCCTTGGCGAAGTTTTGGCCGAGGTTGTGCGACGTGCCCATCTGCAACGCTTTGCCGTCCTGCATCAACCCTTCGATGCAGTACGTGCGCAAAGCGCCGGGAAATGTTTCCATCCGACTCTTGATGCCCTTGCGCACGGGGATCGCCAAGTAATCCTCGGCGAGGCGCGCATACACCTCAAGCATCTGCAACGTCTCCGCCTCCGCTTCTTCGGCTGTCGCGTGCGCGGTGTGCCCTTCCTGCCACAAGAACTCGGTCGTCCGCAAAAACAACCGGGGCCGCATCTCCCAACGCACGACGTTGGCCCACTGGTTGATCAAAACGGGCAGGTCGCGGTGGCTCTGAATCCACTTCGCGTACATGTGTCCGATGATCGTCTCGGACGTGGGCCGAACGACGAGGGGCTCCTCGAGTTGTTTCCCGCCCGCGTGCGTGACGACCGCCACCTCGGGCGCAAAGCCCTCGACGTGGTCCGCTTCCTTGTCGATAAATGATTTGGGAATGAAGAGAGGGAAGTACGCGTTGACGTGCCCCGTCTCCTTAAACATCTGATCGAGGCGGTCGCGAATGTTTTCCCAGAGCGCGTAGCCGTGGGGCTTGATCACCATGCAGCCGCGGACGGGCGCGTTCTCGGCCAAGTCGCCGGCGGCGACAACCTCTTGATACCAACGGGGAAAATCCGCTTCGCGCGTCGTGAACTTAGAACTCATGGGTCGATTGCTCTCTTGAGGGAAACCTGTTCAACCGCGGCCTGGCGACTCGGTTCGGTCAGCGGCGGCCAAAAGGCTATCGTCGCGCGCGACAGCGGATCCGGCAAGCGACGGAGCCAGCGATTCGCCCTCAAACTTGACAGCAAACTTGACGGCGGCCCCATGGCCACGAGAATCCAGGGCTATCAACGGGGGCCCGTAGCTCAGTTGGGAGAGCGCCTGGATGGCATCCAGGAGGTCAGGAGTTCGAGTCTCCTTGGGTCCAGTGAGGGTGCGCGCTTTGCGCGCACCCTCGGTGTTTTCTGCCCACATCTGACGATGCGGTGTCTCTTGCCCGACACAGTGTTGGAGGCGGACAATTCAGACGAATCAGCGCGTGGCCTCCGACGGGTGTACGTGCCTCGACTCTGCCAACTCTAGCGGACGATGCTGCCGGGCCCGCAAAGCTGGAACTCCGCTTGTCGGGTACGACGTCGGGCGACCCGGCTGATGCCAGCATCTTGTTCGAGCTCCTTCCCGAACCGACGGGCTCATGAGCAATCGGGGCCCGGGGAGCAGTCCCTGGGCCTTTGTTCTTTCCCGACCGAGCCGGACTCGCCTAGCTGCCGCAATCGCCCCACGTCCAAAACCCTGAACACGCCGACCAAATCTGGGTCAATTGCCGATTCAGTCCCATCTGTTCGGCCGGTTGACCCGCCCTCAACCAGGGATAGCGTTCCGTTGAGAGGCCCCTGGGCCTCACGGCTTTCGCACTAGAGGATTCTTCCTCTCTTCCTCCCGCCGCCCGCTGGCCCTCTTTGGGTCGGCGGGCTTTTACGGGGGTTTTTGTGCCTTGCCGCGGTCCAGGGCATAAGGCACCTGCACGGCGCATGTCCCACTGTCCTCGCAAAACCAGGCCCGAGTCCCCGCTCGGGCGAACATAAACTCGTCGTGTAGGTCATGGCGGCTGACTCGTGGCTCACACGAGGTCCCAGCTCGCGTCCAACCCAAGGCCCGCCGACATTCGGCGGGCCTCTTTTTGGACTCATCGCAGCGCTGCCTTGACGCCCGGAGCCGTGCTCCGACAATTGACCCCATGCTTCGTGTTCTCTGGATCCTCGTGGCGACGGCCGCGATCGCGAGTGCCGCCCCCAACAAGGGGCCGTTTCGCAAAATCGCCGTCATTCATCTCCGCGACACGTCCGAGAACATGATCGATGACTCGGTGCGCGAGTCGGTTTTGCGCCGGCTCGAGGCGGCCAAGGAATGGGGTGCGGACTGCATCATCTTGGACATCGAGTCGTATGGCGGCCTCGTCACCGCGTCCTTGGAAACGGGCGACGAGGTGTTTGACCTCGGGCGCAAGATCAAGGGCAGCGACCGCGACATCCATGTCCTCGCGTATGTCGGGCGCAAAGCCATCAGCGGCGCCGCGATGATCGCCATCTCTTGCGAAGAGATTGTGATGAGCCCCTCCGCGACCTTGGGCGACTCGCAGGTCATCAACGGCGCGACCGGCGAAGTGGCGCCGGAGAAATTTCAGACAACCGTCGCCGCCACGTTTCGCAAGTACGCGGAGGGCAACGGCTACCCGATCCCGCTCGCGGAAGCGATGGTGCGCATCGAGATGGAAGTGAGTCGGTACAAAAAACCTCGCGACCTCAAAGATCCGTCGCAGGGATTTTCGTGGGTGTATTACCGCACCGACGGCATGGACGACGGCCCGTCGGCGAATGACATCGAGTCGATGGGACTCCACGACCGCGAACTCGTCGTGCGCGTCGGCAACCTCGGCACGTTTACGGCGTCGGAGTGTTTGGACTACGGCATCGCGTCGCGCCACGAACCAACGCTCGATGCGCTGATCGAATCGATTGGCGCGCCGGACGTGGTCGTAAACAACTTTGAATGGTCGGCCGCCGAACGCGTCGCGCGCTTTCTGTTGGGGATCCGCGGCGTATTGTTTCTCATCGGTTTGGGCGCCCTGTACTTCGCCCTCAAGATGCCCGGCACGGGGATCCCCGAGATCTTGGCGCTCGTCTGCTTCGGTTTGTTCTTCGGCGCGGCCTGGGTCGCGCAGCTCGCCGGCCCGCTGGAAGTGATCCTGTTTTTCGGCGGCGTCGCGCTGATCGTGGCCGAGATTTTTGTGATCCCCGGATTCGGCGTGCCGGGCCTCTTGGGACTGTGTCTGATCCTCGCCTCGATCGGCATGGCCGCCGTTCCTGAAGGCGGCGTGCCGGAAACCGGACCCGTGCCGTATCTGATCCCGGTCGCGCGCGACTTCTTGCTCGCGATGATCGGATCGATCCTGTTGGCGATTGTGATTGCGCGCTATCTCCCCAAGACCCCGCTGTTTCGCAAGCTCGCGTTGGCGCCCTCGCCGCTACCGGCCGGCGCGCCGCGCGGCGCGGGCCAGGATGCGCAACCGTCGCTGGTCGGCGCGCACGGTGTGGCGCAGACCAACCTGCGCCCGGCGGGCACGGCGGTCATCGACGGCAAGAGTCTCGATGTCGTCGCGGAGAACGGCTACGTGGACGCGGACACGCCGCTGCGCGTCGTCGCGATTCGCGGTAACGCGATCATCGTGCGACCGGAGTCGGCATGACGGCTGCCATCTTGCTGGCGGTCGCGTCGCTGGCGCTGCTCGTCCTCGAAGTGTTTTTCGTCAGCTTCGGCGCCATCGCCCTGCTCGCCGTCGGATGCGGCGTCGGCAGCGTGTTGCTCTCGTTTCAGGAGAGCGCCGCCTTGGGCTGGTCGATGGTGAGCGTGCTCCTCGTCGGCGGACCGTTTTGCATCTGGGGGGCGTTTCGATTGCTGCCCAAACTTCCGTTCGGCAACCGGATCATCCTGGATCGCCCCAACCGGAGCGACAAGGAGCGCCACGCCGCGGCACCGGCCCTGACCGAGTTGCTCGGGTGCGTCGGTGAGGCGACCTCGCCGCTGCGGCCCGCGGGCACGGCGTTGCTCAACGGGCACCCCTACTCGGTCGTCTTGCGCGGCGGCATGTTGGACCCTGGCGCCTTGGTGCGGGTCGAAGAGGTCCAAGGAAACCGTATCCTCGTGATCCCCCACACGGGGACTCCGGCGGGCGCCGACGACGCGGGCCAAGGCACCTAGCGCGACCGGCGCAGTCCGGTTTACGGACCGAGTACACTGGGCGGCATGATTGACTTCGGCATGCTGCTCGCTCAAGCCGCTGAAAAAGACGGAAGCACGATGACCATCGTGTTGATCGGCGTCGGCATTCTCGTTCTCTTGGTGCTGGGCCTCCTGGTCTTTCGCTACTTCAGCCTCTGGATTCAGTGCATCACGACCAACGCCGGCATCGGATTCATCGAACTCGTGTCGATGAGCCTGCAAAAGATTAACCCGCGCACCATCGTGCAGAGCAAGATCGCAGCGGTTCAGGCCAACGTGGACATCGAGACGGATCGGCTCAAAGCGCACTATCTCGCCGGCGGACGCGTGTCACGTGTCGTGCAGGCGCTGATCGCGGCCGACAACGCCAACCTTCCGCTCGACCTCAACATTGCGACCGGCATCGACCTTGCGGGTCGTGACGTGCTGGAAGCGGTGCAGATGTTTGTCACGCCGCAGGTGATCGACTGCCCGGATCCGTCCCGCGGCACCGAGTATCTCGACGCGGTCGCGCGCGACGGCATTCGCATGAACGTCAAAGCGCGTGTGACCGTGCGCGCCGACCTGGCGAAGCTCGTCGGCGGCGCGAGCGAGGAGACGATTGTCGCGCGCGTCGGCCAAGGCATCGTCAGCGCGATCGGTTCCTCCGATTCGTACAAGGACGTGCTGAGGGATCCGGATCGTATTTCCAAGCAGGTGCTCGCGAACTCGCTCGACGCGCAGACGGCGTTCGAGATTGTGTCCATCGATATTGCGGACGTTTCGATTGCGGGCATCGGTGAGGTCGCCAACGTGGGCGCGATGCTCGAAGCCGAACGCGCCGAAACCGACAAGATCATGCGTCAGGCGGAAGCCGAAGGACGGCGTGCGATGGCGGTGGCGCGCGAGCAGGAGATGATCGCGCAGGTCGCCGAAAACCGCGCGAAGGTCGTCGAAGCCGAAGCGGCCGTGCCGCTCGCCTTTGCCGACGCGTTGCGCGCGGGCAACCTGGGCGTGATGGACTACTACTCGCTCAAGAACATTCAGGCGGATACCGAAATGCGCCGCTCGATCGGTGACGTTCCGCCCGATAGCGACGGGGACAGCTAAAGGCGCACGGTGATGATTCCGCCCGTTCTTGCGTTCTTCGACAACCTCCCGGTGGAAGCCTGGCTTCTGCTGATCACGGGCATCATTGCCGGGATCCAAAAACTCGTCGAGTGGTCAGGCTCCATGCGCCGCAAGTCGCGCGAGGCCGAACACGAGCGCGAAGGCGGCGGCGTCGACCTGGGCGAATACGAACGCGACAAGCCGCCGCGGCCGAATCAACAACACCCCACGCCGCAGCCCGCGTCGCCCCAAACGACGCGCGACCAAGCGCCGCCCCCGCCGCCGATCACGATTCCGGGAAGCTGGATGCCCGGCGAACCGCCCGCGGAAAACACACCGCCGCAACCGCCGGGTCCTGTCACGCCGAAACCGGTGAGGCGACCGGCCGTTCGGCTCCCCGTGCGCAAAGCGATTTCGATTCGGCCCATCTTGCCGCCGCGGACCCCGCTCGTCGCGAACAAGAGCCCCGGCAAGGCCCCGGCGCGCCACGCCGCCCCGGCCACGGCACATCGCCAGCTACGCGGCGGACGGTGGACGCGCGCGCTCTCCAAGAGCAGGCGCCGCCAACGCGAAGCCATGGTGCTCCAAGAGATCTTCGGCGCGCCGCTCGCGTTGCGACGCTCATCAGGCCGCAACCGCAATCCGCGGCGGCCGAGCTAGTCGTCCCCGCGTCAACCCCGGGCTGATCACCCCGGGCTAGTCACCCAGGGCTCATCGCCCCGAGTTAGTCGCCCCGAGTTAGTCGCCCCAGATTAGTCGCCCCAGACTAGTCGCCACTGTCGAGAAAACCGAATCGGACATCGGCGCCGAAATCGTCGGTCTCTTCGCGGATCTCTCGTTTGACGCTGCTGAGCATGTCGCGGAAGTTTTCCCACTCGCCGAGCCAAAACGTTTCGACGGCAAACTTGCGGCTATTGCGCCGCAGCTCTTTGCTGCGTTTGTAGTGGCCGGCAAAGTCGAGCGCCGCTTTGAGTTCTTCGCGGCGCAGCTTGCGACTCGACCGCATGGACTCCCATAAGAAAGCGCGGTCGTTGCGGTTGATGCTGTAGTAGTCGCGCTTTTTGCGGACGGATTCACCGTCTTGATCGGAACGACTCGAACGACACCCAACAAGAGCGGCGGCCAGGGCGCAAAGCAGCAGTAATCTCACAGCGCCCTCAACATACCATCGACCAACTCCAGCGTGCGATCCGTTCGCTCCGCCAGGCTCTTGTCGTGCGTCACCATGACCATCGATTGGCGCTCGGTGCGGTTGAGATCCCACAGGAGATCCTTGATGCCGCCGGAGGTTTCGACGTCGAGGTTGCCGGTCGGCTCATCGCAGAGGAGCACGGGCGGATCGTTGATCAGCGCGCGCGCAATGGCAACCCGCTGACGTTCGCCGCCGGAAAGTTGGGGAGGACGGTGTTTCATGCGATCGGTGAGGCCGACGCGCTCCAGCAGCGCGCGCGCCTTTTCCTTGATCTCACGCTTTTGACGACCGTAGGCACTCCAACCTTCCCCGATCATCTTGGGCATGATCACGTTTTCGAGCGCCGTGAACTCCGGGAGCAGGTGATAGAACTGAAAAACAAATCCGTAGAGCCGGTTGCGCACCGCGGCCGCACGGGCGCCGCGGAACGGGAGCCGCGTGCCGTCATAGGTCACGGTGCCGCCGTCGGGCTTGTCGAGAAGGCCGATCTGATGCAGAAGCGTCGATTTACCCGAGCCGCTTTGCCCAACAATCGACAGCATTTCGGTTTCGTGCAGCGTGAGGTCGACGCCGCGCAAGATATGGAGCGTTTGGCTTCCCATCCGAAACGACTTCTCGATGCCGGATACGACGAGCAACGGTCGCTTGGTTTCCGTCGCTGTCGGCGTGGTGGTTGCTTCGTGTTCCATTATTCGAACCGCAACGCTTTCACCGGCTGGAGGCGCGACGCGCGTACCGCGGGAATGATGGCAAACACAAGAGCGCACACGCCGGCGCCGACGGCAAACGTGAGCGCTGCCGTGTGATCGATATGCGTCGGGATGTCGTCAAACAGATAGATGTTGGGCGGGAAGATTTCGATATCGAAGCGTTCGCGCAAAAACAACCGGATCGGGTTCACGTTGTTGGCGACGAGAATCCCGACGCCGTAGCCCAATAGCGCGCCAAGCGTCCCGACGAGCGTCCCGTTGATGACAAAGATCGACAGGATGCCACCCGGCGTGGCGCCGAGTGCGCGCAGCACGCCGATGTCGCGCGTCTTCTCGACCACCATCATCGTGAGCGTCGCGAAAATCGTAAAACACGCCACGATCACGATGAAAAACAGCGCGATCGCCAGGATGTGCTTTTCGTTTTCAACCGCGCCCAAGAGGTTGCGCTGCCGTTCTTCCCACGTGCGAATATAGAATTCGTGCGCGTCCTCTTCGTCGTAGCGACGATCGTATTGCGCGAGCACGCGCGCGATGTCTATACGCACCTGTTCGGCTTGCTTGTAGTCATCCAGGCTGACCCGCAACTCCGAAATCGCGTAATCCGGCGTCGGAAAAAACACTTTGCCCGTCTGCGTCAGATCGACATAGACGTGGAGCTGGTCGTATTCGCTGTTGCCGCTTTTGTAGATGCGCGAGATCACGACATCGCGATCGTGCATGCGATAGATCTCTTCGCCGTTTTCGACGACCTGCTCGAAGTGCAGGATGCCGATCTCATCGCCGACGCCCGCGCCCCCGATCTTGCGCGACAACCACTGCGAAATCACGATGCGCGGCATTTCCGCCGGCAAAAATCCCTCGATCAAATCGGAGTTGATCGCAAACGGGTCGTCCGCCGGATGACCGGTCGCCTCCACCAGTTGATCGTGGATGCGACTGACCTTCGCTTCCTCCTTGGGAAGGATGCCGACCAAACGAAGCGGAACCACGCTCTGAAGTCCGCCGTCGGTATGCGACCGGTTCTTGCCGGGCACCGCCCCGAACGTGTGGTACTGAAGCGTGATTGCTTTGACGCCGTCGATCGCTTCGATGTTCTTTTTGACTTCGCGATACGAACTCACGTGGCTCGGAAAGATTTCCACGATCATGTCCGAGAGTGTCCCGCGAATCATGTTGCGCAGGTCGTGTTGAAACCCGTCCATCACGGACATGACGACGATGATCGAACCGACGCCGAGCGTGACGCCGGCGATCGAAATCAGGTTGATCCATCGCGTGCGGAGCAGACGCAAGGCAACCCTGAGTCGGTAGGGAGCGGACCAAGGGGGCGGCTTATTGGAAATCGGCATTCGCAGAAACGGCTTCGTGCGGCGGCGCCGTCAAGGTACGCGAACCAACAAGGTAAACGAGAATTGTCGCCGTGTGGTCACGCACGCAGATCTTGCCCCGTCATCGCGTCCGGTTTTTCGATACCGAGGAGACCGAGCAGCGTCGGCGCGACGTCTTGCAGCGAGCCACCGGAGCGCAAACGAGCATCGCTGTCGTCGAGCAGCCAGCACGGCACCGGGTTGGTCGTGTGCGCGGTGTGCGGCCCACCGGTCTCGGGGTCGATGAGTTGCTCGGCATTGCCGTGATCGGCGGTGATGAGCGCGGACCATCCGTGGGTCTCCGCGGCAGCCAAAAGCTCGCCGAGGCACCGATCGACCGACTCGCAGGCCAAGATCGCGGCGTCGATCACACCGGTGTGCCCCACCATGTCGGGATTGGCAAAATTGAGAACGAGCGCGCGATAGGCCCCCGACTCGATGCCCTCGGCTCCCGCACGCGCCACCGCGGGCGCGCTCATCTCCGGCTGGAGGTCATACGTCGCCACTTGGGGAGAGGCGACGAGGCGACGATCTTCGCCCTCGAACTCGGCTTCGTGGCCGCCGTTGAAAAAGTACGTCACGTGGGCGTACTTTTCGGTCTCGGCCACGCGCAGGTTCGCAACGCCGTTCGCGGCACACACCGCACCAAACACGTCCGCGGGCTTTTCGCGCGGAAAGAGCACGGCGCCGGGGAAGTCGTCGCGGTACCGCGTCATCTGCAAAAACTCGACGTCGGGATGGCCGTCATCGACGGTGAGCATTTGCGTGAGCTGGCGCGCGCGGTCGGCGCGAAAGTTCGCGAAGATCACGAGGTCGCCGCTCTCGATGCGGACATCGCTCGTGCGTACCGGCTCGACGAATTCGTCGGTAACTTCGCGCTGATACGACTCCGCCACCGCACCGGAGGCGGACGCGACGCGCGGCGCGTTCCCTTTGACCAGCGCGTCGAACGCGCGCCCCGTCCGCTCCCAGCGCTGATCGCGATCCATCGCGTAGTACCGTCCGCACACGGTCGCCACCGGCCCGGTTTTCTCCAGGCGAGCGACATGGCCCGCGCCCGACGTCGGCGAAACATCGCGCCCATCGGTAAACGCATGGAAGTAAAACTGCTTACCCGCGCGCCGCGCCGCTTCGCCCAACGCTTCTAAGTGCGTGATGTCGCTATGGACGCCGCCGTCGGAACAAAGTCCCAAGATGTGCACGCGCGGCGCGCGTTCCAACGCTTCTTCCAAAACGGGCATATCGAAAATGCTGCCGTCTTCGATCGCGTCGCCGATGCGCACCAAATCCTGGCGCAGCACACGGCCCGCGCCCAGCGTGAGGTGCCCGACTTCGGAGTTGCCCATCTGCCCCTCGGGCAGCCCGACCGCCAGCCCCGACGTGAGCAGCGTCGTACTCGGCAGCACGGCCTTGATCCGGTCGATCACCGGCGTCCGAGCGAGCTCGATACAGTTGCCGGGGCCGGGCGGCGCGAGCCCCCAGCCGTCCAAAATGATGAGGGCGGCGCGTTTCATGGTGGGTATGCTGTCGATCTGGGTTCCAGAAGGGGCAAAAACTCCCCTCGCGAACGCCATCGGTTACCCTTTCGGGCTCAAAACCAGGGGCGCGCTCACTATCGTAGCGAGCCGCACCCGTAACCAGAAAGCACGTACCGACGAGGTCTGCTAGCAGTCCGTTGAATAAGTAGTCGGCAGGCGAGAGCGAGAGATCGGATTCGAGATCGAGTTCGAGATCCGGTCGCCCCCGAGGACGTTTCATAGGGCTGTTCATGCAGGCGGAGGGACCACTGCCATGAATACCAATCCCGGATTGCTGGGCCGCAAGCTCGGCATGACCCAAATCCACGACGAGGCCGGCCAAGTTGTGCCCGTCACCGCCATCGAAGCCGGTCCCTGCACCGTGATGCAGGTTAAGACCAAAGAGCGCGACGGTTACGCCGCGATTCAGATCGGCTTCGAAGACGTGCCCGCGCGCAACGTGCCCGACGAGCTCGTCAAAAAGGCGCAGGGCAAATACGCCCGTCAGCAATTGCTCTATGGTCGCGCGACCAAGCCGGCGATCGGCCACGCGTTCGCGGCCGCCGAATCGCCCCCCAAGCGCATGCTCCGTGAACTCCGCCTCCAGGATGGCCAGGAGAGCGAGTTCGAAGCGGGCCAAGAGCTCGACCTTTCGATGTTTGAGCAAGGCGGCTACGTTGACGTCGCCGGCACCTCGAAGGGCCGCGGTTTCGCCGGCGTGATCAAGCGCCATGGCTTCGCGCTGTTTCTCGCGACGCACGGAACGCACGAGTGGCGCCGTCACGGTGGCTCGATCGGTTGCCGCAAGCCGATGCACGTCCGCAAGGGCCAGCGCATGGCGGGTCAGTACGGCAACAAGCGGATCACCGTCCAGAACTTGGAAGTGGCCGCGCTCATGCCCGAGCAAAACGTCGTCTTGGTGCGCGGGGCGATCCCGGGTCCGAACGGCGGCTTTGTGATGATCCGCAAAGCCATCAAGAAGAAAAAGAAGGACTAAAACTCCGCCCCCCCATGGATGGGCCAGCGCCCCCGCCCGCATCCGCGCGCGGGGGCGCTACACTTGACACCGTGCAGCGCTGGATCCTTTCGTTCGTCGTCGTCGCCGCAGCAGTCGGCGCCTACCTCTACGCCACCGATCGCGATACGCCCGCGCCCAAGCCGACCAACCCGCCGCCGAACCGGCCGCTGGAAGAGACCGAGATCCGGCAGTACTTAGCGATCATGTCGGAGATCGGCGCGCAATATCACAAAGTTGGTAACGCGTTCGAGGCCGAACGCCGCCGCGCGCTCAAAGCCGGCAGCACCGGCGCCGAAGCGAAGGCGCTTGCGCAACGCGCGTCCGCCGGGATGTGGGACCCGTTCCTGGCGCGCCATCAGGTGACGTTGCCTCAGATCACCGCACTCCGTGCGCGCGTCGAGTACGTGGTCGACGGAATCCGCGACGAGCAACTCTGGAACACGAAAGCCAAGAAAGACCTTCAGGCCAAACTGGAAGAGAAGCGTGACCTCGCGGAGCGGGCGGGCGCGGACACCGTGCTGGAGAAGCAAATCAAAAAAGACATGGCGGCTCTGCAACGAACCATCGACACGTGGGCTCCACCGCCGATCCACCCCGCGGACCGCGCCCTCGTCGCAAGTTTTTGGGCGGACTTAGATCGCGTCGCCCCCCGCCGCGCACCGCCGCCGAAAAAAAACGGGTGATGGGTTCGAACACAAGCGCCCGCGTGCGCGTGGTCCTCTTGGTCGCGCTCGGTTGCGCCGGCTGCGCCGAACCGGTGCCGACGCTGCACAGCATGGATGGACCGGCATGGGTGGCTCAGCTTGAGAACGACGACACGCGCGCCGATGCGATTGAGAAGCTGGAAGCGGCAGGAGCGGACGCGGTTCCGATCTTGATCGAGATCCTAAAGAGTCAATCGAGTGCGCCGCGCCTCATTGCGCTGGAGCGGGTGGGCCGCCTCGGCCCCTTGGCGGTGGATGCGGCGGACGGGTTGCCGCCGTTGTTGAAAGATCGCGATGTCGGCATTCGCGTGATGGCGGCGATCGCGTTGGGCCGCATCGGGAAACGAACGGCGGCCGCGGCCGTGTATCTGCGCGAGTCCTTATCGGATCCGGACGCGCGCGCGCGTGTTGCGGCGGCAATGTCGTATTGGACGCTGACTGGCGACAGCGAAAGCGCGCACGAGATCTTGCTGCGCGCCCTGGCCGGCGGTTCGGCGCGCGTGCGCATGATGGCCGCCGAGGCGTATCAGACGCTCGGCGCGGAGGCCGTCGATCCGCTGGCGCTGGCGCTCGCCGACGACCATCCGGCTGTACGCACGGCGGCGGCGACGGCGCTCGGCAACATCGGCGCGGCGGCGCATGCGGCCAGACCGGCGCTACGCACGTTGAGCAAGGATGGAAGCCCCGACGTGCGCGACGCGGCGGAAGCCGCCCTCAAGCGCATCGGGAACTAGCTCAGCGCTTCCAGCGGGCGATCAGGCGCGTGGCGACGCGCCGTTCCACGCCTGAGCGTGAACTCAGCAATTGATGCATCGCGCGGCGGTCCGTCGCGTCCGGATCGGTCACGCGCAGGTATGCCGTGAGGGCGGTTTGCCGCAGCGACCGCAAGTCGCCTTGGAGGGCCAGCTGCAACGCGGGCCGGAGGCTCGGATGGCGCACGTCGGTCGCGATCGCCGCCTTGAGAAACGGGAGGCGCATCGTCGATGCGGAGAGGTACTGGCGTGTAAAGGCCTTCGGCGCGCGACCCTGCGCGAGGCGCACAAAGAGCGGCAGACACGCGCGCGGCCCGGACTGCGCCAACCAATCCGCCGTTGACTTGAGTTCGAGCAGCGCGGCGTGATCGAGCGTGACGTCTTTGTCGAACAACTTCACGAGTTCTGCGACGACGGGCGCCGGCAACGACGTGAGATTCCGACAACTTGCGATCGCTCCGGACCGCACATCCGCGCCGTACGCGCCGGCCACTGCGGAACGCAATAGCTTGCGCAGGGATGCGTTCGCAACGGCGCGGTCCATCGCCACCAGTCGCTCGAGCGCCTGCGCGCCGAGCCGGTTCTTTTCGAGCACGAGTTGCACAAGACGCGCCGTGATGCGCTCGTCACGCACTTCCAAATGCGCCAGGATCGCGCCGGCCTCGTTGTCGGTTCCGTGCTGGAGGCGCTCGGCCACAAGAGCCCCGCACGGTTCCACATCGAAGCGGGCGAGCGTCGCGAGCGCGCTCACGCGCTCACTCTCCGGCCATTTTGCAAACTCGCTGTGGAGCGCTTTCCGCGCGGCATCGTCGGGGGCGGATGCAAGCCGCACGGAGTAGCCGACGAGGCCGTCCTGCTTAGCCTCGCGCGCGATCGTTTGCTCCAACTTCTGCACCGCGGCCTTGACCGCGTCGTCGCCCTTCATGCCTTGCGCGCGTGCAATGCCACGCAAGCGCACGACCAGCGCGCCCAGTCCCAATCGCGTTTTTTCGTCGCCCTCGAGTCGCGCGCAGACAGTCGGTGCGAGCGCGCGGGTCAACGAGGGCGGCCACGGGCGCCTTAACAACGTGCGACACAAGTGGTCCAAGTCGCCCGACGACGTGTTCGAAACACGCAGCGCAACGATCTCGCCTGCGGCCTCCGAAATCGGCCCTCGCAAAAGCAGCTCGAGGGCGTGGTTGGCCCACGCGCCGGACGTTTCGGCAACGCCGCCCAATAAGAGCGCCTCGGCTTCGGGATCGCCGGCAAACAGTTTGGGAACATACGCGCCGACGCCCGGCTCGTTCGCGTTCCGGGCGAGGCCCGCGGCATAGATCAGCCGGTCCGCTTCACCCGGTGCAAACTGTCGAAGCGCGTCATGATCGTCGGGACTCTCCGCCATCGCGCGCACATACGTGCGTGTGCCCAGAAGTTTCATGGCCGCGACACGCGCCGCCCCGCGTGCGCTTGAGCCGCCCGAACTTTCGGCGAGCCGCGCCAAATCACCGACGAACGATCGGCCCAGATCCGGCTCTTCGAGCAGGTGGCCGATCCACTGATTCATTTCGGACGCGGGCGCGTAATACAACCGACGGCGGACGTGACGACGCAACGCTCGCCTCGTTTCGGCGCTTCCGGTGCGCAACTCGCGCACGATCGCACTCCACTGCGGCTGCGTAGTCTGCAAGCGCCGTTGCGCGGCGCGACGTTTGCCAGGTTCGGCAGCGCCGAGTTCCGCGAGCCATGTGTCGGCCTCTTCCGCCGCGATCAACGTGGCAAGCAATAGGAACGAAAGAACCGTACGCCGCGTCACGACGATTACTTTCCGTACTCTTCTTGGTAGAGCGCCATCGAGTCCTCGATCACGGTGATGGCCTCGACGCGCGGGCGGAGGTCATCGATGTTGACCTCTTTTTTCTCGAGCGTCTTGTAGTCGAGGAGGAACTGCTTGATCTCGCGCATGCGGTGCGGCGGTAGGTCGCCGATCTCGTACATGCCCGCGAACTCAGGATCGCGTGCGGCCACGGCGATGATTTTGTCGTCGCGCCCCATGTCGTCGGTCATGGTGATCACGCCGAGTGGACGCGCATCGACAATGCAGAGCGGCGCGAGGTTCTCGCGGCAGAGCACCAACACGTCGAGCGCGTCGCCGTCTTCGCAATACGTCCGCGGCAAAAAACCGTAGTTGGCCGGGTAGTGCACCGCGCTATAGAGAACGCGGTCCAAGCGCAGGAGCCCGGTGTCCTTGTCGAGTTCGTACTTAGCACGCGATCCGGCGGGGATCTCGATGACCGCCCGAAACTCACGCGTGGGGTCCGGTCCTAGATCGACGTCGTGCCAGGCGTTCACGCGCGCATTGTAAAGTGACGGTGCGCTTTGCACAGCGGCGCGCGTCCGCCGGGCTATTCGCCGCGTGCTAGCAGCTGCTGCTGGTTGTCGAGCCACGCGGTGACGGCGTCCTCGCGCGGCCAGTGGAGAAAGGCCTGCACGGCCGTTAACGAAGCCCCGACCGCGAGCGCGACCGAAACGCCGCTGATGAAGAACCCGAGTCCGCAGACCAAGATCCCCGTCTCCAAGATGCCCGCCGGTATCACCGTGCAACTCTGATAGATCGAGTACAGCCGTGCGACATCACCGGATTCGGCGAGCGCGTGCTCCCACGCCTCGCCGGTCATCGCGCCGTGGGGCTGAAACGAGCCGTCGCGGATCGTGCGGCGACCGCGGGCCGCGAGTTTGTGGCGCAACGGTCCGCGTAGCGCCAGCGCCACCAGCCCGACGCCCAGACCGATCCAAGTAAGCAGCCGACCCGCTTCGACGCCGGCATCTTTCCCGAGCACAAAGCCCGCCGCGAAAAACATCACCGGCCCCATCAGCAGGGCGGCGACGACAACGCGCAAGCCCATCAGATGAATGCGCAAAGGCGCGGGAAACTTCATGGCGCCAAACCTATCGCAGCCGCCCATCAATCGCCGCCCATATCGATTGGTCCCAATTCTGGCGTCATTGTGATTCTGGGTTGGGACTATTGGTCGCTCGGGCGCCGTACCGCGAACCGCCCGGCTCGCCCTATACAGCGGCGCGGACGTAACTACTGCACAGGCAATCAGTTACGAGCGCACAACGAAAGAGGTCCACTATTTACAGGCATCCCGCCCGCGACCAAGATGGAGCTTAGGAGCAGTGGGGAAGGGGAAGTTAGCGCTCTTTCGCCAGCTGTGTTGGCTTGGTGAGTTAGTCGTCTTTGAGCGCCGACTCCAGGAGATGCCTTTTAGGGCTGTCACCCACTGCTCCTTCTTATTGCCCAACATCTGACGATGTTGGCGCTCGAGGTTCGTTCGGTTTGGCATGCCCTTGACGCTCGCTGTCGCCTCTGGCGATCTTCCGCGTGGCGGTCCGTGTTTATCAACATCTGACGATCGGTGTTTATTGACCAACATCTGACGATGTTGGCGCTTGAGGTTCGTTCGGTTTGGCATGCCCTTGGACGCTCGCTGTCGCCTCTGGCGATTTTCCGCGTGGCGGTCCGTGTTTATCAACATCTGACGATGTTGGCGCTGGACGTTCGTTCGGTTTGGCATGCCCTTGGACGCTCGCTGTCGCGTCTGGCGATTTTCCGCGTGGCGGTCCGTGTTTATCAACATCTGACGATGTTGGCGCTCGATGTTCTTTGGCATGCCTTTGACGCTCGCTGGCGCCTCTGGCGATTTTCCGCTTCGCTCTCGTTTTTATTCTTGGCACGCCTTGCGGGGCTGGAGCATCTTTGGGATATGCGACTTGGTCATCTTGAATGGACGGTGCGCTCGGCGCCGGACACCGCTCAGTTTTTCTGCGACGTCTTGGGGTTTGCTCACGAAGCGGATCAGGGGCCGTTTCAGTGGGTCAAGCACGGTTCGTTTGAGCTGCTATTGCGCGAGGGTGAACCCAACCCAGGGAGCGGTTGCCTCGTGCTCTACAGCGACGCACTCGAGCGCGATGTCGCGCGCCTCCACGCCGCGCGTGTCGCCACGGAGAAGCGTGGACATTGCTTTCACTTTTTCACGCCGGACGGGCACGAACTGCAACTCGTCAACCCCAACGACGATCACTCGGAATAACGCGTCGCGTCGTGCTCGTACGACCGCCGCTAGAACGGGTTGGTTGCGAACACACTGAACTCCGGAATGAATCCGCGACGGTCCAACTGCAACGCCCCCACGATCGCGTCCGCGATCTCTTGCGGGCGTAGTTTTTTGGGCGACGGCTCCTGTGCAAAGCCAGCCTTGGACCCAAACGGCGTCAGCACTTCGCTCGGATTCACGTGCATGACGCGCACGTTGTGACGACGGAGTTCGTCGCGCCAGCACTCCGACATCGAACGCAGCGCGAATTTGCTCGACGAATACATCGTCGCGCCGCGTCCGCCCTTGAGCCCCGACGTCGAGGCGATGTTGATGAGATCGCCCTCGTCTTGTTTGATGAAATGCTTGGCCGCTTCACGCGCCATGAGGAACGCGCCGAACACGTTCGTGCGGTAGACGGACTCGAATTCGCTGAGCTCGATCTCCACCAGCGGCTTGAAGAGACCGAAGCCCGCGTTGTTGACCAAGATATCGATCCCGCCCGCGGATCTCGTAAACGTCTCGACGATGCGGACGGCGTCGGCTTCGGAGCCCACGTCGCCGGCGATCGCCGTCACGTCGAGCTTTTGCGCCGCGGCGTTGAGTTTGTCTTCGTTGCGGCCGTTGATCGCCACGACCGCGCCGCGGCGCTTCAACGCCTCCGCGATGCCGTAGCCGATGCCCTCGCTGCCGCCGGTGATGAGAGCGCGTTTGCCGGTGAGTTCCATGCGCGCATGATAAGGGCGCGTTACTCGATGTCGTCGATCAGCGTGCCCCCAAACGACGCCCGACCCGCGGCGGGCGATTCGTAGAAGATGTGGACACACGAGGGGTCGCGTCCGCAAGCGGCGGCGATCGCGGGCGTGAGGCGCGCGACCTGTTTCTTGCGCTCCGCAGCGACCGGTGGCGACCGCTGGAGAAGTTTCACAAAAACCGGCGAGGTCTCGTCGCGCGGACTCTCGTTCTCGGCGTAGTGCGCGCGCGGCAGCCGGCGCAGTTTGACCCAAACGCGCCCGGGCGCGGCGCCCAGGAGCGGGGCGACGGTGTCCGCGAGCGTCTGCGCAAGCGGCGGGGCGATCGCGTCGGGCGAAGAAGCCACGATCTCGACGTCGAGAATCGGCATGACCCCAAGCGTACCCGAACCCAAGCGAACGAATAAGGGCCATGCACGTCGGGTAACACCGCTCTATGTACGGTTACTTCCGACGGGTCCGAATCGACACGCGCGTTCGAAGTTTTCGACGTCCGCTTTCAGCGGCGCGACGCAGCGGTGACGCGTTCTCGAAAAACATCCGTGCGGGTCGACGGCGGTCGCGCAAGCCGAGGCCGCAGGCGAGTTGGCTGCGTTGGCTCGGTTGGATGGTTCCTCTGCCGATTCTCGCTTTGTTCGTCCCGGGACACGGACCGGGCCCGGCTATGGCATGGATGGGATCGATGATTGCGATGGGAATGCTCGCATCCCAAGACGCAAGTTTCTTAAAGAAGGGATTGGGGCTGCTGAGCTACTTGCTGTTGTGGATGTACTGTATCGCCACGCTCTCGCAAGGCAGCCCGCCGGTCTGGTAGGCCACGCATGTACGGTTTCTTTCGCAAGATCAAGCAGCACACGAGCATGCGAAGCTGGCGCCGTCCGTTTACGAAGTCGCGCGTCGCTGGCGAAGCGCGCCCTCGGTTCTTACGCGCGGGCCGCCGCCGCCGCAAAGAGAGCCCCACCAACGTGGATTGGTGGATGGTGCCGCTTCCGGTGCTGCTCATTTTGGCCGGCGTTGATCTTCACGGCCCCGGGCGCCCGATCGCATGCGTCGGATCTCTGATCGCCGGGTCTATCCTGCTGGCTTGCAACGCCCCACGCGCCGTGCGGTACGCGGGCGCGCTGGCCTACTTCGCGGTCCTTCTCATCGCGATGCTCCGCTAGCAGCCCGTTGAAGAAGTGCTTGGAATAGCGAGAGCGAGAGATCGGAGGCGAGATCAAGGAGCGAACCGCAGCTGTAGCAACGCTACAGCGAGGATTCGCGACGCAGAGATCGCCTTCGAGATCCGCTCGCAGCCCATGTGGCTTCTTCAATGGGCTGCTAAAGCCCGTTGAAGAAGTGCTTGGAATAGCGAGAGCGAGGAATCGGAGTCGA